>CBIHRK010000003.1:0-307405 GCA_966212465.1 uncultured Lacisediminihabitans sp.
GGTGCGGCGGGCGTCACTCCCGCCGCACCGCCCGCTCCCGCCTCCGATCCGCGGCGCACCCGCCGCGGCTCGAGACGCAGAACCTCTCCCACCCCGTACCTCTTCCTCGCCCCCGGCGTGGTGCTGTTCGTGGTCTTCATCGTCTACCCGGCCGTACAGGCCTTCCAGATGAGCCTCTTCGACTGGAAGATCGTGGCCGGAGCCGTGAGCCAGTTCATCGGGCTCGACAACTTCGTGCGCGCCTTCCGCGACGCGCACTTCTGGCTCAGCCTCTCCAACAGCGGCATCTACATGCTCGCCACCGTGGCGCCGCAGATCCTGCTGGGCCTCGGCGTGGCGGTGCTCCTCAAGAAGAAGAGCCCGGCGCAGCCCGTCTTCCGGGTGCTGTTCTACCTGCCGGTGGTCACCAGCTGGGTCGTGGTCTCCCTGCTCTTCAAATACCTGTTCGCCGACAGCGGGCTCGTCAACTTCACCCTGCACGACTTCCTTCACCTCATGAACAGCGACGTCTCGTGGCTGTCGAGCCGGGGCACCGCCCTCGTCGTGATCTGCCTCCTCGGAATCTGGAAGGGCGTCGGCTGGTCGATGATGATCTACCTCGCCGCACTGCAGGGCGTGCCCGAATCGCTCGAGGAGGCGGCCGAGATGGATGGCGCGAACCGCTGGCAGCGTTTCCGCGCCGTCACGCTGCCCGCCATCCGTCCCGCCACGGTGTTCCTCGTCGTGATGCTCGTCATCGGCGGACTCAACGTGTTCGCGTCGGTGCAGCTGATCACCGGCGGCGGCCCCGTCGGGCAGACGGACGTCGTGCTCAGCTACATGTACACCCAGGCCTTCACCTACCTCGACTTCGGCTACGGCTCGGCACTGGCGGTCATCCTCACGGTGCTCGTCTTCGTGCTCGCCGTGATCCAGCTGCGCATCGCCCGCGAGCGTGACGGCGAGGCGCTCGCATGACCACGATCCGGGCGACCGCACCCGGCCGGCGCGTGGTGCCGGTCGTCGCGCGATACGCGATCCTCGTCATCGGCGCCGCGATCATGGTCACGCCGTTCGTCTACATGGTGTCGACCAGCTTCAAGGCCCAGGCCTACGTGCTCACCATGCCGCCGCAGTTCATCCCGCATCCGGCGACCACCGCCAACTACGTGCAGGCCGTGACGTCGCAGAACTTCGCGCTCTACTTCGTCAACTCGCTCATCGTGACCCTGGTCTCGACCGCGGGCTCGGTGCTGCTGAGCTCGATGATGGCGTTCGCGTTCGCCCGGTTCGAGTTCCGGTTCAAGGAGACCATCTTCCGGGTGCTGCTCGCCGGGCTCACGATCCCCGCGGTGATGCTGCTCATCCCTCAGTACGTGCTCGCCAAGAACCTGCACCTGCTGGACTCGCTGCCCGGCCTGATCGTCTTCTACATCGCCGGCTCCCTCTCGTTCAACACCTTCCTGCTGCGCGGATTCTTCGCCTCGGTGCCGGCCGAGCTCGACTCGGCGATGCAGATGGACGGCGCCAACGCGTGGACGCGGTTCTGGAGGCTGGCGATCCCCCTCGCGCGCCCGGCGCTCGCCGCGGCCACGATCTTCACCTTCCTCAACGGCTGGGACGAGTACCCCATCGCCCTGACCATGATCAACAACCCGGACAACCGCACGCTGCCCCTCGCCATCGCCCTCTTCCAGGGCGAGAACGCCACCCAGTGGGGACTCGTCTTCGCTGCGTCGCTGATCGCCGTCGTGCCCGTGATCGTGGTGTTCCTCGTGTTCCAGCGCTACTTCGTCCAGGGCCTCGCGGCCGGGGCGCTGAAAGGATGACCATGCCAGAGCTTCTTCCCCGCCGAGCGCACTACGCGCCCGGCGACGAGATCGTCGTCGAGGTGCGGGGTGCCCGGAGCGGCACCGTCACGGTGTGGGGTCTGGGCGATGAGGTCGCGCGCTCGGAGTACGCGGGCGGAGACATCCGCCTCGCTCCGCTGCCCGCCGGCGGCTACGGCGTGGAGCTGGAGACCGCAGAAGGGGTGCTGCGCACCGCCGTGATCGTGGGCGTCGAACCCCGGATGCGCTACGGCTTCGCCGTGGACTTCCGGCCGGACCGCGACCCGGCCGGGCTCGTCGACACCGTGCGACGCCTGCACCTCACCGACATCCAGTTCTACGACTGGGCGTACCGGCACGCCGACTTGCTCGGCGGCGGCGAACGCTACGACGACGCCCTCGGTCAGCCGGTGGCGCTGGACACGGTGCGGGCACTGGTGCGCGCCATCCGCGATGCCGGCGCGCGCTCGCTCGGCTACGCCGCGGTGTACGCGGTCGGGCCGGAGGAGTGGCAGGCGTGGGAGCACGATGCTCTCCTGACCGCCACGGGGAAGCCCTACGGCCTCGGCGACTTCCTGTTCCTCGTCGACCCGGCCGCGCCGGACTGGCAGGCGAGCTTCACCGGTCAGCTGGCGGCCGCCGTCGAGACCGTCGGCTTCGACGGATTCCACCTCGACCAGTACGGCTACCCGAAGCGTGCCTCCCGGCCCGACGGCCGCGCGGTGGATGTCGAGGAGTCGTTCGTCGACATCATCCGTTCGGTGCGCGAGGCCGTGCCGAGTGCGACGCTCGTCTTCAACAACGTCAACGACTTCCCCACCTGGCGCACCGCGTCGTCGCCGCAGCAGGCGATCTACGTGGAGGTGTGGCATCCGCACGACTCGCTCGACGCCCTCGCCCGGGTGGTGACGCGCGCCCGCGCCGCGGGCGGCACCCTTCCGGTGGTGGTGGCCGCCTACCAGCACGTCTACGACTCGGTGCCCGCGGAGGTCGCCGATCGTTCCACCGCGCTGACCATGGCCGCCCTCTTCTCCCACGGGGCGACGCAGCTGCTCGCGGGCGAGGGCGACCGGATCCTGGTGGACCCCTACTACGTGCGCAATCACGAGGTCGAGGAATCGACGGCGCGGCTGCTGACCCGGTGGTACGACTTCCTCGTCGAGCACGACGCCCTGCTGCTCGATCCGGACATCGTCGAGGTCACCGGCAGTCTCGCCGGCGACTACAACGGGGACTGCGACGTGCGCTTCAGCGACGCCGCGCTCGCCGAGACGGCCACCGCCGGCACCATCTGGCGCCGCATCACCCGCACCCGGGACGGGCTCGTCGTGCACCTGATCAACCTGCTGGCGCAGGCGGACACGGCCTGGGACGCCCCGCGCGCCGAGCAGAGCCGCCCCGGTGCGGGCACGCTGCGCTTCCGGCTCGACGGTCCGGGTTCCGCCCGGGTTCGGGTGGCGGACCCGGACGGCTCGCGCCGGCTCGTCGACGTGCCTGTCACCCGCGACGGGGATGTCGCCACGGCCGAGCTGCCCGACTTCGGCACCTGGCAGCTCGTCTACATCACGCAGGACCACGGATCGGAGTCGGCGGCATGACCGACGCGATCACCGTCACCGCCGGAGCGGGACCGGACGAGGCCGAGGCGTGGTGGGCGTCCGCCGTGGTCTACCAGATCTATCCCCGCAGCTTCGCGGACTCGAACGGCGACGGGATGGGGGATCTGCGCGGCATCCTCGAGCACGTCGACCACCTCTCGGCACTCGGCGTCGACGCCGTCTGGTTGTCGCCGATCTACGCCTCGCCCGGCGACGACAACGGCTACGACATCAGCGACTACCGGTCGATCGATCCCGAGTTCGGCACGCTCGAAGACTTCGACGCCCTGGTGGCGGAGCTGCACCGCCGGGGCATCAAGCTGGTGATGGACCTCGTGGTCAACCACACCTCCGACGAGCATCCGTGGTTCGTCGAGTCGGCGTCATCCGTCGACAGCCCCAAGCGCGACTGGTACTGGTGGCGGCCGCCCCGCCCCGGCTTCGCCGCGGGCGAGCCGGGTGCCGAGCCGACGAACTGGGAGTCGTTCTTCTCCGGCCCCAGCTGGACCCTCGACCCCGAGTCGGGCGAGTACTACCTTCACCTCTTCTCGCGCAAGCAGCCCGACCTCAACTGGGAGAACCCCGAGGTGCGGCACGCCGTGTACGACATGATGCGCTGGTGGCTCGCGCGGGGAGTCGACGGGTTCCGCATGGATGTCATCAACCTCATCTCGAAAGACACCTCGCTGCCTGACGGCGTCGTGGCACCGGGGCGGGTGTGGGGCGACGGATTCCCGTTCTACGGGGGCGGCCCGCGCATCCACGAGTTCCTGCAGGAGATGCACCGCGAGGTCTTCGGCGACAGCGGCGACCGCTACCTGACGGTGGGGGAGATGCCCGGCGTGACCGTGGACGAGGCGCGCCTGTTCACCGACCCCTCACGGCACGAGCTCGACATGGTGTTCCAGTTCGAGCACGTGGGTCTCGACCACGGCGCGCTCGGCAAGTGGGATCACCGGCCCGCCAGCGTCACGGAGCTGAAGGAGTCGTTCGCCCGCTGGCAGGACGGCCTCGCGGATGTCGGCTGGAACAGCCTCTACTGGAACAACCACGACCAGCCCCGGGTGGTCAGCCGCTTCGGCGACGACGGGGAGCACTGGGCCCGGTCGGCGAAGCTCCTCGCCGCCGTGCTGCACCTGCAGCGGGGCACCCCGTTCATCTACCAGGGCGAGGAGCTCGGCATGACGAACGGGCACTTCTCGTCTATCGACGAGATCCGGGACATCGAGTCGCGCAACTTCTACGCGCTGGCGGCGAGCTCCGGCGATGCGGCCGCCCGGGCCGCCTTCGACGGCATCCGGCGCGCGGGACGCGACAACGCGCGCACCCCCATGCAGTGGTCGTCCGGGCCGAACGGCGGGTTCACCCGGGGTCGCCCGTGGATCGGGGTGAACCCGAACACCGCGCAGCTGAACGCCCACGATCAGGTGCACGACCCCGACTCCGTGTTCGCGTTCTACCGCGAGCTGATCCGACTGCGGCACAGCGACCCGGTGATCGTGCGCGGCGACTTCGCGCTGGTGGAGGGCGGGCATCCCGACCTCTTCGCGTACGTGCGGCGGTGGGGCGACTCGTCGCTCCTGGTGCTCGCGAACTGCGGGGGTGGCGACATCCCGCTGCCGCCGGTCGCCTCGGGTGCCGAATCCCGCGTCGTGCTCGCCAACTATCCGCCGGTCGCCGAACCGGACCGCGACGCCCTGCGGCCGTGGGAGCTGCGTGTGCTGCGCTCCTAGCGTCTGCGCGCGGTGGCGATCACGTGCAGCAGCGGGAGTGCCGACGCACCGATCATCACCCAGCTGAGCACCGGGATGTCGTGGTGGATCAGCACGCCGCCGACCACGAGCGCGGCGAAGACGATCGCCGACGTGAGCCGACCGAGGGACCGCTCGATGGACCGCAGGCGGCGATCGACGTCGGGCGTCTTCACGGCGACCTGGCCGCGGTCGATGCGCGTCGCCAGCTCGTCGAGGCGACGGGGCAGGCGGGCCAGGGTGCTGGCGTAGGAGACGACGTTCCTGCCCGCGTCGCGGAGGGCACCCGTGCCGGAGTTGCTCAGCACGGTGCGCGCGAAGGGGTCGACGGCATCCCACATGTTGAAGTCCCTGTCGAGCGCGCTCGTCACGCCCGAGATGAGAGAGATGGTGCGGATGAGAAGCAGGAAGCTCTCCGGCAGCTGGAACGGCAGGGAGCGGATGGTCTCCCCGAAGCCGCGCGCGAAGGCCTGGAGCTCCCGCGGGTCGACGGCCTGCAGCTCGGCGATTCCCATGCCGCCGAAGCGGTCGAACAGGGCGGTCATCGCCCGTTCGAGCTCGTCGGTGTCCGTGGTGCTGAGCAGCACGCCCAGCCGGTCTAGCGAGGTGACGAGAGCGCGGCTGTCGCGGGCCACGGCCGCGAGGATGAAGTCGCGCAGACCCGAGCGCAGCGAGTCCGAGATCTCGCCCATCATGCCGAAATCGACGTAGTCGAGCCGCCACTGCTCGCCGTCGACTCCGGGGGTGACGAAGATATTGCCGGGGTGCGGGTCCGCGTGGAAGAACCCGGCCACGAAGATCTGCTGGAACGTGGAGCGGGCCAGCTCCTTCGCCACCGCCGCGGGGTCGATGCCCGCCGCCTGCAGCCGCGCGACGTCGCTGATCTTGATGGCCGTGACATCCGCCAGCGTCAGCACGCGCAGGGCGGTGCGCTCCCAGACGACCACGGGCGCGGCGATGCGGGGGTCGCTCGCGAAGTCCTCGGCGAAGCGTTCCGCGTTCGCGGCCTCATGCAGGTAGTCGATCTCTTCGAGCGAGGTCGTGGCGAACTCCTCGACGAGCGCCGGCGCATCCGCCCGCGACGAGACGATCCGCACCCGGGAGAGCCAGCGGGCTACGCGGCGCAGTGCCGCCAGGTCGACCTCGACGATCTGCTCGATGCCGGGCCGCTGCACCTTCACCACGACATCCGCGAAGCCGAGGTCGCCGGCGATGCCGGAGGAGAGGGTCGCGCGGTGGGCCTGGCCGAGGGATGCCGCGGCGATCGGCACCGGCTCGAACGAGGCATAGGCGTGCTCGAGCGGCATCCCGAGTTCGAACTCGGCCTGGCGACGGATCGCGTCGAACGGGTCCGGCGCCACCTCGTCCTGCAGGCCTTCGAGCTCGCGGGTGATCTCGGGCGGCAGCACGTCGAGTCGGGAGGAGAGGAACTGTCCGACCTTGATCATCAGGCCGCCGAGGTCGACCGCGAGGTCGTGGAACCGTCGGGCGAGGTGCTGCACGCGGCGGGTCCGCGACCGGGCCGCGAACCGGCCGAGCCCGATCCGGGGGAGGAAGAGCTCATACCACCAGGTCTGCGCGAGCGCGCTCGACGCGAAGCGCATGATGCGGCGATAGCGGGCGCGGTGCACCCGGTCGGTCGGCAGGGCTGTGCTGGTGCCGCGAGGCGGCGGCATCCCCTCAGTCCTCGGCGAGGATCGCGTAGAGCTTGCGACGGGCCTCGTCGATGACGGCCACCGCGCTCTCCGCCTGCTTGGTGGTTCCGCTGTGCGCGACCTGTCCGATCGCGGAGGCCAGCTTGGCGCCCGCCTTCGGCAGGGCGGCGCGCTCGTCGTTCCACGGCCGGCGCGAGTCGGAGGGGTGCGGCTCGTTCGACGACTCCTCGGCGACCTGGCGACCGGCCTCGGTGAGGGAGTAGACCTTGCGCTCGCCGACCTGCTCGGAGGTGACGAGGCCCTCGTCGGCGAGCAGCTGCAGCGTGGGGTAGATGGATCCAGGGCTCGGCTTCCACGCGCCGCGTGACCGCGTCTCTATCGACTGGATCACCTGGTAGCCGTGCATCGGCTCCTCTGCGAGGGCGAGCAGGATGGCGGTGCGGATGTCACCTCGGCCCATCCGGGCCAAGACGCGCGGGGCGATGGCCTCGCGGATGCCGTCGACGGCCTCCCACAGATCGAAGCCGGCGGCAGAAGCAGAGTCACGCATGTGGGGTCCTCACGTAGAAGCGATACATAACGATACATCGCTCCCCTGAACGCCACCCCCACGCCCCCACATCCCCGAGGGGCCTTAGCTTGTCGCTTTTTGAGGATCAAAAGCGACAATCTAAGGCCCCTCGGCGCTCGTTAGGGGCCGCCTAGCCAGTGGGCTATGCGGTGGTGGTCGGGGGTGAAGCCGTGGGACATGCCCCAGAGCACCGCCTGCGTGCGGGACTGCACGCCGATCTTGCGGTAGATGTTGCGGATGTAGGACTTCACGGTGTTCGGGCTGAGATAGGTGAGCGCGGCGACCTCGGCATTGCTCTTGCCCTGGGTGATGAGCGCGAGGATCTCGGACTCGCGATCGGTGATGCCCTCCCGACGGCCGGGCCAGTCGAGCCCGAGTGCACTGCTCGCCCGGCGCGGCGGCGTGCTGATCACCTCATCACCGGCATGAACCGCCTCCAGTGCCGCCACCAGCTCCCGGGCGGGCAGAGTCTTGGATAGATAGCCCTTCACGCCCTGCTCGCGCGCGCTCTCCACCAGGGTCGGCTCGAAGTTCCAGGTGTACACCACCACGTTCCCGGCCTTCGGGTTGCGCACGAGTGCGTGCAGCTCCTGCTGGTCGGATTCGGGCTGGGCGAACGAGTCGTACATTACGATGTCGATGGTGTCGTCGAGCGCGGCGTTCGAGTCGATCTCGGCGACGACCACCCTGTCCCGGTACTCGTCGAACATGTGGGCGAGACCCTTCAGCACCACGTCGTAGTCGTCCACGAGCGCGATCGTGAGCGGGCGCGTCGTGGTGAGGGTCACGCGCCCACATTACCCACCTAGGGGTGTACCGGCCCACCCCCGATTCCTGTTGTGTGAGAGTGCGGCCAGACACACGGTCCGGTCGCACACAGAAGGAGAACTCCCATGCTCGGACTCATCGTCAGCATCATCGTCATCGGCCTCATCGCCGGTGCCGTGGCCAGACTGCTCGTCCCCGGCCGTCAGAACCTCTCCATCGGGATGACCCTGGTGCTCGGAATCGTCGGCTCCTTCGTGGGCGGATTCCTCGGCTTCCTCCTCTTCCACGCCGACCCCGCGGGCGGCTTCTTCCAGCCGGCCGGCATCATCGGCTCGATCATCGGCGCCGTCATCGTGCTCGTGATCTGGATCGCCGTGCGCGGGCGCAGCTCGGTTCGTCGCTGACCCGGAAGGGGCGGAATCCGGATGACTGGACAATCCGCCCCGGCAGGGCCACCCTACGCACCATGGACTACACACACCTCGGCCGCTCCGGCCTGACCGTCTCGCGCCTGTGCCTCGGCACCATGAACTTCGGTTCGCAGACCAGCGAGGACGACTCGTTCGCGATCATGGACTCCGCTCACGCGAACGGCATCAACTACTTCGACACGGCCAACCGCTACGGCGGCGACCTCGGCCCCGGCGGCACCGAGTCGATCCTCGGCCGCTGGTTCGCCCAGGGCGGCGGACGACGCGAGAAGACGGTCCTGGCCACCAAGCTCTACGGCGACATGGGCGACTGGCCCAACGAGGGCGGGCTGTCGGCACTCAACATCCGTCGTGCCCTGGATGCCAGCCTCTCCCGCCTGCAGACCGACTACATCGACATCTACCAGTTCCACCACGTGGACCGCTCGACCCCGTGGGACGAGATCTGGCAGGCCATGGAGACCGCGGTCGCGCAGGGCAAGATCCTCTACGCGGGCAGCAGCAACTTCGCCGGCTGGCACATCGCCACCGCCCAGGCCGAGGCGCGCGCCCGCGGTTTCGTCGGCCTCGTGAGCGAGCAGTCGCTGTACAACCTCCTGCAGCGCACGATCGAGCTGGAAGTCATCCCGGCGGCCGTCGAGAACGGCCTGGGCCTCATCCCCTGGTCGCCCCTCAACGGCGGACTGCTGGGGGGCGTGCTGCGCAAGCAGAACGAGGGCAAGCGCCGCCTGGAGGGCCGCGCAGCGGACGACCTCGCCGCGAACCGCGATGCGATCGAGCAGTACGAGGCGCTCGCCGACGAACTCGGCATCGAGCCGGGCGATCTCGCGCTCGCCTGGCTGCTGCACCAGCCGGCGGTGACCGCGCCCATCGTGGGCCCGCGCACCTCCGATCAGCTGGATGCCGCCATCCGCGCCCTCGACGTGCGACTCGAGCAGCAGACGCTCGACCGCCTCGACGAGATCTTCCCCGGCCACAAGACCGCCCCGGAGGACTACGCCTGGTGAGCTGAGTCCACCCGGTCGAGCCGCGCCACCCCGATCTTCGAGTCGGCCATGCCGTAGAAGACGAAGCGCTGCCCCTCGATCTCCTCGATCGCGGTGGGGAAGACGACGTTCGGCACGATGCCGCTGCGCTCGTCTTCCGTCTCCGCGGCGAGGAGCGGCTCGGCGGTGCGCGCGATCACCTTCGATGGGTCGTCGCCGTCGAGGATCATGGCGGCGGCCGCGTAGTTCACGTTCGGCTGCTGATCGGTGTTCGGGATCAGCTCGCCGGTCACGCCGTGGTGCAGCAGGAGCCAGCCCTCGGGAACGCGGATCGGGGGAGGCCCGCCGCCGATCTTGAGCGCCTCGAACGGGAACTCCGGGCCGGCGAGGAACCGGCTCTGCCCCCAGAACGCGAGGGCGCGGATGTCGCGCTCGACGTCTGCGACGGGGATGTACGCGATCCAGATGCTCTGCCGGGTGTCGGTGATGCCCGCGGGCACGCGCACGCCCTGGCCCTTCTTGATCTCGTCGAGATCCCACATGGGTCGGTGCAGCACGGCGAAGCTCTCCACCCCGTCCGGCGCGATCACCGGCTCCGGGAAGAAGACGGTGTCCTTGTTGTGGAACAGGTTCAGATCCATGTCGAGCGCGTCGTCGTAGGCGAACAGCGCCGGTCCCAGCCGGGTCCAGGTGCGCAGGTCGACGGATGTCGCCACCGCCGTCTTCGGTCCGAGCGGCCCGTACGCCACATACGTCATCACGTGCAGTCCCAGCCGCGGGATGAACGTGACCCGCGGATCTTCGACGCCGGCGTTGGCGAACCCGCGCTCCCACCCCCTGTCGGGTTCCAGCACGATGCCGTCGCGTTCGACGCCCACGGGCATCCCGCCCTCGATCACCACGCGGGCCAGACCCACCCGGCTCACGTTCCCCTTCGCCACGAGTCGCGGCAGCAGGTAGAGCGTGCCGTCCGGGGAGTGGCCGGTCGCCGGATTGAGCACGCCTTCGGCTTCGAGGTCGTTCCCGGGCTCGGGCGTCATGATCACTCCGGCGCGCGTGAGTGTGTACGGAAAAGTCATGTGTTAACCCTTTACTCCCGATCCGATGTCGGTCGAGATGAAGTATCGCTGGAAGACGATGAACAGGATGACCACGGGCGCCGCCAGCACGGCCGCACCCGCGAGCGTGGCGCCGAAGGGATTCGACGCCGTGTTCGCCACGTTGCTGATGTAGTTGGCGAGCGAGACGGCGAGCGGCTGCAGCTCCGCGTTCTTGGTGATGAGGAACGGCCAGAGGAACTCGTTCCACGGCCCGATGAACGTGAGCAGCACGACGGTGATGAGCGCCGGGCGCACGAGCGGGAGCGCGATCCTGCGGAGGATCTGGAACTCGCCCGCGCCGTCGATCCTGGCCTGCTCGAACATCTCGCGCGGCAGCTGCAGGAAGTACTGGCGGAAGATGATGACCGCCGTCGAGTTGATGGCGAACGGAAGGATCATGCCGAGGTAGTTGTCGGCCAGCCCGTAGTCGCGCGCGATGAGCACGTAGAGCGGGATGATCAGCAGCTGGAACGGCACGACCTGCACCAGGAGCGCGAGCGCGAACGTGACACCGCGGCCGCGCCACTGCAGCTGGGCGAGCGCGTAGCCGACCAGCAGTCCGAACACCATCGTGCACAGCAGCACGCCGCCCGTGAAGATGCCCGAGTTCACCAGCCCCTGGAAGAGATTGATGCTCTTGTTGATCTCGACGTAGTTGGTGCCGCTGATGTTGGCCGGGTTCGGCAGCAGACCGCCGACGGTGGTGTCGAGCTTGGTCTGCAGCGACCCGATGATCATGTAATAGAACGGGAACAGGAACGCGATGGCGCCGAGGCCGAGCACCACGCCACGCAGAATCGCCTGGCCCCGCGACATCCGCGGGTCGGAGTCCTTGACCCTGCGGGGGCGGCGCTTCGGCTTGGCCGTCGTGATCGGTTGCTCGAGATCGGCGAGCGCCTCGGACTGTTCCTCGGTGTACGCACTCATCAGTCCCGCCCTCCGGCGAATCGGTTCTGGAAAAAGGCGATGATCAGCACGATCACGACCAGCACGACCCCGATCGCCGCGGCGATGTCGGGCTGCCCCTGCTCGATGCCCTTCTGGTACATGATCAGCACGGGAGACGCGGATGCCCCGTCCGGGCCGCCGCCGTTGGTGAGCAGATAGGGCTCGGTGAAGAGGTTGGCGCCGGTGACCGTGGAGACCAGCAGCACCAGCAGCGTGGCGGTGCGCACGCCCGGCACGGTCACGGAGAAGAAGCTGCGCACGGCGCCCGCGCCATCCGTCGCGGCCGACTCGTAGAGCTCCTTGGGCACGTTCTGGAGCGAGGCCAGGTACAGCAGGATGTAGAAGCCGAGCTGCTTCCAGGTGACGAAGAGCGCGATGATCGGCATCGCCCAGTACTTGTTGATCAGCCACGACGGGTCGGGCGCCAGCGGACCCAGGATGTGGTTGACGATCCCGGCCCCGTTGAACAGGAAGCTCCAGACGGCCACCACCGCGATGCTCGCGGTGACATACGGGATGTAGTAACTCACCCGCAGGAAGGTCTTGGCGTGCACCACCCGATTGAGTGCGGTCGCCAGCAGCATCGAGAGCACCACGGTGAGCGGCACGTTGATGATGAGGAAGATGCCCACGTTGCCGAACGAGCGGATCACGGCCGGGTCGGTCAGGGCGGTGATGTAGTTGTCGAAGCCGACCCATGGCCGCGCGACCGTGGCCCCCGGGGCCGCGAAGAAGAAGTCGTGGAACGAGATCCACACCGAGTACAGCACCGGGAACGCGAAGATCGCGAGCACGAATATGAGGTACGGCGCGCTGAATAGCAGACCGAGCGGGTTGCGCCCGAGCGGGCGGAAACCGCGTTTCGGTCGTTCGACTGTGGTGGTCATGGGTGCCTCCTAGGGCTGCGTCTCGATGTGGTCGAGCCGCGCGGCGGCTCCCGCGAGCGACCCCTTGAGGTCGCCGCCCTGGAAGATCACGGACCGCGACCACGCGTCGCGGAAGAACTGCATCTCCTCGATCGCGTTCGGCCCCGGCGGGTCCTCGACCGTGCGCGAGGCCTGGTCGCCGAAGGCCTTGTACGCCGGGTTCTTGGCGAAGTAGTCGGCGTAGGTGGTCGAGAGGTCGGTGCGGATCGGCATCTGGCCGGTCATCGAGAGCAGCTTGCTGTCTTGGTCCGCGCTGGTCGAGAACTTCAGGAAGTCCCACGCCGTGGCCTTGTTCTCGCAGGCGGTGTAGAGCCCGACGTTCTTCGCGTCGCTGAAGGTCCACGTCTCGTCAGCGGGGATGCCGTTCTTGGTCGGGACCGGCACCGAGCCCCAGTCCACCTTGCCCTTGTAGACCGCGACCGCCCACGGGCCGACGATCGCCATGGCGGCCTGGCCGTCGGCGAACGCGTCGCCCGCGTACGCCTCCTGGCCGGCCAGCTTGTCTTTGTACATGGTCGACCAGAACCGGGCGACATCCAGCCCGGCCTGGTTGTCGAAGGTGGCCTTGTGGTTCTTGATCAGCAGTTCGCCGCCGCTCTCCGCGGCGTAGAGCGGGTAGAAGTCGTTGTGCAGCTGGAAGTACTCGCTGGTCGGTGCGGGCAGGATGGCGTGCGGCGCCACCTTCGCGGCGACGAGCTTTTTCGACGTGGCGATGAAGTCGGCGTAGGTGGAGAGCTTGGGGTTGTCCGGGTCGAGCCCCGCCTTCGCGAACAGTTTCTTGTTGTAGAAGATCACGACCGGATTGGATTTCCACGGCATCTGGTAGTAGTCGCCCTTGGCGTCCTGGTACTGCTTGGCGAGCGCCCCGGAACGATCCTCGATGTATTTCGCGCCGCCGGGGAACGTCGAGAGGTCGACGAGGCCGCCCTGCTTCTGGAACTGGCCGACCGCGGCGGGCGCGGTGTTGTAGATGAGGCACGGTGCGTTGCCGGCCGTGATGGATGCCCCGATCACCTCTTCGCTGGTCTTGCCCGCCGGGATCTGCTGGCCGGTGACCTTCTCGTCGGGGTGGCTCGAGTTCCAGGCCGCGACGGCCTGTTTGCCCCAGGCCACCTCCTGCGCGTTGTTGGAGTACCAGATGGAGATCGGGCCGTGCGCCGTCATCGAGGCCGGTCCGGGAGCGCTGCCGGAGCCGCAGGCCGTGAGAAGAAGGGTGCCGGCCGCGAGCACGGTCGTGCCGAGCAGCGTTCCCCGCCTCAACCTCGCTCGCCCGGTAATCCCCCGCCTGAAAGTTCGCAGCCGCGCACCGCGCATCCGTCACTCCTCTTCGAGTCGACCGGGCGCCTCATGCCGCAGGTGCCCGATGTGCGTGACGGTAGACGCGTTTGCCGGGTTCAGGAAGGCTCTGGGCGGTACCGGCTCAGGAGGGCGGGCGGGCACGCGGCGCGGGCGGCCTCCGCACCCTCGGTCTCGGCGAGCCGATCGAGCGCCGCGAAGGCGAGGCCGGAGTCTCCGCGCTCGGCGTGCGCCTGGGCGATCGCGGCGAGCGCGGCGGCACGTCGACGGTGGTCGTCCGCCGTCTCCGCCACCGTCACGGCCTCCTCGAGCAGCGGGATGCGTGCGGTCGGAGCGAGATCCTGCGACTGCAGCACCAGGCTGCGGTACACACAGCGGAGGTCTCCGAAACTCCGGAAGTCCGCGACGAGCGCTTGCGCCGTGCGCGCTCCGGAGCCCAGCATCGCCTGCGCGAGCTGTGCGTGGGCGAGCTCGTGGCGGTTCGCCGTGGACTCGGCGTAGGCCGCGGCATCCGCAGCCCAGCTCGGCGCGCGGTCGAGGGCGATGCCGTTCTCCGCCGCTATGAGGGCCATCATGTAGCGGCAGTTGTGAACGTGGGTGCGATCGCCGGCCCGAGCGAAGCGGCGCGCAGCGGTGTCCAGTGCGGCGAGGGCGGCGTCGGCGTCACGCGCCGGGTTGCCGGCCAGCGCGATGCCGCGCATCTGGCTGATGGCGCCCGCCTGCCACGAATCGTCGAGCGCGATGGCGAGTCGCTCGGCCTCGTCGAGCGTGGCGATGGCGTCGGCTCCGCCCTGCCGGTAGGCGGTCGCGATGCCCGCCAGGTGGAGGGCGGCGAGCCTGCTCAGCTCGTCGTCGGCGCGATCGGCGGCGATCGCCGCGAGTTCGTTCACCAGCCCGGTGTCGGTGAACGCGATCGCGGCACCGAGCGCGAGCAGCTGCTCCGCGGTCGCCCGCGACCGCACCAGCTCGCTGCGGCCGGCCAGCACCAGGGCGTTGACGCTGTCGACGTCGGCGCCGTACTGCTCCACCCCCATGGCCAACGCGCTCGCGAGTTCGGGCGCGAGCGGATGGTCGGCGGCGAGCGTCCACCGCAGGGCGGCGTTCGCCTCCGGACAGAGGGCGGCCGAGGTTCGCATCGCCTCGACGCCGTCGTGAGTGCGGGCGTTCGCGATGAACCTCTCGACGACCACCGCCGTGTACTCCGCGTGCCGTTCGCGCACGGCCCGGATGCGGCCGGGATCGGTGCGGGCGTGCACGAACTCGCGCAGCACGGCGAGCAGCCGGAAGCGCCGCGGCGCGTGCTCGGTGGCGACGAGCAGGGAGTGGTCGAGCAGTCGCAGCACTGTCCCCTCGACGTGCGGGTGGGTCACCGCTGCGGCGAGCTCGAAGTCGAAGCTCCTCGGCAGTGCGGCGAGACTCCGCAGCACGTCGCGCTCCTCGTCACTGAGCAGGTCCCACGTCCATTCGAACGCCGTCTCGAGCGTGCGGTGCTTTCCTGCGGGGGCCGCGCGGTCGAGGCTGCCGAAGCCGTCAGCGAGCCGGGCATCCAGTTCCTCCAGCGGCAGGTGGCGGGCGACGGATGCCGCGAGCTCCAGCGCGAGCGGAACGCCGTCGAGCCGCGCGGCGATGCTCGCGGCCGCGGCGCGGTCCCCGGAACCCAGCATCCGCGATCCGTCGAGCCGGTCGAGCAGGAGCAGCAGCGCGGGGGAGTCGGGGCCGTCGACCTGGAGCGGCTGGAGGGGGAGGACGGCCTCGGCAGGGTGACCGACCGGGGTGCGCGAGGTGGTGAGCACCTGGAGGTCTGCGGCGAAGGACCTCACGCGGGAGACGATGGCACCCACCGACTCGCCGACCCGGTCGATGTTGTCGAGCACCAGCAGGTAGTCGTGCGTGGAGAGCGCCGTCGAGATCGCGGGTACGGGGTCCCCGGCAACCGACTCGACTCCGAGAGCTCGCGCGATCCGCGCGGGCACGTCCTCGGGGGCTGCATGCTCCAGCTCCACGACGATCGGGGTGCGACTCGAGCGCCGGGCGTGCTCGAGGGCGAGGCGGGTCTTGCCGACACCGCCAGCACCCGTGATGGTCGTCCAGCGGCGGCTCTCCAGAAGCCGCTCGAGATCCACGAGCTCGGAGTGTCGGCCGCGGAGGGGATTGTGCGGCACATCCACCGATCGCGACCGGCTCTCGGCCGCTGCGGCGATCAGCTCGCCGCGGGTCTCCGCACCGAGCTTGCGACGCAGGCTCGCGACGTGGCTTTCGACCGTGCGCACCGAGACATAGAGCTCCGCGGCGATCTCGGGGTTGGTGAGTCGCCGCTCGATGGCAGCAAGCACCGCGCGCTCGCGGGGCGTCAGCAGCGTGCCCGACACGCGGCCAAGTCTAGCCACGTGCCGGGCGCGCCCGAGGGTGCTCGTCATCGATCGTCGCGGTCGGTCACGCGACCCACGCACTCGTCGCCCCGCATCCGGCTGAGCGCGGCGCGCACGCGTTCCCGATCGCGTTCGCGACGCTGGATCTCGGCACGGTGAAGAGCGAGCACGTGCTCAGGGTGCAGCTGCATCAGCGCACCGTGCCGCTGACCATCAGGTATTCCCACTCCATGGTGCCGTCGGCGGAGGTCGCGCTCGCCGCGAGGTCGTCGAGCGCGGCATCCAACTCCGCGACCCGCGCGGGGTCGTCGGCATTGCGTGCGTAGACGGAGATGGTGGGACCGTAGTGCGAGGCGAAGTACCTGCGGAAGTCGCCGCGTTCGGGGAACCGGTCGACGCGCAGCGTGCCGCGCTCGGCCCTCACGTCGAAGACTTGCCCGTCGAGCAGCCCTGTCACGTGGCGCTCGTCGCCCCACAGCGGTGCCGGCGACGCGCCCTCGGGAAGCGGCGCGTTGAAGGGCGCGAGGGTCGCGAAGAGACGCCCGATGAACCCGCCGGGCGTCCAGTTCAGCACCGCGACGCGTCCGCCCGGGCGGGTGACCCGTAGCAGCTCGTCCGCGGCGGGCCGGTGGTGCGGGGCGAACATGATGCCGACGCACGAGACCGCCACGTCGAACGCGTTGTCGGCGAACGGCAGGTCCTCCGCATCGGCCACGCGCCATTCCAGCTCGGCGCCCGCCTCGGTCGCCAGGCGTCGGCCGCGGTCGAGAAGTTCGGGGGTGAGGTCGCTGGCGATCACGGATGCCCCGCGGAGAGCCGCCGGGATCGCCACGTTGCCGTTGCCCGCCGCGATGTCGAGCACGCGGTCGCCGGGGCGGATGCCCGCGGCATCCACCACCCGGGGCCCGAGCGGCCAGATGATGTCCGTGGCAAGGGTGGCGTAATCGCCCGATGCCCACATGGCGCGGTGGCGTGCCTTGAGTGCGTCGTCGTCGAGCGAGCGCGGTGAGATGTGGATGCTGTTCATGGGTGTCTCCTGGTCCGGTCGCACGGTGCGACCCTGCATCCCAGGCTCGCGTCGGCGCGGCGCGAACGCATCCGTGCGCCGCACGGAGCTTTCGCAGAGCCTTGACGCCCGTGCGCAATTGGTGTTAATTACCGTTAACATGAAACAGTCACGCGCCTACTCGATGGAAACCCGATCCGCGGCAGCCCGCGAGACCCGGGAGCGCATCCTGAGCGCCACCGTCGAGCTCGCCAGCGAGAAGCTCACGGTCGAGATCGTGCTCGCGGATGTCGCCGAGCGGTCCGGCGTGAGCGTGCAGACGATCCTGCGGCACTTCGGCAGCCGAGCCTCACTGTTCGACGCTGCGGTCGCGTTCGCGAATCGCGAGGTCGCTGCGGAGCGGGAGGCCCCGGTCGGCGACCTCGGCGAGGCGGTGCGCGTGATCATGGACCATTACGAGCAGCGGGGCGACTGGTCCATCTCGCTCCTCGCCCAGGAGGCCACCGACGAGCGCATCCGCGGGATAACGGATGGCGGAAAGCGCCTGCACCGCGACTGGGTAGAGACCGTGTTCGCCCCGCAGCTCGATCGGATGACGGAGGAACGCCGTGTCGCCGTTGCCGACCTGCTCGCCGTGGCGACCGATGCCTACACCTGGAAGATCCTCAGGCGCGACCGCGCCCTGAGCCGCGACGAGACGGAACAGCGGATGCGTCTGCTGGTGGATGCCGTGCTCGCCATCGATGAACGGAGCGTGTGACATGGCTCGGATTCTCTTCGTCACCTGGGACGGCGGAGGCAACGTGGCGCCTGCCGTCGCGATAGCGCACGAGTTGCGGGCACGCGGCGACGAGATCCGGTTCCTGGGTCAGGCCGGGCAACGCGCGGCGCTGGAAGCGGAGGGGTTCGGCTTCGCCGCGTTCTCCAGCCCCGGGCCGTGGACCGCCACCGGCACGCGGAACGGCGTGGAGAACGTGGTCGGATTCCTGCGTCTGCTCGTAGGCCGCAGCCTGGGGCGCGACCTCGTGCGCGAGGTCGGCGAGCATCCGGTCGATCTGGTGGTGATCGACTGCCTGTTGTACGGCGTGCTCGACGCCGCGATCCGCGAGCGCATCCCGCACGCCGTGCTCGTCCACTCGCTGTTCCGTGCTGTCGAGCAGACGATGGCGAAGGGCGCGCCCGGTGGCGTCGCCCGCCTCACAGGCCTGGACCCGTGGCGGCTCTGGACGCACACCGACCTGCTGATCGCGGCGACGCTGGAGGAGTTCGACATCCGCCCGACGCGACCGATCCGCCTCGAGTACGTTGGCCCGATCATCCCGCAGCCGTCGCGGCCGGCGGACGGCTCGACCGCCGTGCTGGTGAGTCTGAGCACGACCTACGTCGCCGGGCAGGAGCCGGCTCTGCAGCGGATCGTGGATGCGCTGGCCGACCTCCCCGTTCGCGCCGTCGTGACCACCGGTCCAGCGATCGATCCCGCGCGCATTCGCGCCTGGGATGCCGTGGAGGTGCACCAATTCGTGCCGCACGCTCGCCTCATGCCGACTGTGTCGCTGGTCGTCGGCCACGGCGGCCACTCGACCACCATGCTCGCGCTCGCGCACGACCTGCCGCTCGTCATCCTGCCGATGAACCTCGCATTCGACCAGCCGATCATCGGCCGTCGCATTGAGGAGCTGGGTGCCGGCGTGTGCCTGCCCGCGAAGGCCACGGCAGCGACGATAGGAGAGGCGATCGCGCGGGTGCTCGCTGACGACGCGTACCGCACCGCGGCGGCCGGCTTGGGGGGCAGCATCCGCGCCACGTCCGGGGCCGCGGCCGCGGCGGACCTGATCGGCCAGCGTGCGCTGGTCGCCTGACCCGCGCCGCGCCCGGCACGGAGATTCGCGTGGGGTGGCTCACGGCATAATCGAGCGGTGACGGATCCGACGACAATCAGACGCCCCCTCTGGATCGCGACGGCCTGCGCCTGCGCCGTCGTGGGGATCATCGCGCTGCTGCCGCTCGGCGCGGAGATCGCGTCGGCGGTCCACGGCGACCACGTGTGGACGCTGGAGACGCTCGTGTTCGCCGTGCTGCCGATCGTGGCCATCGCCGTGTCGTGGGGGCTGGCCTGGTCGATCCGTCGGGCTCGGTCTCGCTCATCGGCCGTCGTCAGGTCGGTGCTCGCGGTCGTGCTCGCCATCGCCGGCTGCGCTCCGCTCGTCGTGGTCTTCGCGTCGCTGTTCGCTCAGCAATTCGCGGGTCCGCCGTCGTAGACTCACGCCTCGTGAGCGACCGCGATGCTTGAACGCCCCGACCCGACCCTCGAGGGCGCGCACCGCGACCTCACGCGCCGGTTCATCGGCGCGCTGGTGATCGCCGTCATCGGCGGCATCGTTGCGCTCGGACTGCTCGCGGTGCGATACGGCGCACGGGATGCCGGGGTCGAGGCGGGGCTGCTGGTCGGCGTCATCCTGTGCCTGGTGGTCGCCGTTGCCGCGGGGGTCTTCGCCGGCGTGGTCGCGCGGCGGATCGGGCGGCTCCGGGCGCGGTGAGGCCGCCGCGGCCTCGCCGGCGTCGGATCTGTCGTCGCGGGTAGACCGGTGGCCTCGGCGGCGGCCGTCGCCAAATACGATGGGCTCATGCGCGTCATCGCCGCGGGTTGCCGCACGTCGATACGGCGGTCGGCGTGCTGCGGCAGACCATCGGCGGCGCGACGGCCGGACCGGTGACCGAGCGGCTCGCGCCGCGGCGCGCGCGGCTGCTGGGGGCGGCATCCGTCGTCGCCGTCGCCGCCGTGCTGGTGGCCGGTGCGCTCGCCGCGGTCACCCAGCCGAGATTCCCGAGCGATGGTTCGAAGCCCGATCCCGTGGCCCTGCTGGCAGGATACGACTCGATCTGGCTCTCCGACGGCGCCGACGACCTGCACGGCACGGTGCGCGACCCCGCGGTGCTGCGGCATGACGATCGCCTCGCGGTGTGGATCAACCGGAACGCGACCGCTGCCGAGCGGTTCCTGGCTCTGCAGGATTCGGAGTACCAGAACGCGCAGGGCACCGCCTACGACCAGTCGATCACCGTCTCCACCGGTATGGGCGCAGTGCTCGGCAAGGCCTACGTGAAGGGCATGGAGTCGGGCGCGCTGCCACTGACGAAAGCACTGATCAACAGCTCGAACGGAACCTCGGGCGCGTACCTCGGCTCCGGTGCGGCGAAGGCCGCGTTCAGCCACCCGCGCCCGTACCTGCCGAGCGATGCCGATGCCGCGCCCGTCGCCGGCGACTCGCCCGGGTGCGCGCCCGCGCGGGCCAACGCGTCGTCGCAGCGCGGCATCCGATCGGGCGCGCCGTGGGCGGATGATCGCGGGGACCTGCTCATCGCGCGCGTGCCGCCGGTCACCGACACCACCCACCAGTTCTCGCCGAACGACGTGGCGCTCGACGCCGCCTACGGGAGCACGGGACTCTGCCTCGGCGGCTCCTTCCCGAGCGGTCACACGATGACCGCCTACCAGGCCGGTCTCACCCTGGCGACGCTGCTGCCGGAACTGGGGCCGGAGATCCTCGCCCGCGCGTCGGAGAACGGCAACAACCGGATCGTGCTCGGCGTGCACTACCCGCTCGACGTGATGGGCGGGCGCATCGCGGGCGAGGCGGCGCTGGCGGCGCGCTGGTCGGATGCCGCGTACCGCGCCGAGGTGCTGCAACCGGCCCGCGCCGAACTCCTCGCCTACCTGCGCAAGGCCACCGGGCACAGCCTCGCCTGGGCGATCCGCTATCAGAGCCCGTACCGCTCAGACCCGTACGGGGGCCGGTCGATTCCGGGCGGCTCCGCCCAGAGGGTCGTGAACCGGGCGAGCGCCGTTGAGGTGTTCGGGGAGCGTCTGACCTACGGTTTCCCGCAGTCGGGCCCGCGCGGGCGTCCCCCGTCGGTGCCGGCGGGTGCGTCGAACCTGCTGCTCACCACCTTCCCCACGCTCACCGATGCTCAGCGCAGGAGCGTGCTCGCGCAGACCGAGATCCCCTCGGGCTACCCGCTGGACCGGTCGGATGCCGCGGGCGGATCCTGGCAGCGCCTCGACCTCGCCGCGGCGATGAGCGCCACCGTGGTGGTGGCCGGTGACACGGTGCGGGTGACGGCGACGGGTGGAGTGGCGCGCGTCATCCGTTCGTCGCGGTGATTCCCCGACTCAGAGCTGGTGGGCGGTGGGGTCGCTCAGTGACACGATGCGGTCACGATGCTGCTGCAGGGCGCGGCTGAAGGCGGCGCGCGCGCGATCGTCGTCGCCGTTGACGACGAGACCCACCTGGATGCCGTAGAACATGTCGATGATCAGCCGCCCTTCGAGTGCGGCGTCCTGCTCGTCGAGGCCGAGTGCGACGAGGGTCTGCTGCTGGGTGGTCTGCAGCTCCTGGTGAGCGGTGCGGGTTACCGGATGCTCGGTCTCGAGGGCCTCGAGCATCTGCGCCTCGAACTCGAGGCGCTGCAGTGCGCGGTTGCGTGGCATCAGCGTCAGCTCGAACGTGCGCTGCAGGGAGTCGAGGTACCGCTCGAGGGTGAGCTCGCCGGGCTCGGCGACCGCCTCGAACCCGCGGCGGCGGTAGGCGATGGCTTCGATGATGTCGCGGACGAGGTCGGCACGGGTGCCGAAGTGATACACGAGGGTGAAGGTGCTCACGCTCAGCGCCGAAGCGAGCGCCCGGAAGGTGAGTGCCGAGAGCGGCTTGTCGAGGAGGAAGTCGATCGTCTGGTCGAGGAGGGCCGGTTTCTTGAGGGCATCGGCCTGTCTCGTCATTCCCAAACCATAACACCTGTTTGCCATAACAAAAGTTTTCTAAAACAATCGTTAGGTATAACGAGCGTTATGTGTCATAGTTGCATCAGCAGCCGGCAGGCCGAGGGGCATCGCCGGTAAGACGGAGTTCGTTCTCGGGGGAGAACGGCTCGTGGACCTGGCGTCCGTTCCATTCGGGTTGGGACGGACGTCATTCTCCTTTCGGCGGCACGCACAGCTGGAAGTTCACGATGATCACCCACACGGAGTCACGATGAATGCCACCACCGCACCGCTCATGGACGACACTGAGGACCTCATCTCGGAATGGGCCGTTCGCGTGCTCGAATTCCGCAGCGGATCCCGGCACCCCTCCCGCTCGGTCGCCGGCCGCGAGGATGACCTCGTCACCGCCTACCGCGTGCGCGACCGCCTCAACAACCGCCTGCGCTGCGCCGCCGAGAACGTGTCGGCGTGCAGTGACGAGATGGGCGGCATCCTGCGCTCCGCCGACGAGATGCTCGTCGGGCTCACCGAAGAGGCGGGCACGCTTGAAGCGCTGACCGCGCACAACCACTATGCGAAGGCCGGTGAGTGGTGGTGGAAGCGCCTCCTGCCGCGGGCGGCGTGACCACCGTGTCGAGCGAGGAGCGTCTGTTCACGCTGCTGATCGAGGAGGCCGGCACCGCGATGTCGAGCCTGGGGCATGGCCGGGAGCGCGACGAACTGGGTGTTGCCATCGGGGGGCTGCAGCGTCGGCTGGCGATCATCCGGGGCGCTGCCGCTCGCTGACCCGCCTCAGAGCTTCGCGCGGGCGATGCAGTGCAGACCGGCGGCGACGAGCGAACCGTGGATGCCTCCGGCGATCGGTCGCCCCGTGTTCGACGTCGGCACGCACCGAAACACGCCGGGCTCGCCGGTGACCTCCCACACCAGTCCGAGCGACTTGCCCTCTGGGTTGAAGATCTGGAAGTTCTTCTCGTCGATCGGGGCGGCGTAACAGCCGTCGGCACCGATCGGGATGCGGGTGCTCGCGTTGTTCACCCGCGCAACGTTAGCCCATTTGCTCACTTTCTCGGGAGGGCATTCAGGCTGCGCGCACCACCCACTCGGCGAAGCGGGTCGTTGCGCAGGGCGGTGAACGTGGTGAGTGCGGCGTCGGGGACCGGTCTAGGCGTTCCAGTGGTAGTGGCCGCTCGCATCCGCTCCCTTGGCGCCGCAGACGTAGGTCCGTCCGTTGGCCGCCACGCCTGCCTTGCCCACGTCGCTGGGGGAGCAGAAGCCACCGGGGATCACCGTGCCGGTGGAGGCGGGCGGCGGTGCTGGCGCCGGTGCGGGTGGAGCGGCCGGCGGTGCCGGAGCGGGTCGTGGTGCTGCGGGAGCGGGCGCAGGGTTCGCGGGCGCCGGAGCGGGCGCGGCGACCGGAGTCGGGGTTGCCGATGGAGTCGGCGTGGGCGTCACCGACGTGACGGTGAGCGTGACGACGTCGCCCTTGCCGAGCGCCGATCCGGCGGGCGGATCCTGCGAGACGACGGTCAGATCGTCGGTCGCCCGGACGGACGTGCCGTCTGCCGACTGGAGCACCACCCGGAAGCCCGCGGCGCTGAGAGTGTCGCGCGCCGCCGACCCCTGTTCCCCGCGCACATCCGAAACCGTCAGACCGGTGTCGACCAGGGCGCGCGGCGCGGAGGATGACGCGGTCGATGCCGCGGGATCGGATTTCACCAGCTCGTGCTGACCGATCGCACCGACGCTGCCGCCGACGACGAGCAGAAGGACGGCACCCCCGGCCACGGCCGTGGCGATGGGTCGTGAGCGGGGAAGCCCCGCCCAGGAGGCGCGCCGGGTGGCGAGCGTGTAGAGCGCGGTCGGCAGGGCGACGAGCGCCAGGAACACCAGGAACCCGGCGAATCCGCTCGTCACCGTGCCCAGGACGAGTATGAGGAGCACGAATGGCGCGGCGATCCATGTCGAGATGGTCGGTCGCCATCTCTTCGTTGCGGGTGCGCGGTCGCCTGAGCGTGGTGCATCGGAAGACATTGGAACAACTTTCGTCTGTATCGGGAATGAGAGTGAAAGTCGAGAATTCAGTTATCACGCTCATTATTTCCCACGCGGCGGTTCACCGATAGACGGCGCGTGACCCCCATTCGTGGGGTGCACGCCGGGAGATGCGGTGAGACGGGACCGACGGTCGTGAGCCCACCACTGTCGGACGACCGGGGCGGCGCGCTAATCTCTTCGAACCACGGCACAGGAATCGAGCATGGCTGAAGCAGCACACCGGCCGGTCGGCGGCACCGAGAAGGTCGAAAGCTACCTCGCGTCGCTCGACGACGAGCAGACCGTCGCCGACGCCCGCACGCTCATCACGTTGATGCACCGCATCAGCGGCCAGGACGCGCAGCTCTGGAACGTCGGCACCATCGGCTTCGACACCTATCACTACAAGTACGAGAGCGGCCGCGAGGGCGACGCCACCCCCATGAGCTTCTACCCGCGCAAGGGCAAGCTGACGATCTACCTGATGGATGGCACGGTCCGCTACTCAGAGCTGCTGAAAAGCTTGGGCAGACACACCACCAGTCGGGTGTGCCTCTACATCAAGCGCCTCAGCGACATCGATCTCGGCATCCTCGAGCGAGTCGTGCGCGAGTCGTACGAGTACGTCAAGTCGCAGGACGGCCAGATGCATCGGGTCAGCGGCTAGCCCGCCACATCGTCGTCACCCGATGCCCCGACGGCATCACCAGCTCCCCGATCGGCTCGAAGCCGACGCTCCTGTAGCGTGCGTCGTTCGCGGCCGGGTTCGAGCTCTCCAGGTAGGCAGGCATCCTCAGGGCGTCGATGCGGGCGAGACCGTCCCGCACCAGGTCCATGCCGAGGCCGCGGCCGCGGGCTCGCGGGTTGGTGGCGAGCAGGCTGAGGTAGAAGTGCGGCTCGGTGGGGTGGGCGTCGTCGAAGGCCTGGCCGATCGCCTGGATCTCGTCGGCGGCGGCGCGACCGGCGAAGCTCACGAGGAACTCGTCGTAGCCGGCATCCTCTTCCTCGGTGAGCTCGTGACCGCCCGGCGGCACCCAGATGGCGGCGGCGTCGGCGTGGCCGGTGAGGAACGTCCAGGGGTAGCGGAGGCCGGGGGACTCCACGAACAGCCGCCAGAGCTGGGAGGCCTGGGCGGCCCGGAGCGAGCGGTCGGGGAAGACCGGTCCCCACAGCGGGTCCTCGAAGAAAGCCGCGGTGACGGTCTCGACGATCGCGTCCATGTCTGCGGGGCCGGCTTGGCGAACGTCGATGGTCATGGGGCTCACAGTAGCGCTCGCCGCGCCAGGGACGGCAGCCCTACAACCCCACCCACTCGGTAACCCCATCGGCGAGGTGCTGCCGCTTCCAGATCGGCACCTCGCGCTTGATCAGATCCACCAGGCGCTCGCAGGCCTCGAATGCGGCCGCGCGGTGGGGCGCCGCGACGGCGGCCACCAGCGCGGTGTCGCCGACCACGAGGTGTCCCACCCGGTGCGCGGCGGCCACGGGCAGGGCGGTCTCTGCGGCGATCTGCTCGCACACGCGCTCGAGGAAGGCACGGGCATCCGGGTGCGCCTGGTACTCCAGGGCGGTCACGCTCTCGCCGTGGTCGTGATCGCGCACGATCCCGCGGAACGTCACCAGGGCACCGTGCCGGCTCGAAAGCACGAAGGACTCGATGGATGCCGCATCCAGCGGCTCCTCCGAGATCACCGCCATCACGGCCTCACTCATGCGCTCCACCTCCCGCCAGCTGGGCGACGAGGTGGTCGAGCAGGCCGTCGAGCACGGCGAGGCCGTCCTTCACGCCGCCGGTCGAACCCGGAAGGTTCACCACCACCGTGCCGTTCGCCACGCCCGCGAGCCCGCGGCTCAGCGCGGCGGTCGCGGTCTTCGCGAGGCCTGCGGCGCGGATCGCCTCCGCCACGCCGGGCAGCTGCCGGTCGAGGTGGGGGAGGGTGGCATCCGGGGTGCGGTCGGTGGGGCTGAGGCCGGTGCCGCCGGTGGTGATGAGCACGGTGGGGCGCGTGGCGAGCACGCGGGCGAGTTCGGCCGCGACATCCGCGTCGGCGACGACGGAGGTCTCGACCGCGTAGCCGTGGGTGGCGAGCCAGGCGGCGATGCGGGGGCCGGTGGTGTCTTCGCGGGTGCCTGCGGCGGCGCCGGTGGAGGCGACTAGCACGTGGGCGGTCCCTTCGAGTGCCTCAGGGAACCGCCCTTCGGGGGCCTCAGGGACCAAGCTCGGGGTGGTCCCTTCGAGGGCCTCAGGGACCGGGGCTTCGAGGGCCTCAGGGGCCGGGGGCGTCCAGTGGCCGCTCTTGCCGCCCGTCTTCTCCAGGAGGCGGATGTCGCCGAGCACCGCCGCCGGGTCGACCGCCTTGATCATGTCGTGCAGGGTGAGCCCGGCGATCGCCACCGCGGTGAGCGCCTCCATCTCCACACCCGTCTGCCCGGTCGTCTTCGCCGTAGCGCTGATGGTGATCGCGTCGTCGGTGAAGCCGAAGTCGAGCTTCACCGAGGTGAGCGGCAGCGGATGGCACAGCGGAATCAGCTCGCTCGTGCGCTTCGCCCCCATGATCCCGGCGATCCGGGCGGTGGCGATCACATCGGCCTTCGGCAGCCCGTCGGCCCGCACCAGCGCGATCACCTCCGGCGTGGTGGTGAGCCGGCCACCCGCGGTGGCGGCGCGCTGCGTCACGGCCTTGGCCCCGACATCCACCATGCGGGCGCGCCCGTCGGAATCCAGGTGGGTGAGGCGGGCCCCCGCCGTCGAGTCGGTCATAGCGCCACGGTCTCCACGGTCTCGCCCTTCTTCACGTCGCTCACGTCCTCCGGCAGGTCGATGAGCAGGTCGGATGCCGCAAGCCCCGCCACCAGGTGCGACGACGCACCGCCCACGACCTCCACCCCGCTCGCCCCCACCGCGCGCCCGCGCAGGAACTGCCGCTTACCCGGCACCGACCGCACGTCGGATGCGAGCACCCGCTGCTCCCGCAGAGCTGCTGGCAGCCCGGCCAGCTCGCGCAGCACGGGTGCAACGAAGAGCTCGAACGAGATCTGCGTGCTCACCGGATTTCCCGGAAAGCTGAGCACGGGCACCCCGCCGATCACTGCGGTCGCCTGCGGGCCGCCCGGCTGCATCCGGATGCTTCCCACCGCAGCACCGCGCGGCTCCAGCACGTCGCGCACCACCTCGTAGTCGCCCATGGAGATGCCGCCGCTGGTGATCACCAGATCGGAGACGGCGAGGGCCGCGTCGAGCGCGTTGGTCATGGCCTCGCGCTCGTCGGTCACCCGCGCACTGAACACGACGTGGCCGCCGGCCGCGGTGACCGCGGTCGTGAGCGCGACGGCGTTCGCGTCGAAGATCTGGCCGAGCACCGTGTCGGAGCCGGGGCTCACCAGCTCGGCACCGGTGGTGATCACGGCGACCCGGGGTCGCACCCGCACCTCCACGGTGGCGATGCCGGAGGCGGCCAGCGCGGCGAGGTGGCGCGGCGCGAGCCGCAGCCCGCGCGGGAGGAGGGTGTCGCCGCGGGAGAGGTCGCTGCCGCGCTCGCGCACGTACTCGCCCGCGCTGCGGGGCCGCGAGATGGTGACGGTGTCGTCGTGAACGGAGGCGTCTTCGACGGGCACCACGGCATCCGCACCCTCGGGCATGGCGGCGCCGGTCATGATGCGCACGGCGGTACCGCGTTCCAACGGTGCCGGGGTGGATGCCCGTGCCGACACCTCGCCCACGATCGGCAGACTCACGCCCTCGGCCAGGTCGGCCGCGATCACGGCGAAGCCGTCCATCTGCGAGTTGCGGAAGAGGGGCAGATCGAACGGCGCCACCACCTCATACGCGGTCACCCGGCCGAGCGCCTCGGCCAGCGGCAGCGGCTCGGCCGCCCGCGGGAAGACCAGCATCGAGCGGATGAGCGCGGCGTGTTCGTCGACGGATGTCATCAGTACCTCGGAATCGTGGGGTCGACCAGCCTCGACCAGGCGTCGATGCCGCCGGCGAGCTGGCGGGCGCGGATGCCGCGTGCCGAGAGCGCCTGCACGGCCCGGGCCGACCGCACCCCGTGGTGGCAGAACACCACGAGGTCGTCGGCGGGTTCGATCTCGTCCACGGCGACGAGACGCGACCCGGGGATCGCGGCGAGTTCGGCCTCCCACGGCTCGCGGATGTCCACGAGCGTCACCGCGCCGAGCGCGTCCGCGAGCTCGGTCGGGCTGATGGAGTCGCCGAGCCCGCAGAACAGCTCGTAGTCGATGAGACCGGTGACCGGTGCGGCCTGTGGGTCGCGCTCGAAGGAGAGCTCGCGGAATCCGCCGGTCAGCGCGTCGAAGGTGGTCACCCGGCCGATGAGCGGGGTGCCGACGCCGGTGATGAGCTTGATCGCCTCGCCGGCCATGATGGCGCCGATCACACCGCACACCGTCGGCAGCACCCCGCCCTCTTCGCAGGAGAGCACGGAGCCGGGCGGCGGGGGCGCCGGGAACAGGTCGCGGTAGCCGGGAGCTCCGGGGGCGGCGACGCCCACCTGGCCGGCGTACTGGGAGACGGCGCCCCAGACGAGCGGGATGCCGAGCAGGGTGGCGGCGTCGGCCGCCAGATAGCGGGTGGGGAAGTTGTCGCTGCCGTCGACCACGAGGTCGTACCGGCCGAGCAGATCGAGAGCGGTCGAGGAGTCGAGACGGGCGGGGTGCTGCTCCACCGACACACCCGGGTTCGCCGCGGCCACGCTGTCCGCCGCCGAAGCGACCTTGCCGCGCCCGATGTCGGCGGTGCCGTGGATGAGCTGGCGGTGCAGGTTGCTGAGGTCGACGGTGTCGTCATCCACGATGCCGATCGTGCCGACGCCGGCCGCCGCCAAGGCAAGGATGATGGGGCTGCCCAGGCCGCCGGCGCCGATCACCAGCACCCGCGCGTCGCCCAGGCGCGCTTGCGCCGCCGTGCCGAAGCCCGGGAGGGCCACCTGGCGGGAGAAGCGGGCGGGCTGCATCCCACGATTCTCGCAGTTCTGCGCGCCGCCGCATCCGTGTCCCATTTGAACCGCGAAAGCGGAACTAAGCTGTGATCCATGCCGCAGATACGGATCAAGGATGCCGCCACCTACCTCGGCGTCAGCGACGACACCGTGCGCCGCTGGGTCGACAACGGCCTGCTGCCGAGCGAGAAGGATGACGCGGGGCGCGCCACCGTCGACGGGCTCGCCCTCGCCCGGCTCGCCCGAGACCACGCCGTGCTGCCCGACGACCCCTCCGGGGTCGGGCGATCGGCGCGCAACCGCTTCGTGGGGCTCGTCACCGACATCGTCATGGACACCGTGATGGCGCAGGTGGAGCTGCAGTGCGGCCCGCACCGCGTGGTCTCGCTCATGAGCAGCGAAGCGGTGCGCGAGCTGGGGCTCGAACTCGGCTCCGTGGCCATCGCGGTGGTCAAGGCGACCACGGTGATCGTCGAGACCCCGGGCGGTGCGCGATGAGAAAACTCGTGCTGCTGGCCGCCCTGGCGATGACGCTCACCGCCTGCTCCGCGCCGGCCGCCGCGCCCAGCGCCAGCGAGCACACCGCACCTCCGGCGCTCACCGGCTCCATCACGGTCTACGGCGCCGCGTCGCTCACCCAGGCCTTCACCGACCTCGCAACCGAGTTCGAGGCCGCGAACCCCGGCGTCACCGTGCAGACCACGTTCAACGGGTCGTCGGTGCTCGTCACGCAGATCCAGAGCGGGGCTCCCGCCGACGTGTTCGCGTCGGCGGACACCGCGAACATGGCGAAGCTCACCGCGGCATCCCTCGTCGCGGGCGCGCCCGTCGACTTCGCGACGAACGTGCTCGAGATCGCCGTGCCGCCCGACAACCCGGCGAAGATCAGCTCGTTCGCCGACCTCGCCAAGCCGGGGGTGAAAGTGGTGGTGTGCGCGCCGGCGGTGCCGTGCGGGGCGGCGACCGCCGCCGTGGAGAAGGCGACAGGCACAGTCATCCGCCCGGTGAGCGAGGAGACCGCCGTCACCGGCGTGCTCGCCAAGGTGCAGACCGGGGAGGCGGATGCAGGTCTCGTCTACGTGACCGATGTCAAGGGCGCGAACGGGAAGGTGCGCGGGGTGGCGTTCCCCGAGGCAACCGATGCCGTCAACACCTACCCGATCGCGGCGCTGAAAGGCTCCCGGAATGCGAGAGCCGCCGCCGCCTTCGTGCGATTCGTGACCGGGCCGGTGGGCCGCAACGTGCTCGCCACCGCCGGCTTCGGCGCGCCCTGATCGTGCGCGAGAACACGGCGGTCGCGCCCAGCCTGCACGGGGTGCCCCGCTGGGTGGCCGCGGTCGCCGCGGTCGGGGCGGCGTTCGTGCTGCTGCCGCTCGTCGCCGTGATCGCCCGCGTGGACTGGGCGCACTTCGGGGCCATCATCGCGTCCCCCTCTTCCGTCGACGCCCTGCTCCTCAGCCTCAAGACCGCCGGGATCTCCACCCTGCTCTGCGTGCTGTTCGGCGTGCCGATGGCGCTCGTGTTGGCCCGCGCCACGTTCCCCGGGCAGCGGGTGCTGCGCGCACTCGTGCTGCTGCCGCTCGTGCTTCCGCCGGTCGTGGGCGGGATCGCCCTGCTCTACACCTTCGGCAGGCGCGGACTGCTCGGCTCCACGTTCGACCTCCTCGGCGCCCCCATCGCCTTCTCCACCACGGCCGTGGTGCTCGCCCAGACCTTCGTGGCCATCCCGTTTCTCGTGCTCAGCCTCGAAGGCGCCCTGCGCACGGCCGGCACCCGCTACGAAGCGGTCGCGGCCACACTCGGCGCCCGCCCCACCACGGTGCTCCGGCGGGTGACGCTGCCGCTGGTGCTCCCCGCGCTGGTGTCGGGCGCCATCCTCTCCTTCGCTCGGGCCCTCGGCGAGTTCGGCGCGACCCTCACTTTCGCTGGCAGCCTGCAGGGGGTCACTCGCACCCTGCCGCTCGAGATCTACCTGCAGCTGGAGACCGATCCGGACTCCGCCGTGGCCCTCTCGCTCGTGCTCGTCGCCGTGGCCATCCTCGTCGTCGGGCTCACCTACCGCGGCGTCACCCCCTTCGGTCGGGGCACCCGTGCTTGAGGTCGCCATCGGCGTCGACGGCCGACTGGATGCCGCGCTCACCGTTGCCGAAGGCGAGACGGTGGCCGTGCTCGGGCCCAACGGCGCAGGCAAATCCACGCTGCTCGCCGCGGTCGCCGGGCTGCTCCGACCCGGCTCCGGCCGCATCGCGCTCGCGGGCCGTACCCTCGTCGACGCAGGCACCTGGGTTCCGCCGCACCGACGTGGCATCTCCCTGCTCGCCCAGGACCCGCTGCTCTTCCCGCACCTCAGCGTGCTCGACAACGTGGCGTTCGGACCGCGGAGCGGCGGGCGGTCCGCGGCGCAGTCACGGGAGATCGCGCGGCGCTGGCTCGCCGAGGTGGATGCAGGAGAGCTGGCGGGGCGACGCCCGGGCCGGCTGTCGGGAGGGCAGGCGCAGCGGGTGGCGGTGGCTCGGGAGCTGGCATCCGACCCGCGTCTGCTGCTGCTCGACGAGCCGATGGCGGCGCTCGACGTGACCGTGGTGCCGGCGATGCGGGGAATGCTCGCGCGCGTGCTCGCCGACCGCACCGTGATCGTCGTGACGCACGACGTGATCGACGCCTACACGCTGGCCGACCGCGTGGTGGTGCTCGAGCAGGGGCGCGTGGTCGATGCCGGGCCCACGCGGGAGGTGCTGGCGCGGCCGCGCACACCGTTCGCGGCCGCGCTGGTGGGGCTCAACCTGCTGGTCGGGAGGAGCACCGCGACCGGGGTTCTGGTCGAGGGGCGGGAGGTGGCGGCATCCGCGCCCCTCCCGCCGGGGCTCGCCGTCGCGGCCACGGTGCCGCCGACGCTCGTTGCCGTAGGGCCCGGGGAGAACGCGGTCGAGGGCGTCGTGGAGTCGGTGGAGCGGCGCGGCGACCTGGTGCGCGTGCGCGTGGCCGGGCTCGCCGCCGACCTGCCGCTCGACCGTCAGCGCCTCGCGCCGGGCGACCGTGCCACGCTCTCGTTCCCCGCCGCCGCCGTGACCCTCCACCCCCTCTGACCACCGCCCGCCGAAAACGCAGGAGATTCGTTCGCGCAGACGCCGGGGCGGCCCGTTCCGCGGCGCGTCGCGTGGAATCTCCTGCGTTTTCGGCAGGCGGCGGCGGGCGGATGCGGGCGGAGGGCGGGCGATAGGCTGGCGGCGATGGAGATACTGCAGCCCGGGCTCGGCCCGATCCGCTCGTCGACCTACCTGCCCGCACGGCCCGACCAGGTGCTGTGGGGGAGGCTTCCCTGCGCCGCCGACGCTCCCGTGCTCACCGTGGAGCCGGGCACCGAGGTCACCATCGACACCATCAGCCACGAGGGCATCCACGAAGACCAGGGCCGCGACCCGGTCGCCTTCTTCGCCGGCTTCGGCGTGCCGCCCGACCGGGTGCTTCAGGATGCCGCGGCGCTCGCCGCCTCCGACCACCCCCGTGACCCCGCCGTCGACGGCCCCCACGTGATCACCGGCCCGATCGCGGTGACGGGCGCGCGCCCCGGCGACCTGCTCAAGATCACCATCGTCGAGACGCTGCCGCGCGTGCCCTACGGCGTGGTGTCGAACCGCCACGGGCGCGGGGCGCTCGCGGGCGAGCTGCCCCTCGAAGACCGCACGGTGAGCGTATTCGCCGGGGTGGAGGGGGAGCAGGGCACCATGCCGCGCGTGCTGGGGGGCGGCCACGACATCCGGTTCCCCCTGCGGCCTTTCCTCGGCATCATGGGTGTCGCCGCGCCCGGCGACGTGCGCCCGCACTCGGTGCCGCCGGGGCCGTACGGCGGCAACATCGACATCAACCTGCTGGTGGAGGGCGCCGCGCTCTACCTTCCCGTGCTGGTGCCCGACGCACTCGCCTACGTGGGCGACCCGCACTTCGCACAGGGCGACGGCGAGGTCGCGCTCACCGCGATGGAGGGGTCGCTGCGCGTCGCCCTGCGGTTCGACGTGGTCCCCGCCGAGGAGGCGGAGCGCGAGTTCGGCGTGGTGACCGGCCCGCTCGCGAGCACCGACGAGTACCTCGTGCCGACCGGGCTCGACGAGGACCTCGACGAGGCGGTGCGCAACTGCGTGCGCGCCGCGATCTCGCTGCTGAAGGCCCGCTACGGGCTCGACACCGAGCACGCCTACGCCTACCTCAGCGCGGCGACCGACTTCAGGATCTCCCAGGTGGTGGACCTCGTGAAGGGCGTTCACGCCACGATCAGGACGGCCGACTTTGACTGACACTCCCGCCGGCCTGCTCGAGGCCTTCTGGGCCTACGAGTCGGCCCTCATGTCCAACGACCTCGAAGCGCTCGACCGCCTCTTCGCCCCCGGCGACGGCACCATGCGCGGGGATGCCGCCGGCCTCCTCATCGGCCACGACACCATCGGCGCCTTCCGCCGCGGTCGAGGCGGAGCCCCGCAGCGCACCGTGCTCGACGTGCAGGTGCGGCCGATCGGGGCGGATGCCGCGCTCGTCGTCGCCGTCACCCAGCCGCTCACCGGCGGCCGCGGCCAGCAGACGCAGCTGTGGCGTCGGCTGCCCGGAGGGTGGGCCGTGGAGGCCGCGCACGTGAGCGTGCCCGCGCCGGCGATCCAGGCCGCCACGTGGCGGGTCGTGGGGTCGCCGCTCGTGGCGGGGGCGGCATCCGGTCCGCTCGCCGGTCACACGGTGGCGGTGAAGGATCTCTTCGAGGTCGAGGGCTTCGCGGTGGGGGTGGGCGTGCCCGCCTACCTCGCGGAGCAGGCGCCGGCAGGCGGTACCGCCGCCTCCGTGCAGCAGCTGCTGGATGCCGGGGCCCGGGTCACCGGAATCGCCCAGACCGACGAGTTCGCCTACAGCGTCGCCGGCCGCAACGTGCACTACGGAACGCCGCCGAACGGCGCCGTTCCGGGCGCCATCCCGGGCGGCTCATCCAGCGGCCCCGCCTCCGCGGTCGCCACCGGGCAGGTGACGATCGGGCTCGGCACCGACACCGGCGGGTCCATCCGGGTGCCCGCGTCGTATCAGGGGCTGTGGGGGCTGCGCACCACGCACGGCAGCGTGAGTCGCAGCGGCCTGCGCCCGCTGGCCCCGAGCTTCGACACGGTCGGCTGGCTCACCCGCGACTCGGTGACCCTTGCGGCCGCGGCATCCGCGAGCCTCGACCTCGCGGCGCAGTCACCGGTCGCCGCCCGCTACGCGATCGACCCGCGGCTGCTGGCCCTGGCTGCGCCGGCGGTGCGCGAGGCGTTCGAGCTCCTCATCGCCGCGCTCGACCTCGACGACCTCGCCACCGTCGACCTCGGCGAGCCCGATGAGCTGTTCGAGGCGTTCCGCATGACCCAGGCCGTGGAGGCGTGGAGCTCGAACGGCGCCTGGGTCGACGCGCATCCCGGCACGCTCGGCGACGACATCGCGGCACGGTTCGCGTTCGCGAAGTCGATCACCGAGCAGCAGGGTCTCGACGCCGCGGCGCACCTGGATGCCACGCGCGCACGCCTCGACGCCGTGCTCGGCGACCGCGTGCTGCTGCTGCCCGCCGCCGGGTCGATCGCCCCCTCCACCACCGCCAGCGCTGCGGAGATCGAGGCGACGCGCGCCGCGACGCTGCGGCTCACCGCGGTGGCGGGGATCACCGGCAGGCCCGGTCTCAGTGCGCCGCTCATCACCGTTCCCGGCCCGACCACCCGCACCGCGCCGGTGGGCGTAGGGCTGGTGGGCCCGCGATACTCCGACCTCGGCCTCATCGCGCTCGCCGAAGAGCTCGAGGAGTGGCTGCAGGGCTAGAGCTGCTCGATGTGCAGGTCGATGCGCTCGCGAAGGTAGCGCTCGAGCGGCACGTCGCCGATGGCCTCCGGCACCTCGTCGAGTCTCGTGTAGCCGAAGTTGACCACCTCGCCCTCGGCGAAGCGGCCCCGCACCGCCGCGCGTCTCTTCTCCCGGCGGGCCTCGGCATCCGGCGACTTGTTGGCCACCCCGCGCGGCGGTTCGAGCGCGCGGGTGACCTCGCCCACCCGGTAGACCGTGCCGTCGCGGGCGAGCAGCAGTTCGCCGAGCCGCCAGGCCCGACCCGCGGGTTTGATGACCTCGCTGCGGAACCGCCCCGCGGGCCGAAGGCTGCCGAGCGCCTCATCCGCCACCCCCGCCTCCACGAGCGCCCCCACAGCCCGCGCCACCACCTCATCCACCCTCCCATCATCGCCGAGGGGCCTTAGATTGTCGCTTTTGCGCCCCGAAAAACGACCATCTAAGGCCCCTCGGCGAAATGTGGGTGAAACGGGGGTTGCAGTAGGGTGGGGGTGAAAATATTGGATCAGGAGGCTCCGTGCAGACCTTGCCCATCGACCCGCCGCAGCGACTGCTGATGGGCCCCGGCCCGATCAACGCCGACCCGCGGGTGCTGCGCGCGATGTCCGCGCAGCTCGTCGGGCAGTACGACCCCGCCATGACCGCCTACATGAACGAGACCATGGCGCTCTACCGCGAGGTGTTCCAGACCGCGAACGAGGCCACGCTGCTCATCGATGGCACCAGCCGAGCCGGAATCGAAGCGGCCTTCGTCTCCCTCATCGAGCCGGGCGACCGCGTGCTCGTGCCCGTCTTCGGCCGCTTCGGGCACCTCCTGCGCGAGATCGCCGAGCGCTGCCAGGCCGAGGTGCACGTCATCGAACGCGAATGGGGCACCGTCTTCACCGCGGCCGAGATCGAAGCGGCCGTGATCGCGGTGCGCCCGAAGCTCGTCGCCATCGTGCACGGCGACACCTCCACCACCGTCGCCCAGCCGCTCGACGAGCTCGGCGACATCTGCTCCCGACACGGCGCCCTGCTCTACACCGACGTCACCGCGTCCCTCGCCGGCAACACCTTCCTGCCCGACTCCTGGGGTGTGGATGTCGCGACCGCCGGCCTGCAGAAGTGCCTCGCCGGCCCGTCCGGCAGTTCGCCCATCACGCTGTCCGCGCGCGCCGTGGAGGTGGTGAACTCCCGCAAGAGCGTGGAGGCCGGCATCCGCTCGGCGGGCGACGCCGTCAGCGCGGCGCCGATCCGCAGCAACTACTTCGATCTCAGCCAGATCCTCGACTACTGGGGCCCGAAGCGCCTCAACCACCACACCGAGGCGACCACCATGCTCTACGGGGCGCGCGAGTGCGCCCGACTGCTCGTGGAGGAGGGCCTGCCGCAAGCGGTCGCCCGGCACCAGCTGCACGGGTCGGCGATGGTGGCGGGCCTGCGCGGCCTCGACCTGGAGCTGTTCGGCGACCAGTCGGTGCGCATGAACAACGTGGTGGGCGTGCGCATCCCGGACGGCTTCGACGACGCCGGGGTGCGCTCCTCGATGCTGCACGACTTCGGCATCGAGATCGGCACCTCCTTCGGCCCCCTCGCCGGCAAGGTGTGGCGCATCGGCACCATGGGATACAACGCCAGGCGGGACACCGTGTTGCTCACCCTCGCGGCGCTGGAGCAGGTGCTGCGCCGCGGAGGGCACCCGGTCACGGCCGGTTCCGGAGTCGGCGCCGCGATGGACTTCTATGCCGACTGACGCCGACCGGGTCATGGACCGCTGCGAACAGCTGGCCACCATCTCCAGCCGCCCCGATCGTCTGGAGCGCGTGCACCTGTCGCCCGAGCACCGCGCCGCCAACGACCTCGTCGCCGAGTGGATGCGAGAGGCGGGACTGAGCACCTGGCAGGATGCCGCGGGCAACCAGTGCGGTCGGCTCGAGGGCGCTGAGCCCGGCCTCCCCGCCCTGCTGCTCGGTTCGCACATCGACACCGTGCCCGACGCGGGACGCTACGACGGGATGCTGGGCGTCCTGCTCGCCATTCAGGTGGCGGCGCGCATCCGCGACTCCGGCATCCGCCTGCCGTTCGCGCTGGAGGTCGTCGCGTTCAGCGACGAGGAGGGCACCCGTTTCGGCATGGCGCTGCTCGGCAGCCGGGCGATTGCAGGCACCTGGGATGACGCGTGGTGGTCGCTCGCCGACAAGGACGGCATCACCCTCGCCGAGGCGTTCACCGACTTCGGGCTCGACCCCGCGCGCCTGCCGGGTGCGTTCCGGCGCCCCGAGAACTACGTCGGCTACCTCGAGACCCACATCGAGCAGGGCCCGATCCTGGATGACGCCGACCGCCGCCTCGCGATCGTCACCTCCATCGCCGGCGCCCGTCGTTTCACCATCGACATCACTGGAAAGGCCGGCCACGCCGGCGGCACCCCGTACGACCGGCGCCGCGACGCTCTCGTGGGCGCGAGCGAGTTGGTGGTCGAGATCGAACGCATCTCCAAGCGCCGCGGAGTGATCGGCACCGTGGGGCGGCTGCAGGCGTTCCCCGGCGGCGTCAACGTGATCCCCGGCCGGGTGGAGCTGAGCCTCGACCTGCGCGCCGAGTTCGACGACGAACGCGACGCCGCGCTCGACGAGATCTGGGCGACGGCGGGGGAGCTGTGCGCCCGGCGGGGGCTGACCCTTGCGACCACGGAGATCTACCGTGCCGACGCCGTGCCGTGCGACCCGCGGCTCTCGGCGGCGATCGGAGCCGGCATCCGCGCCACCGGGGACGACTCGCCGCTCGCGTTCTGGAGCCGTGCCGGCCACGACGGAATGGCGGTCGTGGCCCTCACGCCGATCGCCATGCTCTTCCTGCGCTGCCGCGGCGGCGTGAGCCACCACCCCGACGAGCACGTGCGCACCTCGGATGTCGCGGCCGCCCTCGACGCGTTCGAGGCGGCGGTGCTGGCGCTCGCGTGACCCTCGCGGAGCGTCTCGACGCACGCCTGGCGGACCTCTCACCGCAGGAGCAGCGGGCCGCCGAGTTCCTGCGCGACCACCTCGACGACCTGGCCGGTTACAACGCGACCGAGATCGCCGGTCTTAGCGGCGTGTCGAAGGCGACCGTGTCGAGGCTGTACCGGCGGCTCGGTTTCTCGGGCGCCGAGGAGGTGCGGGAGCAGCTGCGGGCGGAACGCGGGGCGCCGAGGCCCGGGGCCGTGGCGCATTCGGATTCCGCGCTGGAGCAGGAGTTCGCCAACCTGCGCGCGGTGGCCGCGCTCGACCTCGCACCGGCGGCCGCGCTGCTCGCCGACGCGCACCGCGTCGTGATCGTGGGCTTCCGCAACAGCTATCCGGTGGCGCTGCACCTGCGGGAGCAGCTCGCGCAAGCACGTGACCTCGTGTCTCTGGCGCCGCTGCCCGGTCAGACCGTGGGGGAGGAGCTCGCCGGTCTCGACGAGCGCGATGTGGTGGTCTTCGTGGGGTTCCGGCGCAGGCCGGCGGGGTTCGGCGACCTGCTCGGGGCGGTGGGGCGAGCCCGCGGCATCCTGATCACGGATGCCTCGGGCCGTCCCTTCGCACGCCGCGCCCACCTCGTGCTCGAGTGCCCGCTCGAGAGCCCCGACGCGTACGACAGCTACGCGGCGGCGGCGCACCTGGTGGCGCGCCTGGCCGGTGCCGTGCTCGAGCGCGTGGGCGGCGCGCGGCTCGCCGCCGTCACGTCGGCCCTGCGCCGCGAGCTCGAGCGCTGACGCAGCCCTTCCCCGTTCGCAGCTCGGGCCGGCCGCCGTCGACCGGGCGAGATGCACCGCTCAGCGGTCCACGTCGTGGCCGTCGAAGAGATCGCCGCACTCGATCTCGCGGCCGTGCTCCGCGAGGTAGTCGCGTGCACCTCGGTCGCCGGTGAGCGAGGCGACCACGGCAGCACGATGGTCCGCCCCGATGAGCACCGGATGCCCGGGCCGCCCCTCGAACACGGCCCGACGCAGCACGTTCCGCGCGAAGGGCTGCTCGGCCACCCGCTGCACCACGGCCAGCGGCAGTTCGGGCAGGTCCACCAGGGTGATGAGCGAGGCGTCGCCGCCCGAGGCGAGCAGTCCTGCGCGCAAGGATGCCGACATGCCGAAGGTCCAGTCGGCCGCCTCCACCACCTCCGCGAACGCCGGCACGGGAACCATCGCCGCCCCCAGCACCACCAGCACGCGATCGCAGCCGGCGCCGCGCAGCAGGTCGCACGCGACGTCCACCCACGGCACCCCGGCGGGCGTGTGCATGAGGGCCTTCGGCGCGCCCATTCGACTGCCCGCACCGGCCGCGAGCACGATCCCGGTGAGGCTGGTCATGGGTAATGTTAGGCAGATGATCGACGTCTCCGACAGCGAACTGCGCGCCGCCCTCTACGCGAGTCTGGCGGTCGACCGCTGGGTCGACGAGGTGGCCGCCGCAGCGCCCTTCGAGGATGCCGCCCGGCTGCTCGAGGCGGCGAACGACGCGGCGAGTCCGTTGAGCCCGGCCGAGATCGAGGAGGCGGTGGCGCATCATCCGCGCATCGGCGAACGCCCCGTCGGCGAGGGTCGCGCGCAGGAGTTCAGCCGCGCGGAGCAGGCGGGCCTCGGCGACGAGGACAGCGACCTCGACGAGGAGCTGGCGGCGGGCAACCGGGCCTACGAAGAGCGGTTCGGGCGCGTGTTCATCATCCGGGCGGCGGGTCGCACCAAACGCGAGATCCTCGCCGAGTTGCGCGAACGCCTCGAACTGCCGAACAGCACCGAGCTCGAGATCGTGGGCGATCAGTTGCGCCAGATCGCCCTCCTCCGGCTCGAGAAGCAGTTCGCCCCGGAGCTGCCGTGAGCCACGTCACCACCCACGTGCTGGATGCCGCGGCGGGTGCGCCCGCGGCCGGCGTGCCCGTCTCGCTGCATGACGAGGAGGGCGGCATCCTCGCGATCGGGATCACGGATGCCGACGGCCGGGTCACCGCCCTCGGCCCCGATGCCCTGCCCGACGGCGTCTACACGATCGTGTTCGACACCTCCGAGCGCTCCGCGTTCTACCCGAACGTGACGATCACGTTCCGCATCGACGGGGGCGAGCACTACCACGTGCCGCTGCTGCTGAGCCCGTTCGCCTACTCGACCTACCGCGGCAGCTGACTCGCTCAGTAGTCGGTGCGGGCCTCGTTGGCGAGCCAGGCGTCGAACGGGGCGGGTGATTGCGGCACCCTGACCGAGTCGATCGGCAGGTGCCACAGCTCGCGGTCCTTGGCGAAGAGGTCGTAGAACTCGCGGTCGTCGAATCCGCCGCGGGCGGCGTCGTGCCGGTCGGCCGCGAACACCACGCGGTCCACGCGCGCCCACAGCGCGGCGGAGAGGCAGAGCGGGCAGGGTTCGCACGACGTGTACAGGGTGGCGCCCGCCAGCGAGAAGTCTCCGACGGCCTGGCACGCCGCCCGGATCGCCACCACCTCGGCGTGAGCGGTCGGGTCGAGGGCGGCGGTGACGCGGTTCTGACCCTCGGCCACGAGCTCGCCGTCGCGCACGATCACCGCACCGAACGGCCCGCCGCCGGCGGCGACGTTCGCCAGGGCGAGTTCGATGGTGCGGCCGAGCCAGCGCTCGTCGTCGGCGGCGCTCATGCGAGTCCCGCCGAGAAGCGCCAGGCGTCGCCGGCATCCGGTGCGTCGTCCCGCGTGATGGTCGCCTCGATCAGGCCGTAGGGTCGGTCGGCGGCGATGAAGACCTCGCCGCGGTTCTCGATGCCGAAGCGCTCGAGGTCGTAGTCGAAGTGGTGCTTGTTGGGCGCCTTCAGCCGGATCTCCGCGATCTCGGGGTAGGTCTCCAGCACGGTGGTGCCCATGTGCCAGAGCGTCTGCTGCAGCGCGAGTGACTGCAGGGTGGCGAACTCCTTCACCATGAGCCGCTTCACGTCGTCGTACACGGAATCCCACTCTACGTCGGTGCCGCTGTAGCGCCACTTGACGTCGAGCGAGGTGGCCATCACGCGGTCGTGCGTCTCCTGCAGGGTGGTGAACTCGTCGGTGAGGAATCCGGCGAACTCGGAGCCGGTGGACTTGAGGATGACGAGGTCTTTGAGCCCCGCGATGACGTGTTCCCCCGTGGCATCCACGGTGACAGCGGCGGTGCGCACCTCCTGGCCCCGGCGCAGCCAGGTGTGGTCGTGCTCCTCGCCGTCGACGGTGGCGCGCTCCCAGCCGTACTCCTCGATCTCGATGCGGGCGCCCTCGACGGGGGCGATGTCGGCCACGAAGTGCCGCGCGAGGTCGAGGCCGAAGCCTTCGATGGCGCCGATGCCCTTCGACTTGGCGAAGGCGAAGATGGTGTTCTTCTGGGTGTCGGTCGGCAGCACGTCGGACTGGTCGCCCGCGAGGTAGGCGGCGTCGAACGGCCCGCGCAGGGCGGTGGTCACGTTGAGGTCGCGGATCTCGTGCCGCTTCGTGTCGCGGTAGATGCGCACCACGCGGTTCTCGGCCTTGCCGTACTGGTTGTCGCCCAGGATGATCGCCATCACCCGAGCATGGCAAACCATTGTGACGCGGATGTTTCCGCCATCAACATTTCCCATTGCCGAAAACGCAGGAGATTCGCGGCGTAAATGCGCGCGAGCGGTGCTCCGCGGCATCCGGATGCCGGATCTCCTGCGTTTTCGGCAGTGCGGGGTCAGGCGGCCGGGGAGTCCGCCGTGCCGACGATGACGGCGCGGCCGAGCGTGTGCCCGGAGGCGATCCAGTGCACGAGCGCGAGGCTCGCGTGCTCCGGCAGTTCGAGGCTCGGCACATCGAGTGCGGTCGCCGCGACGTGGTAGTGGTGGGTGCGCCCGGTTCCGGCGGGCGGCGCCGCGCCCATGAAGCCGACGAACCCGGCCGAGTTGGCGAGCACAGTGGAACCGGCGGGCAGCGCGTCTGCGGTGCCGGGGCCGGAGGGGATCGAGACGGTGGAGGCCGGCACGATCGCGGCCCAGTGCCAGAATCCGCCCGGCAGCGGGGCGTCGGGGTCGAAGACGGTGACGAGCACGCTCTGCGTGCCCGCGGGGAGCGGGCCGAGTTCGAGCGCGGGAGTCACGGCGCCGTCGCCCCAGGCGCTGCGCGGCAGGGCGGACCCGTCGACGAAGTCGGAGCTCCGCAGCGGGAATGCCGGTGCGGCGACGGAGGTGGCGTAGGGGCTGTCGGTCATGGTTTTTCCTTTCGTGGGGTGGTGCATCAGTTGTGGACGACGACCTTGCCGATCGCGGTCCCGTCGGCGACGAGTTCGTGCGCGCGGGCGAGGCCCGCGGCATCCAGCCCGTCGATGGAGGTGGTGAGTGTGCTGCGGATGCGCCGGTCGTCCACGAGCTCGGCGACCTGCGCGAGGATGCGGCCCTGCTCGCCCATGTCGGCGGTCTCGAAGAGGGCGCGCGTGAACATGAGCTCCCAGTGCCAGGCGATGGACTTCCGCTTGAGCGGCAGCAGGTCGAGCTGCTTCGGGTCGTCGATCGCGACCACATGGCCGAACGGCTTCACGATCCGGGCGAGCGCGTCGATGGTTCCGGGCGAGTGGGCGGTGAAGACGTGGTCGACGCCGTCGGGCGCGGCGGCGATCACCTCCTGCACGAGGGCGCGGTGGTCGACCACCGCGTCGGCGCCGAGCTCGCGCACCCACTCGGCCGATTCGGGGCGCGAGGCGGTGGCGATCACGCGCACGCCGGTCAGTGCCTTGGCGAGCTGGATGAGGATCGAGCCGACGCCGCCCGCGCCGCCGATCACCAGGAGGGTGCCGTCGCTGCCGGGCCCGAGTCGCAGGTGGTCGAAGAGCGTCTCCCAGGCGGTGAGCGCGGTGAGGGGCAGCGCGGCGGCGGCATCGAAGTCGAGTGAGGCGGGCTTCCGCGCCACGATCCGCTCGTCCACGGCGTGCAGTTCGGCGTTCGTGCCGTCGCGCGAGAGGTCGCCCGCGTACCAGACCTCGTCGCCGACGGAGAAGGAGCGCACCTCGCCGCCTACGGCTTCGACGGTGCCCGCGGCATCCCATCCCAGGATGCGCGTGCTGCCGGTGCGCAGCCCGGCTCGCACCTTGGTGTCGACCGGGTTGATCGAGACGGCGCGCACGCGCACGAGGATGTCGCGGGGCCGCAGAACGGGGCGGGGCACGGGCGTCGCGGCGAACGCGCCGGGGTCGGAGAGGCGGTGGCCGCCCTGGGCGACGATGGCTGTCATGGAGGTGTCGGATGTCATGCACCGACCCTAGAAAGCCCCCCGTGGTTACCCGCAAGAGCCCCAAGTATCTCGCGGATACCGCTAATCTGATAACGTAACCATATGACGTACGCCTGCACCACCGGACTCCATCACACCCACGACGTCTACTCGGCGCACTGCCCCTGCCGCGACCTGCTCGACGTGATCGCCAACCGGTGGGCCGCGCTCGCGATCGGCGTGCTCGAATCCGGACCGGTGCGATTCGGCGCCCTCAAAGCAAGGCTCGACGGCGTCACCCCGAAGGTGCTCACGGCGACGCTTCGCCGCCTCGAGTCGGCAGGCCTCGTCGATCGCCAGGTGTTCGCCGAGGTGCCGCTCCGGGTCGAGTACTCGCTCACGCCGCTGGGCCGCAGCGCCGCCGGCCCGCTCCGCCAGCTGCGGTCGTGGGCGGAGCGCTCGCTCGACGACGCGGCAGCGGGTTGAGCGGGTCAGCGCGCTCGGCGCGCTTCTGCGCGGTACATCAGGGCGCGGATTCCGGCGGCGATGATCGACCCGATGGTGCCGAGCAGGAACGCGACGGACAGGGCGCACAGGGCGTAGAACCCACCCATGGTCGCCCAGATGTCGCTGGACATCGCGGTGCTCGCCATCGGGTAGATCAGCCACGCCATCGTCGCGAACACGGCCGAGATAGCGAGAAAGCCGGCCCCCCGGCGAATGTCATAGTCCTCCGCGATCGCCTTGAGTCGATTCATCCTCGCCCCCTTTTGGGACTGAGAATAGCTCCTGTACCGGACTGCTCGCTAGTGCCGATCGAGCAGCCGACCCCGGGCGGGGGCGTCCGCTGCCGTCGACACCGGTTCCCCCGCGAGCCACGTGGTGCGCACGACCCCGCGTAGCTCGCGCCCGTCGAACGCGCTGACCGGGTTCTTGTGCAGGAGCTCGTCGGCGTGCACCGTGAAGGTCTCGGCGGGGGCGAACGACACGAGGTCGGCATCGGCGCCCACCGCGATGCGCCCCTTGCGGCCGAGCCCCACGAAATCGGCGGTGTTCGCCGACATCCACCGCACCACCGAGGTCAGCGGGATGCCGCGACGGTGCGCCTCGGACCAGATCGCGGAGAGACCCGTCTGCAGGCCCGCGATGCCACCCCAGGCCAGCCCGAAGTCGCCGTCGTGGGTGAACTTGAGATCGGCCGTGCTCGGCGAGTGGTCGGTGACGATGAAGTCGATGTCGCCGTCCACGAGCGCCTGCCACAGCGCGTCCCGATTGGCGTTGGAACGGATGGGCGGGCAGCACTTGAACTGCGTGGCGCCCTCCGGGATCTCCTCCTCGTCGAACGCGAGGTAGTGCGGGCAGGTCTCCACGGTGATGGGCAGACCCACCGCGCGGGCGGCGCGCAGCGCCGGGAGCGCCTCCGCCGACGACAGGTGCAGGATGTGGGCGCGCGCCCCCGTGCGCCGCACACCCGCGATCACCCGCTCGATCGCGGTGACCTCCGCGGCGTCCGGTCGCGAGTCGACGAAGGCGCTGTACGAGGTCCCGCCGTCGTTGGCGTGGGCGTCGAGCACGGCCGGATCCTCGGCGTGCACGATGAGCAGCCCGCCGAACGATGCGATCTCCTCCAGCGCGGCATCCAGCTGCTCTGAAGTGAGGTGCTCGAACTCGTCGACCCCGGACGGCGACAGGAACGCCTTGAACCCGAACACCCCGGCATCCCACATCAGCCGCAGGCGACCGAGGCTCTGCGGCACGGCACCGCCCCAGAACCCCACGTTCACCACGGACTGGCCGGCGGCCGCGCGCCGCTTCGTCTCGAGGGCCTCCACCGAGGTGGTCGCCGGGATGCTGTTCAGCGGCATGTCGATCACCGTCGTCACGCCCCCGGCCGCCGCGGCGCGCGTGGCGCTGGCGAAGCCCTCCCACTCGGTGCGGCCGGGCTCGTTGATGTGCACATGCGTGTCCACCAGGCCGGGCAGCAGCACCGCGTCATCCGCCAGCTCGACCGACACCGCGCCCTCGAGGCGCTCGGCGGAGACCGCAGCGATGCGCCCGTCGATCACCCCGACCTCGGCCGGCCGGAACTCGCCGTCGACCAGTGCGGATGCCGCCCGCACGACCAGGTCGTAGTGCTCGGTCATGGTCGCGCTCCGCTCGTCTCGTCCGTCACCCCATTATGGGCGTGCGTGACAGTACGCTTGCGCCGTGCGGATCCAGGGGACAGGCGTCAAGGCGCTCTACATCGGGGGCGGGATCGTCGTCGTCGTGCTCGTCGAGAACTACGTGTTCGCGTTCCTTCCCGGTCTCATCGCCCACGTGCTCGACGCCCTCGCGCAGGCGGCGTTCGTGCTCTCCGCGACGCGCGCCTTCCGTTCCGCCGGGGAGCCCGTCGCACCGCCCCGGTCGTGGTGGCGGGCCACGGGGCGTCCCGCGACGGGGTTCGTGCTCGCCGCGCTCTTCGCCGCGGGAGCGGTGTTCACCGCGCTGACCGAGCCGCGCGGCGCCGCCGAGAACCTGCCCGGGTGGTGGCTGAACGTGGTGCTCACCGCGGCGCTCGCCGCGTACTTCCTGCAGTCCTCGGTGCGGCTCGTGCGCGAGTTCGCCGCGGACCGGGTGGTGCGTGAGGCGGGCGACGAGTCGGTGGAGCCGAGCATCCTGCTGTGGCTGTTCGCGCTCGCCGCGCGGGACGGCGCGCCGGCGCCCGACGGTGCCGCCGAGCGGGCGCGGGAGTTCTTCGCGCGGCCGAGGGTGCGGTTCGCGGTGGCGGGGGAGCCGCGGCATCCGTCCGGGTTTGCGCTCACTGGCGCCGACGGCGTGCTCGAGCTCCTCGCGGTCTCGCCGGAGCGGTCGCGGCGGGGCATCGGGCGGGCTCTCCTCGTGGACGCGATCGCGGCGGCCGCGGCGGCGGGCCTCGGGCGGATGCTGCTCGACGTCCGGGTGGGCAACGACCCCGCGATCGCCCTCTACGAGTCGGCCGGCTTCCGGCCCGCGGGTGACCCCGCGCCGCACCCCCTCGGCGGCGCGCCCCTCCAGCGCTACGCGCTCACCCTCCGCTGACCCGCCCCTCCCGACTGCCGAAAACGCAGGAGATCCGTTCGCCGCGGCATCCGTGGGCGTGTTCGGCGGCGCTTCGGCGAGAATCTCCTGCATTTTCGGAACGGACCGCGGATGCCGCAACATTGCCGCAACACGGGGGCGCTACCATCGCGGCACCATGGAGACCCTTCTCGAGTGCCCCAAGCGGATGGAGTTCGGCCCGTGCGGCGGCGTCGAGTTCGACGGCAGCTGCGAGGTGTCGCCGCACCGGTGCGTGTTCCTCGACCTGCCGACCGTGCGCTGGGAGGGGCCGGCACCGCTGAGCCAGCCGGCATCGCGAATGCGCGAGCTCATGGCATCCCGGCAGATCGTGGTCGCCGACTTCCCGGCGCGGGCGCTCGACGCCGCATCGATCGAGGAGTGCGGCGCCATCCTCGCGGGCACCGTGGATGCCGTGCTGGCCGGCGACGCCGGGAACGCCCGGGTGCAGTTCCCGCCCGCCTATCGCGCGGCGCTCATCCAGCGCACCGGTCTCGAGGTGTGGACGGGGTTCAACTGCCGTGATCGCAACCGCGTCGCCATGGAGGGTGAGCTGGCGGCGCTCGCGCACGCCGGCGTCGCCGGGGTGCACTGCGTGACCGGAGATCACACGCTCACCGGTGACCGGCCGGATGCGCTGCCCGTGTTCGACCTGGACTCGACCGAGGCGGCGTCGCTCGCGCGGGCGGCGGGTCATCTCGTTTCCGTCGCCGAGGCGCCCGCGACCCCGCCCGTCGACCGCCGACCCGATCGGCTGCTGCAGAAGCTGCGAGCCGGCGCCGAGGTGTGCTTCGTCAACCATGCGGGGGGAGCGGCTCCCGTCGCCGAGTTCGTGGACCGCGCGCAGCAGCTCGGCGCGGCGATGGCGTTCGTGCCGTGCGTGCCGGTCGTGGTCGACCGCGAGAGCGCGCAGCTGCTCGCGAGCTTCACCACGCTGGTGCTGCCGGAGGGCTACCTCGAGCGGATTCTGGCGGCAGCCGACCCCTTCGCGCAGGGCGTCGCCGAGGCGGTGGAGCTGTCGCGGGCGATGCTGCAGATCGACGGGGTGCGCGGCGTGAACCTCTCCGGCGGCACGGCGCCCGGCCGCGAGCCGTGGTTCGCGGAGGCGCTCTCCGTCATCGCGCAGCGCCTCGCGCGCTGACCCGCACCCGAGCCCCGTCGCCGCCGAAAACGCAGGAGATCCGCTGCGAACGCGTGCGGGACGACGCATCCGTCACCGCGAGCGCGGTATCGCCTTCATTTTCGGCAGGCGGGGTCAGGCACGGGAGCGGCGCAGCAGGAGCAGCCCGAGGCCGAGGAAGAGGAAGCCCCCGCCGCCCACCAGGAGCGGAAGGCTCGCCCCGCCGCCGGTGAAGGCGAGGCCGCCGGATGCCGCGGCCGGGGTGTCGTCGCCGAAGAACGGCAACGTCGGCAGCGCGCTCGACCACAGGCCGAAGTCGAGCGTGAGATCCTGCTCGCCCGCGGCCAGCGCGACACTCGTCGCCGACCCGGTGGACGAGTCTGCCGCCCGATCGCCGACACCGGGCACGGTGGGCACCAGGTCGGCGGGCACGGTGCTGTAGTCGACGTGCACCGTGTAGGTGCCGGGCGGCAGGCTGCCGAAGAAGTAGTGGCCCGAGGCGTCCGTGACGGTCGGTCCCACCGCGGCTCCGTGGATGTCGGTGACCGGGTTGCCGGCCGCATCGGTGAGCGTCAGGGTCACTCCCGCGACGCCGTGCTCATCCGGCCCCTGGATCCCGTCGTGGTTCGAGTCCACCCACACGTAGTCCCCGACGGAGACCGGCGCCGGCGCGGCTGCGGTGTGGGACGCGAAGGTGTCGGATGCCGTGGGCGAACCGTTCCCGAGCGCGGTCACGGTCGCCGTGTCGCTCTCCTGAACGCCCGCACCCGACGAACCGATCGTCCCCGTGCACGGGAAGCTCGCGCCCGGTGCGAAGGGTCCGCTCCAGATCGTGCCGGAGGTGCCGTCCGGGAACGCGCAGCTCAGCCCGGAGAGGGTCGGGCCGGCGGCGGTGGCGTCGGTCACGGTCACGTTCCGCAGCGCGGTGGTGCCCGTGTTCGCCACGGTCATGGCGATCGGGACGGTGGTGCCCGCGGGGTGCTCGAACCCGGGAGCGGTGTCATAGTCACCCGCGACCGGGCCCTGGGTCGCCAGGTACTTCACGATCGACAGGCCGTCTCCCGCGCCGTTGCCGCCCGCGGTCGCCGAGCGGATCGAGGCCGTGTCATCACCCGGCCGGGTGATGCCGTCGGCGCCGACCACGCTCGACTGCACGGAGTTGGAGTAGACGTGGTCGCCGTCGGGGTCGGCCGTCGTCGCGTTCACGAGCAGGGAGATCTGCACGATCTGCCCCGCGGGCACCGCGCCGAAGTCGTAGACGAAGCCGGTGCCGCCGCAGGAGACGAGGCTGCCCGCGGTGTAGGCGGCGGTGCCGGAGATGTAGGGGAAGTTCGCCGCGGGCGTGCCGATGATCGTCTCCGCCGTCGCGCAGTCGAACGTCTGACCGTCGCCGAGCGTGTCGGTCAGCGTTCCGGAGGCGAGCGGACCGACGGGGCTCTGCACCGACCACAGGATGCAGTCGGTGGTGGTCGTGGTGCACTGGCCGACGCCTGCGGGGAACGAGCCGACCTTCTTCGGGTTCGCCCGGTCGACGGGAGGCGCCGCGTTCTCGTGAACGGTCGTGGTGAAGGAGGTGCCGTCGTTCGTCACCGAGGTGAGCGGGACATCCTGCCCGGCGAGGGAGCCGAGGATGGCCGTCTCGTAGTACGCGGTGCCGCAGACGTTGTTGTGCGCCTGCGCGTAGCTGCTCATGGTGAAGGTGTAGAGGAAGCTGGGCGCGGCGCCGGACTTCACCGCGGTGGCCACCAGGTTGCCGCCCGCGTCGAGCAGGTCGAAGCCGGCCGGGGCGTTCGCGCCGACCAGCTGCGGCGGGATGGTGGAGGTGAAGGTGTCCCCGGCGAGGGTGCCGTTCGGCACGCAGAAGCTGATCGTCATGCGCACGTTGCCGCCGTACCCGACCGTGATCGGGGATGCCGCGACGCCCGTGATGGCCCCGGCGATCGGCTCCGCCGATGCCGACGACGCTCCCCACCCCACGAGGCCGATTCCGAGAACGAGGGCGATGATTCCGGCGCGGGCGCGCGCAGACGTGGGCAGAGACGTTCGCATGGGTCGTTTCTTTCGGGTGGGCGCCCGCACGGGTGGGGGAAGGGGGCGCAGAATCGAGTGCTGTGAGTACTGCGTCCAGCGTACGGCCGGACGCCGGCCGATGCGGCGTCGCCACGCGAGGCCGGCGCGAGACAATGGACCCATGGACGCAGAGGACTGGAATTCCCGCTATCGCGAGGCCGCCGAGAATCGGCAGAGCGTCTGGTCGCTCGAGCCGAACGAGTGGGTGGCCGAGACCCTGGGGAGCCTGGAGCCGGGCACGGCGGTCGACCTGGCGGCCGGCGAGGGCAGGAACGCCCTCTGGCTCGCACAGCGCGGATGGCGGGTCACCGCCGTGGACTTCGCTGCAGTGGGGCTCTCGATCGGGGCCGGGCGCGCCGAGGAGCTGGGCCTCGAGGTGCAGTGGCAGAAGGCGGATGCCACGCTGTGGCGCACCCCCGAGCCCGTGGATCTCGTGCTGATCGCCTACCTCCAGCTTCCGGCCCAGCAGTTGCGGGCCGCGATCGGGCGCGCGGTCGCCGCGCTCGCGCCGGGCGGCACGCTCGCGATGGTGGGGCACGACGCCACCAACACGGTCGGCGGCCCGCGGGACCCCGAGGTGCTGTGGGATCTGGAGGTGCTGCGGGAGTCGGCATCCGGATTGGAGATCTCCGTGCTGGAGCGCCGCGAGCGGGTGACGGCGGCGGGCACCGCCATCGATGCGGTTATGCTCGCCAGAGCGCCGCAGTCGATCGAAGGGGATCGCATGCCAGAACAGGAATACGGGACGGCCCTCAGCAGGCAATGGAGTCTCGTGCGCCGGCCGGTTGGTCACGTGGCCGACGAGGACGTGTCGTTCGACGAGGTCGAGCTGCCGCCGCTCCGCGAGGGCGAGGTGCGGGTGCGGAACGAGTTCATCTCCGTCGACCCGTACATGCGTGCGCGGATGAACGACGTGAAGTCCTACATCCCGCCCTTCGAGCTCGGTCGTCCCATGCTCGGGGGCGCCGTCGGGCGGGTGGTGGAGTCGCGCTCGCCGAAGCACCGCGTCGGAGATCTCGTCGAGCACTTCGCCGGCTGGCGCGACGTGACCCAGGGCTCGGGAGCGCATTTCACGGTGCGCCGGGAGCTGCCCGGCCTGCCGTCGTCCGTGTACCTCGGTGCCCTCGGCGTGCCCGGGCTCACGGCGTGGGTGGGCCTGACGGCGATCGCGGAGCTGAAACCCGGGGAGACGGTCTTCGTCTCCGGGGCGGCCGGGGCGGTCGGCTCGGCGGTCGGGCAGATCGCGCGCGAGCTGGGGGCGGCGCGGGTCATTGGCAGCGCCGGTTCCGCGCAGAAGGTGGAGCTGCTCACCTCCAAGTACGGCTTCGACGCGGCGTTCAATTACCGCGACGGTCGTGTGTCACGCCAGCTGGCCGAGCTGGCGCCCGACGGCATCGACGTCTACTTCGACAACGTGGGCGGCGACCACCTGGAGGCCGCGATCTTCTCGATGAACGACTTCGGCCGCGCCGCCATCTGCGGTTCGATCGCGTCGTACAACGCGACGGAAGCGCCGACGGCCCCCCGCAATCTGTACATGCTGACGACCAAGTCGCTCACGCTGCGCGGCTTCACCATCACCAACTACCAGCACCTGGTCGGAGAATTCACCGAGCGGATCGGGCCACTCGTGGCGAGCGGCGACGTCGTCTGGGACGAGACGATCGTCGACGGCATCGAGAACGCGCTGGAGGCGTTCCGCGGCCTCATGCGCGGCGAGAACACGGGGAAGATGCTCGTCCGCGTCTGACCCGGGTGATGCGCCGGCGACGGCGGGTCAGCCGGGGAGGTAGGCGATCGTCCAGCCGCCGGAGCTCTCGCGGTACTCGACGCGGCGGCTCGCGGCATCCGGGTTGCTCGTCCAGAACGTCATGCGCGAGGGGCGCACCAGGAACCCGATCCAGGTGTCGGGCTGGTCGAAACCCTCGGCGTGCTCGGCAGCGAACTCGGCCCAGCGCGCCCGCCGCTCCTCGATCGGCAGCTGAGCATAGGTGAACGTGTTGAGCCAGGCGAGCTGCTGCAGGTAGGGCGATCGCCGGCGGTAGGCCGCGCTGATCTCCGCGGGATCGGCCACCTCGGCCCTCCCCTGCACCACCAGCTGGCGCGTGAAGCCCGGCCAGAGGAAGGTGAGCGCCACCGAGCCGTTGTTGACGATGTTGCTCGCCTTGCGGGAGAGGGCGTCGGTGTGGAAGTAGAAACCCTGCGCGGCATCGAACTCGCTGAGCAGGACGGTCCGGGCATCCGCCTCGCCCGCCGGTGTCACGGTGGAGAGGGTCATCTGCGGCCGCTCGGGATCGTCGTTGGCCGGCAGCCACTCGGCGACCAGTTCCCAGGGGTCGGTCGGCTCGCTCATGCCGGTGCCGGCGGCTCGTGGCGGAAGCGCGAGATCTCGGCGAGCGCCTTCACGCCGTTCGCCACCGCGCGATCGAAGAGCACTTTGCCCCACTCGGCGCTGGCGCCGGTCGCGTCGCCGATCACACCGGCCGGACCGAAGTCGTCGCTCAGCCACCCGAAGTGCACGGCACCGCCGTTGAACTTGATCAGCTCGAGGTCGGCCATGTGGTCGGGGACCCAGCGCTCGGCCAGGGAGAGGTCCACCAGGTCGGGGCGCAGGTGCAGGATCATCGAGGTCTCGCTGTGCCCGCCGTGGATGCCGAAGCCCAGCTCATCCGGCCCGTTCACCCCATCGCCCGCGGGCATGCCCGATCCCGTGAGGAACGTGCGCAGGCCGAAGCGTCGCCGGATCTCGCGCAGCGCGACCTGCAGCAGCGCGATGTTGCCGCCGTGACCGTTGTAGAACACGAGAGTCTTGGCGGGAGTGCTGGCCACGGAGCGTCCGATGTCGACGACCGTCTCGAGCAGCGTGGTGCCGTTGAGCCACATCGTGCCGGGCGCCCAGTGGTGTTCGTCCGACTTGGTGTAGGCCAGCCCCGGCATGACCCAGGCGTCGAGTCCGGTTTCGGCCGCGGCCTCCACCACGGCGCGACCGATGGTGTCGGCCATGAGGAAGTCGGTGGAGAGCGGCAGGTGCGGGCCGTGGTGCTCGATCGCGCCGGTGGGCAGCACGAGGATGGAGTCCTCGGTGAGGGTGGCGGCGAGGGCCGGCCCGCTGAGACCTACGAGTTCGCGATTCATGAGACCTTCCGTCCGGTGTCCACGGTGGGTGCGAGCAGCTTGCCCGGGTTCAGGAGTCCACCCGGATCGGTGGTGGCCGCGATCTCCCGGGTGCGGTCGGGGTGGAAGTCGACGAACCACTGGTGCGGATTGTGGAAGCCCACACCGAGGGCGCTGATCTTCTCGAAGCCCGCGAAGACCTCCTCGGCGGTCGAGTACTCGCCGGCCAGCATGCCGATCGGGCGTCCGTGCTGGGACTCGATGTGCAGCATCCCGCCCGGGTACACCGCCTCGAGCTCGTGCACCCGGTCGACGAGCCCGTCGCCGGAGACCTCGACGTGGAAGTAGGTGTCCGGGTACGACTTCTGCAACCACTCGATGGGGTGGTTGTACGACATCATGCTGATCTTCATGGTGGCCTGCGGCCCCTCGAGCACCTCCTCGACGCGCCCGCCGGCCGCCTCGACGAGGGCGGTCGCCTCGTCGAGGGTGGCGAGGTCCAGGATCGCGCGCAGGCTCGCGCGGCCCTCCGGAATGCCGGGTTCGCGCGGCAGCGCGTTGGCCAGCACCGGGCCGTCGGCCGAGACGAGACGCGGGGTGGGCACCAGGTCGGCGAACGGCCGGATGAGGGTGAGGGCCTGGTCGAAGTCGTCGAAGCTCGCGTAGAACCCGCGCCACTCCTGCAACGGTTCCAGGGCGACGGTCGCGCGCGCGATGATGCCCGCGGTGCCGTAGTTGTGCACGTAGGGCTGAGCGGCGTCCCCCTCGAGGTGCACGAGCGCGGCATCCGGCACCGCATGCACCACGTCGAGCGCGAGCACGAAGCCGTCACTGTTCGAGCCGTGCCTGATCGACCCGGTGCCGCCGGAGCCGCCCGAGAGGAAGCCGCCGAGCGTGGAGTTGGCGGTGGAGGGGTACATCAGGATCTGCTGGCCCTCCTTGTTCGCCGCCTGCTCCAGGGCGGCCATCGAGGCCCCCGCGTCGGCCGTGATGTACCCGTCGCCCACCTCGACGATCGCGCGGGCGCGCGAGGTGTCCAGCACGAGCCCGCCGCTCATCGGGATCGCCTGGCCGTAGTTGCCGGTGCCCTTTCCGCGGGGGGTGACGGGGATGCCGTGGCGCACGGCGGCCGCCACGGTGGCAGCGATCAGTTCGGGGGTGGTGGGCCAGGCGACGAGTTCGGCGCGGCCGAGAGGCAGCTGCTCGCTGATCACGGGAGACAGGCGCGACCCGTCGACGGATGCGCGCTCGAGGGCCGCATCCTCGCGGGTCACCCCGCGATCGCCGAGCAGCTCGCGCAGCTCGGCCTCCAGGAGGTCGATGGGGGAATCGGTCATGATCCGTGCTTTCTGTGGTGGGTGTCAGTGCATGACCATCCCACCGGTGACGTTGATCGCCTGACCGGTGAGGTAGTCGGAGTCGGGGGTGGCGAGGAAGAGGGCGACGCGCGCGACGTCCTCGGGGATGCCGAGGCGGCCGAGCGGTGAGAGTGCCGACCAGGCCGCGACATCCGCTTCGGTGCGGGTGTCGGCGCCCATCTCGGTGAGGATGTAGCCGGGGCACAGCGAGTTGGCGGTGATGCCGTGCTCGCCCCACTCGAGGGCGGCGACGCGGGTGAGGGCCACGACGGCGGCCTTCGACGCGGCGTACGCGCCCTCGTTCGCTCCGCCCTTCTTGGCGGCCATGGATGCGATGTTGATGATCTTGCCGCCGGTGCCCGCCGCGATCATGGAGCGGGCGGATGCCTGCATGGTGGTGAGCATGGCGCGGGCGTTGATGGCGAACGTCTCGTTCCAGTTCTCGACGGAGACGTCGAGCAGGGTGGAGAAGCGCAGGATGCCGGCGCTGTTGACGAGCACGTCGACGCCGCCGAGCGACTCGATCGCCCCCTCGGTGACGCGCTGCGCCGAGAGCGGATCGATGAGGTCGACCTCGTGGAAGTCGGCGCCGATGGCGTCGGCGAGGGCGGTGCCGCAGTCGACCAGCCGGTCGAGCACGGCGACCCGTGCGCCCTCGGAGGCGAAGCGGGTGGCGATCTCGCCGCCGATCCCGCGAGCACCGCCGATGACGACGACCCGCTTGCCGGCCAGCCTGGTGCCGGTCTGCTGCGCTGTCGTCGTCATCGGTTCGGTTCGGTTCCGGTTAGAAGCCGAGCTTGATCGACTTGTCGAGGAACTCGTTGGTGAACAGGTCGGACGGCTTGAGGCCGGCCTTCGGCGTGTCACCGGTCTTCGTGAAGATCGGCGTATCGATGTCGATGATCTTCTGCACGCGAGCCTCGTCGAAGTCGCCGACGTAGCCGTTGCTGCCGTCGCTGGCGATCTTGAGCTTCTTCATCTCCTTGACCGCGTACGCGGCGACGTTGGCGTCGTAGACCCAGCCGTTGTTGAACTGCGTGACCGCGTCGACGATCAGCTTGTTGGTGGCATCCGGCTTGGCGAAGTAGTCCGCGTCGGCCTGCTGCATCACGGGCACGAGGGCCTTGAGGCAGGGGGTCAGCGTCTTCAGGTCACCGGAGCGCACCGAGAGTGCCTCGGGGTAGATCGGGTAGCCCGTGTCGTTGATCAGCTGGAAGTTGACCGGCTTGTTCCAGGCCGCCACCTCGTTGCCGTAGATGTAGGGCTCGGCCGTGGCGAAGCCCTGCTGGCCCGAGATGCCCTTGTCGGCGGCGAACTTCACCGGCGTTCCGTCGTAGCTGCCGTCCGTCTTGTCGGCGGGCAGGATGCCGGAGCCCTGGAGGTAGCTCATGTAGGCCGCACCGTTGAAGTAGCGAACGACGCCGCCGCTCTTGAGCGCCTTGGCCAGCTGAGCGATGGTCTTCACCTTGGGGTAGGTGGCCGGGTCCCACATGATCATCTGCGGCGAGATGTCGTTCTCGGCGAAGACGGCCGTGGTGGGCAGGCTGTCGGAGAACTGCACCGCCTCGTCGGTCGAGATGTAGGCGAGGGTGATGTCCTTGTCCTTGTAGAGCTCGGAGCTGACCGTCTGGTAGCCGATCGCAGGCCCGCCCGAGCGCACCTCGATCTTGACGCCGGTGGGCTTGCCCTTGGAGTAGAGGTCGCCGGAGACGATCTTCTTGTCCGCGTTGATGGTGGGGTTGGGCCCGACCATCTCGTAGAGCTGGCCGTGGTCGGCCTCCGGGTTCCAGTCGGTCTGGAACGTCACGGTCGCCGGGCAGACCTTCGAGAGGTCGGTGCCGATCGCCGCCTTCGAGGTGCTTCCGCCGGACGGCGTCGAGCTGGCACAGGCCGTCAGCGCGAGGCCGACAGTGAGGACCATGCCTGCTGCGACGACACCGCGAATTGCAATTTTGTGCATCGTTACTCCTTGGTGGGGGGTGATGTGGTGCAGTGAGGGGTGGTGCGGGGTGGAAACCGTGGGGTCAGAAGTCGTACCACTTGCCGACGACGAGTCGACCGAGCCATCCGAAGAAGAGGAAGACGGCGATGCCGAGCAGGGACGCGATGATGATCGCGGCGAAGGTGCCCGCACCGTCGGCCCGCGAGGTCGTGACCTGGATGAGCACGCCCAGCCCCGGGGTGCCGCGCTGGAAGAACTGGTCGCCCACGATCGCGCCGATGACCGAGAGGCCGGCGGCGTTCCGCAGTCCCAGGAAGATCGAGGGCATCGCGCCGGGGAACTGGAGCTTGCGCAGGGTCGTGAAGCGGCTGGCGCCCTGGAGCTGGAACAGCTCTCGCTGTGCGCGGTCGGCCGAGAGCAGGCCGAACAGGGTGTTCGAGACCATGGGGAAGATGGCGATGATGGTCGCCACGATCACCCGCGAGAGCAGCTCGTACCCGAAGAGGGTTCCGATCAGCGGCACCAGGGCCAGGATCGGAACGCACTGCAGGATGACGGCGTAGGGGTAGAGCGAGCGCTCGACCCACTTCGCCAGCGACATGATCGTCGCCCAGACCACGCCGATGACGATCGCGCACGCGAGGCCGATGAGTGCCACCTCGGTAGAGTGCAGCAGGTCGTTCCAGAGTTGCGGGCTGAAGAACGGGTCGCCGAAGAACTTCACGAGCACCAGGTGCGGGTACGGCACGAGGAACGGGAGCTTCTGCACCTTGTCGTAGTACAACGCCACGGCGTACCAGATGCCGACGAGGATGACGAAGACGATGACCGGCGGCCACCAGTTGAGCGCCCGACCGCTGTAGGCGCGCTGCTGGCGCGCCATCCGCTGGGCCCGCGCAGCCTCGGCGCGGTTGGTGATTGTCTCGGTGGCCATCAGTGGTGTCCTTCCCGAAGAGCGTGCGACACTTCGCCGACGAGTTCCGCGAACTCCGGCGTGAATCGGATGTCGGGGTCGCGCGGCATCGGGAACGGCACGTCGAACGTGCCCACGATCGATCCCGGCCGCCCCGACATCACGATCACCTTCGTCGAGAGGTACACGGCCTCGGAGACGGAGTGGGTGATGAACAGGCCAGCGAACTCCTTCTCGACGAAGAGCTTGAGCAGCTCGTCGTTGAGGCGCTCGCGGGTGATCTCGTCGAGTGCTCCGAAGGGCTCGTCGAAGAGGAACAGCTCCGGGTCGAGGGTGAGCGAGCGGGCGAGCGAGGTGCGCATCTTCATGCCGCCGGAGAGCTGCTTGGGCAGGCTCTTCTCGAAGCCGCCGAGACCGACCAGGTCGATGGCATCCTTCGCCTTCGCCGCCCGCGACGCCTTCGACTCGCCGTGGAGCTCGGCGAGCAGTTCGACGTTGGCCTCGACGCTGCGCCACGGCAGCAGCGTCGCGTCCTGGAACACGTAGCCGATCCGGTTCGTGTGCACGGCCGCGGTGCCGTTCGAGGCGACCTCGAGCCCGGAGGCGATGCGCAGCAGCGTGCTCTTGCCGCAGCCGGACGGCCCCACGACGGTGACGAACTCACCGCGCCGCACGGTGAGGTCGACGCCCTCGAGCGCGACCGTGCCGTTGGGGAACGTCATGGCGACGTCGTGGAAGTCGAGCAGTGTGCCGTCCGTGGCGGATGCCGCGGACGATGTGGCGGGTGCTGTCGTGGACACGGTCAGCATCACCTCGCTTCTTCAAGGGTGGATACGGGGGCGGGTTCGGCGACCGAGTAGGTCACGGTGCTCTGGGCGACGAGGCTGCCGGCGTGGATGACGTACCGGTCCGCCGAGGCGTTGGCGACGACATCCGAGAGGTTGGTGCCGCGCACGGCGAGCAGGTCGGCGACCGCTCCGACTGCGACGCCGGCCACCGGGAGACCCATCACCGAGCGCGCGCCGACGCTGACCGCGTCGTACGCCTCGGTGAGGGTGAGGTGGCCCGCCGTGACGAGCAGCGACGCGGTCTCGAGCGCGTCGCTGCGGCCGACCGGGTTGAAGGGGTCGCGCACGTTGTCGGCTCCGGCGGCGACCCGCACGCCCGCGTCGAGGAGCGGCCGCAGCGCCGTGAGCCCGCGCGGGGTCGCGACCGGGTGCTCCCAGCCCTGCAGGTACAGGTTCGTGATCGGGAGCGAGATGATGCCGATGTCGCTGGCCAGCACCTCGGCGATGACCCGATCCAGGTGGTCGGGCTCCAGGGTGCCGAGGCGCACGCAGTGGCCGGCGGAGACGTTGACGTCCCAGCCGCGCACGATCTGCGCGAACTCGACGATCGTGGGGTCGCCGCCGAGGGCCTCATCCGTGTGGATGTCGACGCCGACGCCCTTGCGCAGGGCCAGGGCGAGCAGGCGGCGCAGGTCGGCTCCGGGGTCCGGGGCGAGGTGCGGCGCTCCGCCGACGAGGTCCACACCGAGGTCGATTGCCGCCTCGATGGCGTCGTCGGGGGCGTCCGGCCCGGCGAGGGCGACGAGCTCGATGTCCATGAGATCGCGGAGCTGCTCGCGCACCTGCACCAGGGCCCGCACACCGCGCAGCGGTTCGTCGCCGGAGAGGATGTCGACGTGGCAGCGCACCGCGGTGGTGCCGTTGCGCAGCAGCAGGAGGGCGGCCTCGCGGGCACGGTCGGCGATGCTCTCGACCGTCATCACCGAGGAGTAGGCGCGCCAGGAGGCGATCGCCAGACCGAGGTCGCCCATCGGCGGGTCGATCAGATCCCAGGAGAGCGCCTTGTCGAGGTGGGCGTGCGGTTCGGCGGGCGCCGGCAGCAGCAGGAAGCCGGTGAGGTCGAGGGACGCGGCATCCGCCCGAGAGCCACCCGGGTACACGCCGGTGACGACGCCCTCGGTCAGCTCCACGTCGACGACCGAGCCGTCCGGAAGGGTGGCGTTGGTCAGCAGATCGAGGCGGCGGGGAAGGCTCGTCACGGTGCTCGCCTCCTGCGATTCAGTCAGATCGAGCCACCATAAGCACCGTTGATCGGGTCGCTCTCGAATGTTGATACTCTCAACATCACCGAATCTATGGACGCCCTGTTTCCGTCATGTAACACGCCCGTTGCGACGTGTTAAGTCTCGGTGGACCGCCTTGCCTCGGACCGCCTCATCCCGGAAGCTCGAACCGCTCCCAAGGTCTGGAGGACCCCGTAACCACCGTCGACGTCGCCATCGACCAGCAGGCAGAACGCATCGGTGCGCGCATCCGCGAACTGCGGCTGGCCCAGGGCCTCACGCTCGTGCAGCTCGCCGCCACGGCGGACCTCTCGCACCCCTTCCTCAGCCAGCTGGAGCGCGGTCGCGCCCGGCCGAGCATGGTGTCGCTGGAGCGGATCGCACGGGCGCTCGGCTCCAGCCAGCTCGAGCTGATCGCCGCCGCCGAGGAGGAGGAGTCGCCCGAACAGCCCGACATCGTGGTCGTGCGCGCCGACGAGGGCACCCGGGGCCCCTACGGTGGCGGTGACGGTCGTCTGCTGGTGCACGGGCATCGCAGGTTCCACCCGATGGAGTTCACGGGGGAGAACCTGGATGCCGGCGAGTTCTACGAGCACGAGGGCGCCGAGTTCCTCACCGTGATCACCGGTCGCATCGTGGTGGACTTCGAGGGGCGGGGCTCCTCGGAGCTCGGCCCGGGCGACTCGATCTACTTCGAGGGCGGCATCCGTCACCGCTGGCACGGGCTGGAGCCAGGGGGCTACCGACTGTTCGTGGTGAAGGAGAAACCGGAGCGATGACGGGCGAGATCACGGTGCGCGTCGAGACGCGCACGATGGCGGCCGCCTCCGTGGTGCTGCTCGACCTGGTGGCGAACGCCGGCGGCGACCTTCCGGCCTGGGAGCCCGGGTCGCACATCGACGTGCTGCTGCCGCGCGGCGGCGAGCGGCAGTACTCGCTGCTGCCGAGCGAACCGGGGCGGTGGCGCATCGGCGTGCTCCGCGAGGCGGACGGCCGCGGCGGCTCGCTGTGGCTGCACGACGAGGTGGAGGTGGGGCGCACCATCCGCGTGCGCGGACCGCGCAACCACTTCGCGTTCGCGCCCGCCCCCGGGGTGCGCTACCTGTTCCTGGCCGCGGGCATCGGTATCACCCCGATCGCCTCCATGGTCGCCGCGGCACCGCCGGGCAGCTACGAGTTCCACTACTCGGGGCGCAGCCGGGAGGGGATGGCGCTGCTCGAGCACTTCCCCGACGCGGTGCTGCACGTCTCCGACGAGGGCTCGCGGCTCGACCTCGCCGCGGTCGTCGCCGCCCAGGAGCCCGGCACCCAGATCTACTGCTGCGGCCCGGCCCACTTCATCGAGGCGGTGGAGGCGGTCGCCGACGGGCACTCGCTGCACGTGGAGCGGTTCGAGGCGCGCACCCTCGGCGAACCGGTGTGGAACGAACCGTTCGAGGTGGAGCTGGAGCTGAGCGGCGAGACGCTTACCGTGGAGCCGGGGCGCAGCATCCTCGAGGTCGTGGAGGCGGCGGGGGTGTTCGTGCTCTCCAGCTGCCGCGAGGGCACCTGCGGCACGTGCGAGACGCCCGTGATCGAGGGCGAGGTGGAGCATCGCGACTCGATCCTCACACCCGACGAGCAGGCGCAGAACTCGGTGATGTACATCTGCGTCTCGCGGGCGGCCTGTCCGCGGCTCGTGCTGGAGCTGTAGCGCCCTAACGACCCACGCGCTCCCGAAGGCGGGCCACGATCTCCGCCTCGTCGGCGTTCACCAGGGCGTAGTCGCGCACCACCACCTCGCCGTTCACCACCACGTGCTTCGGACGGCGGCCGGGGGAGGCCCAGAGCAGGCCCGCGATGGGGTCGGCCACGCCGGCATCCGCGACGCCCGAGACATCCCACACGCAGAGGTCGGCGGCCGAGCCGGGGCGCAAGGTGCCCAGCTCCGGGCGGCCGAGACCGACTGCGGAACCCTCGGTCGCCATCCCCAGCACCTCGCGCGCGGCGAGCGGGGGGCCGACCAGCGGGGCCGCCTGCATGGCGAGCCGGGCATCCGCCAGCAGGTGCCCGGCGTCGTTGCTGCCGCCGCCGCTCGTGCCCAGGCCGACCACGATGCCGTGGGCGCGCAGCTTCGCCACCGGCGCGACGCCCCAGCCCATCGGGAGGTCGCAGCCGGGGGCGTGGGTGGCGGTGATCCCGCGCGCGGCCAGCAGCTCGATCTCCTCGTCCGTCACGTCGCACAGGTGCGCCAGGGTCACGTCGGGCGCCAGCCAGCCCCACTCCTCGAGCAGGGCGATCGGGCGCTTGCCGTACTTCTCGAGAGCGATCGCGACATCCACCTGCTCGTTCGCCTGGGTGCGCCGGCGCAGGCCGAACTCGGCCGCCACCTCCCCGAGCAAAACGAAGGACTCGCGGCTGTCCGAGTGCACTCCGGCGGGCCCCACGGCCAGTTGGAGCATTCCGTCCTGCGTTTTCGGCAGCAGCGACCGGGCGATCGAACGGGCCGAGGATGCCGCCGCCCGAGGCTCGTCGCGGGCGGCGCCCCGCACGAACACGAGCCGACCGCCCAGCGCCCTCGCGGCGTCGGCGGTGGCGTTCGCGATCCCCACGTCATCCGCGCCGGAGGGCCACGTCAGGTGGTGGTCCGCCACCGTGGTCACGCCGCTGAGCAGGCCCTCGGCCACGCCGACGGATGCCGCGGCTCCCGCCAGCGCCGGGTCCACCCCCACCTCGGAGTACGCGGCAGCCATCGTCGGCAGCCACGTCGCCATCGGCACCCCGCGCGTGCCCGGGAGCGTGCGGAAGGCGCTCTGGAGCAGGTGATGGTGCGCGTTGACGAGACCGGGGGTGACGACGCATCCGCTCGCATCGAGCGTGTCCGCGCCGGTGACCGACGTGACGACGACGCCACCACCGGTGTGCAGGTCGCCGCGGGTCTCGGTGGCTTCGTCGATCATGATGCGCTCGGCGCCGGTGATGGTCAGCATCCTGCCGTTGTACCAGTCGCCTGTTTCGCGCTCGTAACCGCACCGAAACGAAGGGTGTGCGACGCTGGTGTCATGTTCGAGATCGCCGATCGCCTGCTCCCCGCGCTGGGATCCGGCCGGCCGCTGGCCATCGCGACGGCCGTCTCGATCGACGGGAGCGCTCCGCGCACGATCGGCACCTCCATGGCGTTCGACGGTGAACGGGTGATCGGCAGCATCGCCGGCGGCTGCGTCGAGGGAGCCGTCGTGCAGGTGTGCGAGGAGGTGCTCGACGACGGTGTGGAGCGGGTGGTCGAATACGGGGTGAGCGACGAGACGGCGTTCTCGGTGGGGCTCACGTGCGGCGGGCGCCTTCGCATCCATGTCCGTCTGGCGTCAGGCGCCGACCGCGAACAGCTCGCACTGGCCGCCGCCGGCGAGCCCGCCGGGGTCGCGTTGCGCATCGCGGGGCCGGAGGGTCATCGCGAGCGGATCGACGCGGAGCTCGCCGCCCGTATCGCGCTCGGTGAGACCGCGCTCAGCGCGATCGACTGCGACGGGGAGGTGGTCGAGACGTTCTTCGAGGTGTCGGTGCCCGCGCCGCGCATGATCGTGTTCGGGGCCATGGAGTTCTCGGCGGCACTCGCGAACGCCTCCCGGATGCTCGGCTACCGCACCACCGTGGTCGACCCGCGCCCCCTCTTCGCCACCGCCGTGCGGTTCCCCGGGTGCGAGGTGGTGGTGACCTGGCCCACCGTCTGGCTCGAGCGGCAGAGTCTGGATGCGCGGGACGCCGTCTGCGTGCTGAGCCACGACGCGCGGTTCGACGCCGAGCTCATCGCCCTCGCGCTGGACACCCCGGCCGGTTTCGTCGGAGCGATGGGCTCGCGCACCACGCACGACCGCCGCATGGCGTCCCTGCGCGAGCGGGGCGTGCCGCCCGAGCACCTGGAGCGGCTGCACTCGCCGATCGGGCTCGACATCGGCGCGAGCACGGTCGAGGAGACCGCCATCGCGATCCTCGCCGAGGTGATCGCGGTGCGCAACGGGTCCAGCGGTGCGCACCTGCGCGCGACCGACGGGCCCATCCACCGCGCCCGCGCCTGACCCCGGCGTTGCGTGCCCGCGTCCCGTCGCCGCGCCCGCCCCCTGCCAAATGAAGGAAAGGATGCCGCTGACGCGCGCATTTCCGAGGGTTGACGCGATTTCGCGCCATCCCGTCCTTCATTTGGCATGGGCGGGCGCCGGGTGCCGCTGCAGCTACGGGGCCCGCCGTGACCGCCGCGCGCGCCCCTGGGGTCCTGCCAAATGAAGGATTGAGCAGAGCCAACCTGCGCGTTTCCACGGGGTGACTCCGGTCTCGCGGCATCCCGTCCTTCATTTGGGATGGATGCGGGCCGGCAAGGAGCGCGAGACAGCGACCCGGCCGCGGGTGGCGGGCAGGGGGCTTCATCGCCTCACTCGCAGCGCGAGCCACCTGGCACCCTGCCAAATGAAGGACCGGATGCCGCTGACCCGTGCATTTCCAGGGGTTGAGCCGGTTCTGCGGCGTCCCGTCCTTCATTTGGCATGGGCGCGGCGGGCCCGGGCACGGCGGGCGGGCGCAGGCGCGGGCACTGCGGGCGGGCGCGGCGGGCGCGGCACCGCCGTGGGCCCGTCGTCGGCAGGAGTGCGACTACCGCCTCGCGCGACCGGTGGCCAAGCGCCAGAGCCGGTCCCGCGACATGGGCAGCTCGTGCGGGCGCACGCCGAGCGCGTCGCGGATCGCATTCGCCAGCGCGGGCGCGACCGGGTTGTACGGCGCCTCGCTCATCGACTTCGCGCCGAGCGGGCCGAGCTCGTCGAAGGTGTCGGCGAAGAGCACCTCGGTCACGGGGATGTCGGCGAACTGGGGGACGTGATAGTTGCGGAAGGCGGGGTTGGTGACGGTGCCCGCGCCATCCATGCGCATCTCCTCGTAGAGCGCCGTGCCGATCGCCTGAGCGGTGCCGCCCTCGATCTGGCCGCGCAGCTGTTCGGGGTTGAGCACCGTGCCGGCATCGGCGGCCTGCACGGATCTCAGGATGCGCACCTCACCGGTCATCGCGTTCACCGTGACCTGGAAGCCGTGCACGTTGAACGCTACCGAGCGCGGCGTGCCGTCGTGACTGCCGTCGGCGGAGAGAGCGCCCAGTTCTGCCGCGCCGACGAGGCGCTCGGAGGTGCGCACGCCGCCGTCGACGACCGTGCCGCGCTCGCCGGTCAGGTCATATGCCCGATCGAGCATGAGCTGCTCGAGTTTGTTCGCGGCGGCGAGCAGGGCCTTGCCGGCCACTACGACTCCGGCGGATCCGAACGCTCCGGTGTCGTAGCGCGCGACGTCGGTGTCGGACTGGCGGATCACCATCCGGTCGACCGTCGTGTTCAGAGCGGTGGCGACGAGCTGGCCGTGCACGGTGGTGGTGCCGTTCCCGAACTCGGCGGTGCCCACGCGCAGTTCGTAGCGGCCGTCGGGGAGCAGGGTGATGCGCGTGTCGGCGAAATGGCCGCGCGGGGGCATGGTGGCGATCATGGCGAGGGCCATGCCGGTGCCGGTACGCCAGGGGGCGTGGCGGGGGGCCGCGCCTTCGAGGGCCTCAGGCACCGGGGTGCCTTCGAGAGCCTCGGGCACCGGGGTGGCCAGGGCGCGCTCGACCAGGGTGAGGCACTGGTCCAGTCCGTAGCCGGTCATGCCGAGGTCGCTCTGCTCGTCGGGGTCGACCACGAGCATCCGATCGCCCGGCACCACCACGTTCCGCCGCCGCAGCTCGAAGGGGCTCATGCCCAGCTCGCGGGCCAGCTCGTCCATGGCCGACTCGATCGCGAACACGACCTGGCCGAGACCGTAGCCGCGGAAGGCGCCCGACGGGAGGTTGTTCGTGTAGACGGACTCGGCATCCACCCGCTTGTTCGCGCAGCGGTAGACGCTGATGGACTCGTGCACGCTGTGGAACATCACGCCGATGCCGTGATTGCCGTACGCGCCGGTGTCCATGAGCTCGTCGACCGCGAGTGCGGTGAGCGTGCCGTCGGATGTCGCCCCGAGCGTCACCGCCACTCGCATCGGGTGCCGCGGCGAGGCGACCGTGAACTCGTCCTCGCGCGTGAACTCGTACTGCACCGGCCGCCCGGTCTTCAGCACGGCGAGCGTGACCAGATCCTCGGTGACCAGTTCCTGCTTGCCGCCGAACCCGCCGCCCACGCGCGCGGTGAACACGCGGATGCCGGAGGGCTCCAGCCCGAAGATGTGCGCGAGTTCATCCCGCACGAGGTAGGGCACCTGGCTGGAGGTGCGCAGCACGAGCCGGCCGTCGGCGTCGAGCCATCCGCGGGTGGCGTGCGTCTCGAGGGCGGCGTGGCTCACCCGCTGGGTCTGCCAGGTGCCAGAAACGACGTGATCGGCGGCGGCCAGCGCCGCGTCCACGTCGCCCATCTCGCCGTGCAGCTGGGCGAGCACGTTGCGCGCGGGGTCGGCGACGCGCTGCTCCGCGCCCTTGTCGGCGTGCAGCAGGGGGGCGCCGTCGGCGCGGGCGAGCTCCGGGTCGAATACCGCAGGCAGCACCTCGTACTCCACGTCGACGAGCTCGAGGGCGAGCTGCGCGATCCGCACGGTGTCGGCGACCACGGCGGCCACCCGCTGACCGCGGAACCGCAGCACGGGGTCGAGCACGAGCGTGTCGTCGGGGTCGTCGGTGCGATGCTCGTGGCGCCCGGTGGAGAACAGCGTCGCGGGGGAGTCGTGATGCGTGAGCACGGCGTGCACGCCCTCCATGGCGAGAGCGGCGGCGGTGTCGATGCGTGTGATGCGGGCGTGCGCGTGCGGTGACTTCAGCACCGCCAGGTGCAGCAGGCCCGTCGTGCGCAGGTCGAGCGTGTACTCCTCGCGCCCGGTCGCCACGCGCATGCCGGCGGGGGCCTTCGTCGAGGAGCCGGCGGCGCGGCCGGGTTCGGCGACGACCGTGTTGTCGACCCCCGTGATCGCGTCGTGGATGGAACGGTAGCCCGTGCACCGGCAGAAGTTGCCTTTGAGCAGGCGGGGGAGGTCATCCGCGTCGTCGGCGTCGAAGGTCGAGGCGGTGACGACCATGCCGGCCGTGCAGAAGCCGCACTGGAATCCGGCGGCGTCGACGAAGGCCTGCTGCACCGGGTGCGGATGCTCGGGGCTGCCGAGGCCCGCGACCGTGGTGACCTCGGCGCCCTCGAGGCGGTGGGCGGGGTAGACGCAGGAGTGGATGGGCGCGCCGTCGAGCAGCACGGTGCACGCCCCGCAGTCGCCGGAATCGCAGCCCTTCTTCACCTCGAACCGGTCGAGGTCCCGCAGCAGGGTGCGCAGCACCTGACCCGGCCGGGGGTCGGCCTCCACCTCGTCGCCGTTGATGCCGAACCTCATGCCAGCTCCCGCCGCAACTCCTCGGCGAAAATGCAGGACATCTCCTCGCGCCAGTCCGATGCGCCGTGCGCATCGTCGTACCAGCAGTCGATCTCCTGCATTTTCGCGGCGAGCTCGTCGGCCGTGGGCACGTCGCCGAAGCGCAGGACCACCGGATGCCGCGTGCCCCCCGTGACGCCCACGCTGAAGCCGCGCCCCACCCGCCCGGTCACCAGGGTGCCCGTGCGCCCCAACGGGCTCAGGGCGATGCGTCGAAAGCCCGCGCGCTCGCCCAGCGAGGTCAGCGGGATGTCGAGCGCCCGGACCACCTCGCCGTCGCGCAGGTCGTTCTCGCGCACCCCGGTCACGAACGTCTCGACGGGCATCCGGCGCTCGCCGCCGTCGGGTGTCCAGATCAGCAGCTCCGCGTCGAGCGCGACCGCGAGCGAGGTCATCGGCCCGGCGGGCAGCGAGAGCGCGATGTTACCGCCGACGGTGGCCACGTTCCAGATCTTGAACGACGCGAGCAACGAGTTCGCGCAGTCCCAGAACAGCCGCAGCGGGTCGCTCGACGCGGTGGGGCCCGGGTCGGCGGCGAGCAGGGGGTCGGCGCGCAACTGCGGGGGAGTGAGGGCGGCGAGTTCGGCGATGGTGCACGTGGCGGAGACGCGGAGGGCGGCATCCGTGCGTTCGACGGCCGGCCAGTCGAGCGCGGTGAGGTCGACCAGCCCGGTCAGGCCGGGCTGCTGTTCCGAGAAGAGCCACGTTCCGCCGCCGAGCGGCCGCTCGCCCGGGCCGAGGCGCAGGTCGTCGCGTGAGCGCGCCACCCGCGTCTGCCGAACCGTGATCAGATCCATTGTTCATGCAGTCAACATCACCAATGTGACGCGCGTGTAACGCTCCCACCGAAAACGCAGGAGATTCGGCGGGATACGTGCGCGCACGGGGCCATAGCTGTCGTTTCGAGCAGCATCTCCTTCGTTTTCGGCAGGGGCGGGCGGAGGCGCGGCAAGTAGGATTCGGGCATGGACAAGAAGACGGCCGTGCACTTCGGTGCCGGCAACATCGGGCGCGGGTTCGTGGCCCAGTTCCTGCACGAGAGCGGCTACCACGTCATCTTCGCGGACGTCAACGACGACATCATCGCCGAACTGCAGGCGGCCCCCAGCTATCACGTGCACGAGGTGGGCGAGGAGTCGCGCTCGAACGTCGTCGACGACTACACCGCCATCAACAGCCGCACCCACGAGGCGGATGTCGTGGCGGCGGTCGCCGCAGCCGACGTCGTCACCACGGCCGTCGGCGCCCGCATCCTGCAGTTCATCGCCCCGGTGATCGCCAAGGGCCTCGACGCCCGCCCGAAGGATGCCGCGAAGCTCGCGATCATCGCCTGCGAGAACGCCATCGGCGGCACCGACATCCTCGCGGCGGAGGTGCGCAAGCACGCCCCCGCGCACAACGCCGTCTTCGCCAACTGCGCCATCGACCGCATCGTGCCGGAGCAGCACGGCGGCCTGGACGTCACCATCGAGTCGTTCTTCGAGTGGGTCGTCGACCGCACGCCGTTCAAGGGCGAGGAGCCCGACATCCACGGCGTCACGTGGGTCGACGACCTCGGGCCGTTCATCGAGCGCAAGCTCTTCACCGTCAACACCGCGCACGCCGCCGCCGCGTACCACGGCATCGACCGCGGCTGGGTCTCGATCCGCGACGCCCTCGCCACCCCGGAGCTGCAGGCGGAGGTGCGCGCCGTGCTCGCCGAGACGAAGGCCCTGCTGGTGGCGAAGTGGGGCTTCGATCCGGAGGAGCAGCAGGCCTACATCGAGAAGACGCTGAAGCGCATCTCGAACCCGCACCTGCCGGACACCTGCGAGCGGGTGGGGCGCAACCCGCTCCGCAAGCTCAGCCGCAACGAACGGTTCATCGGGCCCGCGTCGCAGCTCGCGGAGCGCGGAATGCCCGCCTGGGATCTGCTGAACGCGGTGGGCGCCGCCCTGCGTTTCGACGTGCCGGACGACGCCGAGAGCCAGGAGCTGCAGGCGTTGCTGCGCAGTGGTGCGCCGGCGAGCGAGCTGGCCGCCACCATCACGGGGCTGGAGCCGGAGCATCCGCTGTTCCCGTCCGTGGTCGAGGTGGTACAGCTGCGCCTGGACCGCGAGCAGGCCTGATGCCGGAGATCGACGACGACGACACCGAGGCTCTCACCTGGGGCACCGAGCGCGACGTCACCCACGTCGAAGCGCCCGAGGGCGACCAGACCGACGTGGAGCCGGATGCCGCGGATGTCGAGCCCGAACCCCCGGCGACCGGTTCCGCCCTCCTCGTGGCCTACGGTGCCTTCGCGGCCCTGTTCCTCGTCTACGTGGTGGGCTGGGTGGTGGCCATCCAGAGCATCGACGTCTCGGGCGCGGGACCGCTCGCGCTCATTCTCGAGCGGGTCGGTCAGTTCCTCGCCTTCCTGTCGCCGGCGCTGTGGTTCTTCGGGGTGCTGCTGATCGTGCCCTCCGACCGTGCCCGCGCGCGGGTCCTCTGGCTGCTGCTGGGGATCGTCGTGCTCGCGCCGTGGCCGTTCATCCTCGGGTATTAGGAGCACGCGATGACCAGCACCTCCGACGCCGTGGAGACCGCGGCATCCCGCCCCTCCTGGGTGCGGATCGCGATCGCGATCGTCTTCGGGCTCCTCTTCGCGTTCTACCTCTACGAGGCGATCTCGCAGGCCCTCCAGCTCTCGCAGTACCTGGGCGTGCAGAACCCGCTTCTCAAGAAGGTCGGCCACGACCCGCTCGCGTTCCCCTGGGCGGCGATCGTGCCCCTGGTGCTGATGCCGGCCGTGACCTTCGTGCTGGCCTTCCTGCTCGGTCGCCGCCGCGGGGTGGCGGTGCAGGTGGGGCTGTTCGTGATCGCGCTGGCCGTGCTCTCCGCGACGAGCCTGAGCCTGGAGTCGCTGGCGAGTGCGCTCACGCGCATCACGTGACCGCGGCATCCGTCGGCGGCTAGGCCGGCACGACGGCCACCAGGATCACCGCGATCAGCACCAGCTGGGCGGTGAAGCGGGGCCAGAACGGGATCGCGGCGGCCCCGAATCGCTCCCGGTCGGCGGCCGCGTAGGCGTTCGCCGGGAACACCGCGATGAGGAACAGCACCAGCAGCAGTCCCGCCGCGAGCGCGGTCCAGGGCAGCAGGATGCCGATTCCGCCCGCCACCTCGCACACCCCGGTGAAGCGCACGAGGTTCTTGCCCGTGAGCGGACCGCCCCGCTTGAACCACGGCGGGATCATGGCGGCCATGCCGCGCGCGGCGGCGGGCCGGAAGTGGTTGATCCCCATGCTGACGAACACCAGGGCCACGATCCCCTTGAGCACCCACTGCACGACCTCGAAAGCGCTCATCCCCCCATCATCCCCCCACTCATTCCGCGAGGGGCCTTAGATGGTCGCCTGGAGGGCGCTCGAAGCGACAATCTAAGGCCCCTCGCGGGCGACGGCGCCGCGGGACGTCACACGCCGAGGGGCGCTCGCGCGGTGCGCTAAAGTGCAAAGGCCGTTCGAAGCACGCTGAACCAGAACAAAGGACCCGATTCGTGGCCAAGCCGATCGTGTTGATCGCTGAAGAGCTCTCTCCCGCTACCGTCGAGGCCCTCGGACCCGACTTCGACGTGCGCAACGTCGACGGAACCGATCGCGCCGCCCTGCTGGCGGGCCTCGTGGATGCCGACGCCATCCTCATCCGATCGGCCACCCAGGTCGACGCGGAGGCCATCTCCGCGGCGAAGCAGCTGAAGGTGATCGCGCGCGCGGGCGTCGGGCTCGACAACGTCGACATCAAGGCGGCCACCCAGGCCGGGGTCATGGTGGTGAACGCCCCCACGTCGAACATCGTCTCCGCGGCCGAGCTCACGGTCGGCCACATCCTGAGTCTCGCCCGCCACATCCCAGCGGCCAGTGGCGCGCTCGCCCAGGGGCAGTGGAAGCGGTCCAAGTACACCGGCGTCGAGCTGTTCGAGAAGACGATCGGCATCATCGGCCTCGGCCGCATCGGCGCGCTCATCACCGCGCGCATGCAGGCCTTCGGCACCCGCGTCGTGGCCTACGACCCCTACGTCACCGCCGCGCGTGCGCAGCAGCTCGGGGTGACCCTTCTGCCGCTCGACGAACTGCTCGCCGAGTCGGACTTCGTCACCATCCACATGCCCAAGACGCCCGAGACGACGGGCATGATCGCCGCTCCGCAGCTCAAGGCGATGAAGAAGACGGCGTACATCGTGAACGTGGCGCGCGGCGGGCTCATCGACGAGTCCGACCTCTTCGATGCGCTCACCGCCGGCGAGATCGCCGGGGCGGGCCTCGACGTGTTCGTGAGCGAACCGCCCACCGGCTCCCCCCTCCTCGCCCTGCCGAACGTAGTCGTCACACCCCACCTCGGCGCCTCCACCGACGAGGCGCAGGAGAAGGCGGGCGTCTCGGTCGCGCGCTCGGTGCGGCTCGCGCTCTCCGGCGAGCTGGTGCCGGATGCGGTGAACGTGGCGGGAGGCGTCATCGACCCGACCGTGCGGCCCGGCATCCCGCTCATGGAGAAGCTCGGCCAGGTGTTCGCCGGCCTCGCCGACAGCCCGGTGACGAGCGTGGATGTCGAGATCCGCGGTGAGATCACCGAGTTCGACGTCAGCGTGCTCAAGCTGGCCGCTCTCAAGGGGCTCTTCACCAACGTGGTCGCCGAATCGGTGAGCTACGTCAACGCGCCCGTGCTGGCCGAGCAGCGCGGCATCGGCGTGCGCCTGCTCACCGAGTCGGTGAGCGACGAGTACCGCAACCTGCTGACCATCCGCGGCACCCTCGCCGACGGTGCGCAGGTGTCGGTCTCCGGAACGCTCACCGGCCCCAAGCAGGTCGAGAAGATCGTGGAGATCAACGGCTACGACGTGGAGGTGCCGGTCGCCGATCACCTGATCGTGATGATCTACACCGACCGTCCCGGAATCGTCGCCATCTACGGCAAGGAGTTCGGCGAGGCCGGGATCAACATCGCCGGCATGCAGATCAGCCGTCGCGAGGCGGGCGGCCAGGCGCTGAGCGTTCTCACCGTCGACTCGCCCGTGCCCGACGGACTGCTGGAGAGCGTGCGCGTGGCCATCCGAGCCGATCTGCTGCGCGAGATCGACATCACGGAGTAACTTCTTCGCCACGGTGTCGAATTCCGTGGTCTCCCGTTCGTCGGTGGGATTCAACGAACGAGAGGAGTCACCATGTCGGACAAGTACCTGTTCCTCATCATCGAGGGCGAATGGGATTCGGATGCCGTCACGGCCGAGCAGCACGAGCGGGCGATGAAGGAGCACGGCGCGTTCGCGGCGGCGGTCGCCGCGGCGGGCGCGAAGATCCTGGGCGGCGAGGCACTGCGCGGGGAGAAGACGGCGTTCAGCGTCGTCCCGCCGCGCGACGGCAAACCGGCCGTCTACACGAACGGGCCGCTCACCGAGGCGACCGAGGTGCTGAGCGGCTACTACGTCATCGAGGCCGATTCCGAGCAGGTGGCGCGCGAGCTCGCACCGCTCTGCCCGACGGCGGGCCACATCGAGGTGCGGCCCATCTGGGATCTGGTGGTGTGACCCGCGTCGAGGACGCGTTCGCCGCGGAGTGGCCTCGAGTTGTCGGGGCCACTCTGCGCGCGTTCGGCGACCTCGACCTCGCGGAGGAGAGCGCTCAGGAGGCGTTCGTGCGCGCCGCCGAACGGGAGGCGCGGGGCGAACTGATCGACAACCCGGGCGCGTGGGCGACGACGGCGGCGCACCGGATCGCCCTCGACGCGGTGCGCAGGCGCGGGGTGCTGCGGGAGAAGCTCGCGATGCTGGCGCGGGAGCATCCGTCCGACCCCTCGGAGGACAGGCTCGGCCTGATCTTCATCGCCTGCGATCCCGTGCTCTCACCGGAGCAGCAGATCGCCCTTGCGCTGCGCATCGTCTGCGGGGTGTCGACCGCCGACATCGCCGATTTCTTCGGTGTGCAGGAGGCGACCGTCGCAGCACGACTCACCCGGGCGAAGCGGGCGATCGCGCGGGCGCACCCGAGCTTCGTCTGGCCCTCAGACGAGACGAGGGCCGAGCGCCTGGATGCCGCGCTCAGCACCGTCTACGGGGTGTACACCCTGGGCCACACGGCGCCGGCCGGGGACGAGCTGATGGATGCCCGCCTCGCCGCCATGGCCACGACGCTGGCCCGGGCGCTCGCCGAGGAGTTCCCGCGCGAATCCGAGGTGCTCGGGCTGCTCGCGCTCATCGAGCTAGGCGAGGCTCGCCGACCCGCGCGCACCACCGCGGACGGGATGCCGCTGACGCTCGCCGAGGTCGACCGTTCCGCCTGGGGGCGCCGCCGCATCCGGGTGGGGCTCGAACTGGCGGCGCGGGCGCTTCCGGGCGGCGGACGGTTCGCGTTGCAGGCGGGTATCGCGGGCCTGCACTCCTCCGCGCCCACCTGGGAGGCCACCGACTGGGGCGCCATCGTCACCCTGTATCACGGGCTGCTCCGCGTCTGGCCCGCGCCGGTGGTGCGGCTCGGGTCGATCGTGGCGCGCAGCCATCTCGGCCCCGCCGAACTGGACCGGGCCGCCGAGGAATTGCGCGCGCTACCGCCCGAGCGGCGGGTGTGGGCTGCGCTGGCCGACGTGGAGGCGCGGCGCGGGCGCACCAGCGCGGCCCTGGACGCCCTGGAGCACGCCGCGGACGGCGAGCCGAACGCGGCCCTGCGGCGCTACTACCAGCGCGCGTCGGCCCGCTTGCGCTGACGCGGCCCGCGTCCTGCGCACGAGTGAGCACGTGAAAGCGCCCCGCGGTGAACCCGAATCACCGCGGGGCGCGCACGCTGGACGCTCAGGGGGCGATGTCCCCGCGCGTCTCGCGCTCCTCGACACGCTGGGTGCCGGAGGGGTCCACGCTGCTCCGGGTCGTCGACACGGTCGAGCGACGGCGGAGTACCAGGACGAGAGAGATGAGGAACACGACCACGCCGGCACCCATGAGGATGTAGCCGATGAGGTCGAGGTTGATCCAGGTGACCTGGACGTTGACCGCGAACGCCAGAATGGCGCCCACGACGAAGAGGAAGATGCCGGTGCCGATGCCCATGGGATGAGTCCTTTCCCTGCTGTTCCGGTGCGCTCGACAGGATGTCGGGCCTCACCACTGTGGACAGTACGCTGAAACCAGCAAAAAGGAACCATTCGCGCGAGGAGTAGCCCAGTGTCCCGTACCGTCAAACTCGCCCTCATCCCCGGCGACGGCATCGGCCCGGAGGTGGTGGCCGAGGCGGTGAAGGTGCTCGACGCCGTCGTGCCCGCGGACGTCACCGTGGAGAGGACCACCTTCGACCTCGGTGCCGCGCACTTCCTGGAGACCGGCGAGATCCTCGACGACGAGACCCTCGCGGCGATCGACGCCCACGACGCGATCATCCTCGGCGCGGTCGGCGGCGACCCGCGCGACCCCCGGCTGGCCGGCGGAATCATCGAGCGCGGGCTGCTGCTGAAGCTCCGTTTCGCGTTCGACCACTATGTGAACCTGCGCCCCACACGCCTCTTCCCCGGGGTGGAGTCTCCGCTCGCCGAGCCGGGTGACGTCGACTTCGTGGTGGTGCGGGAGGGAACCGAGGGTCCCTACGTGGGCATGGGCGGCGTCATCCGTCGCGGCACCCCGTTCGAGGTGGCCAACGAGGTGTCGGTCAACACCGCGCACGGCGTGGAGCGCGTGGTGCGGTACGCCTTCGCGAAGGCCATGCAGCGCCGCCGGCGTCTCACCCTGGTGCACAAGACGAACGTGCTCACCTTCTCCGGCAGCCTGTGGCAGCGCACGGTGGATGCCGCGGCAGCCGACTTCCCGGAGGTGCAGGTCGATTACCTGCACGTCGACGCCGCCACTATCTTCCTGGTGACGAATCCGGCTAGATTTGACGTGATCGTCACAGACAACCTCTTCGGCGACATCCTCACCGATCTCGCTGCCGCAATCAGCGGCGGCATCGGACTGGCCGCCTCGGGCAACATCAACCCGGACGACGCCCATCCCTCGATGTTCGAGCCCGTTCACGGTTCGGCTCCCGACATCGCGGGCCGACAGCTCGCCGACCCCACGGCCGCGATCCTCTCCGTCGCCCTGCTGCTCGACCACCTCGGTCTGGCGGATGCCTCGGCCAGGGTCACCGCCGCGGTGACCGGCGACCTCGCCGCGAGGGCCGGCCTCACGCGCAGCACTGCCGAGATCGGCGACGCGATCGTGGCGGCCGTCGCCCGCACCCCCTGAATCAGTCGCAGAATGTATAGAACTTCGTCCTAAGGAACGCACCATGAAGAACCTGCTCGCACCCTCGACGCTCGAGTTCACCCACCACCGCAACCCGGCGGCCCTCGCCGAGATGGAGCGCGCCGAGATTCTCGCCGACCCCGGCTTCGGCAAGCACTTCACCGACCACATGGTCGACATCTGCTGGTCGGCGCGCGGCAGCTGGCACCGGCCCCGCGTGCAGCCGTTCGGCCCGATCGAGCTGTCTCCCGCTGCCGCCGTGCTGCACTACGCGCAGGAGATCTTCGAGGGGCTGAAGGCGTACCGTCACGCGGACGGGTCGATCTGGTCGTTCCGTCCTGAGGCGAACGCGGCCCGCATGCAGCGCTCGGCCGTGCGCATGGCGCTGCCGGAGCTGCCGACCGAGTACTTCATCGAGTCGCTCAAGCAGCTCATCGCGGTGGACGGTGACTGGGTTCCCTCGGCGCCGGACACGAGCCTCTACATCCGTCCGTTCATGTTCGCCAAGGAGGCGTTCCTGGGCGTGCGCCCGGCGGAGAAGGTCAACTACTACGTGATCGCGAGCCCGGCGGGGGCGTACTTCAAGGGCGGTCTCGCACCTGTCTCGATCTGGCTCTCGACCCAGTACGCGCGGGCCGGCAAGGGCGGCACCGGTGCGGCGAAGACCGGCGGCAACTATGCCTCGTCGCTCGTCGCCCAGGCGGAGGCCTACGACCACGGATGCGACCAGGTGCTCTTCCTCGACTCGGAGGAGAACCGCTACCTGGAGGAGCTCGGCGGCATGAACGTGGTGCTCGTGCGCAAGGACGGCACGCTCATCACCCCGCAGTCGGACAGCATCCTCGAGGGCATCACGCGGGACTCGATCCTGCAGCTGGCGGAGGACCGCGGTCACCGGGTGGAGCGTCGACGGGTCACGATCGACGAGTGGCGCGAGGGCGCGGCATCCGGCGACATCGTCGAGGCGTTCGCCTGCGGCACCGCGGCCGTGGTCGCACCGATCGGCCGGCTCAAGGCGGCCGACTTCGAGATCACCCACCTCGACGGCGACGAGAGCGTGGCGCTGTCGCTCAGGGAGGAGCTCACCGACATCCAGTACGGCCGAGCCGCCGACAAGCACGGGTGGATGACGCGGCTGGACGCCTGAGGGGTCGGGACAGCACATGAAGATCGCACGTTTCTCTGTCGCGGGCAGTGACCCGCGCTACGGCATCCTCGACGGCGACGACTATGTCGTGCTGACCGGCGACCCGATGTTCAGCGGGTTCGAGACCACCGGCGAGCGGGTGCCCGCTGCGCAGGCGAAACTGCTGGCGCCCGTCATCCCGCGGTCGAAGGTGGTCTGCGTGGGCCTCAACTACGCCGAGCACAAGGCCGACATGGGCGACGGCGGCCCGGACAGCCCGCTCATCTTCCTCAAGCCGAACACCGCGGTGATCGGTCCGGGCGAGGCGATCCAGCTTCCGCCGGTCGAGGGCAAGATCGTGCACGAGGGCGAGCTGGTCATCGTGATCGGCGCCGTCGCGAAGCGCGTGCGTGCCGAGGACTACGCGAGCGTCATCTTCGGCTACACGGTCGGCAACGACGTGTCGGCGCGCGACGTGATGGTCAAGGACGGTCAGTGGGCCAGGGCGAAGGGGTACGACACGTTCGCCCCGCTCGGTCCCGTGATCGAGACGGAACTCGACTGGTCGAACCTGGAGATCACGACCCACGTCGACGGCGAGCTGCGGCGGCACGGCAACACGCGAGACATGATCCACAAGATCCCGGAGATCATCGAGTTCGTCTCCGATGTCTGGACGCTTCTGCCGGGTGATGTGATCATGACCGGCACCCCTGCGGGGCTCGGTGGCTTCGTCGACGGTCAGACGGTCGACATCACGATCGAGGGCATCGGCACGTTGACCAACCCGGCGAGGAACCGCGGCTGAGTCGTTCCGTCAGGGCGTCCGCGCGCCGAACTGCCCGGCGATGCTGGGCTTCGAGGGGTCGGCGGTGAGGAAGAACGGCACCCGCAGCGCGCGTTCGCTAGCGGTGAGCGGCACCGTCTCGAAGGCGGTGCGGATGTCGGCGACCCCCTGCTCGTCGGTGTGGTCGACGAACAGCTGCGGCCCGGTGGGCCCGTCGAGCGGCGCCTGAAGCCAGAACTGCGCCTCGGGATGCGCCGTCGCCTCCGCCACGATGGAGTCGACAACCGCCGTCGGCACCTGGTGATGGATGTCGGCGAAGCGCACCCTGCCCGCGTCGGCCCAGACGGTTCCGCCGACCTCCCACAGCGGGAGCGTGCGGAGGGTGCCGACGGCGCGGCCGAGGGCGGCGGCATCCGTCACCGTCACCGTGGGGTGGGTGCGCAACAGCTCGACGCCGATGACGCCCGGCAGCCTGCGGATGCCGTTGAGGGAGCGCGCGGTGGCCTCGGCCGACTTCCAGACGTGGGGGAAGACGGTGAAGGCGAGGGCGTCGGGCGACTCGGAGGAGTCGGAGTCGGCCGGTGGCGGGTCGCCGGCGATGCGCAGCACGGCCACTCCGCCGCCGTTGTGGGTGAGCCGCACGGCGAGGAGGCGGGTTTCGCGGGCGACGGTGACGAGCTGGTCGTCGGTGATCGCCTTCTGCAGGGTCACGTCGACTGTGAGGTCGTTCATCGTTTCGGAGTGGGCGGTGACGTCGGCCACGCCCGGGTAGGGCGTCAGGATCGTCGTGATGCGCTCGGCGGGCGTCAGGTGCGTCGGGGTCGGTCTGGCGCTGGTCGCCGACGCGCAGCCGGTCAGCAGCAGCGCTGAGGCCAGCAGCGCCGAGACGGGCGGGAGCAGCGCGCGACGGGGCTTCACCCATCCACGATAACTGCTCACGAGTTTGGGGGCGACGGGGCCGGCGCCCCCAACACGGCAGAATGGAGGGCGTGAACCGTGCCCCGTGGATCCCCGGCGTCGGACTCGCCGCACTGGGGGCGGCGGCGGGGTACGGCATCCACACGCTGCTGCCCGGGCTCCCGTGGCTCACCGCCTCCCTCATCCTCGGCGTGCTCGCCGGCTGCATCCCCCCGTTCCGTCCGGCGCTCGACGGCCCGCTCCGCCCCGGGCTGGCTGTGGCGTCGCGGCGGCTGCTGCGCGTCGGCATCGTCGTGCTCGGCCTCAAACTGAGCCTGCAGGATGTCGCGGCTCTCGGCTGGGTAGCCGTGCTGCTCATTGTGGCCCTCGTGGGTGTGAGCTTCGTCATCACCTGGGGCATCGGGCGTCTCTTCCGCCTCGAGGGGGACCAGGCGGTGCTCATGGCCGCCGGGTTCTCCATCTGCGGGGTGTCGGCCGTCGGTGCGATGTCGGCGGCCCGCGGCTCCGACGAGAAGGATCAGGGCACGCCGATCGCGCTCGTCACGCTCTACGGCACCCTCGCCATCGTCGTGCTGCCGCTGCTCGCCTCGGCACTGCACCTGACGCGCCTGCAGTTCGGCCACTGGGTGGGGGCGAGCGTGCACGACGTGGGTCAGGTGGTCGCCACCGCGCAGACCGCCGGGGCGGCTGCGCTCGCGATCGCGGTCGTGGTGAAGCTCACCCGCGTGCTCATGCTCGCGCCGATGGTGGCCATCGCCTCGATCTCGGCGCGGGCACGTGGCACGGCGGATGGGGCGAAGCGGCCGCCGATCGTGCCGCTGTTCATCGTCGGGTTCGTGCTCGCGGTGCTGGTGCGCACGTTCGTGCCGCTGCCGGATGCCGTGCTCGCCGCCGCCGACATCCTCCAGTCCGCCCTGCTCGCCAGCGCCCTGTTCGGAATCGGCGCCTCCCTGCGACTGGAGAAGCTGGCGCGGTCCGGCCCGCGCGCCATCGCGGCCGGGCTGGTGGCCTGGATCGTCATCCTGGGGATGGCTCTCGTCGTCGTCGCCGTCAGCTGACCGCTCGGTAAGCTTGACTGGCCATGCCAGCCACCTTCTCCACAGCCACCGGTTCCGATGTCCGCGTCCGCTTCTGCCCGTCGCCGACGGGGACGCCCCACGTCGGCCTCATCCGCACCGCCCTCTTCAATTGGGCCTACGCCCGGCACACGGGCGGGAAGCTCGTGTTCCGCATCGAGGACACCGACGCCGCGCGGGACAGCGAGGAGAGCTACGAGCAGCTGCTCGAGGCGATGCGCTGGCTCGGTCTCGACTGGGATGAGGGCGTCGAGAAGGGCGGCCCGCACGCGCCGTACCGCCAGTCGCAGCGCTCGGAGATCTACGTCGACGTGATCGAGCGGCTGAAGGCGGCCGGCTACCTCTACGAGAGCTTCGTCACGCCGGAGGAGATGGAGGCGCGCAACCTCGCGAACGGGCGCGACCCCAAGCAGGGCTACGACAACTTCGAGCGCGACCTCACGGAGGCCCAGCGCGCCGCGTTCCGTGCGGAGGGTCGCGAGCCCGCCCTGCGCCTCCGCGTCCCCGACGACGACCTGAGCTTCGACGACCTGGTGCGCGGCCCGATCACCTTCCCTGCGGGCAGCTTCACCGACTTCGTGGTGGTGCGCCCCAACGGCGCCCCGCTGTACACGTTCGTGAACCCGGTGGATGACGCGCTCATGGGCATCACCCATGTGCTGCGCGGCGAGGATCTGCTCTCCTCCACACCGCGTCAGATCGCGCTGTATCACGCGCTGATCGAGATCGGCATCGCCGAGGTCGTGCCGCGGTTCGGCCACCTGCCCTACGTGATGGGGGAGGGCAACCGCAAGCTCTCCAAGCGCGACCCCGAGTCGAACCTCTTCCACCACCGAGTGCGCGGGTTCATCCCCGAGGGCCTCGTCAACTACCTGGCGCTGCTGGGCTGGTCGCTCACCCATGACCGCGACGTGTTCTCGCTCGACGAGATGGTGGCCGCGTTCGACGTGGCGGACGTGAACCCCAACCCGGCCCGCTTCGACCTGAAGAAGGCCGAGTCGATCAACGGCGACCACATCCGGATGCTCGAGCCCGCCGACTTCGAGGCCCGGCTCATCCCATACCTCAGCGGTTATCTCTCTACCCCGCCCACGCCGCTGGAGCTCGTCACGCTGCACGAGGCCGCGCCACTGGTGCAGGAGCGCATGCCGCTCCTGGGCGAGGCCGGCGGCCTGCTCGGCTTCTTCTTCACCCCCGACGACGAGATCGAATACGACGACGACGCGCTGCCGGGGGAGGGCGCCGACCTCGTGCTCGACGCCGCCATCGGTGCGTTGCAGGAGCTGAACGACTGGCAGGCCGAGCACATCGAGCGCGTGCTGCGCGAGTCGCTGGTGGATGGCGCGGGGCTCAAGCCGCGCGTCGCCTTCGGGCCGCTGCGCACCGCCCTCAGCGGCCGTCGTGTGAGCCCCCCGCTCTTCGAGTCGATGGAGTTGCTCGGCAAGGAGCACACGCTCGCCCGCCTGCAGCGCCTCGCCTCCCGGCTGGCCTAGCAGCCACCCCGCGGCGGCGGGCTCAGTCGCGGCGGCGGAGGTGCTCCCGGGTGAGGGCATCCATCTCGTCGTCGCTCAGGTCGTCGAGGGAGCGCGCCTCGCGGCGGTCGATTCGGCTCCACCGCACGAACAGCAGGATGAGGATGGGCACGTCGGCCACCTCGGCGATGAACCACAGGAAGTCGCCCGACAGGTGCTGGTCGTGCAGGGCGCTCGGGAACCACGGCGGGAGTGCGCCGGCGACGCGCCCAGCGTGATCGAGGATCGAGTCGTTCAGCCGGATCAGGATCGCCGGGATCGCGTCCATCACGAGCTCGACGAAGACCAGCAGGAACTCGACCGTGATGAAGAAGCTCGCCCGCTGCGTGGTGTGCTCCACGATGGGGAGCACCATCAGCAGCCCCACCAGAGGCACGAGTACGGTGATCAGCGACTCGGCGACGGGACTGCCGCGCAGGCCGCCGGCGAGCGGGGTGAGGAACACGCAGAATGCCGCCAACGCGAACAGCGGCGCGAACACCGCGTTGCCGACCAGACGCACCGGCCAGGAGGCGAGCACGGCATCCACCACCCGCAGCGGCAGACCGCTCAGCACCGCGCGGCTCAGCGCGACCGGTGAGCCCAGGCTGAGGAAGCCGGGCACCGCGAACAGCAGCAGCGCGATGCGGGTGGTGAAGGCCCAGCGCAGGTCGGTGCTCCAGGTGCCGAGGAATCCGAACTGCACCACCGCGAACGAGCCGAGGCCCAGACCGAAGAAGAACATGCTGCGTCGCACGGGCCAGCGGATGCCGCGTCGCGCCAGCACGACGAGCCCGCCCGCGTATGCCCCGCCGGCGACCGCGATCAGGACGGCGGAGACCGGGTCGAAACTCCACGTGGCGAGGAAGCCGAGGATGCTGGGCACAGTGGATTCTCGCACCCGCACCCTTGAGCGCGGTGCGAGCCTGCGCGTTTGGACGGGCCCGTCGGGGTAGGTTAGAGTGTCTAGTCGGCCCGGCTTCGGCTCGGCCCATTGGGGTATGGTGTAATTGGCAACACGGAAGATTCTGATTCTTTTGTTCTTGGTTCGAGTCCAGGTACCCCAGCCATCCGGTTCTCACCCGAGCCATGGGCAGGCGATCTAGAGGACGCTCGGATCGCGGTTGAGACCTCGACCGGGTTTCTCCGCGACGATTGCGATCGCTTCGCCCGACGCAGCCAATTCCAGCTTGTCATCGAAGGAGGCGACCGTCGTCCCAGCGGCGGTGCGGGGGCGTCGAGGCGCCAGGAAGATGTCCACACAGGATCGGTCGCTCCCCAGGAAACACGTCGATCTTCCGCAACGTCTGCCGCGCTGACAGACGTCGCCCTCGCCTGGGCGGGGTGAGCGAAGTCGCCAGGGCCGTGGTCTGCCTCTCAACTCTGACGATCGCGTAGGGATCCGCGCGCGGCCTTGTCAGCCCCAGCGATGGCGCCGAATCTCACTTCGGTCGGGGCTGGCGCGGTCTCGTGTCGTGACTGCCTCGTGTCGGTGCACCGGAGCAGCGGGAGGAGAATCATATCGACGAGGTCGCGTCGATCGGCTTCAGACGGTTGTGCACCCTCGAGCAGCGTTGAGGTGAGGAGGTGCGCGAACGCGAGGTCGAGGACCGCGTCCGCTCGTTCGATCTGAACCGCCTCGCCCCGCGATACGGCTCGCGCGCAGATCTCGCGCCCGACCTCGTGGCTTCGTCCGCGGACCTGCGAACCGACGTGCCCTCGAAGGGCGGCGTCATCGCGGATGGCCTCGATCAGTCCGATGAGCGATGGCCCGCGGCGACCCGTAAGTGTCTCCGCTATCTCTTGCACTGTGGCCAGCAGATCGTCTCGGAGTGTTCCGGTATCCGGAACGGCGGGCTGCTCGCCCTGTGCGGCGCGACTGAGCGCCTCGGCTACCAGCTCGGATTTGGCGGACCACCGCCGGTACATCGTCGTCTTCGATGCGCGAGCGCGCGCGGCGATCGCGTCCATGGTGACGCGTTCGTACCCGATCTCGCGGATGAGATCGACGGCGGCATCGAGGATGGCGACGGTACGAGCTTCGCCTCGAGACTCGGAGGGGCCTGCCACAGCCGGGGGAGCAGCGTGCGAGGGGGACGGGGTCATGAGTGTACGATACCGTATCGTATTGAAAAGCGATGGAGGAAACACCATGTCCGAGACGATCGAACGCATCACGCTCGCCGTTCCCCAGGAGCAGCTCGACGAGCTGCACACCCGGTTGAGCATGGTGCGCTGGCCCGACGGCCGAACCGTCTCGGACTCCTCGCAGGGGCCGACACCGGAGAAGCTGTCCGCGCTCGTGGACTACTGGCGGGATGACTACGACTGGCGCCGGGTCGAGGCAGAGATCAACAACTGGGGGATGCACCGCACCACCATCGATGGTCTCGACATCGACTTCCTGCACATTCGTTCGGTCGAGCCGAACGCGACGCCGCTCATCCTGACCCACGGATGGCCGGGCTCGGTGCTCGAGTTCCGTAAAGTCATCGACCCGCTCACCGCCCCGGTCTCATTCGGGCTCGAGCCTGCTCAGGCCTTCGACCTGGTCATCCCCGTGCTTCCGGGCTTCGGATTCGCACAGAAGCCCACGGAAACCGGGTGGGCACCGCCTCGGATTGCGAGGGCATGGATCGCTCTGATGGGCCGGCTCGGTTATAGGCGATGGGGTGCGCAGGGCGGCGATCTCGGCTGCGCCGTCACCGACGAGATCGCGAAGCTCAAGCCCGCCGGGCTCATCGGAACCCATCTGAACTTCGCCATGTTTCCGCCTACTCAGGACGAGGTGCAGAACGCGACCGCGGAAGAGAAGGTGGCACTGGATGACGCCGCATACTTCTGGGACGCCCTCTCCGGCTATGCCAAGGAGCAGTCGACGCGCCCGCAGACGATCGGGTACTCGCTCGCCGACTCCGCCGTCGGGCAGGCCGCCTGGATCTATGCGATGTTCCAGGACACCTGCGGTACGCCCGGCGACGCCGAGCGGTCCTTCACGCTCGACGAGATCATCGACGACATCATGATGTATTGGTTGCCGAACTCGGGTGCCTCGGCCGCCCGGATGTACTGGGAGATGGACCAGTCGGGATGGGTGTCGCCGGCCACGATCGACGACCCGATCAGCGTGCCGGTCGGCTTCACCATGCCCCCGAAGGAGGCGGTGCGGAAGTCCCGCCGTCAGCTGGATCGCCGTTACTCGAACATCGTCTATTTCAACGAACCAGCTGCCGGCGGGCACTTCTTCGCGCTCGAACAGCCTGATGCTCTCGTCGCGGATATCCGAGCGACGTTTGCACTGCTGCGCTAGTCGATAACCAGAGCGCTGGCGCGCGGGGCCAGGAAGTGGTCCATCACCAGTTCGGCGGCGCCCTGCGCAGCGACCTGTTCGCCGACGAGCGAGCCCCTCACGGAGAAGCCCACGCGCGAGACGATCAGCTCGCGCCGTACCGCGTCCTCGACGACCGGCAGGAATGCCGCTGCGAGCCGGTTCCAGATCGGCCCACCGAGCACGACACTCTGCACGTCGAGGAAGTTCACGAGGACGCCGATACCGACCGCGACACGTCGTGCCGCGCGATCCAGGATGGTCACGGCATCCCTGTTGCCTGCTGCGGCCGCACTGCACAAGGCGCTGCACGCGTCGTCGATGGCAAGGTAGTCGGAGAGATCGGGGAGGGCCACCAGGCCCGCTTGCGCGGCCTGAATCACCAGCGCCTCAGGAACGCATGCAGCCGCCAGCCCGCCTCGTCGACCGCCCCAGCCGAGGTCCTCAGCGGTCGGATCGACCAGAATGTCCCCGATTTCGCCGATGTTGTTGCTCACTCCGCGCAGTACCTGGCCTCCTGTGACAACGGACGCTCCCACCCCGGATCCGAGGTAGAGAAACAGGAAGTCCGAGTCCGCGGACTTCCGCAGCTCGGCTGTCGCAGATGCCGTGACGTCCTTATCGAGAAGCACCGGCAGTCCCGTGGCGTCGTGCAGGTCCGACCGGAGGCGCACTCCGCGCCATCTCGGAAGCTGAGGGGGTGCGATCACAATGCCAGAGCGCACGTCGAGCGGTCCGGGGACGGCAATTCCCAGCCCGAGCACGCGGCTGCGATCGATCCCGGACTCACGGATGAGACGGCCCGTGTGTACGGCGATCAACGAAGTCATGTCATGGGGATTCGTTCCCTGCGGTGTCCGGAGTTGCTCCTGACGGAGCACCTCCCCAGCCACATCGAGCAGCACGATCGTAATTCGCGCAGGGTCTACGTGAACTCCGACGGAGAACGCGCCCGCGCCGTTGATCGTGAGAGGAATGCTCGGGCGGCCGCGCAGCGTGTCGCTCGGAGCGCTCTCGCGAATCATCTCCGTCTCGATCAAGCGTCTCGTGATGTTCGAGATGGTCTGCGAAGAGAGGCCAGAGTTTCGTTGCAGATCTGCTCTGCTCCTGCCGGGCGCCCGGCGGATGAGGTCGAGGATGACAGCCTGGTTGTAGTCCGCCAGGCGTAGAAGATTGCTTCCACGTAGCATGCCGCCTCACCCCCTGACTCAAGATCGTCGTAATGGTCCGAACATAAATCCTATCAAGTGGACAAATCGACGGATGCTTTCGATCTCACGTAACGTGTCGTGTCTAGCGCGGCTAATCTTGCGCGCAGTTGTTGACGACCCCGATCACTTTGTCCTAACATGGCGAATAGGCTTTTTCCCATCGAATAGGCAAAGTAGCCCCGGGACCGAGCTTAGAGAGGCACTGCAATGAAGCACACCCCCGTGGTCGGGGTTCTCGTCGCCAGCATGCTCGTCGCCGGTGGGCTCACCGCCTGCTCGTCGGACAGCTCTGTTGGCAGCGGACCCGTCACCATCTCCATCACCGAGTTCCAACAGACTCGTATCGACGCGGTCAAGAAGCTCCTCCCGGGCTTCGAGGAAGCGATGAAGAAGCAGGGCAAAGACATCAAGGTCAAGCTCGTCGCAGATGTCCTCACGGACGACCAGTTCAAGACCAAGATCACTCAGCAGTTGATCGCGGGGGAGGCACCCGACGTCATCGACCTCGGTGACAGTCTCGTGCCCGGCTTCGCTGGTGCGGGCTACCTCGCGCCGCTCGACGACTACCTCGCGAAGTGGAACGGCTGGGGACACTACTACCCACAGTTCAAGTCGGCGATGACACGTCAGGACGGGAAAATCTACGCGCTGGTTCACGACACCGGCGTGCAGAACCTCTTCTATCGGAAGGACCTTCTGACCCAGGCGGGAATCGACACGAAGCAGCCGGCGACGTGGGACGACATGCTGACTCGCCTTCAGCAGATCAAGGACAAATTCGGCGGCAATCCCATTGTCATTCCTGCCGGGACGGCCTGGGGCGGAAGCACCTGGACCGAGGGCTTCCAGCCCATTCTCGGCGGTACCGACAAGAACTACTACAGCCTGAAGACGGGCAAGTGGGACCTCAAGAGCAGCGGGTTCCAGGCGGTCTTCGACTTGTACTACAAGCTCTACAAGGCGGATTTCCTGCCCGTGCAAGACCTGGAGAACCCCAACCCGTGGGAACCCACGAAGTACAAGAAGTTCCCTGAGGGCAAGATTCAGGTCGCTGCTCAAGGCACCTCCGGATGGAAGTTCGACTGGGGCCCCAATGGTGCTGCGCCGATCCCCGACCTGAACACCAAGGTCGACACCTGGCAGTACCCGGCGTTGCGCTCCGGGGACAAGCCCTTCGGATGGAGCGGCCTCGGCTTCGGGTATGCCATTCCCGCGAAGTCGAAGAACAAGGATGCAGCGATGCTGCTGGCCGAGTACCTCTCGACGGGCAAGCCGCTCGCCGACCAGCTCGTGACCTCGGGAGCCGCGTCGCCTCGCGACGACCTCGCCACGGTGAAGCCCTACGTAGACGAGCCGAAACTGGTTCAAGCCGGCAAGGACCTCGCAACCAGTGTCTATGTCCCGACGGGCGACGGCGCCGACCAGGTCGCACAGGCCATTGCCACCGCGACGGAATCGATCATCAACGGCAAGGCCGACGGCGAACAGGCGTATGCCTCGTTCGTGAAGAACGCCACGGACCTTCTCGGGCCCGCACTGGTCAAGTAGTGACCTCGATCACCAACGAACCCGCTCTGGCGGCGTCGGCTTCAGTGCCGACGCCGCCAGAGCGGCGGGTCCGTCGTGCAAGCCGCACTTGGCCGTTCGTCGCACTGCTGCTCGGGCCGGCCGCCTTGCTCATAGTCGTCTTCATCGTTGCGCCCGCCATCTATGGCGCCTACCTCAGTTTCACGAATACGCAGCTCACTGGATTCGCGGCTCGCGACCCGCAATGGGTTGGTGTCTCGAACTACACATACTTGCTGACCAACCCCGACTTCCTCGGCTCGCTCGGTCGAACCGGCGAGTTCGTGCTCTATTCGGCGATCATCGGCCAAACCGTTCTCGGCATGCTTGCCGCGCTCCTGCTGAGCCGCCCCTGGTTGCGGGGCAAGGGCGTTTTCGGAACCGCCGTTCTCATGCCGATGGTTGTGCCCGAGGTGGTGGCGTCGCTCACGTGGGCCAGCGTGCTGTCGAACAATTCGCAGGGAACCCTCAATCAGCTGACCGGCCTGTTCGGTGCGCCGGCGAATGACTGGCTGCAGGTGGTACCGCTCGCTTCCGTCGTTGCAGTGAACATCTGGCGCGGCATCGCATTTGCGATGATCATGTTCCAGGCGGCGCTCGAAGAAGTCCCGGTCGAGCTCATCGAGGCTGCGCGAATCGATGGGGCGCATGCCCTCCAAGTGTTCCGATATGTGACGCTTCCGTTGATCCGTGGACCGGTATTCCTCTATCTCCTGCTCACTACGATCAGCACCGTCGGTGCGTTCGGCCTTGTCTACTTCCTCACCCAGGGCGGGCCCGGCGATGCGACACGACTTGCGGCCATCTACATCTATCAACGGGCGCTCCAGTTCTCCCAGATAGGCATCGGCAGCGCGGCATCCATGATCCTGCTCGCCATCGTTCTCGTGCTGGGTCTCACCTACGTGCGGCTCGCGAAAGTTGAGGTCTGAAATGACTGCTCTGACCGATCGTTCAGCCCTCGCCGCGAATGCCCCTGTTCGCAAGTACCGTCGTCGTCCCCTGACCGGGATCGACATCGTGCAGCGCGTGCTCGCGTACACCCTGATCGGTTTGCTCGCGCTGTTCTGCCTCGTGCCGTTCGCCTGGGTTGTACTGAGTGCCTTCGACGGCCACGCCGGCCCGAACGTTCAATTGCCGGCCTTCACTTTCGACAACTTCGTCCGCTTCTTCACGAATTCGGGCACCCCGTTGCTGCTGATCAACAGCCTCATCATCGGAATCGGTGCGACCGCACTCAATCTCGTGCTGGGACTCGCCGGGGGTTACGCGCTCGCTCGGTTCCAGTTCCGCGGCCGCCGTACATTCATGTTCGCCATCTTGCTGATCCGCGTCATACCGGCGCCGGCGACGATCGTGGCGCTCTACCTCATCCTGGTGAAGCTCAACCTCACTGATTCGCTGTTCGGGCTGATCCTCGTCGAGGCGGTCCTTCAGCTACCGGTCACTCTGTGGCTTCTCAAAGGGACGATCTCAGCCGTCCCCATCGAGTTGGAAGAGGCAGCCTGGGTCGATGGCAACACCCGCCTGCAGGCGATCCGGCGCATCGTGCTGCCGCTCGCGGGCCCGGGCCTCGGCGCCGCGGCCATGCTGACCTTCATGGGGGTCTGGGGCGACTTCCTCACTCCGCTGGTCATGTTGCAGAGCCAGGAGCTGTACCCTCTCTCGATTGGTCTCTTCCGCGCGTTCAGTGAGCACAACCGAGTCGACTGGGGACTCCTTGCCTCGAGCGCGATCGTGTACGTGCTCCCGCCGGCTCTCTTGTACGTCTTCGTCCGCAAGCACCTCTTGCGTTCCAGCCTCGGCGGCGCGGTGAAGGGATGAGCGCGACCGACAGGGCAGACCGTCTGCCGGTCGTCGTGGTCGGCGCTGGCGCGATGGGCAAGGAGTGGCTCCGGATGCTCGCTCGTTCATCGGCGGCAAGAGTCGTCGGCGTCGTCGACCTCGACCTCGAGCTCGCGGCATCCGCGGTCTCTCTCGCCGGCCTCGAGGATGTGGCGATCGGCGCATCCGTCGTGGACGTCGCCGAGCGTTCCGGCGCCCTCGCAGTGATCAACGTCACAGTGCCCGGCGCCCACCGAGTCGTCAACGAGCAGGCTCTCCGTGCGGGCCTGCCTGTATTGTGCGAGAAGCCACTGGCTCCGACGGTCGCGGAAGCTCTGCGACAGGTCGCGATGACCGATGTGACCGGTGGGTTGCTGGTGGTGAGCCAGTCGCGTCGGTACTTCAATCGTCTCGCCGCATTCCGCTCGGCAGTGCGGGATCTCGGGCCGCTCGCAGTGGTCAACGCCCAGTTCTTCCACGAGGATCACGAACCGGGATTCCGCGAGAAGATGGCACACCCTCTGCTCGTCGACATGTCGATCCATCACTTCGACCAGCTGCGTTACCTCGCTGTCGATGAGCCCGTCGCAGTTCGTTGCAGCTCGTGGAACCCGCCGTGGAGCTGGTTCGCCGGCGATGCGGCGGCATCCGCGGAGTTCGAGTTGGCGTCCGGCGCTCGTTTCGTCTATTCCGGCAGCCGATGCACTCCAGGGCTTCAGACCTCCTACAACGCTGACTGGCGCGTGTACGGCGAGCGCGGCGCCGTGAGATGGGACGGGGACGATCTTGTGATGGCGGATGGCGACGAGGCCATCGTCGAGATCCCGACTGGTCCAGAGGGAATCGAGGGTTCACTCGAGCAGTTCGTCGCCGCACTGCGCGCCGGCGTGACCCCGAACAACGAAGTGCGCGCCAACGTGCGCAGCCTCGCGATGGTCGAGGGCGCGATTCGCAGCAGTGAAGTCGGTGGAGAGCGCATCGTCATCGACGAGCTGCTCGAGTCCTCGCTCGCCCAGGCCATCGCCGATGAGGGTCAAGGCGATGTCGCCGACGTCCTGCGCTCATGGACGAGTGCCGTGGACGGTATTGCCGCTCCGGCGTGGGGGTCATCCCTCGCCACGACCGCCTCAGGAGGCGCCGAATGACCAACGCTGCAGTCAGCACGCCATCACCCGTCAAGGTCGTCGTCTGGGGGGAGAATCGGCACGAGCAGGTGAACCCGATCGTGCGTGAGATCTACCCCGACGGCATGCACACCACGATCGCCGACGGCATCAGGCGTCTGCTCGGTGAGGGCGCGATCGTCACGACGCGTGTCCTCGACCAGCCCGATCATGGCATGACGGAGGAGCTCCTCGCGGATACCGATGTCCTGGTGTGGTGGGGCCATACCGCGCACGACGAAGTGGACGACGCCGTCGTCGATCGCATCCAGCGTCACGTGCTTGCGGGCATGGGCATCATCGTGCTGCACTCGGGGCATCATTCGAAGATCTTCCGACGACTGATGGGCACGACGTGCAGTCTGCGCTGGCGGAACGATGGAGACAGCGAGCTGGTCTGGACTGTCGCTCCGAGACATCCGATCACCGAAGGTGTTTCACAGCCCATTCAGATCCCGGGCCAGGAGATGTACGGCGAGTTCTTCGACATCCCTGATCCGGACGAACTGATCTTCATCAGCAGCTTCTCGGGCGGAGAAGTGTTCCGCAGCGGCATCACCTACCGCCGCGGATATGGGCGGGTCTTCTACTTCAGCCCCGGGGACGAGATCTTCCCCGTCTATCACCACCCCGATGTCCAGCGTGTGATCGCGAACGGGGTCGGGTGGGCTCGTCCGACTCGTGCTCGGGAGCCTTACGTGGTGACCCCCATGTACCTCACCGGTGAATTCGACCGGCCGGTGCTCACCGACTCGGAGGGCCGGCTCATCGACTACTACACGCGCGAACTCGTTTCGCCGCGGGAGCCCGGAGCGTGACCGACGAGACCAATCCGAACGGAAGGGTGCAGCTGGACGCCACGGCTCTGGCCATGCAACGGGTGCGCCGTTTCACGCGGTTCCGCCTGGTGCCTGCCCTCTACCGAGAGTCCCACCCCGTAGACGTAAGCGCGTGGTCGGTCGGTGGGGAGCCGGTGCCCTTCGAAGAAGCCCTCCGCCAGCGGTTCGATCCCGTCTCCGTCGGCGACCCGTGGGGTCGCGCGTGGGACACCGTGTGGTTCGACGTACGAGGCGAGGTGCCACCGCACTGGGATTCCCAGGAGACTGAACTCGTCGTCGACCTGGGGTTCGTGCCCGAACAGCCCGGGTTCCAGGCTGAGGCAACGGCTTACCGGCCCGACGGATCAATCGTGAAGGCGATCGAGCCGCTCAACTCGTGGGTACCCGTGCCCGCGCCCGGCCCGTTCCGGCTCCTGTTGGAGGCGGCCGCGAATCCGACGATCCAGGTGCCCAACGAATACGAGCCGACGCACTTGGGCGACCTGAAGACCGCGGGCGCCGAGCTTCACTACCGCATTGTGCGCCTCGAGATCGCTCGACGGGATCTCACCGTCTGGGAATTGGTCCAGGACGTCGTGACACTCGACGGTCTGGTAGAAGTCCTGCCCAGAGACGGATCCCGACGGGCCGAGATCGTGCACGCGCTCGAGAGCATGGTCGACCAGATGGACCCGGATGACGTGGCCGGCACGGCGGCTCATGGCCGAACTGTGCTCGCGCGGGTGCTCTCCGCAGGGGCGCCGGACAGCGCCCTCAGAGTGTCCGCCGTAGGCCACGCTCACATCGATTGCGCGTGGCTCTGGCCGACACGCGAGACGAAACGCAAGGTCGCGCGCACATTCGCGAACGTGCTCGATCTGATCGAGCGCGACCCGGACTTCGTTTTCGCCGCTTCATCCGCGCAGCAGTATGCCTGGCTCAAAGACAGCCAGCCCGAGCTGTTCGAGCGCGTGCGCGCAGCGGTCGGTGCTGGTCGTATCCGACCGGTCGGCGGGATGTGGGTCGAATCAGATACCAACATGCCGAGCGGTGAGTCCCTCGTCCGACAGTTCGTGATGGGCAAGCAGTTCTTCCTCGAGGAGTTCGGAGTCGAATCCGACGAGGTATGGCTCCCCGACTCCTTCGGATACAGCGCCGCTCTTCCGCAGATCGCGCGCGCAGCCGGTAATCGGTACTTCCTCACCCAGAAGCCGTCGTGGAACGAGACCAACAAGATGCCTTACTCGAGCTTCGAGTGGGAAGGGATCGACGGCTCTCGAGTGTTCACACACTTCCCTCCCGCCGAGACATACAACTCCGACCTCGGCGCGTTGGACCTCGCCCGCACGGAGCGCACCTTCAGCGAGAAGGGCGCGGCACGCGAGGTGCTCAATCTCTTCGGGTGGGGTGACGGTGGGGGAGGGCCCACCCGCGAGATGCTCGCGCAGGCACGACGCAAACGCGACCTCGACGGATCGCCGCGAGTGACGCTGTCCGACCCGAACACCTTCTTCGTCAATGCTGAGGCCGAGCTGAAGTCTCCGCCCGTCTGGGTCGGCGAGATGTATCTCGAACTCCACCGCGGAACACTCGTCTCCCAGCAGAGGACCAAGCGCGGCAACCGGCACAGTGAGGCTCTGCTGCGGCAGGCGGAACTGTGGTCGGCGACTGCTACGGTCCTGCGCGGTGCGGTCTACCCGGCGGCCGAACTGCGGGAAGCGTGGCGCGCCGTACTGCTGTTGCAGTTCCACGACATCTTGCCGGGCACGTCGATCGCCTGGGTCCATCAGGAAGCCGAGGCCAGCTTCGAGGCGGTCGCGCGCACGCTCGACCGCATCATCCATTCGGCACTCACAGCGCTCGCGGGGGACGGAGGCGCCGAGCTGACTCTGGTCGCCAACTCTTCTCCATTCAGTGTGGACGGAGTCGAGCCGATGGCGATCGGGCCGAGCTCCCCGCCTTCGACCGCGTCACCATACGCGGAGGGGGAAGTGTTCGTTCTCGCCGATGCCAAGGTAAGGGTCGTCGTCGACCGTCGCGGAACCCTCGTTTCGGTCCGGGACCTCGCGGCCGATCGAGAGCTCGTCCCCGAGGGCATGGCGGCGGGCATTCTGCAGCTGCTGCGCGACACTCCCCGCGAGTGGGATGCGTGGGATATCAACGAGGAAGACCAGCGGTCGGGCCGCGAACTGCTCGAACCCGTCTCTGTCGGCATCGACGGTGAGACCGTTCGAGTGCGCCATGTATTCGGCTCGTCCGCCATCGAGGTGTCCGTTCGCCTCGTGGATGGTCGAATCGACCTCGCATTCGAGATCGACTGGCGCGAGAGGCAGAAACTACTGAAACTTGCATTCCCGCTCGACGTGCGGGCGGATCATGCGACCTCCGAGGTTCAATACGGACATCTGCGCCGCCCGATCCACCGCAATACGTCCTGGGACACCGCTCGTTTCGAGACGGTGGCCCACCGGTGGATCCACGTGGGCGAGCCCTCGTGGGGGGTCGCAATCGCCAACGACGTGGTTTACGGTCACGATGTGCGCACCTCGATCTCGCCCGCGGGCCGACCGATGACTGTGGCGAGGCTGTCGTTGCTGCGCGCGCCCGTCTACCCCGACCCGACCGCCGATCAAGGCGCGCACTCGTTCACGGTGAGCATTCGCCCCGGAGGAATTCCGGAGGCGATTTCCGACGGCTACCGGCAGAGTCTCGTTCCCCGCGCGACCCATGGGCGGGCTGTCGAGCCCCTCGTGCGCGTATCGAACCCCGCGGTTGTCGTGGAGGCCGTAAAACTCGCAGAAGACGGCGAAGGCGACCTGATCGTGCGCCTGTACGAGGCGCACGGGGATCGATCACGTGCGACACTCGCGACATCGATCGACTGGGACGCAGTCGACACCGTCGATCTGCTCGAGCGTTCCGTGGCGAGCACGGCCGTCCGGCGAGATTCGCATCGGCGGGTCGAGCTGGAATTGCGGCCGTTCGAACTGGTGACGTTGAGATTCCGCGCCCCTCGTGGCGAGTGATTGGTGATTGAGGAGAACTGCCATGAAGGCTCTCGATTCGTATGTGAACGACGTCGGTCCCGGGCGCGGGTCGCGCCGGGCTGCGCGGTCCTGGCTGCACTCCGACGCGCCGACCCTGTCACTCGACGGGGAGTGGCGTTTCCGTCTTCTCGCAGGGGTGCCCGGTGCGATCGGGGCGCCAGAGGTATTGCCCGTCGAGGCTCCCGAGGCGTTCGCTGCGGCGGACTTCGACGACTCGGCGTGGGACACCCTCCCGGTGCCGAAGTCGTGGGTGTTGCATGGCGAGGGGCGTTACGGTGCCCCGCAGTACACGAACGTCCAGCTGCCGTTCCCCCAAGATCCGCCCTTCTCGCCCGACGCGAACCCGACGGGTGATCATCGGCGCTCTTTCGTTCTGCCACCGGAGTGGAAGGATGACTCGAGATTCGAAGCTGTCGTCCTCCGGTTCGAGGGAGTCGAGTCGCGCTATCGCGTCTGGGTGAATGGGATCGAGATCGGTGTCGGCACCGGGTCGCGGCTCGCGCAGGAATTCGACGTGACCTCGGCAGTGCTCGCGGGCGACAACACGATCGCCGTCCGCGTGCATCAGTGGTCGGCCTCGACCTACATCGAAGACCAGGACCAGTGGTGGTTGCCCGGCATCTTCCGCGAGGTGACGCTCCAGGCGCGTCCGGTCGGCGGGATCGAGGATCTGTGGATTCGTGCGGGGTTCGATGCTGCGTCCGGTGGAGGTGTGCTCGATCCCGAGTTGACGGTCGCCGACGCGGGTTTCCCCGTGAAGATGCGAGTGCCGGAGTTGGGGGTGGAGGTCACTTGGTCGCACGCGTCGGAGGTTGCGCCAATACGGCTCGAGGCGATCGACCCGTGGACGGCGGAGAGCCCGAAGCTTTACGACGCGACGGTCACGAGTGCCGAGGGTGCCGAGACGATTACCTTGCGCCTCGGTTTCCGCACGGTCGAAATCGTCGGCGATCAGTTCCTCGTGAACGGTCGACGGGTGGTGCTTCATGGAATGAACCGTCATGACACGAACCCCGACCTGGGACGAGGCTTCGACGAGGATTTCGTCCGTCGTGATCTCGAGCTCATGAAGCGGCACAACGTCAACGCGATTCGCACGGCTCACTACCCGCCACACCCGCGCATGCTCGATCTCGCCGACGAACTGGGGTTCTGGGTCATGCTCGAGTGCGACATCGAGACGCACGCCTTCCACCACGGTGGTAGCCAGTTCACCTCGGGTACCGATGAGTGGATGGGCAACCCCAGCGAGGACCCCGCCTGGCTCTCCACCTACCTCGATCGGATCGAGCGCACCGTCGAGCGGGACAAGAACCATCCGAGCATCGTGATGTGGTCGCTCGGCAATGAATCGGGGACGGGCGCGAATCTTGCTGCCATGTCTGAGTGGGTGCACGCGCGCGACCCCGAGCGCCCCGTGCACTACGAAGGCGACCACGCCGGCAATTACACGGACGTCTATTCGCGTATGTATCCTGCCATCGCCGAGGTCGCCAGTATCGGCAGCGATTCCACGGCGCCGCTGTACAACGCATCCGTGGCCGAAGCCGCGCGCCAGCGCACGAAGCCCTTTCTGCTCTGCGAATATGTCCACGCCATGGGCAACGGACCTGGCGGTATCGACCTGTACGAGGACCTCGTGGATCGCTACCCCCGGCTTCATGGCGGATTCGTTTGGGAGTGGCGTGACCACGGCATCCGTACCCGTACCGCGGATGGCTTCGAGTATTTCGGCTACGGTGGCGACTTCGGCGAGACGGGGGTTCACGACGGCCACTTCTGCATGGACGGCATGGTGCTCTCCGACGGCACCCCGACGCCCGGGCTCGTCGAATTCGCGGCCGTGACGGCGCCGATTCGGTTCAGCATCGAGCACGACGATCGCGTCGTGCGCATGATCGTCCGCAACGCCCGCCACTCGGCGGACAGTGCCGACCTCGAGTTTCCCTGGCGGGTCGAGCGCGACGGCCTGATCGTCGATTCCGGCACCGCCGAGATAGTGGGGGCTGACGGCGCCGCGCTCGCTGCGGGCGAGGTCACCGTGGTCGAATTGGTGCTGGATGAGGGTGTGTACGACGGTACGGGTGAGCTGTGGTTCACGATCTCGGCATCGCTCGCAGTCAGCTCGGCATGGGCCCCCGCCGGACATGAACTCGCGATGGGTCAGGCTGAACTGCGGGCAGGTTCGCGTGCTCGTCCGAAGGTCGTGCGTCGCGCGGCCGCCGCGAGCGAGCACCGGCTCGAAGCAACGGAACGTTTCACCCTGGGTGCCGCCGAGTTCGTCAACGGACGCTTGGCAGCCCTCGCCGGGGTGCCGGTGTCGGGGCCACGACTCCAGGTATTCCGCGCACCCACCGATAACGACGGCGGTTCGCACATGGGGAGCTATGACGTCAGCGATCCGATGGTCGCGCGCGGTCTCGGCGTGCCGGGCCCCTCATATGCCTCGCGCTGGCGAGAGGCCGGGCTCGATCGAATGAGCCCGCGTCTCCTCGATATCCGACGAACTGCGAACTCGTTCGAACGGACGTCGCGCTGGGCTGCCGCCGATACTCGAGAAGCGGTGATCGTGGTCGAGCGCTGGGCGATGGAAACCGACTCGGTGCGCCTCGATCTCGACCTGACCCCGACATCCCGCTGGAACCTCGTGCTGCCGCGGTTGGGGGTGCGATTCGACCTGCCGGTCGACGTGAGCAGCGCTGAATGGTTCGGCACCGGCCCCGGCGAGTCGTACCCGGATTCACGCAGAGGAGTTCAGGTCGGCCGATTCCGAGCCGAGATCGACGAGCTGACCTTCCCGTATGCGTGGCCGCAGGAGAGCGGTCATCGGAGCGCGATGCGGAGTCTCGAACTCACGACCCAGCAATCGAGATGGCTTCGCGTGGACAGCGATCCGGACATGCGGGGACGGCGACCAGGATTCACGCTCACGCGGCACACAGCTGAACAGGTGGATATTGCGCGGCATCAGCACGAACTTCCCGAGCCGGTCTCGACGTACCTCTATCTCGACGCGGCGCAGAACGGGCTCGGGTCGCGCGCGTGCGGCCCGGACGTCTGGCCGGATGCGCTGCTGCGTCCCGAGGCCCGAACTCTGCGATTCCTGTTCAGCTCGCTCTAATATTGTTCGGACATACCTACCTGACCTGAAGTCAGGAGCCGTGCGATCCGGAGCCCCGATGCCGCAGCAGGACCAGACCCTCCCGAGCGACCTTTTCCTCGACATGGATCGAACAGGGGCAAACCCGCTCTACTTTCAGATCGCGACCAGGATCGAGGCTGCGATCCTTGACGGACGACTCCCCCCAGGATCGCGACTGGAGAATGAGGTCGCCCTCGGCCAGCGGCTCGGGCTGTCCCGCCCGACCATCCGCCGCGCCATCCAGGATCTGGTGGACAAGGGGCTCCTCGTGCGTCGCCGTGGCATCGGCACCCAGGTGGTGCACGGTCAGGTCACCCGAAAGGTCGAGCTCACCAGCCTTTACGAAGACCTTGCCAACGAGAATCGCGCCCCCACGACCGAGCTGCTTGCCCACGACGTGTCGGCTGCGGACGCCAGAATGGCGGAGCGTCTCGGTGTCGAGGTCGGCTCCGAAGTGCTGCACATTCAGCGGCTTCGGAGGGCGGACGGAGTCCCGCTCGCGATCCTCGAAAATCACCTGCCGGCGGATCTGGCCGACATCAGCGTGAACGAGTTGACCGAGCACGGACTGTACCAGGTGCTCCGCGGCAGGGGGGTCTCGATCCGCGTCGCTCGCCAGAACATCGGAGCGCGCCGGGCGACGTCGATGGAGAGTTCGCTCCTGCAGATCGACCGCCACGACCCGGTGCTCACGATGGACCGGACCGCGTACGACGCCTCGGGTCGCGCGGTCGAGTTCGGCCACCACGCCTATCGGCCCGACCTGTACTCGTTCGACATCACCGTCGTTGACAAGTAGCCGGAGCTGAAGCGCTCGATCAGGGCCGCCCGAGGTAGGGCTTCTGGATCGAGCGGCGATCGAGGTATTCAGCGCGAGCCCCAGCGGTGCTCTCCAGAGTCGACGTCGCTGCGACCGGCACGTCCCACCAACCGCCCCCATCGGGTGAGTAGAGCAGCGGGTCGCTGCTGATGTGGATGAGGGTCGCCGAGTCGGAGGCCTTCGCGGTGGCCACGGCGTCGGCGAGGTGGGCGACGGAATCCGGGCCTGGCTCGACGCGGATCACTCGGATCCCGAGGCTCTCCGCGTTGGTCGCGAGATCGATCGGGAGGACTCCTCCTGGCTGGGCTTCAGGGTTCTGGTATCGGTACTGCGTGCCGAATCGCTGGGACCCGACGTCTTCGCTCAGATGCCCGATCGAGGCGTAGCCATGATTCTGGATGAGCACGATGATGACCTTGAGACCCTCTGCGACGGCCGTCACTATCTCGGTGTGCATCATGAGGTACGAGCCATCCCCGACCATGACTATCGCGTCACGAGTCGGGTCTGCCCGTGCCACTCCGAGCCCACCTGCAATCTCGTAGCCCATGCAGGAGTATCCGTACTCGACGTGGTAGCCGAGGTCGTCGCGAACACGCCAGAGCTTGTGGAGGTCTCCGGGAAGCGATCCAGCCGCGCAGATGACGACGTCTCGCGGACTCGATGCCCGCTGCACGGCGCCGATGATCTCAGTCTGGCTCGGGAGGTCTCGGCCTCGGGGAACGAAGGCCGCATCGACCACGTCATTCCAGGTGCTCTTCTCCTTCGCGTAGTCGACCTCGTACGCGCCATCGATCCGGTAGCCGCGGATGGCCTCGGCCAGATCTGCAATGGCCTCCCGTGCATCAGCGACGATGGGGATACTGCTGGCATGCTTCGCGGCATCGAAGGACGCGACGTTGATGTTCACAAAACGAACCGCGGGGTTCTGGAACGCCGTGCGGCTGGCCGTGGTGAAGTCGCTGTATCGAGTTCCGATTCCGATGACGATGTCCGCTTCCGCGGCGGCGCGATTCGCGGCCGTCGTGCCGGTCGCGCCGACGCTGCCCAGGAACTGCGGGTGGTCCCAAGGGAGGGAACCCATGCCGGCCTGCGAGACGCCGACGGGTATGCCCGTTGACTCGACGAGACTCCGTAGCGCCGCGGCGGCGTCCGAGTAGATGACACCGCCTCCGGCGACGATGAGCGGCCGCGTCGATCCGCGGATGGCGCGGGCTGCGTCTTCGATCGCGGAGCGATCCGCGCGCGGTCGGCGCAGTCGCCACTCGCGATCCGCGAGAAACTCGGCCGGCACCTCGAGGATCTCCGCTTGGACGTCCTCGGGCAACGCGAGAGTGACTGCGCCGGTCTCCACCGGGTCGGTAAGAACGCGCATCGCGGAGAGCGCCGCGGAGAACAACTGCTCGGGTCGCTGCACGCGGTCGAAGAAGCGCGAGAGCGGCTTGAACGCGTCGTTCACGCTGATGCTCGCGTCCCGGGGGAGCTCCAGCTGTTGGAGGACGGGGTCCGACACCCGCGTGGCAAAGGTGTCTGAAGGGAGGAGGAGAACGGGCAGCCGGTTGATCGTCGCGAGTGCGGCACCGGTGAGCATGTTCGTCGCGCCTGGCCCGACCGAGGCCGCACACGCGAACGTCGAGCGTCGCCGCGTCATGCGCGCATAGGCCACCGACTCGTGCACCATGGCCTGCTCGTTCCGGGCCTGGTGGTAGGGCATCAGGCCCGGGTCGCTCGCAGCGAGCTGGGCGAGAGCCTGACCGACCCCCGCTACGTTCCCGTGGCCGAAGATGCCGAAGGTCCCTGCGATTGTCCGCTCGCGGTGGTCGCCGTCCACCGTCCACTGGTGAGCGAGGAATTCGATCAGCGCTTGACTGACTGTCATTCGACGGATCGTCATGACGGGTCTCCTATCTGTTCGTCGGTGTCCGTTCGCGGCTCGAGGTAGGGCAGGCGCGGATCGATCTCCTGCGTAACCCAGGTGTCGCGGATCCAGGCGTGCCCCGGGTGATCGGTGATGAGCCATTCCCGCTCGGGCCCGGCCATCACGTTCAGGTAGTAGAGGTCGTAGCCGGGAGTGGCCACACACGGCCCATGCCACCCGAATGGAACGAGCGCGATGTCTCCGGTGTGCACCTCGGCGATGGTGTCGATCGCGCCGGCGGGTGAGGAGGAGGTGCGGAAGTAGCCGAACGGCGAAGCCTCGGCGGGGGCGCGGATGCCGCGGCTCACGGCTGATTCGAAGTAATAGATCTCTTCGAGACTGGATTCGCGACCGACCACGCGCTCGTCGTGTTTGTGCGGAGGGTAGCTGGACCAGTTCTCAGCCGGGGTGATCACCTCGCACACGATAAGGCGATCGGCGGCGAGGACTGACGGCGTGCCGAAGTTGTGGACCTGGCGACTCGATCGGCCGGCCCCCCGCAGCTCGACCGGCACAGTCGAGACCGGAAGGTAGGCGGCGGGATGCTCGACCCTGGCGGCGGCTTCCGCAACGGCCACGCGTCCACGACCCGTGACCTCTGCACTCGTCGTGATCGGCAGGTAGAGCACGTCCGTGGGCCCGGCAAACACGGAAGGTCGACCATGGAGTTCCTGCACCCGGTCGTGCGAGTCATTGCTCGATCGGTATCGCACCGTGAAGGATCCCGACAGAGGCACGACGATGCGCTCGACATCCTCGGCGACAAGCCCCACCTGGCCACCGTCAAGATCGGCGACCCTGAGGCCTGTGTAGTGCCATCCTTCGATGGTCGCATCGACCACGGCCGCCCAGCCGTCGCGCTCCAGCACGCCTCGGCGATAGAACCAGTTGTCGCGAGCTGTGGGTGTCACGTGGGGTCTCCTCGTCGAGAGCGCTGTCGGTGGTGAACGGGGCCTACGAGTGAGGGAATCCGAGGTTGATGCCGGCGTGACTCGGGTCGAGCCAGCGGCTCGTGATGGCCTTCTCGCGGGTGAAGAAGTGGAAACCCTGTTCGCCGTACGCCTTCGAGTCGCCAAAGGCCGAATCCTTGAACCCGCCGAAAGAGTAGTAGGCGACCGGAACCGGGATGGGCACGTTGATTCCGATCATCCCGACCTCGATCTCGTTCTGGAAGCGGCGTGCTGCGCCCCCATCGTTGGTGAAGATGGCTGTTCCATTGCCGTACTTGCTCGCGTTGATCATGGCGACGCCCTCCTCGTAGCTGTTCACTCGCACGATCGCGAGCACGGGGCCGAAGATTTCGTCGGTGTAGACACGGGATGTGGTGGGCACATTGTCGATGAGGGTCGGGCCGAGCCAGAATCCGTTCGGATCCCCATCGACCTCGATGAGGCGGCCGTCGACGACGACGGTCGCTCCGTCTTCGTGAGCGATGTCGATGTACGCGGCCACGCGGTCGCGATGTGCCTCAGTGACGAGCGGGCCCATATCGCACCGGCGGCGACCGTCGCCGATGGTGAGGGTTGCCATGCGGGAAGTGATCTTCTCGATCAGCTCGTCTGCCACCGGCTCCACCGCGACGACCACGGAGATGGCCATGCACCGTTCCCCCGCAGAACCGAAGCCGGCGTTGATCGCGGCGTCGGCGGTGAGGTCGAGGTCGGCATCCGGCAGCACCAGCATGTGATTCTTCGCGCCGCCGAGTGCCTGTACGCGCTTGCCGTTCCGGGCGGCGGTCTCGAAGATGTACTTGGCGATGGGGGTCGAGCCGACGAACGAGATGGACTTGACGTCAGGATGCTCGAGCAGCCCGTCGACGGCCACCTTGTCACCGTGCACGACGTTGAAGACGCCGTCGGGCAGGCCCGCTTCCGTGAAGAGAGCTGCAAGCCAGTTGGCGGCGGATGGATCCTTTTCGGACGGCTTCAGCACGACTGTGTTACCGGCCGCGATAGCGATGGGGAAGAACCACAGCGGAACCATGGCGGGGAAGTTGAACGGGCTGATGATCCCGACGACGCCCAGGGGCCCTTTGGTCGAGTAGACGTCGACGCCCGTGGAGACGTTCTCCGAGAAGTCACCCTTGAGGAGATGGGGGAACCCGGTCGCCAACTCGACGACTTCGAGCCCGCGATTGATCTCGCCGAGGGCGTCAGCGACTACCTTGCCGTGCTCAGACGTCAGGATCAATGCGAGGTCCTGCTTGCGCTCGTTCAGCAGCTCGCGAAAGCGGAAGATGATCTGCTGTCGTTTCGCGATCGACAGGTCGCGCCAGGCGGGGAAGGCGGCCGCGGCAGACGCGACCGCCTCGCCGATCTCGGCCGAGTCGGCGAGGGCGACCTCCTTGGTGGCGATGCCGAGAGCCGGGTCGAACACAGGGGCAGTGCGACCGGAGGTGCCCGCGCGCTCGGCGCCGCCGATCCAATGCGGGACACGGGGGAGAGTGGTCATCGGGTGCTTCTTTCAGGTGTTGTGAACGAGGGCAGCTGCGGTGTCGATCGCCGCTACGACGTCGCCGTTCGGCGGATAGAGGATGCTTCGACCGACCACGAGTCCTCGCACGCCGGGAAGCGCGAGCGCCCCTCGCCAGGACTCGAAGACCCCCTCCTGGTCACCGGTAGGGTCTCCGCCGAGCAACAGGGTGGGCAGAGTCGTCGCTGCCATCACCCGTTCCATCTCGGGGACCACCGGGAGTTTCAGCCACGTGTGCGCACTCGTGCTGCCCAGACCGGAGGCGATCGCGATCGAGAGCATCACAGCATCCCTCGACAGATCGTTGCAGACCCCGCCCACCTCCGACCGGCTGATGAAGGGTTCGAGCATGATCGGAATGCCCGCGGCGGCCGCACGGTTCACTGCGTGCGCCGTCGCTTCAAGGGTCGCAGCGGTACCGGCATCGGTGAGGTTGATGCGGATGAGTGCCTTCGCGAAATCGAGACCGGCGCGGACGACCCCGTCGATGTCGTAGGCGGTGTAGCGGTCATCGAACTCGAAGGACGCGCCGCGCAATCCTCCGCGGTTCATCGATCCGACGACGATCTTGTCGTCCAAGAGGCCGAGAAGTGCGAGATCGTCGACGATGTCGGGCGTGCCGAGCACGCCGTCAACGCCCGGCCGGGAAAGGGCCAGGGCAAGTCGTTCGAGCAACGAGTAGCGGTCGGCCATGGCGGTGGCGTCGCTTCCGACCCCCAGCGCCCCGCGGGCAGGGTGGTCGGCTGCGACGATGAACAACCGGCCATCCCCGCGGACGATTTCTCGGCGCTTCCGGGTCGCGAGCACTTCGCCAATGCGAGCCGGATTCTGCGCACGTGTGTTACGAACCTCGGCGAAGTCTTGAGCGGTCATGGGGTTTCTTCCTCCGGAATGTCGCCGTTCAGGACCTGCTCCACCTCGATGGTGGTCGGCATCGCGGTCGAGCATTCTCGGCGGCCCGCGACGATGGCGCCGGCGACGTTGGCGAATCGCAGGACGCGCTCGAGGGGCCAGTCATTCAGGAGCCCGTAGCAGAGAGCGCCCCCAAAACCGTCGCCTGCGCCGAGACCGTTCACCACCCTGACCGGGTGGGGCGGCACCTCGACGGTCTCCTCGCGCGTCTTGGCCAGAACGCCCTTCGGGCCTTGCTTCACGATTGCGAGTTCTACGCCGCGCTCCAGGAGCGCGTCGGCCGCTCGGTGCGGATCGGATTCTCCCACTGCCACTTCGCACTCGTCGCTGTTGCCGACTGCTACCGTCACCTTCTCGAGGGCTCGTGCGACTTCAGCGGTGGCGAGCTCCTGCGACTCCCAGAACATGGGGCGGTAGTCGAGGTCGAGAATGGTGCGTGGTGCGCGCCCGCGGGTGTCCCATGCGAGGTGATGGGCGCCACGGCTTGGTTCTTCAGAGAGACCGGTCACCGTCGACCAGTAGATCCGCGACGTGCGGATGGACTCCAAGTCGAGCTCGGCACTCTGGATGACGAGATCCGGGGCTTTGGGCTCGCGGTAGAAGTAAAGCGGGAAATCATCCGGCGGAAACAACTCGCAGAAGACGACGGGGGTCAGCAGGCCCTCGACGGCCGAGACGAACACGTCGCTGACTCCGAGCCGCAGTAGTTCCCGATGGATGTAGTTGCCGAAAGGGTCGTTGCCGGTCCGGGTGATGACCGCCGAGGAGAGACCATGCCGTGCCGCTGCCACCGCGACGTTGGTTGCGCTTCCTCCGAGGTATTTGCCGAATGTCGAGACGTCTTCGAGGTGACCGTCCTGAAGCGGATAGATATCGACGCTGACCCGGCCGATCGTGATCACGTCGAGCGGTGTGCGAGAAGAGACGGTCATGCGGGCAGGGGAGCTTTCTGGATTGTTCCGACAGATCGAGTGGTAGCTATATGTTAGGACATATAGTCGCAAGCTCTTCGACCACTTGCGGACAATGGAGTTCAGATGACCCCGATCACCCCGTCAAACCGCTCCGTCGAGCACCCGCCCGACCTGTTGATCCACCTCTCGTCCGGCGGTGTCAGCGTGGTCATCGACGCGACGGAGGGAAGATTGCCCTCGATTGTCCACTGGGGAACCGCTCTCGGGCGGGAGAGCATCGAAGACCTTCTGGCGCTGACGAGAGCTGGGATCGAGCCAGCGGACGGAAACGTCGTCGACGAACCCGTTCGCCTCGCGCTTCTTCCCGAACACTGGGCGGGATGGGAAGGCAAGCCCGGCGTCGCTGGACACCGGGACGGCGCGGACTGGTCACCGAAGTTCGTCGTCAGCTCCATCCGTGTCGACGCGCCGGCACATGCCGGCCACGGCCGTCTCGTTGAGGCCGGACACGCCGCGGTCACCTTCATCGCGAGCGACGACCTCGCCGGTCTGGGGCTCGAGCTGGAGTTGGAGCTTCTCGCCAGCGGTCTCGTTCGCGCACGAGCTCAGCTGACGAACACGGGTGCCGGTGTCTACACGGTGACTGATCTCAACATCGCGCTGCCCATTCCCGCCCGGGCGCGGGAGATCCTTGATTTTGCAGGACGATGGAGCAAGGAACGCATCCCGCAGCGTCGCGATCTCGGGATCGGCATCCATGAGCGGGAGGGACGCAAGGGGCGCACAGGAGCAGACGCCGCCACCATCCTCAGCGTCGGGGAGCGGGGATTCGGATTCACCCGGGGTGAGGTCTGGGGAGTGCACGTCGCCTTCAGCGGAAACCACCGCCACTACGCTGAGCGCTTGCTGACCGGCTTCCAGGTCGTGGGAGGCGGCGAGTTGCTCCTCCCGGGCGAGATTCGTCTCGACGCCGGCCAGAGCTACCGAGGACCGTGGCTGTACGGGGCGTACGGCGATGGCTTGGACGACCAGGCGCACCGGTTCCATCGTTTCCTTCGCGCTCGCGACACACACCCTGTGGCGCCGCGCCCGGTGACCCTCAATGTGTGGGAAGCCGTCTACTTCGATCATGATCATGGAAGACTTCTCGCCCTCGCCGATCGTGCAGCGGCACTCGGAGTCGAGCGCTTCGTCCTCGACGACGGCTGGTTCACGGGGCGTCGGGACGACACCAGCGGCCTGGGGGATTGGACCGTCGACAGCACCGTGTGGCCCGACGGACTATCACCGCTCATCCATCACGTTCGCTCGCTCGGGATGGAATTCGGCCTCTGGTTCGAGCCGGAGATGGTCAACGAGAAGAGTGAGCTCGCGCGGTCTCACCCCGAATGGATCATGAAGACGGGGGGCCGAATGCCCGTCACCTCACGGCATCAGCAAGCCCTCAATCTGGGCATTCCCGCGGCCTACGACCATATTCTCTCGAGCGTGTCGCGAGTACTCGGCGAATACGACATCACCTACATCAAGTGGGACCATAACCGCGACCTGATCGATGCGGGCACCGAACCGACCGGCGCCGCCGGAGTCCATGAGCAGACTCTTGCGGCCTATCGCCTGATGGACGAACTCAAGCTTCGATTCCCCGGACTCGAGATCGAGTCGTGCGCGTCGGGAGGTTCTCGCGTCGACCTCGGTGTGATGGAGCGCACAGACCGCGTCTGGGTCAGTGACTGCATCGATCCCCTCGAGCGGCAGCAGATGAATCGATGGACGATGCAACTCCTGCCGCCTGAGCTTCTCGGATCGCACGTCGGATCCGGCGTGAATCACACCACGGGGCGGTGGCACGAGCTCTCGTTCCGCGCTGGTACCGCTGTATTCGGACATTTCGGGATCGAGTGGGACCTGACGAAGGCCACCGAGCAAGAGAAGTCCGACCTCGCGGAGTGGGTCGAGTTCTACAAACGCTATCGCTCCCTCATGCACAACGGAGACGTCGTGCGCGGCGACGTGGCCGACCCCACCGTTCAGCTCTATGGTTCCGTCGCGGCCGACAAGGCCGAAGCGCTGTTCTTCCTGGCTTTCCTCGGCCGCTCCGAGTCGTCGCCGATGGGTCGAGTCACGCTGCCCGGGCTCGATCCGCTCCGCCGTTACCGCGTCGCTCCGGTGATCGTCGGCACTCCCGACACCGGCCGAAGCGCACCACCCTGGTACAACGGCGGCCTGGGATCCGTGCTCAGTGGTAGCGCACTCGCTGCCGTGGGGCTACAGATACCGGGCTCATTGCCGGAGCGCGTCGTGATCTTTCATGTCACGGCGGCGTAGACGATCAGCAGCCCCGGTGCCGTCACCTGCTAGTGGTCATGGTTCATTGAGATGATCGTGCTCGAGCGAATGTGCTCGTAGACCACGGACGTGCGCACGTCGGCAACCTCCCGTCGCTCGGTGAGGCGATCGATCACGAAGGCATAGAGGTGGTCGTTGTCCGCGACGCCGACGTGGATGATGAAGTCCTCGTTCCCGGCCGTGACGAACACGCCAAGGGTCTCGGGAAGTGCGCTCACCCAGTCGCGAAAGCCCTCGATCACCTGGCGTGAGGGCGGGCGTATCCGCACAGCCACGAGCGCTTGTACGGCGCGGCCGACCTGAGCCAGATCCAAATCGAGTACTGCTCCTCGGATGATCCCGCGCCGTCGAAGCTCACGAGTGCGTTCGAGCGCAGTGCTCGGCGAGATGCCGACCGCTGCGGCGACGTCGCGATTGCTGCGCCGCGCATCCGACTGGAGTTCTCGGAGTATCGCCGAATCAATCGCGTCCATGGCGTCGATTATAGAGATTTTCCGAACGAAGTTTGGAAGGAGGGGATCCAATCCACACATTACCCTAGTCTTTCGTGATCACGTCGACCATGACAAAGGGGATCGCATGACCATCGGTTTCGAGCCTGACGAGATCGACATCACCGAATCCACCAGGTCGGCCCGACTCAAGTGGGCGATCGTCGTGAACGATACCCTTCCCGCCGGTCTCGCAGCCAACGCGGCGGTCTGCTGTGCGGCCGCTACGGCCGCCGGGGTGCGGGGACTGCTCGGTCCGGACGGGGCCGATGGGGGCGGGACCGTGCATCCCGGCCTGCCCTGGGCGGGTTGCAGTGTGCTCAAAGCGCCCAACGCGAAGCTCAGGGACATCCGTGCCAGGGCGACCGAGCGTCCGGACATGTTCGTCGCCGACATGCCCGAAGCCGCTCAGACGACGAGGGTGTACGCCGAGTACCTGTCCGCACTGGCCCAAACGGATCCGGAGGGCATCTCCTACTTCGCGGTGAGCATCGTGGGCCCCCGGAAAGCGGTGGACAGGGTGATCGGCCGGCTCGCTCTGCTGTGAAGGTCGGAAGGTCGTCGCGGACTCCCACTACGACGTCGTCCGGGCGCCGGCCGGATCTGCTGCCGACCGCTCGCCGACGCCGCAGCACTCGGGACCAACGGCCCGGGTGGCACAGCAGAGCGTGAGTACAGTCGCCGACGTCGGTTGCGGTGCTGCGCGGTCGCCGGGCAGCCCGATGAGCGGAGGACGGTGAGTGCGATGCACGCGAACGCCGGCGACCTGTTGGTCGTCTCGTCTAATCACACGGACGCCCCATCGAGGGTCGGGCTGATCGAGGAGGTGCACGGCCGGGACGGCGCACCGCCGTACGTCGTGCGGTGGGAGGGCGAGGAGCGCACCACGATCGTCTTCCCGGGCGCGGACGCGCACATCGAGCATCCGGCATCGCCCGGCGCCGGCTGAGGCCCTGGTCGTGGCGATCTTCACCGACCGTTCCGACGCGGGGCGCCGGCTGGCGGAGGCGCTGTTGCCGTACGCTCCTCTCGACCCGGTCATCCTGGGGCTCCCGCGGGGCGGGGTGCCGGTGGCCTTCGAGGTCGCGGAGGCTCTCAACGCCCCATTGGACGTGCTCATCGTGCGCAAGCTCGGCGTGCCGTTCCAGCCCGAGGTGGCGATGGGGGCGATCGGCGAGGGCGGGGTCCGCGCGCTCAACGACGACGTGGTGCGGATGACGCGGACTGGACCCGCCGAGCTGGCCGAGGTCGAGCGTTCCGAACGGGTCGAGCTCGAACGCCGCGGCGAACGCTTCCGCGATGGTCGGCGCCCGATCCCCCTCGCGGGCCGGGCCGTGATCGTCGTCGACGACGGGATCGCCACCGGCGCCACCGCCCGCGCCGCCTGCAAAGTGGCCCGTGCGCTCGGGGCATCCCGTGTGGTGCTGGCCGCGCCGGTGGGTCCGCCGGACGTCGCCGAGCTCATGCGGCCGGACGCCGACGAGGTCGTCTGCCTCACCCGTCCGGCTGACTTCTACGCGGTCGGGCAGGCGTACCGCGATTTCACCCAGACCACCGACGAGGAGGTCGAGCAGCTCCTCGCGCGCTCGGCTACGTCTGCGCCCGGCTGAGCGACGGAGCGTGTCGTGGCCGCCCCAGCGTGGTCAGCGCCCGAGCGCTGACGCCGCCGGGCAGTCGAACGGATCGCGGCCCGCGGCGAGGCCGACCGTGTTGAGATACTTCACGACCGTCGCGTAGGAGCGCAGCAGCGAGGTCTCGGTGTACGGGATGCCGTGCTGGTCACAGTAGCTCTTGGCGAGCAGCCTCGCCCGGGCCAGGTGGGGCCTCGGCATGTTGGGGAAGAGATGGTGCTCCACCTGGTGGTTGAGGCCGCCCATGAGCACGTCCATCCACCATCCCCCTCGGATGTTGCGCGAGGTCAGCACCTGCCTGCGCAGGAAGTCCACGCGGGAGTCGTGCGGGAGGATCGCCATGCCCTTGTGGTTGGGGGCGAACGACGAGCCCATGTAGACGCCGAAGACGGCGAGCTGCACACCGAGGAAGGCGAACGCCATCCCGGGCGGCAGCAGCAGGAAGACGGCGGTGAGGTACACCGCGAAGCGCACCAGCAGGCTGGCGATCTCGATGCCACGACGGTCCACCGCACCGCGGCCGAACACGCTGCGGAACCCGGTGAGGTGGAGGTCGATGCCCTCGAGCAGGAGGATGGGGAAGAAGAGGTAGCCCTGGCGCCGGGCGAACCAGGCCTTGATGCCGCCGGTGGAGCGGGCGGCATCCTCTTCGGTGAAGGCGAGCACGCCGATGGCGATGTCCGGGTCTTTGTCCACCACGTTCGGGTTGGCGTGGTGCCGTGTGTGCTTCGACATCCACCACGAGTAGCTCATCCCCACGAGCACGTTGCCGATGATGCGGGCGGCGATCTCGTTGGCGCGGTTGGAGGCGAAAACCTGGCGGTGGGCGGCCTCGTGGGCGAGGAACGCGAACTGGGTGAAGATGATGCCGAGCGCGCCCGCGATCAGCAGCTGGAACCAGGAGTCGCCGAGCAGGATCATGCCGGCGATCGCCGCGGCGAGGGCGGCGGAGACCGCCGAGAACATGCCGATGTAGAAGCCGAGTCGGCGTTTCAGCAGGCCGGCGTCGCGCACGGACGTGAGGAGCGTGGAGTACTCGCTCGTGGGGTTCTTCCTGTCGCCGCCGGGCCTCGTCTTGGTGAAGCTCACGGCCGGGCTTGGTGCACTCATGATGGTCTCGTTCGCTCGCCGGGGTGGTGGGGCGACCGAGGTCTGGGGCTACCTTCTGCGAAAGGTAGGCGCACTTCCTGGGAATCGGATGTCGCTCGACCCAGCTTCGTCGCATTCGAAGCGGACGGTCAGAATCCCGGGGTCAGATCGCGTCGATGGAGAACAGCAGTGCCTGCGCCGGGGCCATGGCCGGCATGGCGAGCCCCACCTGGGCGAGCATCGCACCGCTGAGGCGCACCGGACCGGGCAGCCACGGCGGCGGGGAATCCTGGATGACCCGCGATCGGCCGAGCGGCAGCGGTTCCACGGAGTAGATCCGCTCCGGATCGAGCCCCGGCACGGTCAGCGGTTCGGGCACGGCGTCGTGCGGCGCGGCGAGCGTCACGCGCGCGACGACCGCGTGCCGCCGGTCGGGGGAGATGACGCCGTGGGTGAGGGTCGTGGCATCCGCGCTCGTCTGCCGCACCGTCGTTCCGCCGTGCAGCAACGGTCGCAGGCGCCGGTAGAGCGCGCTCCATTCCGCGATCTGCTCCAGCTCGGCGGGGGAGGTCTCGAGGAGGTTCCATTCGATTCCGGCGGAGAGGAACAGCGCGGTCGCCAGCCGCAGCCCGAGGTCGCTGGTGCGTCCGGTGGTGTGGGCGGTCGCGGCGCCGAGGTGCGAGCCGAGCAGCTCGGGCGGCACGAGCAGTCCCGTCCAGCGCTGGATCGACTGGCGCTCGAGCGGATCGTTGGTGTCGCTCGGCCAGAACCGGTCGGTGCGCTCCAGCACGCCCAGGTCGACGCGCGCGCCGCCGGAGGAGCAGGACTCGATCTCCAGTCCCGGGTAGCGCTCGCGCAGCGCGTCCATCATCCGCCACGTCGCGATGGTCTGGCGGTGGGCGGAGCCTCCCAGCAGGTCCCGGTTCTGGTCCCACTTGAGGTAGCGGATCGGGTATTCGTCGAGCAGGGCGCAGAGCTGGTCGAAGACGTTCTGCCAGGCGTCCGGGTTGCCGAGGTCGAGCGCGTACTGGTGCCGCCAGGGCTGTGGCAGTCGGCCGCCGTCGCCCGTGAGCACCCAGTCCGGATGCCGGCGCGCCAGTGTCGAGTCGAGGCTCACCATCTCGGGCTCGACCCAGAGGCCGAACTCCATGCCGAGCGCGGTCACCCGGTCGATCAGCGGATGCAGCCCCCGGGGCCACCGCTCGGGGTCGACCGTCCAGTCGCCCAGCGCCTTGGTGTCATCGGTGCGACCCGTCATCCATCCGTCGTCGAGCACGAAACGCTCGACCCCCACGGCGGCGCCGAGCTCGGCCAGGCGCAGCAGGCGGTCCAGGTCGTGGTCGAAGTACACGGCCTCCCAGGTGTTGAGCACGAGCGGTCGGGCGGTCAGTGGCCGGCGTTCCCGCACGTGCGCGTGGAATCGCTCGGAGAGCCCGTCGAGTCCGTTCGCGGCGTATGCGGCGAGGAGCGCGGGCGTTTCGTAGCGCTCGCCGGGGGCGAGCACCACCTCGGAGGGCTGCAGCAGCTCGCCCGCCGAGATCGTCACGTGTCCGGTCGACTGCGCCTCGACGGCGATCTCGGAGTCCCCGCTCCAGGCCAGGTGGGCGGCCCACACCTCGCCGGAGCGGAACTCGAAGGCGGGTGTGCCTGCGACGGTGAGGAAAGGTGCGTCGTGCCCCGGGCGACCGTGGCGCGACCGGCGCGACCAGGTGCCGTCATCGATACGCCTCCGCTGCGGCCGGCGCTCGAACGACCACCGCCCGGCGAAGTCGAGCAGCTCGGTGGCGCGCCGAGGCAGTGGCAGCGCAAGGGCGAGGCCGCCGACGGTCCAGTCGTCGTCTCCGGTGTTGGTCACGTCCGCGCGGAGCGAGACCACCCCGTGGCGATCGAGTTCGACCGATGCGCCGACGCGAAGTCCCGACGGCGTGTCCACCAGTTCGAAGCGCACGCCGCCCGCGGTGCGCTGCACCTCCACAAGGTCGAGCTCGGGCTGACTCGTGCGACCGGCCCTCGAGCCGGCGAGACCCTGCTGCCCGCTCCATCCGGCGGAGAGCAGGGGGATCAGGCCCGGCAGGAGCGGACCGTCGATGGAACTGGGGCTCACGGCGGGAACGCTCGCGTCGGCGAGGGTCACGAGGGTCTCGTCATCCGCCGCGCCGATGTCGCCGCCCCAGTGAACGACCCGTGGCACGCCACGACCCCGGGCATCCAGCACGATGCTGGTGCCCGGGGCGCGGAGGAGGAACAGGTTCAGGATGCGGCTACTTTACCGGGATCGACTGCGCCTTCAGGGCCGCGATCGTCTTCTCCTGACCGGCCTTGAGCGCGTCCACCAGCGTGCCGTTGCCGGAGATCGCCGCACCGAAGCCATCCGAGACGTCGTTGTAGGTCTGGGTCATGGTCGGCCCCCAGGTGAAGGGGCTGATCACCTTGCCCGCCTCGCTGAACGTCTTGTAGATGGCCTGCCCGCCGTAGAACTCGACACCCTCCGAGAGGGCCGGCAGCTTGTCGCCCGCGGTGCTCGCCGGGTACAGGTTGGCCTCCTTGTTGAGCGCGGTGAGCGCCTCGGTGCTCGTGTTCAGCCAGAGGATGAACTTCGCGGCCTCGGCCGGGTGCTTGGAGCCCTTGAAGACGACGCTCGACGAACCGCCCCAGGCCCCGGACTTGTTGTCGCCGGCCGACCACTGCGGCATCGGGGCGACGGCCCAGTCACCGCTGGTGGTGGGGGCGCCGCTCGAGATGGTGTTCGCACCCCAGACCGCGGAGACCCAGGTCCAGTCGGCCCCGGTGTTGTAGGCGTTGTTCCACTGGTCGGTGAAGCCGGGGATCGTCGAGACGAGGCCCTTGGAGATGAGGTCCTGCCAGTAGTTGGCCACCTTGGTGGAGGTGTCAGAGGTCAGGTCGACCGTCCACTTGCCGCCGCTGGTGGTGAACCACTGGCCGCCCGCCTGAGAGACGAGACCGGCGAACCAGTTGACGTCGCCCTTGGGGAAGTTGGTGATCTGGCCGCCGAGCGCCTTGATCTTCACGGCATCCGCCGCGTACTCGTCCCAGGTCTTCGGCACGGTCAGTCCGGCCTTGTCGAAGAGGTCCTTGCGGTAGTACAGCGCCATCGGGCCGGAGTCCTGCGGCACGGCGTAGACGGCGTTGGACTCGCCGAAGGTCACCTGGTTCCAGAGGCCCGCCGAGAAGTCGGACTTGGCTGCGGCGACACCGGCGCAGGCGCCGATGTTCTGCAGCCCGTCCTGCACGCGGAACGCCGGCAGCGAGTCGTACTCGATCTGCCCGACGTCGGGCGCGTTGCCGGCCTTCAGCTCGTTGAAGAAGTTCTGGTACGTGCCCGAGTTGCCGTTCGGACCGGTCTGGACCTTCACCTGGATCTTCGGGTTCTTCGCGTTCCAGAGTTCGACGACCTTGTCCATGCCGGGAACCCAGGTGGTGAAGTTGAGCGTGACCTTGCCGCTGGAGGGGGCGCAGGCGGAGGATGCCGCCGTGCCGCCGCCGGAACCGGAGGTCGCGCAGCCGGCCAGGGCGAGCGTCGCGAGGGTCGCGACGGCCGCCAGCCGAATGATCTTGTGTGCCATGGGATGCTTTCCTATCGGTGATTGGAGCGCCGGAAGGGGGTCCGACGCTTCAGCGAACATCGTTGTTGCCTTACTTGAGCCCTCCCGAACCGAGCCCGTTCCGCCAGAACCTCTGGAGGGACAGGAATGCGATGAGGAGAGGAACGATCGACACCAGCGCACCGGCGATCACCAGGGTGCGGATGTCGGGGATCTGGCTCACCTGCGAGTTCCAGGTGAAGAGCCCGAGCGTCACGGGGAACAGCGACTGGTCCCGGAGCATGATGAGGGGCAGGAAGAAGTTGTTCCAGATCGAGACGAACTGGAACAGGAAGATCGTCACGAGCGCAGGCGACATCAGTCGCACCGAGACGGTGAAGAAGGTGCGCACCTCGCCCGACCCGTCGATCCTCGCCGCTTCGATGATCTCGTCGGGCACGCTGGATGCGGCGTAGATGCGGCTGAGGTAGACGCCGAACGGGCTCACGAGGCTCGGCAGGAACACCGACCAGAAGGTGTTGGTGAGGTTGACCTGGCTGAAGATCAGGAACAGCGGCAGCGCGAGAGCCGTGGCGGGCACGAGCACGCCGCCGAGCACGGTGTTGAAGATGAGCTCGCTGCCGCGGAAGCGGTACTTCGCCAGCGCGTAGCCGCACATGGCGGCGAGCACGGTGCCGAGGCCGCCCGCGACGAGGGCGTACACGACGCTGTTCAGCATCCAGCGGGGGAAGACGCCGCCGTCGTAGGTGAACAGCTTGCCGAGGTTCGCGATGCCGTCGCCGAAGGAGGTCGGCGTGAACCACAGCGAGAAGGTCGAGTTGAAGTTGCCGAGCGTCTTCGTGGACGAGACCAGCAGCCAGAAGATGGGCACCAGGAAGTAGATGGTGAAGACGCCCATCACGATCATCGCCGCGGTGCGCGACATGATGCTCTCGCGCGGGCCGCCGCGTCGTGCGTTCCGTAGCGCCGCGCGCCGCGGCAGGGTCTGAGTGCTCACTGTGCCGTCCTCCGGTTGGTGATCCTCAGGAAGACGAACGAGAGGATGAACGTGGTGACCGCCAGCACGACCGAGAACGCGGCCGCGAGGTTGAAGTTGGGGATCGAGGAGACCGAGTAGACGAGCAGGTTCGGGGTGAACGTGCTCGTGATGGACGAGGTGAACTGCTTGAACACCTCGGGCTCGGTGAGCAGCTGGAGCGTGCCGATGATGGAGAAGACGGCGGTGAGCACCAGCGCGGGTGCCACCAGCGGGATCTTCACCGACCACGCGATCCTGAACTGTCCTGCGCCGTCGAGCCTGGCCGCCTCGTAGATCTCGGTGGGGATGGCGAGCAGGGCCGAGTAGATGATGAGCATGTTGTAGCCCGCGTAGACCCAGGTGACCACGTTCGCGATCGACCAGAGGATCGTGGAGCCGGAGAGCAGGTCGACACCCGAGGTCACCAGCTTGAACGGCGACAGGCTGGGGGAGTAGAGGTAGCCCCACATCAGGGCCGCGATCACTCCGGGGACGGCATAGGGCGCGAAGAAGGCGAGGCGGAAGAACCGCTTGCCCTTCAGCAGAGGCGAGTCGAGGAGCAGAGCGAACACCAGTGCGAGCCCCAGCATGATCGGCACCTGCACCACGCCGAACAGCAGCACGCGACCGATCGAGCCCCAGAAGTCCACGCTCTGGAACACGATGACGTACTGGCTGAGACCCCCGAAGACCTGTGTGGGGGCGCCGTAGGTGCCCTCGCGATGGATCACCTGAAGCGATTCCCACACGGCGTAGACGATCGGCACCAGGTAGAAGGCGAGGAACAGCACCCCGAAGGGCACGATGAAGATGAGGATGGCGCGCACGATGGAGGGCCGCATCCGCCGCCGCCTCATCGGGGGCGCGAGCTGTGAAGACGTCATTGTCGTTTCTCTCTCGATCTAGTCGTTCGGTGGCACGCGCACGACGCGCACGGAGCCGCCGGGTACGTCGATGGAGTGGGTGATCGCGTCGCCGGTGAGCAGCTCGGTTCCGCGCAGGCCATTGTGGCTGAGGGTCTCGGTCGAGTGGTTGACGAGGAAGACGAAGTCGGCGTCGGGCGACCGGCGCACGACCAGCTCACCTCCCGCCGCGGCGAGTTCCGGATGCACCGACACGCCCGCCTCGGTGGCCACCCGCAGCGCGAGTCGAGCGAACGACTCCGCGTCGAGCGCCGTGCCGACGTACCAGGCGGTGCCGGATCGGGTGATGGCGGGGTGGCCGGCGAGCGGCCCGTCCGCGTAGCTCGCCACCGCGGTCGCACCGCGCAGGTGCGTCCACTCCGACCAGAGCTCGCCGCGCGATCCGTCGTCGAGCGTGACGGAGCCGCCGGGCAGGAGGGGGAAGAACTCCTCGGTGGAGATGCCGAGGGTGTCGCGCAGGGCGCCGGGGTAGCCGCCCAGCCGCACCCGGTCATCCTCGTCGACGATGCCGCTGAAGAACGTGACGAGCAGGTGGCCGCCGCCGCTCACGTAGCCCTCGATCGAGCGCACGTCCCGGTCGCGCATCAGGTAGAGCGCGGGGACCACCACGAGCCGGTAGGCGCTCAGGTCGGCACCCGGTGCGACGAAGTCCACGGTGGCCCCGGTGGCGCGGAGGGCGGCGTAGGCGCGGTGCGCCTGGTCGAGGTATCGCACGTCGGTGGAGGGGTGGCTGTCGAGGTCGGTGGCCCACCACGCCTCCCAGCCGAACACGATGGCGGTGTCGGCGACCACGCGGGAGCCGGCCACCTCGCCGAGGGTGCCGAGCGTCTGCCCCAGCTCGGTGACCTCGCGCCACACCTTCGTGTCGGTGCCGGCATGCGGGAGCATCGCGGAGTGGAACTTCTCCGATCCCTGGGTGGAGGCGCGCCACTGGAAGAAGGAGATGCCGTCGGCGCCGCGGGCGAGGTGCGTGAGGGATGTCCTGAGCAGCTCGCCGGGCGCCTTGGCCACGTTGTGCGGCTGCCAGTTGACTGCGCTGGTGGACTGCTCCATCAGCAGCCACGGGCCCCCCTGGGCGAGGCCGCGGGTGAGGTCGTCGCAGAAGGAGAGCTCCGCGGCAGGGTCGGCGAGGCGGTGGTCGAGGTAGTGGTCGTTCGCGATCACGTCGACCTCGGGCGCGAAGCTCCAGTAGTCCTGGGTGCGGATGTGTGCGGTGACGGTGAAGTTGGTGGTCACCGGAACGCGGCTGTGGCGGCGCAGTGTCTCGGCCTCGGCACGGTAGTACGCCAGCACCTCGTCGGAGCTGAAGCGCGAGAAGTCCAGCTGCTGCGTGGGGTTCGACGTGGAGAGCGTCGCCCGCGGGGGCAGGATCTCGGCGAAGTCGCCGTAGCGCTGGCTCCAGAAGGTGGTGCCCCAGGCCTCGTTGAGCGCATCGATGGTGCCGTACCGCGCGACGAGCCAGCGGCGGAACGCGGCCGCGGAGACGTCGCAGTAGCACAGGGCGTTGTGGCAGCCGAGCTCGTTCGAGACGTGCCAGAGCCGCACCGCCGGATGGGCTCCGTAGCGTTCGGCGATGGCGGCGACCAGGCGGACGGCGTGCTCGCGGAACACCGGCGAGCTCGGGCACCACGCCTGCCGGCCGCCGGGCCAGCGCGTCGTGCCGTCGGCGACCACCGGCAGGATCTCCGGATGCAGCGTGGTCAGCCACGGCGGCGGCGACGACGTTCCCGTGCCGAGGTTCACCCCGATGCCGTTCGCGTGCAGCAGCTCGATCACGGCGTCGAGCTGGTCGAAGTCGTAGACGCCCGGCCGCTGTTCGATGAGCGCCCAGCCGAAGACGTTGATGGCGACGAGGGTGACGCCGAGCTCGCGCATGAGGCGCACGTCGTCGAGCCACACGTCGGGCGTCCACTGCTCGGGGTTGTAGTCGCAGCCGAACTCGATGCCGACCGTGCGGAAGCCGCTGAGGGCGGGCGCGGGGCGAGCGGCGAGATCCGTGCGATCGCCGCCGATGCTGCTCGTCACGCTGTGCCCCGATCGTCATTGGCCGAGCCGATCTGTGAACGTTCCCAGACTGGCGGAAAAGAAAATTCACAGTGAGGTCTGTGAACGATCCCAGAGTAATCCCACCGCGGCGCCCGTGTCAAACATCGCGTCCCGATCGGGCCGCTACAGTGTGAACATGTCCAACGACGAGCGGCGGCCGAGGCGGGCGACCATCCACGACGTCGTCGCGGAATCGGGCATGTCGCGCGGCACGGTCTCGCGCGTCCTCAACGCCGAACGGTACGTCTCCGACGAGGCGCGCGTCGCCGTCGAGGCCGCCGTGGCCAAGGTCGGCTACGTGCGCAACACCGCCGCGCGCAACCTCAAGTCGCAGCGCTCGCGGGCCATCGGGCTGATCGTGCACGAGCCGCACTCGCTGTTTCTCGAAGACCCCAACATCGGCGCCATCCTGCTCGGCACCAACACCGTGCTCTCCGAGGCCGACTACCAGTTGGTCTCCCTCGTCATCGACTCGGATCGCGACAGCGACCGGGTGGCCGAGTACCTGAGCGGCGGGTTCGTCGACGGCGTGGTCATCATCTCGGCCCGCGAGGCGGACCCCATCGCACGGGCCGTGGCCACGCTCGGCATCCCGGCGGCCTTCGTCGGGCACCCGCCGGACATCACCGGCATCCCCTACGTCGGCATCGACAACCTGGCCGCCGCGCGGGCCATCACCGGCCGACTGCTGCAGACCGGACGCCGCCGCGTCGGGATGATCGTGAGCGCGCTCGACCGGGACTCCGGCCGCGACCGGCTCGCCGGCTTCCGGGCGGCGATGGGGGAGCGGTTCGATCCGCAGCTCGTCGTCGACTACCCGCTGTACGCCTACCGATCCGGCGTGGACGGCATCGCCGAGCTGCTGCGGCGTGCCCCCGACATCGACGGGGTGTTCGCCGCATCCGACGCGATCGCCGCGGGAGCGCTGGACGGGCTCCGCACCGCGGGCCGACGGGTGCCCGAGGATGTCGGGGTGGTGGGCTTCGACGACAGCGCCTGGGCACTGCGCTGCAACCCGCCCCTCTCCACGGTGCGGCAGCCCGCCGACGAGCTCGGGCGCCGGGCCGCCGAGAGCGTGCTCGCGCAGCTCAGGGGAGAGCGTGCGGGCGAGGGCGGGATCATGCTCGACACCACCATCGTCTGGCGCGAGTCGGCCTAGCGGCGCGGACAGGACGCCGCACGCGCGTCACGGGGTGTCGTCGTCGACCCAGTCGAAGGTTCGGGTGACGGCCTTCTTCCAGAGCCGCAGACGGCGGTCGCGCTCCGCGGGCGGCATCGCGGGCTCCCAGCGCTTCTCCTCGCGCCAGTTCTCGCGCAGCTCGTCCAGATCGGCCCAGAAGCCCACCGCGAGCCCCGCGGCATAGGCCGCGCCGAGCGCTGTGGTCTCAGCAACGACGGGACGCACCACGGGCACGCCGATGAGGTCGGCCTGGAACTGCATGAGCAGGTCGTTGGCGATCATCCCGCCATCTACCCTGAGCTCTTCGAGCGCGACGCCGGAATCCGCGTTCACCGCCTCCAGCACCTCTTGCGTCTGGAAGGCGGTGGCCTCGATCGCGGCGCGCGCGATGTGCGCCTTGGTCACGAACCGGGTCATGCCCACGATCGCGCCGCGGGCATCCGGACGCCAATAGGGGGCGAACAGACCGGAGAAGGCGGGGACGAAGTAGACGCCGCCGTTGTCGTCGACGGAGCGGGCGAGTGCCTCGACCTCGTCGGCGGACCGGATGATGCCGAGGTTGTCGCGCAGCCACTGCACCAGTGAGCCGGTGACCGCGATCGACCCCTCGAGGGCGTAACGGGGCTTCGCTTCGCCGAGCCGGTAGGCCACGGTCGTGAGCAGCCCGTTCTTCGACGGCACGATCTCCTCGCCGGTGTTGACGATGAGGAAGTTGCCGGTGCCGTACGTGTTCTTCGACTCGCCCTTCTCGAACGCCGCCTGCCCGAAGGTGGCCGCCTGCTGGTCGCCGAGGATGCCGGCGACCGGGACCTCCCGCAGCAGGCTGTGCGTCGAGGCGTGGCCGTACACCTCGGAGGAGCTGCGGATCTCGGGCAGCATCGAGCGGGGGATGCCGAAGTCCGCGAGGATCTCGTCGTCCCAGTCCAGCGTGACGAGGTCCATCAGGAGGGTCCGTGAGGCGTTCGTGACGTCGGTGACGTGCACGCCGCCTTCGGTGCCGCCGGTGAGGTTCCAGAGCACCCAAGAGTCGGTGGTGCCGAACAGCAGCTCGCCGCGCTCGGCGGCCTCGCGGGCGCCCTCGACGTTCTCCAGGATCCAGACGATCTTGGTGCCGGAGAAGTAGGTGGCCAGCGGCAGGCCGACGCGCTTCTTGTAGCGGTCGACGTCGCCGTCGGCCAGGCGATCGACGATCGCCTGGGTGCGGGTGTCCTGCCAGACGATCGCGTTGTAGATCGGCTTGCCGGTCTCGCGGTTCCAGACCACGGCCGTCTCGCGCTGGTTGGTGATCCCCACCGCCTTCACGTCGTGGCGGGTCACGTTCGCCTTCGACAGGGCCTGGCCGATCACTTCACGGGTGTTGTCCCAGATCTCGACGGCGTCGTGCTCGACCCAGCCGGCCTTCGGCAGCAGCTGCCGATGCTCGAGCTGGCCGGTCGTGACGACGGTCCCGGCGTGATCGAACAGGATCGCCCTGGTGCTCGTGGTGCCCTGGTCGATCGAAAGCACGTACTCGGTCATGTCCACCTCTTCGTGACGTGAGTGTCGAGGGGGCGCGACGCCTGAGCGCCGCACCCCCTCGACGAGGGTGTTACTTGATGTAGGTGAGCGTGTTGGTCACCGACACGACGGACGCGACGGCCGCCATGATGAACCCACCGATGTACGGGTTGTTCGTCGCGCGGTAGATCTTCCGGCTCAGGACCGCTGCCGTGCCGAGGAACACGATCACCGGGAACAGCCAGATCGAGAAGATACCACCGAACCCGGGGATCAGCTCACCGGATGCCGCGAACACCCAGTACTGGGCGATCACGAGCACCAGCGGCGCCAGGATGTTGAACAGCACGAGCACCGCCGTGTTGATCCACTCCTTGCCGCGGATCGTGAAGTGGTTGAAGCCGTTGATGGCCACCGAGTTCGCGATGTAGTACACCAGGAACAGCGGCAGGTACATCAGGGCGATGACCAGCTTGTCGGCACCGAAGGTCGGGATGGCGAGCACCCAGAGCCTGAAGTCGGTGTTGAAGAGCCAGCCCACCACGAAGACGATCCCGAAGGCCGCGATTACGACGATCAGCCCCAGCAGGATGCCGAGCCAGAACTTCTTCCAGCCGGGCAGGATGCCCGAGTCGCGCAGGCTCATGCCGTTGCGCTTGCCGAACAGCTGGTAGGACACGATCATCACCACGAGGGCGAACACGCCGTTGATCGCCGCCCACAGGCCGATGAAGAACACGGCCCCCTGCGGGATCACCGGCGGGGCGCCGATGAAGTAGACGAGGGACAGCGGCGTGAAGTTGCTGAGGAACACGTAGCTGAAGCCCGAGAACAGGGCGGAGACCGCGAGGGCTCCCCAGAACCAGGCGTGACCACGGCGGTCGCGCGCCGCGAGCACGGCGGGCTGAGCGAGGCGGAGCCCGGCGAACGGACGGACCGTCAGCAGTGCGCGGGCGAAGGCGAGCAGGAAGATGGTGAAGCCCACCAGTCCCAGCGCGTTGAAGAACTCCTTGAGCTGCCAGATCTGCGAACCGACCGGGATCGGGTTGGGCGTGCCGAGCGACTTGTCGAAGAACGTCAGCAGGCTGGTGACCTCCTGCTTCGAGAACGGACCCCACGGGTGCGTCTGCGGCGGGTTGTTCACGATGCGGATCGCGCTCTCGCCCTTGACGTCCTTCGTGTAGAAGTGGAACGAGCTCTTCTTCGTCGATGACGGGTTCGTGCCGAAGTCGAGGAACGACTGCGCGTTGGGCGTGTTGATGTACTGGCCGGGCGTGGTGATCGCCTTGCCGCTCTTGTCGTAGCTGCGGAAGAAGAACTCGTCGAACTGGTCCGCCTGCACGCCGACGTCGCGCGAGCCGTAGTAGTTGATGTACTTGCCGGTCTTCGGGTCGGCGTAGATCGGGTCGTTGTCGACGAGGTACACCGACTTGATCAGCCGGGTGTCGGCCGCGTCATCCAGCGGGATCGCCCAGTTGGCCGCGCGGGCTCCGTTGGAGTGGCCGCTGATGCCGATCTTGGAGGTGTCGACGTAGGGGAGTCGTGCGATCTCCTTCACCGCGTCGTACATGCCGGTCGCGGCGACGGCCTCCTCGCCCTCCTTGAGGTAGGAGGAGCTGCCGTGGCCGTACATGTCGATCGACATGACGACGTAGCCGCGGCGGGCGAGCTCGACGTAGTTGGAGTCCTGCATCTCCTTCTCGTTCCACCAGCCGTGGGCGAGCACGATGGCCGGACGCTTGTCCTTCGCGCTGGCGCCCTCGGGCTTGAGCAGCAGGGCACTGATGGTGCCGCCGCTCTCGCCCGGGAACGTGAGCTTGGTGACGCTGACAGATCCTCCGGCGCTCTGGGTGATCGACGCGCCGAGCGCCGATACGAGGCAGAGCACCAGGGAGAGAACGAGCCAGAAGGCGTTCCTCCGGAAGAATCGCTGTTTCATGGGGGTCCCTACTCCTTCGTTGGGTGGTCGGTCGCACGGACCGGGGCAAATCGATTCAAACCGGGTGTTCATAAGGCGCACAAGCCGCGTGAACATATGTGCAGCTGTTCGCCGTTCTGCGGGCGTAGAGGCTCTTCCTGAAGGCTCAAGAGGGCTTTGCTGGGAATCTTCCGCACATATGCCCAGCCGTCGCGCGAGGTCCGGGTGGGGCTCAGGCGGAGAGCTCCTCGTGGGATTCGACCTCGAGAATCATGCCGTGCGCCGCGGTCAGTTCCGACGAGGTCCACAGCACCTCGTCGGCCCTTCGCTGCTCGTCCCAGCCGAGCGCGTCGCCCACGACCTGGGCCAGCTCGGCCAGCAGATCGATCGTGACGCCGCCGGTGAAGGCGTGGTTGGTGCGTCGCAGCACCACGTCCGCCAGGTGCACGACGTGCTCCTCGCGGGCGAGCAGCGCGAGTTCGTTGCGGGAGTAGGAGCCGTCGGTGGCGAGCGGGGCATCGGGGGAGGCGGTGATCGCGTCGATCACGTCGGCGGCCCGCGTTCCGTAGCGCGCGAGCAGCTGATCGGCGCGATCCCTGCTGAGCTCGTCGCGGTGCGCCTCCAGCCAGTAGATGCGCTGATCGGCCGTCCGGGGGAAGTCGCGCCCGCCGCCGATGGGGAGGTCGACCGTCGAGACGCGGCGCTCCGCCCCGAGCAGGGCGAGCACGTCGTCGGAGAGCTGCTCGCCGAGCGCCCGGAAGGTGGTCCACTTGCCGCCGACGAGGCTGAGCACGCGGGAGGAAGGCAGGGCCGCGACATCCGAGGGCACGATCCGGTAGTCGCGCGAGACGAAGCCGGGCTGGGTGTCCTCGTGGGCGGGCAGTGGGCGGATGCCGGAGAAGCGGAACACGATCTGCGACCGGTCGAGCGAGATGGTGGGGAAGACGTGCGAGACGAGGTCGAAGAAGTAGTCGACCTCCTCCTCGGTGCACAGCGCCGGCTCGCTCGGGTCGGCCTCGAGGTCGGTGGTGCCGACCATGACGCGTCCCTTGATGGGCTGGATGAGCACGATGCGTCCGTCGTCGTTCTCGAAGAAGATCTCGCGGCCGCCGGTGGCCTCGAGCAGCTCGTCGTTCTCGAGCACGATGTGGGAGCCCTTGGTGCCGCCCATCAGTCGCGAGGACTCGCCGAGCGCTCCATTGGTGAGGTCGGTCCAGGGACCGGACGCGTTGACCACCACGGACGCGCTGAAGCCGAACTCGGCTCCCGTCTCGCGGTCGCGCAGGATCACCGCGCCGTCGCGCGCGCCGACCGCCTCCACGTAGTTAGCCGCGCGGACGGGGGCTGCGGCCAGAGCGTCGGCGAGCACGTCGAGACCCAGGCGCTCCGGCTCGTTGACCGAGGCGTCGAAGTAGGTGGCGGTGTAGCGCAGGCGCGGGTTGAGGCGCGGCAGTTCGGCGAGCGAGCGCTTGCGGCCGTGGAAGACGTGGCGCGGAACGGTGCCGCCGTCCCGGGAGAACGAGTCGTAGATCGTGAGGCCCGCCTTGATGAGGAACGCCCCGCGCTCCTTGGGCGCCCCCTCGCGGTGGGTGAGGAAGCGCAAGGGGGCGGAGAGGATGCCGCCGAAGGTCGAATAGATCGGGATGGTGGTCTGCAGCGGCCGCACGTAGTGGGGCGCGGTGCGGAGCAGGCCGTTGCGCTCGTGCACGGACTCGTTGACCAGCCGGAACTCGCCGTTCTCCAGGTAGCGCACGCCGCCGTGGATCATGTGCGAGGAGGCGCTCGACGCGCCGGACAGGTAGTCGCCCCGCTCGACCAGGGCGACATCCACGCCCTGCAGTGCGAGGTCGCGGAACGTGGCGAGCCCGTTGATGCCGCCGCCGATGATGAGCACGTCGGCCGAGGGCCGCTCCGTGAGCCGTGCGACGGACTCCCGGGTCTCGGGGGTCACCGGGGTGCTGGAACGAGCCATTGCCGATCTCTCTTTCGTGCGGGTGCTGGTGCGGGTTCTGCACCGCATCGCCAGTCTGCGGGCGGCTGTATATTTGGTCAATGGCTGTGAACAAACGTGCAGATTCCACCCGAACCGGGCCCGCCAAGTCCTCCGGAGCGCCTCTGAGAGCGCCCGCCGACGAACATCCGCTCAAGATGCAGGACGCGCTGCGCGCCGCCCAGCTCTACTACATGCAGGACCTCACCATGGAGGCGATCGCTCACGAGCTCAAGACCTCGCGCTCCACCGTCTCGCGTCTGCTGAGCCACGCCCGCGCCACCGGCCTGGTCGAGATCCACGTCACCTCGCCCCTCGACCGCACCGACCGCATCGTCTCGAAACTCCACGATCGCTATGGCATCACGGCGCACGTCGTGCCCATCGGCAGCGCGATCAGCGACGTCGACCGGCTGGAGCGCGTGGCCCTCTCCGCCGCCCGGCTGCTCACCCGTTTCGTCGACTCGAACATGATCATGGGGGTCGCCTGGGGGTCGACGGTCAGTGCGATCAGCCGCCACCTGAGCGTGCGGGAGACCACCAACGCCCAGATCGTGCAGCTCAACGGCGCGGGGAACACCGAGACCACCGGCATCGACTACTCCAGCGAGATACTGCAGCGGTTCGGCGCGGCCTTCGGTGCCAAGGTGCAGCAGTTCCCGGTGCCCGCATTCTTCGACCGCGCCTCCACCAAAGACGCCCTCTGGCAGGAGCGCTCGACCATCCGGGTGCTCGAGGTGCAGCGCCGCATGGATGTCGCGCTCTTCGGTCTCGGAACCCCCTTCGCCGAGGTGCCGAGCCGGGTCTACATCGGCGGATACCTCGACGACGCCGACTTCGCGGCGCTCAGCGCCTCCCACGTGGTGGGCGATGTCGCCACCGTGTTCTACCGCGAGGACGGCAGCACCGACAACATCCCGATGAACGACCGCGCGAGCGGACCCGACTTCGAGACGCTGCGGCATGCGTCGCGGCGCATCTGCGTGGTCTCCGGGGCATCCAAGATCCCCGCCATCCGAGGTGCGCTGGCCGCACGCCTGGTCACCGACCTCATCATCGACGAGGACACCGGGCGTGCGCTCCTAGGGGAATAGCCCCCGTTGCTCCCCACCCCCTCATCCGCCCCGTTCGTTGCGGGGTAGTGGCGGGCCACGGACCTGTCCGGGGGACCACTACCCCGCAATGAACGGGGTTTGTCCGCGGGGGAGGAGGAGGGGAGGGGGCTCGGGGTGCTAGGGGGCGCGGCTGGGGGAGAGCAGGGCTGCGGCGAGGGTTCCGGAATCCGTCGCCTCGAATCCGCGCCTGCTGATCGCGCGAAGGATGATGAAGCCGACGATCGCATCGGTGAGGTGGCCGATCGCCGTGTCGGCTCTCAGCTCTCCGTCGGCGACCGCTGCCGCGAGCCGGCCCTCGAGTGACTCCGGGGTGGCGCCCAGGCGGTGGCTCAACTGCTCGGTGACCTCGGGGTTCTCGACCCCGGCGGCCACGAGCGAGCGGATGAGCAGCGCATTGGAGTCGACCGAGGCGAACCGGATCACCGTGTCGAGCCACTCGGTCACATCCGCCAGCACGTCGCCGGTGTTGCGGGGCGTGATCACCGCGGGGAGGAGCGTCTCGTCGATGAGGCACTCGGCGATGAGGGCGCTCTTGGAAGGCCACCAGCGGTAGACGGTGGGTTTGCCCACGCCGGCGCGGGCGGCGATGCCCTCGATGGTGAGGTGGTCGTAGCCGTCGCGCGCGATCAGTTCGGACGCGGCCTTCAGGATCGCGCTGCGCGCGGCCTGGCTCCGGGCGGCCCCGGGGCGGCGGGTCGTCGGCTCCGATGACATGCGCCCAGATTGCATGGGCCAACACTAGCGCCACGAAGCGTTACGTTTCGTAACGTAATATGTGCGGCATGGCTGAACTCCTCTACCGACTCGGCAGATTCTCCGCGCGGCGCGCCTGGGTCGTGGTCGTCGCCTGGGCGGCGATTCTCGGGCTGGCCGGCGGGGCCTACCTGATCGGTGCGGGCACGCTCAGCTCGAGTTTCGACATCCCCGGCACGCCCACCGCCGCGGTCACCGACCGTCTCGTGAAGAAGCTGCCGGACTTCAGCGGCGCATCCGGTGCCGTCGTGTTCCGGACGAGGGACGGCTCCCCCCTCAGCACCGCCCAGCGCGAGAAGATCACCGCGCTCGGCAGGGGCATCGCGACGCTGGGCGACGTGGCGAACGTGATCGACCCGTTCACCACCGAGACGCAGCGCGCGACGCAGACGGAGACCGTCCGCACCGCGCTCAGCCGGCTCGCCGCGGCTCAGAGCCAGCTCGACGCCGGCCGTGCCCAGCTGGATGCCGCGGTCGCCGAGGCGAAGACCGGTGGCTACTACGACGGGGCGAAGGCCGCGCTCGACGCCCAGCAGGCCGCCCTGGCGGCGAACCAGAAGACGCTCGACGACAACCTCGCCACGGCGACAGCGGGAGAACGCCTCCTCGACCTGTCGAAGGGCATCCGCACCGTGTCGGGCGACGGGTCGACCGCGATCCTGAACGTCGGCTTCGACAAGACCGTCGAGGAGCTCTCGCCGCAAGCGAAGACCGCGGTGCTCGACTACGTGCACGCCCACCCCGTCGCGGGGGTCGAGACCGCCATCTCCTCCACGATCGCTCAGACCGTGCCCGAGGTGATCGGCGTCGGCGAGATCACCGGAGTGATTCTCGCCGGGCTCGTGCTCTTCGTCATGCTGGGCACCCTCATCGCGGCGGGCCTCCCTCTTCTCACCGCCCTCGTCGGGGTGGGGGTCGGCGTGCTGTTCTCCCTCTCGCTGTCGGGAGTGCTCGACGAGGGGTCGATCAGCCCGGTGCTCGGCGTGATGCTGGGGCTCGCCGTCGGCATCGACTATGCGCTCTTCATCATCAACCGGCATCGCCGCCAGCTGCGGCAAGGGGTGGAACTGCACGAGTCGATCGGCCTCGCCACCGGAACCGCCGGGAATGCGGTCGTGTTCGCCGGATCGACGGTCATCGTCGCGCTGCTCGCGCTCAACGTCACCGGCATCCCCTTCATCGGTGTGATGGGCACGGTCGGCGCGATCTGCATCGCGGTCGCCGTGCTGGTCGCCGTGACCCTGACCCCCGCGATGCTGCGGCTCGTGGGCCCGCGGATCCTGCCCCGGCGGGCGCGCGCCGCCGTCGCCGCGGCACCCGCACCGGTGACGGTGCGACCGATGTCGACGCTGCGCGCCGCGCTCACCGTGGTGGTCGCCGCAGGCGTGCTGCTCGTCGTGGCCATCCCGGCCCTCTCGATGCGCCTCGGTCTGCCGGACGCGTCCTCCGATCCGATCGGTTCCACCACGCAACGGGCGTTCAGCATCACCGAGAAGAGCTTCGGCGCCGGGGCGAACGGCCCCCTCGTGGTGACGGCCGCGCTCCCGGCGGGCACGGATGCCGCGGAGGTGACCGGCCTGCAGCTGCGGGTCGCCGAGTCGATCGACTCCCAGGGCGACGTGGCGGCGGTCGCGCCCATCGGGGTCTCCTCGGACCGGTCGCTGGCCGCCTTCGAGGTCGTGCTCCGCGAAGGACCGAACAGCGTGTCCACGGGCGAGCTCGTGCAACGACTCCGTGCGACGACGGTCGGCGGCACCGTCGGGCACCTCGGGGTGGCCGGCCAGGCGAGCGGCAACATCGACATCTCGGACAAGCTCGCCGCTGCGCTGCCCGTCTACGTCGCGGTCGTGGTCGGGCTCTCGCTGATCATCCTGATCGCGGTGTTCCGCTCGATCCTGGTGCCGCTGATCGCCATCGGCGGGTTCATCCTCTCCCTGCTCGCCACCTACGGGGTGCTCGTCGCGGTCTTCCAGTGGGGCTGGCTGGCGACGGTGTTCGGCATCCACAGCACGGGGCCGGTGCTCAACTTCCTGCCGATCATCCTCGTCGGGATCCTCTTCGGGTTGGCCATGGACTACCAGCTGTTCCTCGCCACGGGCATGCGCGAGGCCTGGGTGCACGGCGCCGCCCCGCGCGAGGCGGTCGTGCGCGGATTCCGGGCCGGCCGCACCGTGGTCACCGCCGCTGCGATCATCATGATCTCGGTGTTCGGCGGTTTCATCTTCTCGGACTCGGTGTTCATCGTGGCGCTCGGCCTCGGCCTCGCCTTCGGCGTGCTCGCCGACGCGTTCGTGGTGCGCCTGCTGCTCATGCCCGCACTCATGCATCTGCTCGGCGGTGCGGCCTGGTGGATCCCGCGCTGGCTCGACCGCGTGCTGCCCGACCTCGACGTGGAGGGCGCCCGGCTGGAGCGCGAGCATCACGCCGTCTGATCGGACCGGATTACACCGCAGGGATGATGTTCGGCCGCGACCCATGCTCTAGCGTCGTAGGCATGAGGATGATTTCGTGATCGAAGCTGTAGGACTCACCAAGCGCTATGGAGTGAAGACCGCCGTCGACGGCATCGACTTCACCGTGAAGCCGGGGATGGTGACCGGATTCCTCGGTCCCAACGGTGCCGGGAAGTCGACGACCATGCGGCTCATCGTGGGGCTCGACCGCCCCACGAGCGGCACGGTCACCGTGAACGGGGCGCACTACGCGAATCTGCGCGCCCCGCTGCGCGAGGTCGGCGTGCTCCTCGATGCGAAAGCCGTGCACACCGGACGCACCGCCGAGAACCACCTCCTCGCGCTCGCCGCCACCCACGGGATCGGGCGCACGCGGGTGAAGGAGGTCATCGCGCTCACCGGGCTCGACTCCGTGGCACGCCGCCGGGTGGGCGGCTTCTCGCTCGGCATGGGCCAGCGTCTCGGCATCGCCGCGGCACTCCTGGGCGACCCGGCCGTGCTGATCCTCGACGAGCCCGTGAACGGTCTGGACCCGGAGGGCGTGATCTGGGTGCGCCAGCTCACCCGTCACCTTGCGGGGGAGGGGCGCACCGTGTTCCTCTCGTCGCATCTCATGTCGGAGATGGCGCAGACCGCCGACCACATCATCGTGCTCGGCCGCGGCCGGGTCATCGCGGACGCACCGGTGGCGACCATCGAGGCGATGGCGTCGGGATCGGCGGTGCGGGTCCGCACGCCGGACGCCGCCCGGTTCGCCCCCGTGCTGGTGGCGAACGGGGCCGCCACGTCGGGCGGCGCCGAGCTGCTCGAGGTCACCGGGCTCCCGCCCGAGCGGATCGGAGAGCTCGCCGCCCAGGAACGCGTGGTGCTCCACGAGCTCTCGCAGACCGCGGGCACCCTGGAGGACGCCTACCTGGCACTCACCCAGGACGAAGTCGAATACCACGCAGGCGGAGAGGTGCAGGCATGAGCGCGATCGGAACGACCACAGCCGCGACATCCAGGGGCACGGCCACCGGATCGGGCGTCTCGTTCGGCGGGGTGCTCCGGTCGGAGTGGATCAAGCTCCGCACGCTGCGATCCACCCTCTGGTGCTATCTCATCATCGTGGCGCTGACCATCGGGCTCGGGCTCCTGATCGCCCTGGCGATCCCAAAGCCGGAGGGCACGGTCACCCACGACTCGCAGCAGCTCACCTGGCTCACGGTCGCGACGCTGGGCATCGGGTTCGCCCAGTTGGTCAGCGCCGTGCTCGGCGCGCTCGTGATCACCGGCGAGTACGCCACCGGCATGATCCGTTCGACCTTCACCGCGGTTCCGAAGCGCCTGCCGGCGGTCATCGCCAAGGCCCTCGTGTTCGGCGTCACGACGTTCGTGATCGCCCTGGCGTCGCTCGTGATCACCGCGCTGCTGACCGCGCCGATCCTGGAGGGGCGCGGCATCCACACCGACCTCGGAGACGGGCGGTTCTGGCTCGGCATCCTGGGCGGCGCGGGGTATGTGGCACTCATCGGCATCATCGCGCTCGGCATCGGGCTCATCGTGCGCAACAGCGCGGGCGGCATCGCCGCGGCGCTCGGCCTGGTGCTCGTCGTGCCGGTCGTGCTGCAGATCGTCGCGGCGACCACCCGCGCGGACTGGCCGCGGAACGTCGACGCGTTCCTCCCCAGCAGCGCGGGCGGGCGTCTGTACGCCTATCCGATCGACGCGCCGTCCCAGGCCGGAATCCTGACCCTCGACGCGTGGCAGGCGGCCCTCGTGCTGCTCGGCTGGTTCGCGCTGACCCTCGTGATCGGCGGGGTGCTGGTGAAGCGGCGGGACGTCTAGCCGACGCACCGGGGCAGGCCCGATATCGTGGGGTGGATGGACGTCTCCGGATCATGGCACAGGGCGGCTGACGGCGCGATGCTGCTCGGCCCGGACGGCCGCCCCGTGCCCACCATCTTCGCCGAGATGTCGGCACTCGCGACGGCGACCGGGTCGATCAACCTCGGCCAGGGCTTCCCCGACGAGGACGGGCCGCCGGAGGTGCTCGAGGCCGCCCAGCGGGCGATCCGCGACGGGGTCAACCAGTACCCGCCGGGCCGGGGGATGCCGGTGCTCCGCGAGGCGATCGCCCGGCACCAGAGGCGGTTCTACGGTCTTTCCGTCGACCCGGACCGCGAGGTGCTCGTGACCGCCGGGGCGACCGAGGCGCTCGCCGCCACGATCCTCGCGCTCACGGAGCCGGGCGACGAGGTGCTCACCTTCGAACCGTTCTACGACTCGTACGGAGCCATGGCGTCGCTCGCCGGAGCCGTTCACACCACCGTGCCGCTGCGCTGGCCCGACTTCCAGCCCCGCGCCGACGACCTCCGCTCGGCGGTCACCGACCGCACCCGGCTGATTCTCGTCAACACCCCGCACAATCCCACCGGCGCCCAGTTCTCCCGCGAGACGCTCGAGCTGATCGTGGAGCTCGCCGAACGGCACGACGCGCTCATCGTGACCGACGAGGTGTACGAGCACCTCGCCTTCGATGCGCTGCACGTGCCCATCGCATCCCTGCCCGGCGCCGCGCCGCGCACCATCACGATCTCCAGTGGCGGCAAGACCTTCAGCACCACCGGCTGGAAGGTGGGCTGGCTGATCGCCCCCGCCGACATCGTGGATGCCGTGGTGGCCGTCAAGCAATTCCTCACCTACGTGAACGGCGCGCCGTTCCAGCCCGCGATCGCCGCGGGCCTCGACCTGCCGGACGCCTTCTTCGATGGCGCGGCGCAGACCCTGCGCGGGAAGCGCGACCTGCTCTCGGATGCGCTCGACTCCGCCGGGTTCGCCGTTGCGAGGCCCTCCGCCGGCTATTTCGTCATCGCCGACGCCGCGCCGCTCGGCGTCGCGGACGCCGCCGCATTCTGCCGTGAACTGCCTCGACTGGCCGGCGTGGTGGGCATTCCCGTCAGCGCCTTCGTGCACGAGCCCGCCCGGGCCGAAATCGCGAGCCTGATTCGCTTCGCCTACTGCAAGCGCATCGACGTGCTCACGGAGGCCGGCGAGCGCCTCGCTCGACTCTCCCGTCGCTGACCGCCGGAGCGCCGGGGATGGGCGCGCTCCCACCTCAGAGCGGCCCTGCGCTGCTCGCTGACGTGCGCACGGTCACATCGGTTACCAAACTGTGACCTGGCTATATGTTGCGATGGGAACCAAATTGATTCAAACTGCAACTGCCATCGCTCAGAGACGAGCGTGGACACCAAGGAGTGTTTTCCTTCCGACCAGAAAGGGAGTGACGTGAAGACCTCTTCATGGATCTCTGTCGCCGTCGCAATCTCCGCCTCAGCACTGCTGCTGACCGGATGCGCGTCAGGCGGAAGCGGTGGAGGCAGTGCCTCTCCCGCAGCGAACCGCGCCTGTGTCATCCTGCCCGACTCGGCATCGTCCCCCCGCTGGGAGAACGGTGACCGTCCCGCCCTCGAGAAGGCCTTCACGGACGCCGGCTTCTCGGCCGACATCCAGAACGCCCAGGGCGACACCAACAAGTACGCGACCATCGCCGACCAGGAACTCACCAAGGGCTGCGGTGTCATGATCCTCGTCGACTACAACGGCGCCTCGGTGGCCGTGACCCAGAAGGCCCAGAAGCAGGGCATCCCGGTCATCGCCTACGACCGCCCGATCACCACCGGGTCGAAGGACTCGCCCAAGATGCTCGCGGACTACTACGTCTCGTTCGACAACGAGAAGGTGGGCGCGCTGGAGGGCCAGTCCATCGTCGACGGTCTCAAGGCGGCGGGCAAGGACCCGGCCACCGCGAAGGTCGTCTACATGGGCGGTGACCCGACCGACGGCAACGCGAAGCTGTTCCACGACGGAGCGGTGAAGGTCATGAGCGCGGCGGGCATCAAGCCGGCCGCCGAGCCCGTCGGCGTGTGGGACGGTCAGAAGTCGGCCACCAACTTCGAGCAGGCGCTGACCTCGCTCGGCGGCAAGGTGGACGCCGTCTGGGTGGCCAACGACACGAACGCGGCCGGTGTGATCACCGTGCTGGACAAGAACGGACTGAAGGTGCCCGTCTCCGGACAGGACGCCTCGACCGCCGGACTCCAGAACGTGCTCCTCGGCAAGCAGAGCGCCACGGTCTACAAGCCCTACAAGCTGGAGGCGGACGCGGCATCCAAGCTCGCCATCGAGCTGCTGAAGGGCAAGAAGCCGTCCGTGAGCGACTCGCTCTACGGCAAGCCGTTCCTCGCGCAGACCCCCATCCTGATCACGGCCGACAAGGTCGAGCAGGTCGTGACCGCCGGCGACGCCAAGGCCGCCGACATCTGCACCGCAGAGGTCGCCGCCGCCTGCACGCAGTACGGCGTGAAGTAGCCACCGGCCCGAGTGAGGCGGGCCGGCACGCGGAGGCTCCGCGCCGGGTTTCAGGCGAACCCGGCGCGGGGCCTCTTCTGCCGACTCCGCGAGAAGACCGTCCGAGGCACCGTCGTGCCCCGGGCGCATCACGTCCTGGCGAATGGAAGGAACACCACATGGACGACCCGATCATCGAACTGACCGGCGTCAAGAAGAGCTTCGGGCCGGTGAGCGTGCTCAAAGGAGTGTCGCTCACGGTCTATCCCGGCAAGATCACCGCACTCGTGGGTGACAACGGCGCCGGCAAGTCCACCCTGATCAAAGGCCTCGCCGGGGTGCAGCCCTACGACGAGGGGGAGGTGCGGTTCGACGGTCAGCCGGTGGCGCTCCACAACCCGCGCGAGGCGTCCCGGCTGGGCATCGAGGTGGTGTACCAGGATCTCGCGCTGTGCGACAACCTCGACATCGTGCAGAACATGTTCCTCGGGCGTGAGGAGACCTCGTTCGGCACCTTCGACGAGGGCCGCATGGAGCGCGAGGCCTCGGAGACGCTGCGATCGCTCTCCGTGCGCACCGTGAAATCGGTGCGGCAGAAGGTCTCGTCGCTCTCCGGCGGGCAGCGGCAGACCGTGGCGATCGCCCGATCCGTGCTCAAGTCGGCGCGCGTCGTCATCCTGGACGAGCCGACCGCGGCGCTGGGCGTCGCCCAGACCGAGCAGGTACTCGCCCTCGTCAAACGGCTGGCCGAGAACGGGGTCGGTGTGCTGATGATCAGTCACAACCTCGTCGACGTGTTCCAGGTCGCCGACTACATCAGCGTGCTCTACCTGGGCCAGATGGTCGCCTCGGTCGAGGCATCGCGCACCACGAGCGACGACGTCGTGGGATACATCACCGGAAGCAAGACCTACACCACGGAAGCGGCGAAATGAGCGTCACCAGCACCCCGGGCACCCCCGCCCCCGAGGCCACCGAGTCGGGACTGATCGGCAGCGGCCAGGACGGCGGCGTGCTCGACCAGGTGCGCGCCTGGGCGATGAGGGTGCGTAACGGCGAGATGGGCGCCCTGCCGGCGGTGGCCGGGTTCGTGGTGCTCTGCGTGCTCTTCACGGCGCTCAGCCCCTACTTCTTCACCGAGCGCAACTTCGCGAACCTGCTCACCCAGGCCGCGACGCTCGTCATGCTCGCGATGGCGCTGGTGTTCGTCATCCTGCTCGGGGAGATCGACCTCTCGGCCGGTGTCACCTCCGGTGTGGCGATGTCGCTGTTCGTGGTGCTCTCCGACCCGGGCGGAATCGGGATGAACTGGATCCTGGCCCTGCTGCTCTCGCTGCTCGCGGGCGTGGCGATCGGATTCTTCATCGGATTCTTCGTGGCCCGGGTGGGCATCCCGTCGTTCGTGGTGACCTTGGGACTCTTCCTCGGGTTCCAGGGGCTGCAGCTGATCATCATCGGCGACGGCGGTCTGTACCGGATCCAGCAGCCGGAGATCATCGCGATCCAGAACAGCAACCTGCCGGCCTGGGGCGGATGGGTGATGCTCGCCGTCATCCTGATCATCTCGTTCACCACGGCGATGCTCGACCGCCGTCGGCGTACGCGGGCGCAGGTGCCCAACCGCACGATCGCTCTGCTGTGGATCCGGCTCGGGGTGATCGCCGCGCTCGGCGGGGTGGTCATCGCGCTGCTCAACCAGAACCGGGGGACCGGGTTCCTCGCCGTCTCCGGCGTGCCGATCGTGGTGCCGATCACGCTGTTCATCCTGTGGCTCGGCACCTTCGTGCTGGACCGCACGCGGTTCGGCCGCTACATCTACGCGGTCGGCGGCAACGCCGAGGCCGCGCGGCGCGCCGGCATCAAGGTGATCGGCATCAAGTGGGCGGCATTCGTGGTCTGCTCGACCCTCGCCGTGGTCTCCGGACTGTTCAGCGCGAGCAAGGTCGGCTCGGTCGACGCGGCCTTCGGGCGCGACATCGTGCTGAGCGGTGTGGCGGCGGCGGTCGTCGGCGGCGTCAGCCTGTTCGGCGGTCGCGGACGGCTCATCCACGGCGCCGTCGGCGCCCTGGTGATCGCCGTCATCACCAACGGGCTCGGACTGCTCAACCTGCCCGGCGGGGTGAACTTCTTGGTGACGGGCGGCGTGCTCATCCTCGCCGCCACCGTTGACGCGGTCTCGCGGGTGCGCGCGGGCGGCTCCATCCTGCGGACCTGACCCGGGTGCTGGGGCTCTCGTTGCGATGTCGCTTCGAGGGCCTCAGCGACCGGGGGTCGCCTCAGCGACCGGGGTCGCCTCGGCGACCGGTCCCTGAGGTTCTCGAAGGGGCCCACCCGAGCCGATATCCGTCACACCGGCCGTCCCCGCCCAGCCCCGAGTTACGATCGAAGGGCACCAGGGATCGAGGCACCATGTCACTTCTCCGCCCGGAGACCACCGAAGCACTGACGGATCACGAGGTCGCCGCACTGCGCGCCGACTTCCCGATCCTCGGTTCGCGGGTGAACGGTCATCCGCTGATCTACCTCGACTCGGGCGCCACCTCTCAGAAGCCGACGCAGGTGCTCGACCGGGAGCGCCGCTACTACGAGACCGAGAACTCCGCCGTGCACCGCGGCGCGCACTCGCTCGCGGCCCTCGCCACCGAGAGCTTCGAGGAGGCGCGCGCCACCGTCGCGCGTTTCGTGGGCGCAGCGGACGACGAGATCGTCTGGACCTCCAACGCCACCGAGGCCCTCAACCTGGTCGCCTACTCGCTCTCCAACGCCGCCGTCGGGCGGGGCGGCACTGCGGCCGCCGAGCTTGCGATCGGCCCGGGCGACGAGATCGTCGTCACCGAGATGGAGCACCACGCCAACCTCATCCCCTGGCAGGAGCTGGCGGCGCGCACCGGAGCCGCGCTGCGCTTCATCCCCGTGCTGGACGACGGATCGCTCGACCTCGAGTCGCTCGACCGCGTGATCACCGAGCGCACGCGCCTCGTGGCCGCGACGCACGTCTCGAACGTGGTCGGCATCCTGAATCCGGTGGAGCTGCTGGTGGCCAGGGCGCACGCCGTCGGCGCGCTCTTCGTGCTGGATGCCTGCCAGTCCGCCCCGCACCTGACGCTCGACCTGGCCGCCCTCGACGTCGACTTCGCCGCGTTCTCCGGCCACAAGATGCTGGCGCCCACCGGGATCGGCGTGCTGTTCGGCCGGCGCCGTCTGCTCGAGGCCATGCCCCCATTTCTCACCGGCGGATCGATGATCACCACCGTCACCATGGAGGCGGCCGAGTACCTCCCGCCGCCGCTGCGGTTCGAGGCCGGAACCCAGCGGGTGTCGCAGGCGATCGCACTCGCGACGGCGGTCGACTATCTCTCCGCCATCGGCATGGAGCGCATCGCGACGCACGAGCGAATGCTCGGCGCGCGCCTCGTGGAGGGCCTCTCCGACATCCGCGGGGTCCGGGTGCTGGGCGCCGAGGCGGCCGCTCCCCGCGTGGGGCTGGCGAGCTTCGACGTGGCCGGGGTGCACTCGCACGATGTCGGCCAGTTCCTCGACGACCGCGGCATCGCGGTGCGGGTCGGCCATCACTGCGCTCAGCCGCTGCACCGTCGGCTCGGCGTGACGTCGAGCACGCGGGCGAGCACGTACCTCTACACGACGACCGACGAGGTCGAGGCGCTCATCGCCGGCGTCGAGGCTGCGACGACCTTCTTCGGGGTGGGCGCATGAGCTCCGATCTCGAGAACCTCTACCAGCAGGTGATCCTCGATCACTCCCGCCGGCCGCACGGCTACGGGCTGACGGAGGCGCCCACATCGCAGTCGCATCAGGTGAACCCGACCTGCGGGGACGAGATCACCCTGCAGCTCGTGATCGCCGACGGCGTGGTGGAGGGCGTGCACTGGGAGGGACACGGGTGCGCGATCTCGCAGGCGTCGGCGTCGTTGTTCTCCGACCTCGCGGCGGGCCTGAGGGTCGGTGAGGTGACCGACCGGATCGACGGATTCCGCGAGGTGATGCGCTCGCGCGGCACGGTGGAGCCCGATGAGGAGCTGTTCGGCGACGCGGTGGTGCTCGGCGGCGTCTCGAAGTACATGGCCCGGGTGAAGTGCGCGATGCTCGCGTGGGTCGCGGCGGAGCATGCGCTGGCGGAGGCGTCCGGGGTCGGGTGATGCGGGGCGGGCGCTTCGAGGGCCTCAGCGACCAGGCGCTTCGAGGGCCTCAGCGACCGGGCGCTTCGAGGGACTCAGCGACCGGGCGCTTCGAGGGCCTCCGCGACCGGGTGGGAGGATGAGGGGATGACCCCCGCCGATCTCGCCGCCCGCGCCATCGGCGTGCTGGGGGATCGTGCTCGCGTGCTCATCGCGGTGGCAGGGAGCCCCGGATCCGGCAAGACCACGCTCGCACGCCGCGTCGTGGCCGCCATCGACGAGGTCCGCGGCCCCGGATTCGCCGCGGCCCTGCCCATGGACGGGTTCCACCTCCCCAACGCCACGCTCGATGCCCTCGGCCGCCGCGGGCGCAAGGGCGCGATCGACACCTTCGACGCCGCGGGCTTCGTGAACCTTCTCGGGCGGGTCGCGCGCGACACCGATGAGACGGTCACCGCCCCGGCCTTCGAGCGCGCCATCGACGAACCCGTCCCCGACGCGATTTCGATCGCCCCGACCGTGCGGATCGTGGTCGTCGAGGGCAACTACCTGCTCGTCGGCGATGAGCCGTGGCGCGGCATCCATGCTCTGGCGGCCGAATCCTGGTTCGTGGCGACCGACGAGCGCACCCGGCTCGCCCGGCTCGTCGACCGGCACACCCGCCATGGCCGGACGCCCGAGGATGCCGCGGCCTGGGCCAACGATGTCGACGGCGCCAACTCGCGGCTCATCGAACCCACTCGCGCCCGGGCCGACCTTCTCGTGCCCGGCGATCTCTGACGGAACTCAGCCGCGCGGGGCCACGTGCCGCTCGTCGGGCCCCACGTAGAGGCTCAGCGGGCGGATGAGCGCGTTGGCCTCGAGCTGCTCCATGATGTGCGCGGTCCAGCCGGTGATCCTGGCCGCCACGAACAGGGGCGTGAACATGTCGGTGTCGAACCCCATGAGGTGATAGGCGGGCCCGCTCGGGTAGTCGAGGTTGGGCAGGATGCTCTTGCGCTCCGTCATCCCGCGCTCCAGCGCGTCGTAAAGGGCGAGGAGATCGGGTCGGTCGTAGTACTCCACCAGCGTGTCGAGCGATGCCTTCATCGTGGGCACACGGGAGTCGCCGTTCTTGTACACGCGGTGGCCGAAGCCCATGATCTTGCGCTTCTCGGCCAGCGCGGCGTCGAGCCAGGCCTCGGCGGCATCCGCGGTGCCGATCTCGTCGAAGATGTGCATGACCGCCTCGTTGGCGCCGCCGTGGAGCGCACCCTTGAGCGCGCCGATCGCGCCGACGACCGCCGAGTAGAGGTCGGCGAGCGTGGAGGTGATCACCCGCGCGGTGAAGGTGCTGGCGTTGAAGGAGTGCTCGGCGTAGAGGATCATCGAGACGTCGAACGCGTCCACGACCACCCGGTCGGGCACGGCGCCGAAGGTCATGTAGAGGAAGTTGGCGGAGTAGGAGAGGTCGTCGCGCGGGTCGATGAGCGGCTGGCTGCGCCGCCTCCGCTGGTCGTAGGCCACGATGGCGGGCAGCTGAGCGAGCAGCGAGATCGACTTCGCGAGGTTGGACTCCCGCGAGGCATCCGCCGTGTTCGGGTCGGCGGCGCCGATCACGCTCACGGCCGTGCGCACCACGTCCATGGGGTGGGCGCTGAGCGGCAGGTCGTCGATGACGGTGCGCACCCTCGGGTCGAGCGCGCGCTGCGAGCGCTCGGCCTGCTCGAACCGGGCGAGCTGGTCGGCATCCGGCAGCTCGCCGTTCCAGAGCAGGTAGGCGACCTCCTCGAAGCTGCAGTTCGCGGCGAGCTCCTGCACGGGGTATCCGCGGTAGAGGAGCGAGTTGGTCTCGGGGTTCACCTTCGAGATCGACGTCGTGTCGACGACGACGCCGGCGAGGCCCTTGCGGATGTCCGGGTCGGTCATGTGTGCTCCTTAGTTGGTCCCTGAGGCCCTCGAAGTGGTCCCCGAGGCTCTCGAAGGTGGTCCCTGAGGCTCTCGAAGGGGGCCGTCGCGGGTGGTCCCTTCGAGAACCTCAGGGACCGGTTTGTTACAGCGTGAAGTTGAAGACGGACGTGTCGAACGTGTTGTACGCCTCATAGTCGAGCAGTTCGTACAACCGAGCACGAGTCTGCATCCCCGGGACCTCGCGGGCAAGCGTCCCGTCGGAGACGAGGGCGTCGAGCCCGCGCTCCGCCGCACCCATGGCGATGCGCAGCAGGGAGACGGGGTAGATCACGATGTTCACACCGACGTCGGCGAGCTGCGCCGTGGTGAAGAGCTCGCTCTTGCCGAACTCGGTCATGTTGGCGAGGATCGGCACGTCCACGGCCCGGCGGATGGCCTCGAACTCGCCGAGGTCGGCCATCGCCTCCGGGAAGATCGCGTCCGCCCCCGCGTCCACGAGCTGCTTCGCCCGGTCGACGGCGGCTTCCAGGCCGTCGATGGCGCGGATGTCGGTGCGGGCCATGATCAGCAGATTCGGGTCGCGCCGCGCCTGAACCGCCGCCCGGATGCGCTTGAGCGCCGTGTCGGTGTCGACCACCGCCTTGCCGTCGAGGTGACCGCAGCGCTTGGGATTGACCTGATCCTCGATGTGGAGGCCCGCGACGCCGGCATCCTCCAGCTCCTGCACGGTTCGGGCGACGTTCATCGGCTCGCCGAAACCGGTGTCGGCGTCGATGAGGGCGGGCAGGTCGGTCATGCGGGCGATCTGGCGACCGCGCGTGGCGACCTCGGTGAGCGTGGTCAGCCCGACATCCGGCAGGCCAAGGTCGGCGGAGATGACGGCGCCCGAGATGTAGACGCCCTCGAAGCCCTTCTCCTGGATCAGCCGAGCGCTCAGCGGATTGAAGGCTCCGGGGAAGCGCAGCAGCCCGCCGCCGGAGAGGGCGGCACGGAAGTCGGCGCGCTTCTGCGCGGCGGATGTGGGTGCGTAGAGCATCAGAAGAGTCCGCTCGGGGTCGGGTCCGCGAGGTCGACGCGGAGGGTGAGTCCGGCGAGCTCCGCCGGTGTGAGGGAGGGGAGGCGCTGGGCCGCGTCGAGGAAGCGTTCCACCTCGGCCTCGGCGAGCACGCCCTCGGCCAGCCGGCGGAACTTCGCCACGTAGTCGTCGCGACCGAACGGCCGGGCGCCCAGGGGGTGGGCATCCGCCACGGCGATCTCGTCGACGATGCGCGAGCCGTCGGTCAGTTCGATCTCCACCCGGCCGCCGAACGCCTTCTCGGCGACGTCGTTCGAGTGGTAGCGGCGGGTCCACTCCGGGTCCTCCACCGTCGTCACGCGCTGCCAGAGCGCCACCGTGTCGGGGCGGGCGGCGCGCTCGGGGGAGTAGGAGCGCTCGTGGTCCCACTCGCCGTCCTGCAGGGCCACCGTGAAGATGTAGGGGATCGAATGGTCGAGCGTCTCGCGGCTGGCCGTCGGATCGTACTTCTGGGGGTCGTTGGCCCCGGAGCCGATCACGTAGTGGGTGTGGTGGCTGGTGTGCAGCACGATCTTCTCGATACCCGGTCCCTGGGGCTCGGTCCCTGAGGCACGGTCCCCGAGGCGCTCGGGATGCTCCCGCTTCAGCCGCCGCGCCAGGTCGATCCACGCCTGCGCCTGGTACTCGGCCGAGTGCTCCTTCGTGTAGGTGTCCAGGATGCCGCGGCGCGCCTCTCCCCGCTCCGGCAGCGCCACCTCGTACCTCGCGTCGACCCCGCCGAGCAACCACGCGATCACGCCGTCCTCGCCTTCGTAGATCGGGGTCGGACTGGTCTGGCCGCGCATCGCCCGGTCCACCGCCTCGACCGCCATCTTGCCCGCGAACGCCGGGGCGTAGGCCTTCCAGGTGGAGATCTCGCCCTTGCGCGACTGACGGGTGGCGGTGGTGGTGTGCAGGGCCTGGCCCACGGACTGGAAGATGGTGGCCGTGTCGAGCCCGAGGAGGGTGCCGATCCCGGCGGCCGCCGAGGGGCCGAGGTGGGCCACGTGGTCGATCTTGAACTCGTGCAGGCTGATCGCCTTGACCAGGTCGACCTGGATCTCGTAGCCCGTCACGATGCCGCGGACGAGAGCCGCGCCATCCGCGCCGGTGTGCTGCGCGACGGCCAGGATCGGCGGGATGTTGTCGCCCGGGTGGGAGTATTCGGCGGCGAGGAAGGTGTCGTGGAAGTCGAGCTCTCGCACGGCGACGCCGTTCGCCCAGGCCGCCCACTCGGGGCTGGTGAGGTGCCCGCTGCCGAAGACCGTGCTCCCGGACCCGCCGCGCGAGACCGGGTGCGATTCGGCCTGCCCCCGGGCGGAGATCACGGGGGCTCGGTGGAGCGATGCGGCGGCGACCGCCGCGTTGTCGATCACCCGGTTGATCACCATGTCGGTGACCTCGTCGGTTGCGGCGACGTCGTCGGACGCCACCTCCGCGATCTTCCAGGCCAGCTGGTCTTCGCGGGCGAGGTTCTCGTCGCTGCGGTGCACGCGCACTGTGTGGGTCTTCACGCTGTCCTTTCGAAGGGTTCCGTGCTGAATCGGCCGGCCTCCGCCGACTCGAGAATGGTCGAGAGGCTGTGCTGGAGGTGCACCGCCGTCGCGCTTCGGGCGAGGTCGACATCCCCGGCGATGATGGCGTCGATGATGAGGGCGTGCTCCGCCGCGGCCGCCACGAGTCGTTCCGGGTCGTCTTGAGCGACGCGCCTCAGCCGGGCGACGTGGGTGCGGATGCTGCGGAGCGCCTGCACCAGGTAGGCGTTGCCCACCGCGGCGTCGACCGCCTCGTCGAAGCGGCGCACGAGGTCGTAGTAGGCGTGCCGGCCGGGTTCGTCGACGAGCCCGGCTGCGTCGTCGAGCTCGGCGCGGAGCGAGCGGAAGACATCGGCATCCCGTCGCCGGGCGGCGAGGGCGGCCGCCTGGGATTCCAGTGCCACTCTGAGCTCGAAGAGCTCCACGGCGCTGTCGGCGGATGCCGCGGTGACGACCAGTCCGCGCCCGGCCTGCGGTGCCACCAGCCCGTCGGCGCTGAGACGGGCGAGAGCCTCGCGGAGGGGGGTGCGGGAGACGTGCAGACGCGCCGCCTGCTCGACCTCGGCGAGCACGGTGCCCGGCTGGAGCCGCCACTCGAGGATCTCGTCCCGGAGGGTCGCGTAGGCGCGATCGCTGGCTCGCATGTCACCTCCGTCGTGCTCGTGTATACACAGTCGCACCGATCGCGGCTTTTTGCAACCCGCGCGGGCGGTGGTGTATACACAGCCGGTCGGATCTCGAAGCGGCGCGCCCTGTCGCTGAGGTTCTCGAAGCGGCCGTCCCCGGTCGCTGAGGCTCTTGAAGCGGAGCGCGCGGTGGCCCCTTCGAGTGCCTCAGGGACCGGGGTACCGGGTGGCCCCTTCGAGTGCCCAGGGACCTGGCCCCCTCGCGGGTCTCAGGGGCCGGGTTGCGGGGCGGCCACGGCGCCGCGGATGCGGCGGGAGAGCTCGGCGGCGGAGCGGCGGATCTCGTCGGCGAGGTCGGGCCAGCGGGCCGGGTCGACGTGGTCGCGCGGGAAGGTGACCGCGATGCCCGCGGCCGGCCATCCCGCACGGTCGCGCACCGCGACGGCGACGGAGGCGATGCCCGGGGTCACGTCCCCGTCCTCGGCGGCGAATCCGCGCTCCCGCACCTGGGCGAGGAGGCGGCGCAGGTCGGCGTAGGTCGCGATGCCTGAATCGGTGCGGTGCACGAAGGCCGCGGCATCCGGGAACAGGGCCCGCAACTGCGCGGCGGGGAGGGTGGCCAGGAGCGCCCGGCCGCTCGCCGTCACGTGGCTGGGCAGCCGCACCCCCACGTCGGTGACGAGCGCCGGACGCCGCGGCGCCCGCTCCTCCACGAGGTAGAGCACGTCCCGGCCGTGGAGCACCGCGAGGTGCGCGCTCTCGCCGATGCGGTCCACGAGGGCGGCGAGGATGGGGCGGCCCAGCCGGGTGAGCGGCTCCTGCCGGGAGAACCCCGAGCTGAGTTCGAACGCCGCGACGCCCACACCGAACCGCCGCTCCTCCGGAAAATGAAGGACAAATCCCTCTTTCTGCATCACCGCGAGCAGTCGGTAGACGCTCGACCGGGGCAGTCCGAGGGAGTGCGCGATGGTCGAGGCGGCCGCGGGGCCGCGCTGTGCGGCGAGGTAGGAGAGGATGCGCAGCGCGTTGCGTGCGGCGGGCACGTCGACGCCCGATTCGCGGATCTCCTGCATTTTCGGTCAGCTCGTTCCGGTGGAAGTGTCTCGTATACGAGACAGTAGTTCGGGGCGGGCGGCCCCGCCAGTGGCCGCGGAGGAGTGGGATGGGCGCATGAGCGTCGAGACAGTCCCCAGCGTCACCGTCGGACGGGGTGCGGTGAGCATCGGAGAGCTCGTGGCCGTGGCCCGCCGCGGTGCACGGATCCGGCTCGACCCCGAGTCGCTGCGCGAGGTGGAGGCGAGCCGCGCCCGGATCGAGGAGCTCGCGGGCGACCCGAGCCCGCACTACGGGATCTCCACCGGCTTCGGGGCCCTGGCCACCACCTTCATCGCGGCCGAGCGTCGCGTGCAGCTGCAGAAGAGTCTCGTGCGGTCGCACGCGGCCGGGTCCGGCGCGGAAGTGGAGCGCGAGGTCATCCGCTCCCTCATGCTGCTGCGGGTGTCGACGCTGATGACGGGACGCACCGGCATCCGACGCTCCACGGTCGAGGCGTACGCGGCGATGCTCAACGCGGGGATCACGCCCGTCGTGCGCGAGTACGGGTCGCTCGGCTGCTCCGGCGACCTCGCCCCGCTCGCACACTGCGCGCTCGCGCTGATGGGGGAGGGCATGGTGCGGGATTCCGCGGGCGACCTCGTGCCCGCGGCGGAGGCGCTCGCGGCGGCCGGTCTCGCGCCGGTGCAGCTGGCCGAGAAGGAGGGTCTCGCGCTCATCAACGGCACCGACGGGATGCTGGGTCAGCTGAGCCTCGCCATCGACGACCTCGACCTGCTGCTCGCCACCGCCGACGTGACCGCGGCGCTCTCGATCGAGGCGCTGATGGGCACCGATGCCGTCTTCGCCGCCGACCTCGCGGCCCTGCGACCGCAGGCCGGGCAGGCGGTCTCCGCCGCCAACCTGCGGGCGCTGCTCGCCGGCTCGCCCATCGTCGCCAGTCACCGCGGCCCCGACGACACCCGGGTGCAGGACGCCTACTCGCTGCGCTGCGCACCCCAGGTGCACGGTGCCGCGCGCGACACCGTCGACCACGCGCGCCTCGTCGCCGGCCGGGAGCTCGCCTCCGCCATCGACAACCCGGTGGTCACCCTCGACGGTCGCGTCGAGTCGAACGGCAACTTCCACGGGGCGCCGGTCGCGTACGTGCTCGACTTCCTGGCGATCGTGGTGGCGGATGTCGCGAGCATGTCCGAGCGCAGGATCGACCGGATGCTCGACCCGGCCCGCAATCACGGCCTCCCCGCCTTCCTCGCGCACGACGCCGGCGTCGACAGCGGGCTGATGATCGCGCAGTACACGGCCGCGGGCATCGTCTCCGAGCTGAAGCGGCTGGCCTCGCCGGCATCCGTGGATTCGATCCCCTCGTCGGCGATGCAGGAGGATCACGTCTCCATGGGCTGGCACGCGGCCCGCAAGCTCCGCACCGCGATCGACGGGCTCGCCCGGGTGCTCGCCATCGAGGCGATGACCGCCGCTCGGGCGATCGACCTGCGCGCGCCGCTCGAGCCGGCCGAGGGGTTGCGGCGGGTGATCGCGACCCTCCGCGAGGAGGTCGCCGGTCCCGGTCCGGACCGTTACCTGTCACCCGAGATCGAGTCCGCGACCGAAGCCGTGCGCAGCGGCGCCATCCTGTCGGCGGCTGAATCCGCCATCCCCACGATCGGCTAGGAGAGACATGACCGAGCACGTCGCACGACCGGTCCGCGCGAACCGCGGCACCGCCCTCACGGCGAAGAGCTGGCAGACGGAGGCCGCGATCCGCATGCTCATGAACAACCTCGACCCGGAGGTGGCGGAGCGTCCCGACGACCTCGTCGTCTACGGCGGCACCGGCCGGGCGGCGCGCAGCTGGGAGGCCTTCGACGCGATCGTCTCCACCCTCGAGACCCTCGAGGCCGACGAGACCCTGCTCGTGCAGTCCGGCAAGCCGGTGGGCGTCTTCCGCACCCACGAGTGGGCGCCGCGCGTGCTCATCGCCAACTCGAATCTGGTCGGCGACTGGGCCACCTGGCCCGAGTTCCGTCGGCTGGAGGCGCTCGGGCTCACGATGTACGGGCAGATGACGGCCGGATCCTGGATCTACATCGGCACCCAGGGCATTCTGCAGGGCACCTACGAGACCTTCGCCGCCGTGGCGGACAAGCGCTTCGGCGGCGCTCTGGCCGGCACGCTCACCCTGACCGGCGGCGCGGGCGGCATGGGCGGCGCCCAGCCGCTCGCCGTGACGCTCAACGGCGGCGCGGTGCTCATCGTGGACGTGGACCGCGCACGCCTCGAGCGCCGGGTCGAGAGCCGGTATCTGGATGAGATCGCGGACGACCTGGATGACGCGGTCGCCCGCGCGCTCGCGGCGAAGGCCGAGCGGCGCCCGCTCTCGGTCGGCCTGGTGGGGAACGCGGCGACCGTCTTCCCGGAGCTGCGGTCGCGAGGCGTCGCCATCGACATCGTCACCGATCAGACCTCCGCGCACGACCCGCTGAGCTACCTGCCGGAGGGCGTGACCGTGGAGGAGTGGGCGGCCTATGCCGCGGAGGCGCCGGAGGAGTTCACCCGGCGCGCCCGTGCGTCGATGGCCAAGCAGGTGGCCGCGATGGTGGCGTTCCAGGATGCCGGGGCCGAGGTCTTCGACTACGGCAACTCGATCCGCGCGGAGGCGAAGCTGGGCGGTTTCGAGCGGGCATTCGACTTCCCGGGCTTCGTGCCCGCATACATCCGACCCCTGTTCGCGGAGGGCAAGGGCCCGTTCCGCTGGGCAGCACTCTCGGGCGATCCCGCCGACATCGCGGCGACCGACCGCGCCATCCTGGAGCTGTTCCCGCACGACGAGAAGCTGCGTCGCTGGATCACCGCGGCGGGCGAGAAGATCGCGTTCCAGGGACTGCCCGCGCGCATCTGCTGGCTGGGCTACAAGGAGCGGCACCTCGCGGGTCTGCGTTTCAACGAGATGGTCGCCTCGGGCGAGCTCTCCGCTCCGGTGGCGATCGGGCGCGACCACCTCGACTCCGGTTCGGTCGCCTCGCCCTACCGGGAGACGGAGGGCATGGCCGACGGGTCGGATGCGATCGCCGACTGGCCGCTGCTGAACGCCCTGCTCAACACGGCCTCGGGTGCGACCTGGGTGTCGATCCACCACGGCGGCGGCGTGGGCATCGGGCGTTCCATCCACGCCGGCCAGGTGATCGTGGCCGACGGCACCGACCTCGCCGCGCAGAAGATCGAACGCGTGCTCACCAACGATCCGGGCACGGGCGTGATGCGGCACGTCGATGCGGGCTACGAACGCGCGGCGGAGGTCGCCCGGGAGCGCGGGCTGCGCGTGCCGATGTGGGAGAACGGATGACGCTCCCGGTCGCCCACGGCATGCTGGCCGGCCTCGACGAGGTTGCCGGCATCGGTCGCGACCCTCGCCGCGGCGGCTACAGCCGCCACTTCGGCGACGCCGCCGACCGCGAGCTGCGGGAGTGGTTCGTGCAGCGGGCGATCTCCGCGGGCCTCGGAGTCGAGGTCGACGCGAACGGCAGCATCTGGGCGTGGTGGGGCGAGCCGGGCGACGACGCGGTCGTCACGGGGAGTCACCTCGATTCGGTGCCGGGCGGCGGCGCCTTCGACGGGCCGCTCGGCGTCGTCTCGGCACTCGACGCCGTGGCGCGACTCCGGGCGACCGGCTTCCGGCCGAGCCGTCCGTTCGCGATCGTGGTCTTCGCCGAGGAGGAGGGCTCGCGCTTCGGCGTCGCCTGCCTGGGCTCCCGGCTGATGACGGGGGCGATCGACGCCGACCGGGCCAGGTCACTCGAGGATGCCGCGGGCGTCTCCTTCGCGCAGGCCGCCGCATCCCTCGGCCTCGACCCGGCACGCCTTGGACCCGACGCTCGTTCGATCGCGCGGATCGGCGTCTTCGTCGAGCTGCACGTGGAGCAGGGGCGGGGGCTCATCGACCTCGGCGCGCCCGTCGCCGTCGCCTCGTCGGTGCTCGCGCACGGGCGCTGGCGCCTCACCTTCGACGGCCGGGGGGATCACGCGGGGACCACGCTGATGGCGGACCGGAGCGACCCGATGGTCGCCGCATCCGCCGCCGTGCTCGCCGTGCGCGACGCGGCGGCGGCCCGTCCCGGCGCCCGGGCCACGGTCGGTCGGGTGGAGGTGCTCCCGGGCGGCACGAACGTGATCCCGTCGCGGGTGACCCTCTGGCTCGACGCGCGCGCCGAGTCGGACGACGCCACCCGCGAGCTCGTCGACGGGATCGCCGCGGCGGCCGGTGCGAGCGCGTTCGACGAGGAGTCGTGGAGCGGCCGTGTCGACTTCGACGCCGAGTTGCGGATGCGGCTGGGCGACGCCCTCGGCGGTGTCCCCGTGCTCGCCACCGGTGCCGGTCACGACGCCGGTGTGCTCGCCGCGCGGGTGCCCACGGCGATGCTGTTCGTGCGCAACCCGACGGGCGTCTCGCATTCGCCGGAGGAGTTCGCGGAACTCGACGACTGCATCGCCGGGGTGGACGCCCTGGAGACGGTGCTGCGGGGGCTGCTGTGAACACGTTCTGGTGCGACACCGTGGTCGGGGAGAGGGTCGAGCGCGGGGTGCGGTTCGAGGTGACGGATGCCGGCCGCATCCACTCCCGCACCGTCGAGCCGCCCCGCCGAGGCGATCTCGCACTCGGCATCGTGCTCCCCGGGGCGGGCAACGCGCACTCGCACGCGTTCCACCGCGCTCTCCGCGGTCGCGCGACGGGCGGCGACGACTTCTGGGGCTGGCGCGAGCGGATGTACACGCTCGCCGCCACGCTCGAACCCGAGGCCTACTTCGAGCTGGCGCGCGGCGTGTTCGCCGAGATGCTCGTCGCCGGGTACACCGCCGTCGGCGAGTTCCATTACCTGCATCACCGGGTGGACGGGTCCGCCTACCCGCACGAGTTCGAGCTGGCGATCGTGGCCGCGGCGAGCGATGTCGGCATCCGGCTCACCCTGCTCGACACGGCCTACCTGGCCGGCGGGGTGGGGGTCGCTCTCGCCCCGGAGCAGCGGCGGTTCGGGGACGGCGATGCGGAAGGATACCTCGACCGCTGGTACGCCCTTCGTGAGCGGGTGCCGACGCTGGGGGCCGCCCTGCACTCGGTGCGCGCGGTTCCCGCGGATGCGATCGAGCGGATCGTCGCAGGTCTCCCGGCCGACGTGCCGCTGCACGTTCACGTCTCGGAGCAGAGGCGGGAGAACGAGGACTGCGTGGCGGCGTACGGGGTCACCCCCACCCGTCTCCTCGCCGACCGCGGAGCGCTCGGGGCCCGCACCGGCGTGGTGCATGCGACCCACCTCACCGACGACGACATCCGCCTGCTCGCGGACTCGACCGTGGTGATGTGCGCGACGACCGAAGCCGACCTGGGCGACGGGATCGGCCCCGCCCGCGCCCTGGCCGATGCGGGGGCCCGCATCGCGATCGGCTCCGACCAGAATGGGGTGGTGGACCCGATGCTGGAAGTGCGCGCGCTGGAGGCGCACGAGCGGCTCGCCTCGGAGCGACGCGAACGGTTCACGCCCGCGGAACTGCTGGCCGCGGCATCCGACGGCGGCTATCGCGCGCTCGGTCTGGGCGCGCACCGTCTCGCGGTGGGCGACGTCTTCGATGCCGTGGAAGTCGCCGGCGGGAGCGTGCGCACGGCGGGCGCCGGCCCGGAACGTCTGGTCACCTGTGCGACGGCGGCCGACGTGGCGCGCGTCTTCGTGGGCGGTGCTCTGGTCGCCCGGGCGGGCGTGCTGGCCGACGGCCGCGATCCGGCGGAGCTGCTGGCGGTGCTCCGGTGACCGCGCATCTGCTCACCGGCATCGGCGAGCTGAGCACCCAGGACGACGACCTCGGACGCATCGAGGATGCCGCACTCGTGATCGAGGGCGACCGTGTGGCGTGGCTGGGGCCCGCCGCTCAGGCGCCGGATGCAGACACCGCCGAGGATCTCGGCGGCCGAGCGGTGCTGCCGGGCTGGGTGGACACCCACACCCACCTCGTCTTCGCGGGCGATCGCTCGGCCGAGTTCGAGGCCCGCATGGCGGGGGCGCCCTATGCCGCCGGCGGTATCGCCACCACCGTCGCCGCCACCAGGGCTGCCACGCCCGAGCAGCTGGTCGCCACCGCGGCGCGGCTGCGGGGGGAGGCCGAGCGGCAGGGGACCACGTTCATCGAGACGAAGACGGGGTACGGGCTGGATGTCGCCTCCGAGCTGCGTTCGGCGCTCGCCGCCGCGGAGGTCGCCGACGTGGTCACCTTCCTCGGCGCGCACCTGGTTCCGCCGGGGGTCGACCGGCGCGACTATCTCGATCTGGTGACCGGTCCGATGCTCGCCGCGGTGGCGCCGCACGCGCAGTACATCGACGTCTTCTGCGAGGTGGGCGCCTTCGACGTGGACGAGAGCCGCGAGGTGCTGCTCGCCGGGCGCGCGGCCGGGCTCGGGCTGCGCGTGCACGGCAACCAGCTGGGTCGCTCGGGCGGCGTCGCGCTCGCGGTGGAGCTGGGAGCGGCGAGCGTCGACCACTGCAACCACCTCGACTCCGCCGATGTCGACGCGCTGGCGGCCTCGGGCACGGTCGCCACCTTCCTGCCCGCCTGCGACCTCTCCACCCGTCAGCCGTTCGGCCCCGCGCGCGAGCTGCTGGATGCGGGCGGCCGCATCGCCCTCGCCAGCAACTGCAACCCGGGCTCCTCGTACACCACGTCGATGCCGTTCTGCGTGGCCACCGCCGTGCTGCAGATGGGGCTCACCATCGACGAGGCGGTGCGCGCGGCCACGCGCGGCGGGGCGGCTGCCGTCGGGCGCGACGACATCGGCGTGATCCGCGTCGGCGCGCGGGCCGACCTGCAGGCGCTCGACGCGCCCTCCGTGGCCCACCTCGCCTACCGTCCCGGCGTGCCGCTCACCGCGCGCGTCTGGCGCGGCGGCGTCGCTCGCTGAGGCCCACCCCGGTCGCTGAGGCCCTCGAAGCGCCCTACGGCAGGATGTGACCCGCCGTCGTGAACAGGCGATACCACTCCTCACGGGTGAGCGGCACATCCGACCCCGCCGCCGAGTCGCGCAGGTGCTCCACGTTCGTGGTGCCGAGCACCACCTGCATGTTCGCCGGGTGCCGGGTGATCCACGCCACCGCGATCGCCGAGGTCGGCACGTCGTACTTCGCGGCGAGCTCGTCGATCGCCGTGTTCAGCTCGGGCAGCGTCTCGCGGTCGCCGAGGAACGTGCCGTCGAAGAAGCCCTTCTGGAACGGCGACCACGCCTGCAGGGTGATGTCGTTCAACCGCGAATAGTCGAGGATGCCGTTGTCGCGCACGACCGACTGCTCCAGCCCCGACATGTTGGCCGCGACGCCCTGGGCGATGATCGGCGCGTGCGTGATGCTGAGCTGCACCTGATTGAACGCCAGCGGCTGCCGCACGCTCCTCTTGAGGAGCTCCACCTGCCCCGGAGTGTGGTTGGAGACCCCGAAGTTGGTCACCTTGCCGGCATCCAGCAGCTCGTCGAAGGCGGCGGCCACCTCGTCGGGCTCCACGAGGGTGTCGGGGCGGTGGAGCAGCAGCACGTCGAGGTGATCGAGGCGGAGGGCGGCGAGGGACTCGTCGACCGTGCGCACGATGTGCTCGCGCGAGAAGTCGAAGTAACCGGGACGGATGCCCACCTTCGACTGCACGATCACCCGCTCGCGCTCCGACGGGCTGAATGTCACGGCGTCTCCGAAGCGGCGCTCGCACTCGTGCCGCTCCGAGCCGTAGATGTCGGCGTGGTCGAACACCGTGATGCCCTCGTCGATCGCGGCCCCGACGAGCGCGCGGATCTGCTCGTCGTCGAGGGGGCTGATGCGCATGAGGCCGAGAACGACGTTGGATGCCTCGAGGGTGGTCTGGGGGAGTGCGAGAGTCTTCATCCGTCCATTCTGCTCTCGGGTCCCGCCCCGATCGGGAGGGTGGACCGGGCGGGCATCGAGGGGTAGCGGCTCTCTTAGGGGAATCTCAGAGACACGCCGCGACGGTGGGAGGATGACCAGAGCCCTGTACCAGCCCGTCGTCGCGAGCAAGGTGCCCGAGATCACCGCGCTGTTCTGGGTGGTGAAGGTGCTCACCACCGGCATGGGGGAGACCACTTCCGATTTCTTCGTGCGCACGATCGACCCCGTGCTGGCCGTCGCCGGCGGGTTCGTGCTGTTCGCCGTCGCGCTCGGTGCGCAGTTCGCGGTGCGCCGCTACATCCCCGCGGTGTACTGGCTCGCCGTCGTGATGGTGAGCGTCTTCGGAACGATGGCGGCGGATGTCGCGCACATCGTCCTGGGCGTGCCCTATGTGGTCTCGACCGCGGCCTTCGCCGTCGCGCTCGCCGTCGTCTTCCTGGTCTGGCACCGGGTGGAGGGCACGCTCTCGATCCACAGCATCACGACGCGACGGCGCGAGGTCTTCTACTGGGCGGCCGTGCTCGTCACCTTCGCCCTCGGCACCGCCACGGGTGACCTCACCGCCACCACGCTGCACCTCGGCTACCTCGCGTCGGGGGTCGTGTTCGCCGTCGTCATCGCCGTCCCCTTCATCGCCTGGCGGTGGCTCGGCCTGAACGCGGTGGCGGCGTTCTGGTTCGCGTACATCGTCACCCGTCCGCTCGGCGCCTCGTTCGCCGACTGGATGGGCGTGAGCCACGCACGCGGCGGACTCGACTGGGGCACCGGGCCGGTGAGCCTGGTGCTGGCGGCGATCATCGCCGTGCTGGTCGGCGTGCTCGCGCGGCAGCGTCGACGGGCTGGGTCGGCGGCCTGGCAGTCTTAGCGGTTTCTGTGATCGCGGCGAGCAGACTCGTTCCGAGATCGAAGGAGAGCGCCATGGAATGGATCGCAGCAGGCGTGGCCATCGCCGCGGTCGCGGCTCTCGTCGTCGTCGTGCGGGTGGTCGTGCTCATCCTCACCGAGCTGCGGATCGATGCCGGCGGCACCGAAGACGACCCGGTCGACTGGGATGCCGAGACGATGGACGAGGCACGCATCCGTCGCAGGGCGCCGCGAGTGCGCCGGGCGGTCTGAGGGGCCTCGCCGTCCGGTCAGGCGCGGTGCGCCCGACGACCCGCGCTGAGGATCGCCGCCGTGAATTCGCGGATGCACTCCGCCGAGTAGGCGTCCGCATCCAGGCTCGCCGGCGGTACGGCGCCCTCCAGGTAGGCGGTCATGCCCGCCGCGAGATCGGTGTCGCTCTGCTCCACCACGAGCACGGAGTCGTCCACGAGCGCGTCGCCCACCGAGGCGAAGCGCACACTCACGATCGGCATGTGGAGGATCGCCGCCTCGAGCAGCACCATCGGCTGCCCCTCGTAGTCGCTCGAGAGCACGAAGCAGTCGCTGGCCGCGACGATGGCGAACGGGTTCGCGAAGGGCCCGACCACGTGGGCGCGCCCGGTGAGTCCCAGTTCGTCCACGAGCCGCTCCAGCTCCGCCCGCAGCGGACCATAGCCCACCACGAGCAGCCGGGCCTCCGGATGCCGCGCCGCCACGATCGCGAACGAGCGCAGCAGTCGCGCCTGATTCTTCTCCCGCGAGAAGCGCCCGACGGTCACGAACCACCGGGTGCCCTCGCGCCGCGTGAGCTCGTGCGCCCATTCCGGGACAACGATCTCGCCCGTGAGCTCGTCGACGGGGTGACCGGCGAGGGTGCGCACGTCCTCGCCGGCGCCGGCGAGCACGCGATCCACGTCCACGAGGTTGCGGGCGGAGGTGAACCGGTCGAGGTCGATGCCGAGCCGTTCCGCCAGCGATGCGCGGTTCACCAGCGCGAGGGACGGGGAGACCGACACGAGCCGCTCGAACTGCGGGTAGAGCGCGAAGACCGCGCGGAGCGACCGCGCCATCCGCCGCCGCCCGCGGATCTCCCGGTGCTCCTCGCGGGACATGTCGTTGTGCAGCCAGATGGAGTGCTGGGCGCCCGGCGCGTGCAGCATCAGCGTGGACCAGAACGGGCTGTAACCGCTGAAGTCGACGGCGGCGGCGAACCGGGTGTCACCGAGGCAGCGCCGCCACTCGTCGTCCCAGAGTGCCGCCTGGGTCGGCGTCTCCCGGTGCTCGTCGCCGGCTGCCCTGCGTTCGGACAGCTCGCGACCCAGGTGCGGGAGCTTGCCGCCGTTCATGCCGCCGACGCGGTGGAACTGACGCACCCGCGGGTCGATGAGCGCCTGATTGGCGAGGGCCTGACCGCCGCCCGGCCGGGAGATGAGCACCGACACGTCGTACACGTCGTGGTCGAGCGAGCGCAGCAGATTGAGCGCGGAACTCGTGATGCCGTTCGACCGCATGCCGCCGAGGTAGAGCAGGATCGGCGTGCGGTCGTCGGCCAGTGAGACGGCGTGGTCCGGGTCGATGCGACCGCGGAAGACGGCATCCACCACTCGGCGGGCCGACCCGCCGTCGTCCCGCGAGACGAAACGCGATCGCCAGGAGCGGTAGGCGGGGGCCTCGGTGAGAGCCGCGATGCCGTCGCGCTCGGCGAGGATGATCGACGCGACGGCCGTAAGGTCGCCGGTGACCGGACCGGGAAGCTCGTCGGGCGCGAAGTAGGTGCCGCGACCGGTGCTGTAGTCGTCGGCATCCGGGGTGTAGAAGACGATCGGGCGATCGCTGGCCAGGAAGTCGAAGAAGATCGACGAGTAGTCGGTGACGAGGATGCTCGTGAGCCCGAGCACCACGTTGGTGGGCACGTCGTTGGGCACGAGCACGCCGCGGAACTCGGGATGCCGCGCCGCGAGCTCGTGCACGGACTGGTGCGTCTTGAGCAGCACCACGTACTCGTCGTCGCCGAGCAGGTCCTGCAGCCGGCGCGTGGCGCGCACGAGCTCCGCGGCGTCGTCTTCGGGGCGCGAGAACGAGTCGCCCTTCCAGGTGGGCGCGTAGAGCACGACGCTCCTGCCGCGCAGGTCGAGCCCCGCCGCCTCCAGTCGGGCGCGCCCGGCGAGGAAGCCCTCGTGGTCCATGAACTGGCGGTCGACCCGGGGGTAGCCCTCCTCGATGACGAGGCCGTGGAACGCCCCGCGCAGGCGGTACGCCTCGGCATACATCCGCTCGGTCATGAACGCGTTCTGCGAGAGCAGGAAGTCGGCGCTGACGAAGTTGCGCAGGGTGTTCGCCGATTCCCGGGGGCCGTCGGGCATGTCGTACCCCATCGACTTGAGCGGGGTGCCGTGCCAGGTGTTCAGGTAGAGCTGACCGTCGCGCTTGCTGAACTCGGGCGGGAACGTCGCGTTGTTGACGAGGTATCCGCTGGTCGCGAGCGCCCGGTGGTACGCCGACGATCCGCGGCGCACGAAGCTCACCCGGTCGTTGCCGGCGAACTCGCGCACGATCGCCGGGTGGCGCCTCGGGTGGTCGAGCACCCAGATGTGGCGGAGGTCGGCGAGGTCGCGCGAGGCGAGCAGCTCCCGGAAGATGGCCTCCGGGTTGCACAGCACGCCGTTGCCGGCGAAGGACTCGTAGAGCACCGTGCGCGGCTGCACCGGCCCGCGGGTGGCCCAGTCGCGCAGCTGGGCGCGCCACGCCCGCATCCCCCGCCGGGCGGCCTTCCTGGTCCACCGGAGCGCTCGTGCCGCCATCGCATCCTCCTCATCGCTGAGCCCACAGGCTCACGAGGAGTGTCGTCGGCCGCCTCCCAGACGCATCTAAGAATCCCCCTGTTCCGTTTCGGGACAGCGGTGCCCGCGCGCGCGGGCACCGGCGTCCCGAAACGGAACAGGGAGGAGGGGCTGGGGCGGGTCAGACGCCCGCGGCCGTGACGATGAAGTCGGTGATCAGCCCCGCGGCGAGACCGGCCAGGATGCCGACGTAGAGCGTCATCCCGCGGCGCAGACGCAGCGCGACGCCCACCAGCTGCACGATGACGTAGATGATCGAGCCGGCGGCGAGGGCGAGGAACGCGAGCGAGACCACGTCGTTGACGAACACGGCGCCGAGCAGGGTGCCGACGAGAGTGGGCAGGCCGCCGATCAGTCCGAGCAGCGCGAGCTGCCCCCATCCGGGCCGCCGCGTCTGGGCGGCGAGCGGGGCGGTGATGCCGAAGCCCTCGGTGGCGTTGTGGAGCCCGAAGCCGACCACGAGCACGACCGCGAACGAGAGCCGCCCGGCCGCCGCGGACTGGCCGATCGCGAGACCCTCGGAGAAGTTGTGCAAGCCGATGCCGACGGCGATGAGGAAGGCGAGCCGGCTGGCCGACTCGTTCAGGTGCAGGATGCCGCCGCTCCCCGTGACGTCGGAGAGCTCGGCCCGCGCGGCCCGCGCCGCCACCCAGCGGTCGTACCCGGAGAGCCCGAGCAGCCCCACGGCGAGTGCGGCGAAGAGCACCACGGCCAGGCCGAGGAACGGCAGCCACGCCGACCCGCCATGCCCGCGCGCCGCCTCCAGGGCCGTGTCGATCGGTTCGACCGCGTGACCGAGCACGTCCCACAGCAGGAAGAGCAGCACGCCGATGGTGAGCGCGTTGAGAAGGGAGGTGAGGCGGGGTGAGGCACGGCGCAGCCGGCCGATGGGGAGGCCGAGGAAGATCGTGAAACCGGCGATGGCGCCGAGGAGCAGCAGGGAGGTCGGATTCACGGGGTGCCTTCGTCGTGGAGCAGGAACTTAGGTGAGCCTAACCAACTATCGTCGCCGATGCCGACTCTTAGCGCGGTCTTAGAGGCGTCTGCGCGGCATCAGCGGGTGAACTCGAGCACCGCACTCCGGTGATCGCGGATGCTGCGCACCTGCGCGAACCCGAGTTTCTGCAGATCCGCGACTCCATAGTCGTCCACGTGCCCGGGAGTGGCGTACTCGACCAGCCACACCGTGCTCACGCCGCGGAAGCGGCCCAGGGACGCGGCATCCGGGATCGAGTACACGCTGTCGTGCCAGGTGAGGGATCGGTAGTAGGGCGTGCGGAGCGCGACATCCCGGAACCCCGCGAAGCCGTCGGGGTAGGTGCGCAGAGCCAGCCGAGGGAGCCGCGAGGGGCGCACGGAGGCGTCGAAGACCACCGCGTCGCCGGGACTCGCGTTCGCCGACATCACCGAGGCGATCTGGCTCCAGTCGCTGTTGTTCTTGGCGAAGGGGCCGCGCTGGGCCGCCCACACCGGGGCGACGAGCGCCACCAGGAGGGCGAGCGCCACGGCGAGCACGGGCAGGCGGCCCCTCGACAGTCGCACCAGCGCGGCGCCGATGGCGAGTGCGGCCGCGGGCGCGCACATGGAGAGGTAGCGCGCGGTGAAATCGGGCACGAGCAGGTGGCTGGCCACGAGGAGCACGCTCGGCACGAAGAGCCAGGCGAGCGCCACCACGAATGCCCCGGGCGTGCATCCCGCCGGGGTAGTCAGCGGAATCCGGCGCCGCCGCAGATCGAGGGCGAGGGCGACCGCGCCCGCCACGATGACCGCCCAGGCGGCGACGGCGACCGTGTTCGTGCCGAACCAGAGACCCACCGCGAGGCTGTTGACGGTGACCTCGGAGCGCTGGGCGAGGTAGGCGATCTGGCCGTGCTCGAGGATGCCCGCCACCACCAGCGGCAGGGCGGCGGCCCCGGCGGCGGCGGATGCCGCGAGCCAGCGCCGGGCGAGGGTGCGTCGATCCGCGCGGAGCAGCACGATCCCGAGGTGTGCGACCGCGATGAGGGCGAGGTACAGGAAGACGTAGATGCCCGCCGCGAGCAGCACGGAGTAGGCGATCCACAGCCGCCGCGTCGGCCCGCGACGCTGGAGGATGACGATGAGCAGGAGCGTGAGCCATGCCGCGATGGCCGCGCTGAAGGCGTAGGAACGGGCCTCCTGCCCCATCGATGTGACCCGCGGCAGCACGGCGCAGACGACGCCCGCCACCACGCCGAGCCGGCGCGAGTCGAGCCGTTCTCCGAGCAGCACGACCGCGGCGACGCAGGCACCCACCGCGATCGCGCTGGGCAGGCGGAGGGCGAACGGCGAGGTGCCGAACAGCGCGACCCAGAAGTGCAGGCCCACGTAGTAGGTGCCGTGGACGGCATCCACGTGGGCGAGCATCGGCCAGAGCGTGGAGAGCGGACGGGTGGCCGAGAGCAGGCTCGCCGCCTCATCGCCCCAGAGCGAGGGCGTCCACGACCCGAGCATCGAGACCACGGCTCCGACCGCGCCCAGCAGCACGGCGATGCGCACGCCTCCGGCTCGCCGGAGCGTGACGGCGGGAGCGGGCAGGGTCGCGGTCATCCCACCAGTCCACCGCCGGCTCTCTCAGAAATCTCGAAGATGCTACTGAGCGCGCGCCTGCGGGATCAGGAGCGCGATCTCGGTTCCGGCATCCGACGTGTGCGCGACGGTGGCGGTGCCGCCCGCCCGCTCAACGGTGTCGCGCACCAGGGCCAGCCCGATCCCGAAGCCGTGATGCCGGGTGCCGGGCTGCTCCTCCGCGCGGGCGAACCGGTCGAAGACCCGCTCGGGGGCGATTCCGCGGATGCCGGCGCCCTCGTCGCGCACGGCGATCCGCACCATCGTGCGCACCGACCCCACCGTCACGTGCACCGTCGACCCCGGCGGCGAGAAGTCGATCGCGTTGTCGAGCAGCGCCACGACGCAGCGATGCAGGCCGGCCGCGGGCATCAGGGTGGCCAGAGGCGACCCCGACTCGTAGGAGACGCTCACGGAGCGGTCGCTCGCGATGAGCCGCATCGACTCGACGGCGAGCTCGACCACCGGATCCACGGGGACCGGCGCCTCGGCGCTGCGGATCTCGCCGACCTCCGCCGAGGCCAGCAGGTCGTTGACGATCTCCGTCAGCGTGCGGGCGTCGCGCCGCAGCTCCTGAACGAGCGGGCCGGACGGGTCCTCGGGAGTCAGTCCGCGCTCGAGGAGCTGCAGCCGGGCGTCGAGCACCGCGAGCGGCGTGCGCAGCTCATGGCTGGCATCGGCGACGAAGGCGCGCTGGATGCGGAGCGCGTCTCCCAGTGGACGCACGGCGCGGCGCGTGGCGAACCAGCTCATCGTGCCGGCGAGAGCGACGGCGACGACGCCGATGCCGATGCCGGCGGCGAGGATGTCGAGGCCGCCGACATCGATCGTCGTCTCGTGCGCGCCGTGCAGCGTGAACAGCCGCCGCACGGGGATGCGGGAGAAGACGAAGGCGAACGCCGCCGTGAGCACCGCGAGCACCAGCACGCTCGATGCAACGGTGATCTGCAGCCCCACGGCGCGGGAGGCGCGGCGCACGGCGGCGGCATCGGCGTCATCCAGGCCCACGGCGCTCCCGCGTCTGGTCACACCGCCCCCAGCCGATACCCCTGGCCGCGCACGGTGGTGACGAGGTCGTTGTCGGTCTTGCGGCGCACGTAGTGCACGTAGGTGTCGACCGTTCCGGGCTGGTCGCCGGGGCTGAAGACCTCGTGCAGGATCTGCTCCCGGGTGAAGGTGCGCTGCGGGTTCTCGGCGAAGAGGCGCAGCAGCGCGTTCTCCCGGTCCGTGAGGATGATGCGGCCGTCGTAGGGCGAGTAGACGGTGCGGCTCTCGGGGTAGAACTCCCACAGACCGATCCGCACGAACGGTCCTTCGCCGGTGAACACGCGGCGGATGGCGCGGAGCCGGGCGAAGAGCTCGTCGAATTCGAAGGGCTTGACCAGGTAGTCGTTGGCGCCGGCGTCGAGCCCGCGCACCTTGTCCTGGATGGTGCCGAGCGCGGTGAGCACGAGCATCGGCGTGGTGACGCGCTTGCGTCGAAGGGTCTCCACGACCCCGATGCCGTCGAGGTGCGGCAGGCGGCGGTCGACGATCATCACCTCGAAGTCCTGCTCGAGAGCGACACGCACGGCCTCCTCGCCGTCGGTGACCAGCGTGACCGCGTAGACCTCGTCGAGCACCTGACGCATGACCGGACCGAGTTTGGGGTCGTCCTCGACCAGCAGCAGGCGGGGGCGGGGGTCGATCATCTCGTCTCCTTGCATGGAGCCACCCTTCCGATCCCAGTCTAAGGACGCTCTAAGAGTGCATGAAGCTCCGACCGCCCAGCGGGCTCTCGGCGAGGGGCAGCACCTCGGGCGCGCCGAAGATCAGACTGAACAGCGCGACGGTGATCGCCCCGGCGCAGAGGATGCCGGCGAGCACGAGCAGCTGGAACTGCGCCGCCACGAGCGGGGAGGCGCCGGCGAAGACGGCGCCCACGAATGCTCCGGGAAGCGTCACGATCCCGGTGGTGCGGGTCTGATCGGTGGAGGGGATGAGTGCCGTGGATGCCGCCGAGCGCACCGCACGCAGTGCCGCCCGCCGCGGCGTCGCCCCCACGGAGAGCCAGGCCTCGACCTCGTCGCGCTGCGCGACCAGCAGCCCGCCGAGCGAGCGTCCCATCAGGGTCGAGACGGTCATGGCATTGCCGACGATGATGCCGCCGACCGCGAGCACGTAGCGCGGGGAGAACTGCACCGCGCCGGTGAGAAAGATCGCCGCGGCGGGCACGGCGGCGGCGATCACGATCGTGCCCGCGAGCGCGGGCAGGTAGCGTCGCGGAACGCGCAGCCGGCGGAAGACCACCCAGGTCGCCGCGACCACCATCACGATCAGGAAGAGCGCCACCCAGCGCACGTCGCTGATCACCCCGGCGAGGATGATCGTGAGCACCCCGAGCTGGAGCGCCGCCCGCGCCACCGCCCAGGGCTGCAGCCACGGATGCTCCAGCCTCAGGGCGAGCACGATGCCCAGGGTGACCGCGGCGAGCACGGCGACCGCCACGAGGGTGAAGACGACGGTCACGGCGATCCTCTCCCTCACAGCAGCGCGTGTGGCCTCGATTACACCACGGCCCACCGGGTGGTGGATTTTTCTTAGAGCCGAACTGGTTGAATCGAGCATGGCAAACGACGCATCCACTGTCCCTCTTCAGCATCCGCACGAGCCGCACCGCGAGGGTGTGGCCCAGCGCCTCAACTGGCTTCGCGCCGGAGTCCTCGGTGCGAACGACGGCATCGTCTCGGTCGCCGCGATCGTGGTCGGCGTCGCCGGCGCGACGACGGCGAACGCCCCCATCCTCACCGCGGGCGCCGCGGCTCTCGTCGGCGGGGCCATCTCGATGGCGCTGGGTGAGTACGTGTCGGTGAGCGGGCAGCGCGACAGCGAACGCGCGCTCATCGCCAAGGAGCGGCGCGAGCTGGAGGAGTCGCCCGAGGAGGAGCTGCTCGAGCTCGCCGGGCTCTACGAGGCGCGGGGACTCAGCGAGCAGACCGCCCTCCAGGTGGCGAAGGAGCTCACGGCCAAAGACGCCCTCGCCGCCCACCTCTCCATGGAGCTGAACATCGACCAGGACGACGTGGTGAGCCCGTGGCACGCGGCGCTGGCCTCCGCCGCTGCGTTCCTCGTGGGCGGCGTGCTGCCGTTGCTCGTGATCCTGCTCACGCCGGAACCCGTCAGGGTGGTGCTCACCTTCGTGGTGGTGATCCTCGCGCTCGCGGCGACCGGCGTGGTGGGCGCTCGGCTCGGCGGGAGTCATCCGGTGCGGGCGGCGCTCCGCGTCGTGATCGGAGGAGCGCTGGCGCTCGCGGCCACCTTCACCCTCGGCGCGCTCCTGGGAACGACCGGGATCGCTGGGTGATTTCTTAGAACCGTCTTGGTTGCATCGCACAGAGCGAGGTGGTGCTCGCGGCATCCATAGCCTCCGCATAGGAGGCCCAGAGCAGGCTCAAGGGTTCGGCACCCACGCTGGAGACGAGGAGGTGACGGGATGAGCGTCTCGACAGCGCGCGGGTCGGCGGGTCGCCCCGGCATCCCGCGCGACCGCCGCGCCGAATACCGACGGCGCCTCCTGCGCTCCGATCTCATGGTGATGGCGCTCTGGGCGTCGGCCGCCGCCGCCGTGGCGATGTTCCTCGCCTATGGGGGTGCGGGCGACTTCGGCACGCCCGCCGGCATCGTCACCAGCATCGGGATCGTCGCCGGACTGATCGGCACCGACTTCGTGCTCGTGATGGTCGTGCTGGCCGCGCGGGTTCCGCTCATCGACCGCACAGTGGGCCACGACCGGGCGATCGCGGTGCACCGCTCGCTCGGCAAACCCGCGCTCTATCTCCTGCTCGCCCACGGCCTGCTCCTGCTCGTGGGCTACGGCATGACCTCGGGTGTCTCCGCCCTGGCCGAGCTGGGCCCGATCCTCTCGCTGGTCGACATGCCTCTCGCGTTCGTCGGGCTCGGGCTGCTGATCGTGGTGGTGGTCACCTCGCTCGTGGCGGTGCGTCGGCGGTTCAGCTACGAGGGCTGGCACCTCGTGCACCTGCTGAGCTACGTGGCCGTGCTGGTGGCCGTGCCGCATCAGCTGAGCGTCGGCGGCATCTTCGCCCAGGGCAGCTTCGAGCGTGCGTACTGGATCGCCCTCTACATCCTGGCGTTCGGCTCCATCGCCACCTTCCGCTTCGCGGAGCCGCTCCTCTCCAGCATCCGCCACCGGATGCGGGTGAGCGCGGTGGAGAGGGTGGCGCCGGGAGTGGTCTCCATCGTGATGTCCGGGAGGCATCTCCGGTCGCTGCGCTCCGCGGGCGGCCAGTTCTTCGTCTGGCGATTCTGGACCGGCCGCACCTGGTGGCATTCGCACCCCATCTCGCTCTCCTCCGTGCCCACCGACGATTCGGCGCGCATCACCGTCCGCGACCTCGGCGAGGGCAGCAGCGCCATCAGCCGGGTGCCCGTGGGCACGCGCGTCTGGTTCGAGGGGCCGTACGGCGTCTTCACGGATGCGGGCCGCACGGCGCCGAAGCTCGCGGTGGTCGTCGCCGGGATCGGCATCACTCCGGTGCGCGCCTTTCTCGAGGACTCCGACATCGGACCGGGCGAGGCCACCATCCTCCTGCGCGCCTCCACCCAGGAGGAGACCTACCTCTGGGACGAGGTGCTCGAACTCGCCCGGGCGAAGGGCGCGCGGGTCTACACGATGGTCGGCCACCGGGGGCCGGGTGCCCGCGCCTGGATGACGGCCGCCGATGCCGCGCGCGGCGTCACCCTGCGCAGCATCTTCCCGGATCTCGCGGAATCCGACCTCTACATCTGCGGCCCGACGGCCTGGCTCGATCTCGTCGAGGCCGAGGCGAGAGCGCTCGCCATACCCGAGCATCAGCTCCACACGGAAAGGTTCGACTGGTGAGAACGCGCGCAACACTCGGCGGAATCCTGGCCTCGGCGGCCGTGCTCGTGATCGGCTGGCAGCTGGGGTCGTCCGCGGCATCCGTTCCCGGCTCTGCGGGTTCGGGCGCGACCTCGGGCACGGCGTCGGCGGGGACGCTCAAGGACGGCACCTACGACGGCGCGGTCGAGCAGACCCGGTTCGGCAACGTGCAGGTGCAGATCGTCGTGGCGAGCGGCTCCATCACCGACGTCAAGGCGCTCCAGCTCACCGATCAGGGCGGTCGATCGGTGCAGATCAGCAACTACGCGGCCCCGATCCTGCGTGCCGAGGTGCTCAAGGCGCAGTCGACGAACGTGAGCAGTGTCAGCGGCGCGACCTACACGACGCAGGGATACCTGCAGTCCCTGCAGTCGGCGATCGACAAGGCGAAGGCATGAGGGCGGTGTTCGAGACCATGGGCACCGTCGCATCGCTCGAAGTGCGGGGGTCATTCGACGGGGTGGACGGGCTGCGCGCCGAGTTCGACGAGCTCGAGGAGCGGTTCTCGCTCTACCGGCCGGAGAGCGAGCTCTCGCAGATCGCGTCGGGTGCGAGGAGCCTGTCGAGCGCGAGCCCCGAGCTCCTCGCGGTCTACGAGCTCGCGATCGAGTGGCGCCGACTCACGGATGGCGCGTTCACGCCCCACCGACCGGACGGCGTGATCGATCTTGACGGCGTGGTGAAGGCTCTGGCGATCGAGAGGGCGGGGCGACTGCTGCCGGAGGAGCTGGACTGGTGCCTGAACGTGGGCGGCGACGTGCTCGTGCACGGAGCGGGGTGGCGGCTGGGGGTCGTGGATCCCGGGGATCGGGCCGCTCTGCTCTGCGCCGTCGAGCTCGGCGGGGCGCGCCGGGCGCTTGCGACGTCGGGCACGAGCGAGCGCGGCGAGCACGTCTGGAGGACGATGGGTGCGGCATCCGCGCCGTTCGTGCAGGTCTCGGTGGTCGCCGACGACATCGTCACCGCCGACGTGCTGGCGACCGCGATCCTCGCCGGCGACGAGGCCGCGCGCGATCAGCTCTGCTCTCGGTTCGACATCGACGTTCTGACGGTCGACCGGTCGGGCTCGCTCGCCGCGACGCCGGGTCTGCGCGCCGCACTGACCGTCTGACCACTCCTCCACAGGTCGCCGACGGCGCTCGTTCTCCACCGTTGGGCCGAGGGCCCGTCGGCGGCGGCGGCGGTCTGGCTACCTTCGCTGGCATGACACGAGCCAGCCATCGATTCCCCTCCACCCGAAGCGTTCGCCGACTGCTCGTCGCGGCCGCCGGCGCAGCCCTCGTGCTCGTCAGCACGATCCTCGTCGCTGCGCCCGTTCGCGCCGCCGGCATCGGCGCGGGGTGGGACTATGACGCGAACTCCCACCTCGGGGCGTACGCGGTGCCCGGCGGCAACGGGTACTGCATCAACCCGGGTCTGCCGCCTGCAACGAGCGCCAGCTTCGATGCCGGGGTCGTCTCCTCGTTCACCTCGTCGGGCCCGACCGCCGGGCGCAACGTGGTCGCGCTCGGTGCCGACACCCTGGCCAAGGTCAACTACCTCGTCACGGTCCACGGGCAGACCGACGACCGAGACACCGCTGCGGCGGTGGCCATGGCGGTCGCGACGACGGCCAACCCGGCGGCGTACGCCGCCCACACCGCGCCGTGGGGCGACGACTACTACGTGCACTACATGCCCGCCGCGCACTTCGCGCGGGTCAAGGCGCTGGCCGCCCAGTTCCGGGCGGAGGCGGCCGCGATCACGGCTGCAGCGGCGGGTTCGGCGACCCTGGCGCTGTCGACGGATCCCGACAACGGGTCCGGTTCGCTGAGCATCGCATCCCTCGCCCCCGCCGCCGCCACTGCCTCGATCACGCTGGTCAACGCGGTGTTCGCCGCGACCGGCACGGCAGACTACCGCGGCCCGGTCTCCGCCGGCTCTTCCCTTCCGATCCGCGCCGTTCCGCCAGCCGGTTCGACCCACTACCGCGTCTCGGCTCGGGGCGAGTTCACCGCAGGCGGCGGGATCAGCGGGGCCGTCCACCTCTGGACGACTCCCGGGCGTCAGGCGCTGGCCACGCCGGGCGGATCGGTGCCCGGCACCTTCGCGGCCGAAGCGAAGGATGCCGCCGACCGGAGCGCCCTCTTCGCGCCCGTCGCCACCACTCGCGTTCCCACCTCCACCATCGCGCGGGGCGAGCGGGCATCCGACACGGTGAGCTTCGCCGCCGGGTCGTTCACCGACCCGGTCAGCCGGGCGATCGTGCGCAATCCGTGGCCCCTGGGAGCGGAGGGGCCGCTCCCGGTCACCGCGGTCGGCACGCTGTACGGGCCCTCGCCGGGCCCAATCACGCCGGCGGCGGTGCCGCCACGGGGCACGCCGGTGGCGGCACACGCCACGGTGACCGGCGGGCCGGGGCCGCACACGGTTCAGAGCGATGCGCCGGTCACGGTCGGCGGCCACTACTCCTGGGTGTGGTCCATCGTGGCGGACGGTCAGCCTGAGCCGTCGCGTGCTCTGCTGCCCCCGGGCTACCGTTTCTCCGACGCGTTCGGGGTCGAGCAGGAGGGCCAGTTCGCTCCCGCGCTCCGCAGTTTCTCGACCCGGCTGGCCTCCTCGGTCGTCACGGCCTGCGGAACGGTGACGGACCGCCTCGAGCCGATCGACGAGGAGCTGCTGCGCTCGAACGACGGGCGCGTCATCCCCGTCACCCTCACCGGTCGCGTCTACCACACGGTCACCCGCCCCGAACGGTCGCGGTCGGCCCCGGCCGGAGCGCGCCTGATCGGCACGGTGACGCAGGTGCTCGACGAGCGGGGAGGCGTGACATCCGAGCCGCTGAGCGTGGGGTGCGAACCCGGGTACGTGACCGTTCAGTGGAGCGTCGAGTCTCAGGCTCAGCCCGAGCAGTACCGGCGCCTGCTGGAGCCGTGGTCCGACGACTTCGGCATGCCCGACGAGACCGCCCGCGTGGTCGTGCCGCAGAAGCGCCTCGCGTCGACAGGAGTGGCGACCTCGGCGGGCGCCATCGGCGCCGGGGTGGCGGCGCTGGCGGGCGGAGTGGTGCTCGTGGCGAGGCGACGTGCGCGCAGCTAGAGTCGGCTCGACGACGAGGGGCGGACATGCGCACATTCACGGGGCTGGACGAGCTGGCGGATGCCGCGGGCACCGACCTGGGCACGAGCGATTGGATCCTCGTCGACCAGGCCCGCATCGACGCCTTCGCGGAGGCGACGGGCGACCGGCAATGGATCCACATCGATCCGGCGCGGGCGGCCCAGGGTCCGTTCGGCGGCACGATCGCGCACGGGTTCCTCACCCTCTCGCTGCTTCCGGCGTTCTTCTCCGGGCTCTACCGGGTCGACGGCGTCGCGATGTCGATCAACTACGGACTGAACCGGGTGCGGTTCGTGTCGCCGGTTCGCTCGGGCTCCCGCGTGCGGGCGCACAGCCGCATCGTGAGCGCAGAGGCGCTCCCGGGCGCGGTGCAATGCGTGGTCGAGTCGACGATCGAGATCGAGGGCGAGCAGAAGCCCGCCTGCGTGGCCGAGTCGGTGGTGCGGTTCGTCGGCTAGTCCTGGCGGGCGCTCTCGCGGGCCCGCAGGTCTTTGCGCAGGATCTTGCCCGCGGAGGACTTCGGGATCGCGTCGATGAATTCCACCTGCCGCACCTTCTTGTGCGGGGCGACATGCTCGGCCACGAACGCGATCACGTCGTCCTCGCCGAGCTCGCTTCCCGGCTGCAGCACCACGAACGCCTTGGGCACCTCCTCGTGGTCGGCGTCGTGGGCGCCCACCACGGCAGCGTCGGCCACCGCGGGATGGGAGAGCAGGAGCGCCTCGAGTTCGGCCGGCGCCACCTGGTAGCCCTTGTACTTGATCAGCTCCTTGAGCCGGTCGACGATCGTGACGTACCCCTCCGCGCTCACCGTCGCGATGTCGCCGGTGTGGAGGAAGCCCTCCTCGTCGATCGTCGCGTTCGTCGCCTCCTCGTTGCCGAGGTAGCCCTTCATGATGTTCGGTCCCCGGCAGAGCAGCTCGCCGGCGGCGCTCACGCCGGTCTGCGGGAACGGGATCTCCTCGCCGGTCTCGGTGTCGATGAGCTTGCACTCGATGTTGGGAAGGGTGACGCCTACCGAACTGAGCGGCGCGGCGAGGTCGTCCGCGGGAATCGTGTGGGAGACGGGGCTCATCTCGCTCATTCCGTAGCCCTGGATGACGCGGCATCCGAGGCGCTGGGCCACGGCGGTCGCGAGAGCGGCGTCGAAGGGCGCCGCGCCCGAGACGATGTAGCGCAGGCTGGAGAGGTCGTACCCGTCCACCAGGGGATGCTTCGCCAGAGCGACGGCGATCGGCGGGGCGATGAACGCCCAGGTGACGCTGAAGTCCTGGATGATGCGCAGGAACTCGACCAGATCGAACCGCGGCATCGTCACGAGCCGGGCCCGCACGGCGAACGCCATGTTGAGCAGCACCGTCATGCCGTAGATGTGGAAGAACGGGAGCACGGCGACGATCCGGTCGTCGGGGGTGGCGCCGAGGAATCCGAGGCACTGCACCACGTTGGCGACGAGGTTGCGGTGGGTGAGCACGACGCCCTTCGCACGGCCGGTGGTGCCGGAGGAATACGGCAGCACGGCGACGTGCTCGGCCGGGTCGAAGCGCACCTCCGGCGCGGCATTGCCCTCCGCCAGCAGATCTCGCAGGGCGGTGAACCCCTCGGCGGCGTCCAGCACGACGATCGCCTCGTCCGGCAGCCCGGCGACCGCCGCCGCCTCGCGCGCGGCCGCGAGCAGGGGCGAGACGGTGAACACGAGCTTCGCGTGCGAATCCAGCAGCTGTGCGCCCATCTCCTCACCCGTGTACAGGGCGTTCACGGTCGTCGCCGTCGCGCCGGCGCGCAGGATGCCGTGGAACACCGAGGCGAAGATCGGCACGTTCGGCGAATGCAGGGCGACCACGTCGCCGACGCCGAGACCGCGGGCCGCGAGTGCGCCGGCCACGAGATGGATCTGACCGATCAACTGGCGGTACGAGGTCTCGGCACCGCTCGCGCCGTCGGCGATGGCAATGCGGTCGAGATCGTCGGGGGCGATGGAACCGAAGAGGTAGTCGTAGACGCTCAGGTCGGGAATGTCGACGTCGGGCAGGGGTCCCCTGAATGGCACGTGATCTCCTTTGATCGTGTGCCCTCAGTATCGCCCGGCGGCGGGGGATCGGCTAGATGTCGAGCGACTCGCCGGGCTCCAGGGGCACGTACTCGCCGCCGCCCTGTTCGGTGGCCCAGCGCAGCCGGTCGTTGCCCATGCTCTTGCCGGCCACCGAGAGGGTCATCTCGTGCACGGCGAATGCGCGCTTCGGTTTCACGGCCAGAACGAAGTCCATCGCGTCGCCGATCTTGAGCCACGGCGCGCCCACCGGGGCGGCCAGCACGTTGACCTCGACGCCCTCGGGGATCGTGTACGAGTCCCCCGGGTAGTAGAGGTCGTCGTTGACGAGCACGCCCACGTTGTCCACCACCGGGATGGACTCGTGGATCACGGCGTGCTTCTCGCCGAAGAAGCGAAGCGTGAACGGCTCCACCTCCACGGTCTCCCCGCCGTTGACGACGGTGATGTCGAAGTCGCTCGCCACTGCCGCGACGCCCGAGGGGGCGAAGATCTTCGCGTTCGGGTTGCGGTCGAGGATGCGGGTGAGCTGGTCGGCCGTCCAGTGGTCGCCGTGCTCGTGGGTGATCACGATGGCCACGACGTCGTTGAGCCCGACCAGGGCGGTGGTGAAGAGGCCGGGGTCGACCACGAGGGTCTTCCCGCTCGCGTCGATCACCAGGCAGGCATGTTCTTGTTTCGTCACTCGCATGATCATGACTGTACTCGCGCCTATATACCCCCGGGGGGTATACTGGGGCGATGATCGACGAACTGAAGAAGCGCGCGCTGCACCGCACCCGCATCCTCGAGGGTCAGATGCGCGGACTGGAGCGGATGATCGAGAGCGAGGACTACTGCATGGACATCATCACCCAGTCCCTCGCCATCCAGAAGTCGCTCGGCAGCCTCAACAAACTGCTCGTCGAGAACCACCTGCGCACCCACGTGACCGACATGTTCGAGGCCGGCGGCGACGAACGCGACACCGCGATCACCGAGCTGCTCCGCGTCTTCGAGCTCAGCCAGAACCGGGGCGACAAGTGACCCCCGCACCCACCGAAAATGCAGGAGATTCTGCCGTGAACGACCATTCGACCATGGGCCATGACCACCATCACGGCGAATCTCCTGCACTTTCGCGCGAGCAGCACGAGCCGCACGAGCAGCACGAGCACCACGGGCACGACCACCACGACATGGCGGGGCACGAGGGGCACGACGGCCACGGCGGTCACGAGGGCCACGACCCGGGGATGTTCCGCCGCAAGTTCTGGCTGAGCCTCGTGCTCACGCTGCCGACCCTGGTCTTCTCGACCGGGCTGCAAGACATCCTCGGCCTCTCCGGCCCGCGCTTCCCGGGCAGCCAGTTCATTCCGGCGGCGTTCGGCCTCATCCTGTTCTTCTACGGCGGGCTGGTCTTCCTGCGCGGCGCGGTCAGCGAACTGAGGTCTCGCCAGCCCGGGATGATGACCCTCATCTCCCTCGCCATCGTGGTCGCCTTCGGCTACAGCCTCGCCGTGACGCTCGGGCTCCCCGGGATGGACTTCTGGTGGGAGCTCAGCACCCTCATCACCATCATGCTGCTCGGCCACTGGATCGAGATGTCGGCGGTGATGGGCGCGCAGAACGCCCTCGGCGAGCTCGCGAAGCTGATCCCGGATGAGGCGGAACTCGAGTCGGGGGAGCGGGTCCCCGTTGCATCGCTCGCCGTGGGAGACCGCTTCGTGGTGCGCCCGGGCGCCGCGGTCCCCGCCGACGGTGAGGTGGTCGACGGCGACTCCGAGGTCGACGAGGCTCTGATCACCGGCGAGTCGACCGCGGTCGGCAAGCATGTGGGCGACCCGGTGATCGGCGGCAGCATCAACGGATCGGGTTCCCTCACCGTGCGGGTCACCCGCCTGGCGGGAGAGAGCGCGCTCGCCGGCATCATGAAGCTCGTCGCCGAGGCGCAGTCGAGCAAGTCGGGTGCGCAGGTGCTCGCCGATCGCGCCGCCGCGCTCCTCTTCTATGTCGCCGTGGGTGCCGCGGTCATCACTCTCGCGGTCTGGCTGCTCGTGAAGCCCGACGACCCGGGCTTCGTGCTCGAGCGCGTGGTGAGCGTGCTCGTCATCGCCTGCCCGCACGCGCTCGGGCTCGCGATTCCGCTCGTCTCGCTCATCGCCACCACGAAGGGCGCCCGCGCGGGCATCCTGGTGCGCACCAAGCTGGCGCTCGAGGGCGCCCGCACCGTGGATGTCGTGCTCTTCGACAAGACCGGCACCCTCACCGAGGGCCGCCAGGGCGTCGCGGATGTGGTCGCGGTCGCGCCCACGTCGGAGGTCGAGGTGCTCGCGCTCGCCGCCGCGGTGGAGGGCAGGTCCGAGCATCCGATCGCCCGCGCCATCGTGGCCGAGGCGAAGGAGCGCGGGGTCAAGGCAGCCCGTTCAACGGGGTTCGCGTCCCTCGCCGGTCGCGGTGCGGAGGCCACGGTCGACGGGAGCACGGTCACCGTTTCCAGCGCGCGGGTGCTGACGGAACGTGGCATCCACCTGCCCGCCGAGCTGGTGCTGGCCAACCGTGAGCTCGCGGCGCAGGGCAAGACGGTCGTGTTCGTGTTCGTCGGCGACAACGTGCGGGGGCTCGTGGCTCTCGCGGACGTGGTGCGGCCGGAATCGGCGGATGCCGTGGCCGGCCTGCAGAAGCGAGGCGTGCGGGTGGCGATGCTCACCGGCGATTCGCGCGAGGTGGGCAACTGGGTGGCGTCGCGGCTGGGCATCACCGAGGTGTTCGCCGAGGTGCTTCCCGGTGACAAGGCGGCGGTGGTGTCGAAGCTGCAGCGCGAGGGCGGTCGCGTGGCGATGGTGGGGGATGGAGTGAACGATGCTCCGGCCCTCACGCAGGCCGACGTCGGCATCGCCATCGGCGCGGGCACGGATGTCGCCATCGAGTCGGCCGGCATCGTGCTCGCCTCGAGCGACCCGCGCGCCGTCGCCGACGTGATCACGCTCAGCCGCGCCACCTACCGCAAGGAGTTGCAGAACCTGTTTTGGGCGGCGGGGTACAACGTGATCGGCATCCCGCTGGCGGCCGGCGCGCTGTTCGGCGTGGGCATCCTGCTGCCTCCGGCGGTCGCTGCGATCTTCATGTCGGTCTCCACGATCGTGGTGGCCCTGAACGCCCAGCTCCTCCGCCTCCTCCACCTCTCCCGCTAACCCCCCCTTCCCATTTCGCCGAGGGGCCTTAGGTTGTCGCTTCGGGGCCCGTGAAAGCGACAATCTAAGGCCCCTCGCGGGGATGCGGGCGCATACACTTGCGGGAGCATCCGCCCTACGAGAGGTCCCATGCCTGAGGCAGCGCAGCCCCGACGCGTCTTCGTCGCGATCAACCCGACGGCATCGTTCGGCAAGGGCAAGGATGTCGGCCCGAAGGTGATCGCCGCGCTCGAGGCAGCCGGGCACGACGTGACCGCACTGCAGGAGCCGTCGTACGCCGCCCTCATCGTCAGCGTGCGCAAGGCGGTCGCGACCCGCCCGGACGCCCTGGTGGTCGTCGGCGGCGACGGCATGGTGAACCTGGCCGCCAACATCCTGGTGGGCACGTCGGTGCCGCTCGGCATCGTGCCGTCGGGCACGGGCAACGACATGGCGCGCACCCTCGGCATCCCGTACCACCGGCCGGATGCCGCGATCGCCCTGCTCCTCGACGCGCTCACCCGCCCGGCGCGCGTGATCGATGCGGGAGTCATCCGCGGCGCTGGTCACGACCGGTACTTCGCCTGCAGCCTCTCGGCCGGCTTCGACGCGATCGTGAACGAGCGCGCCAACCGCATGTCGTGGCCGAAGGGGCCGCAGCGCTACAACGTGGCGATCGCGCTCGAGCTGCTACGCCTCAAGCCGATCACCTACCGCCTGCAACTCGACGGCGAGTCGCGCACCGTCGAGGGCATGCTCGTGACCATCGGCAATGGCATCTCCATCGGCGGCGGCATGAACGTGACCCCGCAGGCCGAGCTCGACGACGGCCTCTTCGACGTGCTCGTCGTCGGCCGGCTCAGCCGACTGCAGTTCCTGCGCATCTTCCCGAGCGTCTACAAGGGCACCCACCTCAGCGATCCGCGGGTGAGCGTCGTGCGCGCGAAACGCGTGACGATCGACGCGGATGCCGTGGTCGCCTACGCGGACGGCGAACGGGTAGGCCCTCTCCCGCTGACCGTCGAGGTGGTGCCGAACGCCCTCCGCGTGCTCGCCTGACGGAGGCGCACCGCGATTGGCGAGCCTTCGCGGGATATGGCATACTCGATGAGTTGTCCACTTGCGGCCCCATCGTATAGCGGCCTAGTACGCTGCCCTCTCACGGCGGTAACACCGGTTCGAATCCGGTTGGGGTCACGAAATCCGCGTTAGTCCAACCAAGGGCTAAAAGCGGTTCTGACGAAGTAAAAGTAAGAGCCCCCGACGTTAGTCGGGGGCTCTTACTTTTATCGCCGCGAAGAAGCGAATCAAGCTTCTCGAGCAAGAGAACGAGATCTTGCGGAGAGCGGCCGCATATCTGTCGCAGGCATCACTCCCCAAATGATGTTCCCGCTGGTCCTTGACCTTGCCGCAGATCGGATTCCGATCGCGGTGACCTGCCGGGTGCTGGGCTTCAGCAAGCAAGCGTTCTTCAAATGGCGAGCGAACCCCGTCTCACGGCGCGACTGGGACAATGCTCACCTCACCAACGCCGCGATCGATCTGCACCACGACGACCCCGGATTCGGGTATCGATTTATTTCCGACGAGATCGAAGCCGAAGCCGGACTGAAAGCGTCCGAGCGGCGCATGTGGCGACTGTGCTCCGAACAACGGCTCTGGTCATTGCACTCGAAAAAGCGGGGCCTGAACCGGAAGGCCGGCCCGCCCGTCCACGACGATCTCGTGCTCCGCGACTTCACCGCGACGAAGTTGAACCAGCTTAAGAGCACAGTGTGACCCCCGAATTGGGGTGGAGGGATCCTCATAGTCGTGAGCGACAACTAGTGCGCTGGATGCTTTCTCTGCGATAGCTTTCGATCACCAATGCAGTGATTGAGGCTGCGTCATGAACGAGCGCTATTCGGGTGTCGCTCGTGGGGTGTTGTGAAGGCAGTCATGCGGCGTCTTGTGCATTCGGTGGGTAGTGGGACGGCAGCGGTTTCGGTGGCCATCACTCTGGTTGTTTCCGGGGTCTGGTCGGCTGGGGCCGCGGTGCTGCCAGAGAAGGCACACGCGGCCATCGAAGCGCCTCAGATTGCCGGACCGATGGCACCGCCCTCGGTCGAGGCTGGGTCGCTGGACGCAGGGGCGGCGCTGAAGGCGGGCGGGGGGTTGCAGCCGTCGGTCGATACGACCGCCCCATTGGCGGCCGCTCGTGTGTTCACTGTGCCGAGCACGGAGAAGTTTAACCCGTTTCTTGCGGGCGTCGTATCCCGTTCGGAGTACTCGACAACGTATGCAAATGCCGACGGTACTTCATCGACGCAGGTCTCTCCGATCCCGCTCAACATGATGCGGAGTTCGGGGGAATGGGTTCCCATCGCCACCAGCATTGCTCCTGACGCACAGAAGGGCGGCTACTCCGTCGCCGACAACCCGCTGAGCCCTCACTTCGCGAAATCCTTGGGGGGCGAGAGCGACTTCACGGTAAGTCATGGGCATTCGACGGTCTCATTTGCTCTCCAGGGCGCGACGGACTCAGCAGCTGCACGTCCGTCACGCTCAGCGCTCAAAGCCCTCGCTGCCGTGGGATCTGCCACGAATACAATCTCCGACTCGTTGACGTATCCCGCGATTCACAACGGGCAGGACCTGAATTACGCCGTGGAAGCCAATGGTGTTAGGACCAACGTGGTTCTCGATTCACCGCCGACAGCCTCCGCGCCGTCCTGGACGTGGACGGTGCATGCTCCAGGCTTGACGCTGACGAAGACGAATGTCGGCGCGATCACATTCGCGGACGTGACTGGTGCCGTGATATTCACCATGCCTACGCCGGCTATGTGGGACTCGTCCGGGGTAGAAGGAAAGTCAGAGTCAGCGATTGAGCCGGTCTCGACAACACTGATCGCGGGCACCAACGACAACTGGTCCCTCACGCTAAGGCCCGATCCCGCATGGTTGAACGACCCATCCAGGGTGTACCCGGTGATCGTCGATCCAGACGTCACCGACAACGCGACGAACGAGTATGAGTTCTCGCGAAATGGGTCCATCAACCACACATATACCTTCGGCGTATACCGAGTGGGGAACTCGCAGGACGCAGGCAACACGATATGGCGCACTAGCGCGTGCTTCCCGTACGGCAACCTTTTGGGACAGCAGTTGATCGGTGCTCAGGGAAATCTGAATAACGCGATCGGTGGGAAGAACACGACATACGGCGGCGGTTGGTACGCCACCGGGGTGCAGAGTTTCGATGGAGCGAACACCACCCTGTTGTCCAACTTCGCCAGCTATGTTCCGAGCAGTGGGAACGGCGGATACGGGTCCGCCTCAGATTACGGGCTCTTCAGCTACCTCAACGGACAGTTGCAGGCGGGATCCACGACGACGTGCTGGCTCTTCACGGGAACTGAAACGGCCGCGTACACCTACCGGCAAGGCGACGTCACCCTGTACTTGAACTACCAGCCCCTCCCGACGGTAGGCGCAATTCAGGTCCCCACCAACCACGGCACCACCACCTCGCCGATGGGCGGCACTGTCGGTCCGACCACTCCGACATTTGCGGTCAGCTCGACGGACCCTTCGGGCTATGGGCTCAACTACAAGTTCGTGCTCTCCACGAATCCGAACCCAGATGCCGCTCCGTCGTGGAGCTCGGGCTGGACCTCGGGCACGTCTGCAACGCCGCCTCCGCTGGCGCCCTCTACGACGTACTACTGGAAGGCATACGCCACCAACGCGTACGGCAGTGTTGTGGCCACGCCCGTGTACAGCTGGGTGACCTCCGCTCTGCCGACGGTGACCGGCCCGCTCGCGCCGGCTGACAAATCCGTGGTCGCGGACCTCACGCCGACGTTCACCGCACCGACGGCGACGGTCAGCAACGGTCAGCCGCTCACGTACTCGATCCGTGTGACCACCGGCGCGGACGGTACGACAGGGCAGGTGATCCAGTCGCCGCCTCTGACCCCCTCTGGTGACCAGGTCTCGTGGACGGTCCCCGGCGGCGTGCTGCAGGACGGGGCATCGTATTCGTGGGTCGAAGTGGTCAACGATGTCTACGACAACTGGTCGCCGGCACCGCAACGACTGACCATCTCGATGCGCGTCACCAACCCCGGGCCCGCGCCAACAGACACGGCGGGCCCGGTGTCGGTCAACCTGGCGAACGGCAACGTGGGGGCCTCGTTTTCGACGCCGAGTGTCTCCACGGTTGGTGGCCCGATGGGTTTCGCGTTCAACTACAACTCGCAGCTCGCCGGCAATGCGGGGTTGAACGCCACCTACTACGACGTGACCCCCCTGGGGAGTGCCTCCCCAGACTTCACTTTCCCTGGCAAGCCGACCTCCCTTGTTCGTACTGATTCCACGATCGGGTTCAACTGGAACGGGACGGCTCCCGGCCCGGGTCTTCAGGGATCCAACTTCCTTGCCCGCTGGACGGGATTCATCACCCCGCCCGCCGGCACCTACCAATTCGGGTTCAGGGCCGACTCTGGTGCTCGGCTCTATTTCAACAACGTCACGACACCCACGATCGACCAGTGGACTACGACCTCCGATTTCGCAACCAACTGGGGTTCGGCGGCGTCTCAACAGCTCGTCGTCACTGGCTCCGGTGCGACGCTTTCGGCGACGCTCGGGGGTACAAGTGTGCCGCTGCCTCTGCCGATCACCGTCGAATACAAGCAGGTGACAGGGCCGTCGTTGGTGAACCTGATGGTCGCCAAGGTGCCCGACGCCACTCCCACGACGGAGCAGATCGTGCCGGCATCCTGGTTCACGAAGACAGCCAACCACCTCCCCTCCGGCTGGTCGGGATCGGGTGCTATCGCCGGCGACTCGCAGCTCTACGTCGCCGCCGACAGCCACGAAGGCTACGTGACCCTCACCGACACCGGCGGGGGCACCCACACTTACACGAAGACCACCGCGGGGGGTTACACGCCGCCGGTCGGCGAATCCGGCTCGCTCACGGTCGACGGCACAGGCAAGCTCTCGTTCACGGATGCCGCGGGCACGAGCTACCTGTTCAACGCCGCAGGGCAGGTCACCTCCGTGTCCACGCCGCAGGACCTTCTCAAGCCCGCTGAGCCGATCGCTGGTTATGTCTCGACGTCGTCGTTGAGCAACGCCCTGCGGAGCATCACCGACCCCATGTCCGGAACGAGCCGGCAGATCCTGTTCGCTTACTCGACCGACACGGCAGCATCCGTCGGTCTCCTCGGCAGCGGGCCGGCGTGCCCGGCGGCGACCGGGTTCAGTGCGCCGCCGCCCGGCATGATCTGCGCGATCGTCTATCCGTCCGACGCATCGGACACGAACCGGCCGCAACAGCAGACACAGCTGTTCTACGACGTCAACGGGCAGCTCGCGCGAGTCATCAACCCCGGCAACTCGGTCACCGACTTCACCTACACGCAGGTCAACGGGCAATACCTGCTCGCGGGTATCGTCACCCCGTTCATCAACGACTGGCTTACCTTCAGCAGCTCAACGGCGAGCGCGACAACCCGGACTTCGATCACCTACGACTCATCCGGGCGAGCGACGACCGTCACGCTTCCGGCGCCGGACGGCATCACAGCGACGCAACAGCCGAAGAAGACCTACACGTACTCGTCGCAACCGACGGCCACCACCGACGGCACGACCTACGTGGACGTCACCGGCCAGTCCGGGCACATCGGCACCGTGACGTACAACGCCGCGCTCCAACAACACACGTCCGTGACGGCATCGGGGCTGACCTCGACCACCACCTGGAACAACCACGACAATCCGCTCACCAGCATCAACCCGGCGGGGATCGAGAGTTCCAACGTCTACGACGCCGAGGACCGGGTCACCGATTCCTACGGTCCCGCCGTATCGAGCTGCTTCGCCGGAGGTGCAACGCCGTCCGCGTGTGCTGCTGGCACGGTCGCTCATTCCTCGACCAGCTACGACACCGATACCAGCGGTGTGAAGCTGAAGGGGTTGAATGTTGCGTACTACGGCAATTCGACTGCGACAGGCGCCCCGGTCGCGTACTCACTGGGAGTTGGCGCTGCCGATGGTTCCGTCAACCAGACCTGGGCCGGTGCGCCTGTCGCGGGGGTACCGGCGACGAACTGGTCCGCCTCGCTGATTGGCCGGATTACCTTTCCGGCCACCGCGGGCACGTACACGTTCACGCTTCTGGCAGATGACACAGCCCAGCTCTACGTCAACAACACACTCGTCACCAGCACGCACGTTGCGGGAACCGTTACCGGTGCATACACCGCGACGGCCAATGAGTCCGAGCCGATCAGGATCGCCTACGGGCAGATCACGTCGACCGCGCAACTTCGGCTGTCGTGGACCCTGCCCGGAGGTGCCAGTGCTGTTGTGCCAGGCACTGCCCTCTCGCCGGATTACAGCCTGGCAACACGAGCGGTAGCAGATGATGCGGTCACGTCGACAGCGACGGGTATCAGCTCATCGCAGGTGACCGCTCTGACCACCGCGACCGACTTCGGCGCCTCGCCGTGGCTCGGCCAGGCGAAGTCGTCGATCATCGACCCTGGCGGGCTCGGACTGACCAGCACATCCGCCGTGGACAGCTATAGCCGCATCCTGTCCTCGACGAAGCCAGCAACCACCGCGGCGCCGACGGTGAATACCACGTCGGCCAACACGTACTACCCGGACGGGCAGTCCTATGGAACCGCTCTCGGCATTAGCTCGCCCGTGTGCGGACTGCCGGTGTCGACGCCGCAGTTCGGCATGCTCGAGAAGACGACGGGCCCCTCTGACGGCGGCCAGTCGGTGACCGTCATCCACGACCTGTTCGGTCGGGTGATCGCGTCCAGGCGGAATAGCGAAACCGCGTGGACCTGCACCACGTTCGATACGCGCGGTCGGCCGTCCCAGACCGTTTACCCCGGAACTACGACGCGCACGGTCACGTATGGGTACACGGCCACCGGAGCCTATGACACGAGCGGCAATCCGACAGGAGATCCGCGCACGACCTGGGCGAAGGATGACAGCACGACCGGGTCTACGACGAGCGGCAAGATCACCTCGGTTGTGAACCTGCTCGGACAGTCGATCACCTACACAGACGTCTGGGGCACCGTCACAACCAACATTTACAACGCACTCGGTCAACTGCAGGAACAGGACTCGAACGCTGCCGGTCAGGCGATGAAGTACGAGAACTTCACGTACAACACGGATGGGCAGCTCACCACCGTGACAAAGTCAGGCTCGACCATCGCACAGGTCGCGTACACGAGCGGTCGCCCCGTCACGATCACCTACCCCGGAGGCTCCGGCAACACCGGTTCCGGTGTGATTGGCACGATCGGGTACGACAGCACGACCGGTGCGCAGAGTTCGCTGGGGTGGAACTTCCCGTCCACCCAGCCCGACATCCTCGACGCGGTGATCCGCTCCCAGAGCGGCCGGATTCTGCGCGACACCACGACGGATGGCACGAGCATCTACCAGTCGACGTATACGTATGACGGGGCGTCGCGCCTGACGCAGGCGATCCTTGCGGCGGGCACGAGCCCCACTGCGATGACGACCCTGCACCAGCTCATCTACGGCTATTCGAGCACCGGTGGGTGTGGCACTAACACGGCCGCCGGCGCGGATGGTAATCGTACGTCGTTCTCCGACAGCATGCTGGGTGGTACTGCGTCGACGACGAGTTACTGTTACGACAATTCGGACCGGCTCACGAGCACGACGGTGGCGAACCCGCCGACTGGTGCTGACCCGCTGGCCGGCACGAACCTGAGTTCGGCCGCTGGTGGGAACCTGACCTATGACTCGCACGGCAACATCACCACGCTGGCGAATCAGGCGATGACGTACGACCAGACGGACCGGCATATGTCCACGACGACCCCGGTGGTGGGTCCGACGACGACGGTGTCGTATGTGCGGGACGTGACCGATCGGATCGTGGCGATGACGACGACCACGGGTGGGTCGACGAAGACGGTGCGGTTCGGGTTCACCGACAGCTCTGATTCGCCGGATTGGACGATTGATCCGTCCCTGTCGGGGGCGGCGCAGGTGCTCGAGCACACGATCACCTTGCCGGGTGGGGTGACGGTGTCGGTGCAGGGCGGTGGGTCGACGTATGTGTGGTCGTATCCGAACATGCATGGGGATGCGATCGTGCAGACCAACGTTGGTGGGGCTAGGCAGGGCAGCATCGCCCTGTTCGACCCGTTCGGGCAGCCGGTGAGTACGACGACGAACGCGTTGGGGACGACCGCGTCGGATGACGCGGTGCTGGGCAACACGCTCACCTCGGGTAATTACGGGTATGAGGGGTCGAACCAGAAGCTGTACCAGCATGCGGGGGATCTCGCGGTGATCGAGATGGGGGCCAGGCAGTATGTGCCCGGCCTGGGCAGGTTCCTATCCTGCGACCCGGTCGCGGGTGGGAACGCGAACGACTACAACTACCCCGACGACCCGATCAACGGGTCCGACCTGAGCGGGAAGCTCTCGGCCGATTCAGCAGAGTGGTATGCCGGGCATGGATACGTGATCGAGGCCAAAGGGCAACGAGTGCTCGCAATCCACTACTCGTCTAAGCCGAAGAAGGCCACGGGACCGCTAATTTCCACCATCCAGGTTGATACGACCGATCCGCGTGGAACCGTCGTCCGCATCACTCCGACAGTAGCAGGTTGGGTATCAATGAATACTGGCGCCGGCTTGGGCGGTGATTCGAATGCGTTGGTGGGTGAATACTTGTATAACGTGTCCCCGTATGGACCGTTTGGAACTGACGCGATGGTTACTCAAATAGTTTGCCACCAGATCGGTGCAGCTAAAATATGGTTCGGAAATACCTTCCAAGGGCACAACAAAACCTCCATCAATATTGAGACTTGGCAAGCGGACAGCGACGTGATCACAATGGCGCTCCCACCCAATTCGTGCAATCAGACTGGAGCGGAAACCCGATGAACCGTAGACGTCGCATCCTTGCCAACCGATTGTTACTCAGCTCGCTGGTGATCACCTGTTTCCTTGCGCTCACCAGCTGCACATCCGACGCATCGAGTTCGCGTATCGGCCGCGAGATCGGCAAGGTCCTCAAAGCGAACGAGTCTGAACAAAGCTCGGTAATTAATCTTGCGCGTGTTGTTCCTGGAAAATGGACTCACGCTCTGGTCGTTTGCAGGGGCGCGAGCGCATCTCAGATATCGTCTGCCATCGGCCGCACTTGGTCGGGCCCCGACCCCGTGGACGGCAATTTCCTCGCCATGCTTGTGTTCTACAACCGGAACCAAGTAACGTCCTACTTCCAAGCGGGTCTGGATTCTGAAAGCGTTGATCATTGGTATTTCATCCCATGCCCGATCAGCAACAGTTACAGGCAAGTCGCGCCCGTAATATTGTCGCGTGAGTCTAGCAAGTTGCCCTTCGTGGAAGATCGATCACTCGGCAGCCCGCGCTTGTATTTCTGGTATGTCACAGCGGACGCACTAGCGTCCCTTGGTCAGCGTCAGCCCACCAAGTAATTATCGAAATGTGCCCGCTCTGGTTAAATTCCTCTCGGTTGACCCGGTCACGGGTGGGAACGCAAACGACTACCCCAACGACGTCACATGGGGGCGCGCCTCCGACGTCCCAGTTTTCCTCGATCGCCGGAGCGGTAGGCATCCTTGCAGCGTTCACCCCAGTCGGGCCCGTCGCGACATCGGACTGCGGAGGTGGCCGCGGTAGCAAGTGCGGGGTTATCAACGACCATGGTGTGCCAGAACTGGGGGTTCGGCGTTGGAAACGGTCGTGTGAGTGCGCTCCTGCTTGCAAGGTCAGTTGGAACCTTATTCCTAGCTCGAGGCACACTCTTTATGGCTCCTCGGCTTGAAGGGACGGCAGCCCCTAGTCGGATTTCCGGGGAAGCTCGGCTATGGATACCTGACTCAGGTTTCGCATGGCTAGGCCAGACGGGGAATGGCGGCTCTCGCAGTCACATTGACCGGATGCGACTCGAACGAATTCCAGGGCTCGATGTCTATCCAGCAGTCTTCGACGGGTCTAGTGATCGCGGTGTGTACCGACGGAAACTATAAGAGTCTCTTCGCCTCTTCGGAAAATCAGTCGGAAGGCGCTGGCTGGGCAAGGTTTTGGGAGGCCTCGGGCAGATTCACCACCACAACCGGTCAAGTGATGGTTGTCGGTGCTCCCATAGGCGGAATCTCTCCAACACTCTCGGAGCGGCCTCGCGTTACGCCCGGATCAAAGCTCGCATTTACGTTTGCATCCGCGACAAAAGGGGAAATCGAAGAAAGCTAGTCAGCAGCAAGTCACCGTAGGTTGGGTCGAAATAGTAGTGGGAGCCGTGGCGATTGGAATTGGCATAGAGGGCGTAGTCAGCATGGCCGAACTTCTAGGTGCAGGAACTGCCTTCGCTGTGCCGTCACTTGGTATATCTGCCGGGGCTGCGCTGATATTGGGAGCCGTAGAGGCCGTCGAGACGATAATTGCGATTACCGTCGGAGTTTTCCTCATAGCCGATGGAATCTCGAGATTGCAAGGCGGCGAGACTGTGGTTAAGCATCTTTTCGGTGGCGACCCATTTTCCGATAAAAATCTCAATGGGCCGCTAGGTTAATCACACGGACTTCATGGAGCGATTAACATGAACATTCAACGAATAGCAATGGCGTTGGCGTTTCGGATGACATTACTTGTCGGCGCGGTGGCCCTCGCCGTCTGGGGCATCAGATCGGAGAGGCCGCTTAACTACATTTTGCTCATTTCAGCCGCCATAGTCTTCGCGTCGTACGTTTATGTTTATTTCAGAACGAGACGCATCATGCCTCGTCGCTCGGTCCCAGAGTCCGGGCACGACCACAACGAGTCCGAATAACTTGCGCGATTTTGAGCGCAGGCGTCGCGGTACGGCGTCGACTGCCAGTTACTGCTACGGCAACTCCGACCGCCTCACCAGCACCACCGTCACAAACGCGCAAACGGGCGCGGATCCCCTCGCGGGCACGAGTCTGAACTCGGCCGCTGGCGGTAACCCGACCTATGACCCGCATGGCAACATCACCGCCCTGGCGAACCAGGCAATGACCTAGGACCAGACCGACCGGCACATAACCACCACAACTCCATTGGTCGGTCCGACGACGACTGTCACCTATGTGCGGGTGGGGACTGCGGAGGGTTCTGGTTACTTGTTTTTTAGGCGGCTGTCGCGGCCGTTAGGACCCGGCGACTGCGGATGACGCGTTTATCGCAGCAATCAAATCGGATGACTCCAACATTGAAGGACACATCGACAATTCTGCTGATCAGCTAGTAATTTTGGCAGTGAGATCGCCCAATTCCGGAGGCAGGTTGGACAACCCTCCGATTAGGTTCACCCTCGAAAAGCCCGGCTTGCGCCGGGCTTTTCGCATGTGACGTCGAAGGGTGGGGCTTCGCGGGTCAATGCCGCCCCCTCGGCCCGGAGCCGCTCAGGAGGCCAGGGCTACTCGAACGAAAGCCGCCTAACCCTCGAGCGTCCGCTTGAACGCCTCGCGCTTCAGCGCCTCCTGGCCTTTCAAGCTGAGCTGCTGGTCGTTCTTCACGTCGAAGCGCACCGCGTTCGTCTTCGGGTCGACCTCGACCTTGACCACGGCCCCGGCATCCGGCGGCCAGAAATCCGTCACCCAGCGCGGTTCGTCGATCTTCGCTCGGAAGACGGTGCCGTCGGCACGTGTCACGTCCGCCGCCCATTCGCGGGTCGGGGTGAGACCGTCGCTCGAGACCCGCTTGATGTTGACGAGGACGATCGTCGCCTCGCCCTTCTCCCAGTCCTTCTTGCCGAACATGACGCACCCTTCGGTCGAGCCGCACGATGTGGATGAGACGAACCTAGCGGTCGCCTGGCTGCACCGCCGAGCACCTACCGGTGAATCGACAGCTCGAAGTCGTATCGGTCGGCGCGGTACACGCTCACGGCGTGCTCGACGAGGCGATCCCGGGTGTCGATGCCCTCACGAGAGACGCTCAGGGCTGGCGAGTGCGCCTTCACCCCCAACAGCTCGGCCGATCGTCCGGTGACGCTCGTCGCCGAGATCTTCTGACGAGCGGACGTCACCTTGATGCGGTAACGGTCTGCGAGCACGTCGTAGAGACTGGCGCTCAGGTCGAGCGAGAGCAGCTGAGGAAAGAGCGTGACGGGCAGGTACAGCTCCTCCAGTGCCATCGGGAATCCGTCGGCGAGCCGGAGCCGTTCTATGTAATAGACGGGCGAGCCCGGCTCGAGTTCGAGGGCCCGAGCCACGTCCGCCGTCGAGGGCCGCTCCTCGGCGTTGAGTACTCGCGAACTCGGCACCAGGCCGCGGCCTCGCATGTCCTCGGTGAACGACGTGAGCGTGGATCCCTTCGAGATGCGACTCTTGGAGACGAACGTGCCCTTGCCGCGGATCGAGTAGATCAGTCCGTCATCCGTCAGCCCCTGCAGCGCTTGGCGCACCGTGGTGCGGCTGACGTCGAACTCGTCGGCGAGTTCGCGCTCCTGCGGCAGGGCGGCATCTGCCGGGTAGCCGGCGATGCGCTCGAGGAGTTGCTCTCGGATGTAGACGTGCTTGGGTATTTTCGGCATGTCAATCTTCGCTCGGGGCCTGAACTTCCTAGCTCAAAGTAGCGCTTGAGCCGTCGACGCGCCGATCATACGAGCCGATGGCCGTGACGAAACGTCGCGTGATGACGGTGGGGTTGGTGATCGCGGTTCCGACGACCACCGTCGTCGCCCCAGCATCGAACGCCGCGATCGCGTCCTCGCGGGTCCAGATCCGCCCCTCCGCCACGATCGGCCGGTCGATCACGGCGGCCAGCGACCTGATCAGCTCGAAGTCGGCACCATCCGGAACCTCGCCTCCGGTGTAGCCGGAGAGGGTGGTGCCGATGAGGTCCGCGCCGGCCGCCTGCGCGTATTCGGCGGACTCGATGCCGTCGATGTCGGCCATCACGGGCAGACCCAGGTCGCCGTGGATGCGGTCGATGAGTTCGCGCAGCGATCGTCCGTCGCGTCGCGGCCGCGGTGTGCCGTCGACCGCGAGGATGTCTGCGCCGGCCTCGGCGAGGGGCCGTGCCGCCTCGAAATCGGGGGTGATGAACACGCCTCCGCCCGACGGCCGCGCCGTCTTGCGGATACCGATGATGGGCAGGGAGACGGCTGCCCGGATGGCGGCGATGTCCTCCGCGCTCTCGGCGCGGATCCCCTTCGCGCCACCGAGCTCCGCGGCTTGGGCCATGAGAGCCATGAGGTGGGGGTCGCGGAACGGAGTGTCCGGCGGCGCCTGGCACGAGACGACGAGCGACCCTCGGATCGCATCGAGAACACCGGTGGTTTCGCGGAGTGAGTAGTCGGTCATGACAGCGGCTTTCCATTCGATGCGGAGTCGTCGATCAGCGATCGAAGGGGCGAGTCGTTGGACACGGCGGCGAGACGCGCCGCGCCGTCGAGGGGTGAGCCGAGCGGTGGCTGCAGGTCGAACCCGGCGGGGAGCGCGCCGCGGAGCAGATCTCGCAGAAGCGCGCTGCTGGTCAGCACAGTGCCGGACCACGACAGGATGACGGGCGCTCCCGTGAGCCCGAGGAGCCCGCTCCTGCGCGCCGCTGCTGTGGCCGACGTGATCCATTCACGCACGGCGCGGTGGCAGATCGCGAGCGACACCGTGTCTCCCTCACCGGCGAGCTCAGTCACGACGGGGGCGAAGCCCGCGATATCCGAAACGCGAGCGGGGGAGCGCTGCACCGACCCCGCGATGTCGATGAGGGGGCCGAAGCTCGCGACCGCGCGTGACGTGAGCTCGGTCGGCTCACCCCGCCCATCCGCATCGCGCAGTGCGGCTCGGATGCCGGCGCGCCCGAGCCAGTAAGCGCTGCCGGCGTCGTCGAGCACGCTGCCCCAGCCGTCGACGCGCACGGCGGCCCTCGGCCCGATTCCGGTAACGACGATGCCTGTGCCGACGGCGAGGACGACGCCATCATGTGCGCCGATGGCACCGAGCGCCGAGGTGACGGAGTCATGCGCGATGAGGACCCGCGCGACATCCGCGTCGGGAAGCATCGCGAGCAGTCGATCGGCGGCTCCGTTCGCGTCGTCCAACCCGCTCACGCCCACAGATACGCTCGTCGTTCCGGTGACTGTTGCAAGAGCGTCACGCACGATGCCCGCGACTTGGCCGACGATCTCGAGCGAGCCGTCCAGGGGCGCTCCCACGCCGTCGTTGGCGAGAGTGCCTCCGACATCGAGGCGCCAACGGGCGCCCGTCTGCCCCACGTCGACGATCAGCTCATTCATGCGGCGACAGCCTCCAGTGGTCGTGGCGGTGGTGTTGATCTCAAGAATCGCGACTTGACGGATTCCTTTGACCTGCTCCTAGAGTAGTGCTAGCTTAAGCCCAGGTCTAGACCTGATCTATTCCTGGTATGCCCACAGTAGCGCTCCACCGACATTCCGAAGGGGAACAGTCAATGTCCCGGATCTCGTTGTTCAAGAAACGATCGTCGATCATCGCAATAGCCGGCGCGATCGCCCTCCTCGCCGCGGGGTGCTCCGCATCCGGCTCGTCATCGGGCGTCACGACACTCAAGATGGTCTTCGAGCCGGGGCCCGAGGCGGATGCGATGGGCGTGCTCGTGAAGGACTTCAACGCGGGCGTCGGCAAGAAGGACAAGATCAACGTCCAGATCACCCAGCTCAGCCGCACCGACACCTTCGCCAAGGAAGCCACCATCATGGCGACCAAGTCGTCGGCATACGACATCTACCGCACCACCAGCTATCTCGTGGCGCAGCACGCGCCCTATCTCGAGCCGATCAAGCTCGACGAGGGCCAGTTCTTTCCTACGGCCGTCGACTCTCTCAAAGTGAAGGGCAGTCTCTACGGCCTGCCGCTCGACGTGAGCAACCACTTCCTGTACTACCGCAAGGACCTCATCGCCCAGATGATAGCCGACCCTACCGGTTACGCCGCCGCCAGCAAGAAGGTGCTGGGCCAGGAGCTCACGCCGAAGGATCCCGCCGACTGGAACTGGGACGACTACATCGCCTCGGCCGCGTACTTCACCAAGTCGATCAACCCCTCCTCCCCGACTCAGTACGGCACAGTGCTCCCTGCGAAGAACCTCTCCTACAACGCGATGATCTGGGATGACGTGCTCTGGAGCTTCGGCGGCAGCTGGACCGACAAGTCCGGCAAGCCCGCGATGACGAGCTCGGCGGCGGAGAAGGCGGTCAAGGTCTATTCGACCGTCTACAAGTCCGGCCTCACCTCGCCCGACTCGACCCAGGCGGAGTTCCCGGAGACGCAGGCCGGTCTCACCGCGGGCAACGCGGCGTTCGCCGTTCAATGGAGCGCCGGGTACGCCGGGCTCAACGACGCGAAGTCGTCCCCCAACACCGCGGGCAAGATGGGGGTCGCTCCCGTCCCCGGGGACAAGCACGTGACCCACGTGCACGCCCTGTCGATCGGCATCAACAAGTACGGCAAGCACAAGGCCGAGGCGAACACGTTCATCCAGTGGCTGGCCAAGCCCTCCACCATGACCGAATATGTGAAGTCGGGCGGGATCGCCGCGATGCCGTCGGTGCTCTCCGCCAACACGAGCGCCAACCCGCTCTTCGCCGACATCAGTGCGAGCATCACCAAATACGGTTTCGCCGAGCCGAACGTGCCCCGCGCGTTCGACATCTACACTGCGATCGCGGCTGACCTCTCGGGTGCTTGGGTCGGCGAGGGAAACGCGAAGGATGCCCTGGCCAAACTCAACACCGACATGGCAGGTCTGCTCAAGTAGACCGCGGCTGCTCCGACTGACCGAACCCGAACGAAGGTATTCACGTGGCTGCACAGTTCACTCGGTCGGGCAGCAGGGGGGCGCGCTGGGTTCTCAGCGCGCCCCGCCAGATCTTCCTGCTCCTGATCGTCATCTACCCGAGGGGTTCGGGCCTCCACACATCCGGTCAGGACCGCACTCTGCTGAACCCCGACCCGCAGCTGAACGGGGTCGACAACTTCGCGAAGGTGCTCAGCGACCCCACCTTCTGGGCGTCGCTGCGGTTCACTGCCCTCTACACGGTGGCGGTGACCATCATCGAGCTCGCGCTCGGCCTCGGCCTTGCGCTGCTCTTCGACCGGGGTTTCCCCGGCAAGCGATGGCTGCTCAGCGTGATCCTCGTGCCGATCATGGTGGCGCCTTCGCTGATGGGCATCATGTTCCGCCTGATCCTGAACAACAACATCGGCACCATCCCCGGCCTCTTCAAGGAATTCGGCATCGATGTGTCGCTGTTCTCCGGCTCGAACGTCATCCCGCTCGTGCTCGTGCTCGACGTGGTGCAGTGGACGCCGTTCACATTCCTGCTGATCTATTCGGCCCTCCAGTCGGTGCCTCAGGAGCTGTACGAAGCCGCGTCGATCGACCGAGCCGGCTACTGGCGGGTCGTGCGAAGCGTGGTCGTCCCGATCATCCTGCCTACCCTCGTGATCGCCGGGTTCCTGCGGGCGATCGACGCCATCCGCACCTTCGACACGATCTACGTGCTCACCGGCGGCGGGCCAGGCACCCAGACGACCACGCTCAGCATCTATATCTACAAGATCCTGTCCGGAGGCGACTTCGGCGTCGCAGCGGCCGCCGCGGTCATCGTCGCGCTCATCACTCTGCCGCTCGTGCCCTTCGTGGTGGGGCGGATCACCAAGGGAGCTCTGGCCAACTCATGAGCGACATCACGCGCCGGCGACGCCGCGCCCGGCCTTCGACGGGCCTCTGGCGAACGGTGATCGTCGTCATCGTCGGCCTGATCATCAACCTGCCGTTCCTCAATGCCATCGCGACCTCGCTCCGCACCGACGGTGACATCGCAAGCTCGCCGTTCTCGTTCGAGCACGGGCTCACAGTCGATCACTTCATCGCCATCTTCGGAGGCTCCGGTTACGACTTCCCGAAGTTCCTGCTCAACTCGGCGCTCATCTCCATCGGAACCGTCGCGCTCGTGATGGTCATCGGGGTACCTGCGAGCTACGCGATCGTGCGTCTGAACTTCGGCGGCAAGTGGCTGCTGCAGGGGATCACGGCGCTCCGGCTCATCCCGGCCCTCTTCTTCGCGATTCCGTTCTTCCTACTCTTTTCGACAGTGGGTCTCTACGACACGCTCCCGACGCTCATCCTCGCCGACGCGTTCATCAACCTGCCGTTGGCGATCCTCATCATCTGCGGTTCGATCAACGAGGTGCCGATCGAGATCGAGGAGGCGGCCACGATCGATGGAGCGGGCGTGTACCGCAGCCTCGGGTCGATCGTGCTCCCGCTTCTCGCGCCGGGCCTGGTCGCCGTGGGCATCCTGGTGTTCCTCTTCACCTGGTCGGACTACCTGCTCGCCATCGTTCTCTCGGGATCCGAATCGACCCCCGTGACCGTCGGCGCCGCATTCTTCGTGACCAGCACGGGGATCGCGTGGGGCAATGTCTCCGCAGTTGTCGTCGTCTCGGTGCTGATACCGCTCGGCTTCGCGATCTTCGCCCAGAAATACCTGGTGCGGGGGCTCTCGGCCGGCGCAATCAAGTAGCCGCAGCGATCAGCTGGGCGAGGCGCCGCTATCCTGGAAGGCTCGAATCCGAGCGCCACGATGGCATCCCCCCCGCCGACGCCGAGGATCACCGATGACCGACGACTACATCACGTTCAACAGGGCCAACTGGGACGAGCGCGCACCCCTCCACCTGGCCTCGGAGGAGTACGGCGTTCAGCGGTTCGTGGATGACCCCGCTCACCTCTCTGATGTGGTGCGTTTCGACCGCGACCGCCTCGGCGACCTCGCAGGGCTCGACGCAGTGCACCTGCAGTGCCACATCGGAACGGACACGCTTTCGCTTGCCCGGTTGGGTGCGCGGATGACCGGGCTCGACTTCTCGCCGGTCTCGCTGGCCGGCGCCCGCGAGCTGGCACGTCGCACGGGCACGCCGATCGAGTTCGTCGAGTCCGACGTGTATGCCGCTGTCGACGTGCTGGGAGCCGAGCGCTTCGACCTCGTCTACACCGGAATCGGTGCGATCGGGTGGCTGCCCGACATCGCACGCTGGGCGCGGACGGTGGCGGGTCTGCTGGTGCCGGGTGGGCGCCTGTTCATCCGGGAGGGTCATCCGGTGCTCTGGGCGGTCGACGAGGCGCGCACTGACGGCATCGTGCTCGGCTACCCGTACTTCGAGCAGACCGAGCCTCTGATCTGGGACGACGGATCCACTTACGTCGAGACCGACCACGTGATCGCCGCGTCGGTCACCCACGAGTGGAATCACGGCATGGGGGAGATCGTGACGGCCCTGCTCGAGGCCGGTATGACTATCACGGCTCTCGTCGAGCACACGAGCGTGCCGTGGGAGGCGATCCCCGGGCGGATGACCCTGGACGAGCGCGGCGAGTGGTCGCTCACCGAGCATCCGGAGCGCCTGCCGCTCAGCTACACGCTGCAGGCGGTCAAGCGGCGCTGACGGTAGGCGTGCGCTTGACTCGTTCGGCCCGCTGGTCTAACCTCACCAGACCTTGCGGGGCATTCGGCTCGAAATTGGAAACGATTGCAAATCGCATAGAAAACGTTCAGGTTCACCGACTCGATGGAGAGGCACATGACGCGCGCAACGTTGCAGGATGTCGCGGCCGCCGCCGGGGTATCCGTGGCTTCCGCGTCGCGGGCCCTCTCCGGCGGCAGTGCGAGCCCGAAGATGCTGCGCAAGGTGCGCGCCGCCGCCCGGGAGCTCAACTACCTCGCTGACAGCACCGCTCGAGCCCTGCGCAACGGCGGAGCCACCCGCCGCGTCGCCGTCGCGGTCGACGACATCGGCAACCCCAACTACGTGGCGATGCTCCGCGCGATCGAGTCGCACTTCGGCAGCGACGGACCGCGCGTGAGCGTCTCGTCCACGAGCGACCCGTCGCGCACCGCCGAATGGGTGAAGCAGCAGTCGCAGGGGGCCGCGGATGGCGTCATCCTCTCGTCGCTGCGCTCCGACGAGCCCCTGCGGCGCGCGGTCTTCAACGCCGCGATCCCGGTCGTCGTGATCGGATCTCTGGGGGAGGGGATGGCGATCGACAGCGTGCGCGTCGACTCGAGCGTCGCGATCGAGCTGGCGGCATCGCACCTGCACGCGCTCGGCCGACGCCGCTTCGCCTTCCTCAACGGCCCGCTCGACACCCGACCGGGCGCGATGCGTGAGCTCGGCTTCTTCCGCGCCATCCGCAAGCTCGGCGTGCCGGACGAACGTGCCAGCCAGGTGATCGCCGCCGAGTTCACCCTCGAGGCCGGTCGCGCGGCGGCCGCCCCGCTGTTCGAGCGCTGGCACAGCCAGCGGCCCTACGAGCGGGTGGATGCGGTGGTCGCCGCCAACGACCTGATCGCGCTGGGCGTGATCGTCGCCGCCGGCACCGCCGGCCTGCGGGTGCCCGAAGACGTGGCGGTCACGGGCATCGACGACATCGACTTCGCCGCCATGTACCGCCCGAGCCTCACCAGCGTCTCCATGTTCGCCGCCCGCCGCGGGGAGCTCGCCGCCGAACTGCTGCTGCGCCGCTTCGACGAGCCCGGCCGCCCGGCCGAGACCATCGAGGTCCAGCCGCAGCTGATCGTGCGCGACTCCACGTCGGGCTCGCTCTTCGGGGAGAAGACAGGATGACCGCCACCGACGCCCGTCGCCGCCCGGCCACCATCGCCCGCACCCGACGCAACGAGGCGCTCGCACTCGCCCTGCCGTCGGCGCTGCCCATCATCATCCTGAGCGTGCTGCCGATCACGATCGGCCTGCTCTACGCGTTCACCGATTCGCACATCATCGACATCGCCCCGCCCCACTTCATCGGCTTCAAGAACTTCCAGACGGTGTTCGCCAACGCCCCCTTCTGGGGATCGTTCGGCATCGGAGCGATCTGGACGGTGTCGGTCACCGTGCTGCAGGTGAGCCTCGGCCTCGCACTCGCCCTGCTGCTCAACTCCGACCTGCGGTTCCGCGGATTCGTGCGGGTGCTGGCGATCGTGCCGTGGGCGATGCCGCCCGTGGTGGTGGCCATCATGTGGCAGGCGATCTACTCGCCGACCCACGGGCCGCTCAACTGGCTGATCGGCGCACTCGGGGGCCCGTCCGACATCAACTGGCTCGGCAACTTCAGCCTGGCACTGCCGTCGGTGATCCTCGTCGGGGTGTGGGCCGGAATGCCGCAGAACACGGTCTCCATGCTCGCCGGCCTGCAGCAGATCCCGCCGGAGCTCGTCGAGGCGGCGAAGGTGGATGGCGCGAGCGCATGGTCCCGCTTCATCCACGTGACGCTGCCGGCGCTGCGACCGGTGATCGTCGCGATCGGCTCGCTGAGCCTGATCTGGAACTTCAACTCGTTCGGCATCGTCTACGTGCTCACCGGTGGCGGGCCGGGCGGCCAGACGCTGCTGCCCATGCTGTTCGTCTACACGGAGGCGTTCCACAACGGCAACACGGGCGTGGCCGCGGCGATGACCGACGTGATCCTCGTGCTCGTCGTCGTCGTGCTGGCGCTCACCCAGCTGGGCCGCCTGCGCAGGAGGGAGCAGCTGTGAGGGGCAGTCGAGGTGTCGGCAGGGCGTTCCAGTATGTCGCCCTGGCCGCGTTCACCGTCTTCCTGGTCTTCCCGTTCATCTGGCTCATCTCGACGGCCTTCAAGTCGAGCCGCGAGATCAACTCGCTCGCGGTGAGCCTCATCCCCAAGAATCCGACCCTCGACAACTTCGTGGTCGCGTTCCAGTCGCAGGGGCTCGTGCAGGCCGCGCTCAACAGCGTGCTGGTCTCGGCGGCGACCACACTGGTGGTCGTCGTGGTCTCGGTGCCGGGTGCCTACGCGATGGCGCGCTACCGGGGCCGGGTGCGCAACCTCGGCATCGGCTGGATCCTGCTCAGCCAGCTCGTGCCCGTGCCGCTGATCATCATCCCGATGTTCTTCATCCTGCGCAGCCTGGGGCTCATCGACAACCTGGTCGGGCTGACCGTCGTCTACGTCGTCTACACGCTGCCGTTCTCGCTCTGGATGCTGCAGGGCTACGTCGGCGGGATCCCCGGCGACATCGAGGAGGCCGGGTCCATCGACGGCGCCGGGCGCCTCCGCATCCTCTGGAACATCGTGCTGCCGCTGCTGCGGCCGGGACTCATCGCGACCGCGATCTTCACCTTCGTCTCGGCCTACAACGAGTTCTTCTTCGCGCTGGTGATCCTGCAGTCCTCGCCCAATTACACGCTCTCGGTCACCCTGAGCACGTTCGTGAACGGCCAGGGGCTCTCGCTCATCGGGCCGCTGGCCGCGGGGGCGCTGCTCGCCTCCATCCCCAGCATCGTGTTCTTCGCCATCCTCCAGCGGCGTCTCGCCGGCGGCCTGCTCGCCGGTGCCGTCAAGGGCTGACCCGATTCTCCACCCCCACCCCCACCAAGAAAACGACAGAACAGGAAGACACATGAAAGCCCGTGGCTATCTCGCACTCGGCATCGTCGCCGGTGCGCTCGTGGCGCTGAGCGGTTGTTCCGGCGCAGCGTCGAACAGCGACTCGTCCGGAGGGTCGGCGACCTCCGGCTCCATCACCTACGAGTACTTCAACAACCAGCCGGCCGCGATCGCGCAGACCAAGAAGCTGGTCGCCGACTTCCAGAAGAAGTACCCCAAGATCAAGGTGACCCTCGAAGTGGCCCCGGCCGACAGCCTGGAGCAGAAGCTGCAGACCCAGTACGCCGGTGGGGTCGCCCCCGACGTGGTGCAGAACGACGCCCCCGGCGACACCCTGCAGTTCTCCAACTACCTGGCCGACCTCAACACCCTGCTGCCGAAGTCGACGATCTCCGACATCCCCGCGAGCGTTCGCGCCGGGCTCGAGAAGGGCGGCAAGCTTCTCGCTGTTCCTACGGAGCAGCAGAGCTACGTCGTGTTCGCCAACAAGGACCTGCTCGACAAGGCCGGGGTCACGGTGCCGACCGGCGACACCATGACCTGGGACCAGTTCGAGAGCATCGCCAAGAAGACCACGACCGGCGGTGTGAAGGGACTCGTCTGGGGCCTCGGCTCGCCGACCTCGAACTTCGCGAGCTTCGGTCTCGGCTTCGGCGCGAAGTTCTTCACCAGCACCGATGAGACGACGGCGAAGGCCAAGATCGGCTCAGCCGAACTGGCGGTCCCCACCCGCGTGAAGTCGATGATCGACGCCGGCTACATCGACAAGACCGGCGTCACGCAGTCCTCGTCCGACGCGCTGCCGACCTTCTACGGCGGCAAGGCCGCCATGACGGTCGCCGGGTCGTACCAGATCGCGAACATCGCGGCGGATGCCCCGGCCGGCTTCAACTGGATCGTGCTTCCCGCCCTCGCGGGCTCGAAGGGCGCCCAGCAGATGTCCGCGCCGATCACGCTCTCGATCACCAAGACGTCGAAGCACCTCGCCGCGGCGGCCACCTTCGTGCAGTACTACCAGTCGGCGAAGAACCTCGCGGCGATGAACATCGCGGATGGCGAGATCCCCGCCACCACGTCGGCGCAGGCCGAGGCGGCGAAGCTCACGTCGGGCAAGAACGGCTGGGCGCAGGTGCTCGCCTCCGGCAAGAACCTGGTGAACCCCACCTGGAACACCTTCACCAAGTACGAGACGTGGAAGTCCACCATCGCGACGCCCTCCTACCAGAAGTTCCTGGCCGGGCAGATCGACGAGAAGGGCCTGGCGTCCGCGCTGGAGAGCGGCTGGACGAGCGTCCAGGGCTGACCGGGAGGCGGCCCGGTACCACCCCGGGCCGCCACCCCCACCCATGCGAGCAATGAGAATGAGGACGAAGTGACCAGCTGGCTTGAGGACCGCGCCACCGCCGTGGTGATCGGATCCGCCGTGGGCGACGCGCTGGGAGGCGCGACCGAGGGGTACACCCCCGAGGCCATCCAGGAACGGTACGGAGGCCGGGTCGAGGGCATTGTGCCCCCGTTCTTCGCCGACTGGCAGACCCACCGACCGATCAGTCCGTATCACAAGGGCGACGGGCACATCACCGACGACACCCTGATGACCCAGGCGCTGATCGAGGTCTACGCCGAGCGCCGCTCGCACCTCGACGCGTTCGCGATCGCCGACGGGCTGGTGCCGCGGCTCATCGGCGACGTGAAGTGGATTCCCGAGCTCGAGCGCGAGACGGTGCTGCTCAACCGCATCTTCCTCGCCGAGAAGTGGCTGGTGGCGCGCCTCCAGTACGGCCACGTCGATCCGCGCGAGGCGGGCGTCGGCAACATCGTCAACTGCGGCGCGGCCATGTACATGGCCCCGGTGGGGGTGGTGAACGCCGGAGATGCGGATGCCGCGTACCGAGAGGCCATCGACCTCGCCGGCGCCCACCAGTCGAGCTACGGCCGGGAGGCGGCCGGCGTCTTCGCCGCCGCGGTGGCCGCCGCGCTCGCGCCGGGCGCCGACGTCGACACGGTGATCGATGCCGTGCTGCGGCTCGCCCACGATGGCACCCGCGCGGCGATCGCCGCCGTGGTGGATGCCGCGCGCGCGCTGCCCGCCGGCGCCTCGGACGATGAGATCGCGGCGGCCCTCCGCGCCGCGATCCGCCCCTTCGACACGGTCGGGGACCGCTACCGCGAGCCCGCGATGGACGCCCGGCTGCCCTCCCGCACCAAGTCGATCGAGGAGACGCCGGTGGCGCTCGGCATGCTCGTGGCCTACCGCGGGGACTTCCGTGGCGCGGTGCTCGGGGCCGTCAACTACGGCCGTGACTCGGATTCGATCGCGAGCATGGCGGGGGCGATCGCCGCCGCTCTGGGCGGCACCGCCGTGGTGCCGCAGGAGTGGGTGAGCGCGATCGCCGAGGCGAGCCGGGTGGACTTCTCGGTGCACGCGAGGATGCTGGCGGGCGCGGCATCCGAGATCCTCGAGGGCGACCGGCGGAGAGCGGCCGATGCGGCCGAGCGGATCGCCTCGATCTCGGCTCTCGCCGGCGCCGCCTCATGAGGCTCAGCTGGTCGCAGCCCGAGGACCTCATCGCCCACGAGATCGCGCAGTCGCGTGTCGAGGGGAAGGATGTCGATGCCGTCGTGGCGGAGTGGGCCGCGGCCGGGGGAGACCTCTCGGTGGGCCGTGCGGGGGCGACGACAGACCCGGCATCCCCGGAGCTGAGGGCGCTGGCCTCCCGACTGCTCGACAGGCTGGACTCGATTCCCGCACCCGCGAACCCCGACGAGCCGGACGACCTCGAGTCGATGCTGGCCGGGGCCGGGGATTCCGCGCCGTCCCAGGCGCGCCCGGACCGCATCCTGGGGGCATGGCTCGGCCGTTCGGCGGGCTGCCTGCTCGGCAAGCCGGTGGAGAAGATCCCGCCGAAGGGTATCCGCGCCATCCTGGAATCCGAGGGGCGCTGGCCCCTCACCGGGTACTTCACGGCCGAGGGTCTCGACCCCGCCGTCGGCGCGGCCTGGCCGTGGAACCGGGCCTCGGGGAGCACCTCGCTCGCCGAGAACATCGACGGGATGCCGGAGGACGACGACCTCAACTACACGATCCTCGCGCTGCAGCTCGTCGAGGCGCACGGCCCCGACCTGACCACGGACGACGTGGCGCTGAGCTGGCTGATGTCGCTGCCGGCCGGCCGGGTGTTCACGGCCGAGCGCGCCGTGTACCGCAACCTGCTGGAAGGCGTGGAGCCGGTCGACTGCGCGACGCACCGCAATCCGTTCCGCGAATGGATCGGCGCGCTCATCCGAACCGACGCCTACGGCTGGGTGTCACCCGGCGATCCGGCGGGCGCGGCACGACTCGCCTTCGCGGACGCCCGACTCAGCCACACCAGGAACGGCGTCTACGGCGCCATGTGGGCCGCCGCGCTCGGAGCCGCCGCGGTGGTGTCCGACGACATCGACGAGGTGCTCGCCGCCGGTCTCTCCGTCGTGCCGCCGCGCAGCCGACTCGCGCGCGCCATCCGCTTCGGCGACGAACTGGGGGGATCCGATCTCGGCCTCGACGCCTCGCTCGTCGCCCTGTGGGCGGAGTTCGACGGCATGCACTGGGTGCACGTGCTCAACAACGCGGCCACGATCGCGTGGGCGCTGCGCCGCGGCGGCGGCCGATTCGACGATTCCGTGCCGCTCGCCGTCATGGCCGGGTGGGACACCGACTCGGCCGGCGCGACCGTCGGCGCGGTGTGCGGCGCACTCGCGGGCGCCGAGGCGCTCCCGAGGCGCTGGACCGAACCCCTGAAGGACCGCATCACCACCAGCCTGCCCGGCCTGAGCGGCATCGCCCTCAGCGAGCTCGCCGCGCGCACCAGCGCCGCGGTCGCATCGAACGGAAAGTAGACATGACAGACGTGAAGACCACGCCGACGCTGCGCGAGCGGGCCCGGGGCGCGATGGCTGGGCTCGCGATCGGGGATGCCATCGGTCGCCCGGTCGAGGGACTCTCGGCCGCCGAGATCCAGGCGAAGTACGGTCGCGTGACCGGCTACCTCAACGACACCCCGGCCGGCAGCGATGACACCGAGTACGCGCTGCTGACCGCCAAGACAATCCTCCGGGTGGGCGTGGGCGCCGATCGGGACGACTTCGCCCGGTCGTGGATCGACGACGTGCTCCCGCAGGCCGACGGGTTCGCCGGTGGCGGTTTCAGCGAGATGGCGGCTATCGACAACCTGCGCCGCGGGCTGCGACCGCCGCTGTCGGGCGACCACATCCACTCCTGGAGCGACGGGCTCGCCATGCGGGTCGCGCCCATCGGCATCGCGGCGAACGGCGACCGCGCGCTCGCCGCCCACCTGGCCGTCGAAGACGGTGTCGTGAGCCACAGCGGCGAGGGTGTGCACTGCGGCGTGGCCGTGGCAGTCGCGGTGACCGCCGCGATGGCCGGAGCCGACGCCGACGAGGCGTTCGCCGCCGCCCTGGCCGCGGTGCCCGCGGACTCGTGGATCGCCCGCAACCTCGTCGACGGCCGAGACCTGGTGAACAGCATCGCCGACCCCGACGCCCTCGCGATCGCGCTGCACGACAGGCTCGCGATCGTCGACTACTACTGGGCGGACATCGCCCCGGAGGCGGCCGCGCTCGCGCTCTGCGCCGTCATCGCCGGACGCGGCGACTTCACCGAGAGCACGCTGTTCGCGGTCAATCTCGGTCGAGACGCCGACACCATCGCCGCCATGGCCGGATGCGTCGCCGGCGCCATCTCGGGCGTGGGGGCCATCCCGCGCGACTGGCTCGACGGATTGCGCCCGGTGGAGGGATCCTGCATCCGCTCGATGGCCGGAATCCACCCGCTCGACACCGCCGACCAGCTCGTGGACCTTCTGGAGGGAACCCGATGACCGCCGACCGCCTGCCCGACCTGGCCCGCGGCATCCTCGTCGGCGAGGCCCTCGCCTGGACGGATGCCGCCTACCGCCTGCGCCTGCTGCCGCCGAAGCGCCTCGCCCGCATGGAGATCCTCGCGGCGTTCGCGCGCGAGCACGGCACCACCACGCCCGCCGTGCCCTACGCGCACTCCTCGCCGGTGTCGGTGCTGGAGCCCGGCGCCGGCGAGGTCAGCGAGTGGTTCGCGTTCACCGCGGCAGCACTCCTGCGTTCCCGCGACGCCGGCGACCTCGGCCCGCTCGACGCGGCATGGCGGGACGTGGCGAACACGGCGGGGCCGTCGCGCATCGGCACCCGCATCCCGCTGGAGAACCTGAAGCGGGGGCTGTCGGCACCGCAGTCGGGCAACGACAACCCGCACTACTTCGACGACCTGCCGATGGCCCGCGCGGTCGCGGCGGCCGCGATCTTCGCCGACGAGGGCGAGGCGCGGGAGGCCGCTCGTCGCGACGCCGGGGTGACGGGAGCCCTCGTCGGCGTCTGGTGCGCCGAGGCGACCGCCGTGCTCTTCGCACGACTGCTGCGGGGCGCGCCGGTCGGCGACGCGATCGACGGCGCGCTCGCGATGCTGCCGCACGAGACGTGGTCCCGGCGAATGGCCGAGGAGGCGCTCGCGGCATCCGCCCTAAGCACGGGCGCGCTCGACCGCGCACAGCGGCTCGCCGCGGGGGTGGGGGACCGCATCTACAGTTACTCCACGGTGGCCCCGGAGACGCTCGCGATGCTGCTCGGGCACCTGTCCCGGGCCGCATCCGCCGACGAGCTGATGCTCGGGGTGCTCGCGCAGCCGCGCAACGCCGGCACGCTTCCCGCCCTGGCGGGAGCGGCGGCGGCCGTGATCTTCGGCGACGGATGGATGCCTGCCGGGCTGCAGCTGACCGCGGAGCTCCCCGGTATCGGCGCGCCCTCCCTGCGCGGCGTACCCATCGCCACCGCGATCGCCGAGCGGGGGCGATGACGACGCGGTCGTCACCGGACGCGCCCCGGATCGGGCCGCTCACCGACCTGAAGGTGATCGACCTCGCGACGCTGTTCGCGGGCCCCGGCGCGGCGACGATCCTCGCCGACTTCGGGGCCGACGTGATCAAGGTGGAGCACCCGACGCGGCCGGATGGCGCGCGCACCCACGGCCCGAGCAAGGAGGGCGTGGGGCTCTGGTGGACGAGCCTCGGCCGCAACAAGCGAGCCATGACCCTGGACCTCTCGAAGCCCGCGGGCCGTGAGGTGCTGCTGAGGATGGTGCGCGACGCCGACGTCGTGGTGGAGAACTTCCGCCCGGGAACGCTGGAGCGCTGGGGGCTGGGCTACGACATCCTCAGCGCGGAGAACGCGGGTCTCGTGCTCGTGCGCGTCACCGGATTCGGGCAGTTCGGGCCGCTTTCCGGGCGACCCGCATTCGGCACGCTGGCCGAGGCGATGAGCGGTTTCGCGCACTCGACCGGCCAGCCCGACGGGCCGCCCACACTGCCGCCGCTGGCGCTCGCGGACAACATCAGCGGCATCGCCGCGGCGCTCGCCACCATGACGGCGATCCATGCGCGCGAGCGCACGGGTCGCGGGCAGGTCGTGGATCTGGCGATCATCGAACCGATCCTCGCCATGCTCTCCTCCCAGATCACGATCTACGACCAGCTGGGCATCGTGCCGCAGCGCACGGGCAACCGGTCGGAGAACAACGCGCCCCGCAACACCTATCTCACCCGGGACGGCCGGTGGGTTGCGGTCTCCTCGAGCGCCACGCCCGTCGCGGAGAGGATCATGCGGCTGGTCGGGAGGGGAGACCTCGTGGATGAACCGTGGTTCGCCTCTGGCCGCGAACGCGCCGCCCATGCCGACGAGATCGACGACGCCGTCTCCGCGTGGATCGGCGCGCGCGACCTCGACGCGGTGCTCTCCGAGTTCGACCGGGCGGAGGCGGCGATCGCGCCCGTGTACGACATCGCCCAGATCGTCGAGGACCCGCAGTATCGCGCTCTCGACACCATCACCTCGGTCGACCAGCCCGAGCTCGGGCCGGTCAAGATGCAGAACGTGCTGTTCCGGCTCTCCGAGACGCCCGGCGGCATCCGTTTCGGCGGTCGACCGCACGGGGCCGACAGCGACGCACTGTTGGCGGAGCTCGGCTACACGCCGGAGCAGGTCGCGGCTCTGCGCGAGGGAGGTGCGGTGTGAATCTTCAGGATGTGGTCGCCTGGCTGTACGTGCCCGCGAGCCGGCCCGACCGGTTCGCCAAGGCGCACGCCGCGGGCGACGGCGTGGTCGTGGACCTGGAGGATGCCGTGCTCCCCTCCGCACGCGCGGAGGCGCGCTCCGCTCTCGCCGGCCTGCTCGACCTCGGCGGCACGCCGATCGTGGTGCGGGTGAACGAGGTGGGCTCCGACGACTTCGCGCGCGACCTCGACGCGGTCGCGCCGCTGATCGCGGCGGGCGCGGTGCACGCGATCCGGGTTCCCAAGGTCGCGACCGCGGACGACGTGGAGCGGGCCGCGGCCGCCACGAGCGGCTGGCCCGGCGAACGCCGACTGATCTGCCAGCTCGAGTCGGCGCGCGGCGTGCACAACGCGTTCGAGATCGCGGGGCATCCGGCGGTGGCCGCGGTGATGCTCGGCGAGGCCGACCTCCGTGCAGACCTCGGCCTGCCACGCGGTACCGGCGGGGACGCGGGGCTCGCGCTCGCGCGTCAGACGGTCGTGCTCGCGTCGCGCGCCAACGGGCTGGGAGCGCCGGTGGCCTCGTCGTACACCGACCTCTCGGATGAGATCGGGCTGCGGGCGAACACCGAGCTGATGCGGGAACTCGGCTTCGGGGGCCGCAGCTGCATCCATCCGCGACAGGTGGCTGTCGTGCGCGAGGTGTTCGCGCCCACGGCCGCCGACGTCGCCTGGGCACGGTCCGTGCTCGGCGCGGCGGGGTCCGCGGCGGGAGCGGGATCGGGGGCGATCACCCTCGAGGACGGGAGCTTCGTCGACCCGGCCGTCGAGCGCCAGGCCCGCGGCATCCTGCGCAGGGCCGAGCCGGGGGGCCACCAGCGCTGAGCCGCTCGATAGTTTCGCTGAAAATCTCCGCAACCCGCTATCGTGGTGCCATGACCGACACGGCACGCGCCACCCTCTCCGACGTGGCCGACGAGGCAGGCGTCTCGCTCTCCACGATCTCGAAGGTGCTCAACGGGCGGAGCGACGTCTCCGCTGCCACGCGCACGAAGGTGGAGGCCCTGCTCTCCCAGCACGGCTACCTCCGGCGCAACACCGGGCAGACGCGCGCCCCCCTCATCGAGCTCGTCTTCCACGAGCTGGAGAGCGCCTGGTCGATGGAGATCATCCGGGGCGTCGAGGATGTCGCGACCGAGCACGGCATGAGCGTCATCCTCACAGAGAGCGGCTCGCGTCACGCGCCCGGGCCGGAGTGGATCGAGGGAGTCATGCGCCGTCGGCCCGTCGGCGTCGTTCTCGTCTTCTCCGATCTGCCGCCCGAGTACCGCGAGCGGCTGCGATCCAGGGCGATCCCGTTCGTGATCATCGATCCGGCCGGCGACCCGGCGCCCGGCGTGGCATCGGTCGGCTCGGCGAACTGGTCGGGCGGCCTGCTCGCCACGCGCCACCTCATCGAGCTCGGCCACACCCGCATCGCCGCCATCACCGGCCCGGAGGACATGATGTGCTCGCACGCCCGCCTCGACGGGTACCGGTCGGCGATGAGCGCCGCGGGGCTGCCGATCCGCCAGGACTGGATCCACTTCGGCAACTTCCACATCGAGGGCGGGAGCGGCCACGGGCGCGAGCTGCTCGCCACCGACGATCGCCCGACGGCCATCTTCGCCGGCAGCGATCTGCAGGCGCTCGGAGTGCTCGACGCGGCGAGGAGCCTCGGCCTCCGCGTGCCGGACGACTTCTCCGTGGTCGGCTACGACGACATCCCGCTGGCCCGGTGGGTGAGCCCCGCGCTCACCACCGTGCACCAGCCGCTCAAAGAGATGGCGGAGGAGGCCTCGCGACTGGTCATCCGCATGGGGCAGGCACCGTCGGAGCCCGTCACCCGCATGGATCTGGCCACCAGCCTGGTCGTGCGCGAGAGCAGCGCGGCTCCGCCCGTCAGCTGACCTCGATCCCGGCCCGGAGCCGGCGAGTGTGGTCGACCACCCGGGTCGGGCCGGTGAGCAGGAGCGAGGCCTCCCACACCGCCTCGCCCGCCGACCGGCTGAACTCGAGCACGATCTCCCCGGGCTCCACGATGCGGCGCCCGTCGCGCCCGGTGAAGGAGGCGAGATCCGCGGGCACCCGGAACGTCACCGTCGCGGACTCGCCGGGCTCCAGCCCGACCCGGTGATATGCGATGAGGCGGCGCACCGGACGCACGACGCTCGCGACGGGGTCGCGCAGGTAGAGCTGCACGACCTCGGCCCCGGCGCGGTCGCCGGTGTTGCGCACGGTGAGGGTCAGGTCGACCTCGTCGTCGAACTCGGTCGCGGATGCCGCGAAGCCCTCCCAGGCGAACGTGGTGTAGCTCCGCCCGTGTCCGAACCAGAAGGCCGGGGTCGGGTCGATGTTCGAGACGGCGCTGCTCATCGCCAGCGGGGCTCCCAGGTAGCTGGACGGCTGGGCGCCGGGGTGGGCGGGAACACTCACGGGCAGTCGTCCACTCGGGTTGACCCGCCCGCTGAGCACGCCGGCGATCGCCGAGGTGCCCTCCTCGCCGGGGAAGAAGCTCTGCACGATCGCGGCGGCGTGCTCGACCGCGCGCCCGAGGGCGTAGGGGCGTCCGGCCAGGAGCGTCACGACGGTGGGCGTGCCGGCCTCCAGCACGGCGTCGAGGAGCTGCTGCTGGGCGCCCGGCAGCTCGAGCGAGGGCACGTCGCATCCTTCGCCGCTCGTGCCGCGGCCGAACAGACCGGCACGGTCTCCCAGGGCGAGGATCACCACATCCGAGGCCCGGGCCATTGCGACCGCGCGCTCGATCCCGCCGAGCTCGCCGTCGTCGATGCCCGTGCCGAGCGCATGGCTGACCGCGGCGGCGGGGAACTCCGCGCGCACCGAGTCGAGCAGCGTCGGCAGCGTGATGCCGATGGGCAGCTCGGGATGGTGCACCCCCACGTGGCTCGGGAACGAGTAGCAGCCCAGCACGGCGAAGGGGTCGTTCGCGTTCGGCCCGATCACCGCGATGCGCGCGGGCGCGGCGAGCGGCAGGGTGCCGTCGTTGCTGAGCAGCACGACCGCCTCCTCCGCCAGCTCGCGGGCGAGCTCTCGGTTCGCGGCGCCGTCGAGGTCGACCGTGCCACGCAGGGCCTCGGGATCCTCGAGCGACGAGGAGGCGAGAGCCGCAGGCACCGCGGACCACGTCGCGTCGAGCAGACCGAGCTCGATCTTCTGCCGCAGCACCCGTCGCAGCGCCCGGTCCACGAGCGCCTCGTCCACCGAGCCTGCGCGGATCAGCTCGGCGAGCGGCTCGCCGAACGCCTTCACGGTGGGCAGCTCCACGTCGATCCCGGCCTCGAGCGCGGCCGCCGCGGCCCGACCCCAGTCTTCTGCGACGCCGTGCAGGGTGTGGAGGAATCCGACCGCGAAGTAGTCGGCGACCACGGTGCCGGTGAACCCCCAGCGGTCGCGCAGCAGCTCGGTCAGCAGTGTCGCGTCGGCGGCGGACGGCACCCCGTCGATGTCGCTGTACGAGTTCATCACCGACCGCACGCCGCCCTCGCGCACCGCCATCTCGAACGGCGGCAGCAGCACGTCGGCGAGCTCCCGCGCGCCGATCGAGACGGGCGCGAGGTTGCGACCGGCGCGAGACGCCGAGTAGCCGACGAAGTGCTTGAGGGTGGCGACGATGCCGGCGGACTCGAGCCCGCGCACGTACGCGGTGGCGACGGTCGCCACCAGCATCGGGTCTTCGCCGATCGTCTCCTCGACCCGTCCCCACCGTGCGTCCCGCACCACGTCGAGCACGGGAGCGAGGCCCTGGTGAACGCCGACCGAGCGCATGTCCGCGCCGATCCGCTCCGCCATCCGCTGCACCAGTGCCGGGTCGAAGGTCGCGCCCCAGGAGAGCGGAACGGGGTACGCCGTGGCCTGCCAGGCGGCGAACCCGGCGAGGCACTCCTCGTGGGCGACGGCCGGGATGCCGAAGCGGTTGCTCGCCGCAACCCGTTCCTGGGTGCGGGCGAGCGAGAGTGCGCCCAGCGCCGGGTCCACCGGCGCCGTGCCGAACGGGCGCGTGAGCTGCCCGAGGCCGTGCCTGAGCTGCGCACCCAGGTCGATGTCGTCGGTCATGTCGTGCTGATGGGGGGCCACCTCGTCGCCCGTCGCGGACGCTCCCACCCACACGCCGACGAGCTGACCCAGCTTCTCCTCGAGGGTCATCTCGGCGACGAGGGCCTCGACACGGGCATCCGTGGATGCCGTCTCGTCGCGCCAGAGGGGAACGGCGGCCGTCTCCAGGTCGATCTGCATGTCGGTCATCCCTTCACCGCTCCGGTCAGGCCGCCCACGATGCGTCGCTGCGCGATCGTGAAGAAGATGATCGCGGGCAGCATGGCGAGCGAGGTGAAGGCGAGCACCATGGCGGTGTCCTGCGAATACTGCGTCGAGAACGTCTGCACGCCGAGCGGGAGGGTGTAGCTCGCCGGGTCGCCCAGGATGAGCAGCGGGAGCAGGAACGCGTTCCAGCTGGCGACGAACGCGAGGATGCCCACGGTCACGAGCCCGGGCCCCGAGAGGGGCAGCACGATCCGCCAGAAGAATCCGAACCGGGTCGCACCGTCGATGCTGGCGGCGTCTTCGAGCTCCACCGGGATCGCCCTGAGGAACGGCACCAGGATGATGACGGTCACCGGCAGCTGGAAGGCGATCTGCGGAATGGCGACGCCGGCGAGCGTGCCGAGCAGGCCGAGGTCGCGCAGCATCAGGTAGAGCGGCAGGATCGCCACCGAGATCGGGAACAGCAGCCCCGCGGTGAAGAGGGAGTAGAGCGCGTCACGACCGCGGAACGAGTAGCGCGCGATCGCGAACGCGGCGAGCACGCCGAGCAGCACGGCACCGATGGTCGTCGCGAGCGCCACGATGCCGCTGTTGAGGACCTCGGTCCAGAACTGCGGAGAGGCGAGCACCGAGCGGTAGTTGTCGAGGATCCACGGTGACGGCAGCGCGGCGGGCGCGTTGTTGAGCTGCGCGGTCGAGCGGAATCCGCTGATCCAGATGTAGGCCACCGGGACGACGGTGATCCCGACCACGATGAGGGCGATCAGGTAGACGAACGGCGTGGCCGCGTCGAATCTGCGGCGCCGGGTCGGTGCCGGTGCGGATGCCGGTGCGGGTGCGGCGATGGCGGACATCAGCGGACTCCGTTCGAGGTCGAGCCCTGCAGATCCCGCCTCAGCACGAAGCGCTGATAGACGAGTGCGAAGACGAGGGAGACGAGGAAGAGGATCACGGCGACGGCGCTGCCGAAGCCGAGCTGATTGCGCTGGAAGCCGTACTGCACCATGTAGGTGGCCATGGTGGTGGTCGCGCCGGCAGGGCCTCCGCCGGTCAGCACCCAGACCATGTCGAACAGCTGGAGCGAGCCGATGATCGACAGGAACGCCCAGATGCGGATCGTCGGCCCGAGCAGCGGCAGGGTGATGAGCCGCTGGATCTGCCACCAGCTCGCGCCGTCGATCCGGCCGGCCTCTTCGAGCTCCGCGGGGATGTTCTGGAGTCCCGCGAGGAACAGGATGATGGCGAACCCGACGTACTTCCAGGTGAGGATCGCGAACAGGGTCCAGAGCACGACGCCGGAGTCGGCGAGCCAGAGCTGCTTCAGGCTGCCGAGACCGAGCGCCTTGAGGAAGCTGTCGAACGGGCCATCCGGCTGTAACAGGAGCTTCCAGGAGAGTGCGGCGATCACTTCGCTGAGCACGTAGGGGATGAAGATGATGACGCGCACGAACGTGCGGCCGCGGAACCTCCGGTTGAGCAGCAGCGCGATGCCGATGGCGATCGGGCCCTGGATGACGAGCGAGAGCACCACCACGAAGAGGTTGTGCCCGATGGCGCCGATGAACACGGGGTCGCTGAGCGCCCTGGTGTAGTTCTGGATGCCGATGAAGTCCTGGAGCGGCCCGTAGCCGTTCCATTTGAAGAAGCTGTATACCGCCGCCAGCGCGACGGGGAGGAGCACGAAGCCGAGATAGACGAGCAGGGCCGGTCCCGCGAAGAGAGCGATCTCGACTCGCTGCCGTGCCTGGCTGCGTCGTCTGCGGTGCGGAGTGGTGGATGCGGGGGCCGGGCCCGCGGAAACCGCGGACCCGGCCGTGAGGGTGCCGGTGGACATGACTATTCGGTCGCAGCCGCCGCTTGCATGCCCTTGACGATGTCTTGCGCGCTTCCCTTGCCCGCGAACAGGTTGACGATGCCGTCGTTCATGGCTCCGCCGACCGTGGCGCCGTAGGTCGTGTCGAGCCAGAGCTGCACGTACGACGCCTTCTTCTCCCCGGTGAGCACCGTTGCGAGGTTGGGGTCGGTCACGCTCGACTCGGATCCCTTGACCACGGGAAGGCCCGCGCCGCTCTTGCCGAAGCGGGCTTGCACGCTCGGGCTCAGCACGTACTTGAGCAGGTCGACGCACTCCTTCGGCGCGTTCTTCGCGCAGGCGAAGCCGTCGCCGCCACCGAGGGCCGCCGTGGGGTCACCGGCGGATCCGGGCACGCTGGGGAAGTTGAACCAGCCCAGGAACGGCGGCACCTTCTTGTCGTCGGTGAGTCCGCTCATCACTCCGGGGTCCCACTGGCCCATCAGCTCCATCGCGGCCTTGCCGTTGGCGACGAGACCCGCCGAGCTGCCCGCGCCCTGCTGAGCGGGCGTGGCGAGGAAGCCGGCCTGGAACGGATCGGTGGCGATGAACTTCTGCAGGTCGGTGCCGGCCTGCACGAAGCACTTGTCGGTGAAGACGTGCTTCGCCTGAGCGTTCTTGAGCACGGTGGGCGAGCAGTCCTTCAGCGCGAAGTTGTACCACCAGTGGGCGGCCGGCCACTTGTCACCGGCGCCGACCGCGATCGGGGTGATGTTCGCATCCTTGAGCTTCGCCACGTCGGCGTTGAGCTCGGTGAGGGTCTTCGGGGGAGCGGTGATGCCCGCCTTGCTGAAGAGATCCTTGTTGTACCAGAAGCCTTCGATGCCGTAGCTGAAGGGCAGCGCGTAGGTCTTGCCGTTCAGCTGCCAGCCGCTGGCGATGCTGCCGATCGACGCGAGCTGCGGCTTCACGTCGTTGGAGATGTCTTTGAGGTAGCCCGCGGCGACCTGGTCCTTGAGCTCGCCGCCGCCCCAGGCCTGGAAGAGGTCGGGCGGGTTGTTCGAGCGCAGGGCGTTCGGGATGAGGGTCTTCTGCAGGTCTTCGTTCTGGTAGCCGGTGACCTTGACCGTCACGTTCGGGTGCTTCTTCTCGAACTCCTTGGCCACGTCCTGCCAGAGGCTCTTCAGCGGGTCGGCGTTCCCGTTCGTCCACCAGGTGAGCGTCACCTTGTCGCTGCTTCCGCCGGCCGTCGAGCTGCATCCGGCCAGCGTGCCCGCTGCCAGCACGGCCACCGCCCCGGCCGCGATGAGCGCGCTCCTGCTGCGTTTCATGTTCATCATTGAACTCCTCGAAAGTTTCGATTATTCAACCGAAAGTGATTGGGTTCTCAGGATCATATGTTCGCGCCACATTTGCCGTCAAGGGCAACAAATTGGAGAGCGCTGCGCGGAACGCCCGATCACGCGGGGTTCAACGCGGGGAAGTGAGACACGCGGCCCGACGGGGCGGGCCGAATCCACTCAGCGGTCGCGACGGGAGCGGTTGATCTCGCGATCGATGTCGTCATCGGTGATGATCCGCTTGCCGGGACCGTAGGCATTCAGGGCGCTGAAGAAGACGCCGATGGCGATGCCTCCGATGGCCCACCCCGGCCAGAAGCACGCGTGGTACCCGGTGAACCACCACACGGCGGTCAGGATGATGGAGAGACCGATCCAGACCCAGCTACCGCCCTGTAGACTGGCCCACAACGAAGGGGAGTATTCCCTCTCGCCGCACCCGTCAATACGGTCGCCGATGATGCCGGCCCGGGTGCGGCGGCACGTTCCCCGTGCGGAAGAGACTTTCGGTCATCCGGCGTGCGCGCCGCTACCGAAGGGTTCCCATGGAACTTCAACTCCCGCTCTGGTTCGAGGTCGGCTCGATCGTCGTGCTCATCCTCATCGTGATCGCCGACGTGGTGATCGCCTACCGCCGACCCCACATTCCGTCGACGCGCGAATCCGCGCTGTGGATCGCGTTCTACGTCGCGCTGGCGCTCGTGTTCGCCGTGCTCATGTTCGTCTTCGCCGGCGCGGATCACGCGGGACAGTTCGTGGCGGGCTGGCTCACCGAGTACAGCCTGTCGATCGACAACCTGTTCGTCTTCGTGATCATCATGGCCAGGTTCTCCGTGCCCAGGAAGTACCAGCAGGAGGTGCTCATGGTGGGCATCATCATCGCGCTCGTGCTCCGCGGCATCTTCATCATGCTGGGCGCCCAGCTCATCGAGAACTTCAGCTGGATCTTCTACATCTTCGGCGCGTTCCTCCTCTATACGGCGATCAGGCAGGCGCTGCAGAAGAGCGACGAGATGGATGACACGGAGAGCGGGGTCATCCGCTTCCTGCGCAAGCGCATCCCGATCACCGACCGCTTCAACGGCGCGAAGCTGCGCGTCGAGATCGACGGCAAGAAGGTGTTCACGCCGATCATCGTCGTGATCCTCGCGCTCGGGTCGACCGACCTGGTCTTCGCCCTCGACTCGATCCCCGCCATCTTCGGGATCACGACGAGCCCGTTCATCGTCTTCACCGCGAACGTCTTCGCGCTCATGGGGCTGCGCCAGCTGTACTTCCTGCTCGGCGACCTGATCGACCGCCTCGTGTACCTCACGTACGGCATCGCCTTCATCCTCGCCTTCATCGGCGTGAAGCTCGTTCTGCACGCCCTGCACACGAACGAGCTGCCGTTCATCAACGGCGGTCACCCGGTGGAGTGGGCGCCCGAGATCCCCACCCTGATGTCGCTCGGAGTGATCGTCGCGTCGATGGCGGTCGCCGTGGGCGCGAGTCTGATCAAACTCCGGCTCGACCGCGTTCGCGAGGATGGGTAGCCCTCCCCATTGATTCGAGCCCTCGCGCACCGGAAGGTAGCGTAGGGGCGGGAGGACGGTGTGACGGTGGAACAGAGGCGCGAGCTGACACTCGGTTCCGCGACGATCCGTTTCCGTTTCGAGGGTCACACCGACCGCGGCGCCGTCCGCCGCATCAACGAGGACAGCTTCATCGCCGCGCCGCCGCTGTTCGCCGTCGCAGACGGCATGGGCGGTCATGCCTTCGGGGACCGCGCCAGCCAGGCCGCCATCGCGGCGTTCGCAGATGTCGTCGCGCGCCACCCGGGCGCCCTCCAGCCCCAGGAGGTCACCGACGCCATCCGCCGGGCCAACGAGGCCGTGCTCCGGCTCACCGATAACACCGCCTTCGCGGGGTCGATCTCGGGCACCACGCTCACGGGCGTCGCGCTCGTCGATGTCGGGCAGGCGGACCGCTTCTACTGGATGGCGTTCAACGTCGGCGACTCGCGCACCTACAGCTGGGACGGCCGACGTCTCACCCAGCTGAGCGTGGACCATTCGGCGGTGCAGGAGCTCATCGACCTGGGGGAGATCACCCCGGCCGAGGCATCCGTGCACCCGGACCGGAACGTGATCACGCGTGCCCTCGGCGCCGACTCGGCGGTCGACGCGGATGTCTGGATCCTCCCCGCGCAGGGCCGCCAGACCTTCCTGCTCTGCTCCGACGGTCTCACCAAGGAGCTGGACGTCGCCGAGATCGAGCGCGTCATCGTCTTCCACGACGCCGAGCTGGCGCGTCGCGGAACCACCTCGACCGTCACCCTCTCCGAGCGGCTGGTGAACGCCGCGGTGGCCGCCGGAGGATCCGACAACGTCACGGTGGTAGTAGTCGAGTCGGAATCGGTGTTGGATACGGAGGAGACGGTGGACGATGACACCGTCGACCGTGGGGGGATCCACGAGACGCTCGAAGAAACCAGGCCCAGGGGGTAGCGGGTGACCGCGACGAGGTATGAGCCCGCGCTCGCGGGGGGTGCGATCGCGCTCGTGGCAGGTCCGCGCGCGCTGCTGCTGCCGTCGGGGATCGACGACGAGCGACGCGGTGCGCTCTTCGCCGCCCTTGCCGGCGCGGGCGTGCAGTCCGCTCTCGACCTGCTCGCGGCGGGCGGGCTGGCCCTCGTGCCGCCGTTCGCCCTGCTGGACGGATCGGCCCCCGAACGCCTGCACGTGGTCGTGCGCGGCGGCTTCTCCGCCACCGTGACCACCGGGTCGAGCGAGGAGCGCGTCTCCGGGGAGGCCGTCTCCACGTGGGTGGAGCGCGTGTTCCCCGGCGCCGCAGCCGTCGCCGTCGCGGTCGAGGGCGCGACCGCCCACCGCGACGAGCTGCCGATCGCGGATGGCGCGGTGCTCGCCGCGAGCGTGCGGATGACCCTTCTCGGCGCACCTGCCGAGCCCGCGGGCACGGCTCCCGTGGCTCCCGTGGCAGCAGCGGCTCCCGCAGCAGCACCGGCGCCCGACGGCATCGCCGGGAGCCCGACCGTCACCGACGTCGAGGCGACCATGGTCGAGCTCCCCGTTCCGCAGCCCGAGCCCGACTCCGCGCCGGGCCGGGCGCCCGGCGAGGCGGATCACTCCGGCGATTCCGAGGGCTACGACTACCTCTTCGGCGAGACACTGTTCCGCGGCGTCGCCGAGGCGGCGGTGAGGGTGGAGGAGCCCGAGGAGGCGGCGGAGCACGCCGGGCCCGATGCCGCGGCATCCGAGCCGGACGAGGTCGACCCGTTCACCACCGGGGGCGACCACGACGGTCAGACCGTGCTCACCGGGGCCATCGCCAAGTTGAGGGCGGGCCGCGCGGCGACGACCGCCTCGGAGGAGGCCGCGCCGCCCCCGCCGCCCGCCGCGCCGTCCATCGTGCTGGTCTTCTCCACCGGATCCCGTGAGGACCTGACGCAGCCGGTGCTGGTGGGCCGCTCGCCCAGCGTCACCAAGGTGCCCGGGAACCGGGTGCCGCGACTCGTCACCGTGGGCGGAGTCGATCAGGACATCTCCCGCAACCACGCCCAGTTCGCCCTCGAGGGCGGCACGGTCGTGGTGACCGACCTGCACTCCCGCAACGGAACGATGATCGCCATGCCGGGCCGCGAGCCGCAGAAGCTGCGCGCCGGAGAGCCCACCTCTGTGCTGGTCGGCACCGTCGTGGACCTCGGCAGCGGCATCACGATCACCGTGGAGGGCGAGTGATGCGTCGCGGCACCTCGGTGCCCCCGGATCTGCGCGGCTACACCTACGTGCGCCTGCTCGGGTCGGGTGGCTTCGCCGACGTCTTCCTCTACGAGCAGAAGCTGCCGCGCAGGCGCGTCGCGGTGAAGGTGCTGCTCACCGAGGAGCTCACCCCCGCCAACCGGGCCGCATTCGTCGCCGAGGCCAACCTCATGGCGCAGCTCTCCGCGCACCCCTACATCGTCACGATCTACCAGGCCGATGTGGCCGAGGACGACCGGCCGTACTTCGTCATGGAGTACTGCTCGGGACCGAGCCTCGCCGAGCGCTACAAGTCGCAGGTCTTCAGCGTGGAGGACGCGCTGCGCACCGGAGTGCGCGTGGCCAGCGCGGTCGCGACCGCGCATGCCGCCGGCATCCTGCACCGCGACATCAAGCCGGCGAACGTGCTCACCAACGATTACGGCTGGCCCGCGCTCACCGACTTCGGCATCTCCTCCGCCGTGGAGGAGGACGCGCTGCCGATCACCACGGCCACGCTCGCCGACCTGCTGGGCGACTCCACCTCCGGATCGACGGGGAGCCAGTCGATCGGGATGTCGGTGCCCTGGTCGCCGCCGGAGATGTTCGAGGACGATCCGCAGCCGGACACCCGCAGCGACATCTTCTCGCTCGCCGCGACGATCTGGACGGTGCTCGCCGGCCACACCCCGTTCGAGGTGAAGAACCGCGGCAACGGCACGCTCGACCTGATCGGCCGCATCGAGCGCGGGGCGATCACCCCCATGCCGCGCGACGACGTGCCGCGATCGCTCCTCGCCGTGCTGCGCAAGGGCATGGCCACCGACCGCAACGACCGGTACGAGTCGGCCGTGGAATTCGCCCGCGCCCTGCAGCGGGTCGAGCTCGAACTCGGCTACGTGCCGACCGCGATCGACGTGCCCAACCTGGCCGCGCCGATCCCGGAACGCAGCGGCGAGACGGATGACGACGCCACCCGCGCCCGCGGCGTGTCGACCATCGCCGTGCAGGAGCCGATCGTCGAGCGCGCGCCCGTTCAGCCGACGACGGTGGCTCCGCCCGCGAGCGCCGAGGCCACCCGCCTGCGCGGGCCCGTGGTCGTGGAGCAGACCGTCGTGCGGCCGCCACGGGCGCCCGCGGAGCCGCCCGAGCCCGGTGTCGAGACGCTTCCCACCGAACCCCCGGCACCACGGCGCGTCGTGCCCGTCGTCGCGATCGTGGTGACCGCGGTGGTGGTGGTCGCCGCGATAGTGGTCGCCCTCGTGCTGCTCGTGCCCGGCATCGTGGCGGGCTCGCGGCCGAAGCCCACGCCGACGTCCGGGGGCGGTGGCATCGTCATCTCCGCCGTGCCGGACCCGCAGAAGGGCGCCGTCACCCCGAGCGCCGACGGCACGTCCGTCACCTTCACCTGGAGCAACCCGAAGCCGAAGAAGGGCGACACGTTCGCCTGGTCGCAGATCGGCGGCAACCCCACCCCCACGGACGCCGCGCAGGCCGTGGTGACCGGGGTGGTCCCGGGCTCGCGCGTCTGCATCCAGGTGGTCGTGGTGCGCGACGGTCAGACCTCGCCCAACCCGCTCACGGAGTGCACGTCGTGACGCCGATCAGGATCGAGTTCTGCGGAGAGTGGTACACCGTCGACGCGCCGGGAGAGTTCTTCATCGGTCGCGAGGGCGACCTCGCCGTCGACGACAATCCCTACCTCCACCGGCATTTCCTCCGCATCTACTCCGACCGCGACATGTGGTGGATCGGCAACGTGGGCACGCTGCTGTCGGCCACGGTGACGGATGCGACGGGCGCGGTGCAGGCGTGGCTCGCCTCGGGTGCGCAGCTCCCCATCGTCTTCCCGACCCTGCACGTGATGTTCAGCGCGGGGTCCACCACCTACGACCTCACGGTGCACTCCGACGACGAGCACTTCTCGTCGACTCCCTTCGCGGCGACGACGATCACCTCCACCACGATCATGCCGGTCACCCTCACGGTGAGCCAGAAGCAGCTCATCCTCTCGCTCGCCGAGGGTGTGCTCACCCAGGCGGTGCCGGGTCGCGGCGAGGTGCCCACCTCGGCTGAGGCGGCGGCGCGGCTCGGCTGGTCGATGACGACCTTCAACCGGAAGCTCGACAACGTGTGCGAGAAGCTCGACCGCATCGGCGTCTCCGGGCTGCGCGGCGGGCGCAACAAGCTCGCGAACAACCGCAGGGCCAGGCTCGTCGAATACGCCGTCGCCACCCATCTGGTGAGCACCGAGGATCTTCCGCTGCTCGACCGGGCGAAGGAGGCCGACGGTGAGCAGTAGCCTCTTCCGCCGCATCCGGTCGCACAGGTCGCTGCTGTCCGGTGTCGCGATCGCCGTCGTGGCCGCCGTGCCCATCACGCTGGCCATCGTGCACCAGGGTTTCCCGGTCACCGACGTCGACCTCAAGGCCGAGAACGTATGGGTGACCAACGGCGAGAAGCTGCTGGGGGGACGCCTCAATCACCAGATCGCCGAACTCGACGCGAAGGTCAACGGGTCGTCGAGCCACCTCGACGTGCTGCAGGACGGCGGCGCCACAATCCTCACCGACACCTCGCAGGGGTCGGCGCAGGTGATCGACCCGGCATTCGTCTCGCTGACCCAGAAGATCACCGTGCCGGTGGGGTCCCAGCTGGCCTACGGTAAGGACTCCCTCGCCGTTCTCGGACGCGACGGCCGTCTCTGGGTGATCGACGCGAGCGACCGCCTCTCGTTCGACCCCGCGAAGACCCAGCCGGCGGCAAGACTGGGCGTCGGCGCCCAGGTCGTGGTGAGCAAGACCGGCGTGACCTACGCGGCATCGCCGACCCTCAAGCGGCTGGTCACCGTGCAGCACCCCGGCGCGGTCGCGAGCGCCGCGTCGCTCGCCGTGCCGAAGACGTTCCAGCTCACCGCCGTGGGGGAGCACCCGCTGCTGCTCGACACGAAGGCGAAGACGCTGATCAAGGCGGATGGCGGCACGTCCAAGCTCCCCGGCACGCCGCTGCGCATCCAGCAGGCCGGGCCCGACAACGCCTACGTCGTCGTGGCCACCGGAGACTCGCTGCTCGAAGTCCCGGTTGCGGGCGGCACGGCCGTCACCGTCTCCGCGAAGATCGACCGCCCCGTGACCAGCGCCAAGGGCGTCTCGGCGCCGGTGTTCCTCGACGGGTGCGCCTACGGGGCGTGGGGCGCGGCCCAGAAGTACCTCTACGCCTGCGACGGCCGCGCAGCGGTGAGTCAGGACATCGGCCAGCCCACGGCCGGCAGCGACCTCGAGTTCCGGGTGAACCACGGCGTGATCGCGCTCAACAACCTGCAGAACGGCAACGCGTGGGTGGTCTCCTCCAACATCCGCCTGGTGAACAACTGGGCGCAGCTCAACCCCCAGCAGACCGAGACGAACAGCGACGACGGCAAGGAGAAGCCGGTGCAGCAGTCGTTCGCCGACGAACTGGCCAACCGCACCGACATCAATCACTCGCCCGTCGCGGTGGACGACTCCTTCGGGGTGCGACCCGGCCGCACGACGGTGCTCCCCGTGCTCGACAACGACACCGACCAGGACGGCGACGTGCTCTCCATCACGGCCGTGGACGGCCTGGGCTCCGGCCAGGGAACGGTCGACCTGATCGAGGGCGGCCGGGCGCTGCAGTTCACTCCCTCTGGGACAGACCTCTCGACGGCATCATTCCGATACACGATCACCGACGGACGCAAGGCGTACGCGTCCGCCAACGTGAACGTGACGCTCCGCCCGCTCACCGTGAACACCGCCCCGGTGGCCAAGCGGTCGAGCACCACGGCGGTGGAGGTCGGCCAGTCGATCGCCTACAACGTGCTCAAGGACTGGATCGACCCGGACGGCGACGACGTCTACCTGCTCAACGCGTCCTCCACCACGCCCGACCTCGTGCAGTTCCAGCCCAACGGCACGATCACCTTCACCTCGAAGACCGGACAGACGGGCGCGAAGCAGGTGGCCTTCACCGTGTCGGACGGCCACGCCACCACCACGGGCAGCATGGAGGTGGATGTCAAGGCCGCCGACTCGATGGACCCCGTCGCCGTGCCCGACTACGCCACGACCCTCTCCACGGTGCCCGTGGTGCTGCACCCCCTCGACAACGACACGTCGCCCTCGGGCGCCCCGCTGCAGCTGGTGAGCGCGAAGACCGAGTTCGGCGGAGCGGTCTCCGTGGCCGTCGACCAGGCGAACGCGACCATCACGGTGCAGTCGAACGCGGCCGGGCAGTACTACCTCGTGTACACGCTCGCCGCGGGATCGCACACGACCCAGGGGCTCGCCCTGGTCAATGTCAGCGACCCGCAGGGCGCCAATCAGGCGCCGATCGCGGTCAACGACGTCGTCTACGTGCGGCCGGGCGAACCGACCTCGGTGAACGTGCTCGACAACGACATCTCGCCGTCCGGGCGCGTGCTGGTGCTGCAGTCCGTGGCATCCACCGCCGACTCGTCGTCGCTGAACGTCGAGGTGCTCGACAAATCGGTCGTGCGGGTGACCGCGCCTGGGGTGCTCGCGCAGCAGCTGCAGCTCACCTACACCGTGTCGGACGGCCTGAAGACGGCCAAGGCGGGCATCACCGTCGTTCCGATCCCGCCGCTCGTCAACCACCAGGCGCCGGTGGCGGTGGATGACAACGCCACCGTGCGAGCGGGAGACATCGTGAGCGTGCACGTGCTCGACAACGACTCCTCGCCGGACAACGAGCCGTTCACTCTGGACCCCGCGCTCGCCGATGCGAGCAACGCGGGCTCGGGCTCCACCTCGTTCGTGAGCGGGTCGCTCGTGCGCTATCAGGCGCCCACCACGCCCGGCACCTACAGCGTCACCTACTCGATCACGGACAAGTTCGGCCAGAAGGCGAACGCCACCGTCACGTTCGCGGTCACCGCGAAGGGGGGCAAGGACAAGGCGCCCGCACCGCAGGAGCTCAACGCGCGCGCCTTCGCCGGCACGACCAGTCAGATCGTGGTGCCGCTCGACGGCATCGACCCGGAAGGCGACTCGGTGTCGCTCGACGGCATCGCGACCGGCCCCTCGCTGGGGCGCATCACCGAGACCACCTCGACGTCGTTCACTTATGAGGCGTACCCGAACTCGGCCGGCACCGACCACTTCACCTATCAGGTGGAGGACACCTCCGGGAAGACGGCGATCGGCACCGTCAACGTGGGCGTCGCCCCGCGGCCGTCGACGGCGAAGCCGCCCATCGCGGTGGACGACAAAGTAGAGATCAAACCGGGCAAGACGGCCGCAGTGCCCGTGTTGCTCAACGACTCCGACCCCAACGGCTACACGATCAGCCTCAAGAAGACGCTGACGCACGTCGAGACGCCGCTCAAGGCACGCGTGGTCGGCGGGATCGTGCTCATCACGGCGCCGGACAACGAGGGCGCGTACTCCGTCGGCTATCAGATCACCAACGGGGAGGGCGGGCAGGCGAGCGGCGTCGTCCAGGTGCTGGTCACCAAGGATGCGACGCCGCAGTACCCCACGGCGGCCGACCACGTGATCGACATCGAGCAGCTGGCGGGCAAGTCGGACATCGACGTCTCGGTCCTCGACGGAGCGCTGAACCCGTCCGGACTCGCCTCCGACCTCAAGATCGGCGTGCGCGGTGCGAATGCCTCGGCCGCGCAGATCAAGACGAACGGCAAGGTCACCGTCACCCCCGGCGAGCACCGGATGGCGATCACCTACTCGCTCACCGACGAGACAACGGGCCTCTCCGGAGACGCGTTCATCATCGTTCCCCCGAAGCCCGGTTCGGCCGAGGCGTCGACCGCACCGCCGCACATCAAGGACGGTCTGAGGCCGGTCATCAAGATGAACGGGACCGAGCAGTTCGACCTGTCGAAGATCGTGGACGTGCCCTCCGGCCGCCCCATCAAGATCGTGAACGGCGCGGGCGCGAAGGCCACGAACAGCAACGGGCAATCCCCGTACGTCAATGCGCAGCAGCTCACGTTCACCGGGGCGAAGGACTACCGCGGCCCCGCCGCCATCACCTTCGAGGTCGACGACGGCCGCGACCCGGGCACGACGCAGAACCGGGTGACGCTGCTCACGCTGAGCATCACGGTGGGCTCCGCCGACCAGTCCGACGTGCCGCCCACCTTCACCCCGCCGAACGCGTCGATCGAGGCGGGCGAGGCGCCGATCCAGGTGAACCTTCGCGACTCGACCTACCAGCCCAACCCGCAGATCCTCAGCCAGGTGACCTACTCGGGCTTCTCCAGCACGAACCCGGCCATCAGGTTCTCGAACGGCGGGGCGACGCTCTCGCTCTCGGCCGACTTCGGCGTGCAGCCGGGCACGGCCGGCGTGATCTCGTTCACCGTCAACTCGGGCGACTTCCACATCCCCGGAAGCGTGAACGTCAAGGTCGTGTCGTCGACCAAGCCGAAGGCGCAGCAGAAGAACGCCCCGCAGACCTCGAACTTCCAGCGGAGCACCGTCGGCCAGACCACGCTGAGCGATGCCGTCGGCAGCTCCTACTGGATCAACCCCTTCGCCGACAAGAACCAGCCGCTCACGATCATCGGAGCCAAGCTGGCGAGCGCCCAGTCCGGGGTCTCGGTGAGCTTCACGGCGGGCACTCTCACGGTGAAGGCCACGACGGCCGCGCAGACCGGAACGGTCAACGTCATCTACACCGTGCAGGATGCGACGAAGGACGCGACTCGCAACGTGACCGGCCAGTGGGCTGTCACCATCCACGACGTGCCCGGCCAGGGCGCCGCTCCCAGCGCGTCGACGGCCAGCCACAACGACACGAAAGCGGATGTGACGATCTCGGCGCCCGCGGAGAACGGCAACCTGAGCATCGACAGCTACGAGATCCGGTCGAGCCCGGCGGGGTCGAGCAAGACCGTCGGCGCCACCGGTACGTATACGATGACCGGCCTCACGAACGGGACCGCCTACCGCTTCCAGGTGCGTGCGCACAACTCGGACGGCTGGGGAGCGTGGTCGGATCTCAGCAACTCGGTCACCCCGTACGGCACTCCGAGCGCGCCGCGCAACCTGGACGGCTCGGCCGCGGGCACCGCGCCGACGACGGTGACCTACAGCTGGGATGCGCCGAGCGACACCGGCGGCGGGGCGGTCACCTACCACTACACGTACGACGGCAGCTCCGGCACCACCAACGGCACGAGCAAGTCCTTCGGTGGCCAGGGCGCGGGCAACCACTCCTTCTCGGTCTACGCCGTCAACCAGGGCAGCGGCAACGCCGGCGCGACCGCCGGCCCGAAGACGGTGAACGTGAGCGTGCAGAACCCGAGCATCACCGCGCATCGCAATGACGGGTACGGGCAGTTCAGCACGTGCGGTTCGTGGAGCTGCTCCTACCCCGCGGCATCCTGGTCGAACGTGACCCCGGGCACCTACACGATCTGCGAGCAGACCGGCCCCACCGACTCGATCTCGGCCTGCAAGACCATGTCGATCGGCGCCTCCGGCTCGTACACGTTCAACGAATCCGGCCAGGGCGGAGTGCTCGGCTGGCCGAACAACACCATCAGCGTGCAGCTCAAGCAGGGCGGCACGACCGTCGCCTCCGACAGCCGCAAGTGGTCGGACGCCTCCTGCCTCTCCACCTCTCAGTGCCGGAACGGCCCCTAAAAGGAAGACAGACATGCCCGTAACGCAAGAACAGGCCGACTGGTTCGCCGGAGCCTTCACCCAACTGGTGGAGAACATCGACAAGGCCATCCTCGGCAAGCAGCACACGATCCGACTCGTGCTGACCGCCATGCTCTCCGACGGACACGTGCTGCTCGAGGACGTGCCCGGCACCGGCAAGACGGTGCTGGCGAAGGCGCTCGCGAACACCGTCGACGGCACGCACTCGCGCATTCAGTTCACGCCCGACCTGCTGCCCTCGGATGTCACGGGCGTCACGATCTACGACCAGGGCAACGGGCGCTTCGAGTTCCACCCCGGGCCGATCTTCGCCTCCGTCGTACTCGCCGACGAGATCAACCGCGCGAGCCCCAAGACGCAGAGCGCTCTGCTCGAGGTCATGGAGGAGGGCGTGGTCACGGTGGACGGCGTCGGGCACCCCGTCGGCGCACCCTTCCTGGTCATCGCCACCCAGAACCCGGTGGAGCAGTCCGGAACCTACACGCTGCCGGAGGCGCAGCTCGACCGGTTCCTCATCAAGACGTCTCTGGGCTACCCGGACCACGACACCACGGTGAGCCTGCTGCTCGACTCGTCGAACCGGGCGCGCGCCAGCCTCATCTCGCCGATCATCGCGTCCGAGTCGATCGTGACCATGGCCCGGCTGGCCAGCGACGTGCACGTGGATGCCTCGGTGATGGGCTACGTCAGCGAGATCGTCACCGCGACCCGCAACGACAAGGACGCGGCGCTCGGCGTCAGCATCCGCGGGGCGCTCGCGCTCGCCCGTGCTCTCAAGACCTGGGCCATCGCGAACGGGCGCACGTTCGTCACGCCCGACGACGTGCGCGACCTGGCGGAGCCGGTGCTCTCGCACCGCATCATCGTCGACCCCGAGTCCGAATTCGCCGGCGTGACCGGCGCCGACATCGTCGGTCGCGCTGTCGACCTCGTTCAGCCGCCGGCATACCGGGCGGCGTGAGGCGGATGACCTCGGCGCCCGCCAGCAGGCCCTCCCAGTCGCTCATCGCGATCCGGGAGGTCTGGCGCGCCCTGGGGCGGGCGGCGGTGGCCCTCGGCAGCAGACTCGGCCGACTCGCGGCGGCGTTCTGGCGGCGGGCCGAGCCCATCCTCGGCACGGTCAGCGCCATGGGCTGGCTGGTCCTCGCAGCCGCGGCGGTCTCCTTCGCGCTCGCCGGGGTGCTCGGCTGGCTGGAGTTCGCCTACCTGGGAGCCACCCTCACGGGCGGCTTCCTCGTGGCGGCCCTCTTCGCCATCGGGCGCGCCACCTATCGCGTCACCGTCGAGCTGAACCCACGCCGTGTGGTCGCCGGCGATCGCGCGCTCGGCCAGATGGTGGTCGTGAACTCGGGCCGCAAGCCCCTGATCCCCACCCGGATGGAGCTGCCGGTGGGGTCAGCGGTGGCGGAGTTCACCGTGCCGCGGCTCGCACCGGGCGAGGAGAGCGAGGAGCTCTTCGCCATGCCGACCCATCGCCGCGCCCTCATCCTGGCCGGTCCCGCGGTCTCGGTGCGCGGCGACCAGCTCGGGCTGGTGCGGCGCACGGTCAGCTGGACCGAGCAGGTCGAGCTCTTCGTGCACCCCAAGACCACCCGGTTGATCGCCACGGCTCCGGGGCTGGTGCGCGACCTCGAGGGTCAGAGCAGCGCGGTGATCACGAACAGCGACCTCGCCTTCCACGCTCTGCGGCAATACGAGCCGGGCGACGACATCCGCAACGTCCACTGGCGCACCTCCGCCCGCACCGGGCAGCTCATGGTGCGGCAGTACACCGAGACCCGACGCTCCCAGCTGCTGCTCGCGCAGAGCGCGGAACGGTCGCACTACGCCTCCGACGACGAATTCGAGCTGGCGATCTCCGTCATGGCGTCGATCGGCTGTCAGGTCATCCGGGAGAAGACCAACCTCGACGTGCTGTGGGAGCGCGCGGCCCTCCGCAGCCGCTCCGCCATCGCGCTCCTCGACGACTCGTGCCGGATCGAGCAGGTCGACGGCGACTTCCCCTCCCTCCGCGACTTCATGCGATCGGCCACCCGATCCCTGCCCGTGCCGTCGCTCGTGATGCTGGTGGTCGGCTCCCAGGCGCCGACGAACGAGATCCGGTCGGTGACGACGCTGTACGGCAACGACACCGTGATGATCGCGGTGCGCGTCGCGGTCGACGAGCAGGCCGGGCTCTCCAAGATCGGACGTACCGTGGTTGCCACGGTGGGCCGGCTGAGCGATCTGCCCGCCATTCTGGAGAGGGCGGGCCGATGACCACGGCCACGGCATCCGTCTCGCGCGCCCGGCTCGCCACGCGCTCGCTCACGCCCACGATCTGGGTGGATGTCGCCGTGCTGACGGTGCTGGCGGCGCTCGCCGTCGCGGGGTTCGAGCCGGCGTTCGGACCCTACAACTACCTGGTGGCGGGCATCGCCGGCCTGCTCGTCGGCACCGCGGCCGCGCTCGCCGGGGTGCTTCTGCGGCTCGGGATGCTGTGGACGGTGCTCCTCGCGCTCGCCGCCTACTTCGTGTTCGGCTCCGCGGCGACCATGCCCGGGCAGTCGATCGGCGGGGTGATCCCCTCCGGCACGAGCCTCGCCGGACTCGTTCAGGGCGCCGTGTTCGGCTGGTCCGACATCGTCACTCTGCAGACCCCGGTGGAGGCGCCCGCGTACATCGCGGTCGTGCCGTACTTCGCCACCTGGCTCGCCTCGCTGCTCTGTGTCTCGCTGGCCTGCCGCTGGCTCCCGAGGAAGCAGAGGACCCCGCTGCGTGCCGCCGTGCTGCTGGTGCCCTCCGTGGTGCTCTACGTGGCGGGCATCCTGCTCGGTACGGCGGAGCCGTATCTCGCCGCGCTGCGCGGGCTCGCGTTCGCCGGCATAGCGCTGGTGTGGCTCGGCTGGCGACGCCGACGCGACGGGGCCATGGCCATCTCGGTGGACGGCACCGCCCGGCGCCGCAAGCTGCTGGGGGTGGCCGTGGTGGTCGCCGGAGCGATCGCGATCGGCGCGGTCGGCGGGTACCTCACGGGGCCTGTGCAGGCGCACCGCTTCGTGCTGCGGCAGGAGATCACACCGCCCTTCGACCCGCTCCAGTACCCCAGCCCGCTCTCGGGCTTCCGCAACTACACGAAGAAACTCGAGAAGACCGAGCTCTTCACCGTCACCGGCCTGCAGGACGGCCAGCGGATCCGGCTCGCCACGATGGACAGCTACGACGGACAGGTCTGGTCGGTCGCCAGCCCGACCACCCAGACGAGCGATTCCGGGGCGTTCCAGCTGCTCGGCCGCAGCATCCCGACGCCGCCGCTGGCGCGGACGGGATCGTCGTCGACGCTGACCGTCACCATCCAGGGCTACGACGATGTCTGGCTGCCGGACGCCCAGTACCCCCGCACCCTGGACTTCGACGCCTACACCGGGACCGACCCGACCACGACGATCCGGATCAACCCGTCGACGAGCACGGCCGCGGTCACCAGCGGCGTCGCGAAGGGCATGAAGTACACCGTCGGCGTCGCCGTGCCGGACCTCCCGAACGACAAGAGGCTCGCCTCCGTGCCCGCGGCGAAGCTCGAATCCGCTCCCGTCTCGAACGTGCCGGACGTGGTCAAGTCGAAGGCGCTGGAGTACGCGGGCTCCGCCAAGACCGCCATCCAGCAGCTGCGCAACATCGAGCGCACCCTCAAGACCACCGGCTACCTCAGTCACGGCCTCGCCTCCGACCCCGTGCCGTCGCTCGCCGGCGCGGGTGCCGACCGCATGACGACGCTGTTCACCAAGCAGCCCATGGTCGGCGACGAGGAGCAGTACTCCTCGGCCTTCGCGCTGATGGCGAAGAGCCTCGGCTACGACACGAGGGTGGTCATGGGCTTCGCGCCGAAGGTGACCAAGGGCACCACTCGCGTGGAGGTGACCGGCAAGGACGTGACCGCCTGGGACGAGGTGGCGTTCAAGGGCGTCGGGTGGGTGCCGTTCTACCCCACGCCGACCCGCACGGATGCGCCGCAGGAGCAGACCACCAAGCCGAAGATCGAACCGCAGCCCCAGGTGCGTCAGCCTCCGACGACCACGAAGAACCAGGGGGATCTGCTCACCCCGGTGAAGATCAGCAACAAGAACCCGCCGGACAAGGGCGCCGGGTTCCAGCTGCCGGCCTGGGCGTACTGGGTGGCCGGCATCGTGGGCATCCCGCTGCTCCTCTACTTCGTGCCGCTGCTGATCGTGACCCTCGCGCGCCGCAGGCGCCGGCGGCGGCGCGAGCAGACCGGGTCCGCCGACCGGCGGGTGGCCGGCGCCTGGGACGAGCTCGTGGACCGCTTCGCCGAGTTGGGCCTGGAGATCCCGGGTCGTGCCACGAGGCTGCAGGCGGCGCAGGCGATCCAGGCGCAGGGCACGGCGCAGGGGCTCGCGATGCCGGACGACGGTCTGCATCCGATGGCCCGCTCGGTCGACGGCGCGGTCTTCTCCGGCCGCGAGGTGGACGACGAGCAGGCGGCCTCCGCGTGGCGGGCGACCGATGAGACCACGGGCGCCGCGCTGGCCTCTGCCGGGTGGTTGCGCAGGCGCGTGGCATCCTTCCGCTTCCGTCGGCTCGGCCGGGCGAACCTATAGTGGTGTCGTGGAGAATCCGGGTTACATCACGCCGCCGCCTGGGCTGATCCCCTCCGCGCCGCCGAGTGAGTCGACCACGGCACCCATGCCGGAGCGCGATCGCGGCATACCGGCGTTCATCCCGACGGCGCCCGGGATGCCGGTGCCCGCACCGAACGCGGAGACGCCCGTCTTCGCCGCGGAACCCGCACCCGTCGAGGCCGCGCCCGCGCCCGCCCCGCCGACGCAGTGGACGCTGCTGCTCCACGACGGATCGCTCGTGCAGCTCAGCGGCACGATGCTGCTCGGCCGCGATCCCTCCCGCGTACCGGGGTGGGAGAGCGCGGCGCTCGTGAAGCTCAACGACCCCGACAAGACGGTCTCGAAGACCCACGCCGGCATCGACACCCGCGACGGCGCCCTCACGGTCGTCGACCTCGAGTCGACCAACGGCGTCGCCGTGATCGCGCCGGGAGCACAGGCTACACCGCTCGCGCCGGGGCTTCCGCACGCGGTGGCGAACGGGTCGACGGTGCTTCTCGGCAGCTACGCGGTCGTGGCGTCGCGCCGCTGAACCGGCTCCGGCGGCATGGATGGCCGTCGGCGGTGTTAGCCTGAAGAGGTGTTCCCCGGTCTGCTTCTCCTTCGTAGCCGCGACGAGTCCTAACCCTCTGGCCTCCCTCGTCGCGGAGTTCGGCGCTGGTCCGATGCGCCAACGGCTGACCCAACCTTCTTTAGAGGAGACCACACCCATGAGCACCACCGAGCCCCGCACGACCTCCGGCCTCACCCTGGCGGAGAAGGTCTGGAACGACCATCTGGTCGTCAAAGGCGAAGACGGCAACCCCGACCTGATCTACATCGACCTGCACCTGGTGCACGAGGTGACGAGCCCGCAGGCCTTCGACGGCCTCCGCCAGGCCGGCCGCCCGGTGCGCCGGCCCGACCTCACCATCGCCACAGAGGACCACAACACCCCGACGCTCGCGATCGACCGGCCCATCGCCGATCTCACCAGCCGCACCCAGATCGAGACGCTCCGCCGCAACTGCGCCGAGTTCGGCGTGCGCCTGCACCCGCTCGGCGACATCGAGCAGGGCATCGTGCACGTGGTCGGCCCCCAGCTCGGGCTCACCATGCCCGGCATCACGGTGGTCTGCGGCGACTCGCACACGAGCACGCACGGCGCGTTCGGGGCGATGGCTTTCGGCATCGGCACCAGCGAGGTCGAGCACGTGCTCGCCACGCAGACGCTGCCGCTCAAGCCGTTCAAGACCATGGCGATCACCGTGGAGGGCGAGCTTCGCCCGGGTGTCTCGGCGAAGGACATCATCCTGGCGGTCATCGCCAAGATCGGCACCGGCGGCGGCCAGGGCTACGTGCTCGAATACCGCGGCAGCGCCATCCGCGCGCTCTCCATGGAGGGCCGGATGACGATCTGCAACATGTCGATCGAGGCCGGTGCCCGCGCGGGCATGGTCGCGCCCGACCAGACCACCTACGACTACCTCCGCGGTCGTCCGCACGCCCCGAAGGGCGCCGACTGGGATGCCGCCGTGGCCTACTGGGACACCCTGGCCACCGACGACGACGCCGTGTTCGACGCCGAGGTGTTCCTCGACGCGGACACGCTCGAGCCCTTCGTCACCTGGGGCACCAACCCGGGTCAGGGCGTCTCCCTCAGCGACGTGGTGCCCGATCCGGCCTCGTATGCCGATCCGAACGACCGTGCCTCGGCGGAGCGCGCGCTGGAGTACATGGACCTCGCTGCGGGCACCCCGCTGAAGGAGATCCAGGTCGACGCCGTCTTCATGGGCTCCTGCACCAACAGCCGCATCGAGGACCTCCGCGAGTTCGCGTCGATCATCAAGGGTCAGAAGAAGGCCGACGGCGTGCGCGTGATGGTGGTGCCCGGGTCCGCCCGTGTCCGCATCGAGGCCGAGGCGGAGGGCATCGACAAGATCGTCGAGGAATTCGGCGCGGAATGGCGGTTCGCCGGGTGCTCCATGTGCCTCGGCATGAACCCCGATCAGCTCGCGCCGGGGGAGCGCTGCGCCTCCACCTCCAACCGCAACTTCGAGGGCAGGCAGGGCAAGGGCGGCCGCACGCACCTCGTCTCGCCACAGGTCGCCGCGGCCACCGCGATCCGCGGCACGCTGTCCAGCCCCTGGGATCTGATGACCTCAGGCGTAGGGTCGGTCCCTGAGGCATTCGAAGGCGCTCACGCGATGTCGCCTTCGACCGGCTCAGGGAACGGAGCGGCGTAATGGAGAAGATCACCACGGTCACCGGTGTCGCGGTGCCGCTCGAGCGCGCCAACGTCGACACGGATCAGATCATCCCCGCGGTCTTCCTCAAGCGGGTCACCAAGACCGGCTTCGAGGACGCGCTTTTCCACAATTGGCGGCAGGACCCCGACTTCGTGCTGAACCGTCCCGCGTTCGCCGGGGCCCGCATCCTGTTCGCCGGTCCGGACTTCGGCACGGGATCGAGCCGCGAGCACGCCGTCTGGGCCCTCCGCGACTACGGATTCGACGTGGTGCTGAGCCCCCGCTTCGGTGACATCTTCCGCGGCAACTCGGGCAAGCAGGGGCTGCTCACCGGGCAGATCAGCGAGGAGACCCTCGAGGCCGCCTGGGCCGCGATCGATGCCGAGCCGGGCATCGAAGCGACCGTCGACCTGGTGGCGAAGACGGTCACGATCGCCGGCCACACGGCCCCGTTCGAGATCGACGATTACACTAGGTGGCGGCTCCTCGAGGGCCTCGATGACATCGGACTCACCCTGCGCGACGAAGCGCAGATCACCGAGTTCGAATCACGCCGGGAACCCTGGCGCCCCCAGACTCTTCCGGCACTACATTCGGCAGGTGATTGAGTGAACTCGCTCGTTAAGGACGCACACATGGCGGGAGAGCGGGTCGGTCTCAAGTCCGACGAGATCACGATAACGGGCGGCAATCCGTTGAAGGGCCGCATCATCGTGCGCGGGGCGAAGAATCTCGCGACCAAGGCGATGGTGGCGGCTCTGCTCGGCGAGACCCCGAGCGTGCTCCGCGACGTTCCCGACATCAGCGACGTCGAGGTCGTGCGCGGGCTGCTCGAGGTCTACGGCGTCGGGGTCACCTCGCCGAAGGCCGGCGAGCTGCACTTCGACACCTCGAACGTCGAGAAGGCGCACTTCGCCGAGATCGACGCGCACGCCGGATCGAGCCGCATCCCCATCCTGTTCTGCGGGCCGCTGCTGCATCGCCTCGGCGAGGCGCGCATCCCCGACCTCGGTGGCTGCCGCATCGGCGACCGCCCGATCGACTTCCACCTCGACGCCCTCCGGGCCATGGGCGCCATCGTCGACAAGAGCTTCGAGGGCATCTACATCACCGCTCCCGACGGACTCCACGGTGCGAACATCACTCTGCCGTACCCGAGCGTCGGGGCGACCGAGCAGGTGCTCCTCTCCGCCGTGCGCGCCAAGGGCACGACCGAGCTCACCAATGCGGCGATCGAGCCGGAGATCATGGATCTCATCGCGATCCTGCAGAAGATGGGCGCGATCATCTCGGTGGAGCCCAACCGCGTGATCCTCATCGAGGGCGTCGACCGGCTCGAGGGCTACAAGCACCGTGCGCTGTTCGACCGCAACGAAGTCGCCAGCTGGGCCTGCGCCGCGCTCGTCACCCACGGCGACATCTTCGTCGAGGGCGCCAGGCAGGCCGAGATGATGACCTTCCTCAACGTCTTCCGCAAGGTGGGCGGCGCCTTCGACGTCGAGGACGACGGCATCCGCTTCTACCACCCGGGCGGCGAGCTCAAGCCGGTCACGGTGGAGACCGACGTGCACCCCGGCTTCATGACCGACTGGCAGCAGCCCCTCATCGTGGCCCTCACGCAGGCGCCCGGCGTCTCCTTCGTGCACGAGACCGTGTACGAGGACCGCTTCGGCTTCACCGAGGCGCTCAACGAGATGGGCGCCGACATCGTCGTGCACAAGGAGGGTCTGCCCGATCACCCGCGACGCGTGGCACGCCGCGACTTCGAGCAGGCCGCCGTCATCACGGGGCCGACCCGGCTGCACGGTGCGAACGTGCGCGTGCCCGACCTGCGGGGCGGGTTCAGCTACCTCATCGCGGCGCTGAGCGCGGAGGGGCAGTCGACCATCAGCAACGTGGGGATCATCAGCCGCGGCTACGAGCACTTCGTCGAGAAGCTCGAAGTGCTCGGGGCCGATTTCGTCTTCGAGGGCTGATCCGCGGTGGCGAGCAAGCCGGAGTCGGAGAGGATCGCGGTCTTCCGCGTGCTCGCCGCCCTGCTGATCCCGGTCTTCGAGCTGTTCACGAAGTTCGTGATCGTGGACGGCCACAAGATGCCGCGCGAGGGCGCCTTCGTGCTGTCGCCGAACCACATGACCAACATCGACCCCATCATCATGGGCCGCGTGGTCTGGAAGCTCGGCCGCGCCCCGCGGTTCCTCGCGAAGGCGTCGCTCTTCACGGTGCCCGTGCTGGGCTGGTTCCTGCGCAGATCCGGCCAGGTGCCGGTGGAGCGCACCGGCGTCGTGCGCGGGGAGAACCCGCTGGCCGCGGCCGACCGGATCGCCGACCAGGGCCACCTCGTGATCATCTACCCCGAGGGCTCGCTCACCCGCGATCCCGACCTGTGGCCGATGCGCGGCAAGTTCGGCGCCGTGCGCACGGCCCTGGAGGCGGGCATCCCGCTCATCCCGGCGGCGCACTGGGGCGACCAGTTCATCACGCCGCGGTACGGCGGCAGGTTCCACCCCTTCCCGCGCAAGACGGTCACGGTGAAGTTCGGGGATCCCGTCGACCTGACCCCCTTCGCCGGCCGACCGCTCGACTCCGCCACGCTCGGCGAGGCGACCGTGGTGCTCATGCGGGCGATCTCGGCTCTCGTGGGCGACCTGCGACAGGAGACCCCGCCCGCCGAGATCTGGGACCCGGCGGCGCACAACCAGAAAGAGATCGGCAAGTTTTGAGCAACAGCGCGCTGACCATGCCGATCCGCCTCCCGATGCCCGGGGCGACGCGAGTGGCGGTGCTCGGCGCCGGCAGCTGGGGCACCACCTTCGCGAAGGTGCTCGCCGACGGGGGATCGGATGTCGCGGTGTGGGCCCGCAGGCCCGAGCTCGCACGCGAGATCTCCGAGTCGAAGCGCAACAGCGACTACCTACCGGGCATCAACCTGCCGAGGAATCTGTGGGCCTCCTCGCGGCTGACCGATGTGCTGGATGGCGCGGAGCTCGTCTTCCTCTCCGTGCCCAGTCAGACCCTCCGCGACAACCTCCGCTCGCTGGCCTCGCTGATCCCCGAGGGCGCCATCGTCGTCAGCCTCATGAAGGGCGTCGAGAAGGGCACCCGCTTCCGCATGAGCGAGGTGATCGAGCAGGAGCTCGGCATCGACCCCGACCTGGTGGCGGTCGCGTCGGGACCCAACCTCGCGCTCGAGATCGCCAAGCAGCAGCCGACGGCGGCGGTCGTGGCATCCACGAGCCTCGAGACGGCGACGACGGTCGCGTCGGTGGCGACCAACCCCTATTTCCGCTCGTTCGTCAACACGGATGTGATCGGCACGGAATTCGGCGGGGTGCTCAAGAACCTCATCGCCGTCGCGATCGGGATCGTCGACGGGGTCGGCTACGGCGAGAACACGAAGGCATCGATCATCACGCGCGGCCTCGTCGAGATGACCGATTTCGCGGTCGCGTACGGGGGGCGGGCCGAGACCCTCGCCGGGCTCGCCGGACTGGGCGACCTGATCGCCACCTGCGAGTCCTCGCTCTCGCGCAACAACACCGCGGGACGCCTGCTCGGGCAGGGCTACAGCTTCACCGACGTGGTCAAGCAGATGAATCAGACCGCGGAGGGCCTCTCGTCGGTGGCACCGGTGCTCGAGCTCGCCATGGCCAAGGGCGTCGTCATGCCGATCGTCTCGCAGGTGGCCGAGGTGCTCGCCGGAACGATGGACCCGCGCGACATCGCTCCGCATCTCACCACCGACACCGACGACGTGGCCATCCTGGTCGAGTGACGCGGTACGCCTACGGCGTGGGGGTGGGGCTCGGGGTCACCTGGTACGGGTCGATGACCGTTGTGCAGCGCTTGCCCGGGTCGGCCGGCAGCGTTCCCACGGCGTTGGCGAGGGCATCGAGGATGATCGTGCCCTGACCCTGGGTCTTCTTGCTGTCGATCACCACCTGCACCGCGGGATCCCGGCCGAACGTGGTGAACGTGTAGATCGGCTTGCGGCTGGTGTCCTCCACCCAGTCGATGCCGCGGACGGTGTAGCAGAGGTCCTGCGAGGCCTTGAGCGGCGCGACCCCGCAGGTGAGCAGCGCGACGGTCGGGTTGCCGTAGGCACCGGTCGCCTGGGCATCGGTGGAGCGGGCGGGGTAGCCCGCGACGTTGTCGGGGAGCCGGACGATCACGTCGGCGCAGCGCGGATCCGTGGAATGGATGGCCGGCTGCATCGCGACGGTCGGCGCGCAGCCGGCGACGCCGACGACGAGGGCCGCGCCGGCCGCGGTGGCGAGCAGGGTGCGGAGCGTCGCGTTCATCGCTCTCAGGCTATCCGGTCGACGCTGCGAAGCCGCTCACACCTCGATCGCGCCCCCGACGTCGCGAAGGTGCTGCCGGAACCCGTAGCCCGGCTCGCCGGCGCGCCGTTCGAGGTACCGGGCGAAGGCGACCTGCTCGCGCAGGGAGACCCCCTCCCGGATGCGGCGCGCCTGGGCCACCTCGGTGTCGCGGATCGCCTCCGCGTGCGCGAGCACCTCCTCGGCGCGGTCCGCCGGCACGAACACGACCCCGTCGTCGTCTGCGAAGACGAGGTCGTCGCCGGTGATCGTGCACTCGCCGACCCGTGCGCTCGTCAGCGCGTCGGCCGGTCGCTCCGCCACGTCGAGGGGGCCCGTCGACACGGTCCCGAGGCTGAAGACCGGCAGCCCGATCTCCCGGATCTCCGCGCTGTCGCGATTCAGACCCCAGATGACGATCCCGCCGAGCCCCGCTTCGCGCGCCTCCAGGGCCATGAGGTCGCCGACGCAGCTCCGGTCGAGCCTGCCGCCGTCGTCCACGACGAGCACGTCGCCGGGGCGGGCGCCGTCGATGGCCTCGAGGAAGACGTCCACGCTGCCGACGTGGCGAGCGGGGAGGGCGCGACCGGCGAGCCTGCCTCCCGGGGAGACGGCCCTGAGCCCGCTGGGGGCGCAGCGTACGGGCACCGAGGAGCGCAGGCATCCGTCGGTCAGGTGGGCGGTCGTGAGGCCGGCGAAGCGGTCGCGGAGGTGCTGGTCGTGCATGTGTCCAGCCTCCGCGCCGGTCGACCCCCGGGCAACTGCGGCGAGGTACCGTTGGGCGTGCCCTTTTCTGTCGACGACACCCTTGCGGGAGTGGGGGAGGCTGCCGTTCTCGCGCGCATCTTCCCCCGGCTGCCGGCGGCATCCGCTCAGCTGCTCGGTCCCGGCGACGACGCCGCGGTGGTCGCCGCTCCGGACGGTCGCTTCGTGGTCACGACCGACATGATGATCCACGGTCCCGACTTCCGGCTCGCCTGGTCCACCCCGCACGATCTGGGGTGGAAGGCGGCCGCGTCGAACCTCGCCGACGTCGCCGCGATGGGGGCGGTGCCGACCGCGCTGGTCGTGGCGATCGCCGCACCCGCCGAGACCGAGGTGGGCGTGCTCGAGGGCATCGCGGACGGCCTGCGCGAGGGCTGCGAGGCGCTCGCGCCGGGATGCGGCGTGGTGGGCGGCGACCTCTCCGTCTCGCCCACGCTGACCATCGCCGTCACCGCGTTCGGAAACCTCGAGGGGCGTGATCCCGTGCTCCGCTCCGGCGCTCACGCCGGGGACGTGGTCGCCGTGGCCGGCCCGCTCGGCGAATCGATCGCCGCGCTTCGCCTGCTCTTCGAGGAGGGGGTGGATGCCGAGGGGAGACCCGACCGCGTGGCCGCCGCCGGCCTCCGCGCCCGCACCGCCGCCCAGCTCGCGCCCCGGCCGCCGATCTCGTCCGGTCCCGTGGCGGCGCGGGCCGGCGCGACGGCGATGCTCGACCTCAGCGACGGTCTCGCCATCGATGCGGGGCGCCTCGCGTCGGCGAGCGGCCTTCGCATCGACTTCGACGGTGCGCTGCTGGGGCCGGACCCGGCCCTCGCCCTCGGCGGCGGGGAGGACCACTCGCTGCTCGCGGCGTTCCCGGCGTCCGTTGCGCTCCCGGCCGGCTTCCGCCGCGTCGGCGTCTGCGCGCCGGGGGAGGGGGTCACCCTCGACGGCGACCGGTGGGATCCAGCGGGCTGGGACCCCTACCGCGCCTGGTCGGGCGGCGCGGGCTGAGGGCCTAGGAGGCCTGCAGCGATTCCAGCTTCTTGTGGAGGCCGACGAGGGCCACCTCCAGCTCCTCGCGCTCGGCGCAGGGGGGAAGGGAGGCGATGTCGTAGCTGACTTCTTCGATCAGCAGTTCGAAGAGTCCACGACCGGCGGAGGGTACCAAGGAGCGCTCTTTCCAGGAGAGTGGTGTCTGAGAAAGGGTAGGGCTCGGGTCCCACAACGAGAATAAGCGGCTCCTCCCGATTCCTCTGCACCCAAAGCGGGGGGTGATTCCGGCACACTTATGACACGGCGTGAAAATAACGTCGTCGCCCGGCCGAACGGCTCACCCGGTCCGGTATTCTGGCCTTCCTGTGCCCCTCGTGGGCACCCTGCCCGACCCGACCAGTGGGGATTCCCGATGCCGACAGCCACCGCGAGCACGGTGCGCGACCTGCGCCGGAACAACCGGTCCCGCGCCCTCTGGGCCCTGCACCTGGGCGGACCGCTCACGCGCCAGGAGGTGGGCACCGCCTCCGGTGTCAGCCTCGCCACGGTGAGCAACGTGCTCGGCGAGCTCATCGCCGAGGGGGCGGTCGAGGCGGTGGGCTCCGAGGACTCGAACGGCGGCCGACCGCGGGGCCTCTTCCGCCTCAACCCGGGGCGCGGCTACGTCATCGGCGTCGACATCGGCGAGACCGCCATCCTCGTCGAGCTCTTCGACCTGGGGATGACGCTGCTCGCCTCGCACCGGCTGCTCACGCGTCTCGACGGCCTGCACCCCGAGCGGGCGGTCGCCGACGTGGTTGAAGGGATCGGCGCGGTCATCGCCGAGTCCGGCGTTCCCGAGGCGGCCGTCATCGGCGTCGGGGTGGGGGTGCCCGGCATCGTCGAGCAGCGCGAGACCGCGATCATCCACGCGCAGACGGTCGGCTGGCACGCCGTGCCGTTCGAGGCGATGCTGCGGCAGAGCATCGACCTGCCGGTGCGCATCGAGAACGGCGCGAACACGCTCGGCCAGGCGGAGAGCTGGTTCGGCGCCGCGCGGGGCGCCTCGACGTCGGCCATCGTGCTCATGGGCATCGGTGTCGGCGCCACGCTCATCGCCGGGTCCACCCCGCAGCAGGAGCACAATCTGCGGGTCGGGGAGTGGGGCCACACGAAGATCGTGGTGGACGGCCGGCCGTGCCGTTGCGGCGCGCTGGGCTGCGTGGAGGCCTACATCGGGGCGAACGCGCTCGCGACCCGCTATGCCGAGCTCGGCGGCATCCGCACGGCGGACGGCGACCTGGAGGCATGGGTCACGGGGCTCTTCTCCCGGGAGGCGACGGACGACGTGGCGCACCGGGTGATCGAGGAGACCGTCACCTACCTCGGGGCGGGCCTGGCCGACATCGTCAACCTCTTCCGCCCGGAGCGCATCGTCATCGGCAGCTGGTTCGGGCGCGGGGTCGACTCGAGCTTCGTGCCTCGGGTGCGCGACGCGGCCGCCCGCTACGCGCTCGAGCTGCCCTTCAGCCAGGTCTCGTTCGTGTCGGCGCAGCTCGGTTCGGACGCGGTGGCGATGGGGGCGGCGACGCTGCCCATCGAGAGTTTCCTCAATTCCGGGGCGATCCCCGTTTCCCGCAACCGCAGGGATGGGCGCGCTCCCACGGTTTTCGCCAAATAATCGCTCTTTCTCGGCGTCGCCCTTGTCTCACGCCTTTTGACAAGCTATGTTCTAAGTCGTGTGCGTCGCGAGACGACCAAAGCCGGTCGTCTCGCCGTCCCCATGCGATTCACCCGAAGCACCGCCGAGCGCGCACAGAGCACCACTTTCGTCCACGCATACAAAGGAGTCTTCCGTGAACATTGTCCGACACAAGAAGATGGCCATCGCCATCGTCGGAGCGGCGTCGATCGCCCTTCTCGCCTCTGCCTGCAGCAGCGGCGGCGGATCGTCGAGCGACCAGGGCAACACCATCACCTACTGGGCCAGCAACCAGGGAACCAGCCTCGCCAACGACAAGGCGGTGCTCACCCCGCTGCTCGACAAGTTCACGAAGGAGACCGGGATCAAGGTCAAGCTCGAGGTCGTCGGCTGGAACAACCTGCAGACCCGCATCAACACCGCGGTCACCTCCGGCTCCGGGCCGGATGTCGTCAACATCGGCAACACCTGGGCCCCGTACCTCTCCGCCACGGGCGCCTTCCTCCCCTACGACTCGGCCAACATGAAGGCGATCGGCGGCTCCGACAAGTTCGTGGCGACGGCCCTGGCCACCGGTGGCCTCAAAGACAAGACGCCCACCTCGGTGCCGCTCTACGGTCTCGCGTACGGCCTCTACTACAACAAGAAGATGTTCGCCGACGCGGGCCTCACCCCGCCCAAGACGTGGGAGGACATGGTCGCCGACGCCAAGAAGCTCACCGCGAACGGCGTCTACGGCATGGGCCTCGAGGCCGGCAGCTACACCGAGAACGTGCACTTCGCGTTCATCACCTCGGAGCAGAACGGCGCCGAGCTGTTCAACGGGCAGAAGGCGGACTTCACCAGCCAGGGAACGGTCGACGGCGTGAAGCGCTACCTCGACCTCATGCAGACCGACAAGGTCGTCAACCCGTCCAACGCCCAGTACACGACCGGCACCGAGGCCAGCGCCGACTTCGCCAAGGGCAAGGTCGCGATGATCGTCAATCAGGACAACGCGGGTGCGCTGCTCGCCTCCGACGGCATGGCGACCAGCGACTACGGCGTCGTCGCGATCCCGTCACCCTCCGGCGGCAAGAACATCTCCAGCGGCATCCAGGGCATCAACATCTCGGTCTTCAAGAACACGAAGCACAAGGATGCGGCGCTCAAGTTCGTCAAGTTCATGACCAGTGCGTCGACGCAGGGCGTGCTCGGCAAGCCCTACGCCTCGATCCCGGTGCTGAAGGGCGTCGACCCGACGTTCACCGACGACCCGACGATCGCCAAGACGTTCTCCGACATCTACAACAACGCCTCGGCGCCGTACCCGCTGGTGCCGCTCGAGGGTGCGTTCGAGACCAACGTCGGCAACGCCCTGAACTCGCTATTCGCCACCGTCGCGACGGGAGGATCGGTCTCGTCCGCGGACGTGAAGGCCGCCCTCAAGACCGCCGAGGAGAAGACGAACTCCGCAGGCTAGCCCCACCACCCGGAGGGCGTGCGCGTCACTGCGCACGCCCTCCTTCCTGCGGATACGAAAGGACGCGTGGCCATGACGGTTGCGATCAAACCGGAGCGGGCGAAGACGCCCCGCCGGAACGGAAGACCCGGCGCGAAACGCACCGTCGGATGGTGGCTGCCACTGGTGCTCATCGCGCCGGCGGTGCTGCTGGAACTGCTCATCCACGTGGTGCCCATGGTGACCGGCATCTGGATGAGCTTCGTCAAGCTCACCCAGCTCTACCTCGCCAACTGGTCGGCGGCCCCCTTCGTCGGGCTCGGCAACTACCAGCTGGCCCTCGACTTCAACGGCGCCCAGGGCCTGTCCCTGCTGCAATCGTTCCTCACCACGATCGTCTTCACCATCTTCGTGGTCGGCATCTCCTGGGTGCTGGGCATGGCCGCCGCGGTGGCGCTCCAGCGCTCCTTCGTCGGCCGCGGGCTGCTGCGCACCCTGTTCCTCGTGCCCTACGCGATCCCGATGTACGCCGGCATCATCACCTGGAAGTTCATGTTCCAGCAGCAGACCGGCGCCATCAACAACGTGCTCGCGGCCCTGCACCTCATCGATCCGGCTCACAAACCGTTCTGGCTGATCGGGTCGAATGCCCTGGTCTCGGTGATCGTCGTCGCGATCTGGAAGATGTGGCCGTTCGCGTTCCTCATGCTCATGGCCGGACTCCAGAGCGTCTCGGAGGACCTCTACGAGGCATCCGCGCTCGACGGGGCGAAGCCGTTCCGCCAGTGGCGCAGCATCACCCTCCCCGGTCTCGGCGCGGTCAACCGGGTGCTGCTGCTCGTGATGTTCCTGTGGACGTTCAACGACTTCAACACCCCGTTCATCCTGTTCGGCGGCAATGAGCCGCCGTCGGGCGACATCATCTCGGTGCACATCTACAACGCCTCGTTCGTGAACCTCAACTTCGGGTTCGGGTCGGCGATGTCGGTGCTGCTCCTGCTCTTCCTGCTCGTCGTCACCGGCGTGTACCTGCTCATCGGAAACCGGAGGTCGAAGGATGCGTGAGTCAGTCGGATTCAAGACGTTCCGCGTCATCACCATCGTGGTGCTCGCGCTGTTCGTGATCGTGCCGATCTACGTCATGATCACCACCTCCATCAAGCCGCTCGGCGACGTGCAGGGCGTGTTCACGTGGTGGCCGTCCACGATCACCTTCCAGCCGTTCATCGACATCTGGAAGACGGTGCCGCTCGGAACGTACTTCGTGAACAGCCTGATCGTCTCGCTCGCGGCGAGCGTGCTGAGTGTGGCGGTGGCGATCTTCGCCTCCTACGCGGTCTCGCGCTGGCGCTTCCGCGGTCGCACGGTGTTCACCACGACGATCCTGTCGACGCAGATGTTCCCCGGGGTGCTCTTCCTGCTGCCGCTGTACCTCATCTTCATCAACATCAACAACACCTTCGGCATCCAGCTTGTCGGCACCCGCACCGGCCTCATCATCACCTACCTCACGTTCACCCTGCCGTTCTCGATCTGGATGCTGTCGGGCTACTTCGACAACATCCCGCGCGAACTGGACGAGGCGGCGAAGGTGGACGGCGCCAGCGCGCTGGGCACCCTGTTCCGCGTCATCCTCCCGGTCGCCCGGCCCGGCGTGGTGGCGGTGCTGGTCTACAGCTTCATGACCGCCTGGGGCGAGGTGCTCTTCGCCTCGGTGCTCACCAACCAGGACAGTCGCACGCTCGCCGTGGGCCTCGGCGAGTACTCCACCGAGGTGAACGTGTACTGGAACCAGATCATGGCCGCCTCCCTGGTGGTCAGCATCCCCGTCGTTGTCGGATTCCTGCTCCTTCAGCGCAGTTTCGTCGCAGGACTCAGTGCAGGAGCAGTCAAATGACCGAATTCACCTGGCCGAAGGGCTTCCTCTGGGGCGCGGCCACCGCGGCCGCACAGGTCGAGGGCGCCGCCCACGAGGACGGCAAGGAGGACTCCATCTGGGACGCCTTCGCGCGGGTGCCCGGAGCGGTGCAGAACGGTGACACCCCCGAGGTCGCCGTCGACCACTACCACCGGATGCCGCAGGACGTCGCCCTGATGAAGCAGCTCGGTCTCGGCGTCTACCGCTTCTCCACCAGCTGGGCGCGCATCAAGCCGGGAGACCGCGAGGTCAACCGCGCCGGGCTCGCGTTCTACAGCCGCCTCGTCGACGAACTGCTCGACGCGGGCATCGTCCCATGGCTCACCCTGTACCACTGGGATCTGCCGCAGGCCGTGGAGGAGAAGGGCGGCTGGGCCGACCGCGACACCGCCTACCGCTACCTCGACTTCGCGAACGTGGTCTACGACGTGCTCGGCGATCGGGTGAGCCGCTGGACGACGTTCAACGAGCCGCTCTGCTCCTCGCTCATCGGTTACGCCGCCGGCGACCATGCGCCGGGCCGGCAGGAGCCGACCGCCGCGCTCGCCGCACTGCACCACCAGCACCTCGGTCACGGTCTCGTGGTGCAGAGGCTGCGCGAGCGCAGCATCGCCGACCGGCGGCCGATCGAGCTGGGCATCACGCTCAACCTCACCAACGCGATCCCGGGCGACCCGAACGACCCCGTGGACATCGAGGCCGCTCGCCGCGTGGACGCACTGTGGAATCGCGCCTTCCTCGACCCGATCCTGCGCGGCGCCTACCCGGAGGACCTCCTGCAGGATGTCGGCGACCTCGGCCTCACGGCGGCGATCCGCCCCGGAGACCTCGAGCAGATCCACCAGCCGATCGACTTCCTGGGGGTCAACCACTACCACGACGACGCGGTGAGCGGGCATCCGACAACCGTCGTCGGCGAACGGGAGTTCAAGCCCACCGACCGGCCGACCCGCTCCTCGCTCGTCGGCAGCGAGTACGTCACCTTCCCGCTGCGCGGGCTCCCGCGCACCGACCTCGGCTGGGAGGTCAACCCGTCGGGTCTGCGCGACCTGCTGCTGCGGCTCACCGCCGAGTATCCGCAGCTGCCGCCGCTCTACATCACGGAGAACGGCGCCGCCTACACGGATGTCGTGTCGGCGGATGGCGCGGTGCACGACACCGACCGCACGAACTTCATCCTCGATCACATCGCCGCCGTGGCGGAGGCGATCGCGGGAGGAGCCGACGTTCGGGGCTACTTCGTGTGGTCGCTGCTCGACAACTACGAGTGGGCGTGGGGCTACGGCAAGCGCTTCGGCATCGTCTTCGTGGACTACGAGACGCAGGAGCGCATCGTCAAGGACAGCGGCCACGCGTACGCCGCTCACCTCGCGCGCGTGAACGAGGCGGTGGACCCCGTAGACGCCTGATCCGGGCGGCGCGCCACGGCGAGAGCTCGGGTCAGGCGGGCGCGGGCTCGACGAAGCGGAACCAGGACCAGACGGCGAGGCTCACCGCGGCGAAGGCTCCCGCCACCACGAGCGATGCGACGATCGGGAAGCCCCCACCGCCCAGCAGTAGAACGCCGGCGAACAGGGCCACCGCGAGCACGCTCGCGGTCCAGGCCGCACCCGACCACTCGAGCACCACGCGGCCGGGGAGGCCGGCGATCGGCAGCACCATGACCAGGGCGGAGCCGATGCCGGCGAGCGCCACCGTGGCGAGCAGCTCGCGCAGCGCGGCGGGCGCGAATCCGCTTCCTCCGACGAGTCCGTGGGCCACCCAGGCCAGCATGGCGAGCACCGTGACCGCTCCGACCTCGGTGAGGCGCACCAGGGCGCGCGGCCGCGCGGCCAGCCCTCGGGCGAAGCCCATCCCGACGAGCACGCCCGTGACCATGCGCGGCTGCAGGCCGGTGGCGCGGGAGAGCACTGCGGCGAGCACGGCCGCCACCACCAGCAGCACGAGCACCCGGAGGCGCCCGGGGATCGCGAGCCTGCCCGCCGTCAGCCGCGCGGGGATCGCCACGCCGACCACGTTGAGCAGCGCGAGACCGAGGAACGCCGCCCCGGCGAAGCGCAGGTACTTGACCTCGTCGTTCACCCCCGTGGAGATCACCACGAGGGCGGTCGCCATGAGCAGGGGCACGATCCCCGCGAGCCAGGGGTTGACCGGGGTGCGTTCGGCGGGCTCGGAGTCGAACAGCATCGACTGATTGCGACCGGTCAAGCGGGTGCGCGGCCGCCGCACCCGTCCGCGCAGCGCGGTGGCCAGCAGCCGCAGGGGCAGTGCGACCAGGATCAGGTAGGCCAGGGCCAGCAGCGGGGCGATTGCCCAGTTGCCGCCGCTGATGGACGACGCCAGCGTGGGCAGGTCGGCGCCGAAGCCGGTCGGGCTGCCCCACCCCGTGTGCGGGCTGTGCGCGAAGGGGAGCGGGGTGGGGCTCGGGAGCGGGGTGGTCGGGGTCGGGCTCGGTGTGGTGGGCACGGGGGTCGGGGTGCCGGGGGGAGGCGCGGGGGGGGGCGCGGCGGCGGGCGCCGGGCCCCACGACAACCCCCACCAAGGGGCGGGGGAGCAGCACATGGACGACACGGCGGCCGCGGGAGCGGCGGCATCCGCCGGTCCGAACGACACCCGCACGATGGGGGAGGGGGAGCTGAAGTTGCCGGCCTGGTCGCGCTGGATGGCCCGCACCGAGTGCGTGCCCCGCGACGGCGCCGTCGCACTGCAGGACCAGGCGGATGCCGCAACCCCCGCCGAGCAGACCGGCACGTTGTCTACGTACACGTCGACCGTGCCGCCGGTCTCCCCGACCCCGCGATAGGTGACGCGGCTCGAGGTCACCCGCGCCCCGGAGGCCGGTGAGGTGACCCGCGGCGGCAGCGGAGCCTCCTTGTCCACGTGCACGGTGAGGGAGCCCGAGACGCCTGACGACGCTCCGCCGCCGAGGTCGGCCCGCGACTGGGTGGCCGTCACCGACCAGTCGCCGGAGCCGACGGTGAGAGCGCACGACCAGTAGCCCGCGCCCGTGACGAGCGAGCTGCAGCCCCCCGATGCGCCCGCGACCGCCGTGGTCACGGTCGCCCCGGGGTAGCCCTGCCCCGAGACGAGTCCGGGCGTGATGAAACCGGGGTTGCCGCTGATCTGCGGCGGGCCGAGCACGTCGAAGGGGTTGCTCGTGGCCTGGGTCGTGGTGCCGTTCAGGGTCTGGGTGACGGTGACCACGATGCCGGGGCCGTTGGGCACCGCGGCCGTGCAGCTCCAGGTGGTGCTGGAGGGGTCGGCAGGGATGTCGGTGCACGCCGTGACGCCGGCGATCGTGACCGAGATCGCGGCATCCGCGTCGCGACCACCGTGCAGCTGCACCGCGTTGAGCGGCGAGAAGGCCGGGACGGTGTCGACGGTGGGGCCGGTCGCAGCGGCGGGCGGTGCGGCCGGGGGTGCGGGATCGGGGGCGGCGCCGGTGAGCAGTGCGCACGCTGCGAGCGCGATGACCAGCGCCATCTCGATCCGGACCGATGCCGGGCGGCGGCGAGTGACCTGATCCGTCATTCGTCTGGGCTGCACTGATTCCATTCAGCCCGGCCCCGGGGCGTCCTGTCAATTCGACCATTGACGGATCGACCCCGGCCCGCCATTCTTAGTCAAACGACTGGGACGGGTGACCCAGTCGACATGGGGAAGGACAAGGGATGGCACGTCTCCCGGCCGAACAGCGTCGCGCCGCACTCGTGCAGGCCGCGCTCGCCGTGATCGCCCGCGACGGCGTGCACGGGGCCACGACCCGCGCCATCGTCGCGGAGGCCGGGATGTCGCTCGCCAGCTTCCACTACGCCTTCCGCTCCCGCGATGAGCTGATCCGCGAGGTCATCGCCTTCGTGGTCGACCAGCAGGAAGACGTCTCCCGTGCCGCCCTGGCGCCCGCCCGTGACCTCCGCTCCGCCGTGCGAGCCGGGCTCCAGGCCTACTTCGACCTCCTCCGCGAACATCCCGAGCGCGAGCAGGCCATGTTCGAGCTCATGCACTACTCGATGCGGACCCCCGAGCTCGAGGCGCTGCCCGCCGTGCAGCACGGCAGCTACCTCACCGCGGCGCGCGCCCTCCTCGCGGCCGGCTCGGCCGAGCTCGGCGTCGAATGGACGCTCCCCGAGGAACGGCTCGCCCGCATCCTCGTCGCCCTCACCGACGGACTGACCTATGCCTGGCTCGCCGACCGCGACGATGAGGCCGCCGGGCTGCTCATGGACCACATCGCCGACACGATCACCTCCTTCGCCGACCTGAAAGTCGAGACACCACGATGACCGCTGCCGAACCGGCCAGTGCCCCGGCGGTGTTCACGCCGGCCGTGTTCTCCGAGCCGAAACGGTTCGTCCCCGGCGCCTGGATCGCCTTCTTCGCCACCGCCTGGCTCGGAATCTGGATGGCGCAGCTCGCGCCCATCCAGTACCTGCTCCCCACCCAGGTCGACGCCGAAGTGAAGGGCGGCTGGGTCGGCAAGGTCATCGCCTTCGGCATCGTCTCGGGCATCGCCGGCGTCTGCGCGCTCGTCGCGTTTCCGCTCACCGGCGCCCTCTCCGATCGCACGACCTCGCGGTTCGGCCGCCGACGGCCCTGGATCGTGGCGGGTGCGCTCATCTTCGCCATCGGGCTCGTCCTGCTGGGAGCCCAGCACGACATCGTCGGCATCGGCGTCTTCTGGTCGGTGGCGCTCACCGGCTTCTGCGTGCTCTCGGCCTCGCTCACCGCGGTCATCTCCGACCAGGTGCCCGTCGGCCAGCGCGGGGTGGTCTCCAGCTTCATCTCCTCGCCGCAGGCCGTCGGCACGATCCTCGGCATCACCATCGTCACGATCGACGGCCTGGCGATCTGGCTGGGCTACACCATCATCGCGGTGCTGCTCATCGTGCTCGTGGTGCCGTTCGTGCTCTTCGTGCCCGACCAGGTGCTCACCCGCGAGAACCGGGCGAAGTTCACCATGGGGGCGATGCTCTCGGGGTTCTGGATCAGCCCGCGGCAGCATCCGGATTTCGGCTGGACACTGCTCAGCCGCATCCTCACCAACTTCGGCAACGCCTTCGGCACCGCCCTCCTGCTGCAGTTCCTCCTCTACGGGTTGCATCGCACCGACGCCGAGGGCGACCTCGAACTGCTCGTGATCGTCTACCTGGTCTTCGTCGTCGCCTCGTCGCTCGTCGCGGGCCGCCTCTCCGACAGGCTCGGCCGGCGCAAGATGTTCGTGATGGTCTCCGCCGCACTGCAGGGCGTCGCGGCCCTCATCCTCGCGCTCGTGCCCACCTTCGACGCCGCGCTGGTGGCGGCCGGCATCCTGGGGCTCGGCTACGGCTGCTTCCTCTCCATCGATCAGGCCCTGGCCACCCAGGTGCTGCCCGACGCGCACACCAGGGGCAAGGATCTCGGCATCATGAACATCGCGACCGCCGTGCCGCAGGCATTCGCCCCGCTGATCGGGGCGTTCGTCATCGCCGCCGTCAACGGCTTCATGGGGCTGTTCCTCCTCGCCGCCGTCTCCGCCCTGCTGGGTGCGGCAGCGGTCATCCCGATCAAGTCGGTGCGCTGATGCTCGAACTCCGCCACCAGACCACGGCACCCTGGACGAACCCGGCCGAGTTCTGGCCGTCGATGACCGCGGCGACCGCCGAGCTCGACCCGCCGTTCGCCGCCATCCACCTGCCCGCGCTCGCGAGCAACGCATGGTCGATGCTCGAACGGGCTGGCGGCACCACCATCCGCGTGGCCAGCAAGTCGATCCGCGTGCGCGGGGTCATCGATGCCGTCCTGGGCCTGCCGGGGTTCGCCGGGGTGCTGTCGTACACGCTCGCCGAGGCGCTGTGGCTCGCCGAGGGCGACGAGCGTCACGCCCCGATCGAGGATGTCGTGGTCGGCTACCCGAGCGTCGACCGCTCCGCCCTCCGCCGCCTCGCCACCGACCCGGCGCTCGCCTCCCGGGTCACGATCATGGTGGACTCGATCGACCAGCTCGACGTCGTCGACGCGGTCGTGCCCGCGGGGCAGCGCGAGACCATCCGCGTCTGCCTGGAGTTCGACGCATCCTGGGACAGCCGCCTGCTCGGTCACATCGGCACCTGGCGATCGCCGGTGTCGTCGGTCGCCGATGCGAGGGCGCTGGCCCGCGCGATCGTGGATCGGCCGGGCTTCGAGCTGGTGGGGACCATGGCGTACGAGGGCCAGATCGCGGGCCTCGTGAACGCGCCGGCCAACGCCCTGCGGGGCGTCGCGGTGCGCTGGATCCAGAAGCAGTCGGCCGCGGAGCTCGCCGACCGCCGTGCGGCCGTGGTCGCCGCGCTGCGCGAGCTGGCGCCGCTCTCCTTCGTGAACGGCGGTGGCACCGGGTCGCTCGAGAGCACGAGCTCCGAGGCGGCGGTGACCGAGATCGCTGCGGGCTCGGGCCTGTTCGGCCCGCACCTGTTCGACCACTACCGCCACTTCGCCCCCGCTCCGGCAGCGGCGTTCGCGCTCCCCGTGGTGCGCAAACCGCGGCCCGGGATGGCGACGCTGCTCGGCGGGGGCTGGGTGGCATCCGGCCCGCCCGCCGTCGATCGTCTCCCGCTCGTCGCCTGGCCGCAGGGCACCCGGATGGTGGGGCGCGAGATGGCGGGAGAGGTGCAGACGCCCCTCACCGGCCCGGGCGCCGAGTCGCTGAGGGTGGGTGACCGGGTGTGGTTGCGCCACACCAAGGCGGGCGAGGTGAGCGAGCACGTGAACGGCTTCGCCGTCGTGGATGCCGGGCACGTGATCGGCGCCGAATTGACCTATCGCGGAGAGGGGCAGGTGTTCCTGTGAGCATCACCACCGGGCGCCCGGCGGCGCTGACGCCGGGCACGATCTGGCGCAACTGGGGTCGTTCCGAGGCGGCCTACCCCGTGTTCACGGCACGGCCGACGAGCGTCGAGGAGGTGCAGTCGATCGTGCGCTTCGCCGGCGAGAACGGGCTGGCCGTCAAGACGGTGGGCGCCGGGCACAGCTTCACGGCGATCGCCGCCACCGACGGCATCCAGCTCGACCTCGACGCGCTCGAGGGCCTCGTGTCGGTCGATCGCGAACTCGGCAGGGTCACGCTGCGCGCCGGGACCAACCTGCACCAGCTTCCCGCGATCCTCGATCCGCTCGGCCTGGCCCTCGAGAACATGGGCGACATCGACCGGCAGACCATCGCGGGGGCCACCTCCACGGGCACCCACGGAACGGGCGCCCGCTTCGGCGGGCTGGCCACCCAGATCGTGGGCGTCACGCTGGTGACGGCGGATGCCTCCCTCCTGCGCATCTCCCACGACGAGCACCCCGAGCTCCTGCCGGCCGCACGCCTCGGACTCGGCGCGCTCGGCGTGATCGTGGAGCTGACCCTCCAGTGCGTGCCGTCGTTCCTCCTCCGGGCGGTGGAGAAGGCGGAGTCCTTCGACGAGGTGCTCGACGGCTTCGACGCCCGAGCCGACGGCGCCGACCACTTCGAGTTCTACTGGTTCCCGCACAGCGACGGGGTCGCCACGAAGACCAACACGCGTCTGCCGGGGGACGCGGAGCGGCATCCGCTCAACCCCGTCGGGGCCTGGTGGGAGGACACGGTGATCGGCAACACCCTGCTCGCCGCGATCTGCAACGTGGGGCGTGCCGTGCCGTCGCTGACCCCGCCGATCAACCGGCTCGCCACGAGCGTCTACGGCAACCGCAGCTTCACGGACCGCTCGCACGAGGTGTTCGTCAGCCCCCGCACCACGCGGTTCCGCGAGATGGAGTACGCGATCCCGCGAGAGGCGGTGCCCGAGGCGCTGCGCGAGGTGCGGGCGCTGATCGAGCGCCGCGGCTGGCGCATCTCGTTCCCCATCGAGGTGCGGGTGGCGCGCGGGGACGAGAACTGGCTGTCGACGGCCCAGGGGCGGGATTCCGGCTACATCGCCGTGCACCGCTACTACCGCGAAGACCCCACCGAGTACTTCCGTGCGGTCGAGGACATCATGCGCGGGTTCGACGGCAGGCCCCACTGGGGCAAGATGCACTTCCAGGACGCGGAATCGCTCGCGCGGGTGTATCCGCACCACGCCGACTTCGTCCGCGCCCGCGACCGCCTGGACCCCGACCGCCGCTTCACAAACCCCTACCTGACCCGCGTCCTAGGCTGACCCCGCCGCCCCCCGCCCCCGCCCCCTGCTCACTGTTCCGTTTCGGGACGCGCGGTACCCGGCGCGCGCCATCGCCCGTCCCGAAACGGAACAGTGACGGGTCGGTGGGTGGGGCAGGGGGCGGGTCAGCTCACGTGGACGGCGGGGCGGCGGCGCACGTTCTTCTCGGACTCGCGGAGCACCTCTCGGGTGACCGGGGCGATCTCGCCCTTGCCGGTGACGAGGAACTTGAAGAAGTTCGAGATCGGGTTGCCCTCGGTCCACTCGAAGTAGATCTCCGGCACCACCCCGGTGTCGTCCCGGATGCGCAGCAGCACCGCGGCGATCGTGTTCGGCACGTTCCCGCTGGCCACCTCGAGCACCCGGTAGCCGTGCTTGACCACCCCGTGCACCACCAGGTCCTCCTCGAAGTCGGAGGAATCGGAGTGGTGCACCTCGAGGAAGATGGTGAGCGACCGCTGCGGGATGTGGCTGTAGTAGCGCTCGTCCTTGTTCTTCTTCTGGTACTCCTCCGGGGATCCGTCGTCCGGCTCGTTGGCGATGATGCGGATGAAGCCCTGGTCGTCGGCATCCGACCGCACCCAGTCGAGCGCCGTCTCGTCGAGCACCACCGAGGTTGCGCGCAGCTGCAGCGAGCGCTGCACCCGGGAGACGACCGAGATCACGAGGATGCCGAGGATGAAGAGCGTCGCGATCCGGATGCCCTCCGGCCGCTCGATGATGTTCACGATGGTCGTGTAGACGAACACCACGCCCACCACCGTGAACGCCCATGCCCGCCGCAGCTGCCGTTTTCGGAAGGTCGAGATGGTGACGGCGACGGATGCCGAGGTGATCAGCACCAGGACCCCGGTCGCGTACGCGCCGCCCTGGGCGTCCACGTTCGCCTGGAACACGATCGTGACCAGGAAGGCGATGGCGGTGAGCACGAGCACCAGGGGCCGCACCGCCTTCGCCCAGTTGGGCGCCATGCCGTAGCGCGGGAGGTAGCGCGGCACGAGATTGAGCAGGCCCGCCATGGCCGAGGCACCGGCGAACCAGAGGATGGCGATCGTGCTCGCGTCGTACACGGTGCCGAAGGCCGGCCCGAGGTACTCGTGCGCGAGGTAGGCGAGCGCGCGCCCGTTCGCCGGACCGCCCTGCTGGAACGCCTTCTGCGGGATGAGGAACGTGGTGACCAGGCTCGACGTGATGAGGAAGGCGCTCATGATGAGCGCGGAGGTCGTGAGCAGGCGGCCGGCACCGCGGATGCGGCCGGCCGGGTACCCGGGCTCGTCGCCCGGGTCGCCGGTGATCTGCGGCATCACGGCGACGCCGGTTTCGAAACCGGAGAGGCCGAGCGCCAGCTTGGGGAAGACGATGAGCGCGATTCCGACGATGAGCAGCGGATTGCCGTGCGACGTGTTCAGCGCCGTCCACCAGTCGCTCACCACGACGGGCCGTTCGAAGACGTGGGTCGCGGAGACCACGATCACCACCACGTTGAGTGCGAGATACACCGCCACCAGCCCCACGGCGATGTTGATGGCCTCCTTGAAGCCGCGCAGGAAGACGCCGCCGAGGAGGGCGATGAGGAACAGCGTGAGCAGAACCTCGTTGCCGTGGAACCAGGAGGGCGCGAAGGGGTTCTCGATGGCGTGGGCCGAGGCATCCGCAGCCGACAGGGTGATGGTGATCATGAAGTCGGTGGCCGCGAAGCCCAGCAGCACGAGCACGAAGAGCTTGCCCGCCCACCACGGCAGCAGCTTCTCGAGCATGGCGATCGAGCCGGAGCCCTTGAAGCTCTCGCGCGACACCCGCAGGTAGACCGGGAGGGCGCCGAGCAGGGTGAGCGCCACGAGCACGATGGTGGCGAACGGCGAGACGAGCCCGGCCGCGAGGGCCGCGATCGCCGGCTGGTAGCCCAGCGTGGAGAAGTAGTCGACGCCCGTGAGGCACATCACCCGCCACCACGAATGCGTCTTCTCGGCCGCCTCCACGTGCGGGCCCTGGTACCGGCCCGACGAGTCGCTCAATCCGTTCAGGAGCCAGCCCCGGAAACCACCAGCCATCAGACGCCTCCCCGTTGCCCTGCGATCAGGGTACTGCGGCGGCTCACAGTGTGAGGAGCGAATGGATGTCGCGTCCCGGCAGTCTCGCCGCCCCGCCCAGCTCCGCCAGCTCCAGCACCACCCCGATGCCGGCGACGCTCCACCCGGCCCGTTCGATCAGCGAGGTGCTCGCGGCGAGAGTGCCGCCGGTTGCGAGCACGTCGTCGATGAGCAGCACCCGGGCGCCCGCGGGCAGTTCGTCGGCGTGCACCTGGAGGGTCGTGCTGCCGTATTCGAGGTCGTAGTCCTCCGAGAGCACCGTTCGCGGGAGCTTGCCCGGCTTGCGGATCATCACCACGCCGTGTCCGCTCGCGTAGGCCGCGCTCGCCGCGAGCACGAAGCCGCGGGCCTCGACGCCCGCAACCACGTCGTACCGGCCCTCGAAGGGCTCGAGGAGAGCGTCGGTCACCGCCCGCAGCGCGGGGCCGTCGGCGAAGACGGGGGTGAGGTCGCGGAAGGTGACGCCGGGCTTCGGGAAATCGGGCACGACGCGGCTGAGTCGTTCCAGGGCCTCGCGGGCGGCGTCCAGCGGCATCCGTGCTCCATTCCGTGGCGTGACAGGGCAGCGCCGGTGTCGATTCTCGCACCCTCGTGCGTTCGCTCGGAGCTTGCCGAAAACCCGGTGAGAGCGGGCAGTCGAATGGCTATAGTGGTCGGGACGCGCGCTCGTCAATGGGTGCGCACCTCGAAGGAAGCAGCTATGGAACTCCTCATCGTCCTAGGCATCATCGTCGTGATCGTGCTGATCATCGTCATCTACCTGGTGTCCACGTACAACGGGCTGGTCAAGCTCAACGTGCGCGTCGACGAGGCATGGAGCGACATCACCGTTCAGCTCAAGCGTCGGGCCGACCTGATCCCCAACCTGGTCGACTCGGTCAAGGGCTACGCCACGCACGAGTCGGGCGTCTTCGAGGCGGTCACCGCGGCACGCGCGGCGACGATCAACGCCAAGACGCCGGCCGAGGCATCCGTGGCCGAGAACCAGATGCAGGGCGCGCTCAAGAGCCTGTTCGCGGTCTCCGAGGCGTACCCGCAGCTGCAGGCGAGCCAGAACTTCCTCCAGCTGCAGGGCGAGCTCGTCGACACCGAGGACAAGATCCAGGCCTCGCGCCGCTTCTACAACGGCGGAGTGCGGGAACTGAACACGAAGATCAAGGTGTTCCCGAACAACATCTTCGCCAAGCGCCTCGGATTCACGGCGCGCGACTTCTTCGAGGTGGCGGACTCCGCCGCCATCGCGGAACCGCCCCGCGTTCAGTTCTGACCCGCTGACCCCGGAACCGCATGTATCGCGCGATAGCCGCAAACAAACGCAACACCGTCTTCATCATCCTGCTGTTCGTGGTGATCATCGCCGCGATCGGATTCGGGGTGAACTACATCTGGGGCGGTGGCAGCCGCGGCGACTACAGCATCTTCATCGCCGTCGTGATCGGCGCGGGTCTCTACACGCTCATCCAGTACTTCGCCGCGAGTGGGCAGGCGCTCGCCATCACGGGGGCGCAGGAGATCCAGAAGGCCGACAATCCGCGGCTCTACCGCGTGATCGAGAATCTCTCCATCACGACGGGGCTGCCGATGCCGAAGGTCTATGTGATCAACGACCCGGCCCCGAACGCCTTCGCCACGGGCCGCGACCCCAAGCACGCGGCGGTCGCGGCGACCACCGGACTGCTCGCGATCATGGACGACGACGAGCTCGAGGGCGTGATGGCGCACGAGATGGGCCACGTGCAGAACTACGACATCCGGGTCTCGACGATCGTGTTCGGCCTGGTGGTCGCCATCGGGTTCATCGCCGACATCCTGCTGCGGTTCAGCATCTTCGGCGGCTTCGGCGGCAACAACCGCAACAACAACCAGAACGGCGGGGGCGGCAACCCGGTCATCCTCGTGCTCAGCATCGTGGCGCTGGTGCTCTCGCCCATCCTGGCCGCGATCATCCAGGCCGCCATCTCGCGTCAGCGGGAGTACCTGGCCGATGCCTCGAGCGCGATGATCACGCGCAACCCGCCCGAGCTCGAGAGCGCCCTCAAGAAGCTCGGCGAGTACGCGCGCCCGGTGGCGAAGCAGAACACCAGCATGGCCCACATGTGGATCGCGGACCCCAACAAGCCGGGTCTCATGGCTCGGCTGTTCAGCACCCACCCGCCGATCCCGGACCGCATCGCCCGGCTGGAGAAGATCGGCGGCGGCTTCTAGGCCTCTGGTCGCCGAAGCCGACCGCTCATCGCCGGATCGTCGCGACCGCCTCGGTCGCGAGCGTCGTGATCGCGGCGAGGCGGTCCACGGTCGGAGCGCCGTAACCCGTGACGGCCGACTTGGCGAGGGAGAGCTCGAGCCAGTTGCCGCCGACCACCAGGTCCGCCGTGCAGGAGGTGTGCGGGGCATCACAGTGCACCCACGCCTCGTCACCCGACTTCAGCCCGGGAACGGCCAGCGACTGGCGCGGGCCGAGTACGGACGGCAGGTCGCGCAGCCGGTGCCAGGCCCAGGCTCCGCCGCGAAGGAACGACAGACCGCCCACGTAGCCATCGTGATCGTCCGTCGCCGAAGTCCATGAGCAGGAGTCGCCGTTCTTCTGCTGCGAGACGGCTTCCACCGTGGCGTAGCCGTCTCCGTGGCTGGTCATGAGGTCGTAGGGCAGCCCGAGAGCCGCTTTGACCTGTGCCGGGGTGATCATCTTCGCGCACTCGGCGGGGAGGGGGAGCGTGCCCGCCGGCGACCAGGTCGCTCCACTAGGTGGTGCCGCCGCGATGGCCGACTTCATGCCGGTGACGGCAGTCGTGAACGCCGTGAGCGTGGCCGCCGCGTCGGGGCGGGGAGGGGCGCTGCTCTGCTTCCAGGGCAGCTGCAGCGAGACGACGAGCCAGGTGCCGTCGTCGAGCACCTGATTGAACCAGCACTCGCTGCCGAGCGGATCGCACGCCGGAGTCGATTCGTCGGCGCCGTAGGGATGGGTGCCCTGCTGGTCGAACAGCAGCTGCACGCGGAGGCCCGCGTACTCGGATGTACCGGAGCCGCTGGACGCGTCGCGATAGCTGCCGTTCGACCACTCGCAAGTAAGGCCGCCGCTCTGCTGAACGGTGAAAGAGGGGAGCATGCCCCGTTCGGTGACGACGCCGTCCGCCACGGAGCGGGAGTCCAGGTTCTCGTAGAGCGCGGGGTCCACCGCCGTGACCGGCTGTGCCGCGAGGGCCGTCGCCTGGGCCACGGAGCCGAGGTCGGAGCAGGCGAGATCGCGGCTCGATGACGGCTCGCGGGCTGCCGCAGGAGTCGCCGTCGCTTTCGGCGTGGCGTGCGCCGACGGCGCAGCGCTCGGCTCCTGGGCGCACCCCGCGAGTGCGAGCACGGTGACACCCGCTATCGCGATTACGTACCTGAAGTTCACGCCGGTCATGAGTGCGAGCGTAGAGGATCGCTCGAATCACGATGTGAACGCTCTATAACGAAATCGCGTCGATCGGATCGACGCCCACCGCCACTGCGACCTCGCGCGCGAAGTCCCCACGATCGACGACCAGGATGTCGTTCAGGCCCTGCCAATCCGCGATGTCGCGCAGAAGCCCCGCCACGCGCATTGGGTCGGGCGCGGGGTAGTCCGCCTCGTGCCACGCGGACTGCACCCGCAGCACGCCGTTCTGTCGGTCGCTCTTGAGATCGATGCGCCCCACCAGTGCCTCGTCGATGAGCAGCGGCAGCGTGTAGTAGCCGAAGACCCGCTTCGGCGCGGGCGTGTAGATCTCGATGCGGTAGTGGAAGCCGAACATCCTGAGCGCGCGGTCGCGCTCCCAGACCACCGGGTCGAAGGGGGAGAGCAGCGCGGCGGTCTCGATGCGGCGGGGGAGGCGCGCCTCCGGGTGCATGAAGGCGGGGCGGTTCCAGCCCGCCACGGTGGCAGGGGTGAGCTCGCCGGCATCCACGAGGTCGGCGACGGCCGCTCTCGTCTCGTCCGTGCGCAGCCGGAAGTAGTCGGCGATGTCGCTAAGCGTTCCGATGCCGAGCGCCCGCGCGGAGACGCGCACCAGCTCACGAACGGCGTCGTCCTTGGGCACGACGGCGGTGCGCAGGCGCTCCGGCACGATCCGATCGGTGAGTGCGTACGTGCGCTCGAACCGGGTGCGGCCCGCGGTGGCCACCTCACCGAAGAAGAAGAGGAACTCGAGGGCCTCCTTCACGTCCGACCAGCCCCACCAGGGGCCGCGCCGCACGTTCGACTCGTGCTGGATCTTGCTCGCCGGAAGCGCGCCGTGAGCGGCCAGCTCCCCGCGCACGAAGTCGAGCATCTCGCGATGCGTCGAGACCCAGCTCTCGGGGTCGTCGTAGTACTTGCGGCGGTAGGCCGCGCGCCGCCATTCGAACAGCGGCCAGCTCTCCAGGGGGATGATCGCCGCCTGGTGCGCCCAGTACTCGATGTAGTTCGAGCGCGGTGCGAAGATCAGCGCGTCGAGCTTGGCACGGTCGTAGGCGCCGAGCCGTGCGAAAAGCGGCAGGTAGTGGCTCCGCTCGAACACGTTCACCGAGTCGAGCTGCAGCACCCCGAGCCGTTCCAGACCGAGATTGAGCTGCCGGGTGCCCGCCGCGACCGTCGGCGGTCGGCCGAATCCCTGCGCGGCCAGAGCGATGCGGCGCGCCTGCTGCGGCGAGAACGTGGTGACCATCGTGACCGACCCTATCGGCCACCGCCGTCACCGCTCCTCAGTCGACTCCGAGCTCGTCCAGATCGAGCACGTCGACCACGCTCTCCACGATGTAGTGGTGCGGATGCCGCTCCATCTCGTCCCGCGCGAGAGCACCCGTGAGCACCCCCACCCCCACCACGCCGGCGTGTTTGGCGGCGAGCAGGTCGACGACGGTGTCGCCGGCGGCGAGCACGCTCTCGACATCCGTGGCTCCCGTGCGCTCCATCGCGTGGTGGATCAGGTAGGGCGCCGGGCGGCCGGAGACGACGTCGGAGGTCGTCACCACGGCATCCAGCAGGTCGCCGACCCGCCAGCCGATCGCGTCGAGGATCGGGTACGCGACCTCATCCGAGAACCCGGTCGTGAGCGCCACCTTCACGCCGCGGGCGCGCAGCTCGCGCAGTGCTGCCTCGACGCCGGGCAGTGCGACGGGCGGGGTGTCGCGGTAGCTCTGCTCGAGCAGCTCGCGGAACCGGCTGAACGCCACGGCCACCGCCGACGGGGTGAGCGGGCGGCCGCCGATGCGGGCGAGCGCCTCGATCGCGGTCGCCTTGTCGGTACCCATCCACTTCTGGAGGTCCTCGGGCTCGAGCGTGGCTCCCGTCTCGACCACGCTGTCGGCCAGCGCGCGGTAGACGAGCCCGTGATCGTCGATCGTCGTCCCCGCCATGTCGAATGCCACCAGTTCGATCATCGTCACCCTTTCGTCGTGCGCACGACAGCACACCATGCCCGGGTAAACCGCACGTTAACCAAGACCTGTCACGATCGCGCTCATGACAGCTCCTCTCGTCGAATGCGACGTCCTCGTGGTGGGTGCCGGCATCGTCGGCCTGGCCCACGCCACCGAAGCCCTCTCCCGTGGTCTGACCGTCACCGTGATCGACCGCGACAGCCGCGCCGTCGGCGCGTCGGTGCGCAACTTCGGCCACGCCTGCGTCACCGCGCAATCGGGAGACCTGCTCGAACTCGCGCTCCTCGCGCGCGAGCGGTGGCTGCAGCGGAGTGCGGCCGCCGGTTTCTTCGCGGTCGAATCGGGCGCCCTCGCCGTGGCCAGGAGCGCCGAGGAGCTGGCCGTGCTCGACGAGCTCTCCGCCTCGCGGGAGGCCGGTCAGGTGCGGATCGTGGACGCCGCACGAGTGCGCGAGGAGCTTTCGAGCGACGATGCCGAGATCATGGGCGGCGCCGTGCTGCGCGACGACGTGCGCGTCGACCCGCGCGAGGCCGTCGGCGCGCTCGCCGCCTGGTTCGCCGACCAGCCCGGGGCGCGTCTGCTCTGGCGCACCGCCTACCTCGGCCACGACGGTTCGCTCGCGCACACGTCGCGCGGCACAGTCCGGGCGACGCGCACCATCGTGTGCGTGGGCCACGACCTCGACTACCTCCACCCGGAGCTCGCGGAGGAGCACGAGATCGAACGCTGCGGACTGCAGATGGCCCGCATCGAGGCTCCGGGCGGTCGCCGCATCGCGCCCGCCGTGCTCACCGGCACCTCCATGCTGCGCTACCCGGCCTTCACCGGGACGGATGCCGCGACCGCCCTCAGGGCGCGCATCGAGGCCACCGACCCGGAGCTCGTCGGGATCGGCGCGAACGTGATGTTCACCCAGCGGCCGGATGGCACCATCATCGCCGGCGACAGCCACCGGTACGGGGTGACCATGGACCCGTTCCAGCGCGAAGAGACCACCGACGTGCTGCTTGCGCGCATCGGCGAGGTGCTCGGGGCGGGCGGCCTCCGGGTCGTGGAGCGGTGGCAGGGGGTGTATGCGTCGAGTTCGCGGCATCCGTACCTGGTGCACGAGGTGGCGCCGGGAGTGACCGTGGTGAGCGTCACGTCCGGCGTGGGGATGACCATCTCGTTCGGGCTGGCCCGCCGCTTCTTCGACCGCTGAGGCCGCCCGGTCGCTGAGGTTCTCGAAGCGACTCTCCGCGCGGCCGGTCCCTTCGAGTGCCTCAGGGACCGGGGTGTGGGCGGCCGGTCGCTTCGAGGGCCTCGGCCAAGGACGCGTCGAGGATGTCGAAGGCCTCGTCGAGCTGCGACTCCGTGATCACCAGTGCGGGGGAGAGCGTGAGCACGTTGCCCATCGTCGTCTTGAAGCTCAGGCCGCGGCGCAGCGAGCCGTAGAGCACGCGCTCCGCGAGCGCGGCATCCGGCGTGCGCGTGCCGGGCAGCACCAGATCGAGCCCCACCATCAGCCCGCGCCCGCGCACGTCTCCGATCTGCTCGTAGCGCGACGCGAGCTCGCGCCCGCGCTCCAGCGCCTGGGCGCCGAGCTCCGCCGAACGCTCGACCAGGCTCTCCTCGGCGATGATGTCGAGCGTGGTGAGAGCGGCCCTCGCCATGAGCGGGTTCTTCTCGTGCGTGTAGTGCCCGAACGCCCAATCCGCTCCCACGTCGAGACGCGGGTCGGCCACGACCGCCGCCACCGGGAGCGCGCCCCCTCCGAGCCCCTTGCCGAGCACGAGGATGTCGGGCACGACGCCCTCGTGCTCCGAAGCGAACAACCGGCCGGTACGTCCGAGCCCCGTGGGGATCTCGTCGAAGATCAGCAGCGTGCCGGTCTCATCGCAGCTCCGCCGCACCGCCCGCCAGAACCCCGGCGCCGCGATCTCCGGCACCGCGCGCATCGGCTCGGCGATCACCGCGGCGACGTCGCCCTGCACCCGCAGCGTGTAGTCGACCAGCTCGGCGAGCGCACGCCCGCACTCCGCGGTGTGCGGCTCGTCGAAGCGGTGACCGGCGCCGAAGCGGTCGCGGTAGCAGCCGATCGGCGGCACGTGCTCGGTGCCGGTGAGCAGCGGCCCGATCGGACCGCTGCGGAACAGCTGCTCGCCGCCCACACTCGCCGCGCCGAAGCCGGCGCCGTGGAACGACTCCCAGAACGACACGGTCTTGAACCGCCCCGTCGCGGCTCGCGACAGTTTGAGCGCGACCTCCACGGCATCCGAGCCGCCGGTCGTCATCAGCACCTTGCTCAGGGCACCCGGCGCGACCTCTCCGAGCCGCTCCGCGAACTCCACGCTCACCCCGCTCGTGAACCGTCGCGGCACGAACGGCAGCGACCGCAACTGCGCGGTGAGCGCGGCCACGAGACGCGGATGCCCGTACCCCAGCTGGTGCGCCGAGTTGCCGTGGAAGTCGAGGTAGCGTTCGCCGCCGCTGCCGTAGAGGTGCACGCCCTCCGCCCCCACGATGCTGGTGAGGCAGGGGGTGGAGACCGACTGGTGGAGGTAGGCGGCGGAGTCCCGCTCGAGCAGGCCCCGATCCGCGGTCGTCCTCGATGCGGCCCACCCGGCCCGCTCGTCACTCGTGTTCGTGTCGCTCTCGCTGGGTGCCGGGATGCTCATGCCGCCGACCGTACGAGAGCCATGTGAACGACTGGACGCGCCCCGTTCGCCTTGCGTTCACCTGACGAGTGCCAACGGGTCACGGAGCGCAACCAGCATCATCCTGTTCGGCCCGTATCCGATAGCCCGCATCCCAGGGCAGCGAGCCGTTTCACCAGGAGGACACAGTGAACACGAAGCGTCTCATCGCGGGCGCGGCTTTCGCCGCCGTCGTCGCGATCTCGCTCACCGCTTGCGCCGGGACCAGCACCCCCGCAAGCACCAGCGGCAGCAAGGTCGACGCCAAGACCGCGACCAGCGCCAAGGACTTCGGGGGCCTCGACGCCCTCGTCAAGGCGGCGAACGCCGAGGGTCAGCTCAACGTCATCACCCTTCCCCCGTCGTGGGCGAACTACGGGAAGATCCTCGAGGGCTTCCAGGCGAAGTACCCCAAGATCAACATCAACTCGGCCAACCCCGACGGCTCCAGCGCCGACGAGGTCGCCGCGGCCAAGGCCCAGAAGGGCCAGGACACCGCGCCCGACGTCTTCGACATCGGAACGGCCGTGCTGCAGCAGAACCTCGACCTGGTGGCGCCCTACAAGGTGTCGAACTGGGCCGACATCCCCGCCGACTACAAGGATGCCGACGGCAAGTGGTACTACGACTACAGCGGTCTGATGTCCATCGGCTACGACTCGTCGGTCATCAAGACCGCGCCGAAGTCGATCGACGACCTGCTCGGCTCCGCCTACAAGGGCAAGGTCGCGATCAAGGGCGACCCGACGCAGGCGAACGAGGCGGCATCCGCCGTCTACCTCGCGGCGCTGCAGAACAAGGGCACCGCGGATGACATCCAGCCCGGCATCGACTTCTTCTCCAAGCTGAAGAAGGCCGGCAACTACCTCGCCGTGACCCCCACCCAGGCCACGGTCGCCTCCGGTGAGACCCCGGTCGTGATCCAGTGGAGCTACAACAACCTCGCGTGGGGCGCGGCGGGCGGTGACTCGGGCAACAAGAACTTCAAGACGGTCGTGCTCCCCGGTGTCGCGCTCGGCAGCTACTACAACCAGGCGATCAACGTGGATGCTCCGCACCCCGCGGCCGCTCGCCTCTGGGAGGAGTACCTCTACACCCCCGAGGTGCAGAACCTGTTCCTCGCCTCCGGTGCATACCCGGCCACGCTCGCGGCGATGCAGAAGAACAAGACGGTCGACGAGAAGGTGCTCTCCACGGTGGGTGCCCCGCCGAAGAACTTCGTGCAGCTGACCGCGGACCAGGCCACCAAGGCGGCCTCGCTGCTCGCCTCCAAGTGGGCTTCGGCGATCGGCTAGTCCGCCACCATGACTGTCGCAGCTCCGCTCGCGCCAGCCGCCACCACGCTCGGCGCCGGGGGTAGATCCCCCCGGCGCCGGAGCGCGGTCTGGCTGGGCCTTCTGCCGTTCGCGGCCTACGTTCTGCTGTTCCTCGCGGTCCCCGCGATCCTCGCGGTGGGCAGCGGATTCTTCGACAACGCCGGCCACTTCACCTTCCAGAACCTCACCGCACTCGCCGACCCGAACATCCTCAAGTCGTTCGGCTCGTCGATCGCGGTCTCCGCGGCCACGGCCGCGATCGGCGCCGTCGTGGGCGCCCTCGTCTGCTTCGCCCTCCTCGGCACCCGCTCCGACGGGCCGCTGCGCACGGTGGTCGATTCGGCCAGCAGTGTGCTCGCCCAGTTCGGCGGGGTCATGCTCGCCTTCGCCTTCATCGCCACGATCGGGGTCAACGGCCTGATCACCCAGTGGCTGGTCTCCACCGGGGCGGTGGACAACGTGTTCAGGAACTTCAACGACGGCGGTCCGCTGCTCTATCAGGTGGCCGGCCTCGGCGTCGTCTACCTCTACTTCCAGGTGCCGCTCATGGTGCTCACCTTCATGCCCGCCATGGAGGGGCTCAAGACCACGTGGGCGGAGGCGAACGCCACCCTCGGCGGCAGTCGGTTCACCTACTGGACGCGGATCGGGATGCCGATCCTCGCGCCCGCCTTCTTCGGCAGCCTGATCCTGCTCTTCGCGAACGCGTTCTCCTCGTATGCCACGGCGGCAGCCCTGGTGTCGCAGCCCCTGCTCATCTCGCTCTCCATCCGGCAGCAGCTCAGCAGTGAGACGGTGCTCGGCCGCTCGAACGTGGCCGGAGTGGTCGCGCTCGGAATGGTTGTCGTGATGATCGTGCTCATGACGGTGTACGCGCTCCTGCAGCGGCGCGCCGGACGGTGGCAGCGATGAGCGCCACGCTCGAGCGGCCGGAGACGATCGCCGCCTCCACCAGGATCAGCGCACCGCGGTACGCGGCGGAGCCGAGCAAGCCCACCCGCTGGATCATCCTCGGCGTGGTCGGCGTCGTCTTCGTCGTCCCCATCCTCGCCATGATCGAGTTCACGCTCCGCGTCGGCCAGCCGGTCAAGAACGTGCAGGGCTACGGCTTCCAGCACTACCTCGACTTCCTCAACCCGAAGAACGCCGGCACCTACCAGGTGCTGTTCCAGGGCATCGGGAACTCCCTGCTGCTCAGCGTGCTCACCGTGGCGATCGTGCTGGTGCTGCTCCTGCCGACCATGATCCTCGTCGAGCTCAAGTTCCCCCGGCTGCGTCGCGTGCTCGAGTTCATCTGCATCATCCCGATCACGGTGCCCACCATCGTGCTCGTGGTCGGCTTCGTGCCGGTCTACTCGGTGGTGGCGCGGCTGTTCGGCACCTACCCGTGGACCCTCGCCTTCGCCATCGGCGTCATCGTGCTGCCGTACGCGTTCCGCCCGATCGCCGCGAACCTGGCGGCCGTGGAGGTCACCATTCTCAGCGAGGCCGGGCGATCGCTGGGAGCGGGGTGGGGGAGCGTGCTGTGGCGGGTGATCCTGCCCAACCTGCGCCGCGGCATCCTGGCCTCCTGCTTCATCACCATCGCGGTGGTGCTCGGCGAGTACACCATCGCCTCGGTGCTCAGCCGCAACACCTTCCAGACCGCTCTCGTGCTGCTGCAGCACACCGACCCGTACGTGGCCGTGATCTTCGCCCTGCTGGCGCTCGTCTTCGGCTTCGTTCTCCTACTCGTCATCGGCCGCCTCGGCAGCGGTCGCAACCGGAGGTCAGCATGACACTCAACGCCAAGGCCACCACGGCCCCGCTCGCCACCGAGTTCTCCACCCGCGAGGGCGCGACCGTCGAGCTGCAGAACGTGATCAAGGACTACGCGGGCCACCGCGCGCTCACCGGCGTGAACCTGTCGATGGCGCCGGGGGAGTTCATCGCGCTCCTCGGGCCGTCCGGATGCGGCAAGACCACCGTGCTGCGCGCCCTCTCCGGCCTCGAGTCGATCACCGAGGGCCGCATCAGCATCGACGGCCGCGACGTCTCCAACGTGCCGGTGAACAAGCGCGACATCGGCATGGTGTTCCAGGCCTACTCGCTCTTCCCGCACATGACCGTGCTTCAGAACGTGGAGTTCGGCCTGCAGATGCGCAAGGTCGAGCGCGAGGCCCGGCGCGCCCGCGCGGCCGAGGCGCTCGAGATGGTCGGGCTGGGGCATCTCGGCGGCCGCTACGCCCACCAGCTCTCCGGCGGGCAGCAGCAGCGCGTCGCGCTGGCCCGTGCGCTCGTCACCCGCCCGCGCGTGCTCCTGCTCGACGAGCCGCTCTCCGCGCTCGATGCGAAGGTGCGCGTGCAGCTGCGCGACGAGATCCGCCGCATCCAGACCGACCTCGGCATCACCACGCTCTTCGTCACCCACGACCAGGAGGAGGCGCTCGCCGTCGCCGACCGGGTCGCGGTCATGCGCGAGGGCAACATCGAGCAGGTCGGCACACCGGAAGACCTGTACACGCAGCCGGCCACCTCGTTCGTCGCCACCTTCGTCGGCCTGAGCAACGCGGTCGACGGGGTGTTGAACGGCGACACGGTCACGGTGCTGGGTTCGGCCCTGCCGCTGCTCGGCACGGGTCCCGCCGACGGACCGGTCACGGCGTACGTTCGACCGGAGGACATCGCGTTCGGCACCACCGGCATCCCCGCCACCGTGGTCGTCTCCAGCTTCCTCGGCTCGCTGCGGCGCACCCAGGTGCGGCTGGATGACGGAACCCTCCTCTTCGTGCAGCACGACGTGCGCGTGCGCCCGACGACCGGGGAGCAGGTGCACCTGCAGCTCGGCGGGGCTCCCGTCGCCGCCAGCGCCCGCACCGTGTAATCGTCGGTCGACACGCATTCCGCTCAGCGCATATCCACGGCCGTAGACTGGCGAAGTGACGTTCGCCCGACGCAAGCCCCCAGCCCTCACGGCGTCCGTCGAGGCCGAGACGAGCAAGGATCGGGCCGAGGCGACGCTCCCCGTCGGCGTGCGCATCGCCGGTGCCTGGTCGTGGCGAATCCTCGCGATCGCCGGCGTGATCGGGCTGTTCATCTTCCTCATCTCGACGCTGCGCGAGATCGTGGTCCCGTTCATGGTCGCGATCCTGCTGGCCGCGCTCCTCGTGCCGTTCGTGCAGTTCCTGCAGCGGCACCGCTGGCCGAAGGGCCTGGCCGTGGCGCTCGCCGAGGTGGGCCTCATCGTGGTCGTCGCCGGGCTCGTGGTGCTCGTCGTATTCCAGGTACGCGGGGGCTTCGCCGACCTGCAGGCGCAGAGCGTGCAGGCGTATCAGAACTTCAAGGACTTCCTGCTGCAGTCGCCGCTGCACCTCACCGAGAAGGACATCAACGGCTACCTCTCCGGAATCGTCACGTCGGTGCAGAAAGACAGCCAGGGGCTGGTCACCGGCGCGCTCTCCGTGGGCACGTCGGCGGGCCACATCCTCGCCGGCCTCCTCCTCACCCTCTTCGGCACGCTGTTCATGCTCATCGACGGCGGGCGCATCTTCGCCTGGATCACGCGGCTGTTCCCGCGCAAGGCGCGACCGGCCGTCCGCGGCGCCGGGCACGCGGGCTGGGTGACCCTCACCAACTTCGTGCGGGTGCAGATCTTCGTCGCCTTCGTGGATGCCGTGGGCATCGGTCTCGGCGCGTGGATCGTCGGTCTCGCCTTCGGCACCGGCTTCCCGCTCGTGATCCCCATCGCGATCGCGGTGTTCCTGGGCTCGTTCATCCCGGTGGTCGGCGCGGTGTTCACCGGAGTGCTGGCCGTGTTCGTGGCGCTCGTGTACATCAACCCGATCGCGGCGCTCGTCATGCTCGGCGTCGTGATCCTCGTGCAGCAGGTGGAGGGTCACGTGCTGCAGCCCTTCGTCATGGGCACCGCTGTCAAGGTGCATCCGCTGGCCGTCGTGTTCGCCGTCGCCGCGGGCGGCTTCCTCGCCGGCATCCCGGGCGCGCTGTTCGCCGTGCCCGTCATCGCCACTCTGAACGTGATCGTCAACTACATCGCCGAGGGGCTCTGGCGCGAGACCTCTCCCAACCCGGAGGCGATCGATGCCTGAGACGACATTCGCCGGCCCCCGCCTGGAGGACTTCGAGGCGGCCCGTGAGCGCGTCTCGCAGGTGGTGACCGTCACCCCCATGGAGATCTCGCGATTCCTCGCCGACTCGCTCGGCTCGCCCGTGCACCTCAAGTGCGAGAACCTCCAGCGAACCGGCTCCTACAAGATCCGCGGTGCCTACAACCGGCTCTCGCAGCTCTCCGACGAAGAGAAGGCGCGCGGCGTGGTGGCCGCCTCCGCCGGGAACCACGCGCAGGGCGTCGCGCTCGCCGCCCGCGAGCTGGGCATCACGGCCACGATCTTCATGCCGGTGGGCGTCGCGCTTCCCAAGCTGCAGGCCACCCGCAGCTACGGGGCGGATGTCGTGCTGCGCGGCGACGCGGTCGACGGCGCGCTCCGCGCCGCGGCCGAATTCTCGGAGCGCACCGGTGCCGTGTTCATCCCCCCGTTCGATCACCCCGACGTGATCGCCGGGCAGGGCACGTTGGGGCTCGAGATCCTCGACCAGGTGCCCGACGTCGACACCGTCGTCATCCCGATCGGCGGCGGCGGGCTCATCTCCGGCGTCGCGAGCGTGCTCAAGCAGCGGTTCGCGCGCGAGGGTCGCACGGTGCGCATCGTGGGGGTGCAGGCCTCCAACGCGGCCGCGTACCCGCCTTCGCTTCGCGAGGGCGCCGCCACCGAGATCAGGATCGCACCCACCATCGCCGACGGGATCGCGGTCTCCAAGCCCGGGCTGCTCAACTTCGAGATCGTGCGGGAAACGGTGGACGAGATCATCACCGTCACCGATGACGACATCGCGCGAGCCCTCCTGGTGCTGCTGGAGCGCGCCAAGCTCGTGGTCGAGCCCGCCGGTGCCGTGGCCGTGGCCGCGATCCTCACCGGACAGGTGCGGAACGCGGGCACGACCGTCGCGATCCTCAGCGGTGGCAACATCGACCCGCTGGTCATGGAACGGGTGATCTCGCGGGGGCTGGCGGCATCCGACCGCTACCTCAAGCTCCGGCTCATGCTGCCCGACCGGCCCGGTCAGCTCGCGCGCGTGGCCGAGCTCATCTCGGAGGCGAACGCGAACGTGGTGGAGGTGCTGCACACGCGGCACGGGCGCAACGCACTCATCAGCGAGGTGGAACTGGAGCTGAGCATCGAGACCCGCGGCCCCGAGCACGTGCAGCGGGTGCTCTCGCACCTGATCGACGCCGGCTACGAGCCCCGCATCGACTTCTGACCGTTTCGGGCTAGGGGGTGTAGGTCTCCACCTTGTCGATGGTCACGCTGATCTGCTTGCCGTTCGGCGCGGTGTACTCCACCGTGTCGCCCACGCGGTGGCCGAGAATGGCGGCGCCCAGCGGGCTGCCCTCGCTGTACACGTCCAGATCGCTGCCCTCGCCCACGATCTCGCGGCTGCCGAGCAGGAACACCTCCTGGTCGCCCAGTATGCGCGCGGTCACGACCGTGCCGCTCTGCACCTCGCCGGTGCTCGCGGGGGCCTCGCCCACCTTCGCGTGGCGAAGCAGCTCGGTGAGCACGCGGATGCGCGCCTCGATCTTGCCCTGCTCCTCCTTGGCGGCGTGATAGCCGCCGTTCTCCTTGAGGTCGCCCTCCTCGCGCGCTGCCTCGATCTTCTTCGCGATCTCGGTGCGGCCCTCGCCCGAGAGCTGTTCGAGCTCGGCCTTGCGGCGGTCGAACGCTTCCTGGGTGAGCCAGGTCTCGGTGGGATCAGTGGACATGATGGTGCTCCTCAAACACTTACGCTTCATAAGCAAAGAGACCGGCACGCGGCCGGCCTCCCAAGTCAGTCTTCGAGTTTAGGTCAACCAGCACTGGTAGATCAACCCGGTCGTGGGCTTCTCGCTGCTGCGCACCAGGGTGCTGAAGTTGTTGGTGAAACGGCTGGATGCCGGGATGTCGACGATCTTCCAACCCGTGATGGCATGGGCCGCGTTCTCCACCTGCAGTGCGCACTTCGCGGTGCTCCCGGCAGTCATCGACACCTGGTAGTTGATCTGCACGGTGCTCGACGACACGATCTTCGAGCCGATGTCCTGGGTCTCCAGCGACGCGCCCGTCTGATCGAGCCCGGCCCAGACCACCCACGCGGTGACCACGACGGCGACGGCGATGCCGCCGCCCACGTACACCCACCGGTCGAGGCGCTTGCGGCGCGGCGTCCTGCCGTACCGCTCGTCGAGCTCGGTCGTGCTGTCTGTCATGGCTCTTTCCCGGGCGGTTACTCTTGAGGTCAAGGTTATCCACCCACGCTAGGAGTTCGGTGACACTACGTCTCATGGCCGTCCATGCCCACCCCGACGACGAGTCGAGCAAGGGCGCGGGAACCTACGCGCACTACGTCGCGGCCGGCGCCGACGTGATGGTCGTGAGCTGCACCGGCGGCGAGCGCGGCGACATCCAGAACGAGGCCCTCGAGGCGACGGCGATGGCCAACCGCGACATGGCCGGTCTCCGCCGCATCGAGATGGCCCGCGCACGCGAGGTCGTCGGCTTCGAGCACCGCTGGCTGGGCTACCAGGATTCCGGGCTGCCGGAGAACGACGAGCCGGTGCCGGCGAACAGCTTCTCGGTCATCCCGCTCGAGATCGCCGCAGCGCCGCTCGTGGGCCTCATCCGCAGCTTCCGCCCGCAGGTGCTCGTCACCTACGAGGAGGGTGGAGGCTACCCGCATCCGGATCACATCCGCACCCACGAGCTCTCCCTCTACGCCCTCGACGCGGCCGCCGATCCGGCCCGCTACCCGGAGGCGGGGGAGCCATGGCAGGTGCTCAAGCTCTACTACGACCAGATCTTCAACTCCGCGCGCGTGGACGCCCTCTACGAGGCCGCCCTCGCCGCCGCTCCCGGCTCCGAGCTCACCGCCCGCCTGGCCGAGTTCCGTTCATGGCGACCGGGGCGGGCGGATGTCTCCACCACCCATGTGCCCGTAGGCGACCTGCTCGAACTGCGCGACCGGGCCCTGCGCTCCCACGCCAGCCAGGTTGCGCCCGACTCCGCCTTCTTCTTCTGGCCCAACGACCTGCAGCGGCAGGCCTGGCCCTGGGAGGACTTCCAGCTCGCCCGCAGCCTGGTCGAGACAGAATTGCCCGAGAACGACCTCTTCGCCGGAATCGCCGACGACGCCGTCACCCGCAACGGAGAGAGCACAGCATGACCCTCACCGACATCCTCTACCTCGCCGCGACCCCGTCGCCGAAGCCGTTCGACGAGAACTCGGTGACGCCCGGCTGGATCGGCTTCACCGCGATGTTCCTTATCGGGGCGGCCACCATCGCGCTCGTGTTCGACATGGTGCGCCGACTGCGTCGCACCCGCTACCGCGCCGAGATCCGCGAGCGCCTGGAGGCCGAGCGGGCTGCGGGCGCGCCGAAGCCTTAGCGCGCGCTACCCGTAGACCGGGTGGAGGGCGATCAGCAGGATGCCCGTCCAGTGGCACAGGAACGCCAGCAGCGTGAACGAGTGGAAGATCTCGTGGAACCCGAAGACCCCGGGCACCGGGTTCGGCCGCTTGAATCCGTAGGCCACCGCCCCGAGCGTGTAGAACAGACCGCCGACCAGGATCAGAACGATCATCGCCGCGTTCGCGGTGAAGAAGTCCGCGATGAAGGCGAACGCCGCGTAGCCCAGCAGAAGGTACAGCGGCACGTAGAGCCAGCGCGGCGCCCCGATCCAGAAGACCCGGAACGCGATGCCGAGGAGCGCACCGCCCCAGACCAGGCTGATGAGCACGATCGCCTTGTTCTGCGGCAGCGCCAGCACGGTGATGGGCGTGTAGCTCCCCGCGATCAGCAGGAAGATGTTGGCGTGATCGAACCGTTTGAGCAGCCGCTTGGTCGAGGGCTTCCAGTCGAAGCGGTGGTATAGCGCGGAGACGCCGAACAGCAGCATCGAGCACAGCACGAAGACCGCGCAGGAGAGCTTGGCGACCAGCCCGTCGGCCAGCACGATGAGCACGATGCCCAGCACGATCGCGAGCGGGAAGGTGCCCGCGTGGATCCATCCGCGCCAGGTGGGCTTGACCTCGGCCGCCGGCGGCCGGGTGAGCTCGTCGTCGAGCAGGGGGAGGTGGGGCACGCCGGGGGCGGCCGCGTCGTCGGCGGGGGACTCCGCAGCATCCACAGTCATTGGGCAAGCGTAGGGGCCCAGGATGCCTCCCGCCTGGGAATCGCCGGCGTGGGAGGGGGCTTCCGGAAACGGTTCGGGCGTTTCGACTAACGTAAGCACGTGGCGAAGCGGGAAGTGCCCCTGGGTAGTGGGCTGCTCTATGGGCTCTACCAGAACCGCATCCGCCGCTGGCTCGCCACCCAGGAGCGGCCCCGGCACGTGGCGATGATCCTCGACGGCAACCGCCGGTGGGCCAGGCAGCGACTGCACGACAGCGCCGCACCCGGGCATCGGGCCGGCGCCGCGAAGTTCCGCGAGTTCCTGGTGTGGTGCGACGACCTCGGCATTCAGGTGGCCACCCTCTACCTCCTCTCCACCGATAACCTCACGGGCCGCACGCCGGAGGAGCTCGAGGAGCTGTTCGAGATCATCGCCGACCTCGCCGACGACATCTCGCACTTCCGGGACTGGCGCGTGCAGCACGTCGGCTCGGACGACGGCCTACCGCCGCGACTGGTCGAGGCGCTCCAGGCCGCGGAGAAGCGCACGAAAGACAACACCGGGCTGCACGTGAACCTCGCCGTCGGCTACGGCGGCAGGCGGGAGATCGCGGATGCGATGCGCAGCATCGTGAAGAAGCACGGCGACGAGGGGGGCACGCTCGATGCGCTCGCCGACATCCTCACCCCCGAGCTGATCGGCGACCATCTCTACACCGGCGGTCAGCCCGATCCCGACCTCGTCATCCGCACCTCCGGCGAGCAGCGGCTGAGCGACTTCATGCTCTGGCAGAGCGCCCACAGCGAGTTCTACTTCGTGGAGGCGCTCGGACCCGACCTCCGCGAGGTCGACTTCCTGCGCGCCCTGCGCGACTACGCCACCCGCGAGCGCCGCTTCGGCGGGTGAATTACGGTGGCTGAATCATGATCGCTCTCAACGACTTCATCGACGGGTTCGACGAGGAGCCCGGTTACCTCGACTTCGCGCGCGTGGGCCCGCTCGGCCGCTCCGTGATCGAGGAGGAGCAGGCGCAGATCGAGCTCCTTCGCCGGGCGCGCTTCGGCAGCCTGGCGAGCCTCGAGCAGCAGGATGCCCGCGTGCGGGACGCCGTCGCCGCGGTCACCGGGTTCCGGCCGGACCAGGTGGTGTTCCAGCCGACCACGAGCGACGGTCTCATGCACGCCATGTTCGGCATCACCGGCGGGATCCTGATGTCTCCGGGCGAGTTCCCGTCCCTCACCTTCGCCGCGACGCGCGCGGCCGAAGCGCTGGGAGTGCTCGTGCCGACGTGGCTCGACACGCAGGGCGGCCCTGTGACACCGGGCGTCATCCGCGATCAGCTCACCAAGTCCACCGTCGCGGTGGGTGTCAGCCTGGTCGACTTCCGCACCGGGTATCTGGCGGACCTCGACGGCATCCGTCAGGTGATCGGCGACCGCCTGCTCGTCGTCGACGCCATCCAGGGCTTCGGTGTGGTGGACGCGCCCTACGAGGCGGCCGACATCGTGGTCTCCGGGGGCCAGAAGTGGGTGCGCGCCGGCTGGGGCACCGGATTCCTGGCGATGAGCGATCGCGCGGCGGATCAGCTGACTCCGGTGTTCTCCGGATGGCCCGCCACCGACGAGCCGGACATGCCGCTGGATGCCGTCTACCCGCCGACGACGGGCGCCGCCGCGTTCCGCGTGACCAATCCCAGCCCCATGGCGCAGGGTCGGTTCGCGATGGCCCTCGAGGACATCTCGGCGGTCGGCGTCGCCGAGATCAACGCGCGCGTCGCCGAGAAGGTCTCCCGCATCATCGAGCTCGCCGACGAGTTCGCTGTGCCCGTGATCTCCTCCCGCGCCGAGCATGAGCGTGCCGGCATCGTGGTGGTCGAGCCCGCAGCCGACCAGCTCACCGTGCTGACCGCCTCGCTCTTCAACCACGGAGTCACCGCCACCACCCGCCAGGGGCGCGTGCGGCTGAGCGCGCACGTGTCGACCGGCGAGGAGACCTTCGACATGCTGCGCGACTCGTTCATGAGCTTCGCCACCGCCGTCACCCTCTGACGCCGGGAATTAACCCGGGCGTAATCTCCGCGGGCGTGTCGGTACCATCCCGGACACACCGCGCACGTAGTTTCAAGTCATCAGGTAGAGAACCTGGTCGAGACGGCCACGTAAGTTCGTTTCGATATGGAGTACTGGCCGTCGCGAGATACGGATCCGAGTGCGGAAGCACCTCGGGGATGGAGTTCACGTGGCCTCTATGGATAACAGCACGCCGACGACGCGCCAGCGGAACGGATCGGGGAGCGAGGCCGCGACGGCCGAGCGCACCTACGTTCTCGACACCTCGGTGCTGCTCTCGGATCCGAAAGCGATCTTCCGGTTCTCGGAACACGCGGTGGTTCTGCCGGTCGTCGTCATCTCGGAACTGGAATCCAAACGCAACGACCCCGAGATCGGCTATTTCGCACGACAGGCCCTTCGCAACCTGGACGAGCTGCGGGTTCAGCACGAACGGCTCGACTTCCCCATCGCGGTGGGCGACGGCGGCTCGCTGCGGGTGGAACTCAACCACTCGAACATGTCGGTGCTGCCCTCGGGGCTGCAGCTGGGCGACAACGACTCGCGCATCCTCGCCGTGGCGCTCAACCTCTCCAACGACGGTCTGGATGTCGTGGTCGTCTCCAAAGACCTGCCGCTCCGCGTCAAGGCGGCCTCGATCGGCCTCGCCGCGGAGGAGTACCGAGCCGAGCTCGCCGTCGACTCCGGCTGGACCGGCATCGCGGAGATCACGCTCGGCTCCGACCAGATGGCGAAGCTCTACGACGACGAGCAGCTGTCGAGCCGCCTCGTGGGCGACATGCCGGTGAACACCGGACTCGTCATCCACTCCGACCGCGGGTCGGCGCTCGGACGGGTGACCGAGCGCGGCAGCCTCCGGCTGGTGCGCGGCGACCGGGACATCTTCGGCCTCCACGGCCGTTCAGCCGAGCAGCGCCTCGCCATCGACATGCTGCTCGACCCGGAGATGGGCATCGTCTCGCTGGGCGGCCGTGCCGGCACGGGAAAGTCCGCGCTCGCGCTGTGCGCTGGGCTGGAGGCGGTGCTCGAGAAGCAGCAGCACCGCAAGATCATGGTGTTCCGTCCCCTCTATGCCGTCGGAGGCCAGGAACTCGGCTTCCTGCCCGGCGACGCGGCGGAGAAGATGAACCCGTGGGCCCAGGCCGTGTTCGACACGCTCGGCTCCGTCGTCTCGCAGAACGTGCTCGACGAGGTGATCGAGCGCGGGATGCTCGAGGTGCTGCCGCTCACCCACATCCGCGGGCGTTCGTTACACGATGCCTTCGTGATCGTCGACGAGGCGCAGTCGCTGGAGCGCAACGTGCTCCTGACCGTGCTCAGCCGCATCGGGCAGAACTCGCGCGTCGTGCTCACCCACGACGTGGCTCAGCGCGACAACCTGCGGGTGGGGCGTCACGACGGCGTGGCGTCGGTCATCGAGACTCTGAAGGGCCACTCCCTCTTCGGACACATCACCCTGATGCGCTCCGAGCGGTCGGCCATCGCAGCGCTCGTCACGGAGATGCTGGAGTCGAACGAGCTGGCCTGATCAGCGACCCCGCGCAGGGGGCACCAAACTGGGAATCGGCCCGGCGACCGACGCGTCGCCGGGCCGGCATCCCCCTCGCTGGGGTAGACAGCCTAGGCTATTCAGGTGAGCCTGACTTCGATAGCGATTGTCGCCGGGCTTGCCATACTCACCCTCTGGGGCGTGGTGGCTCCCCGTGGTCAGTGGCGTGTGCTGACGGCCTGGAATCGGCGCTCCCCGTGGGACGGCGGGCCCTCCGCGCTCTCTGTCGGCATCCACCGCACGGTCGCGATCATCGCCACCCTGGCCCTCCTATTCACCGGCTGGGGACTCATGCAGGGCTACCTCGCCTCGATCACCGCCTCCGCCCGCTCGACCAGCACGGTGCACGCGCTGTGGGGGTACCCGACGCCGATGGTCGTCGACCGCATCGTCGAGAACTCGACGACCCGCCCGGCCGGCCTCGTTCAGCAGCCCGTCGTGGCCTACGAGCCCGTCGCGGCGCAGCAGCACAGCCCCGCGTACCTCTTCGAACTGCCCACCTGGAACCGGCTCATCACCCCGAAGGGCGACGGATACATCGGCACCCAGCCACCCGTCGGCATCCGCGCGCTCGACAGTGCGTCGATCGTCGTCCAGTTGCGAGGAGACCCGCGGTGCATTCCGCGCGAGGCCGTCGTCGTGGAGAACGCGACCACGATCGCGATCGGGGTCTACTACGGCCGGCCCAACCCGGGCAAGGGATCGAAGCCGGTCTCGCTCGACTCCTGCAAGACCACGGTGCCCGCGAAGGACGCGGTCAGCGTGCTCCTCCCGCTCAGCCTCTCCGCACCGGTCGGCAAGCGGCACGTGACGAACCTCGACGGATCGAGGATCGACGCGGCCGGAACGCCCGCCGCAGGCTGAGCCTCAGCCGCGCTGCGGCGGCCGGGTCATCGAGAGCACGTCGAGGGCGGTGTCGAGCTGCTCGAGCGTCACCTCTCCGCGCTCCACGAAGCCGAGATCGATGACCGACTCGCGCACCGTGAGCCCCTTCGCCACCGCGTTCTTCGCCACCTTCGCGGCGGCCTCGTAGCCGATCACCCGGTTGAGCGGGGTGACGATCGAGGGCGACGATTCGGCGAACGCCCGGGCGCGCTCCTCGTTCGCCTCGAGCCCGTCGATGGTCTTGTCGGCGAGAGCGACAGTGGAGTTGGTGAGCAGACGGATCGACTCGAGCAGGGCGGTTCCCATCACCGGGATTGCGACGTTGAGCTCGAACGAGCCGGAGGCCCCGGCCCAGGCGATGGTCGCGTCGTTTCCGATGACCCGGGCCGCCACCATGAGCACGGCCTCCGGGATCACCGGGTTCACCTTGCCGGGCATGATCGACGAGCCGGGCTGCAGGTCGGGGATGTGGAGTTCGCCGAGGCCGGTGTTGGGGCCGGAGCCCATCCACCGCAGGTCGTTGCAGATCTTCGTGAGGCTGACCGCGATCACGCGCAGGGCTCCGGATGCCTCCACGAGACCGTCGCGGGCGCCCTGCGCCTCGAAGTGGTCGCGGGCCTCGGTGAGGGGCAGGCGCGAGTCCGTGGCGAGGAGTTCGATGACATCCTGCGAGAATCCGGCCGGGGTGTTGATTCCGGTGCCGACCGCGGTTCCGCCGAGCGGGACCTCGGCGACGCGGGGGATCGTGGACTGCACCCGCTCGATCCCGTGCCTGATCTGCGCGGCGTAGCCGGCGAACTCCTGGCCGAGGGTGACCGGGGTGGCATCCATGAGGTGCGTGCGGCCGGACTTCACGGCCGACTTCCAGAGCTCGGCCTTGCGCTCCAGGGAGGCGGCGAGGTGGTCGAGCGCGGGCACGAGGTCGTCGAGCAGGGCGCCCGTAACGGCGACGTGCACGGACGTGGGGAACACGTCGTTCGACGACTGGGAGGCGTTCACGTGATCGTTCGGATGCACCGGCTGACCCGCGAACCGGGTGGCGAGTGTAGCGATCACCTCGTTCATGTTCATGTTCGATGAGGTGCCGGACCCGGTCTGGTAGGTGTCCACCGGGAACTGGTCGTGATGGCGGCCGGCGATCAGCTCGTCGGCGGCGAGCACGATCGCGTCGGCCACGGGGGCCTCCAGGATTCCGAGCTGCTTGTTGACGATCGCGGCGGAGCGCTTGATGCGGGCGAGGGCGACGATCTGCGCCGGCTCGAGTCCGCTGCCGGAGATGGGGAAGTTCTCGACCGCCCGCTGCGTCTGCGCACTGTAGAGCGCCGCGATCGGCACGCGCACCTCGCCCATCGTGTCGTGCTCGATGCGGTATTCCCCGGGTGCCTCGGTCGGACTGGTCACGGCTCTGTGCCTTTCTCTCGCCCGTTCGGGCGTCGTGGATGGTGAGGGGTGTGGGCGCTAGACCGCGCCGACGATCACGTCGGGAACGACCTCGCCCTGAAGCAGGCGGTAGTTGGCGCCGACGATCGCCAGGGTTCCGGCGGCGACGGCATCGCTGATCAGTTCGGAGCTCTGCAGCAGTTCGGCGACCGTGTCGCGCAGGTGCTCGCGGCCGACCTCGATCGAATCGGGGCGTTCCGCCTCGGGCTCGCCCTCCTTGACGCGCTTCACGGCGGGCACGATGCGGTCGACGAGCCCCTGGATGTGCGGGGGCAGCGGAGCGGCGTCGGGCTGCAGCGAGTCGATGGCGGCGGCGACCGCGCCGCACTCGTCGTGACCGAGCACGACGATCAGTGGCACGTCGAGCACGGCGACGGAGTATTCGAGGGAGCCGATCACGGAGTCCGAGATCACCTGTCCGGCGTTGCGGACCACGAAGAGGTCGCCCAGGCCCTTGTCGAAGATGATCTCGGCGGCGAGACGGGAGTCGCTGCAGCCGAACAGGGTCGCGTGGGGAGCCTGGCCGAGTGCGACCTGCTCGCGCCGCTCGACGTCCTGCCGCGGGTGGCTGGGCTCGCCGGCGATGAATCGCTCGTTGCCCCTCACCATCTCGTTCCACGCCTCACGCGGAGTCGTGCGGGTCGTGCTCTCGGTGTCGGTCATCGGCTTCCTCACTTCCCCAGTTGGTCGACTATGGCCTGCGCGAGCACCCGGAACTCCGCCGTCGATGCCGTGCCGTGCAGCACGAGCGAGTCGGAACCGCTCACCGTGGTCATCGAGTACGCGTAGTTGCCGGGATCGTCGGCGCCGCGTCGATTGTAGACGGACCAGTCGAGCCCGGCGACGCTCCGGGTGGAGGTGGGCTTCGCGTGCTCCACCTGGTCGGAGACCCAGCTGTCGTTGGCGGAGAGGCCCTGAACGAAGCCGATGTACTGCTTGCCCGGCGTGATGAACCCGATCGACCAGACCTCGATGCCGTCGGACCCGGTGTCGAGGCTCGCGAGGTTGGCCGTCCACCCCTTCGGCAGGTCGGGCACGGCCAGGCGAGAGGACGCCGTCGATTGCGACTGTGCGGCGATCGCCCGGTAGTCCACCGGGCTCAGAGCGGCGCCGTCGGGCCTGACCACCACCGCGACGAGGAAGAGCACGATGGCGAGCGAGGCCGCCAGCGCGAGCACCAGGTTGATCAGCGTCTGATTGGAGCGGTGCTTGCGCGAGTTCTCGGCCTTGCGGGCCGCGGTCTCCTCGGGGGTCTCCGGGCGGCCGAGCTCCGCGACGATGCGCGGGGGTCGGGAGGCGGATGCCGGTGCGGCCACTCTCAGCCGGCCTCTGCGGCACGCGTGGCGGACGTGCGCGCCGCGTCGAGTCGCTGCTTCGCGCCGACCAGCCACTCCTCACAGCGCTGGGCCAGGGCCTCGCCGCGCTCCCACAGTGCGAGGGACTCCTCGAGGGTGGACGACCCCTGCTCGAGCTCGCCGACCACGCGCACGAGCTCGTCGCGCGCCTGTTCGTAGCTGAGCGCCGAGACGTCGGGGGAGGGGGTTGGTGCGGATTGTGCCACGATGCGATTCTACCCAGCGCCGCCGGGCGTCGGCCCCGGATCGGTGACGGTGGCAGAAGTCCTGCCGTCGGCCAGGGTGAGGAGGAGGGGAGTGCCGACGATCGCGTCCGCCGCCCGCCGGAGCACCGACCCGTCCGGGAGCTGAGCGATCGCGTAGCCGCGGTCGAGGGTGCGCTGGGGCGAGAGAGCACGCAGTTGCGACCGCAGATCGGCGACGCGGGTGTGCGAGCGCTCCAGCATCCGCTCGACCAGCTCCGTGCTCCGCTGGACCCAGCGGCCGAGTTCCTCGGCGCGGGAATCCACGATCCAGTCGGCGGTCGCGAGCACGGGGCGCGAGCGCAGCTGCTCGAGGCGATCGATCTCGTGCGAGACGAGAGCGGTGACGCGTGATCCGATCCGGGCTCGGGCCTGCTGCACCCGGCTGAGCTCCTCGGCGACGTCCGGCACCACGCGCTTCGCGGCATCCGTGGGGGTGGATGCCCGGAGGTCGGCCACCTCGTCGAGGAGCGGCCTGTCTGCCTCGTGCCCGATCGCGCTCACCACGGGCGTGACGCAGGCTGCCGCCGTGCGCACGAGGGTCTCGTCGCTGAAGACGAGGAGGTTCTGGAAGTCGCCTCCGCCACGGGCCACGATGATCACGTCCACCGACGGATCGGCGTCGAGCTCGAGCAGGGCCGCCGTCACGTCGGATGCCGCGCGCTCGCCCTGCACGGCGGCATGACGCACCCGGAACTCGACGGCGGGCCAGCGCAACTGGGCGTTCCGCAGCACGTCCTTCTCCGCATCCGAGTCCTTGCCGGTGATCAGACCGATCCGGTGGGGAAGGAAGGGCAGCGGCTTCTTGCGCCCCGGTTCGAACAGGCCCTCGGCGCGGAGGGACTGGCGCAACCGCTCGAGGCGTTCGAGCAGGTCGCCGAGTCCCACGTGGCGCATCTCGAAGACCTGCATCGTGAGCGTGCCGCCCTTGACCCAGTAGTTGGGCTTCATCAGCGCCACGACGCGGTCGCCCTGCTTGAGGTCGTCGGGGAGTTTCGCGCGCACGGACGACCAGATCGTGAAGCCGACGGTCGCGTCGACGTCCAGATCCTTCAGCTTGCCGTAGACGTTGCCGCCCGACACGCCCCACTGCGTGATCTCGCCCTCGACCCAGACCGTCCCCAGTCGGTCGATCCAGCCCTTGATCTTGTTGGCGAGGAGCGCGACGGGCCACGGCGCGTCGACGGTCGCCGGCGCGTCGACGATGGTCATGCGGTCAGCCTACGACTCCCCGCCGACGGGAGGCTCGCCCACGAACTCGTGGGCCTCGCGCGCCAGCTCGGGCCAGAGCTGCTGGTCCGCCACCCGGATCCACTCGCGAGAGGCATGCCCCTCCGACGTGAACCGCTCGGCGATTCCGCGCTCCACGAGATCGTTCGCCCTCGCCGGCCCGACCTCCACCACGAGGTCTTCGCCCTCCAGGAAGGCGAACAGCCGGCCGTGGACGACCAGGCCGTCCTCCGTCTCGCTCACGCTCTCCTCGTCTCCGAAGGAGTAGCGCACGCCCTCGAACGCGTCGTCCGCCGCTTCACTAGACACTCCGCCACCTGCCAATGTGCGCCTCCCAGCCGCCTGCGATTCTCACGACCGTAGAATCGTTCCGTGAGCACGATCACCAACGGCGCAGCCGAGAGCTACGACGTTCCACGGATACCCGCGCTCCGTAACAGGCTAAGGGACAACCCGGTCGCCGGAACGAAGCGCGTTCTTCTCGCGTCCCCCCGCGGCTACTGTGCAGGAGTGGACCGGGCGGTCATCGCCGTCGAGAAGGCGCTCGAGCACTTCGGCACCCCGGTGTACGTGCGCAAGCAGATCGTGCACAACATCCACGTCGTCTCCACCCTGGAGAAGAAGGGCGCCATCTTCGTCGACGACGTCGACGAGGTGCCGCCGGGATCGCACATCGTCTTCTCCGCCCACGGGGTGTCGCCCGCAGTGGTCGCTGGCGCGGCCGCACGCGACCTCGACGCGATCGACGCCACCTGCCCGCTCGTGACGAAGGTGCACCGCGAGGCGGTGCGGTTCTCGCGTGATGAGGTCGACATCCTGCTGATCGGCCACGCCGGTCACGAGGAGGTCGAGGGCACCATGGGCCACGCGCCCGAGCGCACCACCCTGGTGAACGGCCCCGAGGATGTCGCGAACCTCCAGGTGCGCGACCCCGACAACCTCGTCTGGCTCAGCCAGACCACCCTCAGCGTCGACGAGACGATGGAGACGGTGCGCCTGCTGCGCGAGCGCTTCCCCAACCTGCGCAACCCCCCGAGCGACGACATCTGCTACGCCACGCAGAACCGCCAGGTCGCCATCAAGAAGGTGGCTGAGACCGCCGACCTGGTGATCGTGGTCGGTTCGGCCAACAGTTCGAACACCGTGCGCCTCGTGGACGTGGCCCTCGAGCACGGCGCCAAGGCGGCCTACCGGGTCGACTACGCCAGCGAGATCCGTCAGGAGTGGCTCGACGGGGTCGCGACCGTGGGGGTGACCTCCGGCGCATCCGTGCCCGAGGTGCTCGTGCGCGAGGTGCTCGACGATCTCGCCGACGCGGGCTTCGCGGATGTCGAGCAGGTCGTCACCGCGGAGGAGGACCTCATGTTCTCGCTCCCGAAAGAACTGCGACGCGACGCCGAGGGCAACCCCGATGAGCGCGGGCTCGGCGGCCGCCGTCAGCTCGACTGGCAGACCCGGTGACCGACGAGCCCAGCGACGAGAGACCCACGCGTCCGCGGCCGCAGTACGGGGAATACGCGTCGCCGGAGCAGCAGGCAGCCGCAGCGGGCCTGCCCTATCGTCCGCACGTCGGCGCGGCGCCGCCCCACGGTCAGGTCCCTGCACCGCTGGCCCCGCCGCCCGCGGTCGGCGGGGTCGCCGCAACGGCCCCCAACCGGCGCTGGGACTTCGTGCTGAGCAGCCTGCTGCTCGGCTACGGACTCTTCAACGTGGTGCTCGGGATCTCGCAGTACTCCGACCTCGCTGGGCTCATCACCTCGCAGCTCTATGCACCGCAGGGGATCGGCACCTACGCGGCGAGCCCGCTCACCGCACGGCTCGGAGTGGTGATCATCGTGGGCCAGGTCATCCTGTACCTGATCACGGCACTGCTGACCGTTCTGAGGCTGCGCGCGGGCAGGATCGCATTCTGGATCCCGCTCTCCGGCGGAGCGCTCGCCGGCATCCTCACGGCCGCCTGCCTGCTGGCGCTGATTTTGCCCGACCCGGCGTACCGCGAGTGGGCGACGCACGCCATGGGCGGCTGACCGGGTCGCAACCGACGGTCACGACCCGGGCTCAGCGGCTCAGCGGCCGGAGTGGCCCGCCGAACCGAGCTGCTCGGTCGACTGGGCGACGCGCTTCGCCATCGCGGTCTCGGCCAGCTTGCCCCAGGCCCGCGGGTCGTAGATCTTCTTGTTGCCGACCTCGCCGTCCACCTTGAGGAATCCGTCGTAGTTGCGGAAGACCGTGTCGGCGATCGACCGGCTGAAGGCGTACTGGGTGTCGGTGTCGATGTTCATCTTCACGACGCCGTTCGCGACGGCCGTCGCGATCTCCTCGTCGGTGGAGCCCGATCCGCCGTGGAAGACGAGGTCGAGCGGCTTGTCGCCGAGGTTGTAGCGTGCGGCGATGCCCCGCTGGATCTCACCGAGGAGCTCGGGCCGCAGCTTCACGTTGCCCGGCTTGTAGACGCCGTGCACGTTGCCGAAGGTCAGGGCGGCCATGTAACGGCCATTCTCGCCCAGCCCGAGAGCCTCGACCGTCGCGATGGCGTCATCGATCGTGGTGTAGAGGTGCTCGTTGATCTCGTGGCTCACGCCGTCCTCCTCGCCGCCGACCACGCCGATCTCCACCTCGAGGATCGCGTTGATGGCCTTGATGCGCGGCAGGAGGTCCTTGGCGATGGCGAGGTTCTCGTCGAGCGGCACTGCCGAGCCGTCCCACATGTGGGACTGGAAGATGGGGTTGCGGCCCGCACGGACCTCCGCCTCGGATGCCGCGATCAGCGGCTCCACGAAGCCGGCCAGGGCGTCCTTCGGGCAGTGGTCGGTGTGCAGCGCGACCGTGACGGGATAGTTCTTGGCGACCTCGGTGACGAAGCCGGCCATGGCCAGCGCGCCCGAGGCGCGGTTCTTCACCGTGTGGCCGGCGAAGTAGTCGGCGCCGCCCGTGGTGACCTGGATGATGCCGTCCGAGCCCGCCTCGGTGAGACCCTGGAGCACGGCGTTGATGGTCTGCGACGAGGAGACGTTGAAGGCGGGGTAGGCGAAGCCGCCGGCCTTGGCCTTGTCGAGCATCTCGGCGTACTGGTCGGGGGTGGCAACGGGCATGGTGTCTCCTTCGAAGAGCTCGCGGCCGACGCCGCGCGGACACTGGAAGTCTATTGAGTCCGCGCCCTGGCGAAAGAATGGCCGATCTTTCCCCGTCCGCGTGGGCCGACGGACCCGTTGCGGCATCCGCTCGTCGTTAGGTTGGAAGGGTGAACACCGACACCGGCTCCCTGTACCTGCACCCCGATCGCAACCTCGGAATGGAGCTGGTGCGAGCGACGGAGGCCGCGGCGATCCGCGCCGTGCCGTTCATCGGCCGGGGCGACAAGAACGCGGCGGACGGTGCCGCCGTGGATGCCATGCGCAAGTTCCTCGGCACGGTCAACTTCGACGGCGTGATCGTGATCGGCGAGGGCGAGAAGGATCACGCCCCCATGCTCTACAACGGCGAGCACGTAGGCAACGGGCACGGACCCGCGGCCGACATCGCCGTGGACCCGATCGACGGCACCTCTCTCACGGCCGCGGGTCGCCAGAATGCGCTCTCGATGATCGCGGTGGCCGATCGCGGCACCATGTACGACCCGTCGGCCGTGTACTACATGGACAAGATCGTGACCGGTGCCGAGGGCAAGGGCGTCGTGGACATCCGTCAGCCGATCGGCGAGAACATCCGCGCGCTGGCGAAGGCGAAGGGCAAGGATGTCGCGGACATCGTCGTCGCCGTGCTCGACCGCCCGCGGCACGCCCAGCTCGTGGAGGAGATCCGCGCGGCCGGGGCGGGCACGCGCATGCTGCTCGACGGTGACGTCGCCGGCGGCATCAACGCGGCGCTCTACGGAACCCGCATCGACATGTGCGTCGGAATCGGCGGCACCCCCGAGGGAATCATCACCGCCTGCGCGCTGAAGGCGATCGGCGGTTTCATCCAGGGCCGGTTGCACCCCAACACCGATGACGAGCGGCAGAAGGCCATCGACGCCGGGCACGACCTGGATCGCGTGCTCGAAGCCGACGATCTGGTGACGAGCGACAACACCTACTTCGTGGCGACCGGCGTCACGGACGGCGGGCTCGTGGCGGGGGTGCGGCGTCTCGGCCCCGTCATCCGCACCCAGAGCATCGTGCTGCGCGGCAAGTCGGGCACGATCAGGCGTGTCTCGGCCGATCACCTCGCCGAGAAGTGGCTCTAACGGACTAGTCCTTCTGCTCGATGGCCTCGAGGATGTCGAGCTCTGCCACCAGCTCGTAGGCCGTGAGGTCGCGCGGCGTCTCCTCGATCTCGGCGTGGGTTCCGAGCACCTTCGACTCGTCGAGCACGCTGAGCTTGCGGGCCGAGGGCAGCACCTGACGTTCGAGGGACCCCACGAACCCGTTGTAGTTCTTCACCGTGCTCTCGATGGACCGCCCCAGTTTCTCCACGTGACCGGCGAGGGTCGCCAGCCTGCCGTAGAGCTCGCGGCTGAGGTCGAAGAGCATCTTCGCCTCCTGGGTCACCACGTCCTGCTGCCAGCTGAACGCCACCGTCTTGAGCACCGACCAGAGTGACACGGGCGAGACGAGCGCCACCTTCTTGGAGAACGCATAGTCCATGATCCCCGGGTCGGCCTCCATCGCCGACGACACGAGAGACTCGGACGGGATGAACGCCACGACGAACTCCGGTGAGGCGTCGAGCCCGCCCCAGTACGCCTTGCCGGCCAGGGTGTCGATGTGCGCCCGGATCGCCCTGACGTGCTGCCGGATCAGCGTCTCGCGCTTCGCGCCCTCCTCGCCCGTGGCCGTGACCGGGATCTGGCTCGCCTCGAGGTACGCGGTGAACGGCACCTTCGCATCGACGGCGATGTTCTTGCCGCCGGGGAGGTGGATCACCATGTCGGGCCGGCCGGCACCGGCATCCGAGGTGATGGAGGACTGCACGTCGAAGTCGACCCGCTCGATGAGGCCGGCCGCCTGCACCACGTTGCGCAGCTGCGTCTCGCCCCAGACCCCGCGGGTGGCGTTGTTGCGCAGCGCGCTCGCCAGCGACTCGGCGGTCGAGCGGAGTCGCTCCTCGGACTCGGTGGCGTTGCGCAGCTGCTGGGAGAGCTCGCCGTGCTGCAGGCTGCGCTGCGTCTCGATCTCCGCAACCTTCAGCTGCATGGTGCGCAGCTGCTCCTGCACCGGCGTGAGCGCCTGCAGCACCTTGCTCTCCGCCTGCTGCCGCTCGCGTTCCGCCGCCGCCTCGCGCCGCACCCGGTCCTCCAGCTCGCGGTACTGCTCCTGCGAGGCCGCGACCTGCTCGCGGAGGGCGGATGCCGTGGCCTGCATCGAGGCGAGCTCGCTCTCGAGCCGCCCCCGTTCCGCCGCCTCGCGCGCCCGAAGCTCGGCGAGGGCGGTCTCGTGCCGGGCGGCCGCCAGAGCCGGGTCTTCGGCCTGCACCGCGACTGTGCGGCGGGTCCGTGCAACCAGCAGGCCGATGACCGCGCCGAGCGCGAGTCCGATCAGGAGGCCGACGATGAGGGCGAGCAGGGGATCCATGCCGCAAGTGTCTCAGGCGGGGGTGACAATCCCGGGGCGACTCGTCGTGCTCGCGCCGTGCTCGACCACCGCGACCTCGTCGCCGACGGTCACCCGGCCGGGCTGCACCACCTCGGCGTAGACGCCGAATTCGAGGGTGCCGAATCTCTCCCGGTCGGCGGTGCCGAGGGCCTTGAGCATCCGGGCGTCCTTGATGCCGGTGGCGGGGTCGAGGTCGATCACGGCGCAGCGGCCGATCGGCTCCACCACGCGCACGACGGCCCCTCCCAGCCGCACCTCGCGGCCGACCCAGTCGCGTTCCACGGGGTGGTCGCCGGGGCACGCGACGGTGAAGTTGGAGCGGAATCGGGCGGGGTCGACATCCGCGCCGCTGAGCGCGGTGAGCCAGCGGATCGCCGCGGTGGTCATGAGGCTCACGGTGTCGCCGTAGACGAACTCTCCCGGTCGCCGCCCGCGGGCGAGTGCGACCGTCGAGCCGAGCAGCCTCGAGTACCGCTCCGCCCAGGGGCCGTCGAGGAGGTCGAGCTGGGCGGGCCTGCCCCAGTAGTCGAACTCGCCGCCCTCGCCGCTCGGCACGGGCGTCCCGGTGACGGTGCGGCCGTCGATCACGATCGAGAGGATGCCGTCCTCCCAGGTCGCCTCCGTTCCGAGCAGCAGGGGGTTGTCGATCGTCTTGAGCACCCTGCGGCGCGCCACGTCCACTAGGCAGAACTCGCGATCGCCCACCGGGCCCGTGACCTCGAGGTCCACCGAGCGGTGCGAGCGGTGCCTGCCGCCCTTGATCGGGGACTGGGCGATGGTCTCGAGGTGCATGCTCCAACGATGCCACGCGGGCGCGGCGGCTCCCCTCCTCCACAAACATTTCGAGAACAATAAGGCTGGGGGAAACGGCCATTCGCGCCCGAATCCCGCGGTTAGCATTGCCGCATGGACATCGTTGATCACTGGCTTTCCGGCGCCCCGTTCGCGGGCGAATCGACGCGGACGGCACCCGTCTACGACCCGGCCCTGGGCACGGTGGCCCGCGAGGTGAGACTCGGCTCCGCCGCCGACGTGGGGGTCGCTGTCGCTGCCGCGAAGGCCGCCTTCCCCTCCTGGGCCGAGACCTCGATGGCCAAGCGCCAGTCGATCCTGTTCACGTTCCGCGAGCTGCTCAACGCGCGCAAGGGCGACCTCGCCGAGATCCTCACCGCCGAGCACGGCAAGGTCCTGAGCGACGCGCTCGGCGAGATCTCACGCGGCCTCGAGGTCGTCGAGTTCGCCACGGGGTTCCCGCACCTGCTCAAGGGCGAGTACAGCGAGAACGTCTCGACCGGCGTGGATGTCTACTCCACCAAGCAGCCCGTCGGCGTCGCGGCCATCATCAGCCCGTTCAACTTCCCGGCCATGGTGCCGATGTGGTTCTTCCCCATCGCCATCGCCGCCGGCAACACCGTCGTGCTCAAGCCGAGCGAGAAAGACCCGTCCGCCTCCGTCTGGCTGGCCGAGCTGTTCACCGAGGCGGGCCTGCCGGACGGCGTCTTCAACGTGGTCCACGGCGACAAGGTCGCGGTGGACGCGCTGCTCGAGCACCCCGACGTGGCCTCGGTCTCCTTCGTGGGCTCCACGCCGATCGCCAAGTACATCTACGAGACGGGCAGCGCGAACGGCAAGCGCGTGCAGGCGCTCGGCGGTGCCAAGAACCACATGCTCGTGCTGCCCGACGCCGATCTCGACCTCGTCGCCGATTCCGCCGTCAACGCCGGCTTCGGCTCCGCGGGGGAGCGGTGCATGGCAATCAGCGTGCTCGTCGCCGTCGAGCCCATCGCCGACGCGCTGATCGAGAAGATCCGTTCGCGCATGACGGCACTTACCGTGGGCGACGGCCGGCGCGGCTGCGACATGGGGCCGCTCATCACCAAGGAGCACCGCGACAAGGTCGCCGGCTACATCGAGCTCGCCGAGACCGACGGCGCGACCGTGGTGGTCGACGGGCGCGGCGTGACGGTGGATGGCGCATCCGACGGCTTCTGGCTCGGCCCCACGCTGATCGACCGGGTGCCCACCGACTCGAAGGTCTACACCGACGAGATCTTCGGACCGGTGCTCAGCGTGGTGCGCGTGGAGACCTTCGAGGAGGGCGTCGCCCTCATCAACGCGGGTCGGTACGGCAACGGCACGGCGATCTTCACGAACGACGGCGGTGCCGCACGGCGGTTCGAACGCGAGGTGCAGGTCGGCATGATCGGCATCAACGTGCCGATTCCCGTGCCCGTGGCCTACTACTCCTTCGGCGGGTGGAAGGCGTCGCTGTTCGGCGACGCGAAGGCGTACGGTCCGCAGGGCGTGCACTTCTTCACGCGCGAGAAGGCGGTCACGCGGCGCTGGCTCGACCCTTCGCACGCCGGCGTGAACCTGGGATTCCCCGAGAACAAGTAGCGGGTCAGACGAAGCGCACGGGCAGCGCCTCGGCGCCGATGCGGCCCATGCGTGCGCCGGAGAGCGCCGCCAGTTCGGCGAGCGACGACGCTCCGTGCCGGCGGGCGGCGTGCACCACGATCGCGGCGCAGGCCTGCGAGTCGGCGAGCGCGTTGTGGTGCTCGAAGTCCTCGAACCCGGCAGCCATCGCGGCGACGGGGAGACGGTAGGAGTCGAGGGTGTAGGTGCGCCGCGCGACCTGCAGGCTGCACAGGTAGCTGAAGGACGGGACATCCACGAAGCTGGCGCGGCAGGCGGCCGAGATGACCCCCATGTCGAACGACGCGTTGTGGGCGACTAAAGCGTCCCCGTCGGCGAAGGCGACCAGGTCGGGAAGCTGCTCGATCCAGAGCAGGGCGTCTTCGACATCGGGCGCCATGATGCCGTGGATGCGGGTGTTCCATTCGGTGAAGTGGTCGAAGCCGGCGGGCGGGCGGATGAGCCAGTAGGCGGTGTCGACCGCGACCCCGTCGCGCACCTTCACCAGGCCCACGGAACAGGCCGATGCGCTCGACGAGTTTGCCGTTTCGAAGTCGATCGCGGTGAAGTCCATGCCCATTGCGGCATCGTTTCATATGCATACGACGCTCCGCCGCGACCCCTTCGGCAATTCGCGATCCGCGGACGGAGAATGGGGGGATGGATGCGGGGCGCACGCCGGAGGAAGCGAGCTCGTTCGGCCGCGCGGCCGGCGACTACGAGAGTTCGAGGCCGACCTACCCGCTCGAGATCGCGCGCTGGCTGGTGCCCGGCGCGACCACGGTGGCGGATGTCGGCGCGGGTACGGGCAAGTTCACTCGCGCCCTGGTCGAGCTCGGCCTCGACGTCATCGCCGTGGAGCCCGACCCGGCGATGCTGAGCGCCCTGGCCGGGTCGCTCCCCGGCGTCCGCGCGCTGCAGGGCAGCGCCGAGAACATCCCACTGCCCGATTCGACGGTGGATGCCGCGACCTTCGCACAGGCCTGGCACTGGGTTGACCCGGCGCGCGCCGTGCCGGAGGCCGCGCGGGTGCTGAGGCCGGGCGGCACCCTCGGGCTGGTCTGGAACATCCGGGACGAGAGCGAGCCGTGGGTCGCGGCCCTCAGCGACGTCATCGCGCACAGCGATGCCGAGCGTTTCGTGCGCGGGGCCGTCGAGGTGGGCGCGCCGTTCGGTCCGGTCGAGCGGATCGAGGCGCGGTGGTCGAGGCCCATGGACGCCGCATCCCTGCTTGCACTGGTGAGGTCCCGCAGCTATGTGATCACGGCGACCTCGGAGCGGCGGCAGCGCATGCTGGAGGGGGTGTCGCGGCTGGTCGCCGAGCATCCGGATCTGGCCGGCCGGCAGACCTTCGAGATGCCGTACAGGACTTTCGCCTTCCGGGCCTCGTTACGATAGACCTCCGTGGCCCTCACTATCGCGATCGTCGGACTGCCCAATGTCGGCAAGTCCACCCTGTTCAACGCCCTCACCAAGAACCAGGTCCTGGCGGCGAACTATCCGTTCGCCACCATCGAACCGAACGTGGGGGTGGTGAACCTGCCGGATGCCCGGCTCGAGACCCTCGCGGACCTGTTCCACAGCGAGCGCATCCTCTACGCGCCGGTGTCGTTCGTCGACATCGCCGGCATCGTCAAGGGCGCCTCGGTGGGGGAGGGTCTGGGCAACAAGTTCCTGGCCAACATCCGCGAGGCCGACGCGATCGCCCAGGTGGTGCGCGGATTCTCCGACCCGGATGTCGTGCACGTCGACGGCGCCGTGAACCCGGCCTCCGACCTCGAGACCATCAACACCGAGCTGATCCTCGCCGACCTCCAGACCCTGGAGAAGGCGATCGCCCGGTACGAGAAGGAGGTCAAGACGCGCCGCACCGAGCCGGCCGTGCTCGAGACCGCGCTCGCCGCGCAGAAGGTGCTGAACGAGGGCAAGCCGCTGTCGTCGTCCACGTTGGACACCGCGCCCATCGCGGAGCTCGGCCTCCTCACCTCCAAGCCGTTCATCTACGTCTTCAACGTGGACGAGGCGGTGCTGTCGGATGCCGCGGCTCTCGAACGCCTCGCAGCTCTGGTTGCTCCCGCGCACGCGATCTTCCTCGACGCGAAGCTCGAGTCGGAGCTCATCGACCTCGATGCGGAGGATGCCGCCGAACTGCTCGCGAGCACCGGCCAGGAGGAGTCCGGCCTGAATCAGCTCGCCCGCATCGGCTTCGACACGCTCGGCCTGCAGACGTATCTCACGGCGGGCCCGAAAGAGGCGCGGGCGTGGACGATCCCGAAGGGTGCGAAGGCGCCGCAGGCGGCCGGTGTCATCCACTCCGACTTCGAGAAGGGCTTCATCAAGGCGGAGGTGATCGGCTTCCAGGACCTCGTCGACACCGGTTCGATCGCGGAGGCCCGAGCGAAGGGCAAGGCGCGCATCGAGGGCAAGGACTACGTGATGCAGGACGGCGACGTGGTGGAGTTCCGCTTCAACAACTAGCGCCGCCGCCGCATCCGCCGCCGCTCCCGCCACGACATCGCCGCGAGCTCTGCGGCCGCTCGCTCCTGCTCGTCGCGGAGCGCACGGAACCGCTCCTCCCTGTGGGCGCGCCAGCGCGCCACTTCCGCGTCGATGTCGCGGGTCGGGGTGACGACGGGCGGGCCGCCGAGCAGCTGGCGCCGGGCATCCACCACGCGGGCGTTGAAGTCTGCGAGCAGTTCGCGCAGCGACTGCTCGGAGGGCGCGGAGAGGATGCGGTCGTCCAGTCCCGCGTTCTCGGCGCGGAGCGTGAGCGCCGGCGGTCCGAGCCCGGTGAGCTGTTCGCGCTCGATCTTCTGGCGGATCCACCAGTTGGGGTCGTAGGTCTCGGTCAGCCCGGTGAGCGGCTTGCCCGCACCGGGGAGGTCGTCGAAGTCGCCGCGGCGCATGGCCTGCTGCAGCTGGATCTCCACGAAGGCGGCCCGCTGGTCCATCGTGAACTGCCCGGCGGTGTCCTCCTCCTTCTCGGAGTCCGGCGTCAGCTTGTCCACCTGATAGCGGGCGACCTGGAGCCGGGAATCCCGTGGCTCTTCGCGACCCGCCATGCATTCCAGCCTAAGTTCCTCCCGCTCGCCATGCCATTCTGGTGTCGTCGAGGAAGGGCGGGCCGATGACCGCAGACGTGGTGCGTGTGGTGCGCCGGGGCATGCTGCTCACCGGATACCTGGTGGGCCTCGGCGCGCAGCTGATCATGATCGCGCTCGGGATCGGGTTCCTGGTCACCGACGATCCTCTCGCTCAGGACCTGCTGCTGCTCTCCTGGTGCCTGGTCGGCACGGCGTTCCTCCTCACCGCGCTAATCGTGCTCGGCTGGACGGCGTCGCGCCCGGAGCCGCCGGCCGATCAGCCGGTGTCCCGGCTCGACATCGGCACGGCGGTGCGTCGCATCAGCTTCATCGCCACCGTGCTGGCCAGCCTTGTCGGGGGCGGCGCCGCGGCGACCCTGCTCGGTGTGGGCTCCGCGAAGGACAAGCATCCGGATGTCGTGGTGCTCGGCGTCTGGGCGATGCTGCTGGCCTGGGGATTCCTGCACTGGGGCTTCGCGCAGCTGTACCGGCAGAGCTTCTACGCGGCCGCCGAGCCGCCCCTGCGCTTCCCCAATACGACGCGGCCGCGATCGGTGGACTTCGCCTACTTCGCGTTCACGCTGGGCACCTCGTTCGCGGCATCCGACGTCGAGGTGCTCACCACGCGGCTGCGCTGGACGGTGCTCTGGCATTCGGTGCTGAGCTTCTTCTTCAACGGCTTCATCATCGTGCTCGCCCTGAACACCATCTCCGGTTCCTGACCTCGCGGCCCGCCGGGCCGTGTCGCTGCCGCCGACCGGGCGGCAGACGCGCCAATATATTGCGATCGTGACCCGAACACGAGGAGGCGTCGTGCTGCCATCCCGCCCTGCCGCGCTGCTCGTCGCCGCCGTGCTGGTGCTCTCCGGGTGCGCCGCGGGCGGGCATCCGACGGCCGAGCCGCCGAGCCGGTCTCCGAGTCCGACTCCGACGGAGCGCACGACCGTGCTTCCGGTCGACTGCACCAAAGTGATCTCGGCCGACCGGTATGCGACCGAGCTGGCACCGACACCGCTGAACGATCCCGCCTACCTGGCGCCCGACCGGGCGAACGCGGTGAAGCCGGTCGCGCCCCCGCCCGGCGCCGGATTCGCCGAACAGCTGGCCGACGCCGTCGAGCTCCGCTGCATCTGGCGGGCGCCCGGAACGGACGCTCCGAGCATGACGCTGACCGAGGCCCACGTGCCGATGGATGCCGCGACCAGCTACCTCAGCAGGGCGAAGCTGCTCCACTACAACTGCGCCGACACCCACGGCGGGCGCGAATGCCAGAAGGCGCAGCAGCGCCGCGGCGTCGCCGTGCTCCACACGGTGTTCCTGCGCGACGACGTCTTCATCGACGTGACGCAGTCCGACTTCATCACGAACGACATCGTCGGCAGCATCGTCGCCACCCTCTGGCCGTAGGTAGTCTCGACCGCATGGAGTACCTGATCACCGTCTGCGGCGCGCTCGGGGCGTGGTTGCTCGTCGCCGGACCGCTCTACCAGGCGGCCCTGGAGCTGCGCGAGCAGGAGATCGATCACGACGGCATCGGCCAGGCCACTCAGGCTGTGGCGAGGCCCGAGCGCGTGAGCGCCTGGTGGTGGCTCCTTCCGCCCGTCGCGTACGTCAAGCAGCTGCGGCGCTCGCGACGCTACCGCAGGGCGGTGATCGAGTCGCTCAGTCAGAACCAGGTCGAGCAGATGGTGTCGTTCCTCAACAAGGCCAACGCCTGGGGCATCGTGGCGATCGGCGCCTTCCTCATCGCGGTGAAGGAGACGTGGGAGTCGGTGGAGCTGTTCCACTGGTGGACGGGCGTTTTCTGGATCCTCGTCGTACTGGTCCCGATCCTCTGCTTCGCCAACGCGGCGGTGCGGATCAACCGCAGCGACCGGATGATCAAGCGCGAGTGGAACGAGGGTCGCCCGGCTGGCGAGTCCGGGGCGCCGGACCGCGCACGAGGCCGCGCGTGAGGGAGAGCCGGAAGATCAGCACGGCGACCGAGAGGAACGTGAGCAGCGCCCACATGCCGCCCGGCACCGCATAGGCCAGCGAGTCGAAGTAGGGGATGCCGGACTCGACCACGGGCCACAGCAGCGCCGACATCCCGAGCATTGCGACGAAGAACTTGGGCGGCCGCGCGAGCCCTGCGACCAGCCACGCCAGCGCCACGACGAAGGCCGGGATCAGCCTCGGGGTGAGGAGCATGAGCGGGCCGCTGTAGCTGAAGACGATCACGACCACCGTCGACACCACGATGAAGAGGGCGGAGGCGAAGAAGGCGAAGGTCCAGCCGGCGCTCGGAGCGGGCTCGGGGTGCGGCCGGGCGGACTGCGCGGCGTCCTCGCGGGGGCGCGGTGCGTGATCGAAGTGCGGGGGAGCGCCGTAGGGAGCGGAGGCGCGTCGGGCGCCGGCCGCGGCGGGGTGCAGGCGCACCTGCATCCGGTCGTCGAGCTGCCGTCGCAGGGTCGGGTCGAGCAGCACACGCTGCGCTTCATTGAGGCGCAGTGTCATGGCCGCGCCCGCGGCTCCGGCTGCATCCGGGTGGTACATCCGGATCAGCCGACGGTACGAAGCACGAATCTCATCTGCTGTGGCTTCGGGCGTCACGCACAGCAATTCGTAATGGCTCGGGGGTTCCATTGATCCTGAGCATAGGGCATTTCCGAGCCCCGATGTGAGGTAGTTTTCGGGGGTGGAGAGTCGACGCGAGAGACCGGTTCCCGACGCCCGACTGCTCACGGGGATCGCCGGATTGTCGGTGGCGGTGTTCCTGCTCGTCGAGTTCTTCGTGCGGGTCTCGCTCGGCCCGCGGCCGCCCCTCGACGAGTCGGAGGCGCTCGCCGGGTTCATCGCGCGCACCAGCACGCAGACCCTCGTGATCACCCTCGCCGATACCCTCGTCATGGCGAGCCTGATCGTCTTCCTCGCCGGGTTCCGCCGCCTCGTCGAGATGGCCGAGGGGGAGCTCGAGTGGATGACGGCGATCATCTACGGCGCCGGCCTCACCTTCGTGGGCGTGACCCTGGTCGGCGACTCGCTGGAGGCGGGTGCGGCGCTGGGCACGGTGGGCAATCTTCCGGACCCGTCCGCGATCCGGGCGCTGACCGAGGGCTACCTGCTCGTGTTCGGGCCGATCAGCTACGTGCTCATCGCGCTGGTGGCCGCCGTGTCCGGCTACGTCACCTTCGCCTCGGGCGCCTTCCCGCGCTGGACGGGCATCCTGGCGGTCGTCGTGGCCGCACTGAACTTCGTGGCGATCTCGTTCACGTTCGGCGGCACCGACAACCGGGACTTCTACTCGGTGGGCGGCTGGGGAGGCGCAGGCTTCGCCACGTTCCCGTGGCTCGTCTGGGTGATCGTGATCGCCGCGATCTGCCTGCGGCTGCGCCGCGCGCCCGCCGTGCTCGACTAGACCGGCATCCGGGTGTCGGTGAGTCGTTCGGCCGTCTCCCACAGCCGGGCGGGAAGCGCCGGGTCGCGGCGGGCGCTGCGGGGAAGGCGGGTGCGCTTGGTCGGGCCCACCAGACCGGCGAATCCGCCGGGGCCGTAGTACGCGCCCTGTTCGGCGGCCGGGTCGGTGGCGGCGAAGAGCAGCGGCTCCACACCCTGCTCCACGGACTGGGAGGGGATGATGGTGCGTTCGCTCGGCACCGCCTTGTGCGCGTCGTCCCGGCCGAGGTTGCGGCCCGCGGTCTGCAGGTTGGTGCGGGTGAAGCCCGGGTGGGCGATGGTGGAGAGCAGACCGAGGTGCTTCTCGCTCGACAGCTCCGCCAGCCGCATGCCCATGAGCATGTCGGCGAGCTTGGACTGGCCGTAGGCGGACCAGGGCACGTAGCGCCGCACCCGACCGAGGTCGTCGAAGTCGATCCGGCCCGTATTGGCGGCGAAGCTCGACATCGTGACCACTCGTGGTGCGGGGGATTCGAGCAGGCGCGGCAGCAGCAGCATGGTGAGCGCGAAGGGGCCGAGGAAGTTGCTGCCGAACTGCAGCTCGAAACCGTCGGTCGTGAGCATGCGGGTCGGGGGCATCATGACGCCGGCGTTGTTGATCAGCACGTCGATCACCGAGCTCTCCGAGAGCAGGGATGCCGCGAACTCCCGCACGCTCGCCAGGTCTGCGAGGTCGAGCCGTCGCACCTCGAGGTGGGCACCGGGCGTCTCGCGCAGGATCTCCGCTTTCGCCGCCTCGCCCTTCTCCGGCGACCGCACGGCCATGATCACCTGGCCGCCTGCCGCGGCGATGCGGCGCGTGGCCTCCTTGCCGGTGCCGCTGTTGGCTCCGGTGATCACGAAGCGTCGGCCGGTCTGATCGGGGACGGTGTACATGCTGGCTCCTTGGTGCCGGGTTCGGGCGGCTACTGCTCCCAGCGCTGACTCCAGCCTACGAGGGGCTGGAGCGACTCGAGCAGGTCGCGGCCTCGGTCGGTGAGCCGGTAGCGCACCTGCACGGGCATGGTCGCGATCACCTCGCGCTGCAGCAGTCCGGCGCGCTCGAGCTCCCGGAGTCGTTCGGCGAGCACCCGATCCGAGAGGCCGGGGATGCTCGCGACGATCTCGCTGAATCGCTCCGCCCCGCGGGCCAGGGCGAGCAGGATGCCGGAGCTCCAGCGCTTGCCCACCAGCTCCACGGAGCCGAGGAAGCTGCGGCAGAGTTCGTCGTCGATGCGGGTGAGGTCGGTGCTCGGAATAGTCACTTACCTATAGTAAGTCACTTGTCACAGGTTTGTGCTGCCCGACGCTCAGCGGGAGAGTGGGGGCATGCCCGATTACGGTTTGCCGCTCCAGTTCGGCAGCTTCATCACCCCCAGCAATCAGAACCCCGATGCGCCGGTGGCCCTGGCGCAACTCAGCGAGCGCGTCGGCCTCGACCTCGTCACCTTCCAGGACCACCCCTACCAGCCTGCGTTCCTCGACACGTGGACGCTCCTGAGCTGGGTGGCCTCCCGTACGAGCACGATCCACGTCGCGCCGAACGTGCTCAACCTCCCGCTTCGCCCGCCTGCCGTGGTGGCGAGGGCGGCGGCATCGCTCGACCTGCTCTCCGGCGGACGCGTCGACCTGGGTCTCGGAGCGGGCGGATTCTGGGATGCGATCGGCGCCATGGGGGGACGCCGTCTCACCCCGGGCCAGGCGGTGGACGCGCTGTCGGAGGCGATCGACGTCATCCGCGGCATCTGGGCGACGGAGGAGCGCGCGCCGCTTCGGGTGCCCGGAGACTATTACCGCCTCGACGGAGCGAAGCGCGGGCCGGCGCCGGCGCACCCGATCCCGCTCTGGATCGGCGCCTACAAGCCGAGGATGCTGCGGCTCACCGGTCGCTCAGGGGACGGGTGGCTGCCCTCCCTGCCCTACCTGAAGCCGGGCGATCTCGCCGCCGGCAACGCGACGATCGACGAGGCCGCGATCGCGGCCGGGCGCGATCCGCGCGAGATCCGCCGCCTGCTCAACATCGGGGGCTCGTTCGCCGCGCGCAACGGCGGCTTCCTGGTCGGGCCGAGCGCGCAGTGGGTGGAGGAGCTCCTCCCGTACGCGCTGAACGAGGGGGTGGCGACGTTCATCCTCCTGGGCGACGACCCCGACGCGATCCGGATCTTCGGGGAGGAGGTCGTCCCCGCCCTGCGCGAGGCGGTGGCACGGGAGCGCGGCGGTGCCGGCGGCACGGTGCGATCGGCGACGGCGATCGCCGCCCGTCGACCGGGCATCGACTACGACGCGATCCCGGCATCCCTGGCTGCCAGCGCCGTCGAACCGGGGGACTTCGCGTATCGCACGGTGCGCTCCACCTACATGCGCGGCGGTGCGCCGGGACTTGTGCTGCGACCCTCCGACACGGCGCAGGTGGTGGACGCCGTCGGGTTCGCCCGCGGTCAACGGGTGCCCCTCGGCATCCGCAGCGGAGGTCACGGCATCAGCGGCCGTTCCACGAACGACGGCGGCATCGTGATCGACCTCGGAGCGCTCGACGAGATCGAGGTGCTCGACGAGGCACGCCGGCTGGTGCGGATCGGGGCCGGCGCACGCTGGGTGGAGGTCGCGGCAGCCCTGCAGCCCCACGGGTGGGCGCTCAGCTCCGGCGACTACGGGGGCGTCGGCGTCGGCGGCCTCGCCACGGCGGGCGGCATCGGCTGGCTGGCCCGCGAGCACGGCCTCACGATCGACCACCTCCGCGCGGTCGAGCTCGTGACGGCCGACGGGCGCGTCGTGCGCGCATCCGAGAACGAGCATCCCGACCTCTTCTGGGCGGTCCGCGGCGCCGGGGCGAACGTCGGAATCGTCACCCGCTTCGAGTTCGAGGTCGACGAGGTGGGTGAGGTCGGGTGGGCGCAGCTCGCCTTCGATGCGTCCGACTGGCCCGCCCTGATCGAGGCCTGGGGCGCGGCCGTGGAGGCGAGCCCGCGCGACGTGACGAGCTTCATTCTCACCGGTGCCCATCGGGGCGGCCAGGCCGTGGAGGCGAGCCCGCGCGACGTGACGAGCTTCATTCTCACCGGTGCCCATCGGGGCGGCCAGGCCGTGGCGCAGGTGATGGCCATGGTCGACTCGAACGATCCCGACACCATCCTCGAGCGACTGGAGCCCTTCGCGCGGATCGCGCCGCTGATCGACCAGTCCGTCACCATCACCCGGTACGCCGACGTGATGGCGAACGTGCAGGGCGGCCACCACGACGGCCAGGGCGAGCCGAACATGCGGTCGGGGCTGCTCGAGCACGTCACCCCCGAATTCGCGGCGGCCAGCGCACACGCGCTCGCCAGCGGCGAGGTCTTCTTCTTCCAGCTGCGATCGGCGGGCGGAGCGGTGGCGGATGTCGCCCCCGACGCGACCGCCTACGCCCACCGCACCGCGAACTTCTCGGTCGCCGCGGTCGGTGCACGCGCCGACGGGCTCGACCGCGAGTGGGCGCGGATGTCCGACCATTTCTCCGGCATGTACCTCAGCTTCGACACCCGCGCCGGAGTGATCGGGGAGGCGTTCCCGGAGCCCACGCTGAGCCGGCTCAGGACGATCAAGCGCGAGTGGGATCCGCAGAACCTGTTCCGCGACAACTTTGGAGTGGAATCGGGGCTCACCGGCTGAGAGCATGCCGGATACGGCTGGTGACCGGGGGAGAACCGTGGTTCGCTGGATCGATGACCGAACTCGCGATGTTCCCGCTGGGGTCCGTGCTCTTCCCGCACATGCCGGTGCTGCTGCGGGTGTTCGAGGACCGCTACCTGATCATGCTCTCGCGGATACTCAAGGAGGACCCCGCCGAATTCGGGATCGTGCTCATCGAGCGCGGCCAGGAGGTCGGCGGCGGGGAGCACCGGTTCGGCGTCGGCACGATCGCCCGCATCTCCCAGCTGGAGACCACGCCGGAGGTCGTCGGGCTCGTCGCCGAGGGCGAGCGGCGGATCGAGGTGCTCGAATGGCTCGAGGACGACCCGTACCCGCGCGCCACCATCCGCGTGCTGGACGACCTCGTCTGGGACGAGTCGCTTGCCCCCCTGCGCGACCGCGCCGAGCAGACGGTCAGGCGGGTGCTCGCGGTGGCGAGCGAGTACTCCGACCAGCAGTGGTCGGCGACGGTCGAGCTGGCGGACGACCCGGTGGCGGCCGCCTGGCAGCTCGCCGCGATCGCGCCGCTCGGGCCGATGGACCAGGTGCTGCTGCTCCGCTCCGCCACGATGGGCGCGCTCCTGGGCTCACTCATCGATCTCACGCTCGCGGCCGAGGAGATGCTCCGCGACACCGTCGACGACGACGAGGATTCGGAGTGGCCCGAGGGCTGAGCTTGATAGGGTGGCGGCAGACAATCGAATATCGGGCCGCACAACGTTATGCGGGAGAGCCGGGCGCAGTCTGTCCGGCACCGAAGGAGCAACTCTCCCCGTCAATCTCTCAGGTATCTGTACCGCATCGCTTAGGCCACTCTGAAAAGCAGGACTCGACGAAGACTCCTCGCCCACGGTGAAAGCCGGCGACCCAGGTGCTGGGGTGCCGTCGAAGCTCTCAGGCCTATGACAGAGGGGGAGTTCCCGCATCCGTCACCGCTTGCCTGGAGAACTCTTGTGACCGAACGCTTCTCACCGCTCCATCAAAGCCACGTCGACGCGGGCGCGAGCTTCACCGACTTCGCCGGCTGGCAGATGCCGGTCCGCTACTCGAGCGACCTCGCCGAGCATCACGCGGTGCGCACCGCCGCCGGGCTTTTCGACCTCTCGCACATGGGCGAGATCATCGTCCAGGGGCCCGAGGCCGCCGCTGCCCTCGACTACGCGCTGTCGACGGATATCTCGGCGATCGCGATCGGCCAGGCCAAGTACTCCCTGCTGCTCAACCGCGAGGGCGGCGTCGTGGACGACGTGGTCGTCTACCGCACGCACGCCGACCGCTACGGCGTGGTCGCCAACGCCTCCAACCGCTACGCCGTCGCCGGGGCGCTCGCCGCCCGGGCGGCCGAGTTCGACACGACCGTCGTCGACGAGAGCGACGAGATCGTGCTGCTGGCGGTGCAGGGCCCGCGCTCGCTCGAGATCCTCGAGGCGGTCGCCGACCTGGAGCTGGAGATCCCGGCGCGCCTGCTCAAGTACTACCGCAGCTCGATGGGCAGCTATCGGGGGCTCGAGGCGCTCGTGGGGCGCACCGGCTACACCGGCGAGGACGGGTTCGAGTTCTACGTGCGGGCCTCGGTCGGCGCGCAGCTCTGGGACGACCTGCTCGCAGCGGGCGCCGACCTCGGCCTGGTGCCCGCGGGTCTCGCGAGCCGCGACACCCTCCGGCTCGAAGCCGGGATGCCGCTGTACGGGCACGAACTGGGCGAGGCGATCATGCCGGCGCAGGCCGGACTCGGGCGGGTGGTCAACCTGGCGAAGGAGGGCGACTTCGTCGGTCGCACCGCCACCGAGGCGGGGCCGCCGGAGGGCGCGCGCCTGCTCGTCGGTCTGGCCGCGGAGGGCCGCCGAGCCGGCCGAGCCGACTACCCCGTGCTCGACGCCGCAGGTGCCGAGATCGGGATCATCACGAGCGGTGCCCTCAGCCCCACCCTCGGCCATCCCATCGCGATGGCCTACGTCGACCCGCAATTCGCCGTGGTCGGCACGCAGTTGTTCATGGATGTCCGCGGCACGAGCGTGCCGGCATCCGTCGTCCCCCTTCCGTTCTACAAGAGAGAGGCCCGCTGAGCGCATGGCAGACCAGAGCACGCTGAAGTACACGGCCGACCACGAGTGGGTCGCCGTCGACGGTGACATCGCCACCGTCGGCATCACGGCCTACGCGGCCGACAAGCTCGGGGACGTCGTCTTCGTCGAGCTTCCCGAGGTGGGCTCGACGGTCGCCGGCGGCGTCGTGGTGGGTGAGATCGAGTCGACCAAGTCGGTGGGCGAGCTCTTCGCCCCGGTCGACGGCGAGGTCGTCGAGGTCAACGACGCGGTGGTCGCGAGCCCCGAGCTCGTGAACAGCGATCCGTTCGGCGACGGCTGGCTGATCAAGGTGCGCTTCGGAACGCTGCCCGAGCTGCTCGACGCGGCTCAGTACGCGGCGCTGGTAGGGGAGTGATGACCGAGGAGCTGTTCCCGCAGGACCGTTTCGTCGAGCGGCACATCGGAACCGACGCGACCGCCCAGCAGACGATGCTCGACGCGGTGGGCTACGCGACCGTCGAGGAGCTCGTCGGGGCCGCCGTTCCCGATTCGATCCGCGTCGCCGAGCGCCTCTCGGTGCTGCCGCCCGCAGCGACGGAGCGCGAGGCGCTCGCCGAGCTGCGCGGACTCGCGCGTCGCAACCGCGTCAATCGGTCCATGATCGGACTCGGCTACTACGACACCGTCACGCCCGCGGTCATCAAGCGCAACGTGCTCGAGAACCCGAGCTGGTACACGGCTTACACGCCCTACCAGCCCGAGATCTCGCAGGGGCGACTCGAAGCCCTCATCAACTTCCAGACGATGGTCACCGACCTGACCGGACTCGACACGGCCAACGCGTCGATGCTCGACGAGGGGACGGCGGTGGTCGAGGGGATGATGCTCGCGCGCCGGGCATCCAAGTCCGCCTCGAATGTGTTCCTCGTCGACGCGGACGCGCTGCCGCAGACCAAGGCGCTGCTCGCCAACCGGGCGGCGGCCGTCGGGATCGTGCTCCGTGAGACCGCCTACGACCTCGAGGCGCCCCCGGCCGAGCTCGACGTGTTCGGGGCATTCGTCCAGTACCCCGGCGCCTCGGGGCGGGTCTGGGACCCCTCGACGGTGATCGCCGCGGTCAAGGCTCAGGGCGGCCTCACCGTGGTCGCCGCCGACCTGCTCGCGCTCACCCTCATCACGTCGCCGGGCGAACTGGGCGCGGATGTCGCGGTGGGCACCAGCCAGCGCTTCGGCGTGCCCATGGGCTTCGGCGGACCGCACGCCGGGTACATGGCGGTGCGTTCGGGTCTCGAGCGCCAGCTCCCCGGTCGCCTGGTCGGAGTCTCGCAGGATGCCGCGGGGCACCCCGCCTACCGGCTGTCGCTTCAGGTGCGCGAGCAGCACATCCGCCGCGACAAGGCCACGTCCAACATCTGCACCGCGCAGGTGCTCCTCGCCGTCATGGCATCGATGTACGCGGTCTATCACGGCCCTCAGGGACTGAAGCGCATCGCGACGAACGTGACCCGGCACGCCCGCATTCTGGCGCGAGCCGCCTCGGAGGCCGGGCACACCGTGATCACCGGCAACTACTTCGACACGCTCACGCTCCGCACCAAGACCGATGCCGCACGACTGGTCGAGCGGGCGCACGCGGACGGGTACCTGTTCCATCTCGTCGACGCCGATCACATCCAGCTCTCGGTGGACGAGACGACGACCCTCGACGATCTGCGCGCCGTCGCCACCATCCTCGGGGAGGATCTGGTCGACGAGACCGTGCCGATCGACATCGGCGACTGGATCCCCACCGCGCTGCATCGGCAGAGCGAGTACCTCACGCACCACGTCTTCAACACGCACCGCTCCGAGACGGCGATGATGCGCTACCTCAAGCACCTCGCCGACTACGACTACGCGCTCGACCGCGGCATGATCCCGCTCGGATCGTGCACGATGAAGCTCAACGCCGCCACCGAGATGGAGGCGGTGACGTGGCCGGAGTTCGCCGGGGTCCACCCGTTCGCGCCCGAGGCGGACGTGGAGGGCTACCTCACCCTCATCGAGCAGCTGCAGGGCTGGCTGGCCGACGTCACGGGCTACGACTCCGTCTCGCTCCAGCCGAACGCCGGAAGCCAGGGCGAGCTCGCCGGCCTTCTCGCCATTCGCGGGTACCACCTCTCGCGAGGTGATGCGGCGCGCACGGTGTGCCTGATCCCGTCATCCGCGCACGGCACGAACGCGGCATCCGCCGTTCTCGCCGGCATGCGGGTGGTCGTGGTGGCGACCAACGAACTCGGCAACGTGGATCTCGACGACCTGCGCGCGAAGATCGCGGAGCATGCCGACTCGCTGGCCGCGCTGATGATCACCTACCCGTCGACGCACGGCGTGTACGAGCACGAGGTGGGCGCGATCTGCAAGGCCGTGCACGACGCCCGTGGCCAGGTCTACGTGGACGGCGCCAACCTCAACGCCCTGCTCGGCTTCGCCCGCTTCGGCGACTTCGGCGGCGACGTCTCGCACCTCAACCTGCACAAGACGTTCTGCATCCCGCACGGCGGTGGCGGCCCGGGCGTCGGCCCGGTGGCGGCCAAGGCGCATCTGGCTCCGTTCCTCCCCGGTGCGCCGGAGCTGAGCGAATCAGAGAGCGATCCCGCGACGCCGAGCTCCGTCAGTTTCAACGGGCGCAACCCGGTGAGTTCGGCCAAGTACGGTTCGCCGAGCATCCTGCCCATCTCCTGGGCCTACGTGCGGATGATGGGAGCGGACGGCCTCAAGGCGGCGACCGGTGCGGCGGTGCTCGCCGCCAACTACGTGGCGGTGCGGCTGCGGGAGCACTTCCCGGTGCTCTACTCGGGCGACAACGGGCTCGTGGCGCACGAGTGCATCCTCGACCTGCGGCCCCTCACCGAATCGACCGGCGTGACGGTGGATGACGTTGCGAAGCGACTCATCGACTTCGGATTCCACGCGCCCACCATGTCGTTCCCGGTCGCAGGCACCCTGATGGTGGAGCCGACCGAGAGCGAGGATCTCGGTGAGATCGACCGCTTCGTCGACGCGATGATCGCGATCCGCGCGGAGGCGGATGCCGTGGCCGCCGGCACCTGGACGGTCGACGACAACCCGCTGCGCAACGCTCCGCACACCGCGCAGTCGGTGATCGACGGCGAGTGGACGCACCCGTACACCCGCGAGCAGGCGGTGTATCCGGTGCGCTCGCTCATCCGCTCGAAGTACTGGCCGCCGGTGCGACGCATCGACAACGCCTTCGGGGACCGCAACCTCGTCTGCGCCTGCCCGCCCCCCGAGGCCTTCGCCGACTGACCGCCGCACCTCCCCGCAAGCCCCCTTCCACCTGCCAAATGAAGGCATCGACGTGGCGGATGCCGCCCCGATCGGCGATATCCGCCCCTCCGGTCGCGCCGCGTCCTTCATTTGGCAGGTTGCGCCCCGGCGGGGGCGATGTCGTGCTGGCCGCACCCCAGCTCGGCCTCGGCGAGCCGGTGACGGCCGGGGTCGCGATGCTGGCTCGCGTCGGCGCCCCGGTCTCGGCCGACGGGATCGCCGCCTTCGCGTGCGACCTGCTGGAGGATTCCAGCTGGGATCCGCGGCGAGATCGGCTGCTGATGAGCACCTCGCCGTGGGTAGCGCTGGAGGAGTGGGTGGGCGACGAGGCGATCCTCGTTCACCGCCGCGCGAAGCGGGTCCGCAAGAAGGATGCCGCCGCTCTCGCCGGAATCGAGGAGGCATCGAGCCGACCCGAGCTCGAATGATCCCTCAGCCCCCCGCCCGCCACTGTCTCGCATGCCAAATGAAGGAGACGCGAAGGGACGGATGCCGCCCGATCGGCGATGTCCGTTCCTCCGGTCGCGCCGCGTCCTTCATTTGGCATGGGGGCGAGGGGAGGTGGCAGGGGTCGGGCCGGGGTACTGCTTCGGGGAATCAGCGCCCGAAGAGGCCGGGGAAGGCGGATGCCGCCCAGGGGTACCCCACGAAGATGGCCGCGTCGATCACGAAGTGCGCGATCACCAGCGGCAGCAGCCGGCCGTAGCGCGAGTAGAGCCATCCGAACAGCACCCCCATCGCGAAGTTGCCGACGAAGGCGCCGAAGCCCTGGTAGAGGTGGTACGTGCCGCGGAGGGCTGCTGCCACGAGGATGATCGGCCAGGTGCGCCATCCGAGATCCCGCAGCCGCGCGAAGAGGTAGCCGATGACGATGACCTCCTCCTGGAGCGCCGCTCGGAGGGCGGAGAGGATGAGGATGGGCACCGTCCACCAGTAGGTGTCGAGGGGCGACGGGTCGACCGTCACCCCGATGCCGAGGGCGCGGCTGCCCAGATAGACGCCGATGCCCGGGATGCCGATCACCAGCGCGAGTGCGATGCCGAGAAGTATCGACCGCGCGGGCCGGTGCAGGCCGAGTCCCAGGCGGGAGAGGTGGGGGCGAGCGGCGTTCCACAGCAGGAAGCAGACGAGTGCCACGGGTACCAGGTCGAAGAAGATGGCCAGGAACTGGTAGATGAGGTCGAACACGGGCCGGCTGCTCAGCGACCCGTTGAGGGTGGCGGTCTGCGACGAGAGCGGCTTGGTCTGAGTGAGGGTGTTGAGCAGCGACACGACCGAGTAGACGGCGGATGCACCCAGCGAGAGCCCGAGCACGATCAGGATCTCCGCTCGGATGCGCCCCCGGGACGGCGCCGGGCGCGCCTCGGCGAGGCTCACTCGCGAACGCCCGCGGAATCTCCGGCCGATACCGCATCTTTGGTGGGTTCCCACAAACGGCATTCAGTCACGTGTTCGATGGTACGCCGCGCGCGCCGAAGTATTAGCCCGCGCCGTCGCATCGAAATGCAAGATTTATGTGTTACAGAGCGTTTCCGCGCAATATATCGACGCAAAGCGCAATATTCCTTTATGACTGTTACCACTGTGTAACTTTTGCTCCTACAGTTTGGCGAGGAGTGCGCCCCCTACTTAGGGTTCATTTATCCAGCGCGGCAGAACGCTAGGAATCGCTCTGCCGTAAGCACATCTTGCACAGGAGGAAAATTGAAAATCAAACGATTGATCGCCGTTGGGGCGGTCGTCGCGGCGGGCGCTCTCGTGCTCGCCGGTTGCTCGTCGGGAGGCGCTTCCGAAGTCGTGAGCGGCACGTCGATCAGCGCGGCCCAGAACGGCGCGATGACCAGCATGAACGCCCTCACCGCCACCGGATACTCGACGTACAACTCGAACATCTCTTACATGTTCCAGTCGACCTTCAACTACTACGACGCCACTCCTAAGCTCGTCAAGAACACGGCCTTCGGCACGTACAAGAAGCTCAGCAGCAACCCGCTGACCATCAAGTACACGATCAACGACGGCGTGAAGTGGACCGACGGCACGCCCGTCAACGGCGCCGACATGCTGCTCGCCTGGGCTTCGAGCATCTCGAAGTACAACAAGGGCGACATCAACTTCACCGGCATCAACGCCGGCAGCGGCACGGACCTCATCACGAAGGTTCCGAAGCTCTCCGACAACAACCGCTCGATGACCGTCGTCTACGACAAGCCGTACGTGGACTGGGAGCCGCTCACGGCCCTCAACCCGAACCTCCCCGCGCACATCGTGTGGGAAGAGGCCGGCATCGACAAGAAGACCGGCACCGACGCGCAGGCCGAGGTGATCAAGGCCATCCAGAACAACAACTCGGCGGACCTCGCCAAGATGGCGAAGGCGTGGAAGTCCAAGTGGAACTTCACCACGACGCCCTCCGACAAGAAGCTGCTCGTCTCGTTCGGTCCCTACAAGGTGACCGCGCTGACGAAGCAGTACGTCACCCTCGTCGCGAACCCCGACTTCACGTGGGGACCGAAGCCGAAGGTCGCGAAGATCACGGTCCGCTTCATCCCCGACCAGACCGCTCAGGTGCAGGCGCTCCAGAACGGTGAGGTCAACGTGCTGTACGGCCAGGCGACCGCCGACACCGTGAAGGCGCTCAAGGGCCTGAAGGGCGTGGACTCCACCACCAGCTCGACCGCAACGTTCGAGCACGTGGACCTGACGTTCAACAACAAGGGACCGTTCGACCCCGCCACCTACGGCGGCGACGCGCAGAAGGCCCTCGAGGTGCGCCAGGCGTTCTTCAAGGTCGTTCCCCGCCAGGAGATGCTCGACCGACTCATCAAGCCGCTGGATTCCAACGCCAAGCTCGATGACTCGTCGCTCTTCATCCCCGGCCAGGACGGCTACGACGAGTCCGTGAAGAACAACGACTCCTCCGAGTACCAGAAGGTGGATGTCGACGCCGCGAAGGCACTGCTCGCCAAGGCGGGCGTGACCACGCCGATCACGGTCCGTTTCGCCTACGCGAACGACAACCCGCGTCGCCAGGGTGAGTTCCAGCTCATCCAGGCCTCGGCCAAGGCCGCAGGCTTCGACGTGACCGATGTCGGAAAGCCGACGGACCAGTTCTTCGACCCGGACCAGGGCATCGGATCCGGTCACTACGACTACGACGCCACCGTGTTCGCCTACCAGCTGACCTCCACGACTGTGACCCAGTCCGAGGCCAACACCACCACGGGCAACGCGTACAACTACCAGGGCTACTCCAACAAGGACGTAGACGCTCTCTGGAAGCAGGCCGAGGTCGCCACCAGTGGCGCCGCAGCCATCCCGCTGCAGCAGAAGATCGACGCACACCTGTGGAAGGACGCGTCGACCCTGACGCTGTTCCAGCTGCCGGATGTGTCGGCATGGTCGAGCAACATCAAGAACGTCAAGGACGCTCCGTTCTCGCCGAACATCTTCTGGAACTTCTTCGACTGGTCAGTCTCGAAGTAGAACCTCCGCTCGGCGTAAGCCGAGACCAGGACCGGGGCCGTGCGATCGCGCGGCCCCGGTCTGCGGGTTCAGCACCGCGACTCCATCCCCTTTCGAAGAAGGTCCCCCCTTTTGCTTTCGTTCATCATCCGGCGACTGCTCGCATCCATCGCGGTGCTTCTGGTCGCCTCCTATGTGGTCTACCTCCTCGCGGCCGTCTCGGGCGATCCGCTCTCCGACCTCCGTCAGAGCAGCCTCCCCAACAAGGCGACCCTGATCGCGCAGCGCACTGAGCTGCTGCACCTCGACATCCCGCCGTTCCTGCGCTACTTCGTGTGGCTGGGCGGCGCGCTCGGCGGATTCATCGGCAAGCTCGACCTCGGTCAGACTGTCGACGGCCAGAGCGTCAGCGACCTCCTCGGTTCCGCGGCAGGCACGACACTGCAGCTCGTGACGGGCGCCCTGCTCATCGGCATCGTGATCGGTGTCACCCTTGGTATCGTCACAGCGCTGCGACAGTACTCGGGCTTCGACTACACGGTCACCTTCATCTCGTTCCTGTTCTTCTCCCTCCCGGTCTTCTGGATCGCCGTCATGCTCAAGCAGTTCGGCGCGATCGGCTTCAACAACTTCCTGGCCGACCCCCATGTGGCGCCGATCTGGATCGTGGTGCTCTCGCTGCTCTCCGGCTTCGTCTGGATGGGCATCGTCGGTGGCGCCGCCAGGCGAAGGCTGATCACCTTCGGCATCGCGGCGGTCGCCGCCGCCGTCGTGCTCGTGTTCGTCTCGGTGACCGGATGGCTCAACAATCCGGGACTCGGACCCGTGGTCACCACGGGGCTGTCGGTCGGTGCCGCGGTGCTCGTCACGGCCGTCACGACCGGGTGGGCCGACAAGCAGTCGCGCTACACGGCCCTGTCGGTGGCGGGCCTCGGGCTGATCCTGTACTTCCCGCTCCGACTGCTGTTCGACCAGTTCGGCATCATCAACATCTTCACGATCATCCTCATCGCCCTGATCTTCACGGCTCTCGGGGGGCTCGTCGGGTGGTTCTGGGGCGGTCTCGACCGCTGGCAGAACGTGCGGACCGGCGCGATCACGGGCTTCGTGGTCATCCTGATCCTGTTCTTCGACCGATTCCTGCAGTCGTGGAACGTCTACGTGACCCAGGTGGCGAACGGGCGACCGATCGCCACCATCGGCGCGTCGACCCCGGACCTGGTCGGTTCGTTCTGGATCGGCGGCATCGACACCTTCACGCACCTCCTGCTGCCGACGGTCGCGCTCATCCTGGCGTCGCTGGCGGGCTACAGCCGCTACGCTCGCGCCAGCCTGCTCGAGGTGATGAACCAGGACTACATCCGCACGGCGCGGGCGAAGGGTCTGACCGAGCGCACCGTGGTCATGCGCCACGCCTTCCGCAACGCGCTCATCCCCATCACCACGATCATCGCGCTCGACTTCGGCGCCCTGATCAGCGGCGCGATCATCACCGAGCGCGTGTTCGCCTGGTCGGGCATGGGCGCCCTGTTCAATCAGGCGCTCAACAAGGTCGACCTCAACCCGATCATGGGCTTCTTCGTGGTCACCGCGATCGCCGCGATCTTCTTCAACTTCCTGGCCGACATCATCTACTCGGCCCTCGACCCACGGATTCGAGTCACCGCATGAGCATTGGTCCCCTTCCCCCCACCGGCAGCGACGTCGGCAGCGGCCCCGCCGGCGAAGACCCGCGCAACGCGCAGTTGCTCGAGGAGTCGGGCGTCGGCAACGACGGCACGTCCATCGAGCTCAAGGAGGTCGAGGGTCTCAGCCTCGGCCGTGTCGTCTACCGCCGCTTCCTGCGCCACCGCGCGGCGATGATCAGCCTCGTGCTCCTGCTGCTCGTGGTGGTCCTCTCGCTCTCGTCCATCGGCATCCATGTGTTCGGGCTCAACACCCCGGGCTGGTGGAAATGGACCTTCGACGCCGTGCCGCCGCCCATCAACGGTGGAGCACCGACGCTCTCGATCTTCCCCTTCTCCATCGGGGAGCACCCGTTCGGGCAGGACTCGGTCGGGCATGACATGTTCGCAGCGGTCATGCGCGGCATCCAGCAGTCGCTGATGATCGTCTTCGTCACCGGGCTCGTCTCCACGTTCCTCGGTGCGGTCATCGGTGCGGTCGCCGGCTACTTCGGCGGCATCGCCGACTCGCTGCTCATGCGCCTCACCGACATGGTCATCATCATCCCGCTGCTGCTGCTGGCCGCGATCGTCGGAAAGGCCGTCAACGGGCCCTCGGTGATCCTGGCTCTCGTGCTGGGACTGCTCGTGTGGACCACGCTCGCCCGCCTGGTGCGCGGCGAGGTGCTGGCGCTCCGCGAGCGCGAGTTCGTGGATGCCGCGCGGGTGGCCGGCGCGAGCAGCGGCCGGATCATGTTCCGCCACATCCTGCCGAACACCGTCGGAGTCATCGTGGTGAGCGCAACGCTGACTATGTCGGCGACGATCCTGCTCGAGACCTCGATCAGCTACCTCGGCTTCGGCGTGCACGCTCCGGACACGTCGCTCGGTCTGCTCATCTCCCAGTACCAGACCGCGTTCACGACGCGCCCCTGGCTCTTCTGGTGGCCGGGTATCTTCATCGTGATCATCGCCCTCACGATCAACTTCATCGGCGACGGTCTGCGCGACGCATTCGACCCGCGCCAGCGCCGTGGCCTGAAGCGCAGCGCGCGCCTCGAGAAGAAGAAGATCGAGCTGGCCGCCGCCGCCAAGGCGGAGGCGTGATCGTGCGGCTACTGCCAGGCGATTCCCGTCACCGTGAGCGCGAGCAGCACGGCGAGCGCGACGATCGTCGCGACGTGCCAGCTGACCGCCGGCTCGCCGGGCGCCGTGTCGCGGTGGGCCTCCCACTGGCGCTGCACGAGCACCGGGGCGAGGCCGCCCATGTCGCGGGGGAGCCGGGACGGGTCCTCCGGGCCGAGCGAGGGGCGGCCGAGAGGGTCTCGGCGGAATCTGCCGAGGGATGCCCACGGGCTCTCGGCGGGGGATGCCCAGGCCGTCACCGGGCCGGCATCCGTGACCAGGGTGAGCGTGAAGCGCGCCGTGACGTCGCGGATCGCGCCCCAGGGCAGCGTGTGAGTGCGCAGCGGATTGACGACCTCCAGGTCGTTCGGCGTCAGGCGCACGAGCGGCGCCCAGAACAGCACGAACGTGCCGAAGGCCACGAAGGCCAGAGCCGGCGTGGCCCGCAGCAGCACGTCCACGTGACCCCAGGCCACCAGAGAGACCTCGACGGCCGCGCAGATCGCAACGATGAGCACCGTCAGCACGCGACTGAATCGCGGCGCGAGCACGGTTTCCTGCGGTCCAACAGCCATGACCCCATTGTCGTACATACAGATCGGACCATTCGATGAGCACCGTTCCCGTCGCAACGGCGGCCCCCATCCTCGAGGTGGCGGGTCTCAACGTCGACTTCTGGGTCGACGGAACCTGGTATCCCGCCGCCATCGACCTCGACTACCACGTCGGTCCCGGCGAGGTGCTCGCGATCGTCGGTGAATCCGGATCGGGCAAGAGCTCCAGCTCGATGGCGCTGCTGGGCCTCACTCCGCCGAACGGCCGCGTCTCGGGCAGCGTCAAGCTCGACGGCAAGCAGCTGATCGGAATCTCCCCGGCCGCGCTGCGCACCGTGCGCGGCAAGGACATCGCCGTGATCTTCCAGGAGCCGATGACGGCCCTGAACCCGGTCTACACGATCGGTTTCCAGATCGTGGAGACGCTGCGCCTTCACCTCGAGCTCCCGCCCGAGGCGGCCAAGGCCCGCGCGATCGAGCTCCTCGGCATGGTCGAGATGCCCACGCCGGAGATCTCGTTCAACAAGTACCCCCACCAGCTGTCGGGCGGTCAGCGTCAGCGCGCCATGATCGCCATGGCGATCTCCTGCGACCCCAAGCTCCTCATCGCCGACGAGCCGACCACCGCGCTGGACGTCACCGTTCAGGCCGAGATCCTCGACCTGCTGCGCAATCTCCGCTACCGGCTCAACAGCGCCATCGTGCTCATCACGCACGACATGGGCGTCGTGGCCGACCTGGCGGACAAGGTGATCGTCATGAAGGACGGCGTGATCGTCGAGGGCGATATTGTCGAGACCATCTTCAACGCCCCCAAGCACCCCTACACGCAGGAGCTGCTCGCGGCGGTGCCGCACCTCGGCACGGGCACGGCGGTCGTCACCGAGGCCCTCGCCGAGGCGCAGGCCACGCGGGCGGAGCCGGTGCTCTCGCTGCAGAACGTGACCATCGAGTACCCGAAGCGCGGCCGCGTCCCGGCCTTCCGCGCGGTCGAGGACGTGACCCTCGAGATCCGTCCCGGCGAGATCGTGGGTCTCGTGGGGGAGTCCGGCTCGGGCAAGACCACGATCGGCCGGGCATCCGTCGGGCTGCTCAAGGTGGCGGCGGGCTCGCTCAGCGTCTACGGCAAGGATCTCTCCTCCATCTCCAACCGCGACCTGCGGGAGGTGCGCCAGCACATCGGGATCGTCTTCCAGGATCCGGGATCGTCGCTCAACCCGCGATTCCCGATCGGGCAGTCGATCGGCGAGCCGATCCTGCTCTCCAAGGAGGCGAGCGGCAAGGAGATCGACCGTCGCGTGGAGACGCTGCTCGACCAGGTGGAGCTGCCGCGATCGTTCCGCAACCGCTACCCGCACGAGCTCTCCGGCGGTCAGCGCCAGCGCGTCGGCATCGCGCGCGCGCTGGCACTCAGCCCGGCGCTCCTCGTGGCCGACGAGCCGACCTCGGCGCTCGACGTCTCGGTGCAGGCGCGCTTCCTGGTGCTGCTGCAGGAGCTTCAGAAGGAGCTGCAGTTCGCGTGCCTGTTCATCAGCCACGACCTCGCCGTCGTCGACCTCCTCGCGCACCGCATCGCCGTCATGAGCAAGGGCAGGCTGGTCGAGCAGAACACCACCGACGAGATCCTGCGGCACCCGAAGGACCCGTACACGCAGCGCCTGATCGCCGCGGTTCCGCTGCCGGATCCCGCCGCTCAGCGCGCGCGTCGCGAGGAGCGGGCCGGCTCGCTGTAGCCGTCGGCCGCCGGTAGCATTGCCGGTCGGATGAAGGTCAGCACCCGGGCGCGCAGGCGTGCGTCGGTCGCCGTGGCGGCCGCGCTCGCGCTTGCGGCGACCCTTGCCGGATGCACCGGGCCGGTGCTCGTCGAGGGCTCCACGGTGAGCGTGGCGGTGCCGTCACCGCTGACCTCGCTCAACCCCAAGACGTCCTACGGCAATTCCGGCCTCAACGCGGCCGTCGCCGCGGCCACGTCGGCCCAGTTCTCGGCGTATGACGACACGCCCGAGCTCGTCGACGACCCGTCGTTCGGCTCCGCCGAGGTGGTCTCGCAGCAGCCGTTCGCCGTGCGGTTCACCCTCGCGACCGGGGTCACCTGGTCCGACGGCGTGCCCGTGGACGCCACCGATCTCCTGCTCTCGTGGGCCGCGAACTCCGGCTCGCTCAACACCCCCGGGTTCGATGCGTCGAGGTACCTCGACGACGAAGGGCGCTTCTCCGGTGCGCTGCCGAAGGGCGTCGTGCACTTCGACGGGTTCAGCGGCAACGGCCTCCAGCTGGTGACGAAGACGCCGGTGATCGGCGACGGCGGACGGTCGCTGACCCTCACCTTCGACCGCTACTTTCCCGACTGGAGACTGGTGGTGGGGGTGGGGGTGCCCGCCCATGTGGTGGTGGCGAAGGCGCTCGGCATCCGATCGCCGTCAGCGGCCGGGAAGGCTCTGGTGCGGGCCGTGCAGCGCCGCGACGCGGGCGCGCTCTCGGCGATCGCGGCGACCTGGAACAGCGCGTTCAACCTCACGTCGACCCCGAAGGACCGTTCCCTGCTCGTGAGCGACGGCCCCTACACCGTGGCATCGATCAGCCCCACCCGCGTGACCCTCGCGGCCAACCGCCGCTACTCCGGCGCGCATCGCCCGCAGTTCGAACGGGTGGTGCTGACGACGATCAGCGACCCGCTCGCCGCCGTGAAGGCCCTCGCCGACGGCTCGGTGGATGTCGCGAGCCCGCAGCCCAGCCGGGAGGTGGACGCCGCGCTGCGCCGGGCGACGGGCGTGTCGTTCGCCACCCGCTCCGACGGAACGTGGGAGCAGCTCGACCTGCAGCTCGCGAAGAGCAGGAACGGCACCTTCGACGACCGTCGGGTGCGACGCGCGTTCCTCGACGTGGTGCCGCGCCAGGAGATCCTCGACCGGCTGGTTGCACCCCTGCAGAAGGACGCATCGAACAGGGACTCGTTCGTGTTCCTGCCCGGTGCTGCCGGCTACGCGCAGTCGACGGCCGCCAACGGGTCGAAGCAGTACGCGCGGGTGGATGTCGCGGCGGCGAAGGAACTCCTCTCGGAGGCCGGCGTCACCGCGCCGCCGGTCTGCGTCCTGTTCGACCCGGCCAACCCGAGGCGGGTGGCGGAGTTCGACCTCATCCGCACGTCGGCGGCGCGAGCCGGCTTCGTGGTGACCGACTGCTCGACGCCCGCCTGGCGCGACCAGCTGGGCACGCCGGGGGCCTACGACGCGGCCCTGTATGCGCTGCGGCCGAGCACGCTCGCCGTGAGTTCGGCCACGGCATCCTTCGGCTCGACGTCCACCATCGACAACACGAGCTTCTTCGCGGATGCCCGGGTCGACGAGCTGCTCTCCTCTCTCGCCTCGACGCGCGACCCGGCCGCGCAGCAGGCGACTCTGCGCGCCATCGACGCCCGCCTGTTCGAGGTGGCGCCGGGGGTGCCGCTCTACCGTTTCCCGGCGATCGTCGCCGTCGGGCCTCGGGTGTCCGGCGTGACCCTGTCGCCGCTGCCTCCCGGCATCCTGTGGAATATCTGGGCGTGGAAACCGGTTGTGAAAGCCAAGTAGGGGTCACGCGGTAGACTGATGTCGCGGTGCGCCACGTTCGCGCCCCAGCTTCTCGCCGGTCGACCTGCTCGTCAGTCGATCGAGCCGATCGCTCCCACAGCCAATCCAAGGATGTACAGCCATGGCAATTGCCACCCGTAATGACCTGCGCAACGTCGCGATCGTCGCGCACGTCGACCACGGCAAGACGACCCTCGTCGACGCCATGCTGCGCCAGACCAACTCCTTCGCCGCGCACGCCCACCTCGAAGAGCGGGCGATGGACTCGAACGACCTCGAGCGCGAGAAGGGCATCACCATCCTCGCCAAGAACACCGCGGTCTCGTACTCCGGTGTGCACGCGACCGAGGGCCCCATCACGATCAACGTGATCGACACCCCCGGCCACGCCGACTTCGGCGGCGAGGTCGAGCGCGGCCTCAGCATGGTCGACGGCGTGGTGCTGCTCGTCGACGCGAGCGAGGGCCCGCTGCCGCAGACCCGGTTCGTGCTCCGCAAGGCCCTCGAGGCCAACCTTCCCGTCATCCTGCTGGTCAACAAGACGGACCGGCCGGATGCTCGCATCGACGAGGTCATCGCCGAGAGCCAGGACCTGCTGCTCGGACTCGCCAGCGACATGGCCGACGAGCACCCGGACCTCGACCTCGACGCCATTCTCGACGTGCCGATCGTCTACGCCTCGGGCCGCAACGGCGCCGCGAGCTGGAACAAGCCCGAGAACGGCACGCTGCCCGACAACGACGACCTCGAGCCGCTGTTCGACGCGATCGTGAAGCACATCCCGGCGCCGACCTACGACGATGAGGCGCCCCTGCAGGCGCACGTCACCAACCTCGACGCGTCGCCGTTCCTCGGCCGCCTCGCCCTGCTGCGCATCTTCAACGGAACCCTCAAGAAGGGCCAGACCGTGGCGTGGGTCAAGCACGACGGCAGCGTGCACAACGTGCGCGTCACCGAGCTGCTCATCACCCGCGCGCTCGACCGCTTCCCGACCGACTCCGCGGGCCCGGGCGACATCGTCGCCGTCGCCGGCTTCGAGGACATCACGATCGGTGAGACCCTCGCCGACCCGAACGATGTGCGACCGCTGCCGACCATCACGGTCGACGACCCGGCCATCTCGATGACCATCGGCACCAACACCAGCCCGCTGATCGGCAAGATCAAGGGCCACAAGCTCACAGCGCGCATGGTGAAGGATCGCCTCGACCGCGAGCTCGTCGGAAACATCTCGATCAAGCTGGTCGACATCGGTCGTCCGGATGCCTGGGAGGTGCAGGGTCGCGGAGAGCTGGCGCTCGCCATCCTCGTCGAGCAGATGCGGCGCGAGGGCTTCGAGCTCACGGTGGGCAAGCCGCAGGTCGTGACCAGGCAGGTGAACGGCAAGACGCACGAGCCGTTCGAGCACCTCACGATCGACTCGCCGGAGGAGTACCTCGGCGCCATCACGCAGCTGCTCGCCGCTCGCAAGGGGCGCATGGAGAGCATGAGCAACCACGGCACCGGCTGGGTGCGCATGGAGTTCATCGTCCCCTCACGCGGTCTCATCGGATTCCGCACCGAGTTCCTCACCATCACCCGCGGCGCGGGCATCGCCAACGCCGTCAGCCACGGCTACGAGGCCTGGGCCGGCGAGATCACCACGCGCACCAACGGCTCGATCGTCGCCGACCGCGCCGGCGTCGCCACCCCGTTCGCCATGACGGCCCTTCAGGAGCGCATGTCGTTCTTCGTCGAGCCGACCCAGGAGGTCTACGAGGGCATGGTCGTCGGCGAGAACTCGCGCGCCGACGACATGGACGTCAACATCACGAAGGAGAAGCAGCTGACCAACATGCGCCAGTCCACCTCCGACGTGTTCGAGCGCATGACTCCGTCCCGTCGGCTGACCCTCGAGGAGTGCCTCGAATTCGCCCGCGAAGACGAGTGCGTCGAGGTGACGCCCGAGTTCGTGCGCATCCGCAAGGTCGAACTCGACTCGAACGCGCGTGCGCGCGCGACGTCGCGCCTCAAGAAGCAGAACGCCTGAGACCGTTCGTGGTGCGGGTCGGCCTCGACAAGGCCGATCCGCTCTGCGAGGCTTAGCGCCATGATCTCCACCCGAAACCGAATCACGGTACCGATCGCGATCGCGCTCGCCCTGCTGGCGGGCCCGGTGCTCACGGGATGCTCGGTGCAGAACCTGGTCGATCAGGCGACGGGCGGCAAGGTGAGCCTGCCGGGCAAGAGCATTCCGAAGGACTTCCCCGCCGACATCCCCCTGGTGAAGGGGAAGGTCGTGCTCGGCATGGGCCTCAACGACGGCGAGAAGGGCAAGGGCTGGAACGTCACGATCCAGGTGACGGGCGACAACCCCTACGACGGCGCCGCCAAGCAGCTGGAGGATGCCGGCTACAAGGCACAGGGCACTCTCGCCCCCGCCACGGAGCAGGGCGGCACCGGAGCCTTCGACAACGGCACATACACGATCGTCATGGTGGTCGCGAAGTCCGATTCGCTGTGGACGGTCAACTACACCGTCGCCACGAGCGCCCCCAAGCAGTAACCCCCCCCCATTGTTGCGGTGAGGGGCCCGGGGGGGGGGGGGGGGGGGCCCCCCGCCCGCCCCCCCCCCCCCCGCCCACCCCCCGCCGCGCCGCACGCACACCGCCCCGTCGTCGCTCGACGTGCTCGCCTAGGAAGGAACCAGCATGGTCGACGCCATCTCGTGCTACGCCGCAAGCACCGTTCTCTACACG
>CBIHRK010000004.1:0-276247 GCA_966212465.1 uncultured Lacisediminihabitans sp.
GTTCATCCTGAGCCAGGATCAAACTCTCCGTAAATGTTTGATTGCACGGTGTCTAGGACACCGGCACATCTGGTGACAGCTCAGCGACCGGAAATAGGTCCACTGTGCTGCCGAGTTGATCTGACTAGTCGAATATCTACTGACATTCTGTTTTTCTAACCAAAGGAATCTCATACCCGAGGCAAGCCTCGGGTCGAGGTATTTGGCATTGACTTAGTGCACGCTGTTGAGTTCTCAAGGATCGGACGCTCCTGGTGCTTCGTCTCGCGACTCGGCTGCCAGGGCAACTTCTCTAACCTACCACCCTCAGCGCTTCTGTCAAATCGACCTGCCGGCCTCCGAAGAGAACCGACTGTTCGAGCTGACGCTCGCTGTGAGTGGGTTTTTCATCCTATGCTCCTCGGCACACACCTACAAGAGATGCTGCTTCAGAACCGGATTTAGTCCCTCTTGAGGCCGGCAAGCTCTGCGGCTTTTTCCGAACCTTTGGGGTGACAAGTAAGAACATTACGTGGCGTTCGCGCGTCCCGCAAATTACATGCCATCCCGGGCGTGTCGCGGTACCGAGAGCGCCTCGTGAGAGCACGTCCGGCCCCGAAACGACGGGGCATGAACGGGCCGAGGCCTACTCCACGAAGACGCCGGCGAGCGTGCGCTTGCCGCGCCGGAGCACGGCCATGCCGCCGGGCAGGAGGTCGTCGCCGACGCGAGCCGCGGCATCCGTCACCTTCTCGTTGTTGAGGTATACCCCGCCCTGCTCCACCGCGCGCCGCGCCTCGGCGAGGCTCGAGGTGAGACCGGTGTCCACAAGCAGTTGCACGACGGTGGCATCGGCAGCGGTCGTGGTGTTGGGCAGCTCCCTCAGCGCCGACTCCAGCGTCGCCGCGTCGAGTGAGACGAGATCGCCCTGGCCGAACAGCGCCTCTGCGGCGGCGATGGCCGCCCGGGTGGCCGCCTCGCCGTGCACGAGCGCCGTCACCTCCAGCGCCAGCCTGCGCTGCGCCTCCCGCCGGAACGGCTCGGCCTCCACCGCCATTGCCAGCGCCTCGATCTGCGTCCGCGGCAGGAAGGTGAAGATCTTGATGCGCTCGATCACGTCGGCGTCGTCGGTGTTGAGCCAGAACTGGTAGAACGCGTAGGGGCTGGTCAGCCCCGGATCCAGCCAGACTGCATTGCCCTCGCTCTTGCCGAACTTGGTGCCGTCGGAATTGGTGATCAAGGGCGTGCCGATCGCGTGGGCGCTCCGGCCCGTCACGCGATGGATCAGGTCGGTTCCGCTGGTGAGGTTGCCCCACTGATCGCTGCCCCCCGTCTGCAGCACGCAGTCGTACGAGCGGTACAGCTCCAGGAAGTCCATGCCCTGCAGGATCTGGTAGCTGAACTCCGTGTAGCTGATCCCGGCATCCGAATTCAGCCGTGCGCTCACCGCGTCCTTCTTGAGCATCGTGCCGACCCGGAAGTGCTTGCCGATGTCGCGGAGGAAGTCGATCGCACTGAGCGGGGCCGTCCAGTCGAGATTGTTGACGAGCCGTGCCGCGTTCTCGCCCTCGAAGCTGAGGAAGCGGGCGACCTGCGCCTGCAGGTACCCCACCCACTCCGCGACGACCTCGGGCGAGTTGAGCGTGCGCTCGGCGGTCGGGCGCGGGTCGCCGATGAGACCGGTGGACCCTCCCACCAGCCCGAGCGGACGATGGCCGGCCAGCTGGAGGCGGCGCATGAGCAGGAGCTGCACCAGATTGCCCAGATGGAGGCTCGGCGCGGTGGGGTCGAAGCCGCAGTAGTACGTGACGGGCGGGCCGGCGAGAAGGGTCTTCAGCTCGGCGGCATCCGTCGAGACGTGCACCAGCCCCCGCCAGACGAGCTCGTCCCACACGTCGTCGAAGCTGGGATCATTTCGCTGGGCCGCAAGGCTCTCGGTTTCTGGCACCGGCCCAGTTTATTCGCGGACCGGGACCGGTTCAGGCGCGTCCGCCACAGGGTCGGGACGCCGCGGCGGGTAGACCCAGGTGACCAGCACCACCGAGATGATCATGAGCAGGAACCACGACACCAGCTTGGTGATCGAGACGGGCTGCCAGCCGTCGAGCTGATCGGGGTAGGCCCAGGCGTTCGACCACGTCGCGATGTTCTCGGCGATCCAGATGAACAGCGCCACCAGCAGGAAGGCGAGCACCAGCGGCATCCGCGCCCTCGCCCGGTGGATGCGGAACTGCATCATCGAGGCGCCGAACAGGCCGAGCACCAGAACCACGAGCACCCACCGGAAATCCCAGATGTAGTGATGCGTGAAGAAGTTGGCGTAGATGAGGGCGGCCAGGACCGCTGTGGCCCAGCGCGGTGGATACCGGGTGAAACGCAGGTCGAAGAGTCGATACACCCTCACCATGTACGAGCCGACCGCCGCGTACATGAATCCGCTGTAGAGCGGCACGCCGTAGAGATGCAGCACTCCAGGACCCTCGTACGTCCACGACCCGACGCTCGTCTTGAAGAGCTCCATCCCGGTGCCCACGACGTGGAACAGGATGATGACCCGCAGCTCCCGGAGGCTCTCGAGCCTGAGCGCCACCATGAGCACCTGGATGACGACCGCCGCGATGGTCACGGCGTCGTTGCGCGCGAGCCAGGCGCCCTCCGGATACCAGAGCTTCGAGGCGAACAGCACCGCGAGCATCGCCGCCCCGAAGATGGAGGCCCACCCCTGCTTGAGCCCGAACACGAGGAACTCGACGAGGAACGACCAGACCCGGCTCTCCGGCGCGCGAGCCAGCAGACGGCGCGCGCGGTCGTCGATCGCGCGCTCGACGAGAGTGAGGGACTCCTCGGTCGGGGGCCTCTCCGCCGTCACCCGCGCCTCTTCGCGGCGTGCGCCTTGTACGGCGAGACCGTGGGGTCGCCCGGGATCCAGAAGCGCCACGGGTACGCGTCGGTGCCGCCCTCCCCCGACACTCCGGTGCGCGGGCCCGAGGCGACCGGCAGGGGGTGGCGTGGGAGCACGATCGAGAAAGGCTCCGCCCCGACATCCGCTCCCCCGTCCTCGAGCGTGATGCCCATCGCCACGACCAGGCGCGCGGGACCGCGGGCGAGATCGGCGTCGGAGCGGGTGGTGAGCCGGCGGCGCCGCGCGAGATCGATGCCCTCCACGACCTCACCGGCGCGCAGGAGCACGGCCGTGGCGGTCCCGGGAGGCGAACAGACGAGGTTCGCGCAGGTGTGCATGCCGTAGGTGAAATAGGTGTAGATGTGCCCCGGCTCGCCGTACATCACGGCGTTCCGGTTGGTGCGGCCGCGGAAGGCGTGCGAGCCGGGATCGACCTCACCGAGGTATGCCTCGACCTCGGTGAGTCGCACGGCCACCGTGCCTTCAGGGGTCCACTTGGAGATCACCGCGCCGAGCAGCAGCGGCGCGACCTCCGTCGAAGGTCGCTCGAACAGCGTGCGGTCGAACACGGGCGTCGCCGCCTCAGAACAGCGCTGTGCCGCTGCGGACCAGGATGACGATCGCGATGACGAGCAGAACGGCGGCCAGGCCGAGGATGCACCACAGCGCGATGCGGCCGAGCCTGCCCTGCGGCGGTTTCTTGTCGCGGTTGATGGTCACGGCCACTCCTCCTTGATCTGCTTGACCCGACGGGTGAGCTCGGCGAGCTGCTCGGCCACCCGCTCGGGCGCGGTGCCCCCCACGCCGGTGCGGCTGGCGATCGAACCCGCGACGGTGAGCACCGACCGCACCCCTGGCGTGAGGTGGGGCGAGAGGGCGGCGTACTCGGCATCGGTGGGCTCGTCCAACTCGATGCCGCGCTGCTCGCAGAAACTCACGAGGGCGCCGGTGATCTCGTGCGCCGTGCGGAACGGGACGTGCTGCGTGACCAGCCATTCCGCGACGTCCGTCGCCAGCGAGAAGCCCTGCGGCGCGAGCTCCGCCATGCGCTCGGTGTGGAACTGCAGGGTCGCGACCATGCCGGTGAACGCCGGCAGCAGCACCTCCAGCGTGGCGATGGAGTCGAAGACCGGCTCCTTGTCCTCCTGGAGATCCCGGTTGTAGGCCAGCGGAAGACCCTTGAGCGTGGCGAGGAGGCCCGCGAGGTTGCCGATCAGCCTTCCCGACTTGCCCCGGGCGAGCTCGGCGATGTCCGGGTTCTTCTTCTGCGGCATGATCGACGAGCCGGTCGACCATGCGTCGCTCAGCGTGACGAACCCGAACTCGCGGGTGTTCCAGAGGATGATCTCCTCGGCGAACCGGGAGAGGTCCACGCCGATCTGGGCGCAGATCCAGGCGAACTCGGCCACGACGTCCCGGCTGGCTGTGCCGTCGATCGAGTTCTCCACGCTGCGCGCGAAGCCCAGGTCGCGCGCGACCGCGGCCACATCGAGGCCGAGCGTGTTGCCCGCGAGAGCACCCGATCCGTAGGGCGAGGAATCGGCCCGGCGGTTCCACTCGGTGAGGCGTTCGATGTCGCGCACCAGCGGCCAGCAGTGGGCCAGCAGATGGTGGGCGAGAAGGATCGGCTGCGCGTGCTGCAGGTGGGTCCGGCCTGGCATCACCGCGGTCTCGTGGGCCACCGCCTGCGACGAGATCGCGTCGATGAGATCGACGAGCAGCGCGACGATCGCCGCGGCATGGTCGCGCAGCAGCATCCGGATGAGGGTGGCTATCTGGTCGTTGCGGCTGCGGCCGGCCCGGAGCTTTCCGCCGAGCTCGGCGCCCGCACGCTCGATGAGCCCCCGTTCGAGCGCCGCGTGGACGTCCTCGTCGGACGGCGCCGCGACGAAGGATCCGCTCGTCACCGCCGCCTGGAGGTCGTCGAGCGCGGACAGCATTCCGTCGAGCTCGGCGGCGGTGAGGTAGCCGGCTCCGGCCAGGGCCCGCGCGTGCGCTCTCGATCCGGCGATGTCGTAGTCGGCGAGCTGCCAGTCGAACTGAGTGGAACGGCTCAGCCGCTGAAGCGCGTCCGACGGCCCGGAGGCGAACCGGGCACCCCAGAGGCTGCCCTCGGCGGTCGAGCCGACCGTGTCGTCAGACGGCATCGCTCAGGCCCTGAGGTCGCGGCGGGCGCTGATCTTGCTGGGCAGCGACCAGATCTCGATGAACCCCTTGGAGAGCGACTGGTCGAAGGTGTCGCCCGTGTCGTAGGTGGCGAGGCTGAAGTCGTACAGGCTCTGCTCGCTGCGCTGACCGGTGACCACCGCGCGACCCCCCTGCAGCTTCAGGCGGATCTCGCCGCTCACGTAGCGCTGGGTGTCGTCGATGAATACGTCGAGCGAGCGCTTGAGGCTCGAGTACCAGAGACCGTCGTAGACGAGGTTCGCCCACTCGGCCTCGACACCGCGCTTGTAGCGGCCCAGGTCGCGCTCGAGAGTGAGCGCCTCGAGCGCCTCGTGCGCGGCGATCAGCGCGATCGCGGCGGGTGCCTCGTAGACCTCGCGGCTCTTGATGCCGACCAGGCGGTCCTCGACGACGTCGATCCGGCCCACCCCGTGCTTGCCGGCGAGTTCGTTCATCCGTTCCACGATCTGCAGCGGGCTCAGTGCCACGCCGTCGATGGCCGTGGGGACGCCCTCGGTGAAGGTGATCGTCACCTCGTCGGCCGCCCGGTCCACCGACGGGTCCTGCGTGTACTCGTAGAGGTCCTCGATGGGCGCGTTCCACGGGTCTTCGAGGAAGCCGGTCTCGACGGCGCGCCCCCAGACGTTCTTGTCGATCGAGTAGGGGTTCGCCGCGCTCTGGCGGATGGGCAGGTTGTGCTCGTTCGCGTAGACGATCGCCTTGTCGCGCGTCAGGGCGAGGTCGCGGACCGGCGCGATACTGCTCAGGTCGGGCGCGAGCGCGGCGACCGCGGCCTCGAAGCGCACCTGGTCGTTGCCCTTGCCGGTGCATCCGTGGGCGACGCTGTCCGCCCCGAGCTGCTTGGCCACGATCGCGAGGTGCTTCGCGATGACCGGACGGCTGAGCGCGGAGACCAGCGGGTAGCGCTTCTGGTAGAGCGCGTTCGCCTTGAGCGCGGGCATGAGGAAGTCGTCGGCGAACTCGTCGCGCGCATCCACCACGATCGCGTCGACCGCACCGCAGTCGAGGGCGCGCTGACGGATGTCCTCCATGTCCTCGCCGCCCTGACCGACGTCGACGGCGAGCGCCACGACGTCCTTTCCGGTCGCATCGTGAAGCCAGCCGATGCCGACCGAGGTGTCGAGTCCGCCCGAGTATGCGAGGACGACGCGTTCTGCCATGTGTTGCTCCTTGTTTTTCCGATCAAAGTCTAGGGAGGTATGCGGCCCGCTACTGGCGCAGCAGCCAGACCAGCAGGGCCTTCTGGGCGTGGAGACGGTTCTCGGCCTCGTCCCAGATGACGCTCTGCGGTCCGTCGATCACCTCTGCGGTGACCTCGTACCCGCGGTCGGCGGGCAGGCAGTGCAGGAAGAGAGCGTCGGGCTTCGCGAGGGCCATGAGCTCGGCGTCCACCCGGTACCGGGCGAGGTCGACGAGGCGCTGCGCCTTCTCGTCCTCGCGGCCCATCGAGACCCAGGTGTCGGTGACCACCACGTCGGCGCCGGCGACCGCCTCGACGGGATCGGTGTAGATCGTGATCGACCCGCCCGTCGTCGCGGCGATCGCGTCGGCATCCGCCACCACGTCGTCCTTCGGGAGGTAGCCGTCGGGGCAGGCGACGCGGATGTGCATGCCCGCCGTCGCTCCCGCGAGCAGGTACGAGTGCACCATGTTGTCGGCGCCATCCCCCACGAACGTGAGGGTGAGCCCGGCGAGCTCGCCCCGGTGCTCGCGGATGGTCATGAGGTCGGCGAGCAGCTGGCAGGGGTGGAAGTCGTCGGAGAGGGCGTTGATCACCGGCACGGTCGTGCCGCGCGCCATCTCCTCCAGCCCGGACTGCGCGTAGGTGCGCCACACGATGGAGGCGACCTGTCGTTCGAGAACGCGAGCGGTGTCGCTGGGGCTCTCCTTGCCGCCGAGCTGGCTGCTCGCCGTGGAGATGATCAGCGGCACGCCTCCCAGATCGGCGATGCCGACGGCGAAGGAGACGCGGGTGCGCGTCGACGACTTGTCGAAGATGACCGCCACGGTCTGCGGCCCGGCGAGCGGCGTCACCTGCCACCGATCGGTCTTGAGCTGCACGGCCAGGTCGAGGATCTCGGCCTGCTCGGCCGGGCTCAGGTCGTCGTCCCGAAGGAAATGTCTGGTCATTCTGAGGCCTCCAGGGCTCGGGCGAAGAGATCGCGGAACTCGGCGAGCTCCGCGTCGCCGACGATGAGGGGCGGTGCGAGACGGATGCTCGTGTCGTTCGCCGCATTGATGATCAGTCCGAGCTCGAACGCCGCGGCGGTGACGGCGCCAGCGACGGGAGCGGTGAGCCCCACGCCGACGAGGATGCCCTGACCGCGCACCTCGGCGACCAGCGGCGAACCGATGTCGAGGATCATGGCGCGCAGCTGGTCCCCCCGCCTCCGTGCGTTCTGAATGAGTCCGGCGCGCTCGATCTCACCCAGCACGGCGTTGCCCGCGGCCGTGGCGAGGGGGTTGCCGCCGAACGTGCTGCCGTGGTGCCCCGCCTGGAACAGGTCGGATGCCGCGCCGAAGGTCACGAGCGCGCCGATCGGCACTCCTCCCGCGATCCCCTTCGCCAGGCACAGTGCGTCCGGCACCACGGAGGTCTGCTGGAACGCGAACCACGTGCCCGACCTGCCGACCCCGGTCTGGATCTCGTCCAGGATGAGCAGCGCACCCACCTCGGTGGCGAGCTCGCGCGCCCGTTCCAGGAAGCCCTCCGGGAGCTCGATCACGCCGGCCTCGCCCTTGACCGGTTCGATGACGATGGCCGCGACCGTGTCGTCCATCTCCCGCTCGAGGGCCTCGATCGTGGAATCGATGTGGGTGATGCCGGGCAGGAGGGGCTCGAAGGGCTCGCGCATCGGGGCCTTGCCGGTCAGCGACAGCGAACCCATGGTGCGGCCGTGGAACCCGTTGATCAGCGAGATGATGCGGGTGCGCCTGCCATCCGCGCCCCGGTTGAGGCGGGCGAGCTTGATCGCGGCCTCGATCGATTCCGCACCCGAGTTGCAGAAGAACACGCGCCCCCGCTCCCCCGCTCCGGTGATGCGACGAAGTCGCTCGGCCAGTTCCAGGGTGGGAGGCGAGGTGAAGTAATTGCTCACGTGGGCCAGGGTGGCGATCTGGTGCGAGACCGCCTCGACCAGCACCGGGTGGGCATGCCCGAGGGCGTTCACCGCGATCCCCGCGAGGAAATCGAGGTAGCGCTTGCCGTCGACATCCCACACGTAACAGCCCTCGCCGCGCTCCAGCATCTGCATGGGAGCGGGCAGCGAGCCCATCATCGCGTCGGCGTACCGCGAGCGCCAGTCGTGCGTGTCGGTCATGACTCCTCCAGTGCGGCGGTCGCGGGGACTACCTGTGTGCCGGAACCCTCCGGCGTGAACGCCTCGAGCAGAATGGCGTGCGGTCTGCGCCCGTCGATGATCGCCGCCGCGGGCACCCCGCCGTCGACGGCCTCGAGGCACGCGGTCATCTTGGGGATCATGCCCGACTCGAGGGTGGGCAGCAGCTCGCGCAGCTCATCGGCGGAGATCTCGGAGACGAGCGACGAGGTATCGGGCCAGTCGCGGTAGAGGCCCGCCACGTCGGTGAGCACGATGAGCTTCTCGGCGCCGAGCGCCACGGCCAGTGCGGCCGCGGCAGAGTCGGCATTGACGTTCAGCGCCTGGCCGTCCACATCGGGGGCGATGGAGGAGACGACCGGGATCCGGCCGGCATCGACGATCGCACGGACCACCGACGGATTGACCGCGGTCACGTCGCCGACGAAGCCGAGATCGACCTCCTCGCCGTCCACGACGGTGCCGCGGCGGGTCGCCGTGAAGAGACCGTCGGTCTCCCCCGACACCGCCTGCGCGAGCGGGCCGTGGGCGTCGATGAGCCGCGCGAGACCCGGGCCCACCTGCTCGGCGAGCACGTCGCGCACCACCTCGATCGCCTGCGTGTTCGTGAACCTCAGGCCGCCGCGGAATTCGCTGGGGATCCCCCGCTCCTGCAGGGCCGCCGAGATCTGCGGTCCCCCGCCGTGCACGACCACCGGTTTGACTCCGACCTGGCGCAGGAACACCATGTCCTCGGCGAAGGTGCGGCCGAGCGCCTCGTCGACCATCGCGTTGCCGCCGAACTTGACCACCATCACCTTGCCGTCGAACCGGCGCAGCCAGGGCAGCGATTCGATGAGGGTCGCCGCCTTCGCGCTCGCCGCCTGCTCCTCGTGGTCGGCCACATGCCTGCCCATCAGCTGGAGTACGCGCTGTTCTCGTGGACGTAGTCGTGCGTGAGGTCGTTGGTCCAGATGGTCGCGCTGTCCGTGCCCGAGGCGAGGTCGATGAGCAGGTGGACGGCACGGCCCTCCAGATCGACCAGGTCTCTCGGCTGATCGGGTTGACCCAGGTGCGCGACGCGGATGCCGTTGATCGTCACGTCGATGTCGTACGGATCGAACGCGGCGCCCGTCGTGCCCACCGCGGCGAGCACGCGCCCCCAGTTGGGATCCTTGCCGAACACGGCCGCCTTGAACAGGTTGTTCCTGGCCACAGCTCGGCCCACCTCGACCGCGTCGTCCTCGCTCGCCGCTCCGACCACCTCGATGGTGATGTCGTGCGCCGCGCCCTCCGCGTCCTGCTGGAGCAGCCGGGCCAGCTCCCCGCACGCCTGCGTGAGCGCGTCGGCGAAGTCCGACTCGGCGGGCTGACGCCCGGATGCGCCCGAGGCGAGCAGCACGACCGTGTCGTTGGTGGACATGCACCCGTCCGAGTCGAGGCGGTCGAAGGTGACCCGCGTGGCCGCGCGAAGCGCGGAGTCGAGGGCCGCGGAGGGAAGGTCGGCGTCGGTCGTGATCACGACGAGCATCGTGGCCAGCCCCGGCGCCAGCATGCCCGCGCCCTTCGCCATTCCGCCGATCGACCAGCCGTCGCGCTCGACCACCACCTGTTTCGGGTGGGTGTCGGTGGTCATGATGGCCGTCGCGGCATCGAGACCGCCGTCGGCGCTCAGGGCGGCGTGGGCGGAGGAGATCCCGCTCGTCATGCGGCCGAGATCGAGCTGCTCCCCGATGAGACCCGTCGAGCAGACGATGACGTCGGAGGCCGAGCCGCCGAGCAGCTCGGCGACCTGCTCCGCCGTGGCGTGCGTGGTCTGGAACCCCTGGGCCCCGGTGTAGCAGTTGGCCCCGCCCGAGTTGAGGAGGACGGCCGAGGCGAGACCGTCCGAGATGGCCTGCTGCGACCAGATCACCGGGTTGGCCTTGGCACGATTGCTGGTGAAGACCGCCGCTGCCGCGTTGCTCGGGCCTCGGTTCACGACGAGCGCGACATCCGGCGCCCCCGTGCTCTTGAGACCGGCGGCCACCCCGGCCGCCTCGAACCCTGCAGGATGTGTGACGCTCACGGTGCGACTCCGTCCGTCGTGAGACCCGAGGTCTCTGTCAGTTCGAGCGCGATGTTCGCGCTCTGGATCGCGGCCCCCGCCGTGCCCTTCACAAGGTTGTCGAGGGCGGCGATCACCACCACCCGACCCGCGGCGTGGTCGACGCCGATGCCGATCGAGATCGTGTTCGATCCGACCGCATCCCCCGAGCGCGGGAACTCGCCCTCGGGCAGCACCTGCACGAACGGCTCGTCGGCGTAGGCCTCCACCCACGCGGCGCGCACCCGTTCGGCGGAGACGCCTGAGGCGATTCGAGCGGTCGAGGTGGCGAGGATGCCGCGAGACATCGGCACGACGACGGGCGTGAACGAGATCGTCGGGTCCGTCGCCCCCGCCCCGCGCAGCGCCTGCTGGATCTCCGGGATGTGCCGGTGGGACCCGCCGACCGCATAGGGGTTGGCCGACCCGAGCACCTCGCTCGCGAGGTTGGGGAGCTTGAGCGTCTTGCCCGCACCGGACGGGCCGACGGCGAGCACGGAGACGAGGTCCCGCTCTTCGATGACGCCGGCCGCGATGCCCGGGGCGAGCGAGAGCGACACCGTCGAGGCGTTGCAGCCGGGAGCCGCGATGCGACGCGCGCCGATCAGCTCTGCGCGCTGCCTGCCCCCGGGAACGATCAGCTCCGGCACGCCGTAGGCCCAGGCTCCGAAGTACTCCCCGCCGTAGAAGGCGGACCAGGCGGCGGGGTCGAGAAGACGGTGGTCGGCGCCGCAGTCGATCACGAGCGTCTGCTCGGACAGCTCGGCGGTGATGGCGCCCGAGGCGCCGTGCGGAAGGGCGAGGAAGACGACGTCGTGACCGGCGAGCGTCTCCGGGGTGGTCTCGACGAGTTCGAGATGCGCGAGCGAACGGAGGTGGGGCTGCACTGCGGCGAGCGGCTGGCCCGCGTTCTGGTGGGCGGTGACGGTGGTGACGGTGAAATCCGGATGGGCTGCGAGCAGTCTGAGCAGCTCGCCCCCGGCGTACCCGCTGGCGCCTGCGACGGCGACGGAATAGGACATGGATCAGCCTTTTGTGAGTGGTGGACGAGGAGGAGGTCCGGCGGCGCTCACGCGAATCTGTGTGCCTGGCTGGCGTCAGATCGGGGCTAGAGCGTCGCCCTCAGTCGCTCTGCGCGCACGCGGAGGCCGCGGCGCGCGGTGCTGCGACGCTCGTCCGATCCGATGCTGCGGTAGATGTCCACGGGTCGAGCATAGTGGAAAGGCGGCCCCGCACCCGTCAGACCCGCCTACTCGCGGATCGTGGCTCCGAACCGTTCGCCTGCGAGTGCGGCGCCGTCGAGCTTCGCCGCGGATGCCTCGGCGGCCGTGAGCGTGCGATCCGCGGCGCGGAAGCGCAGCGCGAGAGTGACGGACTTCGACCCCTCGGGCACACCTGCCCCCCGATAATCGTCGACCAGTCGCGCGTGCTCCAGCAGGGACCCGGCGCCCTCGACCACGGCCGCGAGCACCTCGCCTGCGGGCACCCCGACGGGGACGACGAGCGAGAGATCCTGCGTGGCGGCGGGGAACGCCGCGATCGGGGCCGGGACGACCTCCGCGCGCGCCAGCTCGATCATGAGCCCCAGATCGAGCTCGACGACCGCGACCACCCGAGGCAGGTCGAACTCGTCCGCGAGCGCGGGCAGGAGTTCGCCGGCGAATCCGACGACACGACCGGAGACCGTGAGCTGCGCCGTGCGGCCCGGGTGGAGGGCCGCGTGCGATCCCTGCCCGACCTCGAGCACGGCGTCGACGGCGGCCGCGACCTGACGTGCGACGTCCAACGCGTCGGCCACGCCGTACGCGACGGCCGGTGACCCGGGCTGCTTCTCGGCCGAATCCCCGAGCAGAAGGGCCGACACCAGCAGGGGCTGCGGCGGGATGCCGGCGAGAAGCGCACCGAGATCGCGGTCGGACGGGCGAGCGACACCCGACGGCAGCGGACCGCTCCCGTAGACGACGCCCGGCTCGGGTCGCACGACGCTCCCGACCTCGAAGATCCCCAGGTCGACGAGACCCCGCGAGAGGTTGCGTCGAGCGATGTCGACGAGGCCCGGCAGCAGGGAGGTGCGCATGAAGGGCGCCTCGCCGTCGAGCGGATTGGCGAGCCGGATCGCGGTCGACTGACCGAACGTCTCGTTCTGCTTCGCGCTGACGAAGGGAGAGGAGAGCACCTCGACGAGACCGTTCGACGCCAGCACCTGGGCGGTGGCACGCCGCAGCTTCTGCGCGCGGGTGAGGCCGCGGCCGGGCGGCGCCACCGGAAGCACGGCCGGGATGCGGTCGTACCCGATCACGCGGGCGACCTCCTCGACCAGAGTCGCCTTGTCGGTGAGGTCGGGCCGCCAGCTCGGCGGCGTCACCTCGAGACCCGCGGCCGAACGTTCGATGGCCGCCCCGATGTCGGAGAGCGAGCGCACGATCTCCTCATCGGTGTAGTCGGCACCCGTCAGGGAGCCGACGTAGCCCTCCGGCAGCGAGATGGGCTTGGTGGGGGTGACCCGGTGGAGCCGTGACCCGAGTGGGTCGGCGTGCCCGCCGGCCAGTTGCTCGAGGAGTTCGACGACACGGGCGGCCGCGGCATCCGCCACCTCCGGGTCCACGCCGCGCTCGAAGCGCCGGGACGCCTCGCTCGGCAGCTTGTGTCTCCGGGCGGAGCGTGCAACGCTCACCGGATCGAAGTTCGCCGCCTCGATGAGCACGTCCGTCGTGTCGGAGTGGATCTCGGTGCTCGCGCCGCCCATGACCCCGGCCAGCCCGATGGGGCCGGAGTCGTCGGTGATGAGCAGGTCCTGCGGGTGCAGCGAGCGCACCTGGCCGTCGAGCGTCTCGAGAGTCTCCCCCGCCTCGGCACGACGCACGACGAGACCGCCGCGCACGCGGGAGAGGTCGTAGCCGTGGATCGGCTGTCCCAGCTCGAGCATCACGTAGTTGGTGATGTCGACGACGAGGGAGAGCGACCGGATGCCGGCGAGACGAAGCCGGGACGACATCCACGGCGGGGTCGGCCGGCCGGCGTCGATGCCGCGCACGACGCGGGTGACGAACACGGAGACCGCGGGCCGCTCGCGGATCGGCGCCCGGTCGGCGACGGTCACGCTGAAGCCCTCAGCCGCGGCGCCGAGGAGCTCGGGCCGCGCGGCCGGGTCGCGGAAGGCGGCACCGGTGGAGTGGGAGAACTCGCGCGCGATGCCGCGGACGGAGAACGCGTACCCGCGATCCGGGGTGACGTTCACCTCGACCGCCCAGTCGTCCAGACCGAGCAGTGCGATCGCATCGGAGCCGACCGCGGGGTCGAGCCCCAGGGTGGACAGGCGCAGGATGCCGTCGTGCTCGTCGCCGAGCCCCAGCTCGCGCGCGGAGGCGATCATGCCGTCGGACACGTGACCGTAGGTCTTGCGTGCCGAGATCGGGAAGGGGCCGGGCAGCACCGCGCCGGGCAGCGACACCACCACCTTGTCGCCCACCACGAAGTTGTGCGCACCGCACACGATCCCGCGGGGCTCGGGCTCGCCGACATCCACCTGGCACCAGTTGATGGTCTTGCCGTTCGACTGCGGCTCGGGCTCGAAGGCAAGCACCTGGCCGACCACGACGGGGCCCGTCACCTCGAAGGCGTGAACGTCTTCCTCCTCGAGCCCCACGCGCACGAGCGCGGCGTGGACCTCCTCGGGGGACGTGTCGGCGGGGACGTCGACGAATTCGCGAAGCCAGGAGAAGGGGACGCGCATCAGACCACCATGCCGAACTGTCGGGAGAAACGGACATCGCCCTCGACCATGTCGCGCATGTCGTTGAGGTCGTTGCGGAACTGCAGGGTGCGCTCGATGCCCATTCCGAAGGCGAATCCCTGATACTCGTCGGGGTCGATCCCGGCGGCGCGCAGCACGTTGCGGTTCACCATGCCGCACCCGCCCCACTCCACCCATCGGGCGCCGCCCTTGGCGTTCGGCTGCCAGACGTCCATCTCGGCGCTCGGCTCGGTGAACGGGAAGTAGTTGGGACGGAGCCGGATCTTGGCCTCGGCACCGAACATGATGCGTGCGAAGTGCTCGAGCGTGCCGCGGAGGTGCGCCATGGTGAGCCCGCGGTCGACGGCGATCCCCTCGACCTGGTGGAAGACCGGCGTGTGGGTCGCATCGAGTTCGTCGGTGCGGAACACCTTGCCGGGCGAGATCACATAGACCGGAAGCTCACGGGTGAGCAGCGAGCGGATCTGCACGGGGCTGGTCTGCGTGCGCAGCAGCAGGTGCGAGTCGACCGGGTCGACGAAGAAGGTGTCCTGCATCGCCCGCGCGGGGTGGTCCTCGTCGAAGTTCAGGGCGTCGAAGTTGAACCATTCGTTCTCGAGTTCCGGGCCCTCGGCGATCTCCCAGCCCATGCCGACGAAGACGTCGCCGATGAACTCCTGGAGCAGGGACAGCGGATGCCGCGCGCCGGTGGTGCGGCGCGACGGGAGAGCCGTGACATCCACCGCCTCGGCGGCGAGTCGGCGCGCGTCCTCCACGGCGAACAGCTCGGCCTCCCGCGCGGCGAAGGCCTCGGTGGCCCGGGCGCGCGCCTGTCCCACCAGCTTGCCCGCCACGGCCTTGCGCTCCGGCGCGACGTGGCGCATCGAGGCGCTGAGAGCGGCGATCGCCGAGCCCTCGCCCAGCTGGGCGGACTTGGCGGCCTTCAGTGCGGCGAGATCGTCGCTCGCCGCGATCGCTGCGAGCGCGGTCTGCACGGCCGCGTCGACCGATGCTTCCGTTATTTCTACTGACACGGGTCCCAAGCTTAATGTTTTTGCGCCGGTGCGAAGCGCACGGGCGCCCGCGGCCGGTCAGGCGCCGGTGTGCTGGGCGAACGCGCTCTCGTACAGGCAGACGGATGCGGCCGTGGCGAGGTTCATCGATTCGGCGTGACCGTAGATGGGCACGGTGATCGCCCGGTCCGCCAGGGCGAGGTGGTCGTCGGCGAGACCGCGTGCCTCGTTGCCGAACAGCCAGGCCGTCGGCCGGGCGAGGGCGCCCTCCAGGCGGGCGGCGAGCAGGTCGTCGCCCTTGATGTCGGCCGCAAGGACGGTGAGCCCGTTCTCCCGCGCGCGTTCCAGCACCGACTCCAGCTCGGCGCCCACGGCGACGGGCAGGTGGAAGATCGAGCCGGTGGAAGCCCGGACCACCTTCGGGTTGTAGAGGTCCACGCTCCGCCCGGTGAGGATGACGCCGTCGGCACCCGCCGCATCCGCGGCGCGGATGATCGTGCCCGCGTTGCCCGGGTCGCGGACCTCCTCGAGCACCGCGACCAGGGTGGCGCCGCTCAGGATGTCGCGCACCGAGGTGGGGAACTGGCGGCAGACCGCGACGATGCCCTGCGGGGTGACCGTGTCGGCCATCGTGTCGAGGACCTGTTCGGTCACGAACTCGACCTCGAGCCCCGCGTCGGCCGCGGCATGCGCCAGGTTCGAGTAGCGCTCGAGGGCGGTCGGTGTGGCGAAGAGGTCCACCAGCAGCTCCGGCCGGAACCTCAGTGCCTCTTCGACCGCTTGCGGCCCCTCGAGCAGGAAGAGTCCCGTCGTGGTGCGGGCGTCGCGCTTGGCGAGCTTGGCGACGCTGCGAACGCGCGGGGACCGGGGGTTATCGAGCACGCGCCAATCCTATGTTCCGTCACCCGCATATACGCCGAACGCCGGGACGGAACGACGAAGGGCCCGGCCGCCGAAGCGACCGGGCCCTCTCGGATACGACTAGGCGTTCACCCGCGGCGCCGACGTGTCGGCGGGCAGGGCCGCCTTCGCGGTCGCCACGAGGGCGGCGAAGGTGGCCGGCTCGGTGATCGCGAGATCGGCGAGGATGCGGCGGTCGACCCCGACACCGGCCAGGTTGAGGCCCTGGATCAGGCGGTTGTAGGTGAGACCATTCGCGCGGGACGCGGCGTTGATGCGCTGGATCCACAGACGACGGAAGTCGCCCTTGCGGGCCCGGCGGTCGCGGTATGCGTAGACGAGGGAGTGGGTGACCTGCTCCTTGGCCTTGCGGTAAAGGCGCGAACGCTGACCGCGGTAGCCGGACGCGCGCTCGAGGATGACGCGACGCTTCTTGTGGGCGTTTACCGCCCGCTTTACTCTTGCCATTTCACTTTTCCTTTGAAGTCCGTCGGCTTACTTGCCGAGAAGTCGCTTGAGAACCTTGACGTTGGCGGGAGCCACCTGCTCGTCCTGGTTGAGACGACGCTTGCGCTGACCCGACTTGACCTCCAGGTTGTGGCGCATGCCGGCCTGCTGCTTCATGATCTTCCCGCTGCCGGTCACCTTGAATCGCTTCTTGGCGCCCGAGTGGGTCTTCTGCTTCGGCATTGTCTCTCCTTGGTTTTCCAGTACTGCGGCGGACCTAGTCCGACGTCTTCGATGCTGCCGGCTTGGGCGCGGCAGCGGGCTTGGGGCTCGCGGCGGCCGACGGCTTCGGCGTGGCAGCGGGCTTGGGGGTGGCGGCGGGCTTCGGCGCAGCTGCGGCCGGACGCGCCGGGGTCGGCGCCTTCGCGGGAGCCGCGGTGGGCTTCTCTGCAGCGGGCTTCTCGGCGGCGGGCTTCTCGACGGCAGGTGCGGCCGCGGGCTTCTCGGCTGCCGGCTTCTCGGCTGCGGGCTTCTCGGCTGCCGGCTTCTCGGCTGCCGGCTTCTCGGGCGCCTTCTCCGGCGCGGGAGCCGCGGCGGGGGCCTCCGCCACCGGGGCGGCGGCGGGCTTCTCGGCAGCAGCAGGCGCCGGAGCCGTGGCCTTCGACGCCGTGGCTGAGGCGGTCGGCGCGACGATGGGTGCTGCCTCCTCGCGCTCGGGACGCGGGGCACGGGCAGGCTTCTTCGAGTCGTGCTCCGCCTTCACCTCGGCCTTGGTCTTGAGCGGCCCGATGACCATGACCATGTTGCGGCCGTCGATCGTCGGCGTCGACTCGACGGACCCGAAGGTGGAGACATCCTCTGCGAAGCGCTGCAGCAGACGGACACCCTGCTCCGGACGCGACTGCTCGCGACCGCGGAACAGGATCATCGCCTTGACCTTGTCGCCCGCCTGCAGGAAGCCCTCCGCGCGCTTGCGCTTGGTCTCGTAGTCGTGGGTGTCGATCTTCAGGCGGAAACGGACCTCTTTGAGGATCGTGTTGGTCTGGTTGCGCTTGGCTTCTTTCGCCTTCTGCGCGGTCTCGTACTTGAACTTGCCGAAATCCATGATCTTGGCGACAGGAGGCTTGGAATTGGGAGCAACCTCGACCAGATCCAGATCGGCCTCCTGGGCCAGACGAATAGCGACATCGATGGCGACGACGCCGACCTGCTCCCCATTGGGGCCAACAAGTCGGACCTCCGGCACGCGGATTCGGTCATTGGTACGGGGATCGCTGATGCGTAGCTCCTTGAGTCGTGGTGTGGGGCCTGACGAAGGAGAAGATCCACGCGCGGGAGCGCCCCGCAGAATTCGCGGTTCGCACTCGGCGGCCCCAGACGACCTGACGGATCAGGCGGAGGCGTACCCGGTAACCTTTCGTGTTTGAATAAACACAGGCGGTATGCGCGGGTGGGAGGAACTCCACTTTCGTTCGAGACCAGACGGCCTCGAAGCCATCGTCAATCATATCAGAGGATCCCCGCATGAGCGAGAGCGCCCAGAACGCAGCCGGCACCGAGTCACATCGCGACGAGACGGACGCGGCGCGCGACATCGCCGACGTGCCCGCGATCGAGGTCATCAACACCGTCGCCGTGCACCTGCTCAGTGCGGCGGCCGTCAAGTGCGGACTCGCCGACGACCCGCAGAACCAGCTCGACCTCGACGAGGCCCGCAAGCTCATCAACGCCCTCGCCGGACTCGTGACCGCCGCGGCGCCGGACCTCGGCGACCAGCACTCCCGTGCACTGCGCGACGGGCTTCGATCGGTTCAGCTCGCCTTCCGCGAAGCCTCCGCGATGCCGGACGCGCCCGGGTTCGGCCCCGGTGAGAAGTGGACCGGACCCGTCAACTGACCGCGCCGGTCACCCGATCGGGCCGGGCGCCTCGCTGAGGCGGATGCCGAGGGAATCCACGCGCTCGGCGATCACCGCGTCCTCCGCCCAGCGCTCCTGAAGCCTGCCGAGCAGCGCGTCGAGCCTGGGGCGGTCGAGCCCGGCCACGAGCGCCAGGTCCACCCGCAGTTCGGGGCCGGTGAGCCGGGCATCCGGATCCCCCGCGGCGAGGGCGAGCGAAGCGACGGCCGGCTCGTCGGCGACGGATGCCGCGAACGCCGCGGCTACCTCCGCATCCGAGTAGCTCGGCACCCAGCCGACCGACCGACCGATCGCCCAGACCGCAGGCCTGCGCAGCGCGAACTCCGTGGCCGGCGAGGTGGGATCGATGACCACGAGGTCCGTCTGCTCGCTCGCCGCCGCGAGGGCGACGCGCACGGCATCCGCCGGAACGGGCCGCGCCCGCGGGTTCCAGTCGCGCATGGCGTCGACCGAACTGAACGCGGGCAGCACCGAGCGGCCGTCCGGCCCGGCGACGGTCACGATTGCGAGCTCCGCGCTCTTGTCGACGGCGAGCCCGTGCTCCCCGACGCCGGACTCGCCGAGCCGCGCGACGAGCGGTACGAGGAGTCTGGTCGTCCTCAGCACGTCGACCACAGCATCCGGTCCGCACTCCCCCGCGCGGAAGCGCGCGACGGCGGCGAGGAACCCGGGTGGGGCGGTGCCGTCGTCATCGGACGCGGCGGCGTGCTCGAACCGCCTGCCCTCCCAGGGCACCCCGGCGGAATCGGTGCTCACGGCCACGATCAGCCCGCGACGGCGAGCGCCTCGACGAGCGTGAACGCGCCCGCGTAGAGCGCCTTGCCGACGATCGCGCTGTCGACCCCGAGTGGCACCAGCTCGCGCAGCGCGACGAGATCGTCGAGGCTGGAGATGCCGCCGGACGCGACGACCGGCTTGTCGGTGCGCTCCGCGACCTGCCGCAGGAGGTCGAGGTTGGGTCCGCGCAGCGTGCCGTCCTTCGTGACGTCGGTCACGACGTACCGCGAGCATCCGGCCCGCTCGAGCCGGTCGAGCACCTCGAAGAGATCGCCTCCCTCCTTGGTCCAGCCGCGGGCGGCGAGGGTGGTGCCGCGCACGTCGAGGCCGACCGCGATGCGATCGCCGTAGCGCGCGATCGCCGAGTCGGTCCACTCCGGGTCCTCGAGCGCGGCGGTGCCCAGATTGACCCTGCGCGCGCCGGTGGCCAGCGCGGCCTCCAGGCTGGCGTCGTCGCGGATTCCGCCGGAGAGCTCGATCTGCGCCTGGCCGCCGACCTCCCGGATCACCTCGGCGATGATCGCCCGATTCTCGCCGCGGCCGAACGCGGCGTCGAGATCGACCAGGTGGATCCACTCGGCCCCTTGCGAGGTCCATTCCGCTGCGGCGTCGACAGGACTGCCGTAGCTGGTCTCGCTACCCGCCTCCCCCTGGGTCAGCCGGACCGCCTTGCCGTCGGCGACATCGACGGCGGGAAGGAGGACGAGGCGTGGCGATACGTCGGGCATGAGGGGCTTTCTTGTCTACGGGCCGAAAAGGTCAGAGGGAGGAGATCCAGTTGCGGAGAAGGCGGATGCCCGGCTCACCCGACTTCTCGGGGTGGAACTGGGTCGCGGAGAGCGGTCCGTTCTCGACCGCCGCGAGGAAGCGCGTGCCGTGCTCGGCCCAGGTCAGGCGCGGCTCGGGGAACGGCGGCTGCACGTCGAGCTCCCAGCGGGTCGCCGCGTACGAGTGGACGAAGTAGAAGCGCTCGTCGCGGATCCCCTCGAAGAGCATCGAATCGGGAGCTGCGTCCACGGTGTTCCAACCCATGTGAGGCAGCACCGGAGCGACCAGCTCGGCGACCGTGCCCGGCCACTCGCCGAGACCCTCGGTCTCGACTCCCCGCTCCACCCCGCGGCCGAAGAGCACCTGCATGCCCACGCAGATGCCCAGCACGGGACGTCCGCCGGCGAGCCGCTTGTCGACGATGTCGCCTCCGCCCGCCGATTCGAGCGCCGACATCACGGCCGCGAAGGCCCCGACACCGGGCACGACGAGACCGTCGGCTGCTGCCGCGCGTGCGCGGTCACCGGTCAATTCGACCTCGGCCCCCGCGAGCTCCAGCGCCTTGACGGCCGAATGCACGTTGCCGCTGCCGTAGTCGAGGACCACGACCCTGGGCGCGCCCACGGCTACAGCGCGCCCTTGGTGGACGGGATTCCCGAGACGCGCGCGTCCGGGGCGACCGCCTGGCGGAATGCGCGGGCGAAGGCTTTGAACTCGGCCTCGGCGATGTGGTGCGGGTCGCGCCCGCCCAGCACCGTGACGTGCACGGTCAGCCCCGCGTTCGCGGTGATCGCCTCGAACACGTGGCGGACCATCGAGCCGGTGAAATGACCGCCGATGAGGTGGTACTCGAAGCCGGCGGGCTCGCCGGTGTGAACGAGGTAGGGGCGGCCAGAGACATCCACGACGGCCTGCACGAGCGCCTCGTCCAACGGAACGATCGCGTCGCCGAAGCGGGCGATGCCGGACTTGTCTCCGAGCGCCTCGCGGATGGCCTGGCCGAGCACGATGCCGACGTCTTCGACCGTGTGGTGCACGTCGATCTCGGTGTCGCCATTGGCGCGGACCACCAGGTCGACGAGGGAGTGCTTGGCGAACGCGGTGAGCAGGTGGTCGTAGAACGGTACGGACGTGTGGATGTCCGAGGCTCCGGTGCCGTCGAGGTCGAGGGACAGGTCGATGCTCGACTCGCTGGTCTCGCGCCGGAGGTGTGCCACGCGCTGCTTGCTCATGCGCCAATCCTATCGAGCGGGCAGCAGGCCCTCCGCGCCCCCGGTGCCCGGCGGGATCAGTGCAGACGGAGGGCGGCGAGGGCGTCGAGGAACGCCGTCGTCTCAGCCTCAGTGCCCGCCGTGACGCGCAGGTGGTGCTCGATACCAAGATCTCGGATGATGATGCCCTGGGCGAGCAGCGCCTCGAAGACCGCGTGGGGGTCGTCCACTCCCCCGAACATCACGAAGTTCGCCTCGCTGGGCCACGCGGGGAAGCCGAGTGCGGGAAGCTCGACGAGCATGCGATCCCGCTGCACCTTGATCTCGTCCACCATCGCCAGCATCTCGGGCGCGTGCGCGAGCGCGGCGACCGCGGCGGCCTGGGTGAAGGCCGACAGGTGGTACGGCAGGCGAACGAGGCGCAGCGCGTCGGCGATGGCCGGATCGGCGGCGAGATAGCCCACGCGGGCGCCTGCGAACGCGAAGGCCTTGCTCATCGTGCGCGTGACGATGAGCCGCTCGCGACCCGGCAGCAGCCCGATGGCGGAGGGTGCGCCATCCGGTGCGAACTCCGCATAGGCCTCGTCGACCACCACGATCCCCTCCGTGGCGTCATACGCCGCCACGATGGTCTCCAGCGGCAACGGGGTCCCCGTCGGGTTGTTGGGCGAGCAGAAGATCGCGATCGAGGGCCGCTCGCGCTCGATCCAGTCGACCGCGGTCGCCGGCGAGATCTGGTAGCCCTCGTCTCGCACGCCCGCGATCCAGGCGGTTCCGGTGCCCGAAGCGATGATCGAGTGCATCGAGTAGGTGGGTGGAAAGCCCAGGATGCTGCGGCCTGGGCCTCCGAATGCCTGGAAGATCTGCTGCAGGATCTCATTGGACCCGTTGGCCGCCCAGATGTTCGCAGGCGACAGACCGTGGCTGAGGTAGTCGGCGAGACTCTCGCGGAGGGCGGTGAACTCCCGGTCCGGGTAACGATTCACCCCGAGCACCGCCCCCGCCAGGGCGGTCACGATGTCCGTCGCCACCGACTCGGGGATGGGATGCGTGTTCTCGTTGACGTTGAGCTCGATCGGCACGTGCAACTGGGGTGCGCCGTACGGAGTCAGGCCGCGCAGATCGTCGCGGATGGGCAGATCGCTGAGGGAGACCACCCCGCAATGCTACCCAGGGGACAGGGCTACCCAGGGGACAGGGCTACCCAGGGCTCAGGGCTACCGAGGGGTCAGTGCTCGTACTTCAGCGGGATCGCGATGCGCTGGCCCGCCTGCAGCTCGGTCGTGCCGAGCTGGTTGAGATCGACGATGTCGGCGATGACATCGCGCGGGTCGGCCGAGGGGGCGATCCGTGTCGCGATCTGCCAGAGGGACTCGCCCTGCGCCACGGTCACGTAGTGGAACGATGCCGAGCTGGCCGAGTTGGTCGCGACCGCGCCGCCGGCATTCACCACGGAGACGAACGCCCCGGTGGCGAGCGGAAGCGCGATGAGCGCGGTCAGCACGATGCGACCACGACGCGTCATGCGCAGGCGTGGCGTCGGCTGGGCCGCACGACGCGTTGCTCCGAATCCGATGACTGCTGTGCTCATGATGGGCCTCTCTGACGGGGTTTCGTATCCGACACTCGGCCGGGAGCGCCGGATACGAAGCTTTGTTCCGAACATAGCTTCGATCAGACGGTTTTTCAAGCCGAGATTCGAACATCCGGCCGAAAAAGTTCTCAACACGCTCGAACGGATGTTTGTTTCTCGCCCGGTGGACGGATACAGTTTCGATTGTCTGGAGTTCAGGCAATCAGAGACCACCGACATTCGACGCATCGACGGGAACGCGCATGGACGACACAGCAGCCGAGACGGCGGGCGAGAAGCCCGCGACCAGGCGACGGAAGAGCCTGAGCGACAAGCAGCTCGCGATCCTGCAGTCCATCCAGCACTCGGTCAGCACGCGCGGGTACCCGCCGAGCATGCGCGAGATCGGCGACTCCGTCGGGCTCGCCTCGCTCTCGAGCGTCACGCACCAGCTCAATCAGCTCGAGCTGAGCGGATATCTGCGGCGGGATGCCAATCGGCCTCGCGCGCTCGAGGTGCTGATCGAACTCGACCACGATGACGCGTCGATGGTGTCGGAGAACCCCACTCCGATCGGCGACGCCGCGATGGTCCCCCTCGTCGGGCGGATCGCGGCCGGCATCCCGATCACCGCGGAGCAGCAGGTGGACGAGGTGTTCCCGCTCCCCCGCCAGCTGGTCGGCAAGGGCGAGCTGTTCATGCTGAAGGTCGTGGGAGATTCCATGATCGACGCCGCCATCTGCGACGGCGACTGGATCGTCGTCCGGCAGCAGAAGGACGCCGAGAACGGAGACATCGTCGCCGCGATGCTCGACGAGGAGGCGACCGTCAAGGTGTTCCAGCGACGGGACGGCCACACCTGGCTGCTCCCGCGCAACAGTGCGTTCGCGCCGATCGTGGGTGACTACGCGGAGGTGCTCGGCAAGGTCGTCGCGGTGCTGCGCTCGGTCTGATCCCGCCGGGGAAGCAGGTACCAGAGCAGGCACACGACGAGCGCGAGGAGCCCCGCGGCGGCGATCGCGTAGACCGCCGTGTCGTAGACCAGAGTGCGGTCGAATGCCTCGGAGCCGCGGAACCGGCCCCGCAGCCACACCGCCAGCCCCACTCCGACGAGCACGGCGGAGACCGCCAGCCACGCGACGACACGGCCCCGCGCTCCGGTTCGTCGGTACGGCCGCGACACGGCTGCCGTGCGCCGAACCCACCGGAGCACCCAGACGGCGAGGACGGCGAGCCCCACCGCGCTGCTGGCGTACTGCAACCATCGCGACACGGCGAACGGACCGAGCTGTGCACGAAACAGGTCGACGTGCATCACCACCCATCCGTCCGGGTGGGTGAACGCGTCCCAGACCAGGTGGGTCGCAATTCCCACGAGCAGGGCCGCGAGCATCAGCAGCACGAGACGGAGAGCCGGACGGGTCGACCGCGGACTCGGGAACCGCGCGTGCAGCCAGCGCGGCGCGAAGTCCAGCAAAGGGGCCCGGAGCACGAGCGCCCACAGCACGACACAGGCGACTCCCATGGGCAGGTCGGCGATGACCGCACCGAGAGGCGAGTGGGTCAGCTCACGAGAGAGCCCGATCGGCACGAAGTACGGCAGGTCGGGCACCATGCTGCCGATCACGAGGCCGGCGGGCGGCAACGGCGTGCGCGCGAAGGGAAGAACAGCGGCGACGTGGCTCGGGGTGAACGGCATCCGCCCACACTAGGACAGCGTGCTCACCGCGCCCGCGCACCGCGTACCGCGCGCGTCGCCTCGATCACGTTCGTGAGCGAGTCGACCATCTCCGCGTAGCCCCGGGTCTTCAGTCCGCAGTCGGGATTGATCCAGACCTGCCGTTCCGGGATGGATCCCAGCGCGCTCTCGATGAGCTCCGTGAACTCCTCCGTGGAGGGCACCCGCGGCGAATGGATGTCGTAGACGCCCGGCCCGATCCCCCGCCCGAAACCGCTCCGCGCGATATCCGGGACGACCTCCATCCTGGACCGCGCCGCCTCGATGGAGGTCACGTCCGCATCCAGACGGTCGATCGCGTCGATGACCACCCCGAACTCCGAGTAGCAGAGGTGGGTGTGGATCTGGGTGCTGTCGCGCGCTCCCGCGGTGGCGAGCCGGAACGCCCCGACAGACCACTGGAGGTATGCGGGCTGGTCGGCCTTCTTCAACGGGAGAAGTTCTCGCAGGGCCGGCTCGTCGACCTGGATGATGCCGATTCCGGCGGTCTCCAGGTCGGCTATCTCGTCGCGCAGCGCGAGCGCGACCTGATCGGCCGTCTCCGCGAGCGGCTGGTCGTCGCGTACGAACGACCAGGCGAGGATCGTGACGGGGCCGGTCAGCATGCCCTTGACGGGCTTGGCCGTGAGGCTCTGAGCGTAGGTGGACCAGTCGACGGTCATCAGCTTGGGCCGGGACACGTCGCCCCACAGGATCGACGGACGAGTGCACCTGCTGCCGTACGACTGCACCCAGCCGTTGCGGGTCACGGCGAACCCGTCGAGCTGCTCGGCGAAGTACTGGACCATGTCGTTGCGCTCCGGCTCGCCATGGACGAGGACGTCGAGCCCGATGGACTCCTGCAGCTCCACCACCCGGCGGATCTCGGCCCGCATGGCCTCGACGTACTGCTGTTCGGTGATGCGTCCCGCGGCGAACGCCGCTCGCGTCGCACGGATATCCGCGGTCTGCGGGAACGAGCCGATGGTGGTCGTCGGAAGGAAGGGGAGATCGAACCGCGCCTCCTGCGCCGTCAGCCGCGTCGCGTACTCGCTCCGCGAGTAATCGGACTCGCTCAGCGCCGCCGTTCGCGCCCGCACGGCGTCGTCGCGCACGCCGGGGGCCCGACGCCGGTCTTCCAGGGCAGCGGATGCCGCGCTCAGCTCCGCGCGGATCGCGCCCTCGCCCTCCTCCAGCCCCTTCGCGAGTGCGACCACCTGGGCGACCTTCTGGTCGGCGAAGGCCAGCCAGCTCCTCAGCCGGTCGGGAAGCGACGGCTCGTCCTCGACGTCGTGAGGGACGTGGAACAGCGAGGTGGAGGTGCCGACCGCGACGCGCGGCGCGAGCTCGCGAAGCGATTCCAGCGTGGCGAAAGCGGCCGCCAGGTCGCCGCGCCAGATGTTGTGGCCGTCGACGACCCCACCGACGAGGGTCTTCTCTGTGACGAAGCCGCTCGGCACCGTCCCCCGCACCAGGTCGAGCCCGATGGCTTCGATCGGCGTCGAATCGAGCGCCGGCAGCGCGTCGTCGAGGGAGGCGTACGGCGCGGCCACGAAGATCTGCGGCCGGATTGGCGAGGCGGTGAGCAGGTCGTAGGCGCGCCTGGTGGCCGCCAGCACCCGGTCCCGCGGCACGTCGATGCTCTCGCTGACCAGGCCGGGCTCGTCGAGCTGCACCCAGTCGGCGCCCACGGCGGCGAGCGCGGCGAGGAGCTCGGCATAGACCGGGAGGAGGTCGTCGAGCCGGCTCAGCGGCTCGAAGCCCTCGGGCGCCGCCTCGCTCGGCTTGCTGAGCAGGAGGAACGTCACCGGTCCGACGATCACCGGGCGGGTGCGGAAGCCGGAGACCGTCGCCTCAGCCACCTCGCGCACGAGGCGGTCGGAGGCGAGCCGGAAGTCGGTCTCCGGACCGATCTCCGGCACCAGGTAGTGGTAGTTCGAGTCGAACCATTTCGTCATCTCCGCGGGCGCGGTGTCGCCGTCGCCCCGGGCGATCGCGAAGTAGGCGGCCAGGTCGATCGTGCCGTCGTCGGCGACGTGGGACGAGAAACGGGTCGGCACCGCTCCGACGGTGACCGCGGCATCCAGGACCTGGTCGTAGAAGGAGAAGGCCTCGGGAATGGAGGAGTCGTCGCGACCGAGCCCCAGGGCGACCAGTCGTTCGCGGGTGGCACGACGGAGTTCGGCGGCCGTCGCCTCGAGCTCGGCGGCGTCGATCGTGCCGGCCCAGAAGGCCTCGACCGCCTTCTTCAACTCGCGTCGGCACCCGATGCGCGGGTAGCCGAGAATGCTGCCGGTGGGGAATTCGCTCGCCTGGGGCACCTGATGTCCTTTGATCTGCGGCCGTGGCCGTCGGTCTCGGGCGGGTGCCGGGCTCGGCTGTCGCTTCGATGGTTCGTCACACAGTGTATTGAGGGCGCGCGCGAGCGGCGGTCTTTGTTACGTCTCGCTACCGGCGTCGCTCCGCCCCGCGGAGATTAGGCTGAACTGATGGTCACCGCCGTGCGCCCCGCCTCCCTCGCCGACCTCTCCGGCGTGCCGCGCACCGCGCGATCGGAGGCCCTCCTCGCCACGCTCGCCTCCCGAGTCGTGATCGCGGACGGCGCGATGGGCACCATGCTCCAGGACGCCAACCCGACGATGGACGACTTCCAGCAGCACGAAGGATGCAACGAGATCCTCAACGTGTCGAGGCCCGACCTGGTGGGATCCATCCACGCCGCCTATCTCGAGACCGGCATCGACGCGATCGAGACGAACACGTTCGGAGCCAACTGGTCGAACCTCTCCGACTACGGCATCGACGATCGCATCGAGGAGCTGGCGCGCGCTGGCGCCGCGATCGCTCGGAGCACGGTCGAGGAGTTCGAGCGACGGGACGGTCGGATGCGGTGGGTCCTCGGCTCCATCGGCCCCGGCACCAAGCTCCCGAGCCTCGGCCACACGACGTACGCGAATCTCAAGACCACGTTCGCGCAGCAGGCGACCGGCCTCATCCTGGGCGGGGCCGATGCCCTGCTCATCGAGACGTCACAGGACCTGTTGCAGGCGAAGGCCGCCGTGAACGGTTGCAAGCTGGCCATCGTCGAGACGGGCATCCGCCTGCCGATCTTCGTCGAGGTGACCGTGGAGACCACGGGAACGATGCTCATGGGCAGCGAGATCGCGGCGGCCCTGACCACCCTCGAGCCGCTGGGCATCGACATGATCGGCCTCAACTGCGCGACCGGTCCCGCCGAGATGAGCGAGCATCTGCGGCACCTCTCGAAGTTCGCCCACATCCCGGTGATGTGCATGCCGAACGCGGGTCTGCCGGTGCTGGGCGCCCATGGTGCCAGCTATCCGCTGACCCCGGACGAGCTCGCCACCGCCCATGAGCAGTTCGTGAAGGAATTCGGTCTCGGACTCGTCGGCGGCTGCTGCGGCACGACGCCCGCCCACCTCCAGGCCGTCGTCGACCGCATCGGCGGTGCCCGTGCCCTCACGCGGGTGATCGAGGAGGACCGCGGCGTGGCCAGCCTCTACCAGCACGTTCCGTTCACGCAGGACTCCTCGTACCTCGCGATCGGCGAGCGCACGAACGCGAACGGCTCGCTCGCCTTCCGCGAGGCGATGCTCGACGGACGCTGGGACGACTGCGTGGACATCGCCCGCAATCAGGTGCGCGAGGGAGCGAACCTGCTCGACGTCTGCGTCGACTACGTGGGCCGTGACGGCGTGGCCGACATGCGCGAGGCCGTCTCCCGGCTCGCGAGTGCGTCGACCCTCCCGCTCGTCGTCGACTCGACCGAGCCGGCCGTGCTGCAGGCGGGCATGGAGCTGATCGGCGGCCGCCCGGTAGTGAACTCGGTGAACTTCGAGGACGGCGAGGGCGCGAACTCGCGCTTCGGCCGCATCATGCCGCTCGTCAAGGAGCACGGCGCTGCCGTCATCGCTCTCACGATCGACGAGGAGGGTCAGGCGCGCACGGCGGAGCACAAGGTGCGGATCGCCTCCCGGCTGGTGGACACCCTGGTCGGCGAGTGGGGCATGCGGGTCGACGACATCATCGTCGATGCGCTCACCTTCCCCATCGCCACCGGTCAGGAGGAGACGCGCCGGGATGCGATCGAGACCATCGAGGCGATCCGCAGGATCACGGCGAAGTACCCCGGCATCCACACCACCCTCGGGGTCTCGAACGTCTCTTTCGGGCTCAACCCGGCCGCCCGCTCCGTGCTCAACTCGGTGTTCCTGCACGAGGCGGTGGAGGCCGGCCTCGACTCGGCCATCGTGAACGCCGCGAAGATCGTGCCCCTCGCCTCGGTGCCCGAGGACCGCCGCAGGGTGGCGCTCGACCTCGTCTGGGACCGCCGGGAGTACGACGCCGACGGAACCCTCGTCTACGACCCGCTCTCGGCGATGCTCGACCTCTTCGCCGGGGTCGACACCGCGGCCCTCAAAGACGCCCGAGCCGCCGAGCTGGCCGCCCTCCCGGTGGGCGAGCGGCTGGAGCGACGCATCATCGATGGCGAGGCGAAGGGCCTGGAGGCCGATCTCGATCTCGCGCGGGCGGGCGGACTGAGTGCCCTCGACATCGTGAACCAGCACCTCCTGGCGGGGATGCAGGTGGTCGGCGAGAGGTTCGGCAGCGGCGAGATGCAACTGCCCTTCGTGCTGCAGTCGGCCGAGGTGATGAAGACCGCCGTCGCGCTGCTCGAACCGCACATGGAGAAGTCGGATGCCGCGGGCAAAGGCACCATGGTGATCGGGACCGTGCGCGGCGACGTGCACGACATCGGCAAGAACCTGGTGGACATCATCCTCACCAACAACGGCTACGACGTGATCAACATCGGCATCAAGCAGCCGATCAGCGAGTTCATCCGGGCCGCCGAGGAGCACGACGCCGACGTGATCGGAATGAGCGGCCTCCTGGTCAAGTCCACGGTGGTCATGAAGGAGAACCTGCTCGAGCTCAACGCGCGAGGTCTGGGGCGGCGATGGCCGATCCTGCTCGGCGGGGCCGCACTCACCCGCACCTATGTGGAGGACGATCTCGCGTCGCTGTTCGACGGAGAGGTCCGCTACGCCCGGGACGCGTTCGAGGGGCTCGCGCTCATGGAACCGCTCGTGGCGATCTCCCGGGGCGCCGACCCCGAGACCGTGGGTCTCCCTCCGCTCAAGAAGCGGATCCACGCCAGGACCACCCTCGAGGTGACGGAGCCGGAGGACATGCCGGTGCGCTCCGATATCGCCACCGACAACCCGGTGCCCGCTCCGCCGTTCTGGGGAACCCGGATCGTCAAGGGCATCGCCCTGGCCGACTACGCCGCGTTCCTCGACGAGCGCGCCACCTTCATGGGGCAGTGGGGCCTCAAGCCGGGCCGCGGCGACGACGGAGCGAGCTACGAGGAGCTGGTGGCGACCGAGGGACGCCCGCGGCTGCGCTACTGGCTGGACCGCATCCTCGCCGAGGGCATGCTGGATGCCTCGGTCGCCTACGGCTACTTCCCGGCCTACGCCGACGGTGACGACATGGTCGTGCTCCACCACGGCGACGATCCCGAGGGCGCGCTCGGCGTGCCCGGCCTGCTCGCCCCGGACGGCGGATCGGGCGGCACCGTGGGCACGGAACGGCTCCGGTTCACCTTCCCCCGGCAGCGCCGGGATCACCACTTCTGCCTCTCGGACTACCTGCGCACCAGGGAGTCCGGACAGATCGACGTGGTGGCGCTGCAGCTGGTCACCGCCGGCTCCGCCGTGGATGCGGTGACCGCGCGGATGTTCGCCGAGAACCGCTACCGCGACTACCTCGAGCTCAACGGACTCACCATGCAGCTCACCGAGGCGCTCGCCGAGTACTGGCATTCGCGCATCCGCGCCGAGCTCGGCTTCGCCTTCGAGGACCCGGCGAACATCGAGGGCATGTTCAAGCTCGACTACCGCGGTGCGCGTTTCTCGCTCGGCTACCCCGCCTGCCCGAACGTGGAGGAGCGCCGCAAGGTCGTCGAGCTGCTGAAGCCCGAACGCATGGGCGTCGAGCTCTCGGAGGAGCTGCAGCTCCATCCCGAGCAGTCGACGGACGCCTTCGTGTTCCACCACCCGGCGGCGCGCTACTTCTCGGTCTGATCCCACCCGGCTCGGCGGCCGATCTTGGCGCGCCGGAACGCCGCGAGGGCCGCGGGCCCGATGAGCAGGATGCCGACCGTGGTCGTGAGCGCGCGCACCGTATCCCAGGTGAGGGTGGAGGTGACCAGCGAGTACAGCCCGAACGACGCGAGGTTGTCGCCGAGCGGCGCTCCGGGTTCGTAGGAGATGTCGGTGCCGGAGCCGACGGCGAAGGGCCAGAACCAGAAATTCATGAGCAGGCCGAAGACGTACGAGGCGACGAGTCCGTATCCGGCCAGCAGCGCCACCTCGAGCCGGGGCGGCATCCTCCGGCCGGGCAGGAGGCCGGCACCGGCGCCCACCCAGCCGCAGGCGAAGATCTGGAACGGGGTCCAGGGGCCGATCCCGCCCCATAGCACCGACGACAGTGCGATGGACAGCATTCCCAGCAGGAATCCGAACCGGGCGCCGAAGGCACGGCCGGCGAGGATCAGCACGATGAACACCGGTTCGATGCCGCCGACCCCGGTCCCCGCGATGCGCAGGGCGGCGCCGACGGCCGCGAGCACTCCGAGCAGGGCGACCGTCGTCGCCGAATACATGGCGCGGTCCACCGAGAGCGCGACCGCGACGACCAGTGCCGGCACGAGCGCCAGGGCGATCACCGGCACGGCGGCCTGGGCGTCCTTCGGCACGGCCGAGGCGAACAGCGGCCAGACGAAGGCGGCGAGCCCCAGCAGGCTGGCGACGAGCAGCGACCAGCGGGACCAGCGATCGCCGGATGCCGGCGCTCGCGCGTCCACGCGGGCGAGCGCGGTCACGGCGACACCCCGAGCGGCGCCTCGATCGCGCCCCGGGCCATGCGCACCGTGCGTGTCGCGTACCGCGCGGCGAAGCGCGCATCGTGCGTGGCCATCACCACCGCGGTGCCACCGGCGGCCGCGGTGACGAGCGCTCGTCCGACGAGGCGGCGGGCCGAGGCATCCAGACCTCGTGCGGGTTCGTCGACGAGGAGGACGCTCGGGGCGGAGGCGAGCTGGATCGCGAGCACCAGGCACAGCCGCTCCCCCGCCGACAGGTCGCGCGGATGCCGGTCGAGCAGTCCGTGCGGGCCTGCGTGGTCGGCGCCGAGGAGCCGGAGGAACAGCCCGGCGGTGTCCGACGACCCGTCGCCGGACACCCGGTCGGCCCTGCGGCACTCCGCCCGGACTGTCGTGGCGAACAGCAGGTCGTCGATGCGCTCGGGCACCAGGGCGACGGCTCTGCGCCGTTCGCGCCTGCGAAGGGCCGCGACATCCGTGCCGCGCACCTCCACCACGCCCCGGTCCGCCGGCAGGGCGAGCGCCAGCACCAGGCTGCTCTTTCCCGCGCCGTTCGGCCCGGTCAGCGCGACCACGTCGCCCTCGTCGAGGGTGAAGCTGACATCATCCACCGCGACCACCTCTCCGTGGCGCACGGTGAGGTGCCGCACCTGAGCGATCGGCGCACCACGCCCGGGGCGGACGGCCTGTACGCTCTCGCTCTCGCCCGGAGTCGGCGCGCCGTCCGTCGGCAGGGCGCCGCCGCCGCGCAGCTCGATCCATCGATCGCACGCCGCGCCCCACTCCGCCACCGCATGCTCGGCGACGACAACGCCGACGCCGTCCTCGTGTGCGAGCCGATCGAGCACCGCCACGATTCGCTCACGGGCCTGGTCGTCGAGTTCCGCGAGCGGCTCGTCCACGAGCAGCAGTCGCGGACCCCCGACGATGGCAGCGGCGAGGGCGACGAGCGTGGCTTCCCCGGCCGAGAGCGTGTCGACTGACCGGTCGAGCAGCGGCGCGACACCGACGCGCTCCGCGACCCGGTGCACCCGCTCGCGCGTCTCCTCCCTCGGCAGCGATCGCACGGCCAGGGCGAAGCCGATCTCCTCCGCCACGGTGCTCGCCACGAACGAGAGTCGCACCGACTGCGGCACCGCGCCCACCACCCGGGCCGTCTCGCGTGGAGGAACCCCCAGCCGATCGATGCCTGCCACCTCGATCCGCCCCCGCTGCTCGCCGCCGAAGGCGTGCTGGAACAGCCCGCTCATCGCGGAGAGCAGGGTCGACTTGCCGGATCCGGTCGCACCGGTGACGACCGTGAGCGTGCCCGGCGGGATCGTGAGGTCGACCGCGCTGAGCACCCGGCGCCCGTCGAAGCCGAGGCTGACGTCATCCAGCACCGCCGGGGTCGCCGTGGCGGACGGCGCCGAGCCGCGCGCCGCGAATCCGCGCAGCTCCATCGACGCACCGAGCGCGATCGCGCGCTCGACGGTGCGCTCCAGCACCGGCACGACGAGGGATGCCGCCGACCGTTCGCCCCGGAGCTCCCGCGCCTGCCGCACCGCGCGCACCGAGTCCGCGAGCGCGGGGAAGGTGGCCCAGGCGATGACCAGCGACCGCGCGACCGTGCGCACCGGACCGCGAACGGCACCGCGCGCGAGCAGCGAACGGATGTCCACGACCGTCGCCAGCACACCGAACCCGAGCACCAGCGCGGCGAAGGGCAGCGCGCTCGCCGCCGCGGCGGCGACACCGCCGAGCGTGATGTCGCCCAGCAGGCTCGTGCCGTCGAACGGCCCGCCGAGCGGGATCGCGGGGAGGCGCAGCAGCAGCGCTCCTGCGCCGTCGGCGCCGCCGAACACGACGCGGTAGACGACCCGCAGCACGACGAAGCCGACGGCGAGGAGCACCGCGGATCTCAGCGGCCCGAGCCGTGCTCGCACGATCAGTCCTTCGGCGGCGTCGAGTCGGTGCCGGCGGTGTAGACGAGCCCGACGGACTGCCCCGCCTTCAGCGTCAGGGCATCGACCCCCTTGGTGGCGTAGGCCCAGGCGCCCTTCGGACCGGGCTTCACCCAGAGCGCCCAGTACGCCACCGAGTTCAGCGTGCGGCAGCTCTCCACGAACGGAGCCTGGCCGGGGATGGTGACGGTCTGGGTCGGCGACGGCTCGTCGTTCACCCGGCACACGACCTTGTCGCCGTAGTCGTCGGTCCCCGTCGTCGCGATGCCGGCGGCGGCGAGCACGTCGGATGCCGCGCCGGCGGTCGCGCACCCGCGGACGGCGGGCTTGCCCAGCGCGCCGAAGTCCACGACGACCTTCACCTGGCAGGTCGCGGACGTGGTCGCGGCAGGCGTCGGGGAGGACGAGGCGCCGGCGGCGCACCCCGCCAGGGCGACCACCAGGGCGAGCGCTGCGGGAACGGACAGGAGGGATCGGCGCATGGGGGTCCTTGACTGGGGGGAGCGGGAGGTCATGCCGGCCGTTCCGCCGGCTCGAGAAGTCCGGCGCCGCGGAGAACCGCGAGAGGCGCCTCGGACCGGTTGAACGTGTAGAGATGGATGCCCTCCGCGCCGCCGGCGAGAAGGTCGCGGGCGAGCGCGGTGCATGCCTCGGTGCCGATGGCGGCGGCGGTCGCGGCATCCGGCGCCGACTCGAGCGCGGCGAGCAGCCGCTGCGGCACCGCCTCGCCGGAGAGTTCGAGGATGCGGCGCAGACTCGGCACGCTGAGCACCGGCATGATGCCGGGGCGGATGGTCATCGTGACCCCCGCCGCCCGGGCGTCGGCGACGAAGCCGAGATACTCCTCCGCCTCGAAGAACAGCTGCGTCAGGGCGAGGCTCGCGCCGGCGGCCTGCTTGGCGAGAAGCGAATCGATGTCCTGGGAGCGGGAGCGCGACCGGGGGTGGCCGTTGGGGAAGGCGGCGACGGCGATCGTCACCTTCTCCCCCTTGCGCAGACGCTTCGCGCCGGGGAAACCCTGCACCTCCTCCAGGCTGAACGGACTCCGCTCGGCCTGCACGCTGTGGATGAGCTGGACCAGTTCGGCGGCGGAGCGGAAGTCGCCGAGCATCACGTCGTCCTCGGTGCTGCCGGGCGGCGGGTCGCCGCGCAGAGCGAGGAAATCGGTCACCCCGGCGTCCAGGAACTCCCCGATCACCTTCCTGGCGCCCTCGAAGGTGGAGCCGACGCACGTCAGATGAGCCATGGCGCGCGCCTGGCGCTCCGTGATCAGCCTGCCCAGGACCGCGAGGGAGGCCGCGCGATCGTGCCCGGTGGGACGGTAGGTGACCGAGATGAAATCCGGATCCGTGGCAGCGAGACGGTCGATCGCCTCGAAGAGGCTTGCCTCGGCCGCGGGCGTGCGGGGCGGGTAGAGCTCGAACGAGTAGGGCGCGCGCCCTGTGTGTTCGGAGTTCGCCATTGCCGGTCCCTCTCGATGACCGTGAGCCGGAATGACCCACGGAGCCCGCGCCTCAGCAGAAGGGAGCGAGGCGCTCGTGGGCGGGTGCCGGGCTCGGCTGTCGCACGCGGACCAGCCTAACAAAGCGCTCGGTCGTGTTACAGCGAGACCGGGGCGACCTCGAACGGCCGCAGCGAGGCCGCGACCTCGTCGTTGACCAGCACGCTGAGCCGGGTTCCCGTCTCCTCGTAATCCGTGCTGAGGATGCGACCGTTGTCGTGCAGCGACGCCACGAGCTCGCCCCGGTCGTACGGGATCAGCAGGTCGAGTTCGATGGTCGGCTTCGGCAGCTCGGCGGCGATGCGGGCGAGCAGCTCGTCGACGCCCTCCCCGGTGCGTGCGGAGACGAAGATCGCCGAGGGCTCGAGGCCGCGGAGCACGAGGCGCTGATCGGCGTCGATGAGATCGCTCTTGTTGAAGACGACGATCTCCGGGATGTGGCGGGCCTCGACCTCGCCGATCACGTCACGCACGGTCGCGAGCTGGCTGCCCGGGTCGGGGTGCGATCCATCGACCACGTGCAGCACCACGTCCGAGTCGGCGATCTCCTCGAACGTCGAGCGGAACGCCTCGACGAGCTGATGCGGGAGGTTGCGGACGAACCCCACCGTATCGGTGAGGGTGTAGGCCTGGCCCTCCGCGGTGACGTTCTTGCGCACGGCCGTGTCGAGGGTGGCGAAGAGGGCGTTCTCGACGAGTGCGCCGGCCCGGGTGATCCGATTCAGGAGGGAGGACTTGCCCGCGTTCGTGTACCCGGCGATCGCGACCGACGGCACCGCGTTGCGGTTGCGGTTCGCCCGCTTGGCCTCGCGAGCGGGCTTGAAGCCCGCGATCTGCTTGCGCAGCCGCGACATGCGGGTGTGGATGCGACGGCGATCGAGCTCGATCTTCGTCTCACCGGGTCCGCGGCTTCCCATGCCGTTGCCGGCGCCGACCTGGCCACCGGCCTGGCGCGACATCGACTCGCCCCATCCGCGCAGACGGGGAAGCAGGTACTCCAGCTGGGCGAGCTCGACCTGGGCCTTGCCCTCCCGGCTCTTCGCATGCTGGCTGAAGATGTCCAGGATGACCGCGGTGCGATCGATCACCTTGACGCGCACCACGTCCTCGAGCGCACGACGCTGGCTTGGCGCGAGCTCACTGTCGACGATGACGGTGTCCGCCCCGGTCGCCGCGACCACGTCGCGGAGCTCGAGCGCCTTGCCCTTGCCGAAGTAGGTGCTGGGGTCAGGATGCGGCCGCCGCTGCATGAGGCCGTCGAGCACCACGGCGCCCGCGGTCTCCGCCAGCGCCGCGAGTTCGCGGATCGAGTTCTCGGCCTCGACCGAGTTGCCCTGGCTGTAGATTCCGATGAGCACGACGCGCTCGAGTCGCAGCTGCCGGTACTCGACCTCGGTGACGTCGTCCAGCTCGGTGGACAGACCCGCGACGCGCCGGAGCGCCTGCCGGTCCTCCCGATCGAGCTGCTCACCGTCGCCGCCGGGGGCGGCATCGAGCCCGTGGGTCTGCAGCGCCTGGGCACCGCCGCCGAACAGGGTGAAATCGGCCGTCCGGGCGTCGGCGCGCGCCAGAACCCGGTCGATCACGTCATCCCGCGCGTCCACGGGCTCACCCTCAATCATTTCGTTAACCTTAGCTCCTCGTATTTCGGTAGGTTTCTGCATATGTCCAATGAGCATTACTTCTCCGCGAGCCCGGGGAGTGAGCTCAAACTCCGACAGATCCGGGTCACCCTCGCCGGCCAGGTGTACGACCTGACCACCTCGAACGGGATCTTCAGCCCCGAGCGAATCGACACCGGCACTCAGGTGCTCCTCGCGAACACCCCGGAGGCGCCCCCGGGAGGCGACTTCCTCGATCTGGGCTGCGGCTGGGGACCGATCTCCCTGTCCCTCGCCATCCAGTCGCCTCGGGCCACCGTCTGGGCGGTGGATGTCAACGACCGTGCGCTCGACCTGGTGCGGACGAACGCCGAAAGAATCGGGCTCACGAACGTCAACGCCGTGCGGCCCGAGGATGTTCCCGCGGATGTCGCATTCCGCACCATCCGCTCCAACCCGCCCATCCGCGTGGGCAAGGACGAGCTCCACGGGATGCTCGCGCACTGGCTGCCCCGTCTCGAACCGGAATCGGACGCGTGGCTCGTCGTGCAGCGCAATCTCGGCTCCGATTCGCTCCATCGCTGGCTGGAGGGGACCCTCCCCGAGGGCTTCTCCGTGAGCCGTGCCGCCACGAACAAGGGTTACCGCGTTCTGCGGGTGCGCCGCCGCTAGCCGGCATCGCCCGGATCAGACCCGCAGGTCGCCCTCGAACACCAGCTCCGCGGGGCCGCTGAGCGAGACGTGCTCGCCGTCTTCGGCCGCCCACATCCGCACGCCGAGCGAACCGCCGGGCAGTTCGACCTTCCAGTTGTTCGGAGCCTGCTGGCCGGCCCAGTAGCGCGTGGCCAGGGCCGCCGCGGCCGCACCGGTTCCGCAGGAGAGCGTCTCACCGCTCCCCCGTTCGTGCACGCGCATCCGGATGTGCCCCACGCCGTCCCGCACCAGCGGTTCCAGGGGCACGACGAACTCGACGTTCGCGCCGTCCACAGGCTCCGGATCGAGTCGCGGGATGAAGGAGAGGTCGGCGCTGTCGAGCTCCTCCTCGCTGGAGAGGGCGACCACCACGTGCGGGTTGCCGAGGTCGATCTCCAGGCCCGGCCGCGCGACCGGGAGGTTCTTCGCCCGCACGAGCGGCTCGCCGCCGCCCAGCCGCCAGCGCCCCAGGTCGACCTGGAAGCCCGCGGCGTTACGCTGCAGGTCGCGCACTCCGCCGCGGGTGCCGATCGACAGGGTCTCGCCAGGTTCCAGGCTCGCCAGCCCGTTGTCGAGCAGGTAGCGCGCGTAGACCCGGATGCCGTTGCCGCACATCTCCGCCGGTGAACCGTCGGCGTTGTGGTAGTCCATGAACCACTCGGCGCCCTCGTCCTCGGCAAGAGCGGCGGCTCCCTCCGGAAGGCTCGCGGAGCGCACCGCGCGGATGACCCCGTCGCCACCGACACCGAAGTGGCGGTCCGCGATCGCGGCGAGCTGAGCCGCATCGAGGTCGAGCTCGCCGTCCGGGTCCGAGAACAGGACGAAGTCGTTTCCGGTCCCGTGGCCCTTGGTGAAGTGGAGGTCAGGCATGGTTCAAGACTAGTTGGACCGCGGCATCCGCCCGCCCCGGCAGGTCATGGGCGAGCCAGGTCGCGGGGTAGCGCGCGAACCAGCCGACCTGCCGTCGCGCGTACCGCCGGGTGAGCTGAGCGGTCCGTTCGATCGCCTCAGCCTCGGAGACCTCGCCGTCGAGCTGGGCGAGGGCCTGCGCGTAGCCGATCGCTCGCGAGGCCGTCACCCCGAGGCCCTGCGGGCGGAGCGCGGCGACCTCGTCGACCAGCCCCTCGCGCCACATGCCGGCGACCCGCTCGTCGAGCATTCCCACCAGCTGGTCGCGGGGCACCGCCGTGCCGATGATCACGGTCGGCTCCCGGAGCGTGGACTCGTCGGGCAGGCCCGATCCGAAGGCCTCGCCGGTGATCTCCACCACTTCGAGCGCGCGCACGATGCGTCGGCCGTTGTGCGGCCCGATTGCTTCCGCCGCCGCCGGGTCGACGTCGCGCAGCCGGCGGAACAGGATGCCGGGGCCCTGCTCCTCGAGCTCGCCCTCCAGCCGGGAACGCACGGCGGCGTCCGTGCCGGGGAAGCGGAAGTCCCAGAGCACCGAAGACACGTAGAGCCCCGATCCGCCGACCAGGAGCGGGACCGAGCCCCGCTCGCGGATGCCGCGGATGACCCCCCGCGCCTCGGACTGGTAGCGCGCGACGCTCGCCTCGTCCCGCGGATCCAGCACGTCGAGCAGGTGATGCGGGATGCCCCGGCGATCGCCGACGGGGAGCTTCGCGGTGCCGATGTCCATGCCGCGGTAGAGCTGCATGGCGTCGGCGTTGACCACCTCGGCCGGGATACCCCGCTTCGCGAGCGCCTCGGCCAGGTCGAGGGAGAGGGCGGATTTGCCGGTGCCCGTGGCGCCGACGACGGCGACGAGCGGCGCGCTAGCGCTGCCCATCGAGCAGATCGTAGATCGGCGTCGTCGAGACCCGCAGCGTGGGGAGGCCGAGCGACACCCGGCCCGAGGGCGCGGGCTCGTGGGAGGGCACGGCGCACGACTCCGCGTCTGCTCGGTCCCAGGCGTCGCCGGCCCGCGTGCGGCGCACGGCGAGCGGCGCACCGTCGGCCGAATCGGCGATCAGGTAGAACGGCTTCGCCTGCGAGACGGTCACGGTCACCACGTCGCCGGGGCGCGGGATCTCGCTGCCCGCGGGCACGTCGAAGTGCACGAGCCTGCTGTCACGGGCGCGGCCCGAGAGACGGCGGGTGTCGGCATCCTTCGACCCCTCCGCGCCGACCAGGACCTCGACGGTCGTTCCCACCAGCGCCTGGTTCTGCTCCCACGAGATGCGGTCCTGCAGCGCCACGAGACGCTCGTAGCGTTCCTGCACGACGGCCTTCGGCACCTGGTCGGGCATGGTCGCGGCCGGGGTGCCCTCGCGGATCGAGTACTGGAACGTGAACGCCGACGCGAATCGCGCCTCCTCGACCACGCGCAGGGTCTCCTGGAAGTCCTCCTCGGTCTCGCCCGGGAAGCCCACGATGATGTCGGTGGAGATCGCCGCGTCCGGAATGCGGGTGCGCACCCGGTCGAGGATGCCGAGGAACTTCTCGGAACGGTAGCTGCGACGCATCGCCTTGAGGATGCGGTCCGAACCGGACTGGAGCGGCATGTGCAGCTGGGGCATGACGTTGGGGGTCTCGGCCATGGCCTCGATCACATCGTCGGTGAACGCGGCCGGATGCGGGCTGGTGAAGCGGATGCGCTCGAGCCCCTCGATCGCGCCCGCAGCGCGCAGCAGCTTGGAGAAGGCCTGACGGTCTCCGAATTCGACGCCGTACGAGTTCACGTTCTGACCGAGCAGGGTGACCTCGATCGCGCCGTCCTCCACCAGGGAACGGATTTCGGCGAGGATATCGCCAGGGCGGCGATCCTTCTCCTTGCCGCGCAGCGCCGGCACGATGCAGAACGTGCACGTGTTGTTGCAGCCGACCGAGATCGACACCCACCCGCTGTGCGTCGAGTCGCGCTTCGTCGGCAGGGTGGAGGGGAAGACTTCGAGCGATTCGAGGATCTCGAGCTGTGCCTCGCCGTTGTGCCGCGAACGCTCGAGCAGGGTGGCGAGGGAGCCCATGTTGTGGGTGCCGAAGACGACGTCGACGTAGGGCGCCTTCTCGAGAATCACTCCCTTGTCCTTCTGGGCGAGGCAGCCGCCGACCGCGATCTGCATGCCCGCATGCTCGCGCTTGATGCTCGCGAGGTGTCCGAGCGTGCCGTAGAGCTTGTTGTCGGCGTTCTCGCGCACTGCGCACGTGTTGATCACCACGACGTCGGCCTGGGCGCCGTCGGCGGGCACGTAACCCGCGGCCTCCAGCGAGCCGGTGAGGCGTTCCGAGTCGTGCACGTTCATCTGGCAGCCGAAGGTTCGCACCTCGTAGGTGCGGGGACGTTCGAGGGTGGATGCTGCGCTCATGGTCATCCCAGTGTACGGCGGCTACTTCTCGGTGAGCGTGACCGTCACCGAACGCCTGCTCACGGTGGAGGTGGCCGTCGCCGCGAGTGTCTTCGACGCGGCGGACCATGCTGCGGTGTAGTCGAGATAGCCGTTCGTCGCGTCGATGTAGACGTGCAGCTGCAGCACCCCGTCGTGCACCGACCAGGTGTCGCCCTGCTGGTCGAAGGACACCGTGCCGTAGGTGACCCTGACGCCGTGATCCGGCCGAAGCGTGAACGAGCTGAGGTCCCCCGCGGAATCCGTGCCGCTCCAGGTGGTGCCCACCGGATCGATGGTGCCCCCGATGAGCTGCGTCGGATCGGCCGAGGCGGTTGCGCTCGGGGTCGGGGGCGGTGCTTTCACCGTGGCGCAGCCCGCCAGCAGCAGGATCGCAAGTGCGGCGACCGACGCTCGGGCAAGGCGGGACATGCCTTCGATGATAGGTGCCGGGCGCTACCGGAAGCGGACGCTGCTGCCGCCGCCTTCGGCTCGCAGGGCCCGATCGACGGCGGAGCGCACGACGGAGGATGAATAGCCGCGGCGCAGCATGAAGGCGGTGAGTCGCCGCTTGGCGGTCTCGGAGTCGTAGGAGCTCAACTGGCCGGCGCGTTTGAGAGCGATCTCGTTCGCCCGCTCCTGCTCCTCCTCCTCTTCGTCTCCGTCCTCGGAGTTCAGCTCGTCGAAGGCGAGCTCGAAGTGCTCCTCGCCGACGTGGCGGCGGCGCAACTCGGCGATGATGCCGGCGCGCCCGAGACCCTTGCGCTCCCGGGACTGCCGAACGATGGATGCCGCCACTCGCGCGTCGTCGATCAGCTCGACGCGTTCCAGACGCTCCAGTTCGGCCTGCACGACGTCTTCCTCGAATTCGCGATCGCGGAGCAGCTTCTCCATCTCCCATCGCGAGAGAGAGCGTCGGGAGAGGGCCTGCAACGATACGTTCTCGGCACTCACCTCTCGCTTGGTGCGCCCCAGGGCGTCGCGCCGAGGCTCGTCCGTGGTGGGCACGGGCTCTGCGAGCACGGCGTCGACCTCGGCCGGCTCGTCCAGCCCCTCGGCGAGCCCGAAGGCCTCGGAGAAGACGACCGCCGGCTCCGGTGGGGGCTGCACGCCCGGGAGATACGTCACACGGGCGAGCCCGTCACCGGCGGTCATCTGGTCTTCTCCTGGGTCGCCGCCTAGGCGCCGATCGCCTTGCTCTTGTCGAATGCCTCCACGGGGGCCACGGGAATCGTGGGCCCGGTCTTCTTCTTGGCGTCGGCAAGCGCAGCGGCCTTCTGGTCGGCGGCAGCGGCTGCGGCGACGGCCTTCGCGTCGACGATGATTCCGAGCTTGACCTTGATCTTGTGCTCGATCTCGGCGGCGACGTCGGCGTGCTCGATCAGGTACTTGCGAGAATTCTCCTTGCCCTGACCCAGCTGGTCGCCGTCGTAGGTGTACCAGGCTCCCGACTTGCGCACGATCTCGTGCTCGACGCCGAAGTCCAGCAGGCTGCCCTCGCGGGAGATGCCGGTGCCGTACAGGATGTCGAACTCCGCCTGCTTGAAGGGCGGCGCCATCTTGTTCTTGACGACCTTGACGCGGGTGCGGTTACCCACCGCGTCGGTGCCCTCCTTGAGGGTCTCGATGCGACGGATGTCGAGTCGCACAGAGGCGTAGAACTTGAGCGCCTTGCCACCCGCGGTGGTCTCCGGGCTGCCGAAGAACACGCCGATCTTCTCGCGGAGCTGGTTGATGAAGATCATGGTGGTGCCGGTCTGGCTGAGTCCGCCGGTCAGCTTGCGGAGCGCCTGCGACATGAGCCGGGCCTGAAGGCCGACGTGCGAGTCGCCCATCTCGCCCTCGATCTCGGCCCGCGGAACGAGCGCCGCGACGGAGTCGATGACGATGATGTCGATGGAGCCGGAGCGCACGAGCATGTCGGCGATCTCGAGCGCCTGCTCGCCCGTGTCGGGCTGGGAGACGAGCAGCGCGTCGATGTCGACGCCGAGCTTGCGCGCGTATTCGGGATCGAGCGCGTGCTCCGCGTCGATGAACGCGGCGATGCCGCCCGCACGCTGCGCGTTGGCGATGGCGTGCAGAGTGAGCGTGGTCTTTCCCGAGGACTCCGGACCGTAGATCTCGACGATGCGGCCGCGCGGAAGGCCGCCGATGCCGAGCGCGACGTCGAGGGCGATCGAGCCCGTGGGGATGATGGCGACGGGCGCGCGCTCGTCGCTGCCCAGGCGCATGACCGAACCCTTGCCGAACTGGCGGTCGATCTGGGCGAGGGCGGTTTCGAGAGACTTCTCCCGGTCGGCTGCTGATGGCATTGCTGGCTCCTTCTTGGTCGTGCGCGGTGTGCCTATAGGCTGCCGAGTTCGCCGTGAGCACCGATCCTGCAAGGTGTTCGAGGCCTGCGACAAGGCGTTTCAGCGGCTTCTGCTGATGGCTCCGACAGTACGCGCGACCCCGGACATTCCCCGGGACCACCGCGCGAACCGTGGATAACCACGTCGATTCGACCGCTGTTGAGGAGCCTATCCCGAACCGAAGAGATGTTCGAACGAATTCTTCCGGCGTGTCGGTCGACTTTCGAATCAGGCCTTGGGCGGTTTCACGCCGGCGCCGTACCAGCGACTCTCCGGCACGTCGGAGGCACGGCAGAGGGCCAGCCAGATCTCCCGGGTGTTCACCCCGCGGCGGATGGCCTGATCGGCGGTGAGGTCGCCCAGCTCGCCGAGCACCAGATCGTGGGTGAGCGTGCGCCCGTAACTGTCTCCGAACTCATCGCCCACGGCGGTCCAGAACTCACTCAGGCGCATGCATCAAACCTAACCCGATCGGCGGACGCCTTCGGCACCGGGGCGTTAAACGAAGGATGCCCGGCTCGCGAGGAGCCGGGCATCCGTTCACGTCGCCCACACCGTCGGCGACGTTCTCAAGTCGTTCAGCGGGAGACGAGTCCCGCATCGAAGTCCGCGACGAGGTCGTCGGGGACGGTGTCGGGGATCACGTTGATCCCCTCGATGACGGCGAGGCGGTCTCCCACCTCACGCATGATGACCGAAATCGGCGTTTCGAGTGCATCCGCAACCGACGCGAGGATCTCGGAGCTGGCCTCTTTCTGACCACGCTCCACCTCGCTGAGGTAGCCGAGAGCAACACTTGCCTTGCTCGCGACCTGACGAAGGGTGCGCCCCTTCTGCAGGCGGAAGTCCCGGAGCACGTCACCGATTTCCTGACGAACTAGAACCATTGGACCCTCCTCCTTAACGGTGCCGCGTAGTAGTGCAGGTGATGCCGGAGCAGTAACACTACAACCGCCGTTCACCAAACTCTAACCAGCGCACACTGTGTGACGCTTGTGAATCACTAGCTTGTAACGTGATCGAAACGAGAATGATTCCCGGCCGTTCCTAACCGCCGAAAAGGTCTCTCGACAGCTCCGTGAGTGATTCGGAGACGGTCGCCCGGCGGATGGCCCCGCGGTCGCCGCTGAGGTCGAGCCGAACCGATCGAACGGCACTGCCCACCGCGATTCCGAGGAACACCGTGCCGGGCGGCTGCCCGTCCTGCCAGTCTGGACCCGCCACTCCGGTCGTCGACAGACCCACATCCGAGGGACGCCCATCGACGGCGACGACCCTCCGCACGCGGTCGGCCATCTGCTCCGCGACCTCCGGATGCACGGCCCCATGCTCGGCGAGCAGCCCCGCGTCCACGCCGAGCACGCTGTGCTTCAGCGCCGTGTTGTAGGCGACCACTCCCCCGTTCAGCACAGCGGATGCGCCGGGCACCGCCACGAACTCCGCGACGAGCAGTCCTCCGGTGAGGGACTCGGCGACGCCGAGTGTGAACCCGCGAGCGCCGAGCTCGGCGACGAGAGCCGCGGCATCCATCAGGACTCGCGGCGATTGGTCTGCAGGTACTTGACCACGAAATCGACGCCGGAATAGACCGTGAGCGCCAGGGCCGCACCCATCACGATCCAGTCGACCCAGAGCACCCAGTCTCCCAGCACCGTCGTCAGCGGGAAGAGGAACAGCGAGACGGCGACCGCCTGCAGCACCGTCTTGAGCTTGCCGCTCGCGACCGCCGGGATCACGCGGCGCGAGATCACCGCGAAACGGAAGATGGTGATCCCGAACTCGCGCACCAGGATCACGATGGTGACCCACCACCACAGCTCACCGAGGATCGAGAGGGAGACCAGCGCGCCGCCGACCAGGATCTTGTCGGCGATGGGGTCGACGATCTTTCCGAAGTCGGTGACGAGGTCGAGCCTGCGCGCGAGGAACCCGTCGATGCCGTCCGTGACGATCGCAACGACGAACAGCACGGCGGCGACCCAGCGCAGCGCACCCATGCGATCCCCGTCGGCGAGCAGCAGCGCGATGAAGACCGGAGCGAGGAGGATGCGGACCACCGTGATCACATTCGCGACGTTCGCGATGCTCGCAGGCCCCTCGCCCGCTCGAGCCACGCGGCCGTGCAACGGATTCGGTCGCGAACGGGGCGCGGGCGTCGATTCGGGCAGTGACATGCTCACTCCCTGTCGGTGAGGTTCCAGGCGTCCTCGTCCGAGGCCGCCTCGACCTCATCGTAACCGCTGGTCATCTCGGCCACGGGGTCGCCCTGGTACATCGGCTCGGCCGCGGGCGCGTCGTCGCCGCGCAGTCGCGCGAGCACCCCCGCCAGCTGCTCCGGCGCGACCAGGACGTCACGGGCCTTCGAACCCTCGGAGGGCCCGACGATCTCGCGCGACTCGAGCAGGTCCATGAGCCGGCCCGCCTTCGCGAAGCCGACCCGCAGCTTGCGCTGCAGCATGGAGGTGGACCCGAACTGTGTGCTCACGACGAGCTCGGCGGCGGCCAGCAGCAGCTCGAGGTCGTCGCCGATGTCGCCGTCGATCTGCTTCTTCTCGGCCGACGCGGCAACGTCGTTGCGGTACTCGGGGCGCGCCTGGCGGGTGACGTGCTGAACCACCGCCGCCACCTCGCTCTCGGTGACCCAGGCGCCCTGCACCCGGATCGCCTTCGATGCGCCCATGGGGAGGAACAGTGCGTCACCCTGGCCGATCAGCTTGTCGGCTCCCGGCTGGTCGAGGATCACCCGGGAGTCGGTCATGCTCGAGACGGCGAACGCGAGCCGCGAGGGCACGTTCGCCTTGATGAGGCCGGTCACGACATCCACCGACGGACGCTGCGTGGCCAGCACCAGGTGGATGCCGGATGCCCGGGCGAGCTGGGTGATGCGCACGATGGAGTCCTCCACGTCGCGGGGGGCGACCATCATGAGGTCCGCCAGCTCGTCGACGACCACCAGCAGGTAGGGGTAGGGCTTGAGCGTGCGCTGACTGTTCTCCGGCAGCGTGATCTCGTTCGCCACAACCGCGGCGTTGAAGTCGTCGATGTGCCGGAATCCGAAGCTCGCCAGGTCGTCGTAGCGCATGTCCATCTCCTTCACGACCCAGGCGAGCGCTTCCGCCGCCTTCTTCGGGTTCGTGATGATGGGCGTGATGAGGTGCGGGATTCCGGCGTACGGAGCCAGCTCGACGCGCTTCGGATCGATGAGCACCATGCGCACCTCGGAGGGCTTCGCCCGCATGAGGAGCGAGGTGATCATCGAGTTGACGAAGCTTGACTTGCCCGAGCCTGTGCTGCCCGCCACCAGGAGGTGGGGCATCTTGGCCAGGTTGGCCACGACGAAACCGCCCTCGACGTCTTTGCCGAGACCGATCGTCATGGGGTGGTTGCTCGACGTGCTCGCCTTGGAGCGCAGCACGTCGCCGAGCGAGACGATCTCGCGATCGGCGTTGGGGATCTCCACGCCGATGGCGCTCTTGCCGGGGATCGGCGAGAGGATGCGCACCTCGTTGCTCGCGACCGCGTACGAGAGGTTCTTGGTCAGCGCGGTGACCCGCTCCACCTTCACCCCGGGGCCGAGTTCGATCTCGTAGCGCGTGACCGTCGGGCCCCGGCTGAAGCCGGTGACCTTGGCGTCGACCTGGAACTGCTTGAGCACCTCCGTGATCGAGGCCACGATGGCGTCGTTCGCCTCCGAGCGCGACTTCGGCGGGGTGCCGGGAACGAGCACGGATGCCGCGGGCAGCCGGTACGGCGGCGTCGGCACGCTCTTCAGCTGCTGGCCGTCGAACTCGCCCTGGCCCTTCGCCGAGCCTGCGGAGAATCCCGGCAGGAGGTCGGCGACGAGCGGACCGCCGTCGTCCCGGATGCTGGTCGCGGGCGCGACATCCACCTCACCGGTGAATCGTCGGACGGCGCTCTCGGCGCTCGCGAGGTCGTCGAGGAGCTCGGTCTCGATGTCGTCCCGGCGCGTGTGGTCGATGATCTCGGTCGCCTGCTCGGTGGGCGATTGCGTGACGACCGGGGTGTCGAAGGCAGGATCGTCCTCGCGCTTGGACTTGTTGCGCCGCCACCAGGGAAGCGAATCGGGCTCCTCCTCGAGACCCAGGTCGCCGAGGTCGCCGAAGCTCACGCTGTCCGCGGTCGCCTTCGCGGCGGGCTCGGCCAGCTGGGCTCCGAAGAGATAGGCGTAGAGCTCGCGCAGACGCGCGCCGATTCGGTTAGGCGGGGTCTTGGTGATGATGAACAGCGACAGGAGCAGCAGGATCACGACGATCGGCACGGCCAGGTAGGCGGTTCCGATGGTGATGAGCGGCGTGGCGACGACCCAGCCGATGAGCCCTCCGGCGCGCGCCAGCACGTCCATTCCCGCCGAGGGCTGAGGCTGGCCGCCGAACACGTGGCAGAGGGCCGACACGGTGGTGAGAAGGATCGCGAGGCCGATGCCGATGCGGCCGTTGTCGTGCACGGAGGCCGGGTGTCGGAACAGCCAGATCGCGAAGAGCAGCATGATCACGGGCAGAGCGAACGCCACGCGTCCGAACAGCCCGCCGAAGGTGTACGAGTCGAGGGCGATCGCCACGGGGTCGGTGGGGTTGAACCATTCGACCACGGCGCCCGCGATGGCGAGCAGGAAGACGAAGAACGGGACGCCGTCGCGCCGCTCGTCCTTCGCCAGCGTCTCCTTGCCGAGGAGCCGCGCCGCGCCGCCGACGGCGTGGGCGAGCCCGAGCCAGGCGACGGTGAGCAGTCCCGGGCCCTCCGCGGACGCCGCGCCCGCGGCGGGCATCTTGCGGGTCGTGCCCTTGACGGTCGTGGTCTTCGAGCCCGCGGAGGACCGGGACGACGGGCGCGCCGGGGTACTGCGTGCGCGCGGGGTCGACCTGGTGCTCGTAGCCATGCGTTCAACGGTAATGCGGTGCACCGCCCGAACCGCGGATGCCGCGGGTGCGTGTCCGCACTACTGTGGCCCCATGAGTGCCGCGCGCAGGCTCTTCCCCCGCCCGAAAGTGTCCGGTGAGAGCCACCGGGTGACCACGTTCGAGCTGCTCTTCGACCTCGTCTTCGTCTTCGCCTTCACTCAGATCACCGAGTCGATGTCGCACGCGCACAGCGCGATCGGCGTGCTCGAGGGCATGGTGATCCTCGGCATCCTCTGGTGGGGCTGGGCCTCCTACGCGTGGCTCGCCAACCAGACCCACGTGGACGAGGGCGTCGTGCGACTCGGCATGAGCGCGGCGATGGCCGCGATGTTCGTGCTCGCCCTCGCGATCCCGGGGGCGTTCGAGCGATCGGAGGCCGGGCTCTCGGCCGCGCTCGTTCTCGTCGTCGCGTACTTCGTCGTCCGCGCCATCCACGTGGTGCTGTATCTGCTCGCCGCCGGCGAGGATCGCGCGCTCGGGCGACAGGTGCTGGTGACGGAGACCGGGCTGATCGTCTCCATCTCCCTCCTGCTCGCGGGCGCGCTCATCGGCGGACGGCCCCAGTTGTGGTTCTGGGTCGGAGGACTCGCGGCGGATGTCGTGCTCACCTACCTGACCTCGAACGGCGGCGACTGGCGACTCCCCTCCCCCGCCCACTGGGCCGAGCGGCACGGGCTCGTCGTCATGCTGGCGCTCGGCGAGTCGATCGTCGCGATCGGCGTGGGCGCCGAGCACGGACCCATCGTGGTGCCGGTCATCGCCGCCGTGCTGCTCGCGATCGTTCTCACGATCTCGCTCTGGTGGCTGTACTTCGACCTGACGGCGATCGCCGCCGAACGGGAACTGGTGGCCAAAGCCGGAACCGAGCGCGTTGCCCTGGCGACCGATGCGTACACGTACCTCCACCTGCCGCTGATCGCGGGCATCCTGCTCTCCGCCCTCGGCGTGGAGCAGGCGATCGCCCATCTGATGGATCACGAGCGCCTGGACCTGTTCAGCGCCTGCGCGCTGTTCGGGGGAACGGCGCTCTACCTCGCCGCACACGCCGCGTTCTGGCGACGGGTGGGCGGAGCGTGGAAGGTGTTCCGGCTCGCGGGCGGCACGGCGCTGCTCGCGCTCATCCCTCTCGCGGTGCTGCTCCCGCCCCTGCTGGACCTCGGGGTGGTGGCCGCCGTCGTGGCGGTGGTGGCCGCGATCGAGACGCTCCGCTACAGCGATCGGCGCGCGGCACTGCGCGCGGCCGACGACTGAGCTCGGCTCACAGCGGGCACGGTCCTCCGCCGTCGGTGCCGTACGTCGGACCGGCTTCGTAGGGCGACTCGGATGCCGACCTGACGGCGCGGATAGAGACCACCCGATTGAGATCCGCCGCCGCCCAGTAGTCGGAGGCGACCGCCGGAGAGACTTCGAAGACCAACTGCCCCTGCGACCCGACGATCGTGTAGATGTCGGTCAGGTCGAAGTGGGTCACCGACGTGAACTTCGGGTAGGCCTTCAGGAGCTCCGCCGTCGTGCTACCGGGATGGATGCCCGCCGCGGTGTGGATGACGGAGCCGGAGCCGTCTCGAAGCTCGTTGACCGTGATCGCCAGCACGTCGCCCGTGCGCTCGCCCTGCGCGGGGAGGATCGTGAAGGCGAGTGGATCGGTGTAGGTGGTGATCCAGGCGCCGCTGAACGGCGCTCCCGGCACGAAGACCTGCCCGCCCTGCTCGATGTCCGCCCTGCAGAAGTCGGGGTCGTAGCGTGCGATGGCGACGCTCGCGGGCTGCTCCGGGACGGGAGCGCCCAGCCGGATCGGGCCCAGACCGTCCGGGCCGATCACCAGATCCGACAGGGCCGGCTTCGACTCGGCCACCGGCGTGGAGGAAGGCACGGTCCGGGTCGGATGGGGCGTGGAAGCGGCGGGCGTCGCGGTGCAGCCTGCGAGCGCGAGAACGGCGATCGACAGAGTGAGGATGGTTCGCATACGCAGATCATCTCACCTCGTCTCACGCCGCCGGATAACGACTCGGCGACGATCCCTCAGGCCTCGATGACCACCGGCACGATCATCGGACGCCGGCGGTGGCTGGTGTTCACCCACCGGCCGACCGTGCGCCGCACGACCTGGCTGTACGCGTGGGTGTCCCTGGTGCCATTGCCTGCGGCCTCGAGCAGCGCGCGCACGATCTGCGGTTTCACCTCGTCGAAGACCGACTCGTCCTCGGCGAAGCCCCTGGCCTGGATCTCCGGGCCGACGATAACGCGACCGGTCTGCATGTCCAGCGCCACGAAGATCGAGACGAAACCCTCCTCGGCGAGGATCCGGCGATCCTTGAGGTCGGCATCCGTGATCTCGCCCACGGTGGAGCCGTCGACGTAGACGTAGCCGAGGTCGAGCTGGCCGACCACCTCCACGTCGCCGTTCGTCATGTCGATGACGGTGCCGTCCTCGCCGATGATCGTGTGGTCCTCGCGGATTCCGGTGAGGATCGCGAGTCGCTGGTTGGCCACCAGGTGGCGGTACTCGCCGTGAACCGGCAGCACGTTCTTCGGCTTGAGGATGTTGTACACGTAGAGCAGCTCGCCCGCGGCGGCGTGCCCGGAGACGTGCACCTTGGCGTTGCCCTTGTGCACGACATTGGCGCCGAGCTTGGTGAGGCCGTTGATCACGCGGTAGACCGCGTTCTCGTTGCCGGGGATGAGGCTCGAGGCCAGGATGACGGTGTCGCCCTTGCCCACCTCGATCTGGTGCTCCAGGTTCGCCATGCGCGCGAGGACCGCCATCGGCTCGCCCTGGGACCCGGTGCTCATGTAGACGATGCGGTCGTCGGGCAGATCGGCCGCCTTCTTGGCGTCGATGAGCACGCCCTCGGGAACCCGCAGGTAGCCCAGGTCGGCGGCGATCGTCATGTTGCGCACCATCGACCGCCCCATGAAGGCGACGCGCCTGTTGTTGGCGTGGGCGGCATCCAGCACCTGCTGCACCCGGTGGACGTGGCTGGAGAAGCTGGCGACGATCACGCGGCGTGGCGCCTTGGCGATGACGGCCTCGAGCACCGGCCCGATGTCGCGCTCGTTGGCGGTGAAGCCCGGAACGTCGGCGTTGGTGGAGTCGGGGAGGAACAGGTCGACGCCGCGCTCGCCCAGCCGGGCGAAGGCGCGCAGGTCGGTGATGCGGTCGTCGAGCGGGAGCTGGTCCATCTTGAAGTCGCCGGTGTGGAGCACGACCCCGGCTCGGGTCGAGATGGCCACCGCGAGCGCATCCGGGATCGAGTGGTTGACGGCGATGAACTCCAGGTCGAACGGGCCGAGCTTCTCGTTCTGGCCCTCGGCGACCGTGAGCGTGTAGGGCGTGATCCTGTGCTCCTTGAGCTTCGCCTCGACGAGCGCGAGGGTCAGCGTTGAGCCGATCAGCGGGATGTCCTGCCGCAGTTTGAGCAGGTACGGGACGGCGCCGATGTGGTCCTCGTGGCCGTGGGTGAGCACGACGCCGACGACGTCGTCCAGCCTGTCCTTCACCGGGCTGAAATCGGGGAGGATCAGGTCGACGCCCGGCTGGTTCTCCTCCGGGAAGAGCACGCCGCAGTCGACGATGAGGATCTTGCCGTCGATCTCGTACGACGTCATGTTGCGGCCGATCTCGCCTAGACCCCCGATCGGGATCACGCGGAGGGTGCCCGGCTGGAGCGTTCGCGGTTCGTACACGGGCGAGTTCATATGTGCCTAACGGGTTGTGCCGGCGACCTTGGGCAGAGCGCCGCCGGCGGCAGCGTTGCGGTCGGGGCGGAAGTTGCTGAGGTCGACGCCGGGGATCTCCCCGACGAGGGCGAAATCGTCCTCGATCTGTGCCGCCTCGAAGTCCTCGGGGCCCACGAGCGGGAGTCGCACGCGGGGGCTCTCGATGCGGCCGAGACCGTGCAGGAGGTACTTTGCGGCGACCGTGCCCGGCACGTGCGTCATGACGGCCCGCACGAGCGGTTCGAGCTGTCGGTGCGCGGCGGTCGCCGTGGCGAGGTCGCCACGGTTCACCGCGTCCACGATGACTCGGTAGGGGGCCGCCGCGATGTTCGCGGTGACGCCGATGAGGCCCGATGCGCCGATGCTGAGGTGCGGCAGGATGTTGCTGTCGTCGCCCGAGAAGTAGAGCAGGTCGGTGTTGTTGAGCACGCGACTGACCTCGGCGAAGTTGCCCTTGGCATCCTTGATGGCGACGATGTTCGGGTGCTTGGCGGCGCGCAGGATCGTCTCGTAGAGGATCGGGATGCCGGTGCGGCCGGGGATGTCGTAGAGGATGACCGGCAGGTCGGTGGCGTCGGCGATCATCCGGAAGTGGGTCAGGACCCCGGCCTGCGTGGGCTTGTTGTAGTACGGCGTGACGATCATCACGCCGTCGGCGCCGGCCGCCTCGCTGTGCTTGTAGAGCTCGATGGCGTGGGCGGTCTCGTTGGAGCCGCCGCCGGTGATGATCTTGGCGCGGCCCGCGGCGACCGACTTGCCCACCTCGACCAGCCGGAGCTTCTCCGGGTCGGTGAGGGTGGAGGTCTCACCGGTCGTGCCGGTGACGACGATACCGTCGGCGCCGGCCGTGATCACGTCGTCGATGTGCTTCTCGACGCCGGCCCAGTCGACTTCACCGTCCGCCGTGAACGGCGTGACGAGTGCGACGAGCACCTGGCCGAAGGGATTCTGGATGTCTGGCACGATGTACAGGCTATCGTCTGCCGGGAGTCGCCCGCGGCGGGCGGGCGCTACGGCGCGACGCGACCGTTCCCGTTGAAGGCGGCGTAGGTGAGCGGCATCAGGCCCTCGAAGAAGCCCTCCATCTTCTCGGCCGCCATCTCGATCTCCCGCTGCGGGAAGGAGGGGAAGTGGCTGCCCTCGCGCTTGGTGCGCAGCGAGAGGAAGTTCATCAGCGACCGGGCGTTCAGCGTGACGTACATCGAGGAGTAGATGTTGAGGGGCAGCACGATGCGGGCGACCTCGCGGGCGATCCCGGCCTCGAGCATCCGCTGGTAGCTCTCGAAGGCGGCGATCGACTGACTGCGGGCCTCCTCCTGCACGAGCGCGGTCTGCTCCGGAGTGCCGGGGAGGAAGTCGTATGCACCGGGCTTGCCGACCTGAACCAGGTTGCGCTCGGGCGCGGGCACGTAGAACACCGGCTTCAGCTCGCGGTAGCGACCCGACTCCTCGTTGTAGGAGGCGATCCGATGGCGCATGAACTCCCGGAAGACGAAGATCGGCGCCTGCACGTAGAAGGTCATCGAGTTGTGCTCGAACGGGGAGCCGTGCCGGTCGCGCATGAGGTAGTTGATGAGACCCCGCGCCCGCTTGTCCTCGGCGTCCGTGTCGTCGGACGCCTGCGCCGCCTCCAGGGTCTGCTCGCCCTGAGTGGACACCCGTGCCGCGAACAGCACGTCGGAGTCGTGGGCGCTCGAACGCACCAGCTCCACGGTCACGTCTGAGCGGAATTCGATCTCGGGGGCTGGGGTCTCTTCAGGCACGGCCTTCACCATAGCGACCCGCACCGACAACCCCACCCCGCCACTCCGCTGTAATGGTTCGTCACAACCCCCACCGGCCGGGCGCACCGCAATATCGTCGCCTCATGTCGCCCATCGTGATCGCACTCGTGCTCGTGCTCGTCATCGCCGTGGCGTCCGCACTCGGGCTGATCTGGCGCGCCACGACCGGCCGGGTGCACGGAGCCCGCGGCGAGACCGTCGTCAGCGTCGGCGAACTGGCGGATGCCGCGGCCGGCTCCGGAGCGACCCTGCTGCAGTTCTCCACCGAGGTCTGCGCCCCGTGCCGCACGACCCACACCGTGCTCGGCCGCCTCGCCGACCAGCTGGACGGGGTGGCCCACGTCGACGTGGACGTCACGCACCGCCCCGATCTCGCCAACCGGTTCAACCTGCTCCAGTCGCCCACCACCCTCATCCTCGATTCGCGCGGGGTGGTGCGAGCGCGCATCGGCGGCGCGCCCCGCCTCGGCGACGTGCGCGCCGAGCTCGACCGGATCCTCGCCGCCTGATCCCGCGCCACCTGACCCCTCGCCGCCTAACCCAGGGAGCCCCCATGACCACACCCGCCGGAATCGACCCGCGCGGCCCGCGTTTCAGCGCGGGCATCACCGCGGTGCTGCTGCTCGTGACGATCGGCCTCTCGCTGGCCGGCGCGGCGCTGGCCGCGTTCCTCCTGCTGCTCGCGATCGCGCTGCTCTTCGCCTGGGGCGCCTTCGCGGGCGTCGCCCGTCACCCCTACGGGCAGCTCTACCGCCGGGTGGTACGGCCGAGGCTCGCCCCTCCGGCGGAGCTGGAGGACCCGCGGCCGCCGACCTTCGCGCAGGGCGTCGGACTGGTGGTCAGCGGGCTGGGTCTGATCCTCGCCCTCGTCGGTGTGCCCTTCGCCGTACCCATCGCGGCAGGGCTGGCGTTCATCGCCGCGTTCCTCAACTCCGTCTTCGGCTTCTGCCTGGGCTGCCAGCTGTACCTGCTCCTGGTGCGCGCGGGCGTCGTGGGGCGCCCCCGTCGGACGGCCTGAACCGAGGCTCTCCCGCCGGTGCCGTGACATAGGCTGTGGTCACCAAGGCGAAGGAGCATCCCATGGCTGTCACCAGCGAAGCGACCACCCTCTGGAACGGTGATCTGACCTCCGGGTCCGGCACCACCGCGCTCGACTCCTCGCACGCGGCCGAGTTCCCCGTCAGCTGGGCGGCGCGGTCCCAGGGCGAGGCGGGCAGGACCAACCCCGAAGAGCTCCTCGGGGCGGCGCACTCGGCCTGCTACTCGATGGCCCTGTCCAGCGCCCTGACGAAGTTCGGCACGCCCCCCACCAGCCTCCAGGTCACGGCCGCGGTCACCTTCGACCCCGCGGAGGGCATCACCGGAAGCCACCTGCTCGTCAGCGCGAAAGTGCCCGGCATCAGCGACGACGACTTCCAGACCATCGCAGCCGAGGCGAAGAACAGCTGCCCGGTGTCGCGCGCCCTCGCGGGCATCCCGATCACTCTCGAAGCGGGTCTCGCCTAGTGGCGGCGAACCGACGGCGAGCGCTGAGCGTGCTCGTCGCGGGAGGCTCGGGCTTCATCGGCCAGGAACTGGTCCGCCAGCTCCGCGAGGACGGCCACACCGTGCGCATCCTGGTGCGCCGCAAGCCCCGCGCGGATGACGAGGTGAACTGGGCGCCGAGCGCCCACATGATCGACTCGGGCGCGATCGAGACGACCGACGCGGTGATCAACCTCTCGGGGGCGCCGCTGGCGCGGCTGCCGTGGACCCCGGGCTACAAGAGGGAGATCCTCCAGTCGCGGCTCTCCGCGACCCAGTCGCTCACCGACGCGATGAACAGGGCGAGCCGCAAGCCCTCGGTGCTGCTCAACGCCTCGGCCGTCGGGATCTACGGCGACCGGCCGGGCGAACGCCTGACCGAGGAATCGCCCAGGGGAACCGGCTTCCTCGGCGACGTGGTCGAGCAGTGGGAGAAGGCGGCGAAGCTCGCGCCCGCCAAGACCCGGGTCGTGATGCTGCGCACGGGGGTGGTGCTCGGGAAGGGCGGATCGCTGGCACCGATCATGGCGCTCACCCGCTTCGGCCTCGGATCGCGCCTGTCCACCGGAGGGGACATCTGGCCGTGGATCAGCCTCTACGACGAGGCGGCGGCGATACGCCACCTGCTCACCTCCGATCTGAGCGGGCCTGTGAACCTGGTGGGACCGACCGCGGCGACCTCCGACCGCATCACCCGGCACGTCGCCGAGAGGATGCACCGCCCCTACGGCCTCGTCGTGCCCGAATTCGCGCTCGACCTCGCCCTGCAGTCCGCCGCACCCGAGCTGCTCCTCAGCAGCCAGCACGTGCTGCCGCAGCGCCTCCTCGACGACGGGTTCGAGTTCCGTCACCGTACGGCAGAGCAGGCGATCGACGCGGTCGTCGGCTAGGAGCGGGACGCCCGCTCCAGAGCGATGGAGCGGCGGATCGCCCAGCGGGCGCGGCGACGGTCGCCGCTGGCGTCGTACGCGAGTCCCAGCCGGAACCAGGCACCCCAGGAGTCCGGATCGGCCTCCACCTCGGCGCGGTACCGGGGGAACTCGGCATCCGCCTCGCTCCGGATCGGACGTCCGCTGGCGCGACGCGGGAGCGCGTCGACGGGGAGCTCACCCGCAGCGGCGAGCCGGGTGGCCAGGCGCTGACTGCGGATGCCGAACACCAGTTCCGCGACGAGCGCCCAGAAGCCGAGCAGCGGGAACACGATGAGCGCGATGCCGAGCGCGCGCGAGATGGCGTCGTCGACCGCGATGAGCCGGAGTGCCAGCTGAGTCACCACCACCAGGTAGAGCAGCAGCAGCACCGCCATCAGGATGGCGCCGATGCGTCCGCTCATTCGGCACCCGCAGGCGCCGCGGGCACGGGGGCGGGGGCGGCGCTCAGGTCGACGAGCTTGTCCAGCCCGACGATCACGCCCCGGGCCGTGGTGACGGCGGCCAGCGCGATGGTGATGCCTCGCACATAGGAGGTCGGCGAGAGGGTCTCGTGGCTGAGGGTGAGGGTCTCGCCGTTTCCCCCGAAGATCACGTCCTGCTTGGCCACGACGCCCTGCAGACGGAGGCTGTGGATCGGCACACTGGAGACCTGCTGGCCGCGTGCGCGCTGGTCGGCGTGCGGCGCGATCACCGGACCGAGCGCTCCGCGTGCGCGGCCGATCAGCTCCGCCGTGCGCACGGCCGTTCCGGAGGGCGAGTCGACCTTCGACTCGTGGTGCGCCTCGACGATCTCGATCGAATCGAAGAAGCGCGCCGCCATGGAGGCGAAGCTGGTCGCGAGGACGGAGCCGATGGAGAAGTTCGGGACGATCACGACGCCCACGCCCGGAAGTGCGGCGACGCGCCGCTCCAGGGCGGCGATGCGCGGGCTGGACCAGCCGCTCGTGCCCACCAGCACGCTGAGTCCATGATCGACGGCGAAGTCGACCACGCTCGGGCTCACCGCGGGCACGGTGACGTCGACCGCGACATCCGCTCCGATCATCGCCTCGAGGGAGTCGGACGACGAGAGCCGCGCCACGACCTCGAAACCGTCGAGACCCCGGATGATCTCGTCGATGAGCGTGCCCATCCTGCCGGTCGCACCGATGATGGCCACTCGCGTTGTCATGGGTCGAATCTACCAAGCCGGCGGCGGGCACCCCCGGCATAGGCTTGGGGGATGGCATCCTGGCGCGAGACCTCCGTGGACGACCCCGAGGCGCACGAGCTTCTCACCGAGTACTTCGCCAGCCGGGCCCGGGGCTTCCCGGGCGGGCCCCGCGCGTACCGCACGGTGTTCCCCATGGCGGCCGACTTCACGCCTCCTGCCGGGGTGTTCCTGGTGATCGACCAGGACGGCATCGGCATCGGCTGCGGCGGCGTTCGGCGCATCCCAAGCGACGCGGATGGCGGCACGAGGTTCGAGGTCAAGCACATCTGGGTGCAACCCGCGCACCGCGGGACGGGTCACGGCCGGCTCCTGCTCGCCGAGCTGGAGCATCGTGCGATCGAGCTGGGCGCGGTCGAACTGGTGCTGGACACCAACGCGAGCCTCGAGGCCGCCGCCGCCCTCTACCGTGGCGCCGGGTACGTGCCGATACCGGCATACAACGACAACCCGAACGCCACCGACTGGTACCTCAAGCGGCTCTGACGGTTCAGAACGGCTGGTTGTCGGGAAGTCCCGTGCGCAGTTCGGGTGGCAGGTGCCCGAGGTCGTTGTGGGTGACGAGCACCGACGGCTTCGCGGAGCGCACCCGGATGATGGTGAGACCGCAATTGGCCTGATTGAGGCCCATCCAGCGCCACGACGGTCCGCTCAGCACCTCGCGCACGAACCACGCGATCACGAAGTTGTGCGTGATGAGCAGGTCGTGCCGGTCCTCACGGGCCGGGGTCAGCCACTCGGCCACGGCATCCGCCATCTGCGCCTCCCCCGCCTCGATCTGCTCGCGCGTGACCGAGCCGTAGAAGCTCTCGAAGGCGTGCGGCATGTCCGCGCTCGGACCCGAGGGCACGCAGTCGAAGAGCAGGGCCGAGGGCTTCGCGTCGAGGCTCGGCATGCGGGAGGTCATGATGCGCGCGGTCTCCTCGGCCCGCTGCAGCGGGGAGTGCCAGGCGCCGGTGAAGGGCACGCCGCTCAGCCGGTCGGCGATGAGGCGTGCCTGGCGCTGGCCCCGCGGGGAAAGCGGGCCGTCGGGCATGCCGTACTCGGCATCCTGCTGTTCGCCGTGGCGCACGAGGTAGAGGTAGTGGGACATCGTCGTTCCTGGTCGTCGAGTGTGCGGGTCAGGCGTTCACGGGGGCGTCGACGGTGCCGGCGAACGCCGACTCGTCGATCGTGCCGACCGCTGCGATCGACACCGGGCGGGACACGAGCTCGGCCGCGAGCTCCTGCACGTCGTGCGGGGTGACGAGGGAGAGCCTCCGCAGCGCCTCGTCGAGGTCGGCGAACTCGCCGAGGGTGATCTCGGAGCGGCCGAGACGCGACATGCGCGTATCGGAGTCCTCGAGGGCGAGCGCGGATGCGCCGCTCAGCTGACCGACCGCTCGCCGCAGCTCGTCGTCGGTGACGCCGCCCTCGGCCAGACGGTGGAACTCGCCGAGGAGCAGCTCAGCGACCTGACCTGCCTTCGAGGGCGAGCACCCCGCGTACAGGCCGAACAGCCCTGCGTCCGAATAGCTCGGCGAGAACGAGTAGACGGAGTAGGCGAGTCCGCGCTTCTCGCGGATCTCCTGGAACAGCCGTGACGACATGCCACCGCCGAGCACCGAGTTGAGCACCGCCAGGGTGGATCGGCGCTCGTCCGCTGCCGCGACCCCGGGGACGCCGAGCAGGATGTTGGCCTGCTCGATGGGACGCTGCACCACCACGAGCGGGCTGCCGCGGGTGATGGTCTGGTGCTCCGCATCCCGCCGCGCCACCGGGTGCGCGGGCACGTCCAGGTCCCAGCCGGCGGCCAGCAGGGCCGAGGCCACGTCGGCCACCAGCACGTCATGGTCGACCGCACCGGCCACGGTGATGACGAGGTCCTGGGCGCGATAGTTCGCGCGATAGTGCTCCACGACGCGATCGCGGGTCGCCTCGGCGATCGTCTCGGGACTGCCGCCGATGGGGCGGCCGAGAGGGTGCTCGCCGAGCACCGCCTCGAAGAAGCGCTCGTTCGCCACATCCGACGGGTCGTCGTCGGCCATCGCGAGCTCCTCGAGGATGACACCGCGCTCGTTCTCGAACTCGTCCGGGTCGATGACGGACGAGGTCAGCATGTCGGCAAGCACCTCCACGGCCATCGGGAGGTCGCGATCCTGCACCTTCGCGTAATAGCAGGTGTACTCCTTGGCCGTCACGGCGTTGTTCTCGCCGCCGACGGCGTCGAAGCTGACCGCGATGTCGAGGGCCGAGCGCGAGGCCGTGCCCTTGAACAGCAGATGCTCGAGGAAGTGCGTGCTGCCGAAAGTGCCGGGCTTCTCGTCGCGCGAGCCGACCGCCACCCAGTACCCGATGGTCGCGCTGCGTGCGCCGGGGACCTGCTCGCTGAGGATCCGCACGCCGCTCGGCAGCACCGACCGCCTCACGAGGGAATCCCCCGCCGCGGTGAAGGAGAGTTCGGCGAGGCCGAGGGGGAGCTGGACTGCACCGTTCATCGCGTAGAGCCTACGTCACCTTCGTTCCGGGCAGCCTGGACGCGTCACCAGCGGATGACGTGGCCCCCCGTTTTGGGGTACGCCGCGTCCGCAGAAATGAGGACAAACCGATCTGTCTGTCCTCACTCCTGTGATAGCTTTCTACTTGTCAGCGAGCGGGCGGCCCGAAACCGCCTCGACTCCGGAAACGAGACGACCCGAATGTCTCGCTCCTGCCGCGCCCCGTGCGCAGGCCGACGAACCAGCCGGGACACCAGTTCCGCACGGTAAGACCCGGATCGCCCCCGACGTTCCGGATGCTGCCGACGGCTGTGAGGACATCTAGCCGACTAGCCCGAGGGAGCCACGCTGTGCCGATTGTCGAATCCATCCCGATCGCTCAGCGTGCCCCCGGCTACCGGCCGATCCGTCAGGTGCCTCCGGCCGCGGCCAAGCTGAGGATCCTCGCCACGGCGGACCGCCTCTTCTACGACGAGGGCATCCGCAGTGTCGGCATCGACCGCCTCATCAGCGAGTCGGGCGTGACGAAGGCCACCTTCTACAAGCACTACGGCTCGAAGGACCGCCTGATCGTCGAATACGTGAACGGTCGCCATCGCGCGGCGGTCGCCGAGATCGAGAGGTTCGACGCCGAGAGCGCCGATGCCTCGGCCGTGCTCGACGCGATCGTGGACGGCATCGTGGAGGAACTGCACTCCGAGGGCTTCCGCGGCTGTGCGTTCATCAACGCCGCCGCGGAGTTCGGAGACCTCGGTCACCCGGTCCGGGTCGCCGTCAGCGAGCACCGCGACTGGTACACGGAGGTGGTCGCCGAGCGTCTGCGCGCGGCGGGTCATCCGCTCCCCGGCGACGCGGCCGACGACCTCCTGCTCGCCCGCGACGGAGCCATGAGCGGCGGCTACGCCGGCGACCGGATCGCCGCGATCGCCGCGTTCCAGCGCGCGAGCGCCCGCATCCTCGGTCGACACGGGGCCTGATCCGGCCCACGCTTCTGCCATGCTGTGGGCATGCCTGAGGTAACAGCGGATCCGCTCTCCCTGCTCCGCACGCGCACGAGCGCCAAGTGGCGCGTGTACGGACCCGACGTGCTCCCGCTCTGGGTCGCCGAGACCGACTATCCGCTCGCCGAGCCCATCGCGCGCGACCTGATCGCCGCGGTCCGCCGGTCGGACACCGGCTATGCCGTCCCGGGCCCCCAGCTCCCTGGCGCCTTCGCCGGCTTCGCGGAACGCCGGTGGGGCTGGAGCGTGGATACCGGTCAGGTGACCACGACGACCGACGTGAGCGTGGCGATCGTCGAGACCCTGCGCGGCGTGATCGCCCCGGGAGCGGGAGTGGTGATCACTCCCCCGATCTACCCGCCCTTCTTCGAACTGGTGCCCGAAGCGGGCGGCACGGTCGTCGAGGTGCCCCTCGCGTCCGGCCCGACAGGCTGGACCCTCGATCTCGACGGGATCGAGCGGGCGTTCGCCGAGGGCGCTGCGGCGATGCTGCTGTGCAACCCGCACAATCCCCTCGGCCACCCTCACCCGGCAGCCGACCTGGCCGCCCTCGCCGAGCTGGCCGAGAGGTTCGGCGCCACCATCGTCAGCGACGAGATCCACGGACCGCTCACCATGCCCGGCGCGGTCTTCACCCCCTTCCTCTCCGTCTCCGACGCCGCCCGGCGCCGTGGCATCTGCGTCACCGCGCCCAGCAAGGCCTTCAACCTGGCCGGGCTCAAGTGCGCGCTCATCGTGACGGCGGACCCGGCGCATGCCGAGATGGTCGCGCGGATGCCGGAGGAGGTCGTCACCCGGACCGGAATCTTCGGGCTGCTCGCGGCCATCACCGCGTATGACGGCGAGTGCGACGACTGGCTGGACGGAGCGATCAGCAGCATGGATGCGAACCGGCTCCTGCTCGCCGACCTGCTGGCCGATCGACTCCCATCAGTGCGTTACGCGCCGCCCGAGGCCTCGTATCTCGCCTGGCTCGACCTGCGGGAGCTGGGCTGGGGCGACGATCCGAGCCTCTGCGCGCTCGACCGCGGCGTTGCGTTGAATCCCGGTCCGTCGTTCGGGCGCGAGGGCCGGGGCCACTCGCGTCTCAACTTCGCCTGCTCGCCTGAGGTGCTCGTCGAGGCCGTCGACCGGCTCTCGCGCTAACGCGCCGCCTCCCGCGATCAGGCGGAGGCGCGGTCCAGGTCGGCGATCTGGTGGCGACCCAGGTGGATCCGCGCCGCGGTGACCAGTTCGAGCACCTGTCCGGCGTGACTGGCGCTGGCAACCGGCGCGACCACGTCGCGCTTGGTCAGCAGCCACGCAAGAGCGACGGCGCCCACGGTCGCCTCGGGCACACCGTGGTCGCGCACGTCCCGGGCGATGGCGTCGAGCGCCGTGAGCACGCGCAGGTTGCGCTTCGTGAGGTAGCGCGCCACCTCCGGGCCCCGCGAGCTGCGCGACAGATCGGCCTTCGCGCGGTACTTGCCGGTGAGGAATCCGCTGGCCAGCGCGAACCTCGGCATGACACCGAGGCGCTGCTGCGCGGCGACGCGAGCGAGATTGCCCTCGAACTCCCCTCGGTGCACCAGGTTGTAGTGGTTCTGCAGCGCGACCATGGGGGTGACCTCGAGCTGGGCCGCGATCACCCGGGCCTCGATGAGGCGGTTGGCCGAGTGATCCGAGGCGCCGAAGTAGCGCACCTTGCCGGCGCGGATCAGGTCGTCGACGGCGAACAGGGTCTCCTCGAACGGCACGTCGGGGTCGTCGATGTGCAGGTAGAGCAGGTCGATGTGGTCGGTGCCGAGTCGCACGAGCGAATCGTTCACCGCCCGGGTGAGCACGCGCGCCTTGAGACCGGGATGCTCCAGGCTCTTGCCCACCTTCGTGGCGACGACCATCTCGTCCCGATTGTGCCGGGCGCGCATCCAGTTGCCGATCATGATCTCGCTGCGACCGGCCGCGTATGAGTCGGCGGTGTCGATGAAGTTGCCGCCGAACGCCGCGTAGGTGTCGAGGATGCTGTTGCAGGTGGCGTCGTCGGCCGTCCAGCCGAAGACGTTGCCGCTGATCGCGAGCGGGAACACCCGCAGGTCTGACGTGCCCACCGCGCGACGGCGCACCGCCGCGAATTCGGTGGGGGCCACGACGGGCCCGGCCTCTCGCACCGCCCCTGGGGGCATCACCTGCCTGGTGTCCAGCTGTGTCATCTCGCCCCTCCCGCGTGCTCACAGGATATTGCCGCGACACTCCCGTTTCCGGCGAGGAAATGGCAATCGTTACGACTCTGTGCTCTGTTCGTAACCGGCGCGATACGCGGCGGGTCGAGCGACCATGCTGAGAGTTCGCCCTGTGCCGGGTAAACACTTGTCGACATCGCTTCCGAGGGCTCGCGGTGGCGTTTAGCGTGGTGGTCGTGCGGTCGCGACAGCGGCCGGAGGGATGCTCGACCACAGCGTTCGGGAAGCCCGTCACAGTTCCGCCGGAGCTCATCACCGGCGCCAGGAGGGCCGTCGCCCGCGTCGAGCGGGCGGGCGGCCCTCCGCCAATTGAGCGAGGCCTTCGACACGGTCGCTGAGGCTCTCGAAGCGGCCGGGCCCTCCGACGAGCTCAGGGACCGGACACTGAGGCCGCACCCTTCGACGAGCTCAGGGACCGGACGGGAAAGGCCCCGACCCGCCGGAGCGGATCGGGGCCCTTCAGCGGGAGTCGGTCAGACGCTCGCACCCTCGGACGAGGTGTCGACGCTCTCCTCGGCGGCGTCGCGACCGTGAGTGTCCGCGGCATCCGCGGACTCGGTCTCGACGGGCGCCAGGGACAGCTTTCCGCGGTCGTCGATCTTGGTGATCTCCACCTGGATCTTCTGGCCGACGGCGAGCACGTCCTCGACGTTCTCCACGCGCTTGCCACCGGCGAGCTTGCGGACCTCGCTGATGTGCAGCAGGCCGTCCTTGCCCGGGGTGAGCGAGACGAACGCGCCGAACGTGGCGAGCTTGACGACGGTTCCGAGGAACCGCTCGCCGACCTCGGGGTTCAGCGGGTTGGCGATCGCGTTGACGGCGGCACGGGCGGCCTCGGCCGACGGACCGTCGACGGCGCCGATGTACACGGTGCCGTCCTCCTCGATGGAGATGTCGGCTCCGGTCTCGTCCTGGATCGAGTTGATCGTCTTGCCCTTCGGGCCGATCAGCTCGCCGATCTTGTCGACCGGGATCTGGACCGAGATCACGCGGGGCGCGGTCGGGGCCATCTCGTCGGGGGCGTCGATCGCGGCGTTCAGCACGGCCAGGATCGCGGTGCGAGCCTCCTTGGCCTGCTTCAGCGCGCCGTCGAGCACCGATGACGGGATGCCGTCGAGCTTGGTGTCGAGCTGGATGGCGGTGACGAACTCGCTGGTGCCCGCGACCTTGAAGTCCATGTCGCCGAGCGCGTCCTCCGCACCGAGGATGTCGGTGAGCGCGGCGTAGCGCGTCTCGCCGTCGACCTGGTCGGAGACGAGGCCCATGGCGATGCCGGCGACCGGTGCGCGCAGCGGCACACCGGCGTTCAGCAGAGACAGGGTCGAGGCGCAGACGGAGCCCATCGACGTCGAGCCGTTGGAGCCGAGGGCCTCGGACACCTGGCGGATCGCGTAGGGGAACTCCTCGCGGCTCGGCAGCACCGGCACGAGCGCGCGCTCGGCGAGGAAGCCGTGCCCGATCTCGCGACGCTTCGGCGAACCGACCCGACCGGTCTCACCGGTCGAGTAGGGCGGGAAGTTGTAGTGGTGCATGTAGCGCTTCTTGGTGACGGGCGCCAGGCTGTCGATCTGCTGCTCCATCTTGAGCATGTTCAGCGTGGTGACACCCAGGATCTGAGTCTCGCCGCGCTGGAAGATCGCGGAACCGTGCACGCGCGGGATGACCTGCACCTCGGCGTCGAGCGGCCGGATGTCCGCCAGCCCGCGGCCGTCGATGCGGACACCCTCCGTGAGGATGCGTCCGCGCACGATCTTCTTGGTGACCGACTTGTACGCCGCGCTCACCTGGCCGTTCGCGGAGGAGTCGAGCTCGCCCGCATCCACCTTGGCGGCGATCTGCGCCTTGACGCGGTCCTTGAGCGCGTCGTCGGCGTTCTGGCGCTCGGTCTTGTCGGCGATCTGGTAGATGCCCTTGAGCTCGTCGTAGCTGATCTCGGCGACCGCGTCGTAGACCTGGCCGTCGTACGGCAGGAACACGGGGTAGTCGGCGATCGGCTTGGCGGACTGCGAGGCCATCTGCTCCTGCGCCTTCACCAGCTGGGAGAGGAACGGCTTCGCAGCCTCGAGGCCCTGGGCCACGACCTCTTCGTTCGGCTTGATGGCGCCGCCCTGGATGAGTCCCCAGGCATGCTCGGTGGCCTCGGCCTCGACCATCATGATGGCGACGTCCTCGGAGCCGTCGGAGTTGCGCACGATGCGACCGGCGACGGTGAGGTCGAAGACCGCGTCGGCCAGCTGCGAGAACTTGGGGAACGCGACCCACTGCCCGTCGCGCATGAGCGCGAGGCGCACGCCGGCGATCGGACCGCTGAACGGGAGGCCCGAAATCTGGGTCGAGGCGCTGGCCGCGTTGATCGCCAGAGCGTCGTAGAACTCGTCGGGCGCGATCGCCAGGACGGTGATCACGATCTGGACCTCGTTGCGCAGTCCCTCGACGAACGAGGGGCGGAGCGGGCGGTCGATCAGGCGGCAGACGAGGATCGCCTCCGTGGAGGGGCGGCCCTCGCGGCGGAAGAACGAGCCCGGGATCTTGCCGGCCGCGTACGAACGCTCCTCGACATCCACCGTCAGCGGGAAGAAGTCGAAGTTGTCCTTCGGGTGCTTGCTCGCGCTCGTGGCGCTGAGCAGCATGGTCTCTTCATCGAGGTAGGCGGCGACTGCGCCCTGCGCCTGCTGCGCGAGGCGGCCGGTCTCGAATCGGACGGTGCGGGTGCCGTACTTGCCGTTGTCGAGGACGGCTTCGGCGAACTTGATTTCTGGACCCTCCATAGGGGGGTTTCTCCTTTGTTTTACGTCGTCTCCCCGTGTGGGAGGCGACTGACGTCAAGGAGCAGGAGACAAGCAGAAAGGGGCGCGCGGAACAATCCGCGGCGCTTTGGCATGGTGCTCATGATGAGCACTCGCTCTGGTCAACAGTAGAAAGGCGCCGACCCGGCCGCGAGTCGCTCGCGGGGTTCGGAACTTCACCACTACTGACCAGCTTCGTGCCAGCCTGCTCCGTGGCCCGCGGACGAAAGTCCATCGAGCCTCGAGAAGTCTACCAGTACGGCGTGTCGGGGCGTGCTGACGACGCGATTCCGGCGAGTCGCGCCGGCCTCAGCGCCTGAGCCACACGGGCTGCGGCGGGCAGACGGCCAGGAGTGCGGCGATCCGATCGCGGCCGTCGATGTCGGTCTGCGACGTGGTCAGGCGGCTGTCGTCGTAGGGCGACCAGGGGTTCGCGTAGTAGCGGGCGATGAAGGCGCGCCTGCTGGGGACGCGGGCCAGCGGGGCGCCCGTGTGCATCGTCAGGCAGGGCCGGAGGAAGTTCACGTAGTAGTCGTAGAGCACCGAGAGCTGCGAGTCGCTGAGGAACACCGCGAGGTAGCGGGTGTTCGGATGCTGGGCCGTGCAGATGATCTGCGGCAGGCCCACCAGCCCGCTGGTGAACCCGGGGCTCTGCGAGAGGTCGATCGAGCCGTCGGCCGTCACGGAGAACTGGGTGATGCCCTGCTCGCGCAGACACGCCGCCATGTCCAGCGCCCACTGGTTGCCGGTGCTCACGGTCCTCACGCGAAGGTCCGGTCGCGGCGTGCTCGGGCTGAGCTGCGCGATCTGATCCCAGTCCTGCCGGGAGAACCGTTCGTAGAGCGCGATCTGCTGGGACCGCGTGAGCGGCACGGGATGCGGATCGCCCGCGCATCCGGTGAGCAGCAGCGCCATGACGAGCGCCACCGCCGTCGCCGCGATCGGACGCCTCACCGCGTGATCCAGTCGGGGAAACGGGGGCATCGTTCCCCCAGCGCCGTGGGTCGGACGTCACCACGGCGATCCACCACGCTGTCGGGAACCGGCGACGCGTCGTACGGGCTCCAGCTTGTGCCGCTGTAGGAGAGCACGAACACGTCGCGCTTCGGCGGCCGGACGGGCACGACGCCGGCGTTCAGGAGGAGGCAGGGCTGGAGCGAGTCGACGTAGTAGTCGTAGAGCACACCGGCCTGCGACGGGCTCAGCATGGCCCGGAGCTGGGCGTCGGTGGGATGCTGCGCCTGGCAGACGAACTCGGAGATGCGCGTGTTCACGTCGTGGAGGTCGGTCGCTCCGCCGAGATCGATCGGGCGGTCCGCCGTCGACTGGAGGCTCGCCAGCCCGCGTCCCCCGAGGCACGCGCTCATGTCTCGAACCCATCGGGCACCGGTGCTCACAGTGTGCACGTGCAGGTCGGGGCGCAGGGACGGCGGGCTCTGCGGAGCGAACGCCTCCCACTGCCGGGTCGCGGTCTGCTCGTAGAGGGCGACGCGAGCGCCGAACCCCAGAGCGGCGGGGTGCGGGTCGCCGGTGCATCCGCTCAGGCACAGGGCGAGCGCGACCGCTGCGGCGGCGATGCCGATCTCCCGGGTCCTGCCCATACGCCCAGTCTCGCACCATGGGCGGGCGGGGATCACTCCTCTTGACAGTGCCGGACGGCGGACTATATTTAACGCATCAGTTAATTAATGGATCGGTTAATCACATGCCCGCATCGGCGACCTCGGACCGGCTGAGCGCGACGTTCGCGGCTCTCGCCGATCCCACCAGGCGCGCGATCCTCGCGCGACTCGCACAGGGCGACGCGACCGTCTCGCAGCTCGCGGCCCCGTTCGCGATGAGCATGCCCGCCGTGTCGCGACACCTCAAGGTGCTGGAGGGCGCCGGGCTCATCTCCCGCAATCGGGAGGCGCAGTACCGACCCAGTCACCTGGAGGCGGAGCCCCTCAGGGAGGCCACCGACTGGATGCACGACTACGAGCGCTTCTGGGCGACGAGCTTCGACGCTCTCGCCGACCACCTCACCACCATGATGAAAGGAACCTCCCATGAATGAGACAGCCGGCTTCACCATCGTGCGCACCTTCGCCGCCCCGCGCGACCGGGTGTTCGAGGCCTGGACCACCCCGGAGCACTTCAGCGCCTGGTTCGGCGGCGCGGCCTCCGAAGTGCCCGTCGAATCGATCGCCATGGACGTGCGCGTGGGCGGCACGTGGACGGCCCGCATGTTCGCCGGACCGGATCGCTACGAGATCTCGTGGCGAGGCGAATTCCTCGAGGTCGACCCTCCCGCGAAGCTCGTGCTCACACTCACCGACCAGCCGGACGATCCCGCCCGCGACGCGGTGACTGTGCTGCTCGCGGAGGTCGACGGCGGAACAGAGATGACCGTCACGCAGAGCGGCGGTCACCTCACGCCGGAGCAGTACGGGCAGGCGAAGGCGGGCTGGAACACGTTCTTCGACGTCATGCGCGAAATCGTCGAGTCCTGATCAGCGCGGCCGACGACGACACCGCGAGCACCAGCACGACGACGGCGAAGCCGATCAGCACGACCGGGGCGGGGAAGAAGGCGAGAGCCACCCCGACCAGGAGCACGGGCACGGCGAGCCCCGCGTAGGCGATGAGGAAGAGCGCCGCGAGGACCTCGCCGCGCGCCGCGGGCTGCGCAAGGGACGCCGCGGCCGCCACCGCGGACCGGAACTGGATTCCGACGCCGGCACCCGCCACCACGCCGCCGGCGACGAACAACGGCAGGCTGATCGCGACCACCGCCACGGCGAGGCCGGTGAGTCCGACCGCCATGAGCAGGGCGGCGAGCCGGAGCTGCAGGCTGTTCCGCAGACGGGTGCTGAGCACCTGGGCCACAGCGGCGGCGCCGAACACGGCGAAGGTGACCGATCCCGCGATGAACCGCGAGGTCTCGTGGAGGGTGCCCGCGATGAAGCCCGGCGCGAGGGAGGTGAAGATGCCGAAGACGGCGAACGCCGAGAACGCGGCGGCACCGGCGGTGAGGAAGACGCTGCGGGCACCGGCGGGCAGGGCGACACGCTGCGGTCGGTAGGCGTGGTGCTCGCGCGGGCGCTCCACCGTCTCCGGCACGAGTGCCACTCCCACGGCCGAGAGGGCGAGCAGCACGATGAACACCACGTACGGGACGACGAGCGGGGTCGAGACCCACTGGGCGAGCACCCCGGCCACGAGCGGGCCGAGAGCGAGCCCGCCGACGTTGACGAAACTCGACACCGCGCTGGAGGTGCCGGACCCCTCGCGCGGTCGGGCGATGGACCGCAGCTCGCCGAGGTGGGCGGTGGCGGTCGCGGTCAGCATCCCGACGCCGACGCCGGTGACGAAGCGGGCCACCAGCAGCCCGGGTACGGCGGGCCAGGCGAGGAAGAGCACCGCGGCGATCAGTTCGACCAGGATCGCCGCCAGGATGACCCGGCGCCTGCCGAGCCAGTCGCTCACGTGACCGGCGAGGTAGAGGCTCGCCATCACTCCGAGCGCGTAGGCGGCGAAGATGACGGTCACCAGCACGGTGCCGAACCCGTCCCGCGCCTGATACAGCGCGTACAGCGGTGTCGGGATCGTGGAGAACGCCATCACGGCGAGGAAGGCCGCCGCGATCACCCAGAAGCCGGTTGCGTGAGAGAGGCGGGCGGTGGGGGCGAGGGTCGAAGCGCTGGTCATGACTTCAGGATGCGCCTAGGCTCGTATCGAGTCCAACGAACATATTTGGATTGACCAATCGATGAAAGCGATAACACGATGGAGACACGGCAGCTCGAGTACTTCGTCGCGGTGGCAGAGGAGCTGAGCTTCTCCCACGCCGCCGAGCGGCTGTTCGCCGTGCAATCCACCGTCTCCGCGGGGATAGCCAGCCTGGAGCGCGAACTCGATGCCACCCTGTTCGATCGATCGACCCGGCGGGTGGCGCTGACCGACGCCGGCGAGGCCCTGCTCCCCCAGGCCCGGGCCGCCATCGAGGCGATCGACCGGGTGCGCAGCGCGGTGGGGCGCGCCGGCGGCATCCGCGGGCGGCTCCGGGTGGGCATCTTCAGCGCACTCGACTTCGCCGATCTGCCGGGCCTTCTGCGCGACTACCGCGCTCAGAACCCCCTGGTGGATCTGCAGCTCATCGCATCGCCGACGGGGTCGACGGGGCTCGGCGACGACGTGCGACGCGGCCGCATCGACGTGGCCTTCATGGGTCTGCCGCTGCACGAGCTCGCCGATTTCGCCGTGCTGCCCCTCGCGCGGAGCGAATTCGTCGCCGTGCTGCCCGCCGCGCACCCGCTGGCCGCCCGCACGACCGTCCGGCTCGACGAGCTCGCGGGCGAACCGTGGGTGGACGCCCCCGAAGGATTCGGCAACCGGGTGGCGCTGGAACGCGCCCTCGCCGCCGCGCGGCTGAGCCGATCGGTGACCGTGCAGGTCTCCGATCTGAGCGACGTGCCCCGCTTCGTGGCGGCCGGCCTCGGGGTCGCGGCCCTCCCCCGCCTCACCTTCCGCCCCACCGCGGGCGTGGCGGTCGTCCCCCTGGTGCGACCGGCGATCGAATGGACCTTCAGCGCCGTGAGCAGGCCGCAGCCGAGTCCGGCGGTGGGGGCACTCCTCGAGCTGCTGCGCGAGCGCTTCCTCTGAGAGTCAGTTCCCCGGATCGACCGGCGGGATCACGGGCGGATCGACCGGCGGGTCCACCGGGGGGTCGACGGGCGGATCGACGGGCGGCACCACCACCGGGGGGACCACGGGCGGGTCCACCGGGGTGACGACGGGCGGCGCGGCCGGTGCCGCCGGGGCGGCGGCCGGAACGGGCACGACGACGGCGCCCTTCCTGGTGGTCGTCCGCTTCTTGGTCGACACCGCGACCGGCGGGATGGTGGGGGCGGCGATGACCTGCGGCAGCGGCGTCTCGGAGGGGAGGACGGCGGGCGCATCGGTGGTCGGGTCGGGCGACGGGGCGTCGGTCGGCGCATCCGTCGCATTCCGCGCCCCGGCGACCGCGGCCGGCGGGTGGTTCTCGTAGGCGGAGGCCGTGAAGGCGGCCGTGCCGCCCAGGGCCAGTGCGACCACTCCGGCGCCCACCACGAGGTAGCGCCGTCGGGTGCTCTCGATCGGGAGCAGGGGGATGCTGAGGCGCCGCGTGGTGGGCGAGAACACGACGAGGGGGGCATGCGGCGCGGCCGGCACGGAGAGGACCGGGGGCAGATCGCGTGCGGAGGCCGCCGGCAGCGCAGTGGGGCCCGTGAGCGGGTCCGCGACGAGCGGCGTCCAGTGGGACGCCCGCGTGCGGGCGGCGGGGCGCGGCGCTGACACCGGGTTGGGGCGCCGCGCCGCGGCGGCGCGCGCGGGCGCTCGCGTCGCGGCATCGGCGGCGACCGTCCGGGGCTCGGGGCGTTCGGGCGCGCGACCGCTCACCTGGGCCAGGAACCATCGTGGATCGAAGCGTCCGGGCGCGGGAGAATCGGGTGTGTCGTGATCGGGTATCACGCGCTGCACGATACGCGGTCGCGGACGGTTTGTCACCCGGATTGTCCCCCGAAAGGGGGAACGTTCACCCAAGTGGGGTAGACCGCCTATTGCGCCCCGAAGCCGCCCACCGGGCTGAATCCGGCCGGCAGTGCGAACGGATCGGCCACCTGCGACGAGCGGTCCGATGCACGCACCAGCTCCGCGAACTCGCCGGCCGCTCGACCGATGCGGGCCGGCAGCGCGGACGCCCCGGCCACGTCGCCCGAACCCCAGTCGCTCGAGGCGGCGAACACGGCGGTCGGAACCACCACCGCGTGCAGGTAGCTGAACAGCGGGCGCATCGCGTAGTCGAGGGCGAGCGAGTGCCGCTCGGAGCCTCCGGTTGCGGCGATGAGCACCGGCATCCCGGTGAGCGCCTGCGGGTCGATCACGTCGATGAAGGACTTGAACAGGCCGTTGTAGCTGGTGGTGAAGATCGGGCTGACGGCGATGAGGCCGTCGGCCGTCGTGAGGCGCTGGATGGCGTCATCCAGCTTCGGGCTCGCGAAACCAGTGAGCAGATTGTTCGTCACGTCGTGCGCGTAGTCGCGCAGGTCTACGACATCGAGTTCCACCTCGATGCCGTCCTCCCGCAGCCGGCTCGCCGCCGCCTGAGCGAGGCGGTCGGCGAGCAGGCTGGTGGACGAGGGCTGGCTCAGCCCGGCGGTGAGCACCGCGATGCGTCGTGCGGTCATGAGTTGGCCCCTTCGAGAACCTCGCTGCCGGGGCGCTCGAGATCGCGGACCGACGCTGCGACGCGCGCGGCGTGGGTCGGGCCCTCGGGCACGTCGGCCGGGCGGTCCTTCGCGAACTCCTTGCGGAGAACGGGCACGACCTCCTCGCCGAGGATGTCGAGCTGCTCGAGCACCGTCTTGAGCGGCAGGCCGGCGTGGTCCATGAGGAACAGCTGGCGCTGGTAGTCGCCGAAGTGGTCGCGCATGGCGGCGTAGCGGTCGATCACCTGCTGCGGGCTTCCGACGGTGAGCGGCGTCATCTCGGTGAACTCCTCGAGGGACGGCCCATGCCCGTAGACGGGAGCGTTGTCGAAGTACGGCCGGAACTGGTTCACCGCATCCTGCGAGTTCTTGGCCATGAACGCCTGGCCGCCGAGCCCCACGATCGCCTGCGCGGCAGTGCCGTGACCGTAGTGCTCGAAGCGCTGGCGGTAGTAGCCGATGAGCTTCATGTAGTGCTCCTTGGGCCAGAAGATGTTGTTCGCGAAGAACCCGTCTCCGTAGTAGGCCGCCTGTTCGGCGATCTCGGGCGAGCGGATGCTGCCGTGCCACACGAACGGGGCCACGCCGTCGAGCGGGCGCGGGGTGCTGGTGAAGCCCTGCAGGGGGGTGCGGTAGTTGCCCTGCCAGTCCACGACATCCTCGGACCACAGCCGGTGCAGGAGGGCGTAGTTCTCGATGGCCAGCGGGATTCCCTCGCGGATGTCCTTGCCGAACCAGGGGTACACGGGTCCGGTGTTGCCGCGGCCCATCATCAGGTCGACACGACCGTCGGCCACGTGCTGGAGCATGGCGTAGTCCTCGGCGATCTTCACCGGGTCATTGGTGGTGATGAGGGTGGTGCTGGTGGAGAGGATCAGCTTCTCCGTCTTGGCCGCCACGTAGCCCAGCATCGTCGTGGGGGACGACGGGATGAAGGGCGGATTGTGGTGCTCGCCGAGAGCGAATACCTCCATGCCCACCTCCTCGACCTTCTGGGCGATGGTGAGGATGTTCTTGATCCGCTCGTGCTCGGTCTGGGTCTGACCCGTGGTCGGGTCCTCGGTGACGTCGCCGACGGTGAAGATTCCGAATTGCATTCTGTCCACATCCATTTCTATGCGTTTGCATAGACCTATAACGTGCGGACGGCACGGTTATTCCCGCTCAGGGTGCGAGGTCGAGCCAGCCCGGGATGGGCGGGCACCGGGTCTCCATGTAGGTCAGCGCGGCATAGGTGGGCTGACTCTGCCAGAACACCTGGTACGGGTTCCAGCCCGCCAGTTCCGGGATGCCGAGGGCGTACTGGCGCCCGGGAGACGGAGCGGTCACCACGCCCGCGAGGCGCAGGCAGGACTGGAGCGTCGTCACCTGGAAGTTGTAGAACGCCTCCAGCTGGCGCGGCGTGAGGTAGTTGGCCACCTGGGAGAACGAGATCCAGGTGGCCTGGCAGTTGTAGGCGTCGACCGTGAAGACGAGCTGAGTCTGGCCCTGACCCCCGTCGGTGTAGCCCTGCCCGTTGTCCACGACCTCGCTCGTGTAGCCGCGGCTCCGGAGGCAGCTCGCCATGCGCGCGGGCCAGTCGTGGTCGGTGACGGTGTGCGAGACCGGGATCACCGGACGGATCGCCTCCGGGTACGACTGCGCGATCGGAGCCCACAGCGTGGACAGGATCTCCTGACGGATGCCGGCGCGCTCGTCATCCGTCACCGGCGGCTCGGGTGCGGCGGCGCACCCGGCCAGAGCGCACAGCACGAGGAGCGCGGACACCGCCGCTGCGCACCGTCGCACCATCGCCATGGAACCAAGTCTGCGACAGCGCCGGGCGATGTGACCCGAAATGGGGGCAACTCCCCCGCAATCCGGGCTCCTCCGGGCACCGAATTCCCCATTACAGAGGAACACTCGCCGCGGAACGATCGGGATCCGATACGGCGCAGGGAATGGAACGCCGGTGGGGTACCGGCGGATCCGCCTCGAAGGGCCGGGCGATGGGGATCGCACCGGCCCTTCCTTCATCCAGGCGTCAGCGCGTCTCGCCCATCAGCAGATCGACGCGCAGTCCCGCCCTCGTCTTCACCACGCGAGCGGGGATGCGGGTCTTGCGCCCGTTCTTGTCGAGCCTGCTGAGCGCCTCGTCGACCACCGCCTCGAGACCGCGCGGCACGACCCCGACCACGCCGGAGACGCGGCTGCCCGTGAACAAGCGGACCTGCATCGGCGCATCGGTGCGCTCCTCCTCCACCGAGCGCCGGGACATCGCGGTCTCCAGCTCGCCGCCCGCCTCCAGCACCTTCGCGAGCTCCTCCTGGTGAGGGTTGCTGTCGGCGAGGCGGAGGGTCACCCGGCCATTCGCCGGAATGAGGTCGTAGCGGTAGCTGCTGAAACTGCCCGATCCCCGGTCGTCGGCGGGAAGGGAGGGGTCACCGGTGTTGCCGCGGTTCCAGAAAGCCATGGATCGATGGTACCCAGCGCCGTGCCGCCGAGCATCGCAGGGCGGGCGATTCCGACGGCGACCTAGACGCCGGACCGGCCGGAGCAATAGCGTCGGGCCGAGGGACGCCGTGGGGGCGCCCCCGATCAGGGAGGGTCCAATGAGCACGCTTACCGATTCCGAACTCCAGCAGATCGACGCCGCCAACGCGACCGGCGTCCGCCCCGTCGTTTTCGTGCACGGCCTGTGGTTGCTGTCCAGCAGCTGGCAGCAGTGGCGCGACCTGTTCGAGGACAACGGCTACGCCACACTCGCACCGGGATGGCCCGACGACCCCGAGACCGTCGAGGAGGCCAAGGCCGATCCCAGCGTCTTCGCCCACAAGATGGTGCAGCAGGTCACCGACCACTACCTGGAGGCCATCTCGCGCCTCACCTCCGCCCCGGTGGTCATCGGACACTCCTTCGGCGGGCTGATCGCGCAGAAGATCGCGGGCGAGGGGGTCGCCGCAGCGACCGTCGCCATCGACAACGCACCGTTCCGGGGAGTGCTGCCGCTGCCGCTCTCCACCCTGAAGTCCGCCGCGCCGGTGCTGGGCAACCCCGCGAACGCGGGACGAGCCGTCTCACTCACGCTCGAGCAGTTCACCTACGGCTGGGCGAACAACCTCGACGCCGACGAGGCCGAGCACCTGTGGAAGACCTATCACGTGCCCGCGCCGGGGGCCCCTCTGTTCCAGGGCGCGACGGCGAACTTCAACCCGTTCTCGGAGACGAAGGTCGACACCCACAACCCCGAGCGGGGTCCGCTGCTCATCATCGCCGGGGCCGAGGACAACACGGTGCCGCTGGCGATCACGGAGGCGACCTACAAGCTCCAGTCCAAGAACCCCGGCGAGACCAGGCTGACGGTCATCCCGGGTCGCGGCCACTCGCTCATCATCGACCACGGCTGGCGCGAGGTCGCGGACACGGCGCTCGAGTTCGTGCAGGAGTACGCGCCGCCGAGCCCGGTCGAAGGCGACACGGTCTGACCGTACCGCGACAGAGAAACGGCCCGCCCCCGTATACGAGGGCGGGCCGTTCAGAGCCGTGCGGCTGGGCGCTGTTAGCGACGCAGTCCGAGGCGCTCGATGAGTGCGCGGTAGCGGTTGATGTCCACATCCTGCAGGTAGCCCAGCAGGCGGCGACGCTGACCGACCAGCAGAAGCAGGCCACGACGTGAGTGGTGGTCGTGCTTGTGCTCCTTCAGGTGCTCGGTGAGGTCCTTGATGCGTGCGGTCAGCATTGCGACCTGCACTTCGGGGCTCCCGGTGTCACCTGGGTGAGTTGCGTACTCGTCGATGATCGCTTTCTTGGCATCTGGTGCGAGTGGCATAGATGACCCCTTTCCCTCGTTGCGCGGTGCCCGTCACAGGATGTGCGAGCTCTCTTTATCCGCGGCCGTCTGACGGCAACCTTGGGAGTTTAGCAGAGAAGCGGTGGGGTCGGTCAGGCCATGGTCGAGAGCACGAGCTCCGTCACCGCGAAGGTGGCGACGGGTCCGCCGAGTGCGAAGGACGCCCCCGCCGCCAGGGCGAGCCGACGGCGGCGGTAGGCCGCGGCATCCACCGCCTGCTGCAGGCGGTCGAAACGCGCAGCGTGGCGCTGTGTCTCCTCGGCGGCATCGGGCGCCTCGGCGAGACCGAGTTGCTGCCCGAGCACGGCGGAGAAGTGCGCGACGGCCTCGGGCGGCAGCGTGGTCGGAGCCTGGGCGAGCGAGATGGCGAGCATCGAGGCCGGCAGCACCTTGACCACCGGCGGCTTCGCTCCCCCGCGGATCGTGTACACCCCGACCGCCACCACGAGAGGGGTCACCGGAATCTCGTTGCCGGTGGTCGAGAAGAGCAGCTCCTCGAGCTGGCGGGCCGCCGTGCGCGCCTCAGCCATATGGGTGGTCTTGAAGCCGTTCGCGGTGAGGAGGGAGCCCGAGGCGAACACCTTCTTGCCCAGGAAGTTGCGGATGCTGATGCTGAAGATCCCGGCCGGACCCACGATCACCTGATCGACGGCGTCGTCGCGCGCTCCGTCCGGCACGACGTTGAGCACGTTCCAGCCCGCGCCCAGCTCGGCGAGCACCCCGGTGACCTCGAGCTCGCGCCGGGCCCGGTCGAACCAGGGCCGTGCCTGCCTGCGAAGCGGGTTGAGGCCGAACGAGCGGGCCAGCCAGTTCTGCGAGGTCTTGCCGCCCTGCTCCTCCAGGCACCGTTCGATCACCGGGTATGCGGTGCCGCGCGGACGCGACGGGACGGATGATGCGGAATCGACCAGTGCGTGTGACAACGGCTCCCCCAAGCTCGGTGGTCCGAGGCTACGGTGCGCGGCGCGGGCGCGGCATCCCCAAAAGGGGGGCACTCGATTGCGGGTGTTCACCCCTCGCGGGCGGGCGCGAGCTCTGCCAGACTCGGGAGCATCGGTCGATCCCCGAAGGAGTTGCAATGACACGTCCCCTGGACACCCCCGGTCTCGGCGGCCTGCTCCGCGTGCATCGCGGAATCGTCGTGGCCGTCGCCGTGATCGGCATCGTGCTGGGCATCCTCGGCCTGGTCTTCCCCGGGGCCGTGCTCATCACCGTCGGCCTGCTCTTCGGGAGCTACCTCGTCGTCTCCGGGGTGTTCAGGATCGTGAGCGCCTTCACCGGGGAGCGGCTCTCGACCGGGATGCGGTGGTTCAGCGGAATCCTCGGCGTGCTCATCCTCGTGGCCGGCGTGCTGTGCCTCGCGAACCCGTTCCGCTCGCTGTTCGCCATCGCGTTCCTCATCGGCATCGGGTGGGTGGCCGAGGGGATCGTCGACATCGCCTCCGCGGTGCAGGGGACGGTGCAGCCGCGGTGGTACGGCTGGGTCAGCGGCGTGGTCGCCGTGCTCGCGGGCATCGCGACCTTCCTGCTGCCGGGGCTGTCGCTGACGCTCTTCGTGACGGTGGCGTCGATCTTGCTGATCGTGGTGAGCATCTCGACGCTGCTGATGCTGCCGCGACGGGCGCGGGTGGACTGAGCCGAGTCCGCGGCCCGTCGAGAGCCTTCCCTTCCCGTCCCTTCCCGGCCCGGCCCTTCCCTTCCCTTCCCGTCCCTTCCCTTCGAGTACCTCAGGGACCGGGCTCAGGGAGCGGAGGCGGGGAGCGGGCGCGGGGAGCGCCTCGGGATGGTGACGAGCAGAGCCACGATCACCCCCAGCATCGCGCCGAGGGAGTTCGCGAGCACGTCCCTCGGGTCGGAGACCCTGCCCGGGATCCCGCGCTGACTGAGCTCGATCGTAACGGTGAGCGCCACCCCGATGAGCATCGCCAGCCACCAGCGCCTGCGCCCCAGCACGAGCACGAAGAGCAGTCCGATCGGCACGAACATCGCCACGTTCGCGGAGAACTCGACGCGGTCGTAGGTGATCCACCGGGTGAGTTCGTGATTGCCGAAGTACCGGAGCAGGCGGTAGAGCGCGCGGCTGCCGCCGGCATCCAGCGGCTGCGGGCCCAGGGTCACCCAGGCGACCACGCCGAGGTACCCGAGCGTGAGCACGGTGAGCACGGGGTGACGCCGGATCATGCCTTCAGTCTGCGGCAGCGGCCTGGACGGGGGCTCCGAGAACACTGCGGCCAGTTCGCAGCATCGCCGTTCTACGATGAAATGCTCGACCCCGACAGAAGGAGCCCGCCAGACGATGTTCGGCTCGATAGCGCTCGACCTCGGTCTGCTCCTCCTGCTCGTCGCCTACTCCGTCTACGGCTTCCGCCAGGGTTTCGTGCTGAGCATCGGCGGCATCCTCGGTGCCGTCGTCGGTGCCGTTCTCGCCTTCTTCGCCATCCCGATCGTCACCGGATGGGTCGGCTCCAGCCAGTGGAGGGTGCCTGTCGTGCTCGCCACCGTCGCCGGTCTCGTGATCGCCGGGCTGCTGCTCGGCACCGCCGCCGGTCGCGCCCTCCGGCGCGGGGTGCCCAAGGGCCCGCTCCGCGTACTCGACCGGGTGCTCGGCGGTGTAGTGGCCCTGGTCACGACCGCCGCGGTGATCTCGATGATGGCCTACAGCATCGGAGCGCTCGGGGTGCCGTTCCTCTCCACCGCGCTCGGAACCTCCCGGGTGGTGACCACGATCGACGCGATCACGCCGGCTCCGCTCCGGTCGCTCGAGGCGCAGGTGCGCTCGACAGTGACTCAGCAGGGCATCCCGCGGCTGCTCGACTCGATCGGCGCCGGGGCTCCGCTTCCCATCCCGAGCGCCACGGCATCCTCGGCACAGGAGACCGCGGGCCACTCGGTCGTCAAGGTGGTCGGCAACGCCTTCGCGTGCGGGCAGAACCAGTCCGGCAGCGGCTTCGTGGTCTCCCCCGACCGCATCGTCACCAACGCCCACGTCGTCGCAGGCGTGACGGAGCCGGTCGTCCAGGCCCCGGACGGCGGCAGCTGGACGGGACGGGTGGTCTACTTCGACACGGTCAACGACCTCGCGGTGATCGCGGTCAGCGGCATGCCCACCCCGGCGCTGACCGTGGGCACGACGCTGGGCCAGGGGGCGACCGCGGTGTTCGACGGGTATCCCCTCGGCGGTCCGTTCAGCTCCAAGAACGCCGCCGTGCAGGGGGTCAGCACCGTGCGGGTGCCCGACATCTACGGTCAGAACCCGTCCCCTCGCGAGGTCTACACGCTCGCGGCCGACATCGAGCAGGGCAACTCGGGCGGCCCGGTGATCGACTCCGCCGGGCACGTCGCCGGCGTGGTCTTCGCCAAGTCCTCGACGACGGCGGATGTCGGCTTCGCGCTCACTGTCGCGGAGGTCGCACCCGTCGCGGCGCAGGCCGCGCGGCTGAGTTCGGCGGTGCCCTCCGGTCACTGCACCACGGAGTGACGGCTCAGCGCAGCCGCTCGTCGAGGAACGTCGTCGCCAGGGCCCAGGCGTCGGCCGCGGCATCCGCGACGTAGGAGTGCGGGTTGGCGTCGTTGAAGAAGGCATGGCCGGCGTCGGCGTACACCTTCGCGGTGAAGTCGACCCCGGCGTCGTTCATGCGCGCCGTGAGCGCCGGCAGCGTCTCGATCAGCGAGGTGTCGTTCTCGCCGTAGAAGGCGAACACCGGGGCGGTGATCGTCGACACGTCGTCGGGCCCGCTGCCGTAGAACGGCAGCACCGCCCGGATCCGGTCGTCGGCCGCGGCGAGCGCGAAGCTGTAGGTTCCGCCGAAGCAGAACCCGGTCACCGCGATCCGCCCCTCGACGCCGGGCCGACCTTCGAGGTGGTCGACCACCGCGCGCAGCGCGCTGACGGCCCAGGCCGGGTACCCCTCGGTGCCGAGCGACGCGAAAGCATTCCGCAGGGCGGGCTGCGCCTCCGTGCGCACGCTCTCGTCGGGGCTGTTGCGCTTGGCGAAGAGGTCGGCCCCCACGAGCGGTTCGATGCCGATGGCACTCAGGATGTCCGGCGCGGCCACGAGATAGCCCTCGGCGGCGTAGCGGTCCGCGACATCGGTGATGTGGTCGACCAGTCCCCACACCTCGTGGATGAGCACGATCGCGCCCCGCGGAACGCCCTCCGGCTCGGCGACGTAGACGGAGAAGGTCGACGGGAAGCCGCCGACGGCGGTCGAGGCGGGCACGGCGAGTTCGATCGTGGATGACATGTCGCCATTCAACACCCGCAGCGACCGGGGGCCGACGGGCTCAGTACCCCAAGTGCTGCGCCGCGACCAGTCCGGTGGTGGTGGTCACCAGCAGTCCGCCCAGCAGCAGCACGGCGATCGCTGCCCAGAACAGTCGACGGCTGCGGGCGGCGACGATGCGGGAGTGGTGCATGAGGAACGTGGCCCCCGACTCCGGAGGCAGGGGCGCGCGCTGCGGCCAGTGCGCCCGGGCGATCGCGCTGTAGTCCGCCAGCGCCGCCGGCGACAGGACGCGCGGCAGCCCGTGCAGCCAGGCGCCGAAATCCTCCGGCACGAGCACCTCTGTGCGTCTCGGCCGGTCGCGGACCGCGAGCTCGGCCGGGTCGGCGATCACCAGGCACGGGGTGACGGGGATCGGCGTGTCGAGCACCGACCCGATCGTCTCGGAGACGCGGTCCGCCTCGAGCTCGGCATCGCGGATGTGCGGGAACCGCGTCGTGCCCACCACGAAGGCGCGCTCGCCCACCCAGACGCGATCGTCGAAGTGGTTGCGCAGGGTGAGGGTGAACACCCCCGGCGGACCCACCAGGATGCGGTCGGCGCAGACCGCGCTGTCGCCCCGTAACGGGAACTCCCGTCCCCCGACACCCGCGCCGTCGAGCACGACCCACTCGTCGCCGAGGGCCGCGATGGCGTCCGCGACGCGCAGCTCTGCGAGTGCGCCCGCGTAGGCTCGCTCGGCACCGCGCGCCAGCGGGTCGCGTCCCAGCAGACGCGCCAGCCTGCCCGGTGCCGGGGCGGATGACTGCAGCCGAAGGAACTCGCGGAGCCAGGTGAACGCGCTCGACCCCTGGCCCGCGGCGGCGATCAGGCGCTCGGCATCCCGAGGCGCGGCCGGGGAGGCCGGGGAGGGGTTCTCGAGGGGGCGGGCGGAGGTCTCGGGCGCGGCGGCGACGGACTTCGCCGCGATGGCGGTCGGCGCTGTGCGCACGAGTGTCATTGCCCGTCCTCCCCACGGTCGTCGCCGGCATCCCCCCACAGTCGCCGGCTGGTTCTCACGCTAACCAAGCCGCCACGGCGAGCGCTCGCCCCAGAACGGGGCTGACCGCCGGGCCGCCCAGCGCGAGGGGTGCGCTCCCGGCCGTGCGCGTGCTAGCGTCTCAGCGTTCGTGTGCCGATGACAGGAGGTGGACCTCGTGAACGCAGTATCCGACGTGGGGGCTCCCCCCGAGAGCACGATCGCGCGACCCGAATAGTCGCCGGGAGCCCCGCCAGGCATTCGCGAAAGGCGACTCCCATGACCAACGACATCACTTCCTCACCCTCCGTGAACGATCGGGCGCGGCGACGCGCTCTCGTGCTCGGCGGCGGTGGCTCGACCGGCAACGCGTGGCTGATCGGCGTACTCGCCGGACTCGAGCACGCCGGAATCGATCCGACCGCGGCCGATCTGGTCGTCGGCACCTCCGCGGGAGCGACGGTGGCGGCCCAGCTCGCCGGCGCGAGCCCGCGCGACCTGCTCGACGACATCCTCCAGGCGCCCCCGCCGGCATCGGTCGACCGCCCCCGCGCCGGCGCTCCGGGAGTGTCCGACCACCTGGGGAGGATGGCGGCGCTCATCGCGGCATCCTCCGGCCCGGGTCAGCTGAGACGCACGCTGGGCGCCGCTGCGCTCGAGCGCGACGCCGCCCAGGAGGACCCGGGCAACCCGCGGTGGCGCAGCATCGTGGCCGCCCGGTTCGCGGCGCGCCGCTGGCCGGAACGGCGGACGCTCATCACGGCCGTCGACGCTCGGACCGGGGAGCCCGCGGTGTTCGACCGGCACAGCGGCGTCGACCTGGTGGATGCGGTGGCCGCGAGCACCTCGAGCGGTCTGCCCTTCGGCATCGGCGAGGCCCGCTACCTCGACGGCGCATTCCGACGGAACGAGAACGCCGACCTCGCCGCCGGGTATCGGCGGGTGCTCGTCCTCTCCCCGCTCGGCGGGGCTTCGCTGACGCCGGTCGAGTGGGGTCAGCACCTCGCCGCGCAGGTCGCGGAGCTGCGAGAGGGCGGCAGCGAGGTCGAGACGATTCTCCCGGCCGCCGACGCGGAGCACCTCTTCGGGGTCTCCGCGATGGATCCGTCGCTGCGGCCGCCCGCGGCTCGGGCGGGGTACGAGCACGGCCGCCGTCTCGCCCCCGCGCTGGCGGCGTTCTGGGACCGACCGTGAATTCCTTCTTGCATTCCTGACCCGCCAGGAGGATTCTGGATGCAGAACAACTCATCGCCCGGAAGAGCCGCACCACGTGCCGCACCGGGCGATGAGTCTGTCAGGCGGTGGTGCCGGCGTCGAGCAGGAACGCGCTGACGTCGTCGAGCTCCTCGCGCGAGATCGAGTGGCCGACGCCCCGATATTCGCGCACGGTCAGGGTGCTGTGCCCCGCCAGCCAGGCCGCCGTGCGCGCGACCGCCGACGCCGGGATCACCGGGTCCGCCGGATCGCGGCCCCAGAACACCGGCGGACGCTCGTGCTCCAGCCGAGCGTCCGCCGGCCCGGTCGTCTCGATGGAGAATCCGGAGAGGACCACGGATGCCGCGAACCGCTCCGGAGCGAACCGCAGCAGCTGAGTGACCATCGCCCCGCCCTGCGAGAAGCCGAGCAGCCAGACCGCACCGTGCGGGGGCAGCGCGTCGAACCAGTCGAGCAGGTCGAGGGTGACCTCGGCGGCCTGGGCGGCATCCGGCATCCCCGGCTCCGCGGGAGCGAACCAGGTGAAGCCTGGACCGAGCGGGAAGGGCGCGCGCACCGAAGCGACCGCGGCGGCGGGCAGCAGCGGCGCGAGGGAGAGCAGGTCGCGCTCGTCCGATCCGCGACCGTGCAGCAGCACCAGGAGCGGTCGATCCGGGTCGGGCTCGCCCGCCCATTCCACCACGCGCCCGCCGGGCGCCGCGGAGCTCACTCGGGGCCCAGGAGCGCGGTGGCGACGGTGGAGTGGGCGGAGTCCTCGTTGCTCGGGTGGAAGCCGCCCGCGATCACGTCCCGGTAGAGCCGCCCCAGCTCGCTCGAGGAGGAGAACGCGGCACCACCCGCCAGCGCGACCGCCTGATCGACCACGGACTTCGCCGTGCGCGTCGCCCGCGACTTCACCCCGACGAGAGCCCGGAACCACTGGTCGCCGCGGTTCACGAGCCGGTCGACGTCGTCGGCCAGAGCGTCCACCTGGGGCCACAGCGCGTCCTGGGCGAGCGCGGCGTCGGCGATCTTCCACCTCGCGACCGGATCCTTGTCCCGGGTGAGCCCCGTGCGCTTGGAGGTGCGCCCTCGCACCGCATCGACCGCCAGTTGCAGCGCGCGTTCACCGATCCCGGTGTAGACGGCCGCCACGAGGATCTCGAAGTTGGCGAAGATGCCGAAGATGAGCGGGTCGGGGTTCGGCCCCGGGTCGAGGCGTCGCACGATGCGGTCGGATGCCGCCACCGCCCCCTCCAGCCGCGTGCTGTTGCTCTGGCTCGCCCGCATGCCGATCGTGTCCCAGTCCTCGATGGTCGTGACCCCGGGGGTGTCGCGGGTGACGAAGCCGTGCACCAGTTTCGGGGCATCCGGCGACGTCGAGTCGAGCCCGAAGAGGCCCAGTCGCGTCCAGACCGGAGACAGGCTGGTGAAGATCTTCGTGCCGGTGAAGGCGTAGCCGCCGCCGTCGAGGGGCCGGGCATCCGTCGTCGAGCCGAAGAGCACCAGGTCGTTGCCGGCCTCGCTGATCGCGAAGGCGAAGATCTCCCCCGCCGCCGCCTCCTCGAGCACGAAGTCCAGGCTCGTGTCCCCGCGGTCGTGCAGCGTCTTCGCCACCCCCGTCCAGACCAGGTGCATGTTCACCGCGAGGGCCGTGGCGGGCGCCGCTGCGGCGAGCGCCGCCTGCTCGTGCGCCACCTCGCGCAGCGACATCCCGAGCCCCCCGAAGGCGGTCGGCACCAGGGCGGTGAGGTACCCCGCCGACACCAGGTCGTCGAGGTCCTCGGCGAAGAAACGATTCTCGCGGTCGTAGCCGGCCGCCCGTTCGTGGATTCGCGCCAGCACATCGGCGCTCAGAAGAGTCACCCACCCAGCATGCCACCGCTCGATTCCGAAATGGCCGGTCCCGTGCACCAGACTGAGGGCAGTGACCCAACAGATCGAGCTCCCCGGTGATCCGGAGCAGCCTGCCCACATCCCCGCCCGCAGCTCGCGATTCGTCGATCTCGCGCCGCTCCGCCAGTCCCCCGCCTTCCGCCGGTTGTGGGCCGGCAACGCGATCTCCGGCATCGGGGCCCAGCTCACCCTCGTGGCGGTCGGGCTGCACATCTACGCCATCACGAATTCCACGTTCGCCGTCTCCCTCGTGGGCGCCTTCGCACTCGTTCCCATGATCGTGTTCGGGTTGTACGGCGGGGTGCTCGCCGACGCGTTCGATCGGAGGCTGCTGCTGGTGGTCAGCGCGTTCCTCGCCTGGGGCTCCACCATCACGCTCGTCGTGCTCGCGTTCACCGGCGTGGAAGCGGTCTGGGTGTTCTACCTGATGACGACCATCAACGCCGTCGCCTCCACCGTCATGTCCACGGTGCGGTTCGCGGTCGTGCCGCGGCTGCTGCCCGCTCATCTCCTGCCTGCCGCCTCGGCGTTGAACGGCATCATCTTCGGCGTCGCGCTCACGGTCGGGCCCGCGCTCGCCGGCGTGCTCGTCGCATCCATCGGCTTCGGCTGGACCTACTCGGTGGACGTCGTGCTCTTCGTCAGCGCGTTCTTCGGGATCCTCTCGCTCCCCCGCCTTCCTCCCCAGGGCGAGGTGGCGAAGCCGGGGCTCGGGGCGCTGCGCGACGGGCTCGCCTTCCTGCGGCGGGCACCGAACATCCGCATCTCGTTCGTGGCCGACATCATCGCGATGACGTTCGGCCAGCCGCGGGTACTCTTCCCGGCGGTCGGTGCGCTCGTGCTCGGCGGCGGACCGATCACCGTCGGCATCCTGACCGCATCGGGGGCGGTGGGTGCGCTGCTGAGCAGCCTCTTCTCCGGACGCCTCGGCGGTCAGCGCTGGCAGGGTCGGGCGATCCGCACCGCGATCACCGTCTACGGCGCGTTCATCGCCGGCTTCGGCCTGCTGCTGGCCGCGGCCTCGTTCCTGCCGTGGATGCGCGTGACCGCCTCGTTCTCGCACGCCAACCTGGTGGGCATCGCCATCGCCGCCGTGATGCTGGCCGGCTCGGGCGCCGCAGACAACGTGAGCTCGATCTTCCGGCAGACCATTCTGCAGAGCGCCGTGCCCGACAACATGCGCGGACGGCTGCAGGGCGTGTTCACCGTGGTCGTGACCGGCGGACCGCGCATCGGCGACGTCTTCGTCGGGCTCGTCGCGGCCTTCGGCGCGCTCTGGCTGCCGCCGCTCCTGGGCGGGGTGCTCATCGTGGTGCTGCTGGCCGTGCTGGTGCGGGTGCAGCGGGGGTTCCTGCGGTACGACGCGCTGGCTCCTACGGCGTGATGCGGCCCCTTCGACGGGCTCAGGGACCACCCTTCGAGAGCCTCAGGGACCGCCCTTCGAGAGCCTCACGGACCGCCTCTTCTAGGCGCTCGGGGACCAGGCCTCCAGGCCCGGCGGCAGGGCGCCGGTCGCGACCAGGGTGAGACGCTGCGTGGCCCTGGTCATCGACACGTAGAGCGCAGCCGCCCCGCGTTCGGATGCCGCCACCATCGTCACCGGATCCACCACGATCACCGCGTCGAACTCCAGGCCCTTCGCGTCCTGCGCGGTCAGCAGGGCCACCTCGCTGGTGAGACCGCGCGGACCCAGGCCGATGGCGGAACCGAATTCCGCACCGAGGGAGTCGGCGAGCTCGGCGAGCTGCGCGTCGGGGACGATCACGGCGACGGTGCCTCCGGCGCCCAACTCGCGCTCGCGACGCAGTGCGCCCGCGACATCCTGCACCACGGCGATCGGCCACTCGCTCTCCCGCACCGCCCGCGACGGGGTCACGGGGAGCCCGTGGGCGATCGCCATCGCCTCCGCCGCCGACGAGATCTGGCTCGGCGTGCGGTAGTTGACGGTCAGCTCCTCCAGACGCCAGCGATCGGCCTCCGCCGAGCCGCGGAGCAGGGGCTGGAGCGCGTCCTTCCAGGTGGAGGATGCCGAGGCGGACGCCGCCTGAGCGATATCGCCCACGATCGTGAACGAGCGCAGCGGTCCGCGCCGCAGCAGCAGGCGCCACTGCATGGGCGACAGCTCCTGGGCCTCGTCGACGACCACGTGCCCATAGGTCCAGGTGCGATCCGAGGCGGCGCGCTCGGCGGTGGTCCCGCGATCGACGTACTCGGCGAAGTTGTCCGCGAGGTCTTTCGCGTTGACCATCCCGCGCACGTCCATGTTCTGAATCGCGGCCTCGGCGTTCTCGATGTCCCGCTTGCGCTGCTGCTTCGCCTCGCGCTTCTGCGCGGCGTCGACGGCGTCGTACTCGCCGAGGAGCTCCGCCGCCTCGTCGAGGAGCGGCACGTCGGAGATCGTGAACTCGGCGGCCCTGTCGCGCCGGAGCAGTGCGCGCTCTTCCGGTGACCAGTCCGGAGTGAGCTCGGCGAGCCACTGCGGGCGGGCGTAGAGGTCCTGCACGAGCTTCTCCGGGGTGAGCGGGAGCCAGGCGGTGTTCAGGGCGATCCGCACATCCTCCGAGCTGCGGAGATCCTCCCGGAGCATCGGCAGGTCGGAGTCGTCCATCGAGTTGCCGCCGGCCTTCAGCTGGGCGAGCCACTCGCGCGAGAGGGCGTTGAGTGCGTTCTTGACGAACGTGACGCGCGCCTCGTTGTACGGCTTGCCGCCCTCGCGCGCGCGCACCATGGCCTGGCTGACGAGGTGCGGGTCGAGCACGAGGCTGTCCCCGCTGACATCCAGCACCTGGGGTTCGGCGGGCACCCGCTGCCGGGAGCGCACCGCGCGGGCGATGAGATCCGCCATGGATGCCCGGCCCTTCAGCCGCGCGATCGGCGGGGCGTCCTCGATCCGCGCGTCGACCCCGGGGAACAGCTGCCCCACGCTGGCGAGCACGACGCCGGTCTCGCCGAGCGAGGGCAGCACGGCCTCGATGTACTGGAGGAACGAGCGCGACGGTCCGACGATGAGCACACCGGAGCCAGCGAGCCGCTCACGGTTGGAGTAGAGCAGGTAGGCGGCACGGTGCAGCGCGACCGCGGTCTTGCCGGTTCCGGGTCCGCCCTGCACGACGAGCACGCCGCGCATGTCGGATCGGATGATGCGGTCCTGCTCCGCCTGGATCGTGGCGACGATGTCGCTCATCCGTCCGGTGCGCTGCGCACTCAGCGCGGCCAGCAGCGCGCCCTCGCCCTGCAGTTCGACGCTGTCGTCGTCGAGCAGGCTCGCGTCGAACACCTCGTCTTCGACGCGGATCACCGAACGGCCCTGGGAGACCAGGTGGCGGCGCGCTCGCGTGCCGAGCGGGTTGGCGGCGGTTGCCTGATAGAACGGGCTCGCCTGCGGTACCCGCCAATCGAGGAGGATGGGCTGGAGGTCCGCGTCGCGGAGTCCGATACGGCCGATGTAGCGCAGCCGGTCGCCGCCGTCGGGCTCGGAGAGTTCGAGGCGGCCGAAGGCGAGGCGCTCGTCCACCTCGCGGAGCAGGGCGATGCGATCCTCGTAGATGCGGGCGAACGTATCGCGCTCGGAGCGCCCCTGGTGGTGCCCGCCGACGTCGAGCCGCCGCACGGCGTCGAGCTGCTGACTCGCCTCCAGCTTCAGCGCGTCGAGCCGCGCGTAGAGGGTCGCGACATAGGCCTGCTCACGCTCCAGTTCCTGATCGACCACGTCCCTGCTTCCCACGAAATCCGGCTATCTAGTTTAGTGACCGGCGGGACGCCCTCATGACCGCCGAGGCGCCGCGCCCGGCCCCTGAGGCCCTCGAAGGGGCCACCCCGAGAAGACCCGGCCCCTGAGGCCCTCGAAGGGGCCACCCCGTGAAGGCCGGTCCCTGAGGTTCTCGAAGGGGCCACCACGAGACGGCCGCTTCGAGAACCTCAGCGACCGAGGACACCACGAGACTGCCGCTTCGAGAACCTCAGCGACCGAGGACACCACGAGACTGCCGCTTCGAGAACCTCAGCGACCGAGGGCCTCAGCGACCGGAGCCCTGGACCGTGAGGAGGGGCGGGAGCGCGGCCAGCGCGCGACGGTCGGCGACGATCGCGTCGAGCAGGTCCGCCTCGTAGCGGCGGGCGCCGATGTCGTCCTTGCCCGAGATGAGCCGCTGCCGGGTGAAGGCGAGGCGGGTGGCATCCTGCAGGAACCGACGGTACCGCCGCCGGAGCCCGAACCGGCCCGCCCACGCGAGCACCTGCCTGCGACCCGCGCCGGTGGAGAGGAGGTTGACCTCGCTCGGGGTGAACCAGCCCGCCGCCGCATACTCGCTCAGCCGCTCGTAGGTGAGCTGCTGCTCGTGCCGACGCAGCCGCACCACCGCCACGATCGCGATGACGAAGAGCGGCACCTGGATGAAGACGTAGTACACGTACCAGTTGGTCGCCCAGTACCCCGCGCTGTTCCAGAAGCCGTGCAGGAAGACCGCGGGAACGAGCCCGAGCAGGAAGTATCCGATCGCCCCCACCCGGTTGCTCTCGCGTGCGGCGATCCCCAGCGCGAGGCCCGTCACCGAGGTGAACATCACGTGCGCGAACGGCGACAGCACGGCCCGCAGCAGGAACGTCTCGCCCACCCCCTGCCCGAATCCGTTGTCCTGGATGATCGCCAGCCCGAAGTACTGCACGTTCTCGGTGAAGGCGAACCCGATGCCCACGGTGGCCCCGTAGACGATCCCGTCGACAGGCCCGTCGAAGTACTTGCGCATCACCCAGAACAGCAGCAGCACGCCGATCCCCTTCGCCGACTCCTCGACGATCGGCGCCTGCACCACCGTCTCGAAGAAGTCGGCAAGAGAGGATCGCTGCAGCCCGCGCGAGGAGAGGTAGGACTGCGTGATCCCCGAGAAGACGAGCGCGATGAAGACGGATGCCGCGGCCCCCCAGAAGAACGCGAACAGCAGCACGATGCGCGGCTCCGGCTCCCACCGGTCGATCCACCGGATTCCGAGCAGTACGGCGACGAGCGGAATGCTCGCCAGCAGCCCCGCGTAGAGCAGCGCGGTCGGCCCGAGCACCGAGTAGAGGTAGACGAGCACGAGGGCGAGAACGATCGTGATGAGCACGAACCCGGCGATCGCGAGCACCACGATCCCCGCGCTGCGGCGGGGGGCGGCGACGACGATCTGGTCGGGATGCTCCGAGACGGGCTCCTCGTTGGCGGCCACACCGGTCATCTCGCTCACTTCCTGTCCTGTTCGCGAAGGATCTGGAGCGCGCGGGACACCCGTTCGCCGAGACCGGGAACGCCGCGGTTGGCGCGCCGCTCCAGTGCCTGCAGCTCGGCATCCACCTCTTCGCGCTGCGCCCGGTGAACGGCGTGCCAGCGCCGGCGGCGTTCGAGGGACGACCACGACTCGCCCGCGGCGAGGGCGAACGTGGCGACGAACACGAGCGCGGCGAGCGCGATGGTCCACCACGCACCCCACGCCCCGTTCGCGATGGCGATCACGAGGGAGGCGAGGGCTGCCGCCGCGGGGAGCAGGCGCCACGACCCTGTGGTGAACAGGTGAGCCCACAGCGAGGACGGGATGCCGCGCTGACGGCCGTCGACGACCTCCAGCTGCTCGCGCAGCGCCGCGACATCCGCCGGCCCGATGCGCTCGGTCGCGAGGTCGCGCACGTCCTGACGCAGCATAGCGTAGTTGGTGCGCTCGTCCCGGCGCGAGAACCCGATGAGCAGCACGCCGACGAGCGCCACCCCGACCAGGGTGACCACCAGGGTGCTGATCCCCCAGGCGGGCTGCCGGGAGTCGAAGATGATGCGCGCCGAATAGTCGACGAAGAACCCGGCGACCACCGCGAGCAGCGCCCCGCCCACCACGATCCAGAGCTGCTCGTAGAGGCCGAGCCTCGCCACCTTGGAGGGCACGCGGTGGTCGCGGATCGTGCGCCGGTCGACGGCACCGACGATGAGGTCGATCACCTGGATGACGCCGACCCCTGCCGCCGCGAACCACAGGGTGAACGCGACGTCGGATGCGGGAACCACTAGCGGGTGCGCCCGTCGCCCTGGCGCCGGTAGGGAAGCAGGGAATCCTCGACGGGCACCCGCCCGACGGTGACGGTCACACACGCGGCGATGGTCTGGGCGGCGAACGCCAGCAGCGTGCGCCGCCGCTCCGGCACGAACGACGCCTCCAGGCTCTCGTAGAACGCCTCCGACAGGTCGTGCGGGCGTTCGGCGATGGCGCGACCCCAGTCGATGAGCAGCTGCTCCGCCTCCGTCACCTGCGGCAGGTCGGGGTCGTCTCCGGCGTCGACGAGGAGCCTGCGGAAGTGGAGGGCCAGCGGGAGGCAGTCGTAGGCGTCGCAGACGGCATGTGCGAACAGCGTCGTCGCTCGTTCGCCGATCCACGGGGTGATGTCGTCGCGCAGCGAGTGCCACTCGGCGCGCAGGCTCTCGGAGGCCGTGATGCTGAGAAAGCTCATGCGCTCAGCCTAGGAGTCGACGCGCCCCCGAACCACTTCGACGCGGTCCTGGTGCACCCACTCGCCGTCGGCGGAGCGGAACCCGATGGTGAGCGCTTCGTGAGTCAGCGCGTCGCGCACGATTCCTCCCGGGCCCCACCCGCTGGCCCGATGGGCCTCCCCCCACGCGTTCAGTGCGGCGAGCACGGGCACCAGGTCGCGCCCCGCCGGGGTGAGCCGATAGCTGAACCGCTCGCGCGAGCCGTGCTCCCGGTACGGCGTCCGCTCCAGCACTCCCGCGGTGACGAGCGTGGCCAGCCGATCGCTGAGGATGTCGGATGCCACCCCCAGCGCATCCCGGAACTCCGAGAACCGCGAGCTCCCCCAGAACGCCTCGCGCACGATCAGAAGCGTCCACTTCTCCCCGAGCACTTCGAGGCTCCGGGCGATCGCGCAGCGGGGTCCGGTGAGGGGGTCGGAGATCGTCGCGGGCATGGCGGCAACGATACCCTGCTAGGTTGGTTTTTCCAACCGTGGTCGACTGCGCCCACGAACCAGGTCTCTCGCACGAAGGAAGCGCCCATGCCCGTTCTCGGCACTCGAAGCAGTTTCTGGACGGCGGCCGCCGTCGCCGTCGTCGCGCTCTGGGCGAGCGGAGCACCCGCCATGGTCTACCCGGTCTACGTCGGCGAATGGGGGCTCTCCCCGCTGGTCGTGACCTCGATCTTCGCGGTCTACCCGATCTCGCTCGTGGTGGTGCTCGTCGTCTTCGGCGGCCTCTCCGACTACGTGGGGCGTCGCGCCGTGCTGCTCGCCGGTCTCTCGGCGATCGCCGCCGGCATCCTGATCTTCGCCGTCGCGCCCTCCGTGGGCTGGCTCTTCGTCGGCCGCGCCCTCCAGGGCGTCGGGGTCGGGCTCGCCATGGCTCCGGCGAGCGCCGCGCTCGTCGAGTTCTCCCGGGGCGGCAACGCCTCCCGGGCGAGTTCGATCAACACGGCCGCCACGGCGCTCGGACTGGCCCTGGCCACCATCGTCGGTGGCGCGCTGGTGCAGTACGCCCCGCTGCCCGCCCACCTCACCTACTGGGTGCTGCTGGCGATCACGGTGACGGTGTTCGCGCTCGTGCTGTTCATGCCCCGCGCCGTCGCCGGCACCTCCGCGGGCGGACGCTGGCGGCCGCGCGGGGTGGTCGTGCCGAAGGGCCTCGGCGGCGTCGTGGTGGCGTCCTCCCTCGCCATCGGCGCGGGGTTCGCCATGGGTTCGCTGTTCCTCTCGCTCGGCTCGTCCATCGCGAAGAACCTCATCAAGACCGACGACGCCTTCCTCGCGGGCAGTGTGATCGCCATCTCCGCCGTGGTGATCGGCGTCACCGCGATCCTCGGCCGTCGTCTGCCGTCGAGAACCGCCATCCTCGTCGGCGGACTCGCCCTCAGCGGCGGAATGGCCCTGCTCGTCGCGTCCGCGGTGTCGGCGTCGCTGGGCGCGTTCGTGGCCGCGTCCGTGGTGTCGGGCGTCGGCTACGGCCTGCTCTTCCTCGGCGGTCTCGGGCTGGTCAACCGGCACGCGCCGGCGCAGCACCGCGGCCAGACACTGTCGGCCGTCTACCTGGTCGCCTACCTCGCGCAGGGGCTCGTCGCCGTGGCGATCGGGCTCTCGGCCAATGCGATCGGGCTGGGTCGGGCTGTCGACGTCTGGGCGCCGATCATCGCTGGGCTCGGGCTCGCGGCATCCGCCTTCGCCCTCGTCACCGCACGCAGACGGCCGGAGGTCGCTCCCGGCTAGAAGACCTTGCCGGGATTCAGGATGCCCAGGGGGTCGAAGACGCCTTTGATGCGTCGCTGCAGCTCGAGCTGATCCTCGCCGAGCTCATCGCCGAGCCAGCGTTTCTTCAGTATCCCCACGCCGTGCTCACCGGTCAGGGTGCCCCCGAGCCGCAGTGCGGCGGAGAACAGCTCGTCCGCCGCGGCCCAGATCGGCTCCGGGACCGGGCCCCCGGGTTCGGCGGCGTAGACGAAGTTCGGGTGCAGGTTCCCGTCGCCCGCATGGGCCACGGTGGGGATGGTGATGCCGTAGGCGGTCTGGATGCGCTCGATCTCCGCGAACATCGCGGGAAGCGCCGAGCGCGGCACGGAGACGTCCTCGATGAGCACGGTGCCGGTCGATTCCAGCGCGGTGTGGAACGAGCGACGGATCGCGAACAGCCGCTCCCCCGCTTCGCGGTCGTCGGTCACCTCGGCGTCTCCGCCCTGAGCCTGGATCACGGCGAGCGCTGCCGCCGCCTCGTCCGCAGCGCCGGGGCCGTCGGTCTGCACGAGCAGGAAGGCCGTGCCGCGCTGGGCGAGTGTGGAGCCGGTGAAGCCGTCGAGGGCGACGAGGGACGCACGGTCGGCGAGCTCCATCGCCGCGGGACGCAGTCCGGCCGCGGTGATGCCGGCGGAGGCGCGCGCCGCCGACTCGATGTCGGGGAAGAACGCCGCGATGGTGGCCACCGGACCCCCGGGCAGTGGCCTGAGCTTCACGGTCGCTCCGACGATCACGCCGAGCGTGCCCTCCGAGCCGATCATCAGCGCGGTGAGATCGAGCCCGGTGACGCCCTTCACGCTGCGGTGGCCCAGCTCGAGCAGCCGGCCGTCCGCGAGCACCACGGAGAGCCCCAGCACCGACTCGCGGGTGACGCCGTACTTGGCGCAGAGGATCCCGCCCGCGTTGGTCGCGATGTTGCCGCCCACGGTGGAGATCGCCCGGCTGGCGGGATCGGGCGCGAACCAGAGCCCGAGCGTCGCCAGGTGGGCGTTGAGATCGCCGTTGAGGATGCCCGGCTCCACCACCGCGAGCTCGTCGGCCACCGACACCTCGAGCACGCGGTTCATCCCGAGGGTGGAGAGCACGATCTCCCCGTCCGACCCGATGGCGCCGCCGGCGAGCCCGGTCCCGGCTCCGCGCGGCACGACGGGCACGCGGAACTCGCTCGCGATCCGCAGCGTGGCCTGCACCTGCTCGACGCTCGTCGCGGCGACGAGGGCGAGCGGGAGGGCCCGCGAGTCGTGACCGGAGCGGTCCGAGGTGAGCGGCGCGAGGGCCGCCGGATCGGTGCTGAGGGCGTCGCCGAGCGCCGACCTCAGCGCGTCGAGCACGCTCACGCTATGCTCGCGTCGATCGCGGCGCGGGAGGGGATGCTCGGCACGGCGCCCCGGGACTGCACGCTGAGGGCCGCAGCGGCGGAGGCGAATGCCGCGGCATCCACGAATCCGGCGCCTTCGGCGAGCGCGCAGACGAAGGCTCCGCAGTAGGTGTCGCCCGCGCCCGTGGTGTCGACGACGGTCACCCGAGGTGCCCCCACCCGGGCGATCTCGACACCGTTCTCGTAGAGCGCGGACCCGGCGCCGCCCAGGGTCACGACCAGTCGCGGCACCCGCTGGGCGAGCGCCTGGGACGCGCGGGCGAGATCGTCGATGCCGGCCACGATGGTGGCCTCGTGTTCGTTCACGATCAGCACGTCGAGCTCGTCGATGAGGTCGTCCGGGAGCGGCTGCGCGGGCGCGGCGTTGAGCACGACGGTGGCGCCGCCGTAGTGCGCCACTCGAGCCGTCTCCTGCACGACGGCGATCGGCAGCTCGAGCTGGGCGAGCACGATGCCGCCGCGCTCCAGGTGCGCTCGTTCGTCGCCCGTGAGCTCCACGACGGTGGCATTGGCGTTCGACGCGACGATGATCGCGTTCTCCCCCGCCTCGTCGAGCATGATGTACGCGGTGCCCGATCCGCCGGGCTCGGTGCGCAGGAAGCGCGTGTCGATGCCCGCCTCGGCCATCACCTCGACGAGCGCGGAGCCGTCCTCGTCGCTGCCGACGGCGCCGACGAACGCGGTGGATGCCCCTGCGCGCGCGGCCGCGACCGCCTGGTTGAGGCCCTTGCCGCCGGGGTACCGCGCGGTCGAAGCGGCGAGGAGCGTCTCGCCCGGGAGCGGGATGCGCTCGATTCCGAGCACGACGTCCATGTTCGCGCTGCCGACGATCGTGACGCCGTGAGACGTCGAAGCCACTGTGCTCATGCCGCTAGGTTATCGTGCGCGCCCGTGTCCGATTTCCGCTAGTGATTGTCGGCCGCACCTGCGATCGTGGGGTGGTGAGCATCCCCTCGGCAGCCGTGAACGTCGACGATCCGCTGTTCGCGGAGCGGTATCGCGCCATGGCGTCCCGCGACTCGCGCTTCGATGGCCAGTTCATCACCGGCGTCCATTCGACCGGCATCTACTGCCGCCCCAGCTGCCCCGCGATGACGCCGAAGCCGTCGAACGTCACCTTCTACCGCACGGCGGCCGCCGCGCACGAGGCCGGCCTGAGGGCCTGCAAACGCTGCCAGCCGGACGCCGTGCCCGGCTCCCCCGAATGGAATCTGCGGGACGACCTCGCCTCGCGCGCCATGCGCCTCATCGCCGACGGCACCGTGGAGCGGGAGGGCGTGCCGGGGCTCGCCCACCGGCTCGGGTACACGCCGCGGCACCTGGGGCGGGTGCTCGTCAGCGAGCTCGGCGCCGGCCCGCTCGCCCTCGCCCGGGCCCACCGGGCGCAGACGGCGCGCACCCTGCTGCTCGCCACCGACCTCGGCATCGCCGACGTCGCCTTCGCGGCGGGATTCGCCAGCATCCGCCAGTTCAACGACACGGTGCAGGCCGTGTACGAGACGACGCCGAGCGCGATCCGGGCCAGACGGCGGGCGGATGCCGCGCCCTCCGGCGACCCGACGACGATCACCCTGCGGCTCCCGGCACGGCACCCGTTCGACGGAGCGGGGCTCATGCGGTTCTTCGCCGACCACGCGATCGCGGGAGTCGAGACGGGAGAAGAGCGCTTGTTCCGGCGGTTGCTGCGCATGCCGGGCGGGGTGGCCGAGATCCTGCTCGAGCTCGACGGCGACGCGGTGCGGTGCACCGCACGCCTCGGGTCGCTCGGCGATCTCCCCGCGCTGGTCTCCCGCGTGCGCCGCCTCATGGACCTGGACGCCGATTCGCAGGCGATCGACGATTCGCTCGGCGATGACGAGGTGCTCGCACCGCTCGTGGCGGCGACGCCCGGCATCCGCCTGCCGGGCACCGCCGACCCCGAGGAGGCGCTCTTCCGCACGATGATCGGTCAACAGATCTCGGTGGCGGCGGCACGCACCGTGCTGGGCCGGATCGCGGCCGAGTTGGGCGAGGCGCCCGGGCTGTTCCCGACCGCGACCGCGATCGCCGAGCGCGGCGAGTCGGTGCTGCGCGGACCGGCCACCCGCGTCTCGAGCATTCTCGCCGTGGCGAGATCGCTGGCGGCGGGCGACCTCGTGCTGGACGTCGGCATGCCGGCGGCCGAACTGGAGGCGAGGCTGACGGCATTGCCGGGCATCGGCCCATGGACGGCGGGCTATCTCGCGATGCGCGTGCTCGGCAACCCCGACACGCTGCTCGCCACCGATCTGGTGATGCTCGCCAACGCGAAAGGGCTCGGTCTTCCCGCAACCGCCCGCGGCCTCGCCGCGCACGGCGTGCGCTGGGCACCCTGGCGCAGCTATGCGGGTCTCCACCTGTGGCGGGCCCGCCCGGTGCCGTCCGCCGCCGGGTGAAGCGGATCGGCGCGGACGAACGGGGCGGGTAGTCGTTCCGCTCCTCCGCGACCTCCCTGCGGGCGAGCGCTCCCCGCGTGAGCTCCCACTCCGGCTCGAGCCGGTTGGGGAGGACAGGCTCGACAACCTCCAGGCCGACGTTGGCGTCCTTCCCCGTGGATTCGGGGATGAAATCGATTTAGAGGCCGTTAGAGTGAATCGCTATGGCCACCATCTACGAGGTCGCGGCGCTCGCCCAGGTCTCCCCCGCCACCGTCTCCCGCGTCTTCAACGGACTCCCGGTCTCGCCCGAGAAGATCCGCCAGGTGCGCGAGGCGGCGGAGACCCTGCACTTCACCCCCAACCGCACGGCGCGACGGCTGCGGAATCAGAGCTCCGAGCTCATCGCGCTGCTGATCCCGGACATCGAGAACCCGTTCTTCACGGCTCTCGCGCGCGGGGTGGAGGACAGGGCGCGCGAGTCGGGCTACTCGGTGGTGCTGTGCAACACCGACGACGATCCGGCGAAGGAGACCAAGTACCTGGACATCGCCGTGAGCGAGGGGATGGCGGGCGTCATCCTCGCTCCCGCCTCGGCCGACGGCGACCTCGCGCACGTGGTCTCGCAGGGGCGGCCGATGGTGGCGGTCGACCGCATGACCGGGTTCAACATCGACGCGGTGATGGTCGACAACAGGGCGGCCGGCATCGCCGCGACGACGGCCCTGTTCGACGCCGGCTACCGCCGCGTGGCCTGCATCGCCGGTCCGCTCGGCATCGAGAGCACGGAGGAGCGCAGCATCGGCTGGCGTCACGTCGTCTCGCGCCGCTCGCCCGATCAGCCGACCGACGACTACCTCCGACACGCCAACTACCGGGTCGACGGCGGTCGCGCCGCCATGACCTCCCTGCTCGCGCTCGACACACCGCCCGACGCCGTGGTCACCACCAACAACCTGATGGGAGTGGGTGCCCTCCAGGTGCTCACCGAGTCGGGCATCACGCCGCCGGATTTCGGGGTCGCGATCGTGGGGGATCTGCCCTTCGCCACGCTCGGCCCGAACGCGATCACCCAGGTGCACCTGCCCGCCCGGCACCTGGGCACCACCGCGGCGAGCATGCTCATGGAGCGGATCGCCGGGGACACCCAGCCCGCCCGCACCGTCGTGCTGCGCGCGAAGCTCACCCAGGGGGCCACGCCCGTGAGTCGCTGATGACGCGATTCTGAGACAAATCCTGCAATCGGTTTCTTCCATATCTTCATTGGCATCCGAGGGGGTGCAAGGCGTCAATTAATGATGCTTGACGAAACCGATTTCTTGCGGTCTACTTGGGGGCAGCCGATTCTCAACGGAGAGGATTTACCCCCTGATGAAACGCACCACGAGATCCATCGCCGCCGTGGCGATCACCACGGCTCTCGCAGCGGCAGCGCTCACCGGCTGCAGCAGCACAGCAAACGATTCGAGCTCCCCCAAGACCCTGAACGTCGCATTCTGGGACTACGGTCCCGCTGCCGAGACGGGCAACAAAGCCCTCGCGGACGGGTTCATGAAGGAGCACAAGGGCGTGAAGGTGACCACCACGCCGATCGCCGGAGACAACTGGGGCGCCTACTACGCCAACCTGGCCACCCTCATCGCCAGCGGCAAGCACCCCGACCTCACCTTCATCTCCTCCGAGGGCGTCAAGTTCCTCTCGCAGAACAACCTGGTGCTCCCGATCAACAGCTATCTCAAATCCGACCCGGAGGCGAAGGCGATCCAGAAGGACATCGCCCCCGCCCTGCTCAAGTCGTTCGCCGTCGGCGGTGACATCACCGCCATCCCCAACGGGTGGAACAACATGGTCATCTACTACAACACCGACATGTTCAAGGCGGCCGGGCTGCCCGCGCCGAGCGCCGACTGGACCTGGGATCAGTTCGAGCAGACCGCCAAGGCGCTCACGAAGGACACCAACGGCGACGGCACCCCGGACCAGTACGGCTTCACCTGGGCGAGCAATGAGATCTTCCCCGGCATCCTGCCCTGGGTCGCCAACCAGGGCGGCAACCTGGTCAGCTCAGACGTCTGCAAGGCGACCGCGGACAGCGCGCCGGTCGAGAAGGCGGTCACCTTCCTCGAGGGCCTGATCAAGGACGGCGTCTCGCCCGCCCCCATGCCCATGAGCGACGTCTTCACCCGATTCCAGGCCGGTCAGATCGCGATGTTCGGAGCGGGACGCTGGCCCACCGCCACGTTCCTGCCCGCAGGGTTCACCGCTTTCGACATCCAGAAATACCCCACCGGCTCGACCTACCAGACGGTCACCGGCTCGGCGGGATACCCCATCCTGAAGTCGTCGAAGAACCCGGACCTGGCCTGGGAGTTCCAGAAGTACTCGGCGAGCGCCGCGGTGCAGGACTCCGAGATCGGCACCCCCACCGCCCCGCGCGACTCGATCCCCTCGCTGAGGTCGACCGCGCAGAAGACGGTCGAGGCGAAGATCCCGCCGGCCAACGGAGCGCTGTTCTACGACAGCGTCGACAAGGACAAGGCGCTCACTCCGTTCCCGGCCCCGGCCAAGTACTCCGAGTACGAGTCGACCGTCCTGCGCTACACGCAGCTGATCTTCGGCGGCGAGGACTCCGTGAAGGACGGCCTCGCGGGCATGCAGAAGGATCTGTCGGCCATCATCACCTGCAACTGAACGGGACCATGACCACGACATCCGTTCGCGGACCCCGGGGTGGCAGTCGAGAGGCTGCCACCCCGGGTGGCGAAAAGACACCTGCCCGCAGGCGCGAGGGCTGGGCCGCATTCGGCTTCCTCGCACCGTCCGGAATCGGATTCCTGCTCTTCGTCCTCGCGCCGACCCTCGGGGTCGTCGGCCTCAGCTTCTACAACTGGAATCTGCTGAGCGACGGCACCTTCGTGGGCTTCGCGAACTTCGCGCGCCTGTTCAGCGACAGCCGGCTGGCCGCGGTCTACGGGTCCACCACCTACATGGCGGTGGCGATCCTCGCGATCAACGTCGTCATCGGGCTCGTGCTGGCCGTGCTGCTGGAGACGAGGATGCCCAACTGGGTCCGCGGCTTCTTCCGCCTGTCGTTCCTGTTCCCCTTCGTCGTCTCCTCCTCGGCGGTGGCCCTGATCTGGCGCTTCCTGCTCAACAAGGATCTCGGGCTGGTGAACTACTGGCTCGGGCTCCTGGGTGTGCACCACATCGACTGGCTGGGCTCCACCACCTGGGCGCCGGTGTCCATCATCCTGGTCAACTCGTGGAAGACCCTCGGCTTCTCGATCCTCATCTACGTGGCCGGACTGCAGTCCATCCCGATGGAGCTGCGCGAGGCGGCCATCGTCGACGGGGCGAACGCCTGGCAGCGGTTCTGGCGCATCACCCTCCCGCTGCTGTCGCCGACCGTCTTCTTCCTCATCGTGATCAACACCATCAACGCCTTCCAGGTCTTCGCCGAACCCCGGGTGCTCACCCAGGGCGGTCCCGGCGACTCCAGCCGCACCGTCGTGCAGTACCTCTACGACACGGCGTTCCAGAACTTCGACCTCGGCTACGCCTCCGCGATCGGGCTGACCCTGGTGCTGGTGCTGGTCGTGCTCACCCTCATCCAGTTCCGACTCTCACGCCGATGGACGTTCTACCAATGACACCCACAGCACGGAGATCCGTGTCACCCCGCAGAGCGACCGGCGAGCCCACCGCCGGCAGGATCGTCCGCCACATCGTCGTGTTCCTGATCCTCGGCCTGGCCGCGCTCGCCATCATCGCCCCCTTCGCCTGGATCTTCCGCGCATCGATCTCTCCGACGGACGGCGAGCTCTACCGCCTCCCGCCCAGCCCGTTCATCGACGGCGCCACCATCGACAACTTCGGCAAGGTGTTCGCTCAGGTGCCCTACCTGCGATTCGTGATCAACTCGCTCGTGGTCGCGTGCTCGATCACGGCGGCCCAGCTGATCACCTGCTCGACGGCCGGTTACGCGTTCGCCCGACTGCGCTTCCGGGGCAAGAACGTGCTCTTCGCCATCGTCGTCGGCTCGCTCATGATCCCCATCCAGGTCACGATCGTGCCGCTCTTCCTGGTGATGTCGAAGATCGGGCTCACGAACACGCTGTGGGCGCTGATCCTGCCCCCGGTCTTCAGCGCGTTCGGGATCTTCCTCATGCGTCAGCACTTCCTGACCCTCCCGCTCGAGCTGGAAGAGGCGGCGAAGCTCGACGGAGCGGGGCAGGTGCGCACGTTCTTCCAGGTGATGCTCCCTCTCTCCGGTCCCTCGCTGGCCACTCTCGGCATCATCACCTTCACCTACTGGTGGAACGACCTGCTCCTGCCGCTGGTGATGATCAACGACACCCAGACGCAGACCCTCCCCGTGGGGCTCGTGCTCCTGGCCGGGCGGTTCTCGACCGGCTCACTCGGCACGATCGCGGCCGGCATCACGATGGCGATCGTGCCCGTGCTCATCGTCTTCCTGATCGCACAGCGCTACATCGTTCAGTCCATCGCCTCCAGCGGATTGAAGCTCTGATGACGACCACCGCGACCCCGCTCGAGCGCAGCCTTCCCGCCCTGCTGCGACGCTCCGCCGTCGACACCTGGTCGGAGCTGCCCCTGGTCGTCGCCCTCGGGCTCCTCTCCCTCGTCGCCGCGGTGCCCCTCGCCGCCGCGATCCTGTTCGCACCGCTGTGGATGGCGGGCCTCGCCTCACTTCCCCTGGCCCTGCTCGCAACGGGTCTCGCCCGGGTCGGGGCCGTGCTCGCCCGCGGCGAGAGGCCAGGTCTGCGCGACGGGCTGCACGTCGATCCGGTGCTCGCCCTGTCGCTCTCCGCCGTCGGCACCGCCGCGGCGCTCTCGATCGACGCGGGAGGTGGTCTCGCCGTCGTCGGCTGCGTGATGGCCGCGGTGCTCGCGGTGCTCGCGCCGTACGCCCTCGCCTACGGGGCCGTGCGCGGGCGCACGGGGCTCACCGCCTGGCGCGGTGCCGGCATCCTCGTCGCCTTCCGTCCCTCCACGGCGCTCTCCGTGCTCTCGCTCACGCTGATCGGCGGATTCGCCGTCGCCGCGACCGTGGGCGCGCTCGCCGTGGCGGTCCCCTGCATCCTCACCGTCTTCACCTGCGCGGTCGTCGCGCAGCTGATCGACACGATCGACGGGACCGCACGATGACCCGCACACTCCCCCGCGCCGCCGTACTCGCGCGCCTCGAGCCCGCCCTGCGCGGGATCGACGACCGCACGCTGCCCGCCCGCCTTCCCGCGGGCGAGCTCACGGTCGACGAGGTCCGCAGCCTCGACGCGGCGCTCATCGCCGCGCAGCAGGCGCCCACCCCCGGATGCACCCGCATCGAGCGGATCGACGGCGGTGGGGGCCGGACGATCGAGCTGCGGATGCACGAGGCGGCCGCGCCCGGTGCCGTCGTGCTCTGGATCCACGGCGGCGGCATGTTCCTCGGCAGCGCGCGACGGGACGACGGCATCTGCCGCGCGCTCTCCACAGACCTCGGGGTGTCGGTTGCTTCGGTAGATTATCGGCTCGCGCCGGAGCACCCGCACCCCGAGCCCCTCGAGGACTGCTACGCGGCACTCGAGTGGCTGGCCGGGCGGTACCCGACGATCGTCGTCGCCGGAGCGAGCGCCGGCGGCGGCCTCGCGGCGGGCCTCGCCCTGCTGGCCCGCGATCGTTCCGGGCCGCCGATCGCGGCCCTGCACCTCTACTACCCGATGCTCGACGACCGGGGAAGCACGACGAGCGCGCACGCGCTCGCCGACACCGTCGTGTGGAACCGGCGGCTCGACCGGCTCGCGTGGCGCGCCTATCTCGGCCGTGCGGACGCCGACGGGTACGCGGCGCCCGCCCGCGCCGTCGACCTCTCCGGTCTGCCGCCGACCGTGATCGACACCGGCGACCTCGACCTCTTCGTGGACGAGGACGTCGAGTTCGCCGGCCGTCTGCGCGACGCCGGGGTGGAGGTGCGCCTAACGGTCGAGCCCGACGCGCCGCACTGCTTCGAATTCATCGTGCCGGACGCACCGCGTTCGCTCGCCGTGCTCGACCGCCGGCGCGCGGCGCTCGCCGCCGACCTCCGCTCGGGGGCCCGCGCATGACCGCGATCACCGGTCCCGACACCGGCTGGTGGCGCACCTCCCGGGCGCGCGTCTTCTACGACTCCCACACCCCGGACTGGTCGGACCCCCACCAGCGCGGGCGTGTGCCGGAACCGGCGTTCCCCGTGCTCGCCGACGTGCGGCCGGAACACGATCTCCAGCTCATGGCCGATGCCGGCGTCGACTCGGTCGTGCTGTTCGCCAAGTGCCAGTACGGCAACGCCTACTACCCCACGACGGTCGGGCGCCCCCATTCGGCGCTCGGCGGGAGGGATCTGTTCGGCGAGCAGCTGCGCGCGGCCCACTCGCGCGGCATCCGGGTCATCGCCTACTTCTCCAACATGTGGGACACGGCGGCCGCCGGCGCCCACCCCGAGTGGCGGATGGTTCCGCTCGAGTCGCGCGGCAGCACCGGCCGGTGGCCGGCGCTGTGCCTCCTGAGCGGCTACCGCGCGTACGCCCTCGACCAGGTGGACGAGATCGCGAGACGGTACCCGATCGACGGCCTGTGGAGCGACATCCTCACCGCGGGGCCGTGCGTGTGCCAGCGCTGCGCGGCGGCCTTCCGTGCACAGTACGGGCGCGACATCCCGCAGGACCGGGACGACGAGGGCTGGCTCGACCTGGTGCACTTCTCCCAGAGCGTGCTGCGCGACTACCTCGACGAGCAGCGGGCGGTGCTGGTCGCGGCGCGGCCCGAGGCCGCCCTCATCCCCAACTTCTACGCGACGACCTTCGTCGACGCCGTGATCGGCCTGAGCGCCGACCACCTCGACGACGCCGACATCGGCTCGAGCGAGGGCTACACCGACTGGCACGGTCTCGGCTTTCCGAGCTACGCGGCTAGCTACATCCGAGCGGCGGTGAACGACCGACCGAGCGAGGTGCTGGTGAGCCGGTTCGTGCACACGTGGGACTTCACGCTGCGTTCGATCGCGCAGCTGCGCTTCGAGGCCTTCAGCGTCGCGGCGCACGGCTCGACCGTCTCCCTCGACGACCAGCCCTACGCCACCGGAGCGATCGAGCCGGAGGTCTACCGCCGCATCGCACCGGTGTTCGCCCGGGTCGCCGAACGGGCGCCGTGGACGGTGGATGCCGCACCCGCACGCTTCGCCGCCCTCTACGCCAGCCAGCGCTCGCGGGAGCTCGAGAGCCTGCTCCGGGCCGACGAGAACCCCGCGGTGGGCGAGCAGTCGGCGCAGTTCCCGCAGAGCGAGCCGCGCTCGTCGGTCAGCGATCTGGTCGCCGCGCTCACCGGGAGCTACCGCGCACTCGTGGAGCGGCACATCCCGGTCTCGCTGATCGACGAACGACCGCGGAGTCTGGCGACCCTGGGGGACTACCGCGTGCTCGTGCTCGCCGATGTGCTGTCGCTCTCCCCGGACGAGGTCGCCGCGGTCGACGCGTTCGTACGCGCGGGGGGCGGCCTCGTCGTCACCGGCGCTGCCGCGGTGCGCGACGCCGCGGGTAAAGAGCTGGAGCGCTCCCCGCTCGAGCACGTGCTCGGCGTGCGCTTCGGCGACCTGGGGCGCTACACCTACCCCTACCTCAGGTTCGCGGGTCCGCTGGCCGACGAACTCGGCGCGTGGCCGCTGCCCCACTACGGCAGGCTCGCATCGCTGGAGGTGCTGGCCGACGACGTAACGGTGCTCGCGCATCGCACCGATCCCGTGCTCGAGACGGACGACGACACGTACTGGCACAACAATCAGCCGGCGCCCGCCTTCCCCACTGACGATCCCGTGATCGTGGAACGACCCTACGGGCGCGGGCGCGTCATCGTCTCGGCGGCCAGGGTCGGCAACAACCGCGCGCGGCTGGGGCACGGGGCCTACCGCGACCTGCTCGCCGCGCTCGTCCTGCGGGCGGCGGGCACGAGGCCGGAGGTGGAGGTCCTCGACGGGCACCACAACACCGAGCTCGTCGTCAGCCGGGTCGATGGGGCGACCGTGGCGCAGCTCGTCACCGGCGCGCCCGTCGTCGCGCTCGACGTGTTCGGGGCGCGTCAGCCCGCCGCGATCGAGGACGTCGCCCGGCTCGACACGCTCCGCCTGCGCGTCCCCGCGGGCACGACACGGGCGACGCGCATCGTCGACGGCGTCGAGGTCGCGCTCGCGATCGTGGAGGACGTCGTGGAGCTGACCGGCGTGGACGACTGGGAGACGGTGGTTCTGCGGCATCCTTAGGGAGGCAGCGGAGGTGGCTATGGCGACGATCTACGAGGTCGCGGCGCGCGCGGGGGTCTCCCCGGCGACGGTCTCGCGGGTGATGAACGGCACGAAGGTCTCCCCCGACCTCGCGGAGCTCGTCCGCGCGGCGGCGACGGAGCTGGACTTCACGCCCAACCGCACCGCGCGCACGCTGCGCAAGCAGAACTCCGAGGTGATCGCGCTCATCATCCCCGACATCGAGAACCCCTTCTTCACCGCGCTCGCGCGCGGCGTGGAGGATCGGGCGCAGGAGTCCGGCTACTCGGTCGTGCTCTGCAACACCGACGAGGATGCCGGCAAGGAGGCGCGCTACATCGACATCGCGCTCTCCGAGCACATGGCCGGGGTCATCCTCGCGCCCGCGTCCGACCACAGCGATCTCAGTGCCCTGCTCGCCCGCCGCAGACCGGTGGTCGCGGTCGACCGGGGCCCGCATGGCTTCGACGTCGACGCGGTGACCGTCGACAACCGCGCGGGGGGCATGCAGGCGACCGCGGCACTCTACGAACAGGGCTTCTGCCGGGTCGCCTGCATCACCGGCCCCGCGGATGTCGAGACCGCCCAGCAGCGCACGGACGGCTGGCGCGACGTGGCCCGCAGGCACGGTCAGGTCGACGAGTCGCTCCTCATCCACGCCGACTACCGCGTCGACGGCGGCCGGGCCGCCATGGCCCGCCTGCTGGCCCTGCCCGATCCGCCCGACGCCGTCTTCGTGGCCAACAACCTGATGGGTATCGGCGCCCTGCAGGAGCTCCGCGATGCCGGACGCACTCCCCCGGCCTACGGCCTCGCCGTGTTCGGCGACCTTCCGTTCTCGCCCCTGGCGCCGAGCGGGATCACGGTCATCCACCTTCCCGCCCGCCAGCTCGGGGTGACCGCCGCGTCGCTGCTCATGGAGCGCATCGCGGGCGACGCCCAGCCGGCGCGCACCGTCGTGCTGCGCAACGAGCCGTAGGCGTCGCGATGACCGGTCATGCCGTTCCGCGCTTGCGCCAGAAATCGATTTCTGAGAGGCTGTTCCCCGTCAAGGAGGACCCCCGTTGAGCACACTCGACCGCATGCACCTCAGGTCTCGCGCGGCTCCGGTGCGGCCGGGCGGCGCATCCCTCAGCAGCACACCGACCAGCACCACACCGAGCAAGGAGCGACAATGAGCGGCTACACCCTCCCCCCGACCCGGACCATCGAGCCGGCTCCGCCGAAGACCGCCTACCTGGTCGCGAGCGGCGATCTGCGCCTCAGCGCGAACCTGGCCGGCTGGCCCACCCAGGTCGCCGTCGAGGAGGCGATCGGCGCCGCGTTCGCGGAACTGGGCTGGACGATCGTGCGCGGTCACGCCTTCGATCCGGCCAAGGGGCACGGCTTCCTCGACAGCCAGAGAGCGGGGCTCGAGGCCTTCACCACGATCCCCGCGGATGCGCCGCTGATCGTCGCCGAGGCGGTCTGGCAGTACAGCCACCACGTGCTAGCGGGGCTGCGCACGCATCGCGGCCCGATCCTCACGGTGGCGAACTTCGCCGGCGACTGGCCCGGCCTCGTCGGCCTGCTCGGGCTGAACGGCGGCATGACGAAGATGGGCAGGGAGTACTCGACCATCTGGAGCGTCGACTTCACCGACGACTGGTTCGCACGCGGCCTCCGCGAATGGGTCGAGACCGGGACCATCACCCACGACTCGTCGCACGTGCGCGACCTGCCGCCCCTCCCCGTGAGCGACGAGAAGGCGCTCGGGGTCGCCCTCGCGCATCAGCTCACCACCGACAAGGCGATCTTCGGCGTCTTCGACGAGGGCACCATGGGCATGTACAACGCCATCATCGACGACGAGCTGATGAACCCGCTCGGCATCTACAAGGAGCGCCTCTCCCAGAGCGCGCTCTGGGCGGAGATGCAGACCGTCTCCGACGAGGACGCGGCGGCGGTGGGCGAATGGCTGCTCGCGCACGGGATGACCTTCGCGCTCGGAACGGACGAGGCGACCGAGCTCACTCAGGCCCAGCTGGACTGGCAGTACAAGATGTACATCGCCCTGCTGCGGATCGCCGACGACTTCGGACTGGATGCTCTCGGCATCCAGTACCAGCAGGGCCTGAAGGATCTCTCGCCCGCGAGCGACCTCGCCGAGGGGCTGATCAACAACACCGACCGGCCGCCCGTCACGAGCCGCGACGGAAGCCGCGTGCTCTGGGAGGGCAGGGCGGTGCCGCTCGCCAACGAGGCGGATGAGGGCGTTGCCATCGATGCGCTCGTCACGAACCGCATCTGGTCGGCCATGGGCCTCGATCCCGCCACGACCCTGCACGACGTGCGCTGGGGCGACGAGTACGACGGCCGGTTCGTCTGGGTGTTCGAGATCTCCGGGTCCGTGCCGCCGTCGCACCTGATCGGCGGGTACGAGGGCGCCGTGGGCTGGCGACAGAACCCGGTCTACTTCCCGCTCGGCGGCTCCACGATCAAGGGCGTCTCGCACCCGGGCGAGATCGTCTGGTCGCGCGTCTACATCGCCGAGGGCGCACTGCACCTGGATCTCGGCCGGGCGAGCGTGGTCGAGCTCCCGGCGGAGGAGACCGAACGGCGCTGGCAGTCCACGAACCCCGAGTGGCCGATCATGCACGCCGTGCTGCACGGCGTGGATCGCAACCAGTTCATGGCCCGCCACAAGGCGAACCACGTGAACGTGGTCTACGCGCCGGATGCGGAGACCGCGGACCGCGCCCTCGTCGCCAAGGCGGCGATGTTCGCGGAGCTCGGGGTGCAGGTGCACCTCTGCGGCACCGTCGCCGTCCCATGACCCGGGTAGTGCTCGGGATCGACATCGGGACCTCGAGCAGCAAGGGCGTGCTCGTCGACTTCGATGGACGGGTGGTCGCCTCGGCGACCCGGGCGCACGACGTCCAGCGGCCGCAGCCGGGCCGGGTGGAGATGTCGGCCGACGTGTGGTGGGCGGAGTTCGCCTCGCTGTCGCGCGAGCTGATCGCGGGCGGCGAGGCGGAGGTGGTCGCCGTGGGGGTCAGCGGGATGGGACCGTGCGTCCTCGTGACCGACGAGGCGGGCGTGCCGTTGCGCCCCGCCATCCTCTACGGGGTGGACACGCGCGCTCAGCCGCAGATCGAGCGGCTGACCGCGCGGCTGGGCTCGGCGCAGATCCTCGACCGCTGCGGGTCGGAGCTCTCCACCCAGGCGGTGGGACCGAAGCTCGCGTGGATCGCCGAGAACGAGCCGGAGGTGGCGGCCGCGGCGCGGCGGCTCTTCATGCCCGCCTCCTGGCTCGCCTGGAACCTCACCGGCGAGTACGTGCTCGACCACCATTCGGCGAGCCAGTGCACCCCGCTCTACGACACGATCGCCGGCGAATGGTTTGCGCCGTGGGTGTCGCTCATCGCGCCGGACTACGACCTGCCGCCGCTCGTCTGGCCGGGCGATGCGATCGGCCGGGTGACAGACGCGGCCGCGCGCGCGACCGGACTCCCGGCGGGCGTGCCCGTCATCGCAGGCACCATCGACGCCTGGACCGAGGCGGTCAGCGTCGGGGCTCAGAATCCCGGCGATCTGATGCTCATGTACGGCACCACGATGTTCCTCGTCAACACCGTCGCCGAGCGCATCGCCGTGCCCGGGCTGTGGGGCACGGTCGGCGCCTTCCCCGGCACCAGGAACCTCGCCGGCGGCATGGCCACCTCCGGTGCCATCACCGGCTGGCTGCGCGACCTCTTCGGCTCGCCGGACTACCCGCAGTTGCTCGCCGAGGCCGAAGCGTCGGGGCCCGGGGCGGGCGGGCTGCTCATGCTCCCGTACTTCGCCGGGGAGCGCACCCCGATCGCCGATCCGGACGCTCGGGGCGTCATCGCCGGTCTCACGATCGGGCACGGTCGGGGCGACCTGTATCGGGCCGCCCTCGAGGCGACCGCACTGGGCGTCCGCCACAACGTCGACGCTCTGCGTGCCGCGGGCGGCGCGGTGGAGCGGGTGGTGGCGGTCGGCGGCGGCACCCAGGGCGGCCTGTGGACGCAGGTGGTGTCGGATGTCACGGGCCTCGAGCAGCTGATCCCCCGGGTCACCATCGGCGCAAGCTACGGCGCCGCGTACCTCGCCGCGAGCGCGTGCTCCCCCGTCGACATCGCGGACTGGAATCCGCCCGCCACCCGGGTGCTGCCGCGCGCCGGTCTGGGGTACGACGAGCTGTACGCGCTGTACCTCGAGCTCTATCCGGCGACCGCGAGCATCGCCCACGCGCTCGCCCGCCGTCAGGTCGCCTCGGGCTCGCGCACTCCCGCCTAGCGGGCGTCGGGCTCCGGACGCGGCACCACGTCGATGGCGGAGGTGACGGGCACGATGCCGCTCAGCCGCTCCGGGGAGAGCACACGCGCCACCTCCTCGGCCGTCATGAGCCCGGCCGAGACCACGAGCTCCGCGATCGACGCGTTCGTGGTGAGCGCGGTGTGTGCGAGGCTCGCGGATGCCGCGTACCCGATGTAGGGCGTGAGTGCGGTCACCACCCCGACCGACGATTCGACCTGCGCGGCCAGCCGCACCCGGTTGGCGGTGATGCCGTCGATGCAGTTCACGCGGAGCGTTCGGCACGCGTTCGTCATCCACGCGATCGACTGCAGGATGCTGTGCGCGATCACCGGTTCGAAGGCGTTGAGCTGCAGCTGGCCGGCCTCGGCGGCGGCGGTCACCGTGGCATCCGCCCCGATCACGCTGAAGGCGACCTGGTTGACGACCTCGGGGATCACCGGGTTCACCTTGCCGGGCATGATGCTCGAGCCCGCCTGTCGCGCCGGCAGGTTGATCTCGCCGAGTCCCGCCTGCGGACCGCTGGAGAGCAGCCTCAGGTCGTTGCAGATCTTGGACAGCTTGACGGCCGCGCGCTTGAGCGTGCCGCTGAGCGTCATGAAGATGCCGGCGTCGCTCGTGGCCTCGATGAGGTCGGGCGCCGTCTCCATGGCGATGCCGGTGATCTCGGTGAGGTGCCGGCAGACCGCGGCGGCATAGCGCGGGTCGGCGGTGATGCCGGTGCCGATCGCCGTGGCGCCCATGTTGATCTCGTTCAGCCACGGGATCACCTCGGAGAGCCGGTCGTGGTCCTCCGCCAGCGTGTGCGCGAAGCCCGAGAACTCCTGGCCGAGCGTCATCGGCACGGCGTCCTGCAGCTGCGTGCGCCCGATCTTCAGCACCCCGGCGAACTCGACGCCCTTGGCGGCGAACGACGCCGTGAGCAGCTGATGCTCGTCGAGCAGTCGCTGCACGCCGAAGACCATCGCCAGCTTGATCGCCGTGGGGTACACGTCGTTGGTGGACTGGCTGCGGTTGACGTCGTCGATCGGGTGCAGGTGGCGGTACTCGCCGAAGCCGTGCCCCATCAGCTCGAGGGCGCGGTTGGCGATGACCTCGTTGGTGTTCATGTTGGTCGAGGTACCGGCGCCGCCCTGGATGACCCCCACCACGAACTGATCGTGGAGGGCGCCCCCGACGATCTCCTCGCAGACCCGCTCGATGACGTCGGCCTTGGCCGCGTCCAGCACGCCGAGTTCGCGGTTTGCTCGCGCGGCCGCCTGCTTCACACGGGCGAGAGCGCGGATCAGATCGCGATAGACGGAGATCGGGCGCCGGGTGATCGGAAAGTTCTCGAGAGCGCGCGCCGTGTGGATGCCCCAGTAGGCGTCCGCCGGGATCTCCATCGACCCGAGCGAGTCCGACTCGATGCGGGTGGCGGGCGGCAGCTCGATCACGGGGATCGGCGTCGTCGGCGCGGTGTCGTCCTGGGCATGCTCGGTCATCGTGTATTCCATGGTCGCTGTGGCTCCATTGCCGTCAGTGGTGGCGCGCCGGATCGGCCGCTCGCATCGCGGTCAGGGGTGGCGACCGCGACGGCATCCAGCCTAACCGCGGGGCCCAGGCGATTCCTTGCCGGAGTGTGGCGATTTTCGCCGGATTCAGCGGTGGAACGCAGGGATTATCAGGTAGACCCCGTAGAGCACGAGCAGCCCGCAGGCGACGAACGCGACGACGCCCCACGGTCGCCGTGCCGACTGCTCGGAGCCCACGAGCCTCAGGCCCAGCGAGAAGAGCAGCACGACCCCGCAGGCGCCGACGATGGATGCCACGAGCACCGTGACGAACGCGAGCCAGTCGATCATCGGGCCGACGCCCCCTTCTTGCGACGCTTGGGACGCACGAACGCGGTGGGCTCGAGCGCGACGGTGTTGGCGCCCACGTGGGTGCGGCGGGAGTAGAGGAAGATCCCGACGATCACCACGAGGCCGGCCACCGCATCCGCCACGACGCCTGCCGTGCCGAGCAGGGCGATCCAGGAGGCGAGCGCACCGACGAGTCCCGCCGCCGGGATGGTGATGAGCCAGCCGATGGCGATCCGGCCTGCCGTGCGCCAGCGCACCGACGCGCCCTTGCGCCCGATCCCCGTGCCGATCACGGAGCCGGAGGCGACCTGGGTGGTGGAGAGGGCGAAGCCGAGGTGGGTCGACGCCAGGATCGTCGCCGCCGTCGCCGCCTCCGCCGCGAAGCCCTGCCCGGGCTCGATCTCGGTGAGGCCCTTGCCGAGGGTGCGGATGATCCGCCATCCGCCCGTGTACGTGCCCGCCGCGATCGCCACGGCGCACACGACGATCACCCAGGCCTGCGGTCCCGATCCCACCGGCTGCACGTTCGCCGCGATGAGGGTGAGGGTGATGACTCCCATCGTCTTCTGCGCATCGTTCGTGCCGTGGGCGAGGGAGACGAGCGAGGAGGTGAAGATCTGGCCGATCTTGAACCGGTCGCGCTGCCTCTTCTTCGTCATGGTGTATGCGATGCGCGTCGCCAGGAAGGCGACGAGCCCAGCCGTCAGCGGGGCGAGAACCGCGGGGAGGACGATCTTGGAGAGGAGCACCGAGAGGTCGATCGCACCGAAACCGGCTCCGACGATCGCCGCTCCGATCAGGCCGCCGAAGAGCGCGTGGCTGGAGCTCGACGGCAGGCCGAGCAGCCAGGTCACGAGGTTCCAGAGGATCGCACCGATGAGGCCGGCGAAGATCATCACCGGTGTGATCTGGATGCCACCGGAGCCCTCGTGGATGAGCCCGCCCGAGATCGTGTTGGCCACCTCGGTGGAGAGGAAGGCCCCCACGAGGTTGAGCACGGCGGCGATGGTGACGGCGACGCGCGGCTTCAGCGCCCCCGTCGCGATGGGTGTGGCCATCGCATTCGCGGTGTCGTGAAAGCCGTTCGTGAAGTCGAAGACGAGGGCCAGCACGATGACCAGCGCGACCATGAGCGTGAGGTCCACAGTGCTGAGTCTTACAGGATGGTGAACAGGAGGCAACTCGGAGGTGAACGTGACCCGGGGTCTAGAATCGACCCACAATGGCTTCGATCTCGGTCGTCATCCCGGCACTCAACGACGCGAGCATGTTGAAGGTCTGCCTCGCTGCTCTCGCGTCTCAGCGGCGCGCTCCCGACGAGGTCATCGTGGTCGACAACGGCAGCACGGACGACACCGCGCAGGTGGCCCTCGCGGCCGGCGCCCGGCTGGTGACAGAGCCGCGCCGCGGCATCTATCCGGCGACCTCGACCGGTTACGACGCCGCCACCGGCGACGTGATCGCGCGCCTCGACGCGGATTCGATCCCCGGACCGGACTGGCTGGAGCGCATCGAGAAGGATCTGGCCAACCTGCCGCCGCTCACCGCGGTGACCGGCGGCGCGGACTTCTACGGGGCCGGGCCGATCGTGCACTGGCTCGGCCGCGTGGTCTACGTGGGCGGCATGTACTGGTCCATCACGCACCTGCTCGGGCATCCGCCGGTCTTCGGCTCCAACTTCGCGATGCCCGCCGAGATCTGGCAGCGGCTCCGCGAGACGGCCAACCGCTCCGTGGCCAACATCCACGACGACCTCGATCTCAGCTGGCACATCGAACCGGACATGGATGTCGTCTACGACCCGTCACTGCGCGTCGGGATCTCCGCCCGGCCGTTCGCCTCGGCGAGATCCCTCGGCCGACGGCTCGGCTGGGTCTACACCACGCTGTCGCTGGACTTCCAGGAGCAGTCGCCGTTCCGCCGACGCCGTCTACGGCGGCGCTGGCTCGAGGCCCAGCCCGTCGGGGACGAGTCCCCCGGCACGATCGCCGCCTGACTCGCGCTCTAGGCCGATCCGGCCCGCTCGAAGAGCTCGAGCATGTCGCGCACGAGCTGATGCGGCGTCGTCTCGCACGGGCTGTGACCGGTGCGGTAGACCGCCACCCTGGCCTGGATCTCCTCCGCGAAGCGCGCATGGAGCGCGAGCGGCCAGAGGTCGTGCTCACCCACCGCGACGAGCTTGGGTATCGCCGAGTCCTGGAGCTCCGCCCGCGCATCGGGCGCGCGCTTCATGAGAGAGATGATGTCGCGCACCGCCGCCCGCCGGGTGATGGTGAGCCGGTGCTCGACGAAGGCCTGGCGCCCCGGCGGCACGCGGGTGACGTTGCGCCGCAGCCCCCAGATCATGAACATCGCACCCACGCGTCCGGTCGTCAGGCCCGAGAACCGGCCGATGCGCTTGACCCCGCGGAAGCCCTGCCCGGGCTGCGGCGGGCAGCTGAGCAGGGTGAGACTGCGGAAGAGATCGGGGCGCCGGAGGAAGGCGAGCTGTGAGACGGTTCCGGCGAACGAGTAGCCCAGCACGTGGGAGGGGCCCGATCCGTCGTCGAGCATCGCGAGGAGGTCGTCGACGAACAGGTCGTAGTCGTAGCGCGGGCGCGGCGGGTCGAGGTTCTCGGGGCCCGCCGCCGCGGACTCGTACTGGCCGGCGACATCCACGCTCTGCACGTAGAAGCCGGCCTCGGCGAGCCACGGCATCATGAGCGTGAAGTCCTCCTTCGACCCGGTGACGCCGGGCACCAGCAGCACACGGGGGTTCGAGGGGTCTCCGAGCGAGATCGTAGAGAGACGACCGCTCGGGGCGGTGAACCACGACCGCACGACGCCGTCGGCCAGCACCGTCCAGTCGCGGTCGGGGAGGGCGGCGTCCAGCTCGGCCGCCGCGTCGATCTCCATGCACCCAATCTATCGGGCGGTGAGCTCCTGCACCCGCGCGCGGGAGGCGACCCGCGCCACGAAACGCTGCAGGCGCGCGTAGACCTCCTGCGACTCCGGCAGCCGAGCGTTCTGCTGCCAGGTGTGCTCGGTGTTGCGTCGCGAGCGGTCGAAGACCATGAGCTCGACGTCGACGCCGTTGGCGCGGAGGCGGTCCACGAAATTGAGGTTCGCCGCGTAGAGGTAGTCGCGCTCGGAGGTGGTCACGAGCACGGGCGGATACCCCGGCACGACCCACTCGATGGGCGAGAGGTAGCGCGCGGCCGCGCGCAGCGACCGGCCGCGACCGCGGTGCGGGAGGAGGATCCGCACGAAACCGAGGCCGAGGATGAACGATCGGTCGAACATGACCGAGAAGTCGGAGACGCTGCAGTGCTGCACGAGCCCGACCACGCTCTCGGGGCGGAGCGCCGGGGCGATCGAGTAGTGCTGGGCGAGTTCTCGGTTGTGCAGCAGGCCCGCGTAGAGCGCGGTGATCTGACCGCCCGCGGAGTCGCCGCCGAGCACGATCCGGGTGGGGTCTCCTCCGAAACGCGCCACGTTGTCGCGCACCCAGGCGAGTGCGGCGTCGGCGTCGTCGAGGATGTGCGACATGCGGAAGCCGGTGGCCATGCGGTAGTTCACGTTGACGACGACCATGCCGGCCTCAGCCTGGCTGGCGCAGTATTTCGTGAGCACCGCCTTGTCGCCGCTCGTCCATCCGCCGCCGTGGAAGTAGACGTAGACCGGCAGCGCCTCCCCCGGAGGGCTGGACTCCGGCGCAATGACGTCGAGCCGGTGGCCCCGGATGCCGTCGCCCACGAAGTCGATGTCCTTCGTGTAGCGCACGGTGGCGATCGGGTTCGCGTTGAAGAGGGAGAGTTCGCGCCGGGACTGCCCGGCCATGAAGGCCCGCCACACCCATACGGGGACGCGGCGGAGCACCGGAAGACGTTCTGCCATACCGGCGACGGTAGCCCTGTCGGCTCACGGTTCGCTGTGCCCCGAACGGGCGTGCGCTGTGTATCGGCAGGACCGTTCGCCCGTCGCGAACCTTTAGCACTCTCGTGTACCGAGTGCTAAATTCGTCTTAGTTGAGTCAGCCAGACTCAAGTTTGACCAAGGAGTCGCACACCATGACCAGCACCCTGTACCGCACCCCCTCCCGCCCGGTCTCGACCATCCCGGTCGACCTGTACCGCCAGGGCGACACCTACCGTCTCGACGCCGACCTGCCGGGTGTCGACCCCGCGAGCGTCGAGATCGACGTCGACGGCGAGCTGCTCACCATCCGCGCCGAGCGGGCCAGCTACGCCGCGGACGACGCGCGCTGGGTCGCCCGCGGACGCCGCACCGGCACGTTCGTGCGCCGCTTCTCACTCGGCCGCGGCGTCGACCGCGACGCGATCGCCGCGTCCTACGACAACGGCGTCCTGAGCCTCAGCATCCCCCTGAGCGAGAAGGCCGCCTCGCGCAAGATCGAGGTCTCGACCGTCGCGCGGGAGGCCGCCGCATCCGCTCGGGACGAAGCCACGGAGACCGTCGCGGCCTGAGGCCCGACGCGAGAGCGGAATCGGGCCGCTCCCCCGCTCAGACGGGTCGGCGCGCGAGCGTCGGCCCGTCTCCGCATTAACCGAGGATGCCCCACGCAATGGGGGTAGAACGTCACCCCTCCGGGGGCATGCTTTCACACCGGATTGCCAGTAACGTGTCGAATACGACGAACTGCGGAGGGAAGCGGCGTGTTCGAGGACGACGTTACTGTCCCAGCGGGATGGTACCCGGACCCCATGGGGCTCCCCCAACTGCGCTGGTGGAACAACCACGCCTGGACCGAGCTGACCACCGAGGCGCGCGCGCCCGTGGTCATGCAGCAGCAGGTCACGTCGAACCCCGGTCGCCGCGTGCTCTACGCGGACGACGAGGAGGAGGAGATCTTCCCCACCCGTCGGCAGCAGCGCGAGCAGCGCGAGCGCGAGGCGGAGTACCGCAGCCTCGCCACGGATGAGGACGAGGCGCGCGACGCCATCGCGGGCCACGTTCCGCTCTCCACCGGGCTGCGCGAGATCGACGCGCCCGTGGTCGCCGACGCCGTGACCGACGCTCCGGTGGCCTCCGCGCCGGCAGAGGCGCCGGCCGCGCCGGTCGATCCTCCGATCGACCAGCCCGCCGCCGCGGCACCCGACGCGACCCCGCAGACGGCGGCCGCGACCGACCGTGCCCTCTTCGACGAGGGCGATGCGGGCGTCTCCGAGAACTTCGACGACATCTTCCTCCCGCGCTCGGCCACCGCGTCGGTCTCGTCGCCCTTCGCGCAGTACGACCGCGAGCGCACCGCGGATGCCGCCACCACCCGCGCCACGACCATCCCGCGGCTCGGGATCTACACGGCGCCCGCCTGGATCATCGCGCTCCTGCCGCTCGTCCAGCTGGTCGGCGGCCTGCTCATCCTGCTCGGACTCGGCGCCGTCTCCAGCATGCCCATCACGATCGGCCTGCTCGTCGCGCCCTACCTGATCGTCATCCTGCTGGCCATCGCCGACCGCGCGATGCTCAAGCGCATGGGTCACGAGCACACCGCGCACTGGGCCTGGGCCGTGCTCTCGGCGCCCGTCTACCTCATCGCCCGGTCGATGGCTCTCAGCCGCACCGGCGGACTGGGGCTCGCGCCGCTGCTCGTCTGGGCGGCGCTCGGCATGCTGCAGGTGGCGTCCATCCTGGTCGTGCCCGGCATGCTGATCTCCATCCTCCCATCGGCGTTCGCCGCCCAGGCGGAGCAATCCGTGGCCTCGGAGGCCGCCATCATCGGGGCTCAGCTCACCGTCACCTGCCCAACGCCGCCGCCGGTGCTCATCGGCCAGAGCTTCACCTGCTCGGCGACCTCGACCGCGGGTCACGACCTCAGGGTCACCGTGAGCCTGCAGCGGGCGAACGGCTGGATCGACTGGCGCGTCGACGACTGGGGCAACACCTTCGCCAGGCAGTCCTAGACGGCCGAGCGGATGAGCGCGAGCAGCGCCAGGGCGTAGGCCTCGGCGGCATCGGGCGCGGAGAACTCCTCCGCCCTGCCCGCGATGCGCGCTTCGACGGTGAAGCCCGCGCGGAGGGCCACGAACGTGCCTCCGAGCAGGTCGCGCAGCTGGTGCTCGTGCGGCAGCCAGAGCGACTGCTCCAGCGCCACGGAATCGAGCGCCCACTCCGTGGTCCCGTTGAAGCCCAGGATGGTGCCGGTGTCGTACTCGTGAGCCTCGACGGTCATCTCGCTCACGATGAACACGTCCCCCTCGAAGCCCTCGCCCTGGATCGAGAACGCGTCTCCGGACGCCGGACGCCAGCGCAGTCCGGCCAGGGCCAGTTCCTGGGCGAGGTCGGGTGAGATCATCCCGCCATTATGCGGGAGAAGCCTGAGCCTCGCCCGTCCCCCATGCAGCCGACTCGCCCTCGTGCGATCTGTCGTGTGCTGCGACCACGGTACGTGGGGGCGGCGGCTCCGTTGACGCGAGGCCGGACTGTGCTCATACCCCCGTATCGCACATCCGGCTCCTCGCGGAGCCACCGCCACCCAGGTGTCCCCCGGTGGTGCTTCTTAGAGAGTAGTTAACGAGTTCTCGCGCCCGCCTCCCCCAATACGGGGCTGCCCCGAACGAGTGTCGGCACAATGGGGGACATCGTCGCCCGTACCCCGAACGCGTCGTTCCGGGCGCGGGCGCGGCTCTGCTGACCGATTGCCATGAGGGGGTGTCATTCGCGCCAGCTCTGCGTAGGGTGTCGAATGGCGCAGAGCGCGCCAACTCGTTCAAGGAGGTGGCCGTGATGGAGGTCCCCTCCTACCTCGAACCGTGGATCGTCGGCCAGCGCTGGTTCGCCGGCAAGGGACGCGCCCCGCGGCTCGAGGTCATCGGCGGCTACGTGCTCGACGCGGGCGCCGACGTCGAGGCCCGGGTGCTCTTCGTGCTCGACCACGCCGAGAGTCCACTCCTCTACCAGGTGCCGATCTCGGTGCGCAGCGCGCCGCTTCCGGGCCTCGAGGCCCGGCTGGTGGCCCGTGACGGCGAGCGCTACGTCTACGACGGTCCCCACGATCCCGCTCTCGCGCGCGCCCTGCTGCTCCTCGCTCTCGAGAACGGCACGGCGGCATCCGTGGACGGATCGGGCGTGACCGTCGCCGCCGGTCACAGCGATCTGCCGGACGAGCCCCGCATCCGCTCCTCCCGCGTGCTCGGCGGCGAGCAGTCGAACACCTCGATCGTGTTCGAGCTGTCGGATGCCGACGGCGGCCAGGCGCCGCCCGTCATCTGCAAGGTCTTCCGCGCACTGCACGACGGAGACAACCCCGACGTGGTGCTCACGGGCGCCCTCGCCGCGGCCGGCAGCCGCGTGGCACCGCGCAGCATCGGCAGCATCAGCGGCCGCTGGCCCGATCGGTCGGCGCCCGGCGGCATCGCCACCGGCCACCTGGCGTTCGCGCAGGAGTTCTTCCCCGGCGTCGAAGACGCCTGGCGCGTGGCGTCGTCGGCGATCGCCGCCAGCGAGAGCTTTGCCGGGCGTGCCAACGAGCTCGGAGCGATGACCGCCGAGATGCACGCGACCCTCGCGTCGGTGCTGCCGACGGCCTCCACCACGCCGAGCGACATCTCCATCGTCGTCACGGCGATGCGCCAGCGCTTCGAGCTCGCGGCCCGCGAGGTGCCCGCTCTCGAGCAGCACCGGGCGCACGTCGACGGCGTCTACCGCGCGGCGGCCGAGAGTCCCTGGCCTCCGCTCCAGCGCATCCACGGCGACTACCACCTCGGCCAGGTGCTCGACGTGCCGGGCCGCGGCTGGGTCGCGCTCGACTTCGAGGGCGAGCCGCTGCGCGCCATGCGGGAGCGTTCCGGCCTCGATTCACCGCTGCGCGACGTCGCGGGGATGCTGCGTTCGTTCGACTATGCGGCGGGGTCGTTCCGGCTCGAGCATCCGGGCGCCGCCCCCGGCGAGTGGGCGTCCGAATGCCGGCACGCCTTCCTCGACGGCTACATCCAGCGCTCGGGCCGGGATCTGCGATCGCACCGTGCCCTGCTCGACGCGTTCGAGATCGACAAAGCGCTCTACGAGGCCGTCTATGAGGCGCGGAACCGCCCGGGCTGGCTCTCCATCCCCACCGACGCCGTGGCCCGACTGGCGAGCCGCTGACGCCGGGGGCTCAGGCCTTCGCCGCGTCCAGCGCGCGCGTCAGCAGGTGCACGAGCGCCTCCAGCTGAACGTTCGCCTCGGACTGCACCTCGGAGTCGTCGCCGTCGAGCGCGCGGGCGGCGAGCCCGGCCTTCGAGTCGATCAGCTCCGCGATCTTCGCGTCGATCGTCTGCGAGGCGATGATCCGCCAGGCGATGACCGGCTCGGTCTGCCCGATGCGGTGCACCCGGTCGATGGCCTGCGTCTGCTCCGCACTCGTCCAGCTCAGTTCGGCGAGCACGACGTTCGAGGCGGCCTGCAGGTTGATGCCCACGCCCGCCGCGGTGAGCGACGCCACGACCACCGAGACGTCGGGGTCGTTGTTGAACGCGTCCACCTGGGCCTGGCGGAAGGCCGCGGTCTGGTCGCCGCGGATGGAGACGGTGCGCAGGCCGCGTTTGGCGAGCGTCTCCTCCGCGGCATCCATCACGTCGATGTGCTTGGCGAAGAACACCACCTTGCCCGCGGACCGGGCCAGCTGGGCCGTGTAGTCGGCGGCCAGCACTGCCTTCGCCTGACCGATCTTGCGCACCATGGTGAACACGTTGTCGCCGGTCCTGGCCGCCTTCGACTCCTCGAGCTCGGCGTGCGCGACCATGCGGATGAGGTCGTCGCGCTCGTGCTCGGTCTTCGAGAGCGCGACGGCGCGCCGGTAGCGCTCCAGCAGTCGCGCGGAGAGCGCGTCCTCGGCCTCGCGGATGCTGCGGCCGAGGTCGTCGTCCAGCTCGACGGGAAGGTCGGCGATGCGCTTCGAGGGGAGATCCGAGGCCACGTCGATCTTCTTGCGGCGCACGATCCCCATGTCGATGACCGTCTGGCGCGCCTCGGCGAAGAAGCCGAAGTCGGCGGGCGTCAGCCCGTTCTCCTCGAGCCGCTCCATCAGCTCCGCGGTGGGCTTCTCGCCGTCGATCCAGCCGAGGAACTGCCAGATGGCCCGGAAATCCTCGATGGTGTTGATCAGGGGCGTCCCGGTGAGCGCGATCATGAGCGCGCGCGGGCTCCGCGCCAGAATGCTCTGGGCGAGCGACAGCACGTGCTTGGAGCGCTGCGACTCCCGGTTCTTGATGAAGTGGGCCTCGTCGACCACCATGCCCTTGAAGCCGAGCGTGCGCAGCCAGCCGATGTGACGGTCGAGCACGTCGTAGTTGACGATGACCACGTCGGCGAAGGCGTCCAGGTTCTCACCGGAGCCGTGGATGACCGTGCCCGTGCGGTTCGGCGTCCAGAGCTCCACCTCGCGGGCCCAGTTGGTCTTCACCACGTTGGGCACGACCACGAGCAGCGGGTACGAGTGCGTCGCCTCGGCAGCGAGGAGCGCCTGGGCCGTCTTGCCCAGACCGGGCTCGTCGGCGAGCAGATAGGTGCGATGTCCCGCGCGAGCGCTGGCCACGAACTGCGCCTGGTGCTCGAAGAGCTCCAGGCCGCCGGGCACGCGGCGGTCCGCCGCGGTCGGCTCGGGCAGCTCCATGCTGGCGACCTGGCCCCCGGAGCCGTACTCGAAGGCGCGGAACAGCGGGTCGAGCAGCTCCCAGTTGGCGAGGCGCCTCGCGACCGGCTTGGCCTTCACCGGCTGGCTGAAGTCCGGAGCGAGGAAGGGATTGGAGAGCTGGCGGGCGATGACGGACTGCGGCACCACCTGCTTCTCGGCGACCGGGGCGGCGGCGACCGGCTCCTTGACGATGATGAGCTCGTCCGGGGAGAGCTCGACGCCGGCGGCGATGAGCATGTCCCGGCGGAGCTTGCGCGCGGCATCCGTCACCGCGGCCTCCTCCGCGAGGAGTTGGATGAGGGAGGTGTCGCGGGCGGCCGTCTTGGCGAGGATGGTGGCGACGCCGTCGAGACGCTTGAGGGTCTCCGCGCGCTCCGCGTCGGTGAGCGAGGGATCGGTCTTGGCCTTGGCCCGCTCCTCGCGCATGAGCAGGGCGATCACCTGGAACTTCGTGCGGTTGCTCGGGCCGACCTTGCCGCGCTCCGCGGCGCCCTCCACCTCGCGCACGGCACGCGCGAGAACGGGGATCACCCCGGCGTCGTCCCCTCCGCGGGACCGTCGCTGCTGCGACGAACCGCGGTTGTTCGACTGCTTCCGCTGGGTCGATCGACCCTGGGTCTTCCCCTGCGCGGACTGTCCGCCTCCGGACCGAGCCATTCTTCTCCTGGGTGTGTCGAGCATCCACCTCGCATCGGCCATGGCGCCCGGACGGGAGCCAGCTGACTGCAGATGCGAAGCGGCGTGACCTTGCTCGAGCAACTCGTCGCCGGATGTTCTGGCGGCGGGGTCGAGGTATTGATGGGTTTCGCCGGATGCTTGGTGCCCAGTTTACCGCGAATCGGGGGCGATACGCACGCGCCGCACCCCGCGAACGGGGGTGCGGATCGCCGTGCGACGTTAACCGCCCGTCCAGAATTGAGTGCTTGGCTTAGGACATGCCTGAACTTCCGGCCGCGTACCAGGCCCAGTTCCCCCGTCCCGACCATTTCATCGTGCACCTGAGCGACACGCACCTGGTGGCCGGCGGAGGCCGCCTCTACGGGAGCGTGGACAGCGAGGCCAACCTGCGCCGGCTGTTCGAGGAGCTCGAGGCCTCCGGCGCACGGCCCGAGGCGATCGTCTTCACCGGAGACCTGGCCGACCGTGGAGAGCCGGAGGCGTACGCGGCGCTGCGATCGCTGGTCGAACCGGCCGCGGCTCGGCTCGGCGCGCAGGTGATCTGGGTGATGGGCAACCACGACGACCGCGGGAGCTTCCGCGAGGGCCTGCTGTCGCAGCATCCGTCGGCCGCCCCCATCGACCGCGTGTACGACGTGAACGGCCTGCGCATCATCGCCATCGACTCCACGGTGCCGGGTGCGCACCACGGTCTGGTGACGGATGCCCAGCTCGACTGGCTGGCGGAGGAGCTCGCCTCCCCCGCGCCGCACGGCACCCTCGTGGCGATGCACCACCCGCCGGTGCCCAGCGTGCAGGATCTGGCGATCCTCGTCGAGCTGAGGGAGCAGGACGCGCTGGCCGAGGTGCTGCGCGGGTCCGACGTGCGCGGCATCATCGCCGGGCACCTGCACTACTCCACGGCCTCGACCTTCGCGGGCATCCCCGTCTCGGTCGCCTCAGCGACCTGCTACACCCAGGATCTCAACGTGCCCATGGTCGGCGGCGTGCGCGGCACCCGCGGACGCGACGGAGCGCAGTCGTTCAACCTCGTGCACGTCTACGAGCAGACGGTGCTCCACTCGGTCGTGCCGATCGGGGACTTCGGCGCCCTCTCGTTCACCAGTGCCGAGCAGACCCAGGCCCTGCTCGACGCGCACGGAGTCTCGGTGCGCCCGAGCACCACCCCGCCGCCCCCCGTCGAGGAGGACCTCACGACGCGGCCGCTGGAGCTGCTCGGCACCCTCTGACGTCCCTCACCTGCCGAATGAAGGCAGTGTCGGCGTGCGCGCGCTGCTCCACCCCGCGATGGTGCGCGAGAGTCTCGCCTATGCCTTCATTTGGCAGGTGGGGCGGGGGCGGGGTGGGGCGGGGTGTGGCGCTACTCGGCGGCGCGGGTGGAGGGCGACTCGAGCGCGTCCGCCGACTTCTCCCACGGCGCCGCGATCGGGAAGTAGTGCTCGAGCAGCTCGCGGATCGCGTCCGCGCGTTCATCGTCCGAGACCTCGGGGAAGCTGCCGTCGTTGAGGCAGAACAGGTCGACGTCGCGCTTCGACGGGAGCTTGCGCATGATGGCCAGGCCGGTCTGCGCCGTGGTGTCCACGTAGAGGGCGCGGAGCCCGGTGTCGGTGACGGCGCGCCCCGTGATCAGTGCGTAGAAGTGGTACAGCGAGTTGGTCACCGAGACGTCGGTGGCGGACCGGAAGGCGCTCGCGGCGGTCCGGGCGAACTCCTCGGGGAACTCGGCCTCCAGCTCCCGCACGACCGACCGCACCATGGGCACGGGGGTGTGCTCGAGGTGCCGCGTGATGAGTCTCCCGAAACGGGACTTCAGCAGGGCGCGGTTGACCCGCGCCGCATTCTCGAACCCGCTCCGCGTCACGTCGCTCTCGCCCAACCCGATCCGCGTCGTGGCCTCGATGAAATGAGTCACGCCGCCCGGTGAGAAGAACGCGTCCGGAGACACCGCGCGACCGAAGAACATGTCGTCGTTGGAATAGATGAAGTGCTCGCTGAGGCCCTCGATGTTGGCGAGCTGGCTCTCGACCGCGTGCGAGTTGTGCGTGGGGAGCACCGACGGGTCTGCGAAGAACTGCTCGCTGCGCATGATCCGCACCCGCGGGTGCTCGGCCAGCCACTCGGGCACCGGGGAATCGGTGACCACGTAGATGGTGCGCACCCAGGGCGCGAACAGGTAGACCGAGCGCAGGGCGTACTTGAGCTCGTCGAGCTGGCGATAGCGGGCGTGCGAGTCGTCGCCCTCCCCGACGACGTAGCTCTTCATGCGCCGGGCTCGCGCCCGCTGCCATTCGATCGCGCCGCCGTCGACCCAGGAGTAGACGATGTCGATCTCGAAGTCGACATCGGAGGCGAGGGGTTCGAACATGCCCGCCAGGGTGGGCCAGCCGAGCCCGTAGCGCTCGACGGTGGCGGGCACGAGTTCGGTGCGCGGCGCCTCCCGCCGCATGAGCGCGTTCTCCAGCGGAAGGTGCACCACGTCGGCGCCGTACTCCCAGAACTGCAGCAGAACCGCGGTCGACACCCCGTAGCGCAGCCCACCCGTCGCGGTGACGCGCGGGCGGAAGATCGCCATCGCGCGCGCGCCCTTCTCCTTCGCGAGCTTGCCCTCGCTGATCAGCACGCTCCCCTTGCGGGTTCCGTCGACCGCCTTGGCGTAGAACGGCTCGCCGGCGGATGCCGCCACCAGGGCCTTGCGCACCTTCTTGCGATCACGCCAGTCCGCCACGAGCACGGGCCGCTCGTCATTGCCGCGGATGAGCAGGTAGTCCACCCCCGCCGCGTCGAACGCGGCGCGCACGAACAGCAGGTCGGCCACCATCGCATCGAGCGGGGTGAGCCGGTCGTTGAGCAGCGCGAGCCGGCCGCGGCTCAGCACGACGTCGGTGCGATGCAGCACCGCGGGGTGGGCGTGCGGGACAGGCGTGGGTGAAGAGAATTCGGTAATGGGTGTGCCCGATCTGTCGGGGCCCGGGTCCGCCGATCGTGTCGGCGGACCACCGGCCACCACGATTTTACCCGTCAGGCGCCCGACCCGTCGTCTCCGCTGCCCGAACCGGGGCCGCCCTGGGTGCCGTTCTGCGGTGTGCCACCCTGCTGAGCGCCGTCGCCGGGGGCGCCACCCACGCCGCCTCGCGGTCCCCCGTCGCCGAACTGCCCCTGGGTGGGAGCGCCGCCGGGACCTGCACCCCGCCCCACGAGCACGCCTCCTCCGAACGCGGCCCCCAGCGCCAGCAGCGCACCGACCACGACCGCGACGATGCGGAGGCCCAGCCGTCTCCGCAGGGATGCCGCGGGCGGCGCGGCGATCTCGGACGGGTCTCCCCCGGCGGCGACGCGCTCGTCGACCGGCGGTTCGAGTACCTGGTGTTCGGACATGGGATCTCCTCGGGGTCGGGGGATGCCGCGCATCCCGCTGTCCGACTACCCTCGGTCAGCGCCCTATGCCCGCCATCGGCGCGCGGTGGGTGCGAGCCGGACGTTCGCTCTGCGCACCCTATGAACCGCGCAGCCCCCGCACCGCCGGACCCTCCAGGGGCGCCCCGGATGCCTCGAACCTCGACCCGTGCAACGGGCAGTCCCAGCTGTGCTCGGCATCGTTCCACGTCACGATCCCGCCGAGGTGGGAGCACATCGCCGACACCGCGCAGGTGGAGCCGCCCATCGTCGACACCGCCACCGGTCGCACGCCCTCCCGGGTGACGTAGCCGGCGCCCTCCCGTGGCGGCACGGCGGGCTTCGGGTCGCGGTACACCCCGAGATACCCGCGGGCCGCTGCGAACGCGGTCGCCGCGTTCGCGCCGATGAAGGTGCCCACGTCCCGCGGGGTCGTGACGCGCCGGCTCAGAGTCCGCGCCCACGGCAGGTGACCGCCCAGCACGTCGGCCGCGAGGGTGAGCGATGCGGCGACGGCGTTCGTCATCCCCCACTTGTCGTAGCCGCTGGCGAAGAAGACGCGGCCGCGGCCACGCGGCAGCCACCCGACGAACGGGATGCCGCTCGCCGACGCGTAGTCCTGCGCGGACCAGGCGTGCGTACGCTCGGCACCGGGGAAGGCGCGCTGAGCCCACCAGGTGAGGGCATTGATCCGGGCGACCGGCGAGAGCTCCCTGCCCACGCGGTGGCCCTCGCCGCCGACCAGCAGCAGTCGCGCGTCCCCGTCGGGCGCCGTGCGCACCGAACGCGTGGGGCGGTCGACCGAGAGGAGCATGTCCTCAAGCAGATCGCCGGGCACCCGGAAGGCCAGCACGTAGGAGCGCAGCGCCTCCTCCTTGAGGAAGTACAGACCGCGGTCGAGAATCGGAGCCCCGGTCGCGAGCACAACCCGCCGCCCGCGCACGGTGCCGAGGGTGGTGCGCACCTGCGCCGGTGAGGAGGCGCGGACCCCGAGCACCCGGACCCCTTCGACGATTCTGCCGCCGTGGCGCCGGAGGTCGACGGCCAGCGCCGTGAGCACGTCCATCGGGTCGAACTGGGCCTGGTTCGCGAGCCGGACCGCGCCGTGGGTGGCGAAGGGGGTGTCGAGCAGGGCGTCGCGGGTGACGTCGAGCCCCAGCATCCTGGCGGCCTGGTACTCCTCCTCGACCCGGGCTCCGCCGGCGGGCGTGCCCGCGTAGGTCACCGCGTCCCTGCGCTCGACCGGCACGCCGTGCTCGGCGCAGTAGCGCAGCAGCCACTCCATGCCCTCTCGATTGCCGTCGACGTAGGCCTGGGCGTTCTTCAGCGCCGTGTGCCGCACGATGCCGGAGAGGTGCGAGCCCTGGAGCAGGCTGAGCTTCCCGGTGGTGTTGCCGGTGGCGGCGGCTCCGACGAACCGGGCCTCGAGCACCGCGACGGCGAGCCCCGCCCGGGCGAACAGCAGGGCGGTGACCAGTCCGGTCAGCCCGGCGCCGACGACCACCACGTCGTAGTCCGCCTCCGGTTCGAACTCGTCGGTGTCGATGTCACGGGCGCGGTCGAGCCAGAGGGAGGTCATGCGGTGGAGGGTACTCGCGCTCCGTGCGTGCGGGCTAGCGCCGTCTGTTGCGATCCTCCGGGTTGCGGATCCTGATCAGGATGCCGGCCGCCACGAACACGATCGCGGCGACGAACTGCGCCGCCACCCACAGCTGACCGTGGAAGTCCGTGGGGAACACCGGATTCCACGCGACGGCGATCGCGAGGAACGGCACGAGCCACCACCACTGCTTCGCCTGCCAGGCGAAGACGATCACGATGAGGGCGAGGATGGCGACCCCGAACCGGATGAACAGATAACCGCCCCGGTTGTCGAGCAGCGCGAGCCCGGCCAGCAGCACGATCGCCCCGAGCAACCCCGGGGCGAGAGCCGTGCGACGGAACTGCGGGGTGGGGTATGAGCTCATGCTCACCATTGTCGCCGACGCTGCGGGAGGATTGGTGCATGCCCACCGCCCTCGACAGACTGCGCGAACTCGTGCGGATCCCCACCATCTCCCGGCTCGACCCGGAGGAGACCGAGTGGCGCCACTTCGACGACTTCCTCGACCGGCTCCCGCGCCTGTACCCGCTGCTGCACGACACGCTGGACCGCGAGATCGTGGCCGGCCACTCCCTGCTCTACCGCTGGCACGGCCGCTCTCCGGGAGACCCGAGCGTGCTCATGGCGCACTACGACGTGGTCTCCGCCACGGACGAGGGCTGGCTGCACCCGCCCTTCGCCGCCGAGCTGGTGGGCGAGGGTGACGAGCAGCTCGTCTGGGGCCGCGGAACGCTCGACGACAAGGGGGCGCTGACCTGCGTGCTGGAGGGCGTCGAGGCCGCGATCGCCGCGGGCGTCAGGCCCGAGCACGACGTGTACCTCAGCTTCGGACACGACGAGGAGACCGCCGGGAGCGGCGCGGCCGCCACGGTGGAGCTGCTGCGGGAGCGCGGCATCCGGCCGGCGTTCGTGCTCGACGAGGGCGGGGCCGTGGTGGAGGACATCTTCCCGGGGGTCAGCGGGCCGATCGCGGTGGTCGGGGTGAGCGAGAAGGGCATCCTCACCCTCACCCTCACGGTGGAGCAGGGGGGCGGCCACGCGTCCACTCCCCCGGCGCTCTCCGCGACGGCGCGCCTGGCGCGGGCGATCGTGCGGCTGAACAAGAGGCCGTTCCGCTCGGCATTCACGGCGACGAACCTCGAGATGATCCGCACGCTCGGCTCCCACGCCACACCGCCACTGCGCTGGGTGTTCCGCAACCTGTGGCTCACGAGACCCGTCATCCTCCGCCTGTTCGGCCGGCTCGGCGACGAGACGGCGGCCATCGTGCGCACCACCCAGGCAGTGACGATGCTGCAGGGAAGCCAGGCGGCGAACGCGCTGGCCGAGCGGGCCGTCGCCACCGTCAACATCCGGATCGCCGTCGGCTCGAGCGTCGCCGAGGCGGTCGAGCACGTGCGGCGGAGCATCCACGACCCCCTCGTCGCGATCGCGGTGATCCAGCCGAACGAGCCCTCCCCCGTCTCGCCGACGACCGGGCGGGCCTGGGAACTCCTGGCGGGCACGATCGAGCAGACCTATCCGGGCACCATCGTCACGCCTTACGTCATGCTCGCCGCCAGCGATTCACGCCACTACGCCGCGATCAGCGAGCACGTCTACCGGTTCAGCCCGTTCGCCATGTCGAAGGAGGAGCGCGGAACGCTGCACGCGATGAACGAGCGGATGCACGTCTCGACGTTCCTGCGCGGGGTCGACTTCTACACGCGCCTGGTGCGGTCCCTCTAGGATTCGCGGCGGTCGCGCTCCGGGCGGGCGTAGTCGTCGACGCGGATGATCGTGATCGGCCTGCTCATCGGCGGCTCGTCGCGCAGGCGCTCGAGGGCCGGCCGCAGCTCGCTCAGCCACGCCTCGTACCCGGCCGCGTTGAGGTGCAGGCGGTCGTCGGAGTAGACGGGGTTGATCTCGCCGTCCTCCAGCGCGAGCACCGGCCAGAGGTCCAGGTACTGGGCGTGGACCGTCGCCGAGAACTGGCGCAGGTGGATGTTGGCCTCCTGGATGCGGTCGGCGAACTCCCGGCCGCGCGGCATGACGGACTGCACGAGCATCCGCGCCCCCGGCAGCTCCTTGCGCAGATCGACCAGGATCGACTGCACGTTGCGCACCATGTGCTCCACGTTCTGCCGCGTGCCGAAGTCGTTGGTGCCGATCAAGAGCACGATCTCGTCGGGATCCGCCGCCACGACGGTGTCGAGCCGGGCGAGCACGTCGTCGGTGGTGTCTCCGCCGATTCCGAAGTTGAGGGCGTTGACGTCGGGGAACCAGGCGGACCAGTCTCCCGCCGCGGTGATGCTGTCGCCGAGAAAAAGTACGGTGTTGTCAGTCATTGTGTGACCTTCCGGGGGTGACGACCGCTCGGGTCGCTTGTCCATGATCCCCCGGGCGCGGGGGAAACGCCAACCGCGCTCACACGGCCTCCGCCGCTCGGTCGGGCTGGTCGGCGACCTGGGCGGACTGCGTGATGCGGTTCGCCATGCCGCTGAAGATCGCCCCGTGGAACGGCAGGATGCTGAACCAGTACAGCCTCCCGGCCAGGCCCTTCGGGAAGAAGACCGCGCGCTGGCGGTACACCGAGCCGTCGCCCTCGGGGGTGACCCCGAGCTCGAGCCAGGCGGTTCCCGGCACCTTCATCTCGGCGCGCAGACGCAGGAAGCTCCCGCGTCTGAGCTCCTCGACACGCCACCAGTCGAGGGCGTCGCCGGGCTCGAGGTGACTGGCGTTCCGTCGCCCGCGACGCAGCCCGACGCCCCCGACGAGCTTGTCCATCCACCCCCGTACTGCCCAGGCGAGCGGGAACGAATACCAGCCGTTCTCGCCCCCGATCCCCTCGATCACCCGCCAGACCGCGGATGCCGGAGCGCTCGTCCTGCGCTCGCGCAGGTCGGTGAAGACGGTGTGCCCGGCCCACTCGGGGTCGCTCGGCAGGGGGTCGCTCGGGGCGCCGTGCACCGCGGCATCCTGCCAGCTGGTCTCCACCTGGCCGGCGCGCACCTTCTCGAGCGCGAGGCGCACGGCACGGCGGTAGCCGGTGAGTCCGCCGGGAGGATCGGGGATGTAGCGTGCGATGTCGTGCTCGTGCGCGACGCAGTCGTACTGCAGCGAGGCGATGATGGGGACCGCGAGATCGCGCGGGATCGGCGTGACCAGGTTGACCCACTGCGAGGCGAGCCAGGGCGTGAGCACCGGGAGGGCGGCGATCGGCCGCTGGCGCAGCCCGGCCTCCAATGCGTAGCCGTTCATCATCTGGCCGTAGCGCAGCACGTCCGGGCCGCCGATGTCGAAGGTGCGGTTCACCTCCGGTGGCAGCTCGGCGGCGGCGACCAGGTAGTAGAGCACGTCGCGGATCGCGATCGGCTGGATCCTGTTGCGCACCCAGCGCGGGGCCGGCATGTACGGGAGCACGTCGGTGAGGTGCCGGATCATCTCGAAGCTGGTCGACCCGGATCCGATGACCACACCGGCCTGCAGAGCAGCGGTCGGCACCCCCGAGGCGAGCAGAATGCGAGCCACCTCCGCCCGGGAGCGGAGGTGGGGCGAGAGCTCCCCGTCGGGATGCAGGCCGCCGAGGTAGACGATTCTCCGGATGCCGGCCGCCTTCGCCGCGCGGGCCACGTTGGTGGCCTGCTCCCGTTCCAGCCGCTCGAAGTCGCCCTTGCGACCCATCGAGTGCACGAGGTAGTAGAGCACGTCGACCCCGGCGAAGGCGCGCTCGAGCGATGCCGGATCGGCGAGATCGCCGCGCACCGCCTCCACCTCGCCGGCCCAGGGCACCGACTCCAGCCGAGCGGGGTCGCGCGCGAGCACCCTCACCTCGTACCCCGCCTCGACGAGGCGCGGCGCGAGGCGCCCGCCGACGTAGCCGGTCGCGCCGGTCACCAGAACTCGTGTCGCCATACGGCGCACCGTACGCCCTTCCCGCCCCGCGCGCGCGTGCCGTTTGCTGACGATCAGGCGTGAGTTCTGCGACGCGGCGACAGCAGCCACGTGGCGAGGCCGCCGACGAGGAGCAGGGCGGCGAGCAGGCCGACGGTCCACGCCGGACCGGCGGCGCGCGAGTCGAAGGAGGCCGGCTCGCTCCGCAGGTCGGCCGCGCGCGCGGTCGTCGCGTGCTGCGCGACGGGTGACGGTCGTACGGCCGACGGGACGGGGCTCGGCGACGCGGTAGGCGTGGGTGCGGCGGAAGCCGGGGCCGCAGCGACCGGCGGCGGGGCGGCCGGTGCCGCGGGAGACGAAACGGGTGGTGCGGCGGGGGCGGGTTTGGCGGGAGCCGGGGCGGCCGGGGCCGGGGCCGGTGCCGGTGCGGCGGCCGCCGCGGCCTGCCCCGGCGCCGCCGGACCGACGTGCCCGGCATACTTCGCGAACACCTCCACCGCCCACGTGGTGCCGCCTGCCGAGATGAAGGCGACACCGAGATCGGTGAAGTCGCCGACGATGTTGGCGTGGTGCCCGGGCGAGGCCATCCAGCCCGCGTGCACCGCGGAGGCGCTGGGGTACCCCTGCGCGATGTTCTCGCCCCAGCGGCTCCATCCGGCCGGGATCTGGCTGCCTGTGCTGGGGTTATGGCTCAGCGTGCCGGACTGGGCCATCTGGTTCGCCCAGGCGACGGCCACGGAGTCGAGCGCGCCGTTGCGCAGCAATCCCGCCTGGCCGTTGGCCCAGCGCGCCTGATTCACCAGGGCGGCGATCGAGTCGGATTCGGCCGCGCGCGCCGGAGCAGCGCCCAGCGTCGCGGCGCCGGCCAACGCCAGCACGACGACGAGTACCCCGGATACGATGCGCCCCCACATTGACCCTGAGCCTAAGGGTTAACCACGCGGCCGCGCTACCCGGTCACTGCGGTGGTCGACGACCCCGACGCCGCAGCATCTGACCGTAGATGCCGCCCACCAGCCCGACGATCACGAGGATGCCGCCCACGATGTACCCCACAGGAATCACCAGCTCACCCTACCGGGCCGCTCATTGCGCACTCGTGGCGCCCCGAGCCCCTGCCGGCGCGACCACTACCGCGCAACGAGTTCGGGTCAGAAGCCCGCGGGGGCATGCGGGACGTACGGGGACTCCAGCTCCGCGAGCTCCTCCGGGGTGAGGGTCAGCGAGAGGGAGGCCACCGCGTCCTCCAGGTGGGACATCCTGGTGGCGCCCACGATGGGTGCGGTCACCGCCGTCTGCGCAGAGACCCAGGCCAGCGCGACCTGCGCCCGCGGAACGCCGCGACGCTCGGCGACGGATGCCACGGCGCGCGACACCGCGCGATCGGCCTCCTCGGCCTGGGAGTAGAGGCGGCCGGCGAACTCGTCGCTCGCCGTGCGGGCGGTGGCGGCATCCCAGTCCCGGGTGAGGCGGCCGCGAGCGAGCGGGCTCCACGGGATCACGCCGACGCCCTGGTCGAGGCAGTAGGGATGCATCTCCCGCTCCTCCTCGCGGTTGATGAGGTTGTAGTGGTCCTGCATCGAGACGAACCGTGTCCAGCCGCCCAGGTCGGCCGCGTGCTGCGCCTGCGCGAACTGCCAGGTCCACATCGACGACGCCCCGATGTAGCGCGCTTTGCCGGAGCGCACCACGTCGTGCAGAGCCTCCATCGTCTCCTCGATCGGCACCGCCGGATCCCAGCGGTGGATCTGGTAGAGGTCGACGTAGTCGGTGCCGAGGCGCCGGAGCGAGGCGTCGATCTGCTCCATGATGTGCCCTCGCGAGAGTCCGTGGCCGTTCGGGCCGGGACGCATCGTTCCGTGCACCTTCGTCGCGATCACCACCTCCTCGCGCGACGCGAAATCGGCCAGGGCACGGCCGACGATCTCCTCACTCGACCCGAGCGAGTACACGTTCGCGGTGTCGAAGGTGGTGATCCCGAGCTCGAGTGCGCGGCGGATGAACGGCCTCGCCTCGTCCTCGCCGAGCGTCCATTCGTGGTTGCCGCGACCGGGATCGCCGTAGCTCATGCAGCCGAGGATGATCGCGGAGACCTCGAGTCCGCTGGTGCCGAGGTGAACGTAGTCCATGTCAGTAGTCTCCTCCTACGATGGGCGCATGATCGCGCACGCGGACCGACCGGTGCTGGCCTTCACCCGCATCGAGGAGTGGGAGGACTGGCTCGAACTCCACGCCCGCGAGTCGGACGGCGTGCGTCTCCGCGTGCGCAAGACCGGCTCGATGAAGCCGGGCGTGCTCGTGGTCGACACCCTGGACGTGGCGCTCTGCCACGGGTGGATCGACGGCACGAGACGCGGGCTCGACGAGGACTACTTCCTGCAGGACTACGGGCCGCGACGTTCGCGGAGCCTGTGGTCGCAGGTGAACCGCGACCACGTGGGGAGGCTCATCGCCGAAGGACGGATGCGCGACGGCGGCTATTCCGAGATCGAGCGCGCCAAAGCCGACGGGCGGTGGGATGCCGCGTACCGGCAGAAGGGCGCGGAGGTGCCCGCCGACCTCGCCGCCGCGCTGGAGGCGAGCCCGGTGGCATCCGCCGCCTTCGCGGGGCTGAACGCGCAGAACCGATTCGCGGTGCTGTTCCGAATCGGCTCGGTGAAGCGGGCGGAGACCCGCGAGCGCAGAATCGCCAACTTCGTTGACATGCTGGAGCGCGGGGAGACGATCTACCCGCAGGGGTGAGAGAGTTCTGCTCGTGGAACGTCGCGCCTTCATCGCCGCCGTCGTGGGCGGGCTGGTCGCCGCCGCCGGAGCGGTCGCGCTGGGCGTCGAGATGGGCGGAGTGGAGCTTCCCCTCCCGGGCGGACACCCCTCCTCCGGCTCGCCCTCGTCGCATCCCTCGCGCACGGCTCCCGCCGGCGCCGGTTCCGCGCAGCCCTTCCCCGCCCGCTTCGCCGCGCCGAAGCTCACCAAGGTGCCGGTTCCGGGCGGCGCCATCACCGCGCTGCCCGGCAGCGGCAACGCGATCGCCCTCACCGTCGACGACGGCGTGGACACCGAGGTGGTGCGCCTCTACACCGAGTTCGCCGAGCGCACGGGCATGCGCCTGACCTTCTTCCTCAACGGGTCCCGGCCGTCGTGGACCCAGAACGCGCCCGCCATCCGGCCCCTCGTGGATCGCGGTCAGGTGCAGCTCGGCAACCATACCTGGTCGCACCCCGACCTCACGAAACTGAGTCCCGCCGGAGTCGTCGCCGAGCTGCAGCGCAACGAGGACTTCATCCGCAGCACCTACGGCGTGAGCGCGAAGCCCTACTTCCGGCCGCCGTTCGGCTTCCGGAACGCCGCCGTCGACCGCGCGGCGGCCGGCATCGGCTACACGGTTCCGGTGCTCTGGTACGGCTCGCTCAGCGACAGCGGCCTCATCACCGTCGACCAGCTGAAGTCGTTCGCCACCCAGTGGCTGCTTCCGCAGCACATCGTGATCGGGCACGCCAACCACATGCCGGTCACGGAATGCTTCGACTTCATCGCCGACCTGATCCGCTCGAGGCACCTGCAGCCGGTCACGCTGAACGACTACTTCGGCTGACCGGCAGATCGGCGGGCAGGGCCGCTGTGCGCGTCGCCGCTCCGCGCCACGGCCGTGGTGCGACACTTTCGCTATGCGAGGTCGTCACACCACCCTGAAGCTCATGGTCATGCTCGTCGTCGGGATCGTGGCGACGATCGTCACGGCGGCCCTCGGCGAGTGGGCGTTCGCCCCGGACGTGGGCTGGTGCTGTGCCGCCGCACTGTACTCCACGTGGGTGTGGATCGCCATCAGCAGACAGGACGCGAAGGCGACGGCCGCGCACGCGAGCCGGGAGGACCCCAATCGCGAGACCGCCGATCTGCTGATCGTGCTGCTGAGCATCGCGAGCCTGTTCGCCGTCGTGTTCGTGCTGGTGCAGGCATCCAATGCGCACGGACTGGCGAAAGGCCTTCTCGCGGGCCTTGCCGTGCTCAGTGTCGCGCTCTCCTGGCTACTGCTGCACACCCTCTACACGCTGCGGTACGCGCGCCTCTACTACACGGCGGGCAAGGGCATCGACTTCAATCAGAAGGAGGAGCCGCAGTACACCGACTTCGCCTACCTGGCGTTCGTGCTCGGCATGACCTACCAGGTCTCCGACACCGACCTGACGAACCACGTGATCCGGGTCACGGCCCTCAAGCACTCGCTGCTGTCGTTCCTGTTCGGCTCGGTCATCCTCGCAACGACCATCAACCTCATCGCGGGGCTGTCGAGCTAACGGTCACGAAGTCGATCAGCTCCTCGACCCGGGCCAGCAGCACGGGCTCCAGATCGGCGAAGCTGCGCACGGTCGCGAGGATGCGCTGCCATGCGGCCGCGATGTCCGCCTGGTCGGCGTGCGGCCAGCCCAGGGCCTCGCAGATACCGTGCTTCCACTCGATCGAGCGGGGCACGTCGGGCCACTGCGTCAGCCCGAGCCGTGCGGGCTTGACCCCCTGCCAGACGTCGACGAATGGATGCCCGACCACCAGCACGTCGCGCCCGAACCTGCCCCGGCTCACCGCCTCGGCGATTCGGCTCTCCTTCGACCCGGCGACGAGGTGGTCGACGAGCACCCCGACGCGGCGCTCCCGGGTGGGGGCGAACTCCGCGAGGATCGACTCGAGGTCGTCGATCCCGCCGAGGTACTCGACGACGACGCCCTCGACTCGGAGATCGGCGCCCCAGACCTTCTCCACCAGTTCGGCGTCGTGCCGGCCCTCGACGAAGATGCGGCTCGGCAGGGCGACCCGCGCCCGCTGATCGGCGACGGCGAACGATCCGGATGCGGTGCGCGCGGTCCCCTTCGCCGCCGCCCGGGGCGCGACGAGCACGGCGCGTCTGTCGTCGACGAGGAAGCCCGCCCCGAGGGGGAAGACGCGGACGAGACCGTCGAAGTCCTCGAGCTGCACGAACCTGCCCTCGACGCGGAGCACGGTTCCGAAGAATCCGGTCGACCCCTCCTCGACTTCGAGGCCGGGCCGCGCCTCCACCTCGACCGGCGGCGCGAGCTTCGGCCTCCGCGAGTTGCCCGCGAGGACGTCGTCGCCGTAGCGGTCGAAGGTCACCGGGTCAGTGACTCTGCTTGCCGAGCAGGTGGAACGGGATCGCCAGGGCGAGCGAGACGGCCACGATCCCGCCGAAGAACATGATCGCCATGCCCTCGGTGAGCTGGAACGCGAAGCCCATGAGCGTCATGCCCCCGAGGAAGAGGATCATGGCGATGACATAGGCGACGATCTTCACAGCTGACCTCCGGTGCGGCTTTCGGTGTGCTCCCATTCTAGGGAGGATTGTCGGGTGATCGAGATCAAGGACGACGGCCGGAAGTACAGCCTCATTCTCGACGGCCAGCGCGTGGCCGTCAGCACGTACAAGGACGTGGGTCCGCGGAGGGTCTTCCTGCACACCGAGGTGGACCCGGACTACGCCGGCCAGGGCCTGGCGGGGCAGCTCGTGCGCGCGGAACTCGACGACGTGCGCGCCCGCGGGATGCGGATCGTGGCGCAGTGCCCGATGGTGGCCGGGTATGTCGAGCGTCATCACGACTGGGACGACATCCTCGACCACCCGGCCGGCGTCGGCGACTAGCCCTGCGCGGCCACCGAGACGTCGTTCCACTTCTCCCATGTGGCGATACGGCTCTCGTAGTCGGCCTTCGCGGTGCCGAGCGGGCTGCTACCGAGGAAGATCCGCAGCGGAGGCTCGTCGGCATCCACGATCGCGAGGATGGCGTCTCCGGTCGCACCCGGGTCTCCCGGCGTGCCCAGCCGCGTCTTGCGCGCCTCTGCCGCCTTCTTCCGGAACTCGGCATAGGCCGGGATCTCGGTGGCGTGCTTGGCCGACGCTCCGCCCCAGTCGGTCGAGAACCCGCCCGGCTCCACCAGCGTCACACGGATGCCGAAGTCGGCGACCTCCTGAGCGAGGGCCTGCGAGAAGCCCTCGAGCGCCCACTTCGAGCCGTTGTAGATGCCGATGTTGGGGAAGGCGCTGATGCCGCCGATCGACGACACCTGGATGATGTGGCCGCTGCCCTGCTCCCGCAGGTACGGCAGCGCCGCCTGGGTGATCCAGAGCGCGCCGAACACGTTGGTCTCGAACTGGTCGCGCGCCTCCGCCTCGGAGAGCTCTTCGATCAGGCCGAACTGGCCGTAGCCCGCGTTGTTGATCACCACATCCAGTCGACCGAACCTGTCGTGCGCCTGCGCCACCGCGGCGAAGTCCGCCGCCCGGTCGGTCACGTCGAGTTCGATCGGGAGGATCGCGTCGCCGTACTTCTCCACGAGATCGTCGAGCGTGTGGATGTCGCGGGCCGTCGCCGCGACACGGTCGCCGCGCTCGAGTGCCGCCTCGGTCCACTCCCGCCCGAACCCGCGGGACGTCCCGGTGATGAACCAGATCTTCTCTGCCACTGTCTTCCTACTTTCCTGTCTCCGTCGCCCCGACTTTGGTCAGAGGCTCCGCGATGTCTTCGAGCGATTTGCGCTCCGCATCTATTCCCAGGAAGAACGCGACGAGGCCGCCCGCGATCATCAGGCCCGCTCCGAGCAGGTAGCCGAGGAAGAGCGGTCCGCGCTCAGTGCCGTCCCCGATCAGCGCCCCGAAGATCACGGGGCCGAGCGCACCCGCACCCTGGCCGATGGCGAAGAAGTACGAAATGCCCTGGCTGCGCAGCTCGATCGGGAACGACTCGCTCGCCACCAGATAGGCCGCCGACGCCCCGGCCGACGCGAAGAAGAAGGCGACGCACCAGAACGCGGTCTGGGTGAAGGCGTTCAGCACCCCTGCGTTGAACAGGAACGCGGAGACCGCGAGGACCCCGCCCGATACGCCGTACGTGAGCAGGATCGCCTTGCGGCGCCCCCACGCATCGAACAGATGGCCGAGCACGAGAGGCCCGATCAGGTTGCCGATCGCGAACGGGATGAAGTAGATCGACGGATTTCCGATGTGATAGAAGTTCTTCAGCACCAGCGCGTACGTGAAGAAGATCGCGTTGTAGAGGAACGACTGCGTCACGAACATCACGATGGTGGTGACCGTGCGCTTCGGGTACTTGCGGAAGAACACCCTCATGATCGTGAGGAAGCCCACGTTCTTGATCTGGTTCACCTCGAGGGCCTTGCTGTCATCCACCGGATCCGGATCGAGGGTCTTGCCCTCGTCCTTGATGCGCTGCTCGATTCCGTCGACCGTCTCTTCGGCCGCCTGCTCATGGCCGTGGGTCATCTGCCAGCGCGGACTCTCCGGGATGTGGCGGCGCAGGTAGATGATGATCAGGCCGAGCACCGGGCCGACGAAGAATCCGATGCGCCAGCCCCAGTTGTCGGTGAAGTCGGGGTGCGCGGTCGACAGCAGGAAGATGTTCGCGACCGCACCGAGCAGGGCGCCGCCCCAGTAGGTTCCGTTGATCGCGATGTCCACACGGCCTCGGTAGTGCGACGGGATGAGCTCGTCGATCGCCGAGTTGATGGCGGTGTACTCGCCGCCGATCCCGAGTCCGGCGATGAACCGGAACACCCACAGGAACCACATGTTGGGCGCGAATCCGGCGATCCCGCTACCGATCAGATAGACGAGCAGCGTGATGATGAAAAACCGTTTGCGCCCGAGTCGGTCGGCGAGGCGCCCGAAGCCGAGCGCTCCGACGATCTGTCCCACGAGGTAGATCGTGCCGGTGAGCACCACCTGCTCGGTCGACATGTGCAGCGCCTTCTGGAAGCCGCTGGCCGAGACCATCTGGATCTCGAGCCCGTCGAGCACCCACGCGGTGCCCAGCCCTACGACGATCGACCAGTGGAAGCGGGTCCACGGCAGCCGGTCCATCCTCGCCGGGACGAGGCTCTTGACCGACTTCTGCGTGCTCGCGGTGTTCGACATGTACTTCTCCTCTTGCGGCACGACGCAGTGCCGCCGGAGCGCACGGTAGACCGGCGAGCGAGCAGATCAAGTGGTTGCTTCGGATGTGCTGCCTCGCGAGCCACGGCAGCCGGCCCCCGAGGCTCTCGACGGGCGTCCCGGCGGCGCTAGTGCAGCACGCTCAGGATGTTGCCCGAGGGATCCTTGAACCAGGCGATGTCGGGTCCCCACCCGCGCACGATGCCCTTCTCGTCGTGGGGCGAGCCCTCGTAGCGCTCCATGACGACGCCCTTCGCGATGAGCTCGTCGACGGCGTCCTCGACGTCGTCGACCTCGAGGTTGAGGATCGTGAACGTCGCCGGAACGTGATCCTCCTTGGGGTAGGCGATCACCCGGGCTCCCCCGCCGAGATCGATCTCGAGGATGCCCATCTCGTTCTTCTCGACCGGGAAGCCGAGCACGTCCGAATAGAACTCGCGGGCCTTCTCGATGTCGCGAACGGAGAAGCCGCTGAATGCACGCGTGTAGTTGACCATGCCGCCGAGAGTAGTCCCGTCGCGGCCGCCGTGGGGCCCTCAGCGGGCGGGAACCACGCTCTGCACCCCCGCGATCGCGATCTCGACGAGCAGGTCGAAGCTGCGGTCGAGGTCCTGCGGCATCCGGAATCCCCCGCCCACCTCCAGCGAGACGAAGCCGTGGATCGCGGCGCGCAGCACCCGGATCACGTCGATGATGCGATCCTCCGGCAGGTCGAACCCGCGCAGCACGGCGGCCGGCACCGCGACGGTGAGTGCGGCTGCCGCGACCACCTCCGCGTCTGCGGGATCGGCGAGCTCGGGTGCCACCTGGGCGGCGTTGTACCGCCCCGGATGGGCGAGGGCGAACTCCCGGATCGCATGAGCCATGGCTCGCACGGCGTCGGGCCCCGCCCGCCCCGTGGTCGCGTCGGTGATCGCCGCGGTGAGCGAGTTCATCGCCACCACCGACACCTCGCGCCGCAGGTCGGCGAGGGAGGAGACGTGCTTGTAGAGACTGGGCACCGCGACTCCGGCCGTCGAGGCGATGGATGCCAGGGTGAGGTCCGTGAGTCCGGTCGCGCCGCCGGCATCCACGGCCTCGACCGCGGCCGCGACCACCGCCGCGCGGGTGAGGCCGGCCCTAGGCACGGGCGAAGGCCCCGGCGACGAAGTCGAGCGTGGCGGGCACGGCGATGTCGGGTCGCTGCGCCTGCACGTAGTGCCCCGCGTTCTCGACGAGGATCGCGCTGCCGAAGCGGGAGAGGAACTCGACCTCCGCCTTCTGATCGGGGAAGTCCGGGTCCGCGTCGCCGACGAAGCTGAGCACGGGCGCGACGATCTCGCCGGTGCGACGCTCGACCGGGGAGTGATCGAGCTGCACGGCGAGGCTCCGGAACGAGCGCAGTCGGCCCGGCTCGCGCAGGTTGGCGACGATCGCCCGCGCATGCTCGGCGAGCCAGGGAGCCTGGGTGCCCTTGTTCAGCGAGCGGTAGTACGAGCCCCAGAACGGGGCACCCCACGGGCGGCTGAGCACGATCCGGAACACCAGTCGAATCGCGGCCTGAGCGGCCGCGCCCACCCTGGGCTGACGCAGGAAGCCGCCGAAGAGCACGATGCCCTTCACGAGATCGGGGCGCTCCGCGGCCGCCCAGGCCGCGGCCGAGCCGCCCATCGAGTTGCCGAGCACGACGGCGGGACCGCCGAGCTCCTCGATCAGCGCGATCACGTCGGTGCCCGCACCGACGTCACCGAGATCGGCGAAGCCGGTGTCGCTCTCGCCCTGACCGCGCAGGTCCATGACGGCCACGCGATAGCCCGCGCCGACCAGCGGCGGCACGAGTTCGCGGAAGGAGGATCGGAGGTCGCCCATGCCGGGAACGGCGACGACGAGCGGTCCATCACCCTCGAGCGAGTAGGCGATGCGGCCCTCGGGCCGCTGGAGGTAATTGGTCATAGCCATAAAGCTAAGCTTATTAGCCACCCGGTGTCAAGGACCATCCGTCAGGGCTCGATCGACCATGCCCCCCGGGCGGTGACGACGATCAGTGCGAATCCTCCGTTGAGAGGTGCTATCCCGTCGTACTCTCCATCCGGCTCGAACACCGCGTTGAGGACCGGGCCGTCACCCGAGAACACCCGCACGGCGAACAGCCCGTCGCCGTGGTGCACGGCGCGCAGTTCGGGCGCGCCGTCACGGAGGAAGACCGAGTCGCCATCGCCGCGGAGCGGGAATCTGGCCACGGGTGCCGCGGAGAGCGGCGAGATCGTGAGGCTCCACTCGCCCTCCGCTGCGACGACCAGGGCGGCCGGCGGAGGCGCGCTCCCGTTCTCAAGCCCGAAGGGCGCCACCCCGTCGTAGGCGCCGGACGTGCCCACCAGCCGATCCGAGCCGGGCCCACCGTCCGGGGAACTCGACGTCACCGCGAACTCTCCGGCGCCGGGGTGATGCATGGCGACGATGCCGGCACGGGCACCCGGCGGGAGCGGAATCATCCGGGGCCCGCTGCCGGTCACGGTCACCTGCTCGAAAGCACCGCCGGTCCTGTCCGCCCAGCTCGTCGGGCTCCTCGGAACGGGGGTGCGGGTCTTCTCCGGCTGGGCGGGCTGGCCATGATGGTCGGGATAGGCGAGACTCACCTCCACGACGGTGGTGTCGGCGCTGCGATGGAGCCGCGGCACGGGGCAGCCCGCATCGGCCGCGGTGCGCGGTGTGACGGTGACGGCGAGCACCTTGCCGTCCCGCACCCCCTGGTAGGTGGTGGACGGCCAGGTGGCACCCGGTTCGCTGGCCGGGGTCGACACGACGCTCAGCTCGAAGCCCGCCTCGTCGGCAGCCGAACCGACGGTGGCACGCAGGCCGGTCGTGCCCGCCAGCTCGTAGACCGCGTCGTACCAGGGCTGGATGTTGTCGGGGCCGTAGCCCGCATCCCCGGCATGGCAGAGCTGCCGTGCACCGTGTGCGCGCAGGCCCGTGTCGATGGGACCGAAACCGCGTTCGGCGTCGTTGACGCGAAAGGCGCCGAATGTGTAGGCGACGCCCGCGACGGCGAGGAGCACGAGCGCGAGAGCGCTGCCGAGCACGATCAGGATTATGCGGCCCCCGCGCGTCAGCGACATGCGCTCAGCTTATGCGCGACGCGCCCGGACGGCCCTCACGACGCGACGAGCAGAAATCCGGTCTCGATGAGCTCGCGCACGCCCGGCAGCAGGCTCGCCAGCAACGCCGCCTCGTCGACCTCGAGCAGTTCGGCGATCGCCGCGCTGATCGCCCGCAGGCTCAGCTCTCCGTCGCACGCGCCGACCAGCGCCGCGAGCCCGGTGTCGAGGGGCATCGAACGCTGGAGGGCGCCTCCCTGACGGAGCGTGAGCACCGTCGGGTCGGAGTCGCCGGGCCAGTAGTGCCGCTCCTCCGTGACGTCGGGCGCGACGGCGAGGTGCGCACGGGAGAGCCCGTCGTCGTCGAGAGCCGCCTGCCAGTCGTGCGCATCGAGGGTTGCCGCGATGTGCGGGCCCAGCCCCGCACCCACCGGGCCGTCGAGGCGTTCGATGCGGTGCATCCACTGCGTGCCCGGGCCGGGCCGGCGGAGGGTCAGATAGCCGAAGCCCACCGCGGTGACCCCACGCGACTCGAAGTCGTCGAGCCACGCCCCGTAGAGGTGGTCGAACTCCGGCCCCGGTCGCGTGCCGCCGTCGCGGATCCAGGTCTCCGCGTACAGGTCGGCGTCCTGCACCTCGCGTTCGATGATCCAGGCGTCCAGCTCATCGACCCAGCCCGCGACCCGCACCAGGCCGTCCTCCTCGGCGCGGTACTCCCAGTTGCCGAGCAGTTGCGCCACACCGCCTTCGGTGAGGTGCGCGGCGACGCCTTGCACGACCGCCTGCACGAGAGCGTCGCCGACGAGACCGCCGTCGCGGTACTCGTACTCGGGCACGCCGGGCACGCGCGGAGTGATCACGAACGGCGGGTTCGAGACGATGTGATCGAAACGCTCCCCCGCCACCGGCTCGAACAGGCTGCCGAGGCGGAACTCGATCGAGCGCACGTCGTTGAGCTCGGCGTTGAAGGCGGCGAGCTCGAGCGCGCGCTCCGAGATGTCGGTGGCGACCACCCGGCGGGCGTGGCGCGCGGCGTGCAGCGCCTGGATGCCGCATCCGGTGCCGAGGTCGAGTGCCGACTCGACCGGCCGGTCGATCATCAGCCCGCTCAACGTCATGGATGCCCCGCCCACCCCCAGCACGTGATCCACCCGCAACGGTGCTCCCGTGGCCAGCTCGCCGAGGTCGCTCGCGATCCACCACCCGCCGACGCCCTGCGCGTCGACGAAGGCGTAGGGCCGGAGGTCGACCAGAGGGCGACCGTCGGCGTCGACCAGCCCGAGGTCGGCGGCTCCCGCCGGCCCGAGGGACGGAAGCGCCAGGGCGACGTCCGACGGGTCCGCCGGCAGGCCGAGCACGAAGAGGCGCGCGAGGGTGGCGAGGGGGCTGCGCGAGGTGAGCGCGCGGAGGGCGGGCACCCGGTATCCGCGGTGCAGTGCCGCCGCGGCATCCGCACCCCACAGTCGGGTGAGCGCCTCGACGGAGAAGCCCGCCCGGCCGAGATCGTCGCGAAGGAGGGCTATCGGGCGTGGCACAGGGGCAATCGTAGTTCGCATCGCGCGTAGGCTTTATTGATCGTGAAGCCGCTGACCGAATCCGACATCCGCACGAGCATCGTGAACGCCTCGAAGGGCGAGATCGAGAGAATGCCGCTCCCCGGACTGCACGAGGTGCTCTGGGACGAGCGCGAGTACCTCGGCTGGCGCGACAGCTCATCCCCGCTGCGCGGCTACCTCGTGCACTGGGTCGACGACCGTCCGGTGGGGATCGTGCTGCGCGCCTCCGGCGTGAGCCTGCGCCCGGGCATCGCCGCCATGTGCTCGCTCTGCCGCACCCAGCAGCCCTCGGACCAGGTGACCATGTTCTCCGCGGCCCGTGCGGGCAAGGCGGGTCGCGACGGCAACTCGGTGGGCACCTACATCTGCTCCGACCTGGCCTGTTCGATGATCATCCGCATCCTGCCGCCGAAACTGCCGATGCAGCCGGAGCCGGAGGAGATCCTGGCTCGACGGTCGTCGGGGCTGCTCGAGCGGGTGCAGAACTTCACCGCCGACGTGATGAAGCCGGCATGACCGTCGGCGCGCATCTGGTCGGCAGCATCAACCTGCCCGACGCCGAGACGGTGTTCCGCACGGTCTCGCGGCACCTCGGCGGCTCTCTCTCGCGCATGCCCGACGGCGAGGTCGGCGACCGGTTCTACTGGATCCAGTTCCAGAAGGATGCCTTCGACCGAACCGCCGGACTCAGCCGGGTGGGCGACACCGCGTTCTACATCCGCGACCGCTTCGACGCGCGTCAGCTGCGGCTCGACGTCGACCCGGGTGAGATCGTGCTGCCGCCGCTCGGTTACGCGGATGCCGCGATCGCCTCGTTCGCGACCTTCGACCGGCTGCAGGCCGAGGGCGTCATCCCGGCCGGGCTGCGGTTCCAGGTGTCGCTGCCGACGCCGGCCGGCGTGGTCGGGAGCTTCTTCGTGCTCGAGTCTCGCGCGGCCTTCGAGCCCGTGTACGAGCGGGCGGTGATGGGCGAGCTCCGTCGCATCCTCGACGCGATCCCGCACGACCGACTCGCCATCCAGTGGGACACCGCGCTGGAGTTCGGACTCCTCGACCGGGCCGAGATCCGCGGATTCCGGCTCACGTCGTGGTTCGGCGACACTCACGACGAGATCCTCGAGGGCGTCATCGAGCGCGCGACACGCCAGGCCGACGCCGTGCCGCCCGACGTGGAGGTCGGCTACCACCTCTGCTACGGCGACGTGGAGGAGCAGCACTTCGCGGAGCCGACGGATGCCGGCCGCCTGGCCGAGGTGCTCGGCGGCCTGTTCACGCGACCGCACCGCCCCATCACGTGGGTGCATCTGCCCGTGCCGATCGATCGCGACGACGATGCGTACTTCGCCCCGCTGGCCTCCGTGGAGTGGCCCGATGGGACCGAGCGCTATCTCGGACTGGTGCACCACGAGGACGGCGTCGAGGGCGCTCTCCGGCGTGCGGCCACCGCCGCCCGCGTCGTCCCGGGTTTCGGCATCGCCACCGAGTGCGGGTTCGGTCGCGGACCGAGCGAGCGCACCGCACCGCTGCTCGACCTCCACGCCGACGTCGCGTCCGCGCTCTAGCTCCACCCCCCTCTCCCGAGTGGTCACTATTGGCCCTTCTCGCGCGCGGGAAGGGCCAGAAGTGACCACTCGCGGGTTGACGACAGCGCGCTCGCGCATTATTTTGTAACTTATTGGTTTTGTAACTGATTGGTTATAAATGACAGATCCGCTCAGTAGCGTGTTCGCGGCACTCGCGGACCCGACCCGACGGGCGATCCTGCAGCGCCTGACGGTGGGCGACGCCAACGTCGCTCAGCTCGCCGCGCCGTTCGCCATGAGCCAGCCGGCGATCTCGAAGCACCTCCGGGTGCTCGAAGACGCCGGTCTCATCACGCGCAGCCGCCACGCCACCGCGCGCTTCAGCCATCTCGAGGCCGAACCGTTGAAGGAGGCGACCGAATACATGGAGCGGTATCGCCGCTTCTGGACGGAGAGCTTCGACAAGCTGGATGCCGCGCTCGCGGCCTACACGCAGACCGAACAGACGCGCCAGGACCAGCCCCACGAAGCCGAGAACGAGGAGAGACCGTGACCACCACCCCCGCATCCGAGCCGGCGGTCAGCCCGGCGGATGTCTACATCACGCGGGCCTTCGACGCCCCCGTCGCCACGGTCTGGAAGTTCTGGACCCAACCGGACCACGTCGCGCAATGGTTCGGCCCCACGGGATTCCACACCGCCGTGGAGTCCATCACGATCGACCTCCGCGTGGGCGGCCGCTGGAAACTCGTCATGACGGACGACGCCACCGGCGACGGGTACCCGATGGATGGCGTGATCACCGCGCTGCGGCAGAACGAGTACCTCGAGGTGCGCACCGACGCCCTCTCGGCCGACGGCCCGATTGACGACATCGTGCTGCGCGTCACCTTCCACGATCACGGCGACCGCACCCGGATCACCCTCCACCAGGGTCCCTTCACCGACGAACAGCGCAGCCAGACGGCGACCGGCTGGGAGATGTCGTTCGTCACGCTCGACGGCGTCATCGCGGGCGGTGCGGCATGAGCGGGACGGCAGGCACCGGGGTGACCGGTGTCGTGACATCCACCGATGGAACGGCGATCGCCTGGACGCGCGTGGGCAGCGGCCCTGCCCTCGTGCTCGTCGACGGGGCACTCTGCACCCGGGAGTTCGGCCCGGCGAAGGATGTCTCGGCGGCCCTCGCCGACCGCTACACGGTCTACAGCTACGATCGGCGCGGGCGCGGCGAGAGTGGAGACTCGCTGCCGTACTCGGTGCAGCGCGAGATCGAGGACCTCGCGGCGGTGATCGACGCGGCGGGCGGCGACGCCTTCGTCGCCGGTCAGTCCTCCGGAGCGGCGCTCGCGCTCGAGGCCGCGGCCGCGGGAGTGCCGATGCGCGCCCTCGGCGTGTACGAGGCGCCGTACCTCGGGGCGAGCGGCACCGATCACGTCGCCATCCTGCGCGACCTTCTGGGGCGGGGCGAGAACGGCAAGGCCGTGAGCCACTTCATGGTGAAGATGGTGGGTGCGCCCGCCTTCGTGCCCGCCATGATGCACCTCATGCCGAAGGTCTGGAACGCCCTTAAGGCGACGGCGCCGAGCCTCCCCTACGACGCGCTGGTGATGGACGGCTTCGTCGCCCCCACGGCGCGGTTCGCGGCGATCGCCGTGCCGACTCTGGTGATGAGCGGGGGCAAGGCCAAGCCGGCCATGACGGCCGCGGCGGACTCGGTTGCCGCCGCGGTGCCCGGCGCCACCAGACGCATCCTGCCGGGCCAGACCCACCAGGTCTCGCCCACCGCGCTCGCCGCCGAGCTCGCGGGCTTCTTCCGCTAGCGGTCCTGCGGCGCAGGCGGTTCGATCGGCTTCCCGGTCTCGGCGTCGATGACCCCCTGACCGGGCGGGAGGTTGGAGAGATCCGGCGCGATCACCTCCGCCATCCGGCCCGAGTCAGGGAGGCCGAAGGTCGGCACGCGGCCCGCCCCCGGGGCGAGGATGATCTCGTCGGCACGACGCGGGAGCGTGCGCCCTCGGAAGAAGTCGGGCCGGATCACCCACCAGATCAGCATGAGCACCACGCCGATCAGCAGACCGGCGACGCCCACGACGGCCACTGCGCCGATTCCGAAGATCGTCACGTCGTGCCCCTTGTCGTCGACCAGCCAGTCCTTCTGCGCGAACTGGGTCAGCCCGTAGATCAGGATGGCGAACAGCATGACGCCGCCGAGGAAGGGAAACAGACCGCGCATGATGAAGTCGCGGAAGTTCTTGGTCAGCGTCTTGCGATAGAACCACACGCACGCGAAGCCTGTGAGGCCGTAGTAGAACGCGATCATGAGACCGATCGACCCGATCAGCGCGCCGAGCAGGGTGGGGTTGATGACGGTGAAGATCACATAGAACGCGGCGGACACGATTCCCATCCCGACGGTCGACCACGTGGGGGTGAGGAACTTCGGGTGGATGCGGGCGAACCGCTCCGGAATCGCCTTGTAGACGGCCATCGAGAGCGAGGTGCGCGCGGTCGGGAGGATGGTGGTCTGGGTGGATGCCGAGGCCGAGGTGAGGATGGAGACGGTGAGCAGGGCCAGCAGTATGTGCCCGATCACGCTCGATCCGAACAGCGCCGGCCCGATGGCCACGAAGATGTTGTCGGCGTTGTTGCCGTTGCCCAGGCCGATGCCGTGGGTGCCGACGCCCGCGAACGCCACGGCGGCGACCGAGACGATCGAATACGTGACGAGCAGCAGCACCGTGCTGATGATCGCCGCGCGTCCCGGCGTCTTCGACGGGTTCGCCGTCTCCTCGTTGACCGAGACGGCCGTGTCCCACCCCCAGTAGATGAAGATCGCCGTCAGGAGCGCTGGCGCGATGACCTTGCCGAAGTCGAGCGTGAACGGGTTGAACCAGTCGAGCGACGGCGTGAGCGAGTACGACTCGGCGTTGCCCGTGTAGACCCGCACGAGAGCGAACACCGCGAAGAAGATGAGCACCAGCACCTCGGCGCTCAGCAGCACGTACTGCAGGCGAGCGGAGATCTCGATGCCGCGGTAGCAGATGTATGTCATGAGCGCGATCCAGATGAGACCGGCGACGGTGGACCAGACCACGCTGTTGGAGGCGTCCACCGCCCAGCCCACGCCGAGGTTGCCGAGCAGGCCGAAGGTGGTCGAGCCGGCGATCTGGGCGAGATTCGCCATGACGATCACGTCGGCGACGATGATGCCCCAGCCGCCCATCCACCCCGCGACGGGCCCGAACGCGCGGCTCGCCCAGGTGAACGTCGTGCCGCAGTCGGGCTCCGCCTTGTTGAGCTCCTGATAGGCCACAGCGATCAGATACATCGGCACGAAGGCGAGCAGCACGATTCCGGGAGCCTTGACCCCGGCGAACGCGGTGCCGCCGATCACGATGAAGCCGAGGCTCGCGGCCAGGCTGTACGCCGGGGCGGTGGATGCCACGCCGACGACGACGCTCGAGACGAGTCCGAGCGCGCCCCCCTTCAGCCCCTTGCTGTCGACCTCGTTGCCTGCGGTCTCTGTCGATGTCATGAGCACACTCCTCGGGAAGGTGTGGGCGTCGCTCTCCATCGAGCGATGCGATTGACCTAATGTAGCGCCGCGCGGCGCACGCGAACATCACATCTCAGCGGCTTCTCGCGAGTGCGATCAGCTGCGCCCGGTCGCGCACTCCGAGTTTCGCGAACACGGTGTTCACATGGGTCTTCACGGTGGCGACCCCCACGAACAGGCGGGCCGCGATCTCGCCGTTGCTGAGGCCCTCGGCGATGAGGTCGACCACCTCCGCCTCCCTCGCCGTCAGCGCCGGGAACCGCTCGGCCGCCGGCTCGGGCGCGTCGGCCATCCTGCCGACCAGCAGGGCGCCGACCTCGGGCGCGAAGGTGGACTGGCCTCGGGCGACCGAGCGGATCGCGGCCTCCAGGTCGCTGCGTCCGGCATCCTTCGTGAGGTAGCCCCGCGCTCCGGCGCGCAGCGCTCCGAGGATCGAGTCGTCGTCCGCGAACGTCGTGAGCACGAGCACGGCGATCCGCGGGTGGGCCGCCAGGATGGCGTGCGTGGCCTCCGTGCCGTCGACCACCGGCATCCGCAGGTCCATCAGGATGACGTCGGGCAGGAGCTCCCCGGCGAGCGCGACCGCCGTCGCACCGTCCGGCGCCTCCCCCACCACCTCGAAGTCCGGCACGAGTCCGAGCACGGTGACCAGCCCGTCGCGCACGATCGCCTGGTCGTCGGCGACCAGGATGCGCACACTCATGCGCTCACCCGGCCGTTCACCACGAACCGGCCGCCGCGCTCGCCCGCCGAGAAGGTCGCGCCGGGGAGGGCCGCGAATCGCTCGGCCATGCCGCGGATGCCGTTGCCGCCCCCGGTGGCCGCCGGCGACGATCCGTCGCCTGCCGGGTTCTCCACCTCCAGCCGCACGCTCCCCCGCGCCCAGTCCACCGTCACCCGCACCGGTGAGCCGGGCGCGTGCCTCCTCGCGTTGGTCAGAGCCTCCTGCAGCAGTCGCGCGAGCGCCGTGGATGCCGCGGCCTCGAGCTCGCGCCGGTCCCCCGTCTCCTCGACCGCCACCGCGCCGCCGAGGGTGCGGTGAGCGCGCACCAGGTCGTCGAGCGCCGCAGCGAAGTCCAGTTCGGCGGGCGATTCGTCGCGCAGTGCCTGCACTGCCCGACGCGCCTCGACGAGCCCGGAGGCGGCGAGTGCGCGGGCGTCGCCGGCGCGAGCGGCGGCATCCTCGACTCGTCCTGCTTCGAGGAGCGCCTCGACCGCGTCGAGCTGCATCAGCAGACCTCCGAGGCTGTGCGCGAGCACGTCGTGGATGTCGCGGGCCACCGCCTGGCGCTCGGCGAGCACTGCGGCACGCGCCTGCTCCTCGCGGATCGCCACGCGTTCCTCGAGCAGCGCCCGGGACTGGGCCTCCGCGGTGCGGAACTGACGCCGGCTGAGCGCGCCGAGGAAGGCGATGGCGAGACCGCCCTCGATGGAGAGCAGGCCGAGCGGCGGCAGCGGGTCGAGCAGCGCGCCCACGGCGATGGTCGCCGCGGAGATCAGCCCGAGCCCGGCCCCCTGCCAGAGGGGCCGCTCCGGGCGCGCGACCCCGCGCAGCACGGCGACGGCCACCGGCACGAGCAGCACGCCGTTGGTGGCGACCGTGCCGATTCCGCCCATCAGGCAGAGGGCGACGAACAGCACGAGGGTGACCGTTCCCCGATCCCGGCCGAGGAGGAGGAGCACGAGCCACACGACCATCGAGGCGAGCCCGACGCCGAGCACCCAGGGAGCGAGGCCGCGTGCGGCCTGATCGAGGAGCGCCCAGGTGATGGCGCCGATCCCCACCAGGTTGAGCACGCGGCCCAGCGTGCTCGTGCCGAGGTCGGAGGGGTTCATGCGACCATCCTCCCGCGCGCCGCGGTCAGATGCCGACGGAATCGAGCTTCGCCACGCGCGAGGCGAATACCGCGGTGCGTGCGATGCGGTTGGCGGCCACCGCCACGAGGATGACGCCCGTGGACGTGATGAGCGCGGCCCCCAGGTGTCCCGCCCACACGTCGATGCCGATGCGCACCAGGATGACGAACGCCCAGAGCACGAGGCCGACCGGGCCGGTGCGGCTCTCGTACTCGGCGGCATCCGGCTCGCTGCTGCGCGGAAGCGCACGGAACTTCGCGATGGCGCCCATCACCGCTCCCGCCCCGAACGAGATCACGAGCTCGATCGCGAGGAGGGCGAGGTCGAGACTGGTGATCTTCTCCCCCTTTGCCTGCGAGCTCATGGTGGCGAGCCCGACGACCGCCAGCACGATCGGCGTGCGCCACATCTTCGCCACCACGACGGGTCGCCAGGTCATCTGGCGGATGCCGATGACGCCGATGACGGCGAGGATGAGCAGGGCGTTGACGACGGTCTCGAAGGTCATGCCCCCAGCCTCGTCGCCGGTCGGCGCGCCGCCCACCACCCAGGGGTGGAGGCCGGGTGGAGATCTAGGCTGGGTCCGTGAGACGCGCAGCCCGCATCATCGTCGCCGTCGCAGCCGTGCTCCTTCTCGCGCTCGTGGGCGTTCTCGTCTGGGCGCACATGGTGATGGGCGGCGAGCGCGCGGCCGCTCTGCGAGCGTGGCGCGACCCTGCGGTATCGATCCGGTCGACCGGGCACTCGGTGGTGCTCACGCCGACAGGCGAGGACGCGCACGTGGGCCTCGTCTTCATCCCGGGCGCGAAGGTCGACCCGTACGCGTACCTCTACAAGCTCTCGGGCATCGTGCACAGCGGCGTCACCGTCGTGATCACGAAGCCCACGCTCAACCTCGCCTTCTTCGACACGCGACCGCTCTCGGACTTCACAGCGGACGCCCCCGGAGCGACGCGATGGTTCGTCGGAGGGCATTCCCTGGGCGGGGTGCGGGCGTGTCAGCTCGCGAGCGGCCCCGGCGTGAGCGGACTCATCCTGTTCGGCAGCTACTGCGCGAACGATCTCTCCGCGTCCCCGCTCACGGTGCTCAGCATCTCCGGCAGCCGGGACGGTCTCTCCACCCCGGAGAAGATCGCGGATGCCCGCCCATTGCTGCCCGGGAGCGCGACCTTCGTCGTCGTCCGCGGTGCCGATCACGCATCGTTCGGCGACTATGGCCCTCAACCGGGAGACGATCCGGCCACCATCACCTCGAGCCGGGCACGAGCCGAGATCACCCGTGCGCTGCGAGCCGTGCTGCCCTGAGAACGACGCGATGCCGGGTCACGCGTCGCCGGATCGCTTGTGGCTCATCACCCGCACCGCGATCTCCTCGGCATCGATCGACGCGAGCACCGCTCGCACCGCGGGCTCCTGGTAACGGCCCTCCCGCCGCGCGTCGAGGACCGCGGCGCGCTCCGCCCGGATCATCGCGAGCCGCAGTCGCGCGAACGCCGCCGTGGTCGGCTCGGAGCCGTCATCCGGCGTCTCGAGCTGCTGGCTGAACACCGCGGAATCCGCACGCAGGCGAGCGACGACCTCCGCGTTATCGGCCTCCGAGATCTCCTCGTCGAGCTGGCTGATGCCCGCCGTCCTGGCCTCGGAGATGAGGTTCTGCGACTCCATGCGCTCCTGATCGCCGTTGGGCGGCGGCAGCCGGAGCACCCGCACGAACCAGGGCACCAGCAGCCCCTGCAGAAGCGTGCCGACCACCACGATGAAGGCGAGCAGCTGCAGGAAGGAGCGCTGCGGCGTCTCCGCCGGAAGCAGGAAGACCACCGCGAGGGTGACCACGCCGCGGATTCCGGCGAAGCCCACGGCGAGCGCGTTGGCATACTTCCAGTTGCGTTCGCGCAGCCGTCTCGGCCCGAACTTGAACAGGGTGGTGGTGAGGAGGATCCAGCCCGTTCTCGTCACCAGGAGGAAGAGCAGCAGGCCGACCGAGATGCCGATCGTCGCCAAGAGCCCGACGCCCGAATCGACCGCCCCGTCGATGATGCCCTTGAGGTTGAGCCCGATGAACAGGAAGACCGAGTTCTCCAGCAGGAACCGGATGGTGCGCCAGTTGAGATTGTCGGTGATGCGGGACTCCGCGGACTGAACGATGGGCGCGCGCTGCCCCACGATCAGCCCGGCGATCACCACGGCCAGCACCCCCGAGCCGTGCAGCAGCTGAGTGGGGATGAAGGCCACGAACGGGGTGACGAGGGAGATGCTGGAATCGAGCACCGCCGACGTGATCTTCGTGCGCAGGAACGAGAGCGCGTACCCGATGGCCAGCCCGAAGGTGCCGCCGATCACGACCGCCAGCACGAAGTCGAGCGCGATCCCGCCGGGCGTGACGCTGCCCGTGATCGCGGCGATCGCGGCGGCGAGCGCCACGAGTGCGGCCGCGTCGTTGAAGAGGCTCTCGCCCTCGAGGATGGTGGCGACCCGGCGCGGGAGACTCAGGCGGCCGGCGATCGAGGTGACGGCCACCGCATCCGTCGGAGCCACCACGGCCGCGAAGGCGAACCCGGTGGCGAGGGTGATGCCCGGCACCAGCCACCAGGTGAAGAAGCCCACCACCACCACGGTGAAGAAGACGAGGAAGACCGACAGCGCCAGGATGCTGTCGCCCCGGGCCCGGATGTCGACCAGCGACGTGCGGATCGCGGCCGCGTACAGCAGCGGGGGCAGCAGCGCGTAGAGGATCAGCTCGGGCACGATGTGCACGGGCGGCACGCCGGGGATGTAGGAGACGATCGCCCCCACCGCCACGAGTGCGATCGGGGCCGACCACCCGACCCGGCGCGAGAGCCCCGTCACCGCCACCGTGACGATCACGAACGAGACGATCCAGATGATCGTCAGGATGGAGGGGTCCAGGGCTCGCTCCCTTCAGGCGGGTATCCCCCGAGGCTAGCGAATCCCGAGCCCGTACCCCGCTGCCAGTTCCTCGACGAGCGTGGGACGCCGCGGAGCCCAGCCGAACACGCGCCGCGCCTTCTCCCCCGTGGCCTCCTGGCTGAGCAGCAGGGCGTCGGCGAACGCGCTGCCGAGCCGCCTGCGCGACTCCTCGATCGTCTCCGCCTGCACCGAGCCCTGGGGGCCCACCACGGCCCGCGCGAGCTCGAGCACCGTGGGGTTCTCTCCGCTCACGCCGAGGTAGCGCTCTCCGCCGGGGGCCTGCTCCAGCACGTCCACGTAGAGGGCGGCGAGGTCGTCGGCGTGGATCGTGGTCCAGTGCTGGGTGCCGTCGCCGATGAGGTGCAGCGCGCCCGACTCGGAGCGCGGCGCCGCGCTGATCGTCGTGGGGATGCCCCGCCCGTAGCCGTAGACGATCCCCGGCTCCACCAGGCTGGCCCGCACGCCCGACTCGAGCAGACGGCGCTCGCCCTCCTCGCGCCACGCGACGATCTCGGGGGCGTCGATCGGTGTCTCCTCGGTCACCGCACCCGCGCCGTGCACCCATACTCCGCCGGTGTGCACGTAGCTCTTCCCCGTGCCCGCGAAGGCGGCGATCGCCGCGTCGATCACGGAGCGGTCGAACTCCGGCGCGCCCTGAGCGGGGACGGCGGTGTGGATCGCGCCGTCCTGATCGCCGAGCGCACCGACGAGCCACTCCGTGTCGGGCAGGGGGTGCACGAGGGGCGTCGCGCCGGCCGCGGTGGCGGTGCGCGCGGCATCCGCGCTCCGCACGACCGCGGTCACGTCGTGGCCCGCGGTGACGAGGGCGGTGAGAACGGATGATCCGACGAAACCGGTCGCTCCGGTGAGCAGAATACGCATGCGAGTGCCAACCGGCGCGCCGGCGATTTTATTCGCGCACACGCCGCGCCGGTTTCGGAGGAGCATGGAAGCATGCGCGCCATCGTCTACACCGAGAATCTGCCCGTGAACGACGGGAGGGCGCTCCTCGACGTCGAGCTGCCGGTACCGACCCCGGGGCCGCGCGACCTCCTCGTGGAGGTGCGGGCCGTGAGCGTGAACCCGGTCGACGTGAAGCAGCGGGCAAGGGCAGCGGCCCCGCCGAGCGGACGCGTGCTCGGGTACGACGGCGCGGGCATCGTGCGGGCCGTGGGCTCCGCCGTCGAGCTGTTCGCGGTCGGCGAGGAGGTCTACTACGCCGGAGCCATCGACCGGGCGGGGTCGAACGCCGAGTTGCAGCTGGTCGACGAGCGGATCGTGGGCCACAAGCCGGCCGGGCTCGACTTCGCGGATGCCGCAGCGCTCCCGCTCACCACGCTGACGGCCTGGGAGGCGCTCTTCGACAAACTCGGGCTGCACGAGACCAGCCACGGCACGCTCCTCGTCGTCGGCGCGAGCGGAGGCGTCGGGTCGATGATCCTCCAGCTGGTGGATGCCCTGCTGCCGAACGTCGCCGTCATCGGCACGGCCTCGCGCCCGGCCGCGGTCGACTGGGAGCGGCGCTTCGGCGTCACCGCCACCGTGGATCACCATGGCGACCTCGTCGAGCAGGTGCGCGCGATCGCGCCGACCGGGGTGGACTGGATCTTCAGCTCGCACAGCGCGGGTCAGCTCGACCGCTACGTGGAACTGCTCAAGCCGTTCGGCTCGATCGTGGCGATCGACGACCCGGGCGGCATCGACGTGATGGCGCTGAAGGGCAAGAGCCTGTCCTGGCACTGGGAGTACATGTTCGCGCGATCGCTGCACGGTGCCGCCGACCTGGTGACCCAGCACGAGGCGCTCGACGAGGTGGCCGGGCTCGTGAACGCCGGGCGGATCGTCACCACCGCCACGGTGCGACTCTCCCCGCTCGACGCCGCGACGATGAGAGAGGCGCATCGGCTCGTCGAGGCCGGCGACGTGATCGGGAAGGTGGTGGTGAGCGGATGGCCGCGATCGTGAGGGAGGTCCCCGGTCCGGGCCAGGAGTCGGTCTGGGACTACCCGCGACCGCCCCGCGTCGAGACGGTGGCGGAACGCATCCGCATCACGCTGGGCGGCCGGGTGATCGCGGAGACGACGGATGCCGTGCGGGTGCTGGAGACGAGTCATCCGCCGGTCTACTACCTGCCGCGCGAGGCCTTCGCCGAGGGGGTGCTCTCCCCGGCGGAGGGGACGAGCGTCTGCGAGTTCAAGGGTCGCGCCCGCTATCTCTCCGTGGGTGCGGCTCGTCGGGCCGCCTGGTACTACCCCGAGCCGATGCCGGGCTACGAGGCGCTGCGGGGCCGGGTCGCGGTGTATCCGTCGGCGATGGGCGCGTGCGAGGTGGGCGATGAGCTCGTGACGGCGCAGGAGGGCGACTTCTACGGCGGCTGGATCACGTCGAAGGTCGTCGGCCCGTTCAAGGGCGCGCCCGGCACCTGGGGCTGGTGACGCTCAGCCCGTTCTGAACCGCGCGAACTCTGCCGTCGCACGGGCGAAGGCGGTGCGCCGGACGTCGTCGAGCTCCACGAACGGCTCCGGCTCCACGGTCACCCCCGAGGCCCGCTCCGTGCGGCGCCAGGTGCCGACGATCTCGCCGCGCGAGACGATCATGGGCAGGAAGATGCCGTTCATGCCCGGCACGATCTTCGTGAAATGCTCGTCGGCGAGCGCCGCCGAGCGGTCCTGATAGCCGAGCAGATATTCGTCGAAGCCCGGCAGGGCGTGCACCCGTGCGCTGAGGCGCCGACCGGAGGCCCGCTCGAGCTCCTCCGTCGCCGCGAGCACCGTGGCGTCGCCGTGCTCCAGTTCCGTGAGCTGCGGCCGCGCAACGTCGACACCGCGCCGCGCCGATGCGAGCGTGAGCTTGGTCCACCAGGCGAAGTCGCGCACCGTGGCCGGTCCGTGGGCGGAGAAGTAGCGCAGCGCGAGTTCGCCGAGCGCCTCGTCGCCTTCGAGCACTCGCGGATGCGGCGTCCACTCCGCGCTGAGCACCAGCCCCTGCTGCGTGCCCTTCGCCGGCCCCCAGAGCACCACTCCGAGCTGGGCGAGGTGCCAGATCACGTGGTAGCCGCGTTGACCCGCCGGGTCGATCCCCGCCTCGCGCAGCACGGCGAAGTACTCGTCTCGGGTGTGGGCGGTGCGGCCGGCGAGTGCCCGCTCCGTGACGTCGCGCGCGCGGGCGAGAGTCGCCGCATCCAGACCCAGAGCCGCCTGACGGGTCGCGGCGCTCGCGATTGTGCGCTGCGAGGTCACGCCGAGCACCCAGGCGAGTTCGGATGCCGGCACGAAGTGGAGGGTGCCGCGGAACGGCGCGGCGCGCACGATCTCGCCCGCGTCGAGAGCCGCAGTGAGGTCGCTCAGCCGCGAGCCCGATGCGCGGACGCCGAGCGCCCACCCGCCCTGGATGAAATCCTGCGCCTGGGTCGCCAGGAACTGCCGGGCCACCTCCGCGACCGAGAGCTTTTCGGCGGGGTCGATGCGCTGCGCCGACAGGCGGAGCCGCAGCAGCTCCTTGGTGCTGATGGGCGTCGGCATGGCTACAGTCTGGCGTGGACCGCCGTCACTCGCGCGGCCGCACCAGGGGCAGGAAGACGTCGTCGACGATCTCGACCATGACCTGCTCCGGGATGGGCTTGAGGGTCATGATCAGCTCGTGCCGCATGAGGTCGAACGGCAGTGACGCAACCCGCGGCGTGAGCCTCTCCGGATCGATCTCGCCCCGAGCGATGGCCCGATCCATGATCGTGTCCACGGTCGAGGGCCGACCCTCGAGCATCAGCTCGCGCAGATCCGCGGGAGCGAGGCCGGTGGCGCGATAGTAGGTTCCGAGGTGAACGCTGATGAGCGCCGCGATGTCCTGTCGCGACTCGTTGGCCGCCCTCATCACGGCGAGCAGATCCCCGCGCAGCGAGCCGGTGTCGCCGAGCGGCACGTCGATCGGTCGCAAGCCGTGTCTGATGGCCGCGACGACCAGCTCGTCGCGCGTCGGCCAGCGCCGGTAGATCACGGGTCGGCTGGTCTGAGCGCGCTCGGCCACCGCATCGATCGTGAAGGATGCGTACCCGCCCTCGGAGAGCTCGAGCCACGCCGCATCGAGCAGCGCGTTCTCCAGCTCGTCGCCGCGGCGACGGCGGGATGAGTCTGCTATTGGGTCCACTTGTGTATCTTATCGTGACGGTCTACCATCTCGCTAGAAGATACGCGTCTGTATCTTAAACGAGAGGACATCATGGCTGACAAGGAACGCGCAGACCCTGTGGACCGCGACGTACTGAAGATCGCGAGCATCCTGATCGTCGGCGCCCTCGCCGTCGTATTCGACACGACGATCGTCAGCGTCGCCCTGCACACCCTCAGCCGCCAGCTGCACGCGAGCGTGGCCACCATCCAGTGGGTGAGCACCGGCTACCTGCTCGCGCTGGCCGTCGCGATCCCGCTCGCCGCCTGGGCGCAGTCGCGTTTCGGGGGCAAGCGGGTCTGGCTGTTCGCCCTCACCGTCTTCCTCGTGGGGTCGATCGCCTGCAGCCTCGCCTGGAACGCCGAGAGCCTCATCGCCTTCCGCGTAGCGCAGGGCTTCGGCGGCGGGCTCATGCTGCCGCTGCTTCAGACGCTCGTGATGCAGGCCGCCGGCGGCAAGGCGCTCGGGCGCACCATGTCGATCATCAGCCTGCCGACCGCGCTGGGCCCGATTCTCGGTCCGGTCGTCGGCGGGCTCATTCTCGGCTCGCTCGACTGGCGCTGGCTGTTCTGGGTGAACGTGCCGTTCTGCGTCGTCGGTTTCGTGCTCGCACTCCGTCACCTGCCCACAGACGTGCTGGGCGCGCGCCCCACGCTGGACGTCGTGGGTCTCCTGCTGCTCTCCCCCGCGATGGTCGGCGTGCTGTTCGGCCTCTCCAACGTGACCAAGTCCGGCGGCTTCGGCCGGACGGATGTCTGGGCACCCGTCATCGCCGGCGTCGCCCTGCTCGTCGCGTTCGTGCTCTACGCCCGTCGACGCGGCGATCGCGCTCTCGTCGACGTGCGGCTCTTCGCCAAGCGACCGGTCGCGTCGGCGTCGGCGGTGCTGTTCCTCTCGGGGGCCGCGCTCTACGGCGCGATGCTGCTGCTGCCGCTCTACTTTCAGGAGGTGCGGGGCGCGAGCGCGCTCACTGCCGGCCTCCTGCTGGTGCCGCAGGGCATCGGAACTCTGTTGAGCCGCGGGGTCGCCGGGCGGCTCACCGACAGCATCGGAGCCCGTACGGTGTCGATCGTGGGATTCGCGATCGTGGGGCTGGCGACCGTGCCGTTCGCGCTCGCCGGCGCGACGACGAGCGAGTGGACGCTCATGGCCGCCCTACTGGCGCGCGGCTTCGGCCTCGGTGCGGTGCTGATCCCCGTCATGTCGGTCGCGTTCATCGGCCTGGATCGCTCGGATGTGCCGCACGCCAGCATCCTGACCCGCATCACCCAGCAGATCGGCGGCTCGTTCGGCACGGCCGTGCTCGCGGTGATCCTGTCGGGTGCCGCGGTCGGTGTGACATCCGCAGCCGGTGCCGTGCACGCCTTCGATGTGGCGTTCTGGTGGGCGGTCGGGTTCACGGCCGTGGCGGTCGCGGTGTCGTTCGCACTCCCCGGTCGCCCGCGGGTCGTGCCCGCCGCCCGACTCGCCGCCGCTACGGAGTAGCGACCGGCTTCGCGTCGCGCTTGGGCGCGCCCTTGGCACTGTTCTTGTGCGGCAGGAGCGTGTTCGCCTCCTCCAGCGACATGCCGTTGGTCTCGGGGATCACCCGCAGCACGAACACGAACGAGAGCAGCGCGAAGAGCGCGTAGAGACCGTAGGTGAGCACCAGCGACACGGAGGCGAGCGGCGGGAAGCTCACCGTGACCACGAAATTCGCGATCCACTGCGCGGCGGCCGCGACTCCGAGGGCGCGCGCACGGATGCGGGTGGGGAAGATCTCTCCCAGCAGCACCCACACGACCGGGCCCCAGGATGCCCCGAAGCTCACCACGAAGAGGTTGGCGGCCACGAGCGCTATCGGACCCCACGCGCCGGGGAGGCTCGGCGCGCCCTTCACGATGTCCGCCTGGCTGAAGGCCAGCGCCATGACGGCGAGGGAGACCGTCATGCCCGCGGACCCGAACAGCAGGATGGGGCGGCGCCCGACCCGGTCGACCAGCGCGATCGCGATGAACGTGACCGCGATGTTGGTGACCGAGGTGATCACCGAGATCGTGAACGAGTCCTTCTCCTGGAAGCCGACCGACTTCCAGAGGGTGGTCGAGTAGTAGAAGATCACGTTGATGCCCACGAACTGCTGGAAGATCGAGAGGATGATCCCCACCCAGACGATGGGCTTCAGACCGAGGGCCTTGCCGCGGAGCGCGCCCTTCTGAGACGCCTGCTCGTCCTGCTTGATCGCGTCTCGCATGTCGCGGATGGCGCGGTCGACATCATCGTTCGGCCACAGGCTGGCGAAGATCTTCTTCACATCGTCGTCACGGTTCTTGAGCACCAGGAAGCGCGGCGACTCCGGGAGCAGGAGCGCCACCACGCCGTAGACGACGGCGGGCACGGCGCCGGCGATGAACATCCAGCGCCACGCCTCCATGCCGAACCAGAACGTGGCTCCGGCCGCTCCCGCCGCGTTCGCGAAGAGGGTGTCGGAGAGCAGGGCGGCGAAGATGCCGATCGTGATGGCGAGCTGCTGAAGCGACGCGAGCCGGCCTCGCAGCTGCTTGGGCGAGATCTCGGCGATGTACGCGGGCGCGATCACCGACGCGATGCCGATGCCGAGGCCGCCCACGAGGCGCCACGCGATCAGGTCCCAGACGCCGAAGGAGAGGCCCGCCCCGATCGCGCTGAGGAGGAAGAGCACCGAGCCGACGATCATGGTCGGGATGCGGCCCCAGTGGTCCGCGATCCGACCGGCCACGTAAGCGCCTACCGCGCAGCCGATGAGCGCGCTGGCGACGGCGAAGCCCACCAGGCCGGCGGAGAGGGTGAACGACTTCTGCACGGCATCCACCGCCCCGTTCACCACCGAGGAGTCGAAGCCGAAGAGGAAGCCGCCGAGGGCCCCCGCCACGGCCAGCACGATGACCTTCGCGGTCGTCTTCGAACTCGCCTGCTCGGCCATGGGATCCTTCTCTCGTCGGTTGGCGGGACTGCACGGGTGAATGTACGCCGAGCGACGCTCACCGCCAGTGCCACGCGCCGATCTGCCGAAAGCGAACAATCGGATAACGCAGCCGGGCCGCCCTTCCGGAATGTCGGTGGAATAAACCAGACTGTTCACATGCTCCTCTAAGGAACGCGCCTGCGCCGGATCACCCGGAGCGCGCGTTCCGGGCATGGATGCCCAGCCGCCCCGGTGGCTCTCGTGCTGCGCGAGTTCATCGATCACACCGCCCATATCCGCTCTCGCACGACACGATTCGGGACCTCCTCTTGACTGAAACGACCTACGACAATCCCGCGACCGACGACGTCGTGGTTCACGACCTCGGGGCGCGCAACCGGCTCGTCATCCTCCTGCTGCTCATCTCGACCTTCGTCGTCATCCTCAACGAGACGATCATGGGTGTCGCGCTGCCGACGCTGATGAAAGACCTGCAGATCCCCGCGTCGGCGGCCCAGTGGCTCACCGCCGCCTTCCTTCTGACCATGGCCGTGCTCATCCCGATCACCGGATTCCTCATCCAGCGTTTCAACACGCGGCCGCTGTTCGTCGTGGCCATGGGGCTGTTCAGCGCGGGCACGGCGATCGCCGCCGTCGCCCCCGGTTTCGACATCCTGCTGGTGGCTCGCGTGGTGCAGGCGGGCGGCACGGCCATCATGTTCCCGCTGCTGATCACCACCATCGTGACCCTCGTGCCCGAGGAGACCCGTGGGCGGATGATGGGCAACATCTCGATCGTGATCTCGGTCGCCCCGGCGATCGGACCGACTATCTCCGGGCTGATCCTCAACGTCCTGCCGTGGCGTTTCATGTTCGTGCTGGTGCTGCCGATCGCCCTCGCCGCGCTGATCGTGGGCGCCGTGCTCATGAAGAACGTGACCGACCCGCGGCCGACCAGGTTCGACCTGGTCTCGGTCGTGCTCTCGGCACTGGGCTTCGGCGGGCTGGTCTACGCGCTGAGCGTCGCCGGGACCGCGGGCGGCAGCTGGCAGTTCTGGGTTCCCCTGGCGGTCGGACTCGTGGGGATCGCCCTGTTCATCCTGAGGCAGCTCCACCTGCAGCGCACCGACAACGCTCTGCTGGATCTGCGCACCTTCACGTCGAAGACGTTCACCTTCTCCATCGTGATGTTCGCGATCAGCATGATGGCCATGTTCGGCGTGATCGTTCTGCTTCCGATGTACCTGATCGAGGTGCTGGCTCTTCCCGTCGTGTCGGTGGGGCTGCTCCTGCTGCCCGGCGGTCTGATCATGGGCCTGCTCGCACCGCTGGTCGGCCGGATCTACGACGCGGTCGGCCCCACGGCGCTGCTCGTGACCGGATCGACGATCATCAGCCTCGACCTGTGGGCGATGACGCTGCTCGGCCAGCACTCGTCGTACCTCTGGGCGCTCGCCGCCCACGTGGCCTTGAGCATCGGACTCGCGCTGGTCTTCACGCCGCTGTTCACCGCCAGCCTGTCGGCGCTGCGGCCGGAGCTCTACTCGCACGGAAGCGCGATCGTGGGCTCCATCCAGCAACTGGCCGGCGCGGCGGGCACGGCCCTGTTCGTCACGGTGCTCTCCGCGAAGGTGGCCGCGGTCGCCCAGCCCGGCAGTACCGACCCGGCGGCGGTCGCGGCGGGCTTCCATACCGCGATCATCTACGGCGCGGTCATCTCGCTCTTCGCCATCCCCGCGGCCTTCTTCATCCGCAAGAAGGCGAACGCCGGCCCTGCGCCCATGGGTCACTGACGCACCACCATTCCACGCGCGGCAGGGTGCCGTGGCGAGCGCTCGCCGCGTGAACTAGCGCCAGGCGCGGATCAGCGCGTCGACCGTGAGCAGCGCCGTCGTCGACTCGGTGAGCGGCCCGGTCGCCCGGGGTGCCGGGCCCCACTCGGGCTCTCGACGGTCGGCGAGGGCCCGGCGCAGTTCGCCGACGTCCCGTGCCACCTGACCGGTCAGCGCCGCCTCCGGGCGGGCAGAGGCCTGCGCGAGCGCAGCGACGGGGACAGCGCACTCGCGCAGTGCCCGCAGCACCTGCCCGTGTGCGGGCTCGAGCCGCCTCAGGCGCAGGATCGCGTCGGCGGCCAGCAGCGTCGGCGCGAGCTGCTCCACGGCGGTGACCGAGGCGTCGAAGCGTCGCGCAGCCGCAAGCAGCTCCAGCGGTGCATTGCGCGCAGCATCGAGCACCGCGCTCAGGGCGGCGAGCGAGTCGAACATGCGGCGGCGCAGCACGTCGCGGGTGCGCAACGGAAGCACGAACCACGCACCCGCGACGGCCAGGGCTCCGCCCAGCAGCACTCCGCCGATGCGCTCGACGAGCAGGCCGGACGATCCCACGCCGAAGTAGTCGTAGAGCAGGGAGAGCACGGCGGTGACGCTCGCCGCCCACCACGCGTAGCCCGACCCGCGCAACCACGTTCCCAGCCCGAGCAGCACGAAGATCAGCGCGATGGCCCAGGGGTCGCCGGGCGGGAACGCCGAGCCGAGCAGGGTGGCGACAGCCGTGCCCGCCAGGGCGCCCACCGTACGCTGGACACCCTTGTAGAGCACGTCGCCGCGACCGCGATTGCCGCTGGCGACGACGTAGGCGGTGATCACGGCCCACGGCCAGTGCACGCCGAGAAGGAGGTGCCCGAGCATGAAGGCCAGGGCGAGGGCGACCGCCAGCTGGACTGCCATGCGAGTGCTCGGCAGCATCGGGCGGCGGCTCGCGGCCGCGCGCCACGCCGCGGGTGTTTCGACCGAAGGCGATGCCCCGAGGAACCCGGTGCGCTGAGCGACCAGCTGCACGACGAGCGACCAACCGGCGGCTACGAGCGCGATCAGCGCCGCCCACGGCAGAAAACCGGTTCCGGCCCGCGGTGCGACCGCCACCGGGGCCACCAGCAGTGCGACGAACGGCAGCGAGACATACGTTCCGATGCGCGTGCCGATCGGCCCGAAGCGCCGCAGCCAGACGCCACCGCTCACCCCGACCACGAACAGGGCGGAGCCGACGATGGGAAGGGCGAGCATGAGGGCGCCCACCAGGGCTCCGACGAGTCCCACGACGGGGATCACGAGCAGCGAGACGGCCTGCTCCCGTGGGGCCTTGTGCCGGCCGGCACGGGACAGCATGACCGAGAGTGAGACCGCGAGAACGACGACGCTCACGTCGAGGGAGAACAGGCCGCGCAGCAGCACGGCACTGCCAAACGACAGCAGCATGGCGGCCACCGCCGCGATCGCCTCGCGCAGATCCGCGAGGCGGGGTAGGGGCATCCGGCACCGACAAGTCAGTGATTGCGTAGTGATTGTCCGCTCGTTTCAGGCCGACGGTGAGCAAATAGTAAGCGATAGCGTACTGATTATGCAGACCACGGAACGCGCGACGCACGACGAGGCGGTGCTGCTCCGCCGCTCGGTGTCGCGGCTCGCGCGGCGGCTCCGGTCGGAGCGTCGGGATGGCTCGATGAGCCCGAACAAGCTGATCGTTCTCGGCCGGCTCCACGCGGCCGGCCCCCTCACGCCGGGTGAGATCGCACTCGTGGAGCGCCAGCGACCCCAGTCGCTGACACGCACGTTCGCGGAGCTGCAGACCGAGGGACTGATCACCCGCGAGCGCAGCATCCGCGACGGCCGGGAGTCGCTGCTGTCCATCACGGATGCCGGCCGCACCGCGCTCCTCGCCGACATGGCGGAACGCGACGCGTGGCTGGCCGCCGCGATCGAGGGTCTCAGCGAGACCGAGCGCGCGCTCCTCGCCGTGGTGCGTCCCGTGCTGGACCGGCTCGCCGCCGGGTGACCGCAGTGCGCCGCGCCGACGCGGGCTTCAGCTTCCGGGAACCGCGGCGCGGCGCTCCACCTCAGCGATGATGCCCGGAAGCACCCGGCGCATGTAGGGGCCCCAGGCGAGCTTCACAATTGCCGCGACCGGCAACCGGCCGCTCGGATACGGGTGGAAGGTGTAGGTCCACCGGATGTTCGTGCCGCCGGGCACCGCAGTGAAGACCCACTCCGCCCGCGCTCCGCTGACCAGCCGACCGAACAGCTTCTGGAAGTCGCTGAGCTCGTAGACGAAGCGCGACGGCCGCACCACCTCCACCGTGCTCTCGACGACGCTCCCGCCGTCGGACAGCATGAGCCGGCGGCTCTGCCCCGCCGCATCCCACGCCCCGGTCTGGTTGCGCACCTCGAGCACCGCCGGCAGCGGGCCGAATCGCGGATAGAAGCCCACCGGGGTGAGCGGGGTCGCAATCGCCCACGTCGAATCGAGCGGCGCTTTCGCCACGCCCTCGACGGTCGCGCTGGAGCCATGAGTCGGCATGCGGTCCTCTTCCTGTCGTGGGGTGTTCGGAGCGGAGCGCCTGGGGGTCGGGTCAGACCCAGCCGGTGAGCTGCTCGCCCAGGCGCCGACCCTGCTCCCGACCCGCCCGGGCGGCCGGCGGGCGAACCGCGGGGTCGAGCGGGTTGAGCCCGAACGCGCGCAGGGACGACTCGTCGGCGTACACGGCCGTCACCGAGCCGAGCGGTGCCAGCTGAGCCTCCGGGATCACCGGCCCCGCCGGGCTGTCCGGCAGGGCCGGTGTCAGGATGAGCACGGGGTCGCTGCCCGCGGCGAGATCGGCGTTCGACGTGGACCGCACGCCACCGTCGGTGTACCGCTCGCCGTCGATGAGCACGGTCGGCCACACCCCCGGCACGGCGCAGCTGGCGGTGACGGCGTCGAGCAGCGACACCCCGGAGTCGCGGTCGAAGACCCGCAGGTCTCCCGTGCGGGCGTTCACGGCGGTGATGAGCAGACGGCGCTCCGGCCACCGGTCGCTGGTGAGGCGGGCCGCGATCACGGCGCGCCGGTCCTCCCCCGCGCCGGTCTCGGCGTCGAGGGCGAAGCGCCCGATCCGGCGACGGGCCTCCTCGGGAGAGGAGACGCCCTCCATCAGGGCCGCCATCGTGGCCGTGAACGCCTCGGCGTCGAAGCGTGCGCCCAACTCCGCGGTCTCCTCGGCCGTCTGCGCGTCGAACAGCGCCTCGATGGGCGCGCCGCCGGCGAGCTGGGATGCCACGGCCGAACCCGCCGAGGTGCCCACGTAGAGCACCGAGGGGTCGGTGAGGGCGGCGAAGGCGTGCGGCGCGGAATCCGAGATCCCGGCGAGCACGCCGATCTCCCAGGCGATTCCGGCGAGGCCCCCACCGGAGAAGACGACGGCACCGGTCATGGGTTCAGCTCCTTAAGCGCGAGGTCTCCACCGTAACCCGCGCCGCCGACACCTCAGCGCGGAGAGGTCGACCCCGGCGCTCCGATGCGGAAGCTCGCGCCCTTGTGCTCTTCGGGCAGACGGTCCCCCCGGCCGTGCAGCTTGTGGCGCAGCGTGCCCTCGACGTAGGCGTCGGGGTACACGCCGCGAGCGCGCAGCACCGGGATGACGTGCTCGACCACGTCTTCGAAGGTGCCCGGAGTGATCGCGTAGGCGAGGTTGAAGCCGTCCACGTCGGTCTCCTCCACCCACTCCTGGAGCTGGTCGGCGATCTGCTCGCCCGAACCGACGATGTAGGGACCGAGGCCGCCGATCGCGCCGTGACGGCCGATGTCGCGCACCGTGAACTCTTCGCCGTTCGCCGCCGACTCCTGGAAGTTGGCGATGACCGACTTGATCGCGTTGCTCTCGACGTTGCCCACGGGCTCGTCGAGGTCGTACTGGGAGAGGTCGATGCCCATCCAGCCCGACATGAAGACGAGCGCCCCCTCGTCGCTGGCGTACCGGAGGAAGTCGGCGTGCTTCGCCTTCGCCTTCTCCTCCGTCTCATCCGTGATGATCGTGAGAAGGGTGTAGATCTTGGCCGAGTAGCGGTCGCGACCGGCCGCCTCCAGCGCGTCGCGGATGCGCCGGACCGTCGACGCGAGCACCGCCTTGGTGGGAGCGGCCACGAAGATCGCCTCGGCGTTGCCCGCCGCGAATGCGATCCCGCGGGGAGAGGCGCCCGCCTGGTAGATCACCGGGGTGCGCTGGCTGGAGGGCTCGGAGAGGTGGATGCCGGGCACTGTGAAGTGCTTGCCCGCGTGACCGATCTCGTGCACCTTCGCCGGGTCGGTGAAGACCCCCGTCTCGCGATTGCGCTGGACCGCGTCATCCTCCCACGACCCCTCCCAGAGCTTGTAGAGCACGTCAAGATACTCGTCGGCCACGTCGTAGCGGTCGTCGTGCTCGAGCTGGTCCTCGTGGCCCATGTTGCGGGCGGCACTGGGGAGGTAACCGGTGACCACGTTCCAGCCGATGCGGCCGTTGGTGAGGTGGTCGAGCGTGGACATGCGCCGCGCGAACGGATACGGGTGCTCGTACGCGGTGCCCGCGGTGATGCCGAAGCCGAGGTGCTCCGTGACGAGCGCCATCGCCGAGACGAGCAGCACCGGGTCGTTGACCGGCACCTGAGCGCCGTGGCGGATGGCGGCCTCGTCGCTGCCGCCGTACACGTCGTAGGTGCCGAGCACGTCGGCGATGAAGATGCCGTCGAAGGTGCCGGCCTCGAGCAGCTTGGCCAGCTCGGTCCAGTACGTGAGGTCCTTGTACCGCCACGCCTGGTCGTCGGGGTGGCGCCACATCCCGGAGGACTGGTGGGCCACGCAGTTCATGTCGAAGGCGTTGAAGCGGATCTGTCGAGGCATGGTCCCATGCTGGCGTGCCGTGGGCCGCCCACCCAGCCGAGCCGAAACACGGCGTCACAGAACTGGGGCGCGACCTGTCGATCCGGGGTTGCCCACGACGTCATGAAGGGTGACAGTATCCACACGACACGAGAAGGAATCCCCATGCGATACTCACTGCTGCTCACCGCCCAGGAGGCGAAGGACGTCGAGATCCCGCCCGAGACGATGGCCGAGTTCCAGACCCTCTTCGACAACTACGCGAAGGACCTCGCCTCGGCCGGGGTGCTCATCTCCGCCGACATCCTGCAGCCGTCGGAGGTCACCACCACCGTCTCGGTGCGAGACGGTTCGGTGCGCGTGCAGGACGGCCCGTTCGCCGACACGCATGAGAAGCTCGCCGGCGCGTTCGTCGTCGACGTGCCCGATCTGGATGCCGCGATCTCCTGGGCCGCGAAATGCCCGGGCGCGCAGTACGGCTGGATCGAGGTGCGGCCCTCGGAGCTCGTCTTCAGCGAGGGCTCGTGGCATCAGGTGGGGTGACCGCGACGGCCGAAGGGGTCGCCCGTCGCTCGTACGGGCGGCTCCTCGCCATCCTCGCCGCGCAGACCGGGGACATCGGGGCTGCCGAGGACGCCCTGGCCGACGCGTTCGAGCGCGCCCTGCGGTCGTGGCCCGCATCGGGGGTCCCGGCCAATCCCGAGGCGTGGCTCCTCACGGTCGCCCGCAACCGGGTGACCGATCTGTACCGTTCCGCGGCGCACCGCCACGCCGCGCCGCTGTTCGAGTTGGAGGCCGCCGTGGTCGAGCACGATCCGGACGCGATCCCGGACAAACGCCTCGAGCTCCTCTTCGTCTGCGCCCACCCGGCCATCGATCCGGCGGCCCGGACCCCGCTCATGCTCCACACGGTCCTCGGATTCGAGGCCGCGCGCATCGCGGAAGCGTTCGCCGTTCCCGTCGCGACGATGGCCCAGCGGCTGGTGCGGGCGAAACGACGCATCCGGGGTGCCCGCATCCCGTTCGTCGTGCCCGACCGCAGCATGATGCCCGATCGCCTTCCCGCCGTGCTCGAAGCCATCTATGGCGCCTACGCGATCGACTGGAAGGGCGCCGACGGCGGTCTCGGCGATGAGGCGCTCTTCCTCGCCGTCACCACGGCTACGCTTCTGGCGACCGAACCGGAGGCCTGGTCGCTCGCGGCCCTCCTCATGCTCTCCATGGCCCGCGCGGAGGCACGATGGAGCGAGGGCCTGCTCGTGCCGCTGGACGAGCAGGACCCCTCCCGCTGGGACGCCTCACTCATCGCCGTCGGCGAGTCGATGCTGCTGCGCGCCCGGGCCTCGGGCCCTCCCGGCCGGTTCCAGCTGGAGGCGGCCGTGCAGTCCGTGCACTGCGCCAGGGCCCGCACGGGGGTGACCGACTGGGCGGCGCTGCGCGTGCTCTACACGCGCCTCGTGGAGCTGGCCCCCACCCTCGGAGCCCGGGTGTCGCTCGCCTCGACGATCGCCGAGCTGGAGGGCCCGGCATCGGGGCTCGTCGCCCTCGACGCGATCGAGGGTGCGGACCGGTTCCAGCCGGCGTGGGCGACGCGGGCCCATCTGCTGGAGGCGTGCGACCGACCGGATGCCGCATCCGCCGCCTTCGCGCGAGCCATCGCCCTCACCACCGACGCCGCCCAGCGCGCGCACCTCGAGCGGCGCAGGAGTCGGCTCTGACGCGAGCTCGGGCGGCTCAGGCCATCGCCGCCGTGCCCTCGGCCGACCAGCACTCGACCAGGCGGTCGCCCGTAGCCCACGAGTCCTCGCTGGGCGGGTAGGCGACGGTGACGACTCCGTCCTTCAGCGGCGGACCGCAGACGCGGGCCACGAACGCGTCGATCTCGTCCGAGGTGGGGAAGGGCGCGTCCGCATCCTGGGGGAAGTAGTCGTTATCGGCCTGGTGCCACTGCGGGTGCTTCGTGCAGTCGGAGAGGCGGGCCGTAGACGATCCGAAGGGATCGGAGTCGGTGGTCGCCGCCTCCGCGGTGTCCACGCAGTAGGCGTAAGCGGCCGGGTTGGCCGAGAAGTCGGCGACGAATCTCGCGATCCTGGAGGGAAGCGGGTCGAAGTGCGGCGAGTCCAGGCGACTGCCGAGAGTGATCACCGAGACGTCGCAGCGGTCCCAGCGCGCTCCCGCCTTCCACTGCGCCAGACTGGGGAGGAAGTACGAGAAGTAGATGCGATAGTCGCGGTCATCGATGCCGGGGAGGAAGTCGCTCAGCCCGTCGCTGCACGTCGACCAGGCGTCGTCCGCCACATCCGATCTCACCTCCCCGTCGGTGCCGGGCTTCTGCCAGCTCGCCTCGTAGAGCCCGGCGAGCTTGTGCACCCGGTAGGTGTAGCTGTCGTGCCTCTGGGTGCAGGGCACCGGATCACTGCCCGTCCAGTCGGTGTAGTCGGTGATGGTGGAGACGGATGCCGCCCAGCACTCCCCCACGACCGGCGTCGCGGCCCGGGCGACCGCGCCGCCCACCTGTCTCACGAGGCCGTCGACGGCACTGCACCCGGTGAGGGCGAGCACCACCAGGGCCAGCGCGGCCGCGGCGGCGAGCACTCGAGATCGACCTGCCACGTTCGGGCCTTCCGCTGGAGACAATCACGATTTCTCGAGCAGGCTATCGCATGCGAGCCTCGCTCACTCGACCAGTTCGATCTCGACGTCGACGAGCCCCTCGGTGCCCAGTCCGTTGCGCTCGCGCACGGCCCGTTTGATCGGGAGCACGTACCGGCCGTCGGCTCCGGGGAAGATCGACGTCGACCAGGTCGACCGGCCAACCGAGGCAGTGACGGGCACCGACCCGAACCCCCGCGGCGGCAGCGGCAGTTGCGCGATCTGCTCGGATGCCTCGGCCGGCAGCGACACGAAGTACCAGTTCTCCCGCGACTCCCACTCCCAGAGCGGGGCCGTGAACTCGAAACGCATCATTCCCTCATTGTCGCCCTCGCGCTTTGCTCGCGCACCCGCCACACTGGACTGAGCGCGACGAGAGGCAGGCATGGCGGACAGCACGGATGCGAGCTCGGCGGCACGGGTGGCCGTCTACATCGACTTCGACAACATAGTCATCTCGCGATACGACCAGCGCAGCAAGCGCGGGCAGTTCCACAAGGACGACGCACGCAGCTACGACGCCCGCGCCAATCCCGACTCCGACATCGCCAAGCGGCTGGAGGATGCCACGGTCGACCTCGGCGCAGTGCTCGACTTCGCCTCGTCCTTCGGCACCATCGCGGTGAGCAGGGCCTACGCCGACTGGTCGGTGGCGGTGAATGCGAGCTACCGCAAGCAGTTGGTGGAGCGCGCCGTGGACCTCGTGCAGCTCTTCCCCGCGGTCGCGTCGATGAAGAACGGCGCGGACATCCGGCTCGCGCTCGACGTGGTCGAAGACCTCTTCCGGCTCGACGACCTCACCCATGTGGTGATCGTGGCGGGCGACTCCGACTACATCGCGCTCGCGCAGCGCTGCAAGCAGCTCGGCCGTTACGTGGTGGGGATCGGCGTCGCCGGCTCCACGAGCAAGGCGCTCGCTTTCGCCTGCAACGAGTTCGCCGACTACGACTCACTGCCCGGGGTGGAGCGCGTTCTGCCGCCCGCGGTGGTGGAGCCCAAGGCATCCGGCAGTCACTCGGCCAAGGCCCGCAACGAGAAGGAGGCCGCGGAGCAACTGCTCGTGCGCGCACTCGAACTCGGGCAGGCCAAGACCGACGAGGAATGGCAGATCGCGTCGACCACCAAGAACCAGATGCTGCGCATGGACCCCACCTTCCAGGAGCAGGCGCTCGGCTTCCGGTCGTTCACCGGCTTCCTGCAGTCGCTCGACCGTATCGTCGAGATCGACAACTCCAACCCCTCGGCGCGGCGCATCCGCCTCCGCACCGACGTGAAGGCCTAGGCTCCGGCCTCTCGGAGTCGGCATGCGCCAGGGGCACCGTCACTCCAGAGGGCGCGGCGAAGCAGCATCCGCTCCACCAGAGTCCAGGCCGTCGTCACCGTCAGATACAGCGTGGCCGCGAGGGGCACGACCGCAGCGAACGCGATGGTGAGGAACGGCAGCCAGCTGAGCACTCGCGTCATCGTGTCGGTGGCGGATGCCGCCCCGGGGTCGGGAACGGCGAGCCGCAGCTGGGTGCGCCGGGTCACCCAGGCCACCGCCGCCATGATTCCGAACAGTGCGAGATAGAGAAGCATCCCGGGCCACGCCGCTCCCCCGCCGAGAGTGTGCAGGAAGGAGTCGCCGAGCGGCACGCCGAACAGCTCCCGACTGAGCAGCGCGTTCGGGTGGCCGCCGATGACCCCCCGCTCGAAGAGGGCGTAGACGAGACCGATCACGGGCAGCTGGGCGAGCGCCGGCAGTATCCCGGCGAAGGGCGACGCATGCTCTGAGGCGTAGAGCTCCTGCGTCTTCCGAGCGAGCAGCTGCGGGTTGGTGCCGTATCGCTTGCGCAGTGTCTGGAGCTTCGGCGCGAGCCGTCGGCGGGTGCCCTCGGCTCTCACCTGGGAGACGCCGACGGGGATGAGGAGGGTGCGCACCAGCACGGTGAGCACGATGATCGCGGCGGCCGCAGCGAGCGGTCCGGCGATCGGGGCGAGTAGGGCGACGAGAGCCTGGACGGACGCGTAGGCGCCGTTCAGCAGCGCCGCGAGGGGCGCGAAAGCAAGGAGGTCCACGAGAGAGTTGTCCTTCGGATGGGAGACGGATGGGGTGGCGGATGACCACGCCTCCGTCCCTCGAGGGACTAGATCGTGGCCGCGACCATCCGCGACGGCGCTCGTGAACGCCTACGACCCGGGGTGTGCGGATGCTGCGGTGCGGGTTCCGCGCGGAGGCTCTGCCTGCGCGCATGGAACCTGGCGGGCCCCGCCGTGCCGAGGCGCCGCGCGGCCGCGGCCGCGTACTGGGCGGCGAGTCCGGCGGCGATGGCGACGGCCGCAACGCTCGCCACAACTGCGAGCGCAGACCCTGCGTCGACAACGGCGAAGACGACGAGCAGGGTGCCCACCATCATCCCGAGTCGCGCGGTCATGCTCCGACGGTACCGCGTCATCCGCCACCCCGCTCCCGTTTTCGCTCCCAGCTCACGCGAAGGGCCTTAGATTGTCGTCTCGAGCGGTGCGCAAGCGACAATCTAAGGCCCTTCGGGGTGGGGGGGGTGGGGCTACTCGGCGAGGATGAGGTACAGGGCGCGACGAGTCTCGTCGAGCTTCTCCGCGGCGGCCTTGCGCTGCGCGTCGGTCGCGCCGTGACGGAACTGGCCGAGCACGCTCATGAGCTTTCCGGCGCTCTCGAACAGGGCGGCACCTTCCGCGGTGCGCGACGGCGTCGCATCCCAGGCCCTCTCGAACTCCTCCTTGTGCTCCTCGACGTAGGCACGGCCCGCGTCGGTGAGCTCGAACTCGGTCTTGCGACCCTCGCCGATGCTCACGATGAGCTCCTCGTCCACCAGCTGCTGGAGGGTGGGGTACACCGATCCGGGGCTGGGGCGCCAGGCGCCATCCGTCTTCTCGGCGATCGCCTTGATGAGTCCGTACCCGTTGGACGAACCCTCGGCCAGCAGGGAGAGGATGACGGCGCGGATGTCGCCCTTGCCCGCCCTGCGCGGCCCACGCGGTCCGAACCCGGCCCTGTCGAAGCCGCCGGGGAAGCCGGCGCCGAAACCGCCGGGGAATCCGCCGAAGCCGTGACCGCGACCGGAGGGATCGTGGTGGTGACGCAGCTGCTCGGCGTCGTGGTGGTGGTGGTGATGATGATGTGCGTTGTTCATGGGTGACTTCTTTCCTAAGTCTGCTCGTAATCGAGCCATCGCAGAACTTCTACGATGGGTTAAAGATATATCGTTCATGAACCGAGCGCAAGCCCTGCTTTAATTCGGGGGTGCCGATCATCCCGGAAGCGCCCGAGCCCACCTTCGTGATGTCCTCCGATGGACTCCGCATCGCCACCTATGCGTTCGGCGAGGCGGACGCGCCCACGGTCGTCGCCCTCCACGGCTTCGCCTCGAGCGCGATCGCCAACTGGCAGAAGACCGGCTGGGTGCGCGACCTCACCCGTGCCGGGTATCGCGTGGTGGCCCTCGACCAGCGCGGCCACGGCGCGAGCGACAAGCCCCACTCCCCCTCCTCCTACTCGATGGAACTGCTCGTCGCCGACCTCACCACGGTGCTCGACACCTACCTCCTCGACGAGGTCGCGCTTCTCGGCTACTCGCTCGGCGCGCGGGTCTCGTGGCACGCCGCCCTCGCGTTGCCGCACCACGTCACCCGGGCGGTGCTCGGCGGGATCCCGGACGGCGATCCGCTCACCCGGTTCCAGGTGGACGAGGCACGCGCGGCGATCGAGGCGGGCAGGCACACCGGGGATCGCCTGACCGACGCGTACCTCGACATGGCGGCAGGCATCCCGGGCAACGATCGGCTCGCGCTGGTCGACCTCGTGGAGGGCATGCGCGGCGGCCTCCAGCCCGACCCGGCTGACCCGCCGCAGCAGCCCGTGCTCTTCGCCACGGGATCCGACGACCGGATCCTCGCGGCGTCGCGCGCGCTGGCGGCGGCGACGCCGCACGGGGAGTTCTTCGAGATCCCCGGACGGGACCACTTCAACGCCCCCACGTCGAAGCACTTCCGCGAGCGCGCGCTGCGGTTCTTGGGCGAGGACTGACCCGCGCTCACGGGTTCGCGCCGGGCGCCGAGGCTGTCTACAGTGGAGTGAATGGCCGGTCGTCACGCTCCTGCGCGCGCGGCCGCTCCCCCGCGCAGCAGCCGAGACAGGCTCACCAAGGCCGCCGCGACCACCGGCGTCGGGCTCATGATCGTGGCGCTTGCCGCCGCTCTGATGATCCCGGTGGGCTCCGCATCCGCCAACCTGCAGTCGGCGGCGAGCCTCGTGAACACCCGCACCCAGGCGATGGATGTCTCGGCCGCCGCCCTCGTGACGGTGCCGCCGCGCGACGGCTTCACCACCAGTCACGTGGTGGGACAGGCCGGCCCGAGCACCACGGCGGTGAACGGCTGGGCGGCACCCATCGCCGTGCCGATCGTCTCCCCGTACGGGCCGCGAGCGCCCATCTGCACCGCCGGCGGTTGCTCCAGCCCGTTTCACAAGGGCGACGACTTCGCCGCGCCGTGCGGCACTCCCTTCTACGCGGCATCCGACGGCACGGTCGTGTCGGTGGGCGCGGCGGGCACGCTCGGCCAGATGATCGTGATCGCACACCCCGGGGGCATCGAGACCGGCTACGCCCACATGTACGCCAACGGTGTGCTCGTCGGGCTCGGCGAGAAGGTCACCGCAGGGCAGAACATAGGGCTGGTGGGATCATCCGGCGACAGCACCGGCTGCCATCTCTACTTCCAGTACAGCGAGGGCGGCGCGCCGGTCGACCCCGTCCCCGCGATGGCGGCACACGGAATCACGCTCGGCTGAGCCGGCTCCGGCGTGGCAGCATAGGGGCATCGTGATCAAGCTCATGGATGTCGCCTCCGCGACCACGCTCGCCCAGGTGCTGCCCGTGCTGCTCCTCGCTCTCATGGTGGAGCTCCGGCGGCTCGAACTGCACCGCCGCGGCAGGAACATCGCCCGCACCCGGGCCATGCTGGGCACGTTCTTCGGGCTGTTCGCTGTGATCGAGACGGTTCTCGTGCTCTCGACGGACGGGCATCTCTATCCCTTCCAGTGGAGCGACCTGCTCGCGGCGTTCGTGATTTTCGCCCTGCTCGTGCTCCTGTTCGTGTTCTCGATGATGTCGACCAGCCGCAAGGACTGAGCCGGCGACTACGCGACCGTCGCGCTCGGCCGCGGTCGGTGCCACCATGGTTCCCGAGAAGGAGGCACGACCATGACAATCCTGAACCCCTACATCAGCTTCCGGGACAACGCCCGCGAAGCGCTCGATTTCTACCACGACCTGCTCGGCGGCGAGCTCACCGTGAGCACCTTCGCCGAGGGCGGCATGCAGGTGGACCCGTCGGAGGCGAACCTGGTGATGCACGGCCAGGTCACCGCACCCGGCGGGCTCGTGCTGATGGCCGCCGACACCCCGAGCCACATGGAATACAGCCCGGGCACCAACATCCAGATCTCCCTGAGCGGAACGGACGAGACGGAGCTCCGCGGCTACTGGGAGAAGCTGATCTCCGGCGGCGGCAGCGCAACGGTCCCGTTCGAGCGCGCGCCCTGGGGCGACCTCTTCGGCATGGCGGTCGATCGCTTCGGCGTGCACTGGATGGTGAATTGCAGCCCCGCCTGAGGCGTCTCTGCCCGCGCGACTAGAACGGCACCGGGCCGTTTCGGTCGGTGAAGGTGCCCGTGGGACCGTCGGGCCCGATCGTCGCCATCGCCACGATCGCGTCCGTGCCCTCCGTGACCGTCTGCGTTCCGCGGTTCCCGTTGAGATCGGTTCCGGTGTAGCCGGGATCGACCACGTTGACGCGCATTCCCGGCAGCGCCTTCGCGTACTGCACCGTGAGCGCCACCACCGCCGCCTTGGACGAGCCGTAGGCGATCGGAGTGAATGCCGACTCCATCGCCTCGGGATCGGTGGCGCGGGCGCTCGAGCCGAGACCGCTCGAGACGTTCACGATCACCGGATGCTCGGCCTCATCGAGCAGCGGAAGCATGGCCTGCGTCACCCGTACGATGCCGAACACGTTCGTGGCGTAGACGTGTTCGAGATCCGCGACGGTCACCTCGCGCGGGGCCGTGAAACGTCCCGCGATCCCCGCGTTGTTGACGAGCACGTCGAGACTGCCGTGCTCGGCGCGGATGAGGGCGGCCGCGGCATCCACGGAGCTCTGGTCGGTCACATCGAGCTGCACGAAGTGCGCGCCGAGGGTGCGCGCCGCGTCCCGGCCGAGTTCGGGATCGCGGGCGCCGATCCAGACGGTGTGACCGAGATGGATGAGGCGGCGTGCGGTCTCAAAGCCGAGTCCCTTGTTGCCGCCGGTGATGAGGGAGAGTGTCATGGATCCAGCCTGCGGCAGCCGGGGCTGTCGTGACTGGTACCGCCCGTACCACCCGGTATCGGCGGGGGCGGAGGAGACTGGGAGCATGACCTCCGAACTGGCCGTCGCGCTCAAGCGGTGGCGCGCCCGCGTGCAGCCGGGCGATGTGGGCTACCCGGACGGCGGGCGTCGCACCCCCGGCCTCCGCCGCGAGGAGCTGGCCCAGCTCGCCGGCATCTCGGTCGACTATCTCGTGCGACTCGAGCAGGGGCGCGCGACCACGCCGTCGCCGCAGGTCGTCGGCTCGCTGGCGCGGGCGCTGCGGTTGTCCCGGCCGGAGCGGGACGTGCTGTTCCGCGCGGCCGGCATTGCGCCGCCGTCGCCCGACACCGTCTCGCGATTCGTGAGCCCAGGCATCCAGCGCATTCTCGATCGCCTGGTCGACACGCCCGTCGGCGTCTTCACCGTCACCTGGGAACTCGTGATCGCCAACCCACTCTGGGAGTCCCTGCACGGCGAAGTGGGCGGGGAGCGCAACCTCGCCCGACGCCAGTTCCTCGGCGGCACGAGCACCATGGTGCGCACCGCCGACGAGGATGCCGCGTTCGAGAACGAGCTCGTCGCCGACCTTCATTCCGCCGTGAGCATGTATCCCAAGGATCGCGAGCTCGCCTATCTGGTTCGGGAGCTTCGCGCCGGCAGTGGCCGCTTCGCCGCGCTCTGGGACCATTTCGAGGTGATCCCCCGCGTGTGGGAGCGCAAGACCATCGACTCGCCGACCGTCGGGCTGGTCACCGTCGACTGCGACGTGCTCACCACGGCGGACAGCGACCTGCGGATCGTGGTCTACACCGCCGCGCCGGGCAGCGTGGATGCCGACAGGCTCGACCTGCTGCGAGTGGCGGGCTCCCAGCTGCGCTGAGCGCCCCCGGTCGCTGAGGCACTCGAAGCGGCCCCTCCGAGACCCTCAGGGACCGAGACGTCGGGTTCGATAGGGTTGAGGAGATCGGAGGCCCCATGGCGAGACTGCGCGCGCTGGCTCCGATCGGAGTGCCCGTTCTCGGCCTCGTGCTCCTGGTGCTCACCTGGGAACGCGAACTCAACGTCATCGCCGTCGTGCTCGTGGCCATCGTGCTGGTCGCCGCCGTTCTGGCCGCCGTGCATCACGCGGAGGTCGTCGCCCACCGGGTGGGCGAGCCGTTCGGCTCCATCGTGCTCGCCGTCGCCGTCACGGTGATCGAGGTCGGGCTCATCATCACGCTCATGATCTCGGGCGGCCACGGCGCGGAGACCCTCGCGCGCGACACGGCGTTCGCCGCGGTGATGATCACCTGCAACGGAATCGTGGGGCTCTCGATCGTGATCGGCTCCGTCAAGCACGGGCTCCCCCGGTTCAACCGCGAGGGAACTGGCGCGGCACTCGCCATCGTCGGCACCCTGACCACGCTCACGCTGGTGCTCCCCACGTTCACGACCAGCGCGTCCGGCGGGCGGTTCACCGGCCCGCAGCTGGCGTTCGTCGGCGTCGCCGCCCTCGCCGTCTACGTGGCGTTCATCGCCACGCAGGCACGCACGCACCGCGACTTCTTCCTGCCGGTCAACTCCAGCGGCGGAGTGATCGACTCCGAGAATCACGCCGACCCGCCGAGCACGCGCACCACCGTGATCAGCCTGGTGCTGCTCGTCGCGTCACTGCTCGCGGTGGTCGGCCTCGGCCACGCGGTCTCCCCCTCGATCAAGCATGCGGTCGAGGATGCCGGCATCCAGCCCAGCTTCGTGGGTGTGATCATCGCCCTGATCGTGCTGATGCCGGAGGGCCTCGCCGCGTCGCGCGCGGCCCTGCGCAACCGCATGCAGACCAGCCTCAACCTGGCCTACGGGTCGTCGATCGCGAGCATCGGCCTCACCATCCCGGCGATCGCGGTCGCCAGCATCTGGCTCGAGGGGCCGCTCGTGCTCGGCCTCGGGCCGGTGCAGATCGTGCTGCTGGTGATCACTCTCATCGTGAGCATCCTCACCATCGTGCCCGGGCGCGCGACCCGCCTGCAGGGCATCGTGCACCTCATCCTGCTCGCCGCGTTCGTCTTCCTGGCGATCAGCCCGTAGCGCCTAGGCGAAGGATGTGACTTTGACGACGGCTCCGGACCGGTCGTACGTCGTCCACTCGCCGACCTGTTTACCTTTGTCGAAGGTGCCCGAGCGCATGATGGTGCCGTCGGCGCGAAACCACTCCCAATAGCCGTGCATCTCGTCGCCGAGCATGAAACCTCGACCCCACAGGCTGCCGTCGCGGTGGAGCTTCTCGAATGGCTTCGGCGTCGTCGTCATGCCACCATTGTGGGCCGGCGAGCGCCGCGCGTCGAGAGTGGTCAGCCTTCGCGCTCGGCGAGCGCCTTCAGCGCAGCGAGGGCCTTCGGCCACGCGGCATCCATGTCAGCGGCCCAGTCGTCGAGCATGTCGGCCTGCACGGTGAGCGTGGTCGTGCCGTCCGATTCCTCGAAAATGTAGGTCTCTCTCGCGCCGGCGAATTCGCGCGCGAGGTCGCTTGTGGTGTCGTCCTGGCCGCCGGACACGAATCCGAGGTACTCGATGCTCACGCGCTCGTACGGCACGCTCTCGGCGATGCGACCGAAAAGGCCGCCCTCGTCGCCATCCTGGCCGGGGCCGAGGAAGCGGATGTCGCTGCCCCGCTCCCAACTGCCCACGTAGTGCGACCCCGGCTGGAACTCGCTCGTCCAGGTGCGGTAGGGCACGTCGTCGAGCATCCTGTGCCAGACGGTTCGCGCCGGGGCCGCGATGCCAACGATGTAGGTCTTGGTCTCCATGCACCGATGGTAGCTACCTAGAGGGTCGTGGTGCCCGACTCACCCACATCCGGTGCGGAGCCGGTGACCTTCGACTTGACGAATGCGATCACCGACGCGACGCGGCCGCCGGGGGTGTCCCAGTACTGTGCGGTGTCGGGGCTGAAGCGGATGAGCGTGACATTGGGGTCGTCCTGGCCGTCGGGGAACCAGGCCTCGACGTACGGGTTCCACAGCTCCTTGATCTTCGCCTGGTCGTCGACGGTCTCGGCGGTGCCCGAGAGCGAGAGCCAGGTGTCACTCGACGAGAAGCTCACGTTGACGGATGCGCCGCCGGCGATCTCCTTGACGTCGTTCGAGTCCTTTGCGGCGAAGAACCACAGGTCGCCGTCGAACTCGCGCTCCTGCACGGTCATCGGTCGCGACACGAGCTTGCCGGATGCGTCGGTGGTGGTGAACATCGCGAACCGGAACTTCTTGAGCAGCTCGCTGACCTTCGTGCGGTCGTCGGTCTCAGCCATGGGGGTCTCCTTCGTTGTCGAGACGCCCACGGTCGGCGCAATAGCGGCGGATGTCCACCCCCTTGCGGCCGACGCTCAGCCGGTGTCGCCCCGACTGTTCCGTTTCGGGACGCCTGTGCCTGCGCGCGCCGCATCGGCGGTCCCGAAACGGAAGATTCGGGAGGGATGGGGTGGCGGTCAGGCCTGCGCGCGCTCCAGCACGAGCTCGCGCACGCGCGCCGCGTCCGCCTGGCCCTTCATCGCCTTCATCACCGCGCCGATGACCGCACCGGCGGCCTGCACCTTGCCGTCGCGGATCTTCTCGAGCACGTCCGGCTGCGCGGCCAGGGCCTCGTCGATCGCGGCGATCAGGGCGCCGTCGTCCGACACCACGGCGAGGCCGCGGGAGGCGACCACGTCGGTCGGCGAGCCCTCGCCCGCGATCACGCCCTCGAGCACCTGGCGGGCCAGGCGGTCGGTGAGCTCCCCGTTCTCGATGAGGGCGATGAGCTCGGAGACGTGCACCGGGCTGATCAGCGACGCGGCATCCGCGCCCGAAGCGTTCGCGATGCGGGCGATCTCGCCCGTCCACCACTTGCGGGCCTGCGCGGCGGAGGCACCGGCGGCCGTGGTCTCCTCGATCTCGACGAGGAGGCCGGAGTTGTAGACATCCTGGAACTCCAGGTCGGTGAAGCCCCACGCCTCCTTGAGCCGACGGCGACGCACGGCCGGGGCCTCGGGCAGGGCGGCGCGCAGCTCCTCGATCAGCTCGAGCGAGGGCTCGACCGGCAGCAGGTCGGGCTCCGGGAAGTAGCGGTAGTCGTCGGCGTCGCTCTTGGGGCGGCCGGCGGATGTCGCGCCGGTGTCCTCGTGCCAGTGGCGGGTCTCCTGCGTGATCGTGCCGCCCGCCTCGAGGATCGCGGCCTGGCGCTGGATCTCATAGCGAACCGCACGCTCCACCGAGCGGAGACTGTTCACGTTCTTCGTCTCGGTGCGGGTACCGAGCTTTCCGCTGCCGCGCGGCGACAGCGAGATGTTGGCGTCGCAGCGGAGGTTGCCGCGCTCCATCCTCGCGTCGGAGATGCCGAGGGCGCGCACGATGTCGCGGATGGTCGAGACGTAGGCCTTGCCGAGCGCCGGGGCATCCCCCTCGGCTCCGGTGATCATCTTGGTGACGATCTCCACCAGCGGAACACCCGCACGGTTGTAGTCCACCAGCGAGTACTCGGCGCCCTGGATGCGACCGGTCGCACCGCCCACGTGGGTGAGCTTGCCGGCATCCTCCTCCATGTGCGCTCGCTCGATCGGGATGTCGAAGACGCGCCCGTTCTCGAGCTCCACCTGCACGCTGCCCTCGAAGGCGATCGGCTCGTCGAACTGGCTGATCTGGTAGTTCTTGGCGAGGTCGGGGTAGAAGTAGTTCTTGCGCGCGAACCGCGACGACGGGCGGATCTGGCAGCCGAGAGCAAGCCCGAGGCTGATCGAGTAGCGGATGGCCTGCTCGTTCACCACGGGGAGGCTGCCCGGCAGGCCGAGGTCCACGGGCGTCACGTTCGTGTTCGGCTCACCGCCGAAGAAGTTGGGGGCGTCGCTGAACATCTTGGTCTTCGTGTTCAGTTCGACGTGCACCTCGAAGCCGAGCACCGGCTCGTATTTCGAGATCGCCTCGTCGTAGTCCATCAACTCTGCTTTGCTCACCCCGCGATTCTACCGGGGAGCCGCGCGCTCCACCTCGACGGGCACCGCTTCGAGCGGCACGTCGTCGGTCTTCTCCGAACGCACGAAGCCGATGCCCACCAGGATGAGCACTCCGCCGAACAGCTGCAGGATGCCGAGGCTCTCCCCCAGCAGGATCCACGCGTAGAACGCAGCGGCGATCACCTCCAGTAGTCCGACAAACGACGCCAGCCGCGAGCCGAGCATCTCGCTCGCCGCGATGCTCGTGGCGTAGGCGAGTGCGGTGGCGATCACGCCCACCACCAGGAGCGGCACCCACCACGGTACGACGCTGTCGAAGAGCCGCACCGAGCCGAAGCTCATGGTGAACGGAACCACGCCTGTGAGGGAGACGAGACCGAGCACGAGCGAGCCGAGCAGCAGGCCCGATGAGGCGAACGCCACCGGCGGCAGCCCCTGGCTCGGTCGGGCGGCGACCACGTAATAGACGGCGCATCCGACCGTCGCGAGAGCCGCGAGCAGCAGGCCCGCCGGGTTGAGCTGCGCTCCCCCGCGCGGCGACACGACGAGCACCAGGCCGGCCACGGCGACGACGGAGCCGATCAGCACCACGGCCCGCGGCATCCGCCGGGTGCGCGCCCACACCCAGAGCACGAGAAGCAGTGGCGCCATGTATTCGAGCAGGATCGCGGTGTTCACCGGGATCAGCTCGAGCGCCGCGAAGTAGACGAGCTGCGTCGCCGCGACCCCGACGAGCCCCATCATGAGGATGCGCCAGCGCGCGGCCCAGAGCGTGCGCCACCTGCCGCGCAACTGCACCGCGGCCACCGGCGCGAGCACCAGGCCGCCGATGAGGGCGCGCACGGTCACCGCCGCTGCGGGGCTCCACCCCGCCTCGAGCAGCGGCTTGACGAATGCTCCCGACATGCCGAACGAGAGGGCGGCGATCACCGCGATCACCAGTCCCAGGGAGGTCTTCGAGCGCGTCATGATCTGAGGCTAGGATCGAATCGAGTAAGGAGTCAAATTGCATTTTGCCCCTGACACAGAGGCCGATCTGGAATTCCTCGTCGCGCTGTGCAACACCGACCCCGGCGCGTCCCGCAGCGGGGTCGACGAGCTCGCGACCCCGGAGGAGCTCACGGCTCTCCTCACCGCGAACCGCTACTCCGGCCGGTTCGACCGCGACCAGCGCGAGCTCGATGAGGTGACGGCTTCACGCACCCGCCTCCGCGCGATCTGGAGCATGGATGCCGAGTCGGCCGTGGCCGAGATCAACCGGATGATGGCGGAGGCCGATGCCCTCCCCCAGCTGCGCCGTCATGACGGGCTCGACTGGCACTTCCACGCCACCGAGCCGAACGCACCGCTCGCGGAGCGGATCAGGGTGGAGGCGGCGATGGCGTTGAGCGACGTCATCCGCTCCGGCGAGCTCGGCCGACTGCGCATCTGCGCGGCCGACGACTGCACCGGCGTCTTCGTCGACCTCTCGCGCAACGGCTCCAAGCGCTTCTGCAGTGTGCGCTGCGGCAACCGCGTGAACATGATCGCGTTCCGTGAAAGGGCGGCCGAGGCCTGAGCCCCGACCGCCCTCTCGCGGTGCCGATCAGTGCGCGAGCGCCGGCTCGCTCTCCGGTGCCGCATCCGGCGTCGCCGAGGGGGTGTGCGAGAGGTTGAGCCCCTGGCTGCGGCGGCGGAACAGCAGGCCGGCGAAGATCGCGCCGAAGGCGAAGATGCCCACCTCGATCCAATACACGAGGGTGTAGCTGTGCACCGCGGCGTCGGATGCCACCGCCGCCGTCACCGGCACGTGCGAGGTGAGGTACGCGGTTGCCGCACTCGCCGCCAGCGTGTTGAGGAGCGCCGTGCTGATGGATCCGCCCACCTGCTGGCTGGTGTTCACGAGAGCGGAGGCGACGCCGGCGAAGCGCCGGTCGACGCCGAGCGTGGCAGTCTGCATCGATGCGGGCATGATCGAGCCCATCGCGAAGCCCATCACCATCAGCGGCAGCAGCACGTCGGCGGCGTAGGTGCTGTCGACCCCTAGGCGGGTGAGCAGGAGCATCGCCACCACGCCGAGCGTCATGCCGAACGGCACCATGACCTTCGGTCCGAAACGCGGCAGGAAGATGTTCGTGCTCAGCTGCGCGGCCAGCACCAGCATCGCGATCATCGGCAGGAACGCCAGCCCGGTCTGGATCGGGCTGAACTTCAGCGTCTCCTGCAGGTAGTAGGTGAGGAACAGGAAGAGGCCGAACATGCCGCTCGCGGCGATCAGCACGGAGCCGTATGCCGCCCCGCGGTTGCGGTCGAGGATGATCGAGAGCGGGAGCAGGGGATGCGTCGCCCGACGCTGCCAGAGCACGAACGCCACGAAGAGCACGGCGGATGCCGCGAGCATGCCCCACGTGAGCGGCGCGCTCCAGCTGTCGGTCTCGGCGTTGGAGAACCCGTAGACGAGGCTGAACAGGGCGGCGGAGACGAGGATCGTGCCGGGCAGGTCGAGCTTCGGACGCGGACCGGAACGGTCGCCGTTCGTCACGAGGATGGCGGCGCCGATGACGGCCACGATCGCGATCGGCACGTTGATGTAGAGGTTCCAGCGCCAGCTGGCATCCTCGGTGAGGAAGCCGCCGAGCAGCAGCCCGACCGCACCGCCGGCGCCCGCGATCGCGCCGAACACGCCGAACGCACGTGCGCGCTCCTTGGGGATGGTGAAGGTCGTGGTCAGCACGGCGAGCGCGGTCGGCGCGAGAAGCGCTCCGAACGCCCCCTGCAGGGCTCGGGCACCCACGAGCGTGCCGAAGCTCGTCGCGGCGCCGCCGAGCGCGGATGCCCCGGCGAAGCCGATCAGGCCGATGATGAAGGTGCGCTTGCGACCGATGAGGTCGGAGAGGCGGCCGCCCAGCAGCAGGAGGCTGCCGAACGCGAGCGAGTAGGCGGTGACGATCCACTGCCGTTCGCCGTTGGTGAATCCGAGGTCCGCCTGCGCAGTGGGCAGGGCGATGTTCACCACGGTCGAGTCGAGCACCACCATGAGCTGGGCGAGGCCGACGATGACGAGCGTCAACCAGCGACGCGACGAGGGGGGCGCTGCGAGCGCCGGGGTCGAAGAAGACATGTCTGTTACTATATACGGTAATAACCAGTTTCGGATCTATTAAGTTCCAGAACTCACAAGTTTCTGCAGCTGAGCCGGTCGCGGGCACGGGGAACGTAAACTGGGAGTGATCGCAGGAAGGGAGATCGTCGCAATGGAGCCGATCGATATCGCCGACCCGCTGAGCGCTGACCTCGACGACGCGCCGCGCCTGGGGCGCAAGCGGGATCACTCCCGCGACCCCGCGATCCTCGACGCCGCGCTCGACGTGCTCGCCGAAGTCGGCTACGACGGCATGACGGTCGACATGGTGGCCGCGCGCGCCAAGGCCGGCAAGGCGACGCTCTACCGGCGCTGGCCATCGAAGAGCGAACTGGTGCTCGACGCCCTGGCCTGCATGAAGCGGGTGGAGACGGATCCCGAGAAGCTGCCCAACACGGGCACTCTGCGCGGCGACCTCATCGCCATGATCAAGACCCCCTCGATCGAGGATGCCGAGAAGAAGCTCAAGATCATGGGCGGCCTGGTCTCCCTGCTCTCCCGGCATCCCGAGCTGGCCGAGGCGGCGAATTCCTCCATGCTGGAGCCGCGGTCGACCGTGACGCGCTTCCTCATCAACCGGGCGGCAGAGCGCGGCGAGATCGCGCCGGGCTACGACATCGACACGCTCGTGCTGGTGAGCCCGTCGATGGCGGCGCACCGCGTTCTCATCCAGCGCAAGCCGGTGACGCGCGAGTTCCTCATCTCGATCATCGACGGCATCATCCTCCCGGCGCTCGGAATCCGGCCGGGCGCGACCGCGTAGGTCGAGCGACCGCTACAGCGCGGGCGCCTGACTGATCAGCGTGTGCCCCCACTGCTCCTCGAGCAGGGCCTCGATCGCGGCACCGTGCTCGTAGAGCCGGGCATCCGCGCGCGCCGGTGCCATGATCTGCAGGCCGACCGGGAGACCGTCCTCCGGGGCGAGGCCCATGGGAAGGCCCATGCCGGGGATGCCGGCCAGGTTCGCCGGGATCGTGGTCACGTCGTTGAGGTACATGGCCAGCGGGTCGTCGATCTTCTCCCCCAGCTTGAACGCCGTGGTGGGCGCGGCCGGACTGATGAGGATGTCGGCCTTCTCGAACGCGGCGTCGAAGTCGCGCTGGATGAGCGTGCGCACCTTCTGAGCCGAGCCGTAGTAGGCGTCGTAGTACCCCGCGCTCAGGGCGTAGGTGCCGAGGATGACGCGGCGCTTCACCTCCGCACCGAACCCCGCCTCGCGGGTCGCGGCCATGACGTCTTCGACTGTCCCGCCCCCCACGGGGTTGACGCGGAGTCCGAATCGCACGGAATCGAACTTCGCGAGGTTGCTGGAGGCCTCGGCGGGCAGGATGAGGTAGTACGCGGCGACGGCGTATTCGAAGTTCGGGGCGCTCACCTCGACGATCTCGGCACCGTTGCGCTCGAGCAGGTCGAGAGTCTCGTGGAACCGCTGGTGCACGCCGGGCTGGAACCCCGGGGCGTCGAGCTCCTTGACGACGCCGACGCGCACGTTGTTGAGATTGCGAGTGAGGTGACCCTTGCGCGCGGCCGCGGCGAACGACGGCCAGGCGTCGGAGAGCGAGGTGGAGTCGCGGGGGTCGTGACCGCCGATCACGTCGTGCACGAGCGCCGCGTCGAGCACGGTGCGGGTCACGGGGCCCACCTGGTCCAGGCTGCTCGCGAGCGCGATGGCGCCGTAACGGCTCACGCCGCCGTAGGTGGGCTTGACACCCACCGTGCCGGTCACCGCGGCCGGCTGGCGGATGCTTCCACCCGTGTCCGAGCCGAGGGCGAGCGGCGCCTCGAATGCGGCGACCGCGGCGGCGGAACCACCGCCCGAGCCGCCGGGGATGCGCTCGAGATCCCACGGGTTGTGGGTGGGGCCGAACGCGGAGTGCTCGGTCGACGAGCCCATGGCGAACTCGTCCATGTTCGTCTTGCCGAGCGGGATGAGGTTGGCCTCGCGCAGTCGGCGGACGACGGTCGCGTCGTAGGGGGGCACCCAGCCCTCGAGGATGCGCGAGCCCGCGGTCGACGGCATGTCGAGGGTGCAGAGGACGTCCTTGATGGCGATCGGCACGCCGGCGAGCGGGTTGAGCGGCTCGCCCTCGCGGCGGAGCACGTCGACGCCCTCGGCCGTGTCGAGCGCGAACTCGTTGAGGTGCAGGAAGGCGTGCACGTCGCCGTCGACCTCGGCGATGCGGTCGAGGTGGGCCTTGGTCACCTCCACGCTGGAGACGTCGCCGGTGGCGAGCAGTTCGCCGAGGGCCGCGCCGGTGAGGCGGGTGAGATCGTCGCTCACTGCTCCTCCCCCAGGATCGCGCTGACCTTGAAGCGGCTGCCGTCGTGCTCCGGGGCGCCGCTGAGCGCCTCGTCCACGGTGAGGGTCTCGCCGACGACATCCGGCCGGAAGACGTTCACCAGACGGATCGGGTGACTGGTGGCGGGCACGTCAGGCGTGGCCACCTCGCTCACCTTCTCGATCGCCTCGAGGATCACCCCGAGCTCGCCGGTGAGCTTCTCGATCTCGTCGGGCGTGAGACCGATGCGGGCGAGGTTCGCGAGATGCGCGACGACGTCGGTCGTTATTTCAGGCATGGGACTCCGAGCGTGGGCTTGCGGGGGTGTGGGACAAGTCTATTCGGGAGACCGGCACGCCGGACTCCGTGACGACGAGCGCCCGCTCCGGTGGGCTAACCGCGGGCGGGCGCGGCGATTCTGGCCAGGGTGCGACTCGCGTCGGCCTGGGTGCCGTCGGTCACGAGCTGGCCCTGCCCGAGCCCGATGAGCGCGAGATTGCGCATCGCCTCGGTGTCCTTGTCGAAGTAGCCGAGGTGGCCGACCGCCGGGGCGAGCTTCTGGCGCGTGATGGCGTCGGTCGTGCCCGCGACATCCATCCGGTGCGCTCCGAAGGCCGGGGCACCCGGGTCGCTGCCGTAGAAAGCGGTGTTGACCACCGGATCCCACGCCGCCTCGCCGACGAATACGTTGTCGTCGCGCACGGAGAGCGCGGTCGCCTTCTGCGCGGAGGATCCCGGCGACCCGATGAGGGCCAGCGCGTCGACGCTGACGCCGCCCTTCTGGAGCTCGATCATCGCCGCGGTCGAGCCGTACGAGTGGGTGATGAGCGTGACGTAGGGCTCGTGGCCGGCGCGGACGGCCTGGACGCCCTGCACGGCGCTGCCGAGGAAGCCCGCGCCCTGATCTGCCCGAGTGAGCGATGCGATGTCGAGCACGCCCGGCGTCGAATAGCCGATCCAGGAGACCGTGGCCGCCGTCTTGCCGCGATAGCTCGGGTCGGCAGAGGCCAGGCGCGCGAGCCACGCCTTCTGCTGGGTGTACAGGTCCTGACTGATCACGGTCCAGTCGTACATCTGGCCCTGCACGGTGAAGAACATCCCCGGGACCAGGTAGCTCACGTAATCGGCGGTCTCCAGATCACCGATCACCACGGCTGCGCGGGCGTCACCGCTCGGATCGAAGGTCACCAGCTGGCGCGGTGCCGCGGACTTCTTCACATCGAGTGTGCGCGCGATCTGCTTGAGGATCTCGAGGTGGTGACGGCGATCCACGAGGGCCGCCCGACCCACACCGGCCGAGATCGACTTCTCCGCCGACCGGATCGACGCGGCGAGGAACGCACGGTTCGCGGTGTCCCGCACCGAATACGGGACGCCGTCGAGGTTGCCCACCAGCTCGGGGGCGGAGCGCAGCAGCGCCTTCTGCTCACCGGCGGTCAGGCCCGACCAGAGCCGGGCGACCGCCGCGGCCTTCGGCGGGTTGACGATCAGGCGGTGGATGGCGCCGGGGTGCGCATGCACGAAGGAGGAGAGGTCGGTCGCCGTGAGGAGCGAGAGCTGCTGGATCAGCTGGGTGCCGCCGAGCCGGGGCAGCACGGAGGGGTCCACGGCGACGGGGATGTCCGCCGGCGACGTGATGACGGGTGCCAGCGCCGGGGTGGCGTCGTCCGCCGAGACCACGGATGCCAGGGGGTCCACCCTCGTGCTTACCTGGGTGATCGAGGTCGCGAACCGGCCGATTTCGTGTACCCCGAAGGCCTCTGCGACGCCGCCCAGGGCCTCAGAGGTGTCAATTGCCAGGTGAACGAACACGGGGCATTCCAATCGTTAGCGTCGAGGGCGGGGGGAACCCTCGATGTAACGCAAGTTGCACGCACCCCCAATAATAGGGGCAAACGCCCCCGTTAGGCGAGGAAACGGCACGAGCACGGCCCGTGAATTCGGCGTTTCGTTCACGTTTCACGCAGGCGCGCGCAGCTTGTGGTGAATGCACAGCACGGCCACAAGATCTGCGGCCGCGAGCCCGTGGTGCGGCTACTCCAGGCCGGCCGGACCGAACTCGAGAAGGCGCGCGAACTGGGCGGCGTCGATGATGCGCAGCCCCAGTTCCTCGGCCTTGCCGAGCTTCGACCCGGCGCCGGGACCGGCCGCCACGAAGTCGGTCTTCTTGGAGACGCTGGATGCCGCCTTGCCGCCGGCCGCGATGATGGCCTCGATCGCGCCCTCACGGGTGAAGCCCTCCAGCGATCCCGTGGCGACGACAGTCAGCCCCGCGAGGGGTCCGTCGTTGCCGAGTGCGGCACCCGGACCCGGGTGACCGGGAGTGGCCAGCTGCACGCCGGCCTCCGCCCAGCGCTCGATGATCTCGACGTGCCAGTCGACGGCGAACCAGTCGATCAGCGCGTCCGCGATGATGCCGCCGACGCCGTCGACCGCGGCGAGCTCGTCCCGGGTGGCGGAACGGATCGCGTCGATCGAGCCGAAATACCCGGCCAGCGCGCGTGCCGCGACCGGTCCAACGTGACGGATGCTCAGTGCAACCAGGATGCGCCAGAGCTCCTTCGTCTTCGCGCGCTCCAGTTCGTCGAGCAGCTTGAGCGCGGCCACCGACGGCACCGACAGCTCGTCGCCCGGCTCGCCGGGAGCCCAGGGGCCGTCCTTCTTCTGCCGTCGCCGGCGATACGGCGTCTCTCGATGCGGTTCTCCGTGCTCGTCGAGCTTGACCAGACCCGTCTCGTTGTCACGGACGGTGACGCTGATGGGCAGCAGCTCGTCGAGCGTGAGGGCGAAGAGTCCGGCCTCCGTCTCGAGCGGAGGCTTCGACGGGAAATCCGGCTGGGTGAGCGCGGCGGCGCCCACCTCGCCGAGCCCCTCGATGTCGAGGGCGCCGCGACTGCCCACGTGCTCCACCCGACCGCGCACCTGCGCCGGGCACGCCCGGGCGTTGGGGCACCTGAGATCGACGTCGCCCTCCTTGGCCGGAGCGAGCAGCGTGCCGCACTCCGGGCAGTGGGTGGGCATGACGAATTCGCGCTCCGTGCCGTCGCGCAGTTCCACGACCGGCCCGAGCACCTCGGGGATGACGTCGCCCGCCTTGCGCAGCACCACCGTGTCGCCGATGAGCACGCCCTTGGCCTTCACCACGTCCTGGTTGTGCAGCGTGGCCTGACGCACCTCGCTGCCGGCGACCCGCACCTTCTCCATCACGGCGAACGGCGTGACCCGTCCGGTGCGCCCCACGCTCACGACGATGTCGAGCAGCGTGGTGTTCACCTGCTCCGGCGGGTACTTGTAGGCGATCGCCCAGCGGGGGGCACGACTGGTCGCCCCGAGCTCCTCGTGCAGGGCGAGTTCGTCGACCTTGACCACGATCCCGTCGATCTCGTGCTCGACACTGCCCCGGTGCTCGCCGTAGTAGCCGATGAACTCGGACGCCGCCTCGGCCGTCGACACCACACGGTAGTGGGAGCTGGTGGGCAGCCCCCACTCAGCCAGCAGCGCGTAGATCTCGGACTGCGAGGCGACCGGCGGATTCGCCCAGGCGCCGATGCCGTGCACGAGCATGCTGAGCCCGGCGAGACGCCGATGCATCCGCTCCAGCTGCACCGCGTTCTTGTTCTCGGCCACCTGCCGGAGACTCCCGGACGCGGCGTTGCGCGCGTTCGCGAACACGCGCTCGCCGTCGGCGACCTGGCGGGCGTTGAGCTGCTCGAAGACCTCGACCTCGAAGAACACCTCGCCCCGCACCTCGACGAGGGGCGGGTGCCCCGTGCCCTTCAGCCGCGTCGGGATGGACTTCACGTAGGCGATGTTCTCGGTGACGTCCTCCCCCACCACCCCGTCGCCACGGGTCGCCGCGCTCGTGAGCACTCCGTTCTCGTAGCGCAGGTTGATGGCCAGCCCGTCGATCTTGAGCTCGCAGAGATAGTCGACCCGGCGGCCCGAATTGCGCTCCACCTTGGCGGCCCACTCCTCGAACTCCTCGATCGAGAAGACGTTGTCGAGGCTGAGCATGCGCTCGGCGTGACGAACCGGTGCGAACAGGCTCGTCTCCGCCCGGCCGCCCACCGTCTGGGTCGGGGAGTCCTGGCTCTGCAGCTCGGGGAAGAGCCGCTCGAGCTCCTCGAGGCGCCGCAGCATGCCGTCGTACTCCGCGTCGTCGACGAGCAGCTCGTCGCGCTCGTAGTACGCGTCGCGCAGCTCCAGGATGCGGGTCGTCAGCCTCGCCGCCTCGTCGCCTGCCTGCTCGAGTGTGAGGTTCTCCGTGTCAGCCACGCGTCCAGCTTAGGAGCGACCACCGACGCTGGGGACCCCTAGAGTGCAGCGGGAACGGCGCTCACGGTGCGATCGATCGTGCACTGCCCGAGCACGCGCGTGCCCACGTAGATCACGGCGGTCTGCCCCGTCGCCACCCCGCCCAGCGGGGTCGTCGGCACGATCACGAGCTCGCCGTCATCCACCCGCGCCACGGCGGGCACGGGGTCGGCGTGGGCGCGGATCTGCACCTCGCAGTCGAAGGGGGTCTCCGGATGCCGCGGCGCGAGTCCCGCCCAGGTGAACCGCGACCCCGCGATCTCGGCGATGTCGAGGGCCTCCTTCGGACCCACCACCACGGTGTTGGTCTTGGGCTGGATCTCGAGCACGAAGCGCGGCCGGCCGTCGTCCGCCGGGAAGCCGATGTTGAGGCCTCGACGCTGCCCGATCGTGAACGCGAGCGCGCCCTCGTGGGTGCCCACAACCGCGCCGCTCTGGTCGAGGATGTCGCCCGGCTCGGCGCCGACGCGCTCGGCGAGCCACCCTCGGGTGTCGCCGTCGGGGATGAAGCAGATGTCGTGGCTGTCGGGCTTCGACGCCACGCTGAACCCCCGTGCGGCGGCCTCCGCGCGCACCTCGGCCTTGGACGGAGTCGCCCCCAGCGGGAACATGCTGTGCGCGAGCTGGTCGGCGGTGAGCACGCCGAGCACGTAGGACTGGTCCTTCGCCCAGGCGGCGGCGCGGTGCAGCTCGCGATTGCCGTCGGCATCGGTCACGATGCTCGCGTAGTGCCCGGTGACGACCGCGTCGAACCCGAGGTCGAGCGCCTTCTCGAGCAGGGCGGCGAACTTGATGCGCTCGTTGCAGCGCATGCAGGGGTTCGGGGTTCGGCCCGCCGCGTACTCCGCCACGAAGTCGTCGACCACGTCGAGCGCGAAGCGCTCCGAGAGGTCCCAGACGTAATAGGGGATGCCGATGATGTTCGCGGCACGCTGCGCGTCCATCGAGTCCTCGATGGTGCAGCAGCCGCGGCTCCCGGTCCGCAGGGTCCCCGGCATGCGGCTGAGCGCCAGATGCACGCCGACGACCTCGTGGCCGGCATCCACCGCTCGCGCCGCGGCCACGGCGGAGTCCACCCCACCGCTCATCGCCGCCAGAACCTTCACCGTTCCAGTGTAGGCATCGACCGGCACCGGCCGACCTCAGCGAGCCAGCGCCGGGCTCTCCAGCTGAACGGTGAGAACGGACTGGCCCACCGTGGACGCATCCCCGCTCACCAGCAGATACCAGGACTTCTTGGTCTCGGTTCCGCTGGCGAGGGCCACCACGGTGGTCCCGGTGTCCGCGGTGTCGTGCAGCAGCACCCAGCCGGAGTGCTCGAGCACGGCGACCAGGGAGCGGGCGACCTGCGAGGGGTCGACGGTCGGCGTGAGGGTGATGGTGCGCAGCACTCCCCAGGCGTCGCCGGAGGAGCCGGTCGTCTTCACGCGCACGGAGTGGTTGTCGACGTAGACGACCGAACTCGGGATGACGAGCTCGTCGATCGCGTCGGCCAGCCGCTCGGTCTCGGCCTGCGCCGACGCGGCATCCAGCGTGGCGGGCATCACCGGGCGCAGGGCGGGGTCGGCGATCGTCGCCGAGGGCGTGGGCGTGGCCGACGGGTGGGCTGAGGGGGTGCACCCGCTCAGCAGCAGAGCCGCCAGTAGGACGGATGCCGCCACCAGCCCCGCACGCAGGCCCGCCCTCGCGCCGCGCACGCTACCCACGCGCGCCCACGTCGCGGCCGGCGAACCCCGCGCGGCGAGCGCGCGCCACCGCCTCCGGCAGGGCGGCCAGGAAGCGGTCGACATCCTCCGCCGTGGTGCTGTGCCCCACCGTAATGCGGAGCGCTCCCCGCGCCTCGTCGGGGGGCACTCCCATGCCCAGCAGCACGTGCGAGAGCTCCGGGATCCCGGCACGGCACGCCGATCCGGTCGAGACGGAGACGCCCGCGGCGTCGAGGAGGAACAGCAGAGAGTCGCCCTCGCACCCGGGGAAGGTGAAGTGGGCGTTGTTGTCGAGGCGGAGGGTGCGGTCCCCGCGGAGCCTCGCATCGGGGACCGCGGCGAGCACCCCCTCGATCACGCGCTCGCGCAGGGCGACCAGCTCGGGCGCCGGGTGCGCGGCCGCCACCCCGAAAGCGATCGCCGCGGGCGCGTCCTGCGTGCCCGACCGCACGTCGCGCTGCTGCCCGCCGCCGTGGATCAGCGGCACCACGTCGGCCGAGCGGGCGAGCACCAGCGCGCCGATGCCGAGCGGGCCGCCGATCTTGTGCGCGGAGACGCTCAGCGCGGCCAGGCCCGACGTGGCGAAGTCGAGCGGCACGTGACGGTAGGCGGAGATCGCGTCGGCGTGCACGGGGACGCCGTGGCGGGCCGCGAGCGCGACGACCTCGCCGACGGGCTGAATGGTGCCCACCTCGTTGTTGGCCACGAGCAGGGTCACGAGCGCGACATCCTCCGCCCGGTCGAGGGCCTCACCGAGCGCATCGAGACGAACCCGGCCCACCTCGTCCACGGGGATCCACTCCACCGCGGCCCCCTCGAACCGCTCCAGCCACTCGACCGTGTCGATGGTGGCGTGGTGCTCGCCCTGCGGAACGAGGATGCGGGTGGCGCCGGTCGCCGCGCGACGCGCCCAGAACAGGCCCTTGATGGCGAGGTTGACGCTCTCGGTGCCGCCCGAGGTGAACACCACCTCGATGGGGTCGCAGCCGAGCGACTCCGCCACCCGCTCGCGGGCCTCCTCCAGCAGCCGCTTCGCGTTCTGGCCCTGGCTGTGGATGGACGACGGGTTGCCCACGACGGTGAGCGCCTCGGTGTACGCCGCGATCGCCTCGGGCAGCATCGGCGTGGTGGCCGCATGGTCCAGGTAGACGGGCAACGCGAACTCCGAACGGGCGAGGGTCAGGGGAGCGTGCGCGTGTAACAAGCGCGAATCACTCGGCCCTTACTCTAGAACGCGTGCCTGAGACTGACCCGCTGACCAACCTGGGCGTGCGCCCCACCCCCGAGGGCGGCGAGCTCCGCGTCTGGTCCGCGAGCGCCACGGCCATCGACCTGTGCATCTTCGACGAGCGGGACCCCACCTGGGTGGCCGAGACCATCCCGCTGACGAAGGATGCCGCAGACGTCTGGTCGGCGCGAAGCCCCCACCTCGTGCCCGGCGTGCGCTACTCGGTGCGCGCCAGCGGACCGAAGGGGCCCACCCATCGCTTCGATCCCTCGCTCAACCTCATCGACCCGTATGCCCGGGGGCTCGCCCGCACCTCCACCGGCGAGTGGCGCTCCTACGTGCAGGACGACGCCTTCGACTGGGCCGGCGTGACCAAGCCGAACGTGGCCCTCGACCACACCGTCATCTACGAGGCGCACGCCCGCGGCATCTCCAAGCTCAATCCCGCCGTGCCCGAAGAGCTGCGCGGCACCTACGCCGGGCTCGCGCACGAGACCGCGATCGCCTACCTGAAGGATCTCGGGGTCACCGCGATCGAGCTGCTGCCCGTGCACCAGTTCGTGAGCGAGCAGCGGCTCATCAAGCAGGGCCTGCGCAACTACTGGGGGTACAACACGCTCAACTTCTTCACCCCGCATGCCGCGTACGCGTCGAAGGAGGCGCAGTTCGGCGGCACCGGCGCGGTGCTCCGCGAATTCAAGGGCATGGTGAAGCTGCTCCACGAGGCGGGGCTCGAGGTGATCCTCGACGTGGTCTACAACCACACCGCCGAGGAGGGGCGCGATGGTCCCACCACGTCGCTGCGCGGACTCGACAACGCCAACTACTACCGCCAGGACGCCAAGGGCAACTACATCGACGTGACCGGATGCGGCAACACCGTGAACTTCGCGCTGCCCGCGGCTCAGCGGCTCGTGCTCGATTCGCTGAGGTACTGGGCGAACGAGGTGCAGATCGACGGCTTCCGCTTCGACCTTGCCGCCACTCTCGGCCGCGACGCGGACGCGCACTTCGACCCGCGGCATCCGCTCCTCACGGCGATCATCGAGGACCCGCAGCTGCAGGGCGTCAAGATGATCGCCGAGCCGTGGGACGTGGGGATGGGCGGCTGGCAGGTCGGCAACTTCGGGGCCGGCTGGTCCGAGTGGAACGACGGGTACCGCGACCGGGTGCGCAATTTCTGGCTCACCGACATCGGGGCGTCGCGGGCGGACGGCGTCGCGCCGATCGGCATCGGGCAGCTGGCATCCAAGCTCTCCGGTTCCGCGGGGGTCTTCTCGCCGGATCGCGGCCCGCTCGCCTCCGTCAATTTCGTCACCGCCCACGACGGCTTCACCCTTGCGGACCTCACCGCGTACAACCAGAAGCACAATCTCGGCAACGGCGAGAACAACCGCGACGGCACCAACGACAACCACTCCTTCAACTACGGGGTGGAGGGGCCGACCCACGACGCCACGATCCTCGCCGCCCGCGAGAAGGCGATCCGCAACCTGCTCGGAACGCTGCTGCTCTCGGCCGGTCTGCCCATGATCACGGCCGGTGATGAGTTCGGCCGCAGCCAGCGCGGCAACAACAACGCCTACTGCCACGACAGCGAGCTCACCTGGCTGCCGTGGGAGCACGAGGACTGGCAGGACGATCTGCTGCTGGTGTCTCAGAAGCTGCTGCGCCTGCGGCGCGAGAACCCGGCGCTGCGACCGGTGCACTTCGGGAGGTTCGGCGAGACCGTGCCGAGCGCCAGTCAGATGGACTGGTACAACAAGGAGGGTCTCTCGATGTCGATCGAGGACTGGGACTCCCCCACCGAGCGCACCCTGCAGTACCTCGCGGCGTCGACCCCCGAGTTCGAGGAGTTCAACCGCATCCTGCTCATCGTGCACGGCCTCGAGGCGCCGGAGACGGTCTGCCTGCCGGAGCACGAAGGGGTCACCTCCTACGAGCTGCTGTGGAACAGCGCCGACGACCACGCGCCGAGCGCCGTTCACGCGCCCGGGACCGAGCTCGTGCTCGCGCCGACCTCCATGCAGCTCTTCCGGGCCCACTGACCGCGATGGCCGGAACACCCGCCACGGTCGCCCTCACCGCGCTCGGCATCCCCTTCGTGGCCCACGAGTACGCCCACGATCCGCACGTGAAGGGTTTCGGTCTGGAGGCCGCCGCCGTGCTCGGCGCCGATCCCGACCGGGTGTTCAAGACCCTGCTGGCGGATGCCGACGGCGCCCTCGTGGTCGGCATCGTGCCGGTGAGCGGCTCGCTCGACCTCAAGGCGCTCGCCGCCGCAGTGGGCGCCAAGAAGGCCGAGATGGCGGATCCGCGACTCGCCGAGCGCAGGACGGGCTATGTGGTCGGCGGGATCAGCCCGATCGGTCAGAAGGTACGGCTGGTCACCGTGCTCGACGAGACCGCCGAGCTCTTCGACACGATCCTCGTCAGCGGCGGCCGCCGGGGCTTCGACATCGAGCTCTCCCCCGCCGACCTCATCCGTGCCACGGGCGCGACCATCGCGGCCATCGCCCGCGACTGATCCGCGTCAGTTGGCGACCGCGATGAGTCCGAGTTCCGCCGGCGAGGCGAGCAGCGGATTCCGCGGCACCACCCGCACGTTGTAGCCGAAGCTGCCCGCGCGCGAGAGGGTCACCGTGCCGGTGAACTGCACCGGATGCTGGGGGTTCGATGCGGTCGCCGGATCCTCCGGCGACGCGACGAGTTCGATGCGCTCAGGGTTCTCCAGACGATCGCCCTCGCGCGCGCGGCCGTAGACGACCTCCACCGCGACGTCCTCGGCACTCAGCCCGTCGAGGTTCACCTGGGCGCGCACGTGCAGCTCGTCGCCGACCTGCGGCACCGCGTCGACGCCGCCGGATTCCACGTGCGACACCTGGATGCTGGGCCACGCCTGAGTGACGCGCGCCTTCCAGGCGGCGAGCGCGCGGGCCGGGGCGTAGCCGTCCTTGGCGATGAGCCGGGCGGCAGCCGCGGCGGGGAGGTAGAGGCGCTCCACGTATTCGCGCACCATGCGGTCGGCGGAGAGCTGCGGGGAGAGCGTCGACAGCGTGTGGCGGATGCTCTCCACCCAGCGCACCGGGACGTCGTCCTGGTTGCGGTCGTAGAAGCGCGGCGCGATCTGGTGCTCGATGAGGTCGTACATGGCGTCGGCCTCGAGCTTGTCGCGCTCGGCCGAGTCTCCGGCGGCGTCGGCGGAGGGGATCGCCCAGCCGTTCTCCTCGTCGTAGAACTCCGCCCACCATCCGTCGAGGATGGAGAGGTTCAGCGAGCCGTTGAGCGCCGCCTTCATGCCCGAGGTGCCGCACGCCTCGAGCGGTCGGAGGGGGTTGTTGAGCCAGACGTCGGTGCCCGGGTAGAGCAGCTGCGCCATTCCGATGTCGTAGTTCGGCAGGAAGACCATGCGCTTGCGGACATCCGGCTCCTGGGAGAACTCGACCAGCTTCTGGATGAGCCGCTTGCCCTCGTCGTCGGCGGGATGCGACTTGCCGGCGATCACGATCTGCACCGGGTGCTCCTCGGAGAGGAGGATTCGGCGCAGACGCTCCGGGTCGTGCAGCATCAGCGTGAGTCGCTTGTAGGTCGGCACCCGGCGCGCGAACCCGATGGTGAGCACCTTCGGGTCGAGCAGCTGGGAGAGCCAGGCGGGGTCGCCCACGCCGGGATTCTGCGCGGCGAGCGCCTCGGAGACGCGCTTGCGCGCGTCCTGCACCAGCTGCTCCCGCATCCCGTTGCGCACGTTCCACAGATCGAGGTCGGTCACCACGGGCGACGCCCAGTCGGCCGCGGTGGTGTCGTAGGTTCCGAGCTTGTCCTGTGCGAGGGCCACGAGGGAGCGGTCGGTCCACGTCGGAGCGTGCACGCCGTTCGTGACCGAGGTGATCGGCACGTCGGCGGTGTCGAAGCCGGGCCACAGCGGGCCGAACATGCCCCGGCTCACCTCGCCGTGCAGCTGGGAGACGCCGTTGGCCCGCTGGCCGAGCCGGAGGCCCATCACCGCCATGTTGAAGGTGTTCTCGGCACCGCCCTCGTAGCTCTCGGCGCCCAGTGCGAGCACCTCGGTCGCGGAGACACCCGGCAGCAGGTCGGTGGAGAAGTACTGCTCCACGAGGCTCGACTCGAATCGGTCGATGCCCGCGGGAACCGGGGTGTGGGTGGTGAACACGGTTCCGGCGCGCACGACCTGCAGCGCCTCCTCGAAGCCGAGCCCGTTGCCGATGAGGTCGTTGATGCGCTCGAGCCCGAGGAAGCCGGCGTGGCCCTCGTTGGTGTGGAAGACCTCGGGGAACTCGGTGTCGGTGAGCTCGACCAGCAGCTTGAGGGCGCGCACGCCGCCGATGCCGAGGAGGAGCTCCTGCAGCAGGCGGTGCTCGCCGCCGCCGCCGTACAGCCGGTCGGTGACCGAGCGCAGATCGTCTTCGTTCTCGGGGATGTCGGTGTCGAGCAGCAGCAGCTTGATGCGCCCCACGGCGACCTGCCACACCCGTGCGAACAGCGTGCGGCCGGCGGGGAGGGCGAGCACCACCTGAGCGGCCGTGCCGTCCGGATGCCGCAGCAGGGAGAGCGGAAGGCCGTCCGGGTCGAGCACGGGGTACGCCTCGTGCTGCCAGCCGTCCGGCGTGATGGACTGGGCGAAGTAGCCGGAGCGGTAGAAGAGGCCGACGCCGATGATCGGGACGCCGAGGTCGGACGCGCTCTTGAGGTGGTCGCCGGCCAGGATGCCGAGACCGCCCGAGTACTGGGGCAGTGCGGCCGCGATGCCGAACTCGGGCGAGAAGTAGCCGATCGACTTGGGCGCGGACGCGTCGCAGGTGCGCTGGTACCAGCGCGGCTCGGTGAGGTAGGTGCGCAGGTCGGCGAGCAGCTCGTTCGCGCGGTCGACGAACGAGGAGTCGCCGGCGAGCTCGGAGAGGCGCTCGGGCTCGACGGCGCCGAGGAGGGCGATCGGGTCGTGGCCGCTCGACTCCCACAGTTCCGGCGAGATCTCCTCGAACAGCCGTCGCGCCGGCAGGTTCCACGACCAGCGCAGGTTGGTCGCGAGTTCCTCGAGAGGAGCGAGGGGCTCGGGGAGGACGGTTCGTACGGTAAATCGTCGGATGGCCTTCACACCCCCAGACTAGGCGACGGCGGTTACGCCACGGTTACGCCGGGAAAGCCATCGACCCGGCCGAACCTGTGGAGGACGGGACGTCAAGGGGTTCGAATCCGGGGCCGAAGGGCTACGGTACGAGGTGTGGCTACGGAATACGAACCGCTGATCGGACGCATCCCGATTCGCAACCTCTCCCCTCTGCAACCCGAGAACCTGTGGCGCGCCAAGGCGTTCTCCGGCGAGGTGGTGCCCTTCAGCGCGACCATCTTCAAGGAGGGTCACGACCTGCTCGGGGCCGAACTCCTGCTCACCAGCCCGTCGGGCGCGGAAACCGTGCACCGCCTCGCCGACCTCGGCGAAGGCAGCGACCGGTGGGAGGCGCTCGCCACGGTCGACGCCGTGGGCGACTGGCGCTGGCGCATCCGCGCCTGGGTCGACGACTGGGCCACCTGGCTCCACAACGCCGAGCTGAAGATCCCCGCGGGCGTCGACGTGCCCCTGATGCTGCGCATCGGCACCGACCTGCTCGCCCGCGCGGCGCGCGCCGACCCGGGCAACCAGGTGCTCGCCGTGGCGGCGAAGGCGATCGCCAGCAAGCGCAGCACCGCGGATGCCCGGCTCGCCGTCGCCCTCGCGCCGCTCGTCACGGCCGAGATCGAGGCCAACCCGCTCCGCAGCCTCGTCACCCTTTCCGCCGAACAGCACCTGCGCGTGGAGCGCAGCCGCGCAGGGCTGGGCAGCTGGTACGAGTTCTTCCCGCGCTCCGAGGGCGCCAAGCGCCTGCGGGACGGCAGCTATGCCAGCGGCACGTTCCGCACCGCGGCCAAGCGCATCCCCGCCGTCGCCGCGATGGGATTCGACGTGCTCTACGTGCCGCCGATCCATCCGATCGGCACCAGCTTCCGCAAGGGTCCGAACAACACCCTGGTCGCCGGGCCGGGAGACCCCGGATCGCCGTGGGCCATCGGCTCGGCCGAGGGCGGTCACGACGCCATCCACCCCGATCTCGGAACGGTCGACGACTTCCGCTACTTCGTGCGCGCGGTCGCCAAGAACGGGATGGAGCTCGCGATCGACCTCGCCCTCCAGTGCTCCCCCGACCACCCCTGGGTCACCGAGCACCCGGAGTGGTTCACCACCCTGCCGGACGGCTCGATCGCCTACGCCGAGAACCCGCCGAAGAAGTACCAGGACATCTACCCGCTCAACTTCGACAACGACTTCGAGGGCCTGAGCCGCGAGGTGCTGCGCATCGTCAGGTACTGGATCGGTCTGGGCGTGCGGATCTTCCGGGTCGACAACCCGCACACCAAGCCGCTGCGGTTCTGGGAGTGGCTGCTCCACGAGGTGAACACCGAGTTCCCGGATGTCGTCTTCCTCGCCGAGGCGTTCACCCAGCCCGCGATGCTCTACTCCCTCGGTCAGGTGGGGTTCCAGCAGTCCTACACCTACTTCACCTGGCGCAACACGAAGCCCGAGCTGGAGGAGTTCCTCACCAGCATCTCGCACGAGACGGCCGCGTTCCTGCGCCCCAATCTGTTCGTGAACACCCCGGACATCCTCACCGAGTACCTCCAGTTCGGCGGCGTGCCCGGCTACAAGGTGCGCGCGGCGATCGCGGCGACGGCCAGCCCCACCTGGGGCGTCTATGCGGGCTACGAGCTCATCGAGAACGTGGCCCGACCGGGCTCCGAGGAGAACATCGACAACGAGAAGTACCAGTACAAGCCGCGCGACTTCGCCGGCGCGGAGGCGGCGGGCCGCTCCCTGGCGCCCTACCTCACGCGGCTCAACGAGATCCGGCGCGAGCACCCCGCGCTGCAGCAGCTGCGCAACCTCGACGTGCACTGGAGCGACGACCCGGCGATCCTCGTGTACAGCAAGCACGTGGTCACCGATGCGGGCGCGGACACGATCATCGTCGTCGCCAACGTCGACCCGCACTCGGTGCGCGAGACCACCGTCTACCTCGACCCGCGGAGGTTCGGCATCGCGCCGGGCACGCGATTCCGGGTCACCGATCTCATCACCGGCGACGGTTTCGAGTGGGGCACCGACAACTACGTCCGGCTCGACGCCTTCGTCGAACCGGTGCACATCCTCAGTGTCACCCGAACGGAAGGCGAATGATGGCCAAGGAGCCGAAGGCGAAGGCCCCGAAGGAGAAGGCCCCCAAGGAGAAGGGCGCGGCGAAGGGGACCCCCTCCGTGGCACTGCCCGCCCTGGATGCCGGCCACATCGCGTCCCTCGTCGAGGCGCGTCACCCGCGCCCGCATGACGCGCTCGGCCAGCACCCGGTGGAGGGCGGATACGTCATCCGCGTCATCCGCCCGCTCGCCGCGAGCGTCACCGCGGTGCGCGCCGACGGCAGCCGGATCCCGCTCAGCCACGTCGATCAGGGGCTGTGGCACGGCTTCGCCCCCGATCCCGGGCAGGCGTACACGATCGAGACCACCTACGAGGGCGCGCCGGACTGGACGACCGACGACCCGTACCGCTTCGTGCCGTCGGTGGGCGAAGTGGACCTCTACCTGTTCGGCCAGGGACGCCACGAGCAGCTCTGGAAGGTGTTCGGGGCGCACTACCGCCCCCACGAGGACATCGAGGGCACGAGCTTCTCGGTCTGGGCGCCCCACGCGACCGCGGCCCGTGTGGTCGGCGACTTCAACGGCTGGGACGGCCGACTGCACGCGATGCGCCGTCTCGACGACAACGGCGTGTGGGAGCTCTTCGTGCCCGGGCTCGGCCCGGACAACGCCTACAAGTTCGAGCTGCGCACCGCCGCCGGGGACTGGGTGACCCGTGCCGACCCGATGGCGCGATTCGCCGAGGTGCCCCCGGCCACGGCATCCCGCATCGTGCAGAGCGTCTACGACTGGCAGGATGCCGGCTGGCTCGAGCAGCGCGCCGCGCGCGACCCGCACAACTCGCCCATGAGCGTGTACGAGATGCACGTGGGATCGTGGCGGCCCGGCCTCGGCTACCGCGACCTCGCGGACGAGCTCATCGGCTACCTCGGCGAGACGGGGTACACGCACGTCGAGTTCCTGCCGCTCGCCGAGCATCCGTTCGGCGGATCCTGGGGCTACCAGGTGACCGGGTACTACGCCCCCACCAGCCGGTTCGGCCACCCCGACGACCTCAAATACCTCATCGACCGACTGCACCAGGCCGGCATCGGCGTGATCATGGACTGGGTGCCCGCGCACTTCCCGAAGGACGAGTGGGCACTCGCGCGCTTCGACGGCCAGCCGCTCTACGAGCACTCGGACCCGAGACGCGGCGAGCAGATGGACTGGGGCACCCTCGTCTTCAACTTCGGCGACTCTCAGGTGCGCAACTTCCTCGTCGCGAACGCGCTCTACTGGCTCGAGGAGTTCCACATCGACGGGCTGCGCGTGGACGCCGTCGCGAGCATGCTCTACCTGGACTATTCGCGCGAAGAGGGCCAGTGGGAGCCCAACATCCACGGCGGGCGCGAGAACCTGGAGGCGATCAGCTTCCTGCAGGAGGTGAATGCCACCGCCTACAAGCGCAACGCCGGCATCGTGATGATCGCCGAGGAGTCGACCGCGTGGCCGGGCGTGACCCGCCCCACCGCCTCGGGCGGGCTCGGCTTCGGCATCAAGTGGAACATGGGGTGGATGCACGACAGCCTGCACTACATGCAGGAGAACCCGATGTACCGCTCCTACCACCACAACGAGATCACGTTCTCGATGGTCTACGCGTACACCGAGCAGTTCCTGCTGCCGATCAGCCACGACGAGGTCGTGCACGGCAAGGGCTCGCTGCTCGGCAAGATGCCGGGCGACCAGTGGCAGAAGCTGGCCAACCTGCGCGCCTATCTGGCGTTCATGTGGGCCCACCCGGGCAAGCAGCTGCTGTTCATGGGCCAGGACTTCGGCCAGCCCTCCGAGTGGAGCGAGCAGCGCGGCCTGGACTGGTGGATCCTGGAGCAGCCGGTCCACCGCGGGCTGCTCACTCTTGTCGGTCAGCTCAACCGCGTCTACAAGGAGCAGCCGGCCCTCTGGTCGCGCGACAACGATCCCGGCGGATTCGAGTGGCTGGATGCCGGCGACGCCGAGCACAACGTCGTGTCGTTCCTCCGCTGGGACCACGACGGCAACCCGGTGGCGGTGCTCATGAACTTCTCGGGCGCCCCCGTCGGCCCGTACCGCGTCGGGCTGCCGTTCGCGGGCACCTGGGACGAGATCCTCAACACGGATGCCGCGGACTTCGGCGGTTCCGGCGTGGGCAACTTCGGCGCGGTGACGGCCACCGATGACCCCTGGGCGGGGCGCCCGGCCTCGGCCGAGCTCACGCTGCCGCCGCTCGCCGGCCTCTGGCTCAGACTGCGGCGCTGATCCCGCGGGTCGGGGGCCATGGAGGGTCCCCGACCCCGGATCAGTAGAGCAGCATCGTGAGGCGTCGCCGCGCCGCGGTGACCCGCGGGTCCTCCGCGCCGGCGATCTCGAAATAGTCGACGAGGCGGGTGCGCACGCGCTCGCGGTCGGCGGGAGCGAGCGACGGGAACAGGTCGAGGAGGCGCGCGAACGCGTCATCCAGGTGACCGCCCGAGACGTCGAGGTCGGCGACGGCCAGCTGGGCGTCGAGATCGGCGGGAGCCGCAGCGGCCGCCGCGCGCACCTGGGCGGCGTCGGCGGTGGAGAGGCGGGCGAGCAGGGAGACCTGCGCGAGACCCGCGATCGCCAGCTGGTCGCGGGGGTTCTGCGCGATGGCCGTCTTGTACTCGGCGATGGCCGTGGCGAAGTCGCCCTGCGCGATCGCGTCGTAGGCCTCCTGGTGGTGCGGGGGCAGCGGCTCCTCGACGGTCTCCGCCGGAGCGGAATCGCCCGAGGCGACGGTCGCCGCCCCGGTGACACCGTTCTGCGCGGCGAGGGTGACCACCTGCTCGAGCACCTGGCGCACGTCGGCGTCGGGCAGCTCGCCCTCGTAGAGGGCGACCGGCCGCCCGGCGATCACGGCGGCGACGGTCGGCGCCGCCGTGGCGCGGAAGGCCTGCTGCAGCTGCGGGTTCGCGGTCACCTCGACGGTGGCCAGCACGAAGCGGCCGCCGTAGGAGAGGATCACGTTCTGCAGCGTGGCGGAGGGCGAGCCGACGTACAGCTCGACGATCACGGGCACCTGGCTGGAGAGATCCAGGATGCCGGTGAAGTTCGCATCGGTGCCGTCGACGACCAGCGCGGGGACCGCGATCGCGCCGTTCTGGGCGGGGGCCGCTCCCCCGGCGGCCGGAGCCGGGGCCGGTGCGCCGGAGGGACGCACGAGCGAGGAAAGATCGACGGCGCCGCGAAGGCTTGCGGCGGAGGGCGGGACGTTGCTCACGGGAGCTCCTTCGCTGAGACGAGACCGGATGCGAATCCGAGAAGGGTCACCTTCATTGTGCTGTCGGCTCGCGGAACATAGAAGAGCAACTGGTCGCTGTAGACCGACTCGGTGCCCTTCGTGGTGCTGCTGAGCCCGAGGAGGGTCTTGACGAGGCCCTCCGGGTTGACCGCGGCGCCGGCCTCCGTCGGCTTCGCCGTGTAGGTCTCGTTCAGCTCGACCGCGACGATCGCGCCGGAGTCGTTGCTGCCCAGGGCGATCACCGATCCGGGGCCGTTGCTGTTGGCGAAGGTCAGCGCCGCGGTGGTGCCGATGCTCGCCACCAGTCCCTTCCGGAACTCCTGGCCCACGGCCGGCAGCAGGTCGTCCTTCTTCAGGTCGAACAGCTTCGCGTACTCGCTCGCGCTGCCCTTCTCGATGACGTCGCCGTAGGCCAGCGCCAGCTTCGAGGGCGCGATCACCTGGAACTTGTTGTCCGGCAGGAAGCGGGATGCGCCGACGTTGGCCGGCGCGACCTTCGGGAAGACGACCTTCGCCTCGAGCGGGGTGGCGTATTCGACCTTGTAGGGGTCGCGCGCCGTCTGCTGCACCAGCATGAGGGCCACCGGGGCGACGGTCTTGTCCGTCGAGCTCTGCACCACGGCCAGCACGGTGCGCGGCCAGGTGTTGGACTGCTGAGGAAGATCGATCCGGATGGAGCCGCTGGGGATCGCCGCGAGCGGCTGCGCCGTGGGGTCGGCCTTGCGGATCGCGTAGTTGGCGGAGCGCAGGGCGAGCGCGGGCCCGGTGAAACGGGTCGCGAGCAGCGCGGCATCCTTGTCGGTGTCGGCCTTGGTCGCCACCGACGTCACCTTGGCGATGATGGCGGTCAGCTGGGTCGGCGTGACCGCCGGCGCCTGCTCGTCGGCCGCGGCCGCCGGAGTGGTGGAGGTCACGGGTGTCGGCGTCGCGGAGGACGGGCTGCCGGAGAAGTCGGGCCAGAGGTCGGGCGAGCATCCGCTGAGCGTCACGAGCGCGACGAGGAACAGCGGCACGGCGGCGACCATGCGCCGCTTGGCGGATCGGCGCCCCGGTGCGGATGACTTGGTGCGGGGCCGACGGAAGCCGCGCTGGCGCGGCACCTTCGGCATCTTCGGCGTCTTGCGACGCGGTCCGCGCTGGCGGCGGAGGTGCCGCCACGCCCAGATGTAGAGACCGGCGCCCACGAGGAGCAGGAGGATGCCTCCCGTGATCAGGGGTCCGGCCCACGGAGTGCGGTTGTCGAGCGGCCAGGTGAGGGCGATGTGATCCGGCGCGGGCTTCTTGCCGTCCGAGACCACGATCACGGTGATCCCGTCCGGCACGTTGACCGTGAAGTCGAGGTTCTTGCCCCGGGTGTACTCGTCGAGCCAGAGATCGCTGCCGGCGGGATCGGGCACCTTCGTGGCCTTGCCGGAGACGACCTTGTGGGTGAGCTTGCCGGTGGAGGCGTTGTAGCCGATCCGGTTATACGACGTGTTGCCCACCCACGCCACGACGTCGGCGGTGCGTCCGTAGGCCGCGAAGACGTTGCCGGGACCGCTGATCGAGATCTCCTGCCTGCCGGGCAGAGCGCGCAGGGTGGAGCTGTCGATGAGGGTGACCGTGGCCTCGGAGGTGGTGGTCGTGGACTTCGTGACCGAGTCGGCCTCGGCGAAGACCGTGCGCTGGGCGATGCCGAACGCGATCATGCCGAACGCGATGACGAAGCTCACGATGGCTGCGATGAACCGCACTGGGGGTTACTCCTTTCGTGCTGCCGGCCTGCGACGGGCGGTCGGCAGCCCTGTGCCGCACCGAGCTATACAACACCGGAGCGGGCCGCTCGCACTAGGGGGCGAGACCAGGGGTCTCCGGGTCGGTGACCCGGATGTGGCAGCAGACAAAGACATCCAAGGCTAGCGTAACGACCCTGGGAGCCGCCCGGGCACGGGCCGTGCACCCCCTCCGGTCGCCGCCGAATCCGCCCTCCGGCACGAGGCCCCGGCAGGCTAAACTCGGATGGTTCGGCCGGGACCCGTACCGTTGAGCCGGCCGTTCCGCAATCCCCATGCGACTCACGAGGAGAAACCCGTGGCCACAGACGACGAGACCTTCAGCACCGCGATGCGCGGCTACAACCGCGAAGAGGTCGACAGTGCGATCCAGGATCTGCGCCGCGAACTGATCAAGGCCAACGCCGACAAGGCGGAGGCGGCCAAAGAGGTCAAGCGGCTGACGGCGACCGTCGAGGACCTGCAGGCGGAGATCGAGGAGACCGGCAGCCCCACCTACAGCGGTCTCGGCACCAAGCTGGAGAACACCCTGCGGGTGGCCGAGGAGCAGTCGACCCGCATCATCAGCCAGGCCGACATCGATGCCGAGAAGCTCCGCAGCACGGTGCAGAACGAGATCACCGCGCTGCGCACCGAGGCGGCGGAGGCGGCCGAAGCGCTGCTCGCGGACGCGAAGACGCGTGCGGCAGCGGCGCTCGATTCCGCGCACAACGAGGCGGACGAGCTGCTCGCCGCCGCCAAGGCGGAGGCCGAGACCCTGACGCAGGACGCGCTTCGCGACGCCGCGGCGATCCGCGGGGCCGTCGCGACCGAGGCGGCCGAAGCCCGGGCGACCGCGAAGCGCGAGGCGGCAGCGGTGCGCGCCGAGGCGGAGCGCGAGGCCGCCGAGCTCAAGGTCGTGGCCAGCCGTGAGGTGAGCGAGGCCCGGGAGGCCGCAGCGGCCCTCGCCCGGGAGACGGAGCTCGGCCGCGCCGAGTTCACCAGCGAGGCCGAGAAGCAGTGGGGCGATCTCGCCCGCGACGTCGAACAGCAGCGCACCGACCTCGACCGCGAGATCGCCGAGGCCCGCGCCGCCCTCGAACTTGACACGACGACCCGCCGCGCCGAACTGGCCCGGGAGACCGAGGAGGCTCGGACGAAGCTCGAGCACGACACGGCTGCCGCCCGCGCTGCTCTCGAGCAGGAGACCGCCGAGGCGCGATCCGCCCTCGAACGCGAGACGGTGGAGGCGCGGAACCGGCTCCGGGAGGAGGCCGCCGAGGTGCGCGCCCGCGCCGAGCAGGAGGTCGCCGCCGCCCGGACCAAGCTCGAAGAGGACACCGCCGCCGCACACGCGAAGCTGCAGCAGGAGACCACGGCGGAGCGCACGGCCCTCGAGCTCGACACGGCGCGCACGCGCACGGAACTGGCTCAGGAGGCCACGGAGTCCCGCGAGAAGCTCGCCGCCGAGATCGCGGCCGCTCGGGCCACCCTCGCGGCGGACATCGAGAAGCAGCGCGCCGACGTCGCCCGCGAGGTCGAGGCGCTGCGCGCCGAGGTCACCCGCGAGAGCGAGCAGGTGCGCGCCCAGCTGGCGCACGACGCCGCGGAGTCCAAGACGACCATCGCGCTCGAGGCCGAGCAGGCCAGGACCGATCTGGATGTGGAGCTCAAGGCGCGCAGGGACGAAGCCGAGAAGGAGTTCCTCGCCAAGCATCAGGAGGCGGTCGCGCAGACCCAGAAGTACCTGGACGAGGCGAACGCGCAACTGGCCGAGGCCACGACGGCGGCCGAGGCGAAGCGCCGCGAGGCGGAGACCATCACCGGCGAGGCCCGCGCCGAGGCGCGCGCACTGGCCGAGACCACCGCGGCAGATGCGAAGGCGACCACCGACGCCGCCGAGGCGAAGGCCCGGGCGCTCGTCAAGGACGCGGAGAAGCGCACCAAGCAGCTCGTGTCCGACGCGGAGGAGCGACTGGCCCAGATTAGGATTGAGCGCGAAGCCGTCGCCGGCTACTTCGAGAGCCTGCGCGGAGTTCTGTCGCAGGCGGAGAAGGTCACCGCAGAGAACTGACGAGCCCAGGGGGCACCGTGAAGATCCACAACGCCTTCCGGCTCGGGCTCCTGGGTGGCCTCGGTGTGCTCGTCGCCGTCGCCATCGGCGGCGCCGTCGCGATCCTGTCGACGATCATCACCTACATCGGCGCCGCGCTGTTCCTCGCCCTCGGCATCGACCCCGCGGTCTCGTGGCTGGAGAAGCATCGCTTCCCGCGGCCGGCGGCCATCCTGACCGTGATCCTCGGCATCCTCGCCGTCTTCGTCGGCCTGGTGTTCGCAGTGGTTCCGGTGATCTCCGACCAGGTCGGCGCTCTCATCGACAACCTCCCCGGCTTCTTCAAGACGGTGACCACGGCGGAGTGGCTGAAGGAGGCGCAGCACAACATCCCCTTCATCGACCTGAAGGCGCTCATCTCCAACATCCAGGACTGGCTGAACAGCAACATCACCACCATCACTGGCGGCGTGCTCCAGGTCGGACTCGGCATCTTCAGCGGCATCACGGGCATCGTGATCATCTTCATCCTCACGCTCTACTTCGTGGCGTCGCTCTCCTCCATGAAGCGCGGCCTCTACCGCCTGGTGCCCGCCTCGCGCCGCGCCGGCTTCTCGGACCTCGCCGAGCAGATCAGCACCTCGGTCGGGCGCTACGTGGTCGGGCAGGGCACCATCGCCTTCCTCAACGGCGTCTTCAGCTTCATCTACCTGTCGATCATGTCGGGCCTGCTCGGGGTGAAGTACCCCGCGCTGTTCGCCTTCATCGCGTTCCTCTTCGCTCTCGTGCCGCTCGTGGGCACGCTGACGGGAAGCATCATCATCACGCTCAGCACCCTGCTGCTGGCGTCGCCGCCAGCCGCCATCGCCGTGGGCATCTACTACCTCGTCTACATGCAGATCGAGGCATACGTGATCAACCCCCGGGTCATGACCCGCGCGGTGAAGGTGCCGGGGGCGATCGTCGTCATCGCCGCCCTCGCCGGGGGCGCGCTCCTCGGAATCCTGGGCGCCCTGATCGCGATCCCGGTCGCCGCCGCGGTGCTGCTCATCATCGACCAGGTGATCGTGCCCCGCCAGAACGAGCGCTAGCTAGTACTCCTCCGGCAGCGGCAGCGCCGCCGGATTCAGGCGCAGGAGAATCTCGCTGAGCACGCGGCGCGTCTGGTTCTCCCCCACCCAGAGATGCCTACCGCCCTCGACGGCGACGAACTCGGCCTTCGGCACCGCCGCGAACCTCGCCGCGGCCTCGGGCGGACGGAGGAAGTCGTCCAGCTCCGGCACGATCGCCACGAGACGCTTGTCGCTCGACGCCCAGCGCTCCAGCTCGGCCTGCGACGTGCGACGCAGGGGCGGCGACAGCAGGATCACGCCGTCCACCGGCTCGTCGAGCCCCCACTTGAGCGCCACCTCGGTGCCGAACGACCATCCGACGATCCACGGATGCGGCAGCCCGCGGTCGACCACGAAGCGCACCGCGGCCTCCAGGTCGTACCTCTCGTCGACACCGTCGCCGAACGAGCCGCCCGAGGTGCCCCTCGGCGAGGTGACGCCGCGGAAATTGAACCGGAGGACCGCGATGTCCGCGAGGGCGGGGAGCCGTGCCGCCGCCTTGCGGATGATGTGCGAATCCATGAAGCCGCCGTGGGTGGGCAGCGGGTGCAGGGCGATGATCGTCGCGACGGGCTCGCGTTCCAGGGGCAGGGCCAGCTCGCCCACCAGCTGGAGGCCGTCCGCGGTGTGAAGCACGACATCCTCGCGCCGGGCGGGCAGCTCGACGCTCCCCCGGATGTCCACGCTCACCGGATCCTCCAGCAGTGATTGTGCCAGTGACGCCGGGCGGCGAGGTCGTCGGCTTCGCCCATCAGCCCGTCGGCCCGCCAGGTGACGACGTGCTGGACGCCCGGCGAGATCTCCAGACCGCAACCCGGGCACACGTACACCTTCACGGCGGATGCCGCCGAGACCGGCTGCACGTTCCACAGTCCGTCGCGGCGCTGCTCCACGTGGAGTGCGCCGGCGAGCGCCCGCGCGAGGTCGATCTCGTCGGGTTCCGGCTGCTGGGCCCCGCGACGGGGGCGGTTGGACCTGGGCACGCCTCCAGCCTAAGCCGAGGTCACGCGCCCTCCGGATTGTCGGCGACGCCGAGTCGCGTCTCCTCGAAGTCGAGCATCGCCTGCGCCCGGCTGAGCACCCGCGAGGGGTAGGTTCCCGCGGACTGCGCCTCGATGAGCGCGGCGCGCTCGGCCTGCACCACCTCGCGGCGCAGCACGCGGTACTGCAGGTGCGGGGCATCCTCCACCGCCCCCGATTCGACGCGCTCCCAGGCGGCCTCCACAAGCAAGAGGGTGTCGTCCCGCACGCGCTTGACCACCTCGGGGTCGGGGCGCCCGCCTCCCGGGATCTGCAGCTGCGGGTTGTCGAGGGCGGCCACGCCTGCCTCGCTCAGCTCCTCCAGCAGGTTCGCGAGCTCGCGGCGGTCCTCCCCCGCATCCACGCCTCCGATGCGCACCCAGCGGATGACGAACGGCAGCGTTCCTCCCTGCACGATCAGGGTGCTGATCGCCACGGTGAAGGCGATCAGCACGATCTCCGGTCGATAGGGGAAGTCCTGCGGGAGCGACTGGGCGGCCGCCAACGTCACCACTCCGCGCATCCCCGACCAGGCCAGCACCACTCCGCCGCGCCAGCCCAGCCCCTCCGCCCGGAGCATCTTCAGGTCGTTCGCCTGCTGCACGTAGACCTTCTGCGCGCGGTCGGCCCTGCGCTGCAGCCGGCCGTCGCGGCTCGCCAGCTCCGTGATCCGCGCCAGACCGACACGGAAACGGCCCACCTGCTTCTCCTGCCGTTCGTGGTGCCCGCGGAGCCAGAGCAGCAGCGGGGCGACGAACAGGAATCGGATGGCGATGATGGCGACGGTCAGCACGAGGCCGATGAGCACGGCCTCGATGAGCGGGAATCCGTCGTCGCGCTCGTTGACCCGCCGGATGATGCCCTGGATCTGCAGGCCCATGAGCAGGAAGACGCCGTTCTCCAGCACGAACTGCACGGTGCGCCAGTTGAGCCGCTCGTTGAGGCGCGCCTGCGGGCTGAACCGCTTCGGACTGCTGTGCCCGGCGAAGAGCCCCGCCGCCACGACCGCGAGCACGCCCGAGGCGCCCAGCTCCTCCGCCGGGATGTAGGCGATGAACGGCACCGCGAAGGAGATGAGGATGTCGAGCACCGGGTCACGGAGCTTCGACCGCAGCCACACCGTGACCACGCCCATGATCAGTCCGATCACGATCGCGACCGCGGCGGCGTAGAGGAAGTCTCCCGCGGCGCCCCAGAAACTCACGGCCGCCGCGACCGCCGCGATGGCGGAGCGCAGCAGCACCAGGGCGGTCGCATCGTTGACCAGGCTCTCGCCCTCGAGGATGGTGACCAGGCGCGGCGGCAGACCCAGACGCTTGCCGAGCGAGGTTGCCGCCACGGCATCCGTGGGGCTGATGACCGCGCCGAGGGCGACGGCGGCCGCGAAATCGAGCTTGGGGAACAGCAGCACCAGGATGAACCCGGTGCCGAAGGCCGTGCCGATGACGAGCCCCACCGAGAGCGCCGTGATCGTGTTGAGGTTGCGGCGGAAGTCGACGATGGGCACGGTGATGGCCGCCGAATACAGCAGCGGCGGGAGGATTCCGACCAGGATCACGTCCGGGGGCACCTCGAAATACTTGGGCAGGCCGGGCAGGAAGCTCGCCGCGAGCCCGATCACCACGAGGATCAGGGGGGCCGCGATGCCGAGCTTCTTGGAGAACACCGCGACGAACACGATCGTGATCACGGCGATGACCGCCAGGAGGGCGTACTGCGCGAGACCGGCCATCACCCAACCCTAACGGCGCGATCGCGCCGGTCCCGCGGACCGGGTCAGTACCAGCCGGTGGCCTGGCTGTGCGCCCAGGCGTTGCACGGGTTCTGATAGCGGCCCGTGATGTAGCCGAGACCCCAGGTGATCTGAGTCGCCGCGTCGGTCTGCCAGTTGGGGCCGGCCGACGCCATCTTCGAGCCGGGCAGCGCCTGCGGGATGCCGTACGCACCGCTGGACTGGTTGCCCGCGGTCGTGCTCCAGTGCGACTCGCGGTTCCAGAGCGCCACGAGGCAGGAGAACTGGTCGTCGCCCCAGCCGCGGGCCTGCAGCATGCTGTAGGCGATCTGCTGGGCCTCGCTCGCCGGAACGGCCGGGCCGAGCGCCGCTCGGGGCGGCGCCACCGGGATGATCCGGCGGGTGACCGTGTACTTGTCCCGGCTCGCCGGGGTGGGGAATTCGCCCACCACCTCGAGCGCCTGCGGGGTGCGGTGCAGCGGTTCGGGGGCGGCGTTGGCGGTCACCTGCTGGGGTGCAACGGTGACGAGGAGGACCATCGCGGCTGCCGCGAGGATGGCGCCGATCTGGAGGAGGCTCAGACCCGTCCTCCGGGGTCGCGAAACGCGAACCCCGACCCCCTGAGTGACGGCCTGGGGCGATGCGTACCTCTGTTGCTTGCCCACAGTCCTACGATTTTAGCCCACGATGGCCGAAAAGACCCGATCGGCCTCAGCGGACCGCCAGCATCACGTTGATGACGGCGTCGAGGAGAAGGTCGACCTGACCCTCGCGGTACCCGCCGCGCTGGGGCCGGAAGGCCACCGTGCGGACCTCCTCCACGCTCATCGGCGTGCCCTTCGTGAAATAGTCCGTCAGCCTGTCGGCGAACGCGTCGACCTCACGGCGGTTGTAGCCCGAGCTCAGCACGCTGATGCGATCGAAACGGTGACCCTGCGGTCGCGCGAGGCGCGCCACGATCTCCTGCGCCGCGGTGCGGGCCTGCGTGTACCAGGCCTGATCGCCCGCCAGCTGGATGGCGCGCTCGCGCTCGCGGGTGGCGAAGGCGTCCTCGAGGCGCTCCAGCGCGGCATCCACCGCAGCCGGGGAGTAGCCGCCCTTCTGCATGTCGAACGCCATCGTGCGGATGCTCGCCGCGCTCACCGGCGTGGGCTGGCTGGGGTCGGTGGCGTAGGCCTGACGGGCGTCCTCGAGGAAGTCCTCGACCTGCTCGATGCTGTAGCCACGTCGCGACGTGCGGGTGCGCGGAAATGTTGTGCTCACCGCACCATTGTGCCCTACGGCCCGCTGGGAGGTCGGTCAGAGCGCGCCGACGGGGCGCGGTCAGTGCGAGGCGAAGAGCAGGAACAGCAGATACGCGGCGGCGGCGCTCGGCAGTGTGGAGTCCAGACGATCGAGGAACCCGCCGTGGCCGGGGAGGAACGTGGAGATGTCCTTGATGCCCAGGTCGCGTTTGATCAGCGACTCGGTGAGGTCGCCGATGGTGCCCGTGAACACCATCACCGCGCCGAACACGAGCCCGAACCACCACGGCTCGTGCAGCATGAACAGGGCCAGGAGCACACCGGCCAGGAGGGCGACGAGCACCGAGCCCGCGAAGCCCTCCCAGGTCTTCTTGGGGCTGATCCGCGGGGCCATCTTGTGCTTGCCGAAGAGCAGCCCTGACGCGTACGCCCCGGTGTCGATCGCCACCACGATGATGAGGAAGGCGAGGGTCCACCATTCGCCGCCCCGCTGCGCGGTGAGCAGCACCGCGAACCCGGCGAGAAAGCTCACGTACACCTGCACGAGCGTGCCCGCGCCGATGTCGTGCCAGAACTGCGAGGCGGTTCCCCGATGGCTGGGCCGCACCAGCTCCGCGGTGCGATAGAGCGCCACGAACAGGATGCCTCCGAGGGTCACGAGCCAGGCACCCTGCGCCCCCCAGTAGAACGCCGCCGGCACGACCGCGATGCCCGCGGCGATGGTCGCCACCCGCGGAACGTCACGCCCGGAGAATCGGAGCGCGCTGGCGAGTTCGAAGGCGGTGAAACCGATCAGGCCGGCCGCGAAGATCATGAACAGCGCCTTGATGATGAGCAGGCTCACCAGCAGGCCGCCCCCCAGCACGAGTCCGATCGCGATGGCCGCGGGCAGGTTGCGGCCGGTTCGCGCCTCGATCTTCTCGTTCGTCGCATCGATCTGCGCCCGCGTCGCGGCGACCTGCAGCTTGAAGTCCTCTTCGAGCACGTGCACGCGCGCATCGACGTCTGCACGCCGGAACAACCGTCGTCGCCGGGGCGAGGTCGGCTCGGATCCCTCCGGAGCGTCCGTCATCTAGACCTCGAGGAGCTCGGCTTCCTTTTTCTTCAGTGCGTCGTCGATCGCGTCCACGTGGGACTTCGTCACGGCGTCGAGCTCCTTCTCGGCACGGGCGATCTCGTCCTCGCCCACCTCCTTGAGGCCGTCCAGGTCGTCCTTCGCCTTACGACGGATGTTGCGGATCGACACCTTCGCGTCTTCGCCCTTGCCGCGCACGATCTTCACGAACTCGCGGCGGCGCTCCTCGGTGAGCTCCGGCAGGGTGGCGCGGATGATGGTGCCGTCGTTCCCGACGTTCGCTCCGAGGTTCGGGGCGGCCACGATGGCCTTCTCGATCTCCTTCAGCGCCGACTTGTCGTAGGGCGTGATCACGAGCGTGCGGGCCTCGACGTTGTTCATGCCGGCCAGCTGGCCGAGCGGCGTCGGGGTGCCGTAGTAGTCCACGAGGATCTTCTGGAAGAGCGCCGGATTCGCACGCCCGGTGCGCACGTTCGCGAAGTCGTCCTTCGCGGCGTCGACCGACTTGGTCATCTTCTCTTTGGCTTCGGCCAGAACGTCCGCGATCACTTGGGCTCCTTCGGTGGTGCAGTAGGGACGAGTTTATCGGGTCAGTTTCCGACCAGCGTGCCGATGCGCTCGCCGCGGATGGCCTTGGTGAGGTTGCCGGCGGGTTCCATCCCGAACACGACCATCGGCATCCGGTTGTCCATGCAGAGGCTGAACGCGGTCGAGTCGACCACCTTCAGACCCTGCACCAGGGCCTCCTGGTAGGTGATCTGCTCGATCTTCTTCGCGTCGGCGTTGACCCGGGGGTCGGAGTCGTACACGCCGTCCACGCCGTTCTTGGCGACCAGCACCACGTCGGCGCTGATCTCGAGGGCGCGCTGCGCCGCGACCGTGTCCGTGGAGAAGTACGGCAGGCCGGCGCCGGCGCCGAAGATGACCACTCGGCCCTTCTCCAGGTGCCGCTCGGCACGACGCGGGATGTACGGCTCCGCGACCTGCGTCATGGAGATCGCGGACTGCACGCGGGTGGCGGCACCGGCCTGCTCGAGGAAGTCCTGCAGGGCGAGAGCGTTCATGACCGTGCCGAGCATGCCCATGTAGTCGGCCCGCCCGCGGTCCATGCCGCGCTGACTGAGCTCCGCTCCCCGGAAGAAGTTGCCACCGCCGACCACGATCGCGATCTCGACGTCGTGCGAGGCAGCCGCGATCTCCTTCGCGAGGGACGACACGACGTCGGGGTTCACCCCGAGCGAGCCGCCGCCGAAAGCCTCGCCGGAGAGTTTGAGAAGGACCCGTCTCTTGTGCGGCTCGGTCATGGGGTCCCCTTCGCTGGTGGCTCGTAACAGGTTACTGGATCGGTCGTACGGCGTGAGAATGGCCCCGGACGCGTGATGCGTTCGGGGCCATCCACGGGTGGTGCTAGGCGCCCACCTTGAAACGCACGAAGCCCTGGACGGTGAGTCCGGCATCCGTGAGGACCTTGCCTACCGACAGCTTGTTGTCGCGGGCGTAGTCCTGCTCGAGCAGGGCGACCTGCTTGAAGAAGGCGCTGACGCGGCCCTCGATGATCTTCGGCAGCGCGGCCTCCGGCTTGCCCTCGTTGCGGCTGATCTCCTCGACGATGCGGCGCTCGGCCTCGACATCGGCGGAGGGGACCTCGTCGCGGGAGAGGTACTGCGGGTCGGCGAAGGAGATGTGCTGCGCGATGCTGCGGGCCGTCTCCTCGTCGTCACCGGTGTAGCCCACGACCACGCCGACCTGCGGCGGCAGGTCCTTGTTGGTCTTGTGGAGGTAGATCGCGAACTTGTCACCCTTCACCACCGCGAGACGGCGCAGGACGATCTTCTCGCCGAGGATGGCGGCCTCGCCGCCGATGAGCTCCTCGACGGTCTGGGAGCCGACCACCGAGGGGGCCGCAAGGCCCTCCTCGACCGTGGTCGCACCCGCGGCAACGACCGACTTCAGCACGTTGTCGCCGAGCGTGACGAACTTCTCGCCCTTGGCGACGAAGTCGGTCTCGCAGGAGAGCTCGATGATGTAAGTGGCCCCGGGGGTCTCCTGCGCGGCGATCAGACCCTCGCTGGTGGAGCGGTCCAGGCGCTTCGCGTTGCTCTTCGCCCCGCGCAGACGCAGCAGCTCGGTGGCCTTCTCGAGGTCGCCGCCCGCCTCGACGAGAGCGTTCTTCGTCTCGACCATGCCGGTGCCGAGACGCTCGCGCAGGGCCTTCAGGTCTTCCAGGCTGAAATCTGCCATGGCTGGTTCCTTTGCTTGTAGGTGCGGGTTACCGCGTGATTACTTCGTGGCCGCGGGCTTGGCGGCGGACGAGGCCGCCTTCTCGGCGGGAGTGGTCTTCTCCTCCGCGGTCGCCTCGGCCTCGAGGCGCGCCTCGGTCGCCTCGTCCGACTCGGGGTGGTGGTGCACGACCAGCTCGGGGTCGGCGGCGGCCTCGTGCTCGGCGGCGACGGCATCCGCGTCGTTCTCCTCGACCGGGACCTCGGCGGCGATGACCGCCTCGACGGCCGCGGTGTCGGGCGTGGTCGACTCGACGAGTCCGTCGACGGCCTCGATCTTCTCGGCCTCGGTGCTGGGGGTCTCGGATGCCGCGAGCAGCTCCGCCTCCCACTCGGCGAGGGGCTCGACCGCGGAGACGTTGCCGTCCTCGGGCTTCTGGTGGCGCTGGATGAGACCCTCGGCCGCAGCGTCCGCGATGATGCGGGTCAGCAGGCCCACGGAGCGGATGGCGTCGTCGTTGCCCGGGATCGGGTACTGCACCTCGTCGGGGTCGCAGTTGGTGTCGAGGATGGCGATCACCGGGATGCCGAGCTTGTGCGCCTCGTCGATGGCGAGGTGCTCCTTCTTGGTGTCCACGATCCAGATCGCCGACGGCGTCTTGGTGAGGTTGCGGATACCGCCGAGCGAGCGCTGCAGCTTGATCAGCTCGCGGCGCTGGATGAGCAGCTCCTTCTTGGTGTAGCCGCGGGTGGTGTCGTCGAAGTCGATCTCCTCGAGCTCCTTCATGCGCGCGAGGCGCTTGGAGACCGTCTGGAAGTTGGTGAGGAGGCCGCCGAGCCAGCGCTGGTTGACGAACGGCTGGCCGACGCGCTGCGCCTGCTCCGCGATCGAACCCTGCGCCTGCTTCTTAGTGCCGACGAAGAGGATCGTGCCGCCGTGGGCGACCGTCTCCTTGACGTAGTCGTAGGTCTTGTCGATGTACTGGAGCGACTGCTGCAGGTCGATGATGTGGCTGCCCGAGCGCTCGGTGAGGATGAAGCGCTTCATCTTCGGGTTCCAGCGACGGGTCTGGTGACCGAAGTGGACTCCGCTGTCGAGCAGCTGGCGAATGGTGACGACGGCCATGGCCGATTCCTTCTCCGCGCGCAGGCGAAGGCGTGCGCGCTTATCTCAGTTGTTCTTCGACCACCGGTCGGGGTCGAACCTGGTGCCCGACACACACCCGCCCCGCGATTTCGCTGGGGACTGGTGGATGAGGTGCCACGATCTCTCTCGGGATCGCAACGGGCACGCGTAGTCACCCCGGCTGGCGGGATGCTGAAGAAAGTGTAGCACCGGCGGCACCGTGGCCGCCCCCTCCCCCACAGGGCCGAATCCCTGCACAGACGCGACGGATGCCGCGGCACCCGCCCTGCCCGGCGCGAGACTCTTCCCATGTCGTCCCCGTCCGCGGTCCGCCGGCCGATCCGGCTTCTCGGCCCGGTGATCCTGCTCGCGGCGCTCGCCCTGACCCCCTCGCCTGCGGCGGCGGTCGCGGTGCCGGCCGCGGCGGGGACGGCACCGCACTGGCGATGGCCGGTGGCGGCGCCGCATCCGGTGCTCCGCGGGTTCGAGGCGCCGGCCGACGAGTATTCGGCGGGTCACCGGGGAATCGACATCGGCGCCCCACCCGGCGAGGTCGTCACGTCGCCCGACGACGGGGTCGTGAGGTTCGCGGGTGTCGTGGTGGACCGGCCCGTGCTCTCCATCACCCACGCCGGCGGCGTCGTCTCCAGCTTCGAGCCGGTGACGAGCGGGCTGACGGCCGGCACCGCGGTCGCGCGCGGTCAGCCGGTGGGCGAGCTGGCGGGCGGCCACTGCGCCGACGGGTGCCTGCACCTGGGTGCGCGGCTGAACGGGCAGTACGTCTCGCCGCTCCTCTTCCTTGGCGGGGTTCCGCGGGCCGTCCTGCTGCCGACGCGGCCGTTCGGAAGCGGGGCCTCAGGCGCGCGGGTGCGCGGCGGCGTAGCTGCGCCGCAGACGTTCCGTGGAGACGTGGGTGTAGAGCTGCGTCGTGCCGAGGCTGGCATGCCCGAGCATCTCCTGCACCGCGCGCAGGTCCGCTCCGCCGTCGAGCAGATGGGTCGCGGCGGTATGGCGCAGCGTGTGCGGACCGGACCCGCCGCTGCCCGGAAGGTCGGCGAGGAGGCCCGCCACGAGCGAATAGATGCTCCTCGTGCCCAGTCGCCCCCCGCGACTGCCGAGGAACACCGCGGGCCCCGCCCCGGTCACGAGCTCGCGCCGTCCGCGCACCAGGTAGTCGGCGAGCGCGTCCTTCGCCGGCACGCCGAACGGCACGACCCTCTCCTTCGAGCCCTTGCCGAGCACGCGCACCGTGAGCCGGTCGAGGTCGAGGTCGTCGAGGTCAAGGCCCGCGACCTCGCTCACTCGGAGGGCCGAGGCGTACAGGAGCTCGACTATGGCGAGATCCCGCAGGGCCAGGGGATCTCCGTCCGCCGCCCGCAGTGCGAGGGAGGCCAGCATCCCCTCTATCTGCTCGCGGGTGAGCACGCGCGGGAGGTGACGATCGGGCTTCGGCGCACGCAAGCGGAGCGCCGCATCGACGGGCACACCGCCCTCACGCGCGAGCCAGGACGTGAGGGCCCGCGCCGACGCGGACCGGCGCGCGAGTGTCGACTTGGCGAGTCCTCGCTCAGAGCCTTCCCACAGCCAGTCCCGCAGCAGTTCGAGATCGAGGTCGGACGTCTCGGTGACCCCGTGCGTGCCCGCGAACGCCTGCAGCTGTTCGAGGTCCGTTCGGTAGGCGCGCACCGTGTGCGCGCTGTAGCCGCGCTCGACCGCGAGGTGGCTCGCGAAGTCGTCGATCGCGCGGTCGAGGTGCATGTGCCTATCGTGCCCCGATCGCGCTCGGATCCGCGCGGCCACGCGGAGCGGATCCGAACGCGCGTGCACGCCGCGGCTCACGGGAGGGCGATCACCTTGCCGCGAAGCTCGCCCGCGGCGGCCCTCGCGTGCACGGCGGGCAGCTCGTCGAGCGGCACGCGCTCGTCGACGCCGACGGTCAGCTCGCCGCTGTCGACGAGGGAGACCAGCTGACGCAGCTGGTCGGCATCGGAGCGCACGAACACCCCCGCGGTGCGCACCCCGCGCAGAGCGTCACCGGGTGTGGCCATCCAGGCCGTGGTGGCCACGACGATCCCGCCGTCGCGCACGAGCGGCACGAGGGCGGCGAAGTCGGCGGGGTCGAGGGGTGCCAGGTTCAGCAGCACGTCGACCTGCTCGCCCACCGAGTCCAGCACACGGGCGGTGGTGTGGTCGATGACCTCGTGCGCACCGGCGTCCTCCACCGCCCGGCGGCTGCGCGGGCTCGCGGTGGCGATGACGTGGGCGCCGGCGCGAGCGGCGAGCTGCACGGCGTACCCTCCGACGGCCCCGCCCGCTCCCGTGATGAGCACCCGCTGGCCGGCACGGAGCCCGGCGTCGTCGAACAGCGCCTGCCACGCCGTGAGAGCCACCGAGGGCAGAGCCGCGGCGTCGGCCAGCGCGATGCTGCGCGGTGCCCGAGCCAGCGCCGTCGCGGGCGCCACCGCGTATTCGGCCGCCGAGCCGTTCTCGCCCATGGGCAGGAACGCCACCACCGCGTCCCCGATGGCGAAACCGGTGACCCCGGCCCCGATCGCCTCGATCGTGCCGGACACGTCATAGCCGGGAACGTGCGGGAGCGTCACCGGGAAGGGAAGGGTGCCCCCTCGGATGCCGGAATCGGCGGGGTTGTACGCCGAACCTGCCACACGGAGGAGGACCTGCCCCTCCCCCGCCACTGGGCGCTCGACATCCTCGTAGCGGAGCACCTCGGGGGTGCCGAACTCGTGGAAACGCACTGCCTTCATGATCTTCTTCCTTCTCTCAGTGCTTCGATTTCGAAGCAGTAAGGTGACGGTAGCATTACTTCGAGTTCGTAGCAAGTGCTTTGATTTCGTAACATCCGCTAGGCTGGCGCCATGCCGGACTCGCCCCGCACCCTGAGCCCCGTCGAACTGGGCGCGTACTTCTCGCTGATCGAGGTGAGCAGCCTGCTGCGTCACGCCGTGGAGCAGCAGTTGCGCGACGCCGGCGACCTGAGCTACGTGCAGTTCCAGCTCCTGGCGCGCCTGGGCGACTCGGAGGGCGGCAGCTGCCGGATGACGGAGCTCGCGGACGGCGTCGTGTACAGCCGGAGCGGCCTCACCTATCAGGCGCAGACGCTGGAGCAGCGGGGGCTGGTGACCCGGGCGACCTCGCCGGACGACGAGCGCGGGACGACGGTCACGATCACCGCCGCCGGTCGGGACGTGCTCTCCGCCGTCTTCCCGGGTCACATCCAGGTGCTCGACGGCTTGCTCTTCGAGTCACTGACCCGTGAGGATGTCGACAGGCTCGCCGATGTCCTGGGCCGGGTGCGGGATCACATGCGCGCCGCTCCCCCGCGGTCTGCCGCACCGCGTCGGCGGAAGGCGCCCTGACGCCCTGACGCCCTGACACCCGAGCTCAGCGAGCAGCGGACCCGGACGCCTCGGCTTCGGCCACGCTGAAGGTCGATGTCTTGCTCGAGAACGTCTCGAGCCTCTCCTCGGGCGTCATCTCGGCGATGCGATCGAGGAACACGTCACTGAATCCGGTCACCTCGGTGAACGCTCCGACCGGGACGACGGAGTGCACGATGCTGTCGTCGTAGACGTGGACGAGATTGAAGGCCTGACCGCCGTCGACGCCGGAGAGACCGTTCTCGGGAACGCTGAGATCCATCGAGTAGCACGTGGCCGCCGCGACGGAGACGGGGATTCCGGCGAACGTGCCGTGGGTCGTGTAGTGGAGGTGCCCGCCGAGGATGGCACGCACGTCTGTGCCGCGCACCACGTCCGCGAGCCGGTGCTGGCCCTGCAGCTCGATGAGCGCCATGAGGTCCACCGGCGTGGGGATCGGCGGGTGGTGGAGGGCGAGCAGAGTGCCGTGCGGCGCCGGAGTCGAGAGCACGTCGGCGAGCCAGGCAAGCTGCTCGTCGGTCATGTCGCCGTGGTGGTACCCGGGCACCGTGCTGTCGAAGGAGATGATGCGCAGGCCGCCGATGTCGTACACCCGGTCCTGCGGCTCCGTGGTCTCGGGCTCGTCGAGGAGGTCGGCGGCGAATCGGAAGCGCTCGTCGTGGTTGCCCATGACCCACACGATGGTGGAGCCCATGCGCGCGGCGGCCGGTTCCACGATCTCTCGGAGGCGACGGTAGGCATCCGGCTCGGCCAGGTCGGCGAGGTCTCCGGTGAAGACGATCGCCTCCGGTCGCGTGCCCGACTTCTCGAGCTGCGCGATTGCGTGCAGGAGATTCCGCTCGCTCGGGATGGCCCCGTAGAGCGGGCGCCCCTCGGCGAGGAAGTGGGTGTCGCTGATGTGCGCGATGGTGTGGAGCGGCGGCGGATACTGCCCGAACTGCGTCATGCGTCGAGCCTATTGCGGGCGGCATCGACACGGATGCCTGGCGGCCCGTGGCCGCCCGAATGTTCACCTTCGCGTCACCCACCCGCGTTCCCGCTCTTGAGCGCGACCCTCCACCGAGAGCACACCCAGCACGGCCATCACCCGACCCACTCCGAGACCCGATCGCGCCGCGATGTCCTCGACGGACCTCGGGCTCCGGGCGCTGAGTGCATCGGTCACGCGGAGCGTGTCCGCATCCAGCTCGCCCGGTTCGCGCGCGACCTCGATCTCAGCCTCGTCGACGAGCTGAGCCATCTCTCCGGCAGTGGTCACGCAGATCGCGATGGCCTCCCTGAGCAACCGATGACACCCCGCGGATGCCGCGCTCGTCACGGGTCCCGGTACGGCTCCGATCGGCCGCCCGAGCGACGCGGCGTGGTGCGCGGTGTTGAGCGAACCGGACCTCATCCCGGCCTCGACGACGACCGTGGCGCCGCTGGCAGCCGCGATGAGCCGGTTGCGCTGCAGAAATCGCCAGCGAGTGGGGGCCGCCCCGCACGGCAGTTCGGAGACGACCGCTCCGACCTCGGCGATCCGCCCGAGCAACGCGTCGTGCCCGGCCGGATAGAAGCGATCCACTCCCCCGGCGAGGAAGGCGATCGTGGTGCCCGAACCGGCGAGGGCGGCGCGATGCGCCATGCCGTCGATGCCGTAGGCGGCCCCGGACACGACGGCGAACCCCCGCTCCACCAGACCCGCCGCGGCCTCCATCGCCACATGCTCGCCGTACCCCGTCGCTGCACGGGCGCCGACCAGCGCGACGGAGCGTTCAGCGGTTGCCAGAGCCGCCTCGCGACCGCGGAGCCAGAGGGCGATGGGTGCGTGCGGGCCCAGGTCGTCCACTCCGGTCGGCCATGCCGGATCGCCCGGCATGAGGAGACGGACGCCCCAGCGGGACGCCTGAGCGAGCGCCACCATCACCGAGTCGGCGCGAAGCCGGGGCCTCCACCTCGAGAGCGCGTCCCCGAGCTCGCGCTCCGAAAGCGACCCCGGATCCATCGCCGCGCGCAGCGTCGACGGCGACGGCTCGGCGAACACCGCCGCCAGAGCGCGAACCGCACCGAGGTGCTCCACGAGCTCGCCGGCGACCCGATCGCCGGGTTCCACGATGACGGACCACGCCGCGCGGGCCACCCTCTCGTCCACCTGGGCGGCGATACCGTCCTGGGGCGACACCGCGCGCACGAGCCGCGCAGCCTCCGCGCGGTCCAGCCCCGGGACGCCGCCGACCGAGGCCCCGGCGCTCACAGCGATCTCCGCAGATACAGCGCACGCGCGACCTGCTCCGAATCGGGCCGCTCCGAGCCCTCCAGGTCGGCGATCGTCCACGCGAGGCGGAGCACCCTGTCGTAGCCGCGCATCGTGAGGCCGCCGCGTTCGAGCGCACGGTCGATCGCGGCAGTCGTCCGTGCGTCGAGCCGCTGCCCCGGAGCCCGCAGCCAGGCACCGGGAACGGCCGAGTTGAGCCGCCACGGGGTGCGGCTGAGCCGCGCGGCCGCTGCCGAGCGAGCGCTGGCGACGCGCTGCCGCGCCGCCGCGCTGGTGACCCGGGTGCCGTCATCGATCCGGAGCTGAGTCGATGTCACGCGTGCGACCCGCAGCTGGATGTCGATGCGGTCGAGCAGGGGTCCGGAGATCCGCGCCAGGTAGCGGCGGCGGGCGGTCGGCGGGCAGGTGCAATCGGAGTCGGGGGCGCCGTACTGTCCGCAGGGACAGGGATTCGCGGCGAGCACCAGCTGGAATCGCCCGGGGAAGGTGGCCACGGCGTTCGCCCGATGGATGGTGATCACGCCGGACTCGAGCGGTTGGCGGAGCGCATCGAGTGCGACCGGCGCGAACTCCGGGGTCTCGTCGAGGAACAGCACGCCGTGCGACGCGCGCGCGGCGGCCCCGGGCCGGATCACCGAGCTGCCTCCGCCGACGAGGGCGGCGGGTGACGCCGTATGGTGGGGCGACTCCATCGGCGGTCGCGTCACGAGAGAATCGCCGACGGCGAGACCGGCGAGGGAACGCACGCAGCTCGCTTCGAGGGAGGCCTCGGTGTCGAGGTCCGGGAGCAGCCCCGCAAGGCGGGTCGCGAGCATCGTCTTGCCCGCGCCGGGCGGCCCGACCATGAAGAGGTGGTGCCCGCCGGCGGCCGCGATGACCAGCGCCTCGATCGCCTCGTCGTTGCCGACGACATCTGCGAGATCGGGCTCGGGGCCGGCCGGCAGGGCTGCCGGTGCGCCGGCGCGGACGATCGGATCGACGGGCACGGGCTCGAACTCCCCGCCGTGCCAGATGGCCGCGTCGAGCAGCGACGCCACGCCGACGACACGGATCTCGGGCACGAGGGCCGCCTCGTCGGCGTTCCCGGTCGGCACCATGACGGTCGTCGCACCGCCCCGCGCCGCGGCGAGAACCGCGGGCAGCACTCCGGCGACGGGGCGGAGTCTCCCGTCGAGGCCGAGCTCGCCGATGTGCACGACCCGCTCGACCGACTCCCCCGAGACATCGCCCGCGGCGGCGAGCGAGGCGACCGCGATGGCGAGATCGAAGGCCGACCCGTGTTTGGGGAGCGACGCGGGCGAGAGATTGACCGTGATCTTGCGCGGCGAGAGAGGGCATCCGCAGTTGGCCGCGGCGGCTCGCACCCGCTCCCTCGCCTCGCCGAGAGACGCGTCCGGAAGCCCGATGATCGCGAATCCCGGCAGGTTGCTCGAGAGGTCCGCCTCGACCTCGACGAGCGCGCCGGTGAGACCGGCCAGCGCGACCGCGCGCGTGCGGGCGACCACCATCAGAAGACCCTCCTCAGGTGCTCGATCGTCGGCGGACCGGCCGAAGGCAGGACGATGCCGACCGCGTCGATGCGGATGCGTCGGCCGGGCACGGGATGCTCCTCGCACCACGCCGCCGCGAGGCGTCTGAGCCGCGCGAGTTTCGGCGCGGTGATGGCCTCGAGCGGAGCGCCGAAGGCGACCGACGAACGCGTCTTCACCTCCACGAACACCGTCTCGCCGGCATCCGTCGCCACGATGTCCAGCTCGCCCAATGCGCACCGCCAGTTGCGGTCGATGACCGTCATCCCCGAGGCCTCGAGCATCGCGGCGGCGAGGCCCTCCCCGCGTGCTCCCAATTCGTCTTTCGCTGCCATGCGCTCGAGCCTGCCGCTCGCGGCCGCCCGCGGACCGCGGACGACGTCACCTGGGGACGGAAATGAGGCTCGGGAGGAGAGGAGCCCTTCGAGAGCGCTGCTCCCCCGCGACTCGAGCGGAACGCCCGGCCGGACTACTCGTCCAGCGCGAGCTCCTTAGGCAGCTCCAGCTCCTTCGCCGAAAGCTCCTCCACGTTCACGTCCTTGAACGTGAGCACGCGCACCGACTTCACGAACCGGTCGGAGCGGTAGACGTCCCAGACCCACACGTCGCTCATCGTGAGCTCGAAGTAGAAGTCGTGCTCCGTGTCCCGGCGCACCAGCTCCACCTCGTTCGCCAGGTAGAAGCGCCGCTCCGTCTCCACGACGTAGCGGAACTGGGACACCACATCGCGGTACTCGCGGTACAGCGCCAGCTCGACCTCGCGGTCGTAGTCTTCGAACTCGTCCTCATCCATGCTGCTGCCAATCCTAGCCGCCCGCCCCCGCGGTGCGGCCGGTGCCCGTCAGCCTTCGGAGACGGGCGCTGCGCCGTGCAGCCAGCTGCGGCGATGGAGCTCCGACGCACCGAGCGCATCGATCGCCGCATAGTGGTCGGCACTGCCGTACCCCTTGTTCGACGACCAGGCGTAGCCCGGGATCCGCGAGTCGGCCTCGATCATGAGCCGGTCGCGGTGCACCTTCGCCACCACGGATGCCGCGGCCACCGAACCGCAGTCGCGGTCGGCCTTCACCTGGGTCCGCACCCGCAGCGGGGTCACCAGGGCCGGGGTGAACCAGTCGTGCGAGCCGTCGAGCAGGATCACGGATTCGGTCACCCGGGCACCCGCCGCGTGCAGGATGCCGAGCGCGCGCTTGCCCGCGAGACCGAGCGCCGCGATGATCCCGATCCGGTCCACCTCGTCGGCCGACGCGAGACCCACGGCGGAGTGAAGCGCCCACGCGGCCGCGAGCGGAGCGAGCTCCTCACGACGCTTCTCGGCCAGCAGCTTCGAGTCCCGAAGGCCCACCGGCATCGGGCCGACGGTGACATCGACGACGCACAGCCCGACCGCGACCGGGCCCGCGATCGCGCCGCGGCCCACCTCGTCGCACCCGATGACGTAACGGATCCCCTCGCCGTGGATGCTCGTCTCGAGATCGAGAGTGGGTTCGACGACGACCACGTCAGTGCCCGTCGACGCCGCTGAACACGCTCGGATAGTCGTCGAGGTAGCGCCAGTGGCTGGCCGGCCAGCTGATCACGAACGCGCGACCGACGACATCCTTCATCGGCACGAAGCCCTTGCTCGGGGTGTCGAGATTGAAGCGGGAATCGCGCGAGTCGTAGCGGTTGTCGCCCATGACCCACAGCCCGTTCTTCGGCACGGTGACGGAGAAATCGTTCCCGGAGACCTTGGTGACGCCCGCCGGCAACTTGAGGTAGGGCTCGACGAGCGGGATGCCGTTCACACTCATCTGCCCGAACGCGTTGCAGCACGACACCCTGTCGCCGGGCAGGCCGATCACGCGCTTGATGAGATGGTCGTTGCTGTCCGGAGCGCTCAGCCCGACGATCGAGAGCAGCCAGTCGACGGCCCCGACGAAGCCGTTAGGCTCCGTGGCCGGCGGGTTCTCGGGGAGCCAGCCGCCCGGATCCTTGAACACGACCACGTCGCCGTGCTGCACGGGCACCACGTTGGGCACGAGCTCGTTCACGATGATGCGGTCGTCGATCTGGAGCGTGTCCTCCATGGAACCCGAGGGGATGTAGAACGAGCGGATCAGGAAGGCCTTGATGCCGATCGAGATGATGATCGCCGCGAGGAAGATGAGCACGATGTCGCGCACGAACAGTTTGACGCCCCGCGATTTGCGGCGCCGCGTTTCGGCCACGTCCGTCGACGACGTGGCCGGGTCGATTTCTGTCATTAAACCCCTGAGCTCCTCACCATGTTAACCGGTGAGGAGCTCGGGAAAAGCTGTGGAGGGCGGCGCGCCTAGTGGGCGTCGCGCTTCTCCTTGATCTTCGCCTTCTTGCCGCGCAGTTCGCGCAGGTAGTAGAGCTTCGCGCGACGCACGTCGCCGCGGGTGACGACCTCGATGTGGTCGATCACCGGGGAGTGCACGGGGAAGGTGCGCTCCACCCCGACCTGGAAGCTGACCTTGCGGACCGTGAAGGTCTCGCGGACGCCCTCGCCCGAACGGCCGATGACGACGCCCTGGAACACCTGGATGCGAGCACGCGTGCCCTCGATGATGTTGACGTGGACCTTCACGTTGTCTCCGGCGCGGAACTCCGGGATGTCGCTGCGGAGTGATGCCGCGTCGACTGCGTCAAGGATGTGCATGGTGTGTTCGCTCTCTGCAACCGCCACAGGTCGACCGCGAATATCGATGTAATTGAGAAAGGGAAGCGGTGCTCGAGACGGTGCCGGCTCCCCTGTGGCAGAGCCGTGCTGCGAGGCACAAGGGGTAATTCTGCCATATCGGGCGGCGGGGTGCCACCACCGCCGGTCAGGCGGTGGCTTCCGCCCCGGTCTGCGTCGCGGAACCGGGATCGTCGGCGATCATGGTCAGCTCGCTGTCGTCGAGACCCGTGAGCGATTTCACGCGTTCCGGCCGCGTCTCCACCAGGTACTCGATGAGCACGATCCAGAAGGTGGCGAGCGCGGAGACGATGATCACGCCGCCCGCGATGTCGGCGACGGTGAACGACGCATCCCTGATCCACTGCCCGAAGAGCACCGTCGCGACCGACTTCCCCTGCTCGGAGCTGTGGACGGAGTCGACGACGAAGAAGCCGTAGACGAGAACCGAGAGGTAGAGCACGGAGAGGAGCCAGGCATCCGCCCGGGTCACGGCCCCGCTGGTGCGCGACTTGCGCCGCGCCCAGCTCAGCGTGGAGATCACGGCGAGAAAGACGAACAGGAGCGGTGCGAGGAACAGCTGGATCGCGTAGTGCCAGCCCAGGATCACGCCGAAGAAGACACGCCCGATCAGCATCCAGAGCGGCAGCACGATGGCGGCGGCGAACTGCACGGTGAAGAGCACACGCCGATACCACATGGGTAAAAGTGTACGCACGCGGCGGGAGACAATTGACGGGACGGAAATGGAGCAGCACGGTGATCGAACTGAGGACCCCGGCGGAGATCGAGGAGATGAAGCCCGCGGGCGCGTTCGTGGCGAGCGTGCTCACCGCGCTGAAGGCGGCCACGCACGTGGGGGTCAACCTGCTCGCGCTGGACCGGATGGCGGCGGACATGATCCGGCGCGCCGGCGCCGTGAGCAGCTACGTCGACTACCACCCCTCGTTCGGCGCGATGCCGTTCGGCAAGGTGCTGTGCACGTCGGTGAACGATGCCGCTCTGCACGGACTGCCGTTCGACTACGCCCTGAAGGACGGGGACCTCGTGAGCCTGGACTTCGCGGCATCGCTGAACGGCTGGGTCGCGGACTCCGCGGTCTCGTTCATCGTCGGCACGCCGAACGAGCGGGACCAGAGGCTCATCGACACCACCGAGCTGGCCCTGGCCGCCGGCATCCGCGCGGCGCAGCCCGGAGGTCGCATGGGCGACGTCTCGGCCGCGATCGGCGAGGTCTGCCACGCCGCCGGCTATCGGGTGAACACCGACTTCGGCGGGCACGGGGTGGGGCGCACCATGCACGGTGACCCGCACGTTCCCAACGACGGTCGTGCCGGCCGCGGGATCCCCCTGCGGGCCGGGCTCGTCTTCGCCATCGAGCCGTGGCTGCTGGAAGGCACCGATCGCATCTTCACCGACCCCGACGGCTGGACCCTGCGGTCGATGGACGGATCCCGCGCCGCCCACTCGGAGCACACGATCGCCATCACCGAGTCCGGCCCGATCGTGCTCACCGCACGCTGAGCCCTCAGTCGTCGTCGTCGAGCAGATCCGGCCGCACCGCGCGCGTGCGCGCCACCTGCTGCTCGTGGCGCCAGGCGGCGATAGCACCGTGGTTGCCGCTCAGCAGCACCGGTGGCACCTCGTACCCGCGCCACAGCGCGGGCTTGGTGTAGCTCGGATACTCGAGGAGGCCGTCGGAATGGCTCTCCTCGACCAGGCTCTGCGGATTGCCGACGACCCCCGGGATGAGCCGGCCGACCGCCTCGATCATCGCCATCGTGGCCACCTCGCCCCCGTTCAGCACGTAGTCGCCCACGCTCACGAGGCGCACCCGGGTGCGGGATGCCGCGTACTCCACCACCCGCTGATCGATGCCCTCATAGCGGCCGCACGCGAACACGAGATGCTGTTCGCCCGCGAGTTCCTGCGCCATCGCCTGCGTGAAGACCTCGCCGGCGGGAGAGGGCACGATGACGAGAGGCGGGGCGTCGGAGACCGCGAGGATCGCGTCGATCGCCTCGCCCCAGGGCTCCGGCTTCATCACCATGCCGGCACCGCCGCCGTAGGGGGTGTCGTCGACGGTGCGGTGCCTGTCCGCCGTGTAGTCGCGCAGGTCGTGCACGCCGAGGTCGATGATCCCGGACTGCCGCGCCTTGCCGAGCAGGGAGACGTCGAGCACGGAGAAGAACTCCGGGAAGATCGTCACGATGTCGATGCGCACGTGACGATCGTAGTGCGGAGCCGCGAGGCTACTCGGCGGCCGGCTCCTCGTCGTCGTCGTCCGGGAGCTCCTCGAACAGCCCCTGGGGCGGGGTGACGGTGAGGGTTCCCGCTTCGAGATCGACGGCGGTGACGATCGCCTTCACGAAGGGCACCAGCACGTCGCCCGACTCCGTCGCGACGGTGAGCAGATCCTGCGCCGGGAAGTGGTCGATCTGCGAGACCGTGCCCACCCGCACGCCGTCGCGCACCACCGAGAGGCCGACGAGCTGGTGGTCGTACCAGGCGTCGTCCTCGGGTTCCGCGGCGGCATCCTCGTCGATCCAGAGGATGGCCTTGATGAGGGACTCCGCGGTCGTGCGGTCGGAGACGTCCTTGAAGAATCCCACCGGGTGCGAGTTGTACCACTTGAGCTCGACCAGTTCGATGGTCTTGCCGTGCCAGGGCGTGCCGGTGGGCACCTGCAGCGAGAACACGGCGCCCGGAACGAAGCGTCGTTCCGGGGCGTCCGTGTAGAGCTCGAGCTTGATGGCGCCCTTGAGGCCATGCGGCTTCGTCAGACGGCCGACACGCAACTGGTTGGTGCCGGGCGTACCGCTGCTGCCGACCGGCGGCTGGCTAGAAATCGGTGTCAACCACGTCGACGCGCACCTTGCGGCCGTCGGCGAGCGCCGAGACCAGGGTGCGGAGCGCCTTCGCGGTGCGTCCGGCGCGACCGATCACCCGGCCGAGGTCGTCAGGGTGCACCCGAACCTCCAGCACGTCGCCGCGCGGAGAGTTCTTGGACACGACCTGGACCTCGTCCGGGTTGTCGACGATTCCCTTGACCAGGTGCTCGAGGGCGGCAGCCAGCATTGCTACGCCTTGTCGGCGCTGTCGGCGACGACCTCGGCGTCGGCCGCGGCCTCCGCCTCTTCCACGACAGCCTCTTCGGCGGCCTCGGAAGCGGCCTCCTCGCTGGGAGCGTCGACGGCCTCGGCGGCGGCGACATCGTCACCGGTCGCGGCGGCGGCGTCGTCATCCGCAACGGGGGACTCGGCCGGTGCCTCGGCCTTGGGGGCCGGCACGTCGGCCTTGGGCTTGAGCACCGGCTTCTTCTTCTCGTCGGCGACGAACGCCTCCGGGGCCTCCTTGGTGCGAACGGTGCTCTTGGCACCCTTCTCGCCCTTGAAGATGCCCCAGTCGCCGGTGAGCTTCAGCAGCGCGGCGACCTGCTCGCTCGGCTGTGCGCCGACGCCGAGCCAGTACTGGGCGCGCTCCGAGTCGACCTCGATGACCGAGGGCTCCTCGGTGGGGTGGTACTTGCCGATCTCTTCGATCACGCGGCCGTCGCGCTTGGTGCGCGAGTCGGCGACGACGATGCGGTAGTAAGGAGCGCGGATCTTGCCGAAGCGCTTCAAACGAATTTTTACAGCCACAATTCTCCGTGAGTTCATGTTGGGGCGAGTTGCTTGCCGTGAGCGTGGGGTGCACACTCGGCATGGAAGCTCTGATGGGAGTCGAGGCGCCTGATTAGAGGGTCGGGCGGCCACAGACTCGACTGACCATTCTTGCAGATTTTTGGATGCCGTAGTACCGCCCGATGTCGCGGCACCACTCGGCCCGCTGCTCAGGGTCGCGCGGGAGCCGGCCTGCGCCGCGACAGCCCCACACCGACGAGGCAGACGACCCCGCCGACGATGGCGAGGGGAGCCGGGATCTCCCGGAAGAAGAGCAAGCCGAACAGCACCACCAGCGCGGGCACGATGTAGGTGGTGACCCCGAGCTGACCCGCCGGCATGCGACTCAGCGCATAGGCCCAGGTGCTGAAGGCGATGGCCGTCGGCACCACCCCCAGATAGACGGCGCCCAGGATGCTCGGCACCGGCGCCGTCGAGAGGTCGTGCACCAGCGTGCCCACGAAGGGCGTGCACGCCACCGCGCCGATCGCGCAGCCGAGGAAGGTGACCTGCCTGGCCGGGATGCGGCGGAGCACGGGCTTCTGGCACAGCACGCCGATCGTGTACGTGACCGCCGCGACGAGCGCCCAGACCAGTCCGATCGGGGAACCGAAGCCAGAGATGCCGGTCCCGATGCCGATCAGCACGACGCCCACGAAGGCGACTCCGGCGCCGATCGCGAGCCAGCGCGGGATGCCCTCACCGAGGAAGACACCGGCGCCGAGGGCGATGAGGATCGGCCCTACATTGACGATCATCGCCGTGGTGCCGGCATCGAGGCTGTGCTCGGCCAGGTTGAGGGCGACGTTATAGGCACCGAACCAGGCGATGCCGAAGACCAGCACGAGCAGCCACTCGCGCCCCGTCATCCGCACCCACCGGCGACCGATGACCACCGCGCCCAGCACCACTGTGCCGACCGTGAGACGGGCGAGGGCGAGCGACCCGCCCTGGAAGTGCGGGGCCACCCCGCGGATCACCACGAAAGCGCTCGCCCAGGCCAGCACCGTGACGGCGATCGCGATGACCACCGGGGTCGCGAGCCGCGGGCGGGCGGAGACGGCTTCAGGCGCTGTGGTCATCCTGAGAGGCTACTGACCGCCACCGACGGTGGAGCGGGTTCCGCACGACGATGTCCGGAACCCGCTGCACGTTGGCGCGAATGCGACGTCAGCTGTTGCGGGAATCCCGCCACGCGAGCCAGTCGCGCACCGGAGCCAGGTCGTAGTCCGGTCCGGTGATGCCGAGGGTGAACAGGCTCGCGCCGAGGGCGACGAACTCGTCCGCCTGCTCCGGGGTGCGGCTGCGCAGCTCGGTGGAGATCTCGATCCGGCTCGTGTCGCGCCCGACCTCGGCGCCGTGCTCCGCGAGGATGCCGAGCTTGCGCTCCAGCGTCTCCGGGTCGCTGAAGCTGTGCCAGATGTCGGCGTGCTTCGCCACGATGCGCAGCGTCTTCTTCTCCCCGCCACCGCCGATCAGCACGGGGATGTGGCGCGTGGGCGGCGGGTTGAGCTTCGCCCAGCGCGCCTCGATCACCGGCAGGTTCGCGGCGAGGGCGTCGAGGCGCTGCCCGACGGTGCCGAATTCGTAGCCGTACTCGTCGTAGTCGCGCTCGAACCAGCCCGAGCCGGTGCCGAAGATGAAGCGGCCCACCCCGGTGCCCTTCGCGCTGATGTTGTCGATCGTGCGGGCCATGTCGGCCTGGAGGTTCGCGTTGCGGTAGCTGTTGCAGTTCACGAGGGCGCCGAGCTCGACCCGGCTCGTCTGCTCGGCGAGGGCCGCCAGCATCGTCCAGGACTCGTAGTGCTCTCCGTCCGCCGGACCCGACAGCGGGTAGAAGTGGTCCCAGTTGAAGAGGATGTCGACACCGAGGTCTTCGAGCTCCGCGGCCGTGTCGCGGATCTTCTCGTAGTGGGCGTGCTGCGGCTGCACCTGCACGCCGAGGCGGATGGGTCGGGTGTTCGTTGACGTCATGTCACAAGCCTAAGCTCGTGCGAATGCCCGATCCGACCTCACAGCCGCCCCATAGAGTGACGCGCCTAGCCTGGAGGACATGAGGTCAGGCATCCGGTCCGCGCTCCTCGCGGTGGGCGTGGTGGCTCTGCTCGCCGGGTGCTCGAGCGGACGGCTCGCCATCGACGCGGTCTCCCCGTCGTCGGCGAAGAGCGCGCGGCCCGTGGTGGTGGCCATCGGCGACTCGATCATGAAGGGTCACGGCCTCGACGCCGACGAGGCGTGGCCGGCGCTCATCGCGCACGACAACGACTGGCGTCTCACCAACCTCGCCTGCGACGGCGCCGGGTTCGTCACCGCGGGCAGCGCCAACGACTGCGACGCGGACTTCTCCGGCCTCGTGGATGCCGCGGTGGCCCTGCACCCCGACCTGGTGCTCATCTCGGGCAGCAGCAACGACCTCGGCACGGACGACGGCGCGATCGCCCGCAACACGAGCGCGGTCATCGACGCGCTGCGCTCCAGGCTTCCCGACGCGACGATCGTCGGCATCAGCACGGTGTGGAACGACACGGAGGCACCCGATCAGGTCGACGACATCAACGAGGCGGTGCGCAGCGCGGTGCGCGCGGTCCACGGCACGTATCTCGACATCGGCCAGCCGCTGGCGGGGCACCGCGAGTGGCTGCAGAGCGACGACATCCACCCCACTCCGAAGGGGCAGCAGGTGCTGGCGAAGCGGATCGCCGATGCTGTGCGCAGTGCGAAGCTGACGGTGTAGCGCGGGGTCCCTTCGAGGGCCTCAGGGACCGGGGTGCTTCGAGGGCCTCGGGACCGGTCAGCCGCGGCCGAGGAACTTCTGCAGGCTGGCGAGCTCTTCCTCGCTCGGGCCGGCGGCGCCCGCCTTGCCGAGCCCGAATCCCGATCCAGCAGCTGCGCCGCTCGGCTTCGCGCCGGACGCGAGCGCCGCGTTCTCCGCGGCCCGCTTCGCGGGGTTGCCCGAGCGCGAGCCCTTCTTCTGCTGCTGCACCTTCCGCCCGCCGTAGGAGGCACCCGGGATCGGCCCCATGCCGGGAACCTGCGGGACCCCGCCCTTCGCCACCGTCTTCATCATCTTGGCGGCCTGCTCGAACCGGTTCACGAGGGCGTTGACCTCGGTCACCGTGGTGCCCGATCCGTTGGCGATGCGCACGCGGCGGGATCCGTTCAGCACCTTCGGCTGACGCCTCTCCTGGAGGGTCATCGACTGGATGATCGCCTCCGTGCGCGTGATCTCGCGCTCGTCGAAGTTCTCCAGCTGCTGGCGCATGCCCTTCGCGCCGGGAAGCATGCCCAGCATGCTCTTGATGGAGCCCATGTTCTTCAGCTGCTGCATCTGCTTCAGGAAGTCCTCGAGGGTGAAGCTGTCCGTCGCGAACTTCTCGGCGGTCTTGCGCGCCTCCTCCTCGTCGAACGTCTTCTGGGCCTGCTCGATGAGGGTGAGGATGTCGCCCAGGTCGAGGATGCGGCTCGCCATGCGGTCGGGGTGGAAGGGCTCGAAGTCGTCCAGCCCCTCACCGGTGGAGGCGAAGATGATGGGCCGGCCCGTCACGGATGCCACGCTGAGCGCCGCACCACCGCGTGCGTCGCCGTCGAGCTTCGTCAGCACCACTCCGGTGAAGTCCACGCCGTCCTGGAACGCCTTCGCCGTGGCGACCGCGTCCTGACCGATCATCGCGTCGATGACGAAGAAGACCTCGTCGGGATCGATGGCCTTGCGGATGTCGGCCGCCTGCTTCATGAGCTCCGCGTCGACGCCGAGGCGACCCGCGGTGTCGACGATGACGACGTCGTACTGCTTGTCCTTGGCGAACTTCATCGCGTCTTTGGCGACGCGCACCGGGTTGCCCTTGCCGTTGCCGGGTTCGGGTGCGAACACCGGGACGCCGGCCTGCTCGCCCACGACCTGCAGCTGGGTAACGGCGTCGGGGCGCTGGAGGTCGGCCGCGACGAGCAGCGGGGTGTGGTTCTCCCCCGCCAGCCACTTGGCCAGCTTGCCCGCGAGCGTGGTCTTGCCCGCGCCCTGGAGGCCGGCGAGCATGATGACGGTCGGCGCGGTCTTCGCGAAGCGGATCCGGCGCGCCTCGCCGCCCAGGATGGTCGTGAGCTCGTCGTTGACGATCTGCACCACCTGCTGCGCCGGGTTCAGCGCCTTCGACACCTCGTCGCCGAGCGCGCGCTCGCGGACGCGGGCGGTGAAATCCTTGACGACGTCGAGGTTGACGTCGGCGTCGAGCAGCGCCCGGCGGATCTCGCGGACGGTGCCGTCGACATCCGCTGCACTGAGCTTGCCCTTGCCCCGGAGGTTCTTGAAGGTCTCTGCGAGGCGGTCTGTGAGGTTTCCGAAGCTAGCCATGGTGCTGCCAGTTTACCCGGGAGGACGAGCGTGGCCTGTGGATTGTCCGGTGAGCACCGGAGTCCGCCCGCGGCAGCGCGGGCCGCCCGAGTAGCGTGGTGGCATGGCCCTCATCCTGCCGTTCGGCTCGCACACACCCTCCATCGACGAGAGCGCGTTCGTCGCGCCGAACGCGACCGTGATCGGGCGTGTGACGCTGCATCCGCGATCCAGCGTGTTCTACGGCGCGGTGCTGCGCGGCGATCGCGACGACATCGAGCTCGGCGAGGGCTCGAACCTGCAGGACAATGTCACGGTGCACTGCGACCCCGGAGCGCCCACGCGCATCGGGGCCGGCGTGAGCGTGGGGCACGGCGCGGTGCTGCACGGCTGCATCGTCGAGGCCGATTGCCTCATCGGCATGGGGGCGACGGTGCTGAACCGGGCGGTGGTCGGCGCGGGCTCGCTCGTAGCCGCCGGCGCCGTGGTGCTGGAGGACACGGTCATCCCGCCCCGCTCCCTCGTGGCGGGCGTGCCCGCCAAGGTGCGGCGCGAACTCACCGACGACGAGGTGGACCACATCCGCCGCAACGCTGAGACCTACCTCGAGCTGTCGGCGGCCCACCGCCTCCTCTAACCGGGCGGACGCCCCGACAGGGTTCTCCCTGCCAAATGAAGGCATTGGCGAAGGCGAGAGCGCACCCTCCCGTGCCGTTCCGGGGCGCGACCCCCGCGAATGCCTTCATTTGGCATGGGGGAAGGGGTGTGGAGGTGCGTGTGGGGGGCGCTAGTGGCGGGCAGCGAGAGCGGCGACGATGAGGCCGGTGATCGGGAGCAGGGCGACCACGAGCGCGATCGTGGAGAGCAGCTTCGAGCTCGTGCGCAGCAGGCCGAGGATCGAGAGCACGAGCGCCACCAGCAGCAGCCCGACGCCCACGAAGAAGATGGCGATGTTGATGGTGGGGCGCTGCCCGCCGAGGGCGGCATCCACACCCGTCACGAACCCGGCGAAACCGAGTCCCGCTCCCACGATCGCAAGCACGAGGGCGACCAGGGCCGTGCGGCCGGGGTAGTACCTCGGGGGCACGCTCGACATCTTCCGCTCCTAACCGACGAGATTCTGCACGAAGACGTGCGGGGTGAAGCCGGTGAGGTCTTTGATGCCCTCACCCTGGCCGATGAGCTTGATGGGGATGCCGGTCTTCTCCTGCACCGAGAGCACGAAGCCGCCCTTCGCGGAGCCGTCGAGCTTGGTGAGCACCAGCCCCGTCACTCCCGCGTGCTCGATGAACGCCTCGGCCTGCGCCAGGCCGTTCTGGCCGGTCGTCGCGTCGAGCACGAGGAGCACCTCCGCGATCTCGACCTGCTTCTCGAGCACACGCTTGATCTTCGCCAGCTCGTCCATGAGCCCGCTCTTGTTCTGGAGCCGGCCGGCCGTATCGATGATCACGATCTCGATGCCCTCGCGCTGCGCCCGCTCCACCGTCTGGAAGGCGACGGATGCCGGGTCCTGCCCGGGCTGCTGCGGAAGCTGGATCTTCGCTCCCCCGCGCTCCGCCCAGGTGGCCAGCTGATCCACCGCCGCCGCGCGGAACGTGTCCGCCGCACCGACGATGACGCTGCGGCCGTAGTTGCCGAGGAACTTCGCGAACTTGCCGATCGTCGTGGTCTTGCCCACGCCGTTCACCCCCACGACGAGCACGACCGCGGGGCGGTTGCTGAGGTGCAGGGTGGGGTCGAGGCGGGCCAGGCGCTCCTCGAGGGTCTCGCGCAGCATCCGCTTCAGGTCGGTGGGGTCGGTGGTGTTGTAGCGCTTGACCGATGCCCGCAGCTCGTCGATGACCGCCTCGGTCACGTCGGGACCGAAGTCGGCGCCGATCAGGGCGTCTTCCAGGTCGTCCCAGGTCTGGTCGTCGATCGTCTTGCGGGCGAACATGCCTTTGAGAGCGCCGGAGAGGGACCAGGGGGAAGCCATATCGGCAATGCTACAGATCGCGAGCGGGACTCCCGATACGCCACGAGCGGTCGCGGGCGGCGGGAGAGCTCAGCTGGCCTTCTCGGTGGCGACGCGCTGACCCACGACGGCGCTGATGCCGTCCGCGCGCATGGAAACGCCATAGAGCGCGTCGGCGATCTCCATCGTGCGCTTCTGGTGCGTGATGACGATGAGCTGCGAGGTCTGGCGCAGGTCTTCGAAGATCTGCAGCAGTCGTCCGAGGTTGGCGTCGTCGAGGGCCGCCTCCACCTCGTCCATGATGTAGAACGGGCTGGGGCGCGCCTTGAATATCGCGATCAGCAGGGCGACCGCGGCCAGCGATCGCTCACCGCCGCTGAGCAGCGAGAGACGCTCGATCTTCTTGCCGGCCGGGCGCACGGTGACCTCGATGCCCGTGGTGAGCAGGTTCTCGGCATCCGTGAGGTGGATGCTGCCGGTGCCCCCGGGGAACAGGATCGGGAAGACCTGATTGAACGCGGCCTTCGTGTCTTCGAACGCGCTGGAGAAGATGTCCTGCATCTTCTCGTCGATCTCCTCGATGATCGTGAGCAGGTCTTTGCGCGTGCCGGTGAGGTCGGTCAGCTGCTCGGTGAGGAACTTGTGACGCTGCTCCAGGGCGGCGAACTCCTCCAGGGCGAGAGGGTTCACGCGGCCGAGCTGGGCGAGCTTGCGCTCGGCCTTCGCGAGGCGCGCCTCCTGCTCCGCGCGAACGAAGGGGATGCCCGTCGCCGACGCGGTAGAGGCGGCCGTCGCGTCGCGATCGGCCCCTTCGAGAGCCTCAGGGACCAACGTCACGTCGTCACCCGGTCGCTGGGGCTCGCGATCGTCGTTACCCGGTTGCTGAGGCTCTCGAAGCACGGGCACGAGCTGGTCGGGGCCGTATTCGGCCACCAGCACGTCCTCGACGAGGCCGAGTTCCTCGCCCGCGCGCTCGAGAAGCGTGGAGAGGTGGAGCTTCTTCTCGTAGACCTGCATCTCCAGGCCGTGCACGTCGTCGCTGACCGCGGTCAGCCGCTCCCGCAGTGCGGCCTCGCCCCGGCGCAGCTCGGCGAGCTCCTCGTTCTGAGCGGAGCGCTCCGCCTCGGCCGACGCGAGCTCCACACGCGCCTGGGACACGGAGCGGTCGACGGAGTCGAGCACCGCCGGCAGCGCCGCGATGACCGCCTCGGCGGCCGCGACCTGCCTGCGGCGCACCACCGCGCGGCGGGCGGCGGCCTCCGCGGCCGCGCGATCCGCCTGCAGCTGACGCTCCAGCTGTTCGGCGCGCAGCTGCTCAGCGCGCACCCGTTCGCGTGCGGTCTCCACCTGAAGTCTCGCCTCGAGCTCCAGGTCGCGGGCCGACTCCAGGTCGGCGAGCACGCCGTCGCGGGCGGCGACATCGAGGATCGGGCGCGGGCGGGAGCGTGCGGCGTCGAGCTCGCGCTTGGCGGTGTCGTGGGCGGCGGCGGCATCCGTCACCGCCTCCTCGGCGAGCGCGAGTCCGCGTTCGAGCCGCTCCGCCTCGGCGAGGGCCGCCTCCACCTGAACGCGCACGCGCCCCAGCTTCTCCGTCTGCGCGGCGAGCCGGGCGTCGAAGTCGCGCAGAGCGGCGAGGGCGCGGGCGGACTGCTCCTTCGCCACCTCCAGTCGACCGCGCTGCTCGGCGAGAGCGAAACGCGTGCGGTCCAGGATGCTGGTGACCTCGCGCAGCCGGTCGTCGGCCGCATCCCGGTCGGCGACCAGCTCCAGGCGCGACCGCTTGGCCCCCGACCCGCCGCGCAGCACCTGGCGGCTGAGCACGTCGCCGGAGCGCGTGATCACCGTGGCGCCGGGCGGTGCGGAGGCCTCGAGGTGCCGCCATGCGGCCCGAGCGGTGGCGAGATCGTCGGCGATGAGCACGCTCTCGAGCAGCGCGAGCACGCCGTCGGGGGCGGTGACCACGCTCGCCGCGGGCACAACACCGGGCGCGCTGAGCTCGGATGCCGCGGGCCGCCCCTCGGCGATGACCAGCTCCACGCGACCGAGGTCGCCGCCGTCGGCGTGCGCCACCGCGTCGAAGGCGGAGTCCCGGGTCTCGGCGAGAACGGCGTCCGCGAGCGACCCGAGCGCGGCGGCGATCGCGGCCTCGAACCCGGGCCGGACCTGCACGTGCTCGGCGACGAGGCCGCGGACGCCGGGCAGCTTCGCGGCGACGAGCGCGCTCGATCCATCCTTCTGGTCGAGCGCGGAGGAGAGCGCGCCGGTGCGCGCCGCCAGGGCGTCGCGCTCGCGCTCGTGGGCGTGCAGCTCTTCGCGCAGGCGTTCGATCTCGGCCTCGGCGGCGGTGACCTCCGCCTGGGCGGTCTGGTACTCGGCGTCGAGGTCGGTCTCGCCCGAATCCTCCAGCGCCGCCTCGGCCTCGAGCGAGGCGAACTCGGCCTGCGCGGCCTCGCGGCGCTCGCGCGCGGCATCCAGGGCATTCTGCTGGCGCAGCACCTCGCCGCGCACGGCAGCGAGGCGGGAGGCGGCGGTGTCGGCCTGACCGGTGAGCTTGGAGAGCTCCAGGTCGTGCCGGGAGACGAGCGAGGACTGGTAGGCGATCTGCTCGTCGAGCCCGTCGAGGTTGGCCCGCGCGACCGCGGTGGCGGACTGCGCCTCCTGCCAGGCCTGCTCGGCCGTCGTCACCAGCTCGATGAGGCGGGCGACCTCCTCCTCGGCATCCGTGACCATCTGTCGGGAGACGCCGGGTGCCGCGTCCGGCTGGTCGGCCTGCTGACCGAGAAGAGCGAGTCGCTGATTGGCGAGCGTGTACAGGCCGCGGAGCCGCTCCTGCACCGACGCCAGTCCGAATGCGGTGCGGCGGGCGATGTCCACGGCGTCGCCGACCTGAGCCTGCTCGATGCGGTGCTCGCGGAGCTTCGCCTGATCGAGCTGCTCCTGCAGCACGATGCGCTCCGTCTTGCGCTCGCTCTCGCTGCGCGACGCTGCCGTGATGGCCGCCCGCAGGGTGACCACCTCGTCCGCGAGCAGGCGGGCACGCGCGTCGCGCACGATCGCGGCGATCGACTGCGCCTCTCGGGCGATCTCCGCCTGATGGCCGAGCGGTTTGAGCTGTCGCCGGATCTCCCCGGCGAGGTCGCTGAGCCGGGTGAGGTTCGCCTGCATCGCCTCGAGCTTGCGGATCGTCTTCTCTTTGCGCCGACGGTGCTTGAGGATGCCCGCCGCCTCCTCGATGAACCCGCGACGCTCCTCGGGGCTGGCGTGCAGCACGGCATCGAGCTGGCCCTGGCCCACGATCACGTGCATCTCGCGGCCGAGCCCCGAGTCGCTGAGCAGCTCCTGCACGTCGAGCAGGCGGCACGTCTCGCCGTTGATGGCGTACTCGCTGCCGCCGTTGCGGAACAGGGTGCGGGCGATCGTCACCTCCGAGTACTCGATCGGCAGCGCGCCGTCCGAGTTGTCGATGGTGAGGATGACCTCGGCACGCCCCAGCGGACCCTTCGTCGCCGTCCCGGCGAAGATCACGTCCTCCATCTTGCCGCCGCGCAGCGTCTTCGCGCCCTGCTCCCCCATCACCCAGGCGAGCGCGTCGACCACGTTCGACTTGCCGGAGCCGTTGGGCCCCACCACGCAGGTGACGCCCTGCTCGAATGCGAAGGTGGTCGGCTGTGCGAAGGACTTGAACCCCTTGAGGGTCAGGCTCTTGAGGTACACCGAGCCTCCTCCGATTGCCGCGCGAACATTGGGACAACGGTACCGGACTCGCGGCTGTCTCCCGGGCAACCCGGCGGGGTAACGCTTGGGTTGCGATCGTCGCGGGTCGCCGGCGGCGCCGGTATCCTGGTCGGCTGCCACCGGGGCCGCAGGACGGAGCATCAGATGGGCGACATCGTCATCGACGAGGTGGTCATCCCGGCGTCGATCGACCGGCCCGAGGCGGCCGACTTCGTGGCCGCGATCGGGGTGCGCAACGCGGTGGAATCGCACGGCTACGGCAGCGACGAGCTCGCGGCGACGCCGGCCGAGGTGCTGCCCGCCTACCAGGCGCAGGAGTTCGAACCGAAGCGGATGTTCGTGGCCCGCCTCGCCGGGCGGGTGGTGGCACGAGCGGTCTACGAGAAGCTCGCGGACGCGGCATCCACCCACGTCTGGCTGACCGTGCAGGTGCAGCCGGAGGCGCGCGGCCGCGGGGTGGGCACGGCCCTCAGCGACCTGCTCGAGCGGATGGCGCGGGCCGACGGGATGACGCACGCCATCGTCTACGCGGTCTCCCGACGCACCGCGGGCCCGACCATCGACTCCCCCACGGGATTCGGTTCGGTGCCCGCCGGAAATCCGGAGGTGCGGTTCCTCCTCGGCCGCGGATACCGGCTCGAGCAGGTGGAGCGCGGCAGCAGGCTCGGTCTTCCCGCGCGGCTGCCGAGCGCGCCGGAGGCGCCGGGGTACGGCATCCGCCTCTGGTCCGGGCGCACGCCCGACCGCTGGCTCGACGACCTGGCGATGCTGCACACGCGCATGAGCACGGACGCCCCGACCGCGGGGCTCGACGAGCCCGAGGACGTGTGGACGGCCGAACGGGTGCGCGCGTTCGACGACCACGCGGCCGACGGCGGGCGCACCACGCTCGTCGCCGCCGTCGAGCACCGGGCGAGCGGGCGGCTCGTCGGCTACACCGAGCTGGTGGCGCCGGCGGAGACCAGCCGTTCCGTGGAGCAGCGCGACACGATCGTGCTGCGCGAGCACCGCGGGCATCGGCTGGGCATGCTGCTGAAGGTCGCGAACCTGGAGCAGCTGCATCGGGTGGCGCCCGGGCATCCCTCGGTGATCACCTTCAATGCGGAGGAGAACCGCCACATGCTCGAGGTCAACGAGGCCCTGGGCTTCACCCCCCTCGGCTACGAGGGCGCCTGGAAGAAACCCCTCTAACCCCATCGCCGAGGGGCCTTAGTTTGCCGGTTTTCGGCGCGCGAAAGCGACAAACTAAGGCCCCTCGTGGAAGGGGTCAGCAGGACTGCCAGGTGGTGCTGGATTGGACGGCCTTCGCGAAGGACTCGATCGTCGCGCCGTAGGCACCGGAGATCGCCTTCTCGGCGATCGCCTCGGCGTCGGCGACCCGCTTCGAGCGCGGGTCGGCGTGCATGGATTTCAGATCGGCCTTCAGGGCGGCGGGCAGGGGGCGAAGGTGGTCGCCCTTGTGATCCTTGAGCCACTGCGCCCGCACCTCCACCCCGGCGCCGTAGCCGCCGTCGAGGGCCTTCGTGCGGATCGACGCGAGCTTCGCGCGACGCTCCGCGCCACGGGGCAGAGCCTTCGCGGCCTTGAGATCCTTCCGCAGCTCGGCGGGCATGGCCTTCCACGCCGCGAGGAGATGCTGGGGGAACGTGCAACTCGACGAGCTGCCGGTGGCGGTCGTGGCGACGGGCGCCGCCTCTGCCGCGACCGCCCCGCACCCGAGTACGAGCGCGAGGCTCACGGTCGTGGTGAGGGCGATGGTGCGGATGCTGATCATTGCGGTCTCCTGACTGGGTCGCACCATGCGACCCGAACCGAGGGTGACAGCACACTGTGAGGCGAGGGTTCGGCGCGTGTTCGAAGAATGTAAAGGCCGGCCCATTCACCTCATCGGTCGCTCGACGAGCCGCCAGAATGGGGGAATGGTCGAGGGCAGAGGGCTCGTCGTGGTTGTGGAGGACGAGCGCGCCATCGCCGACCTGCAGCGGCTCTACCTCGCGGAGGCGGGGTACGGGGTGCACGTGGAATCCGACGGCCCGGGCGGGCTCGAAGCGATCCGTCGCCTCCGCCCGGTCGCCGTCGTGCTCGACGTCGGCCTGCCCGGGCTCGACGGCATCGAACTGTGCTCCCGGCTGCGTGCGGCCGGCGATTGGACCCCCGTGATCTTCGTCACCGCGCGCGACGACGAGGTCGACCGGGTGCTCGGGCTGGAGCTCGGCGCGGACGACTATCTGACCAAGCCGTTCTCGCCGCGCGAGCTGGTGGCGAGGATCCGCGGCATCCTTCGCCGTCAGGCGGGGGCGCCCGAGCCGCCCCCGGTGACCGTCGGCGCGGTGACCCTGGATGCCGCCCAGCGGCGGGTGCACGCCTCCGGGCGGCCCGTCTCCCTCACCAGCACCGAATTCGACCTGCTCGCGAAGCTGATGAGCGCGCCGGGGCGGGTGTTCACCCGCGAGCAGCTGCTCTCGTCGGTGTGGGGCCACGCCGATTACGGCCAGAGCCGCACGGTCGACGTGCACATCGCGCAGCTCAGGGCGAAGCTCGGCGACGACAGCCCCATCGTGACCTCGCGCGGCGTCGGCTATTCGGTGAGCGCATGAGCGCCTGGTTGCGCTCGCTCGGCGGTCGGATCACGCTGGTCACCGTGAGCGTCGCCGTGCTCGCCGTGCTGCTCACCGCCCTCATCTCTCTGCAGCTGGTGAGATCCTCGACCCTCTCGGATGCCAAGACGCAGCTGGCAGCGCAGGCCGACGTGCTCGCGACGCTGCCCGCGGCCAGGCGCGAGGAGCTCGGCACGACCGCCCAGAGCGCTCTGGGCGACACCATGGTGGCCTACATCTCGGCCGATGGAGCCGTCACCGGCGAGGCGGCCCGGTATGTCGCGCCGGCCCTCGCGCGCCGCGTGCTCGCCGCCGGCCGCGTCTCCGTGGTCGAGCGGCGCGGCGGGTCCACCGTGGTGGTGGAGGGCCGCGCGACCCGGAACGGCACGGGAGTGGTGGCCGCTCGCACCGAGGACAGCCTTGAGAGCTCGACACGCGAATCGGGGCGTCGCATCCTGATCGCTCTGGCGATCGGCATCGCCGTCGCGGTGATCGCCGGGGCACTCCTGGGGCGCCGGCTCGCCCGGCCGCTGGTGAGCACCGCCGCGACCGCCCGCCGCATGGCCGCCGGTGAACGCGGGCTGCCGATCGGCGCCCATCGGCCCACCGAGATCGAGGATGTCGCCGACGCACTCGCCACCCTCGACCACGCCCTCACCACGAGCGAGGGCCGGCAGCGCGAGTTCCTGCTCTCCATCTCGCACGAACTGCGAACACCGCTGACGGCGGTGCGCGGGTACGGCGAGGCCATGGTCGACGGGCTGATTCGCGGGGAGGAGATCGCGGCTGTCGGGGCGACCCTCGTCGCCGAGACCGAGCGGCTCGACCGGTTCGTGGCCGATCTGCTCGAACTGGCGCGGCTCGAGGCGGAGGATTTCGTCATCCATCCGCAGCTGATCGAGGTGGGCGGCCTGCTCGCTCAGGCGCGGGATGCCTGGCGGGGCCGGTGCGCCTCGCTGGGGGTGACTCTGGTCGTCTCCTCCCCGCTCCTGCCGGTCAGCGCCGACGGACGTCGTCTGCGGCAGGTGGTCGACGGTCTCGTCGAGAACGCTTTGCGGGTGAGTCCCCCCGGCTCGACGGTGAGCGTCACCGCCGCCCTGCAGGAGGGCATGGTGGTGCTCGAGGTGACGGACGGCGGCCCGGGCTTCGCGGCTGACGACCTCGACGTGGCCTTCGACCGCGGTGTGCTGCACGAGCGCTATCGGGAGGAGCGACCCGTGGGGACGGGACTGGGGCTCTCGATCGCGTCGCGCCTGGTCGAGCGGATGGGTGGCGGCATCCGCGCCTCGAACGCCCCCGCCGGCGGCGCTCGCCTCACGGTCACCCTCCCCGCACCTTTCGCCGAGGGGCCTTAGTTTGCCGCTTTTCGGCGCGCAAAAGCGACAAACTAAGGCCCCTCGCGGATGGGTGGGCTAGCGGAGGCGTTGGCAGGTGGGGCAGTAGTGGGAGCCGCGGTTCATGAAGCGGTCGCGCACGATCGGGCGGCCGCAGCGCGGGCAGGCCTCGCCCTGCTGGCCGTACGCGTTGAGCGAGTGCGAGAAGTAGCCGGACGCCCCGTTGACGTTGACGTACTGCGCGTCGAAGCTCGTTCCGCCCTCCGCCAGCGCCTTGCCGAGCACCAGTCGCACCTCGGCGAGGAGCGTCTTCGCCCGGGCCCGGCTGAGGGTGTCTGTGGGCTGGTCGTAGTGGATGCGGGCGGCCCACAGCGACTCGTCGGCGTAGATGTTGCCGATGCCGCTCACCAGGGTCTGATCGAGCAGCGCCCGCTTGATTCCCGTGCGTCGGCCGGCGAGCCGGGTGAGGAAGCGCGCGTCGTCGAAGGCCGGATCCAGCGGATCGCGCGCGATGTGCGCGACCTGGCTGGGCACCAGTGCGGCGTCCGAGCCGAGACCGCCGGCACGGCCGTCCCGCGTCGGCAGCAGGTCGTCGATCGCCATCGAGCCGAAGATGCGCTGGTCGACGAAGTTGAGGCGGAGCGGCCCGTGCACGGGGTGGTCGAGGTCCAGGCGGATGCGGGTGAGCGCGTCATCCGTGGCGCGGTCGCGCAGCAGCACCTGCCCGCTCATGCCGAGGTGGGTCACCACGGCCTGGGCCGAGCCGTCCAGCGGCAGCCAGAGGAACTTGCCGCGACGAACCGCCCCCGCGAAGGTGCGGCCGGCGAGTCGGGCCATGAAGTCCTCGGCGGGGCCGTCGTGACGACGCAGCGACCGGTCGTCCAGCACCGAGACGGATGCCACGCGCGCACCGCTGACGGCCGGCTCGAGCCCGGCCCGCACCACCTCGACCTCGGGGAGTTCGGGCACGGCTAGAGCGTCGCGCTGAGGGCGGTCCAGGCATCGAGGGCCGCCGCCATCTCCGCCTGCTTCTTGCTGGTGCCCTCGCCCTGTGCGACGGCCTCGTCGCCCAGGAGCACGGTGGCGTGGAAGCGCTTCGAGTGGTCCGGACCGGTGTCGGTCACCACGTACTGCGGCAGACCCCGCCCGAGACGCGAGGAGAGCTCCTGCAGGCTGGTCTTCGGATCCATCGCCGCACCGAATCGGCCGGGATCGAGCATGAGCGGCGCGACGAGTCGCAGCACGAGATCGGTCGCGACATCCGGTCCGCAGGAGAGGTACACGGCTCCGATGACGGCCTCGACGGTGTCGGCGAGGATCGACGATTTGTCGCGACCACCGGTCAGCTCCTCGCCACGTCCCAGGCGCAGGAAACGGCCGAGCCCGATCCGGCGGGCCACCTCGGCCAGCGCAACCGATGAGACCAGGCTCGCACGCCGCTTGGCCAGTTCGCCCTCGTCGACCTGCGGGTTGTCGAGGTACAGCCGAACCGTCACCGCCTGGCCGAGAATCGAGTCGCCGAGGAACTCCAGGCGCTCGTTGTGCGGTCCCCCGCCGTGCTCGTACGCGTACGAGCGGTGCGTCAAAGCGAGCTCGAGCAGCTCCGGGCTGACATCGACGGCCAGGATCTGCACGAGCTCGCTGCGCGATGACTCGGAAAGCGGGTCGACGGATGCTCCGCCGCCCGCGAGCGGATCAGACGTCCGCGACCTTCCGGCCCTTGTACTCCATGAACAGCGGCTGGCCGGTCGAGTCCTCGACGACCTTCGCGCGGTGCGGCAGGCTGTAGACGACCTTGCCGCCCTCGATGGTCTTCACGAGGGTGGGCGGCGTGGCCTTCCACTGGGCGCGACGGGCACGGGTGCTCGCGCGCGACATCTTGCGCTTCGGTACTGCCATGGTTTTCTCTTCTCTCTGGCGGCGCCGCGCTCGGCACCGTGTCACATCGTGGGGTTCAGTCTGTCGTTTCGAGACCGGCCACGCCGCCCAGTGCCGCCCACCGCGGATCGATGGGCTGCTCGTGCTCGTGACCCGGGTTGTCGAGGAGCCGCGCCCCACACTGCGGACACAGGCCGAGGCAATCTTCTTGACAGACCGGCTGGAACGGGAGTGACAACACCACCGCGTCCCTGATTACGGGTTCGAGGTCGATTGTGTCCTCGTGAACCTCGTACTCGAAAGCTTCGTCCTCAGAATACGCGAAAAGCTCCTGGAATTCGACCTGGACGGGTTGCGTCACCTCGATGAGGCACCGCACGCACTCGCCCACCGCCTCGGAATCGACCTGAGCCGAGACCAGGATGCCGTCGTGGAGGGACTCGAGGCGGGCATCCACATGCAGCGCCGCACCCTCGGGGATGCCGATGACGGGGTTGCCGAGCGCCTCGGGCACCACGATCTCGAGGGTGCGCTCGCGCATCTCGCCGGGGCGGTGCATGAGGTCGTACACGTCGATCGTGTAGGGGGTCTTGGTCACGTGAGGCACCAGAGAATTGTATGCGCCTGCGGCACGCACCCGTCCGGCGTTCGCGTGGAGCGGAGGGCCGGGGTCACCAGCGCGGCTCCGACCGGCGCGCACCGCCGAGCCGGAGGCCTCACTCCACCGCGGTGAACGCAGCGTCGTAGATCGCCAGCGCCTGCGCCACCTCGTCGTCGCTCACCGTGCACGGCGGGACGACGTGGATGCGGTTGTCCGAGGCGAACGGCATGAGACCGCGGGACATCAGCTCGGACTTCAGCTGCCCGATCACGGCGCCGGAGACCGGATGCCGCGTCTCCGGGTCGTCGACCAGGTCGAGCGCCCAGAACACTCCGAGACCGCGCACCTCGCCGATCATCGGATGCTTCGCCTGCAGCGCGCGAAGGCCCGGGCCGAGCACGTCGGCCCCGATCCGCTTCGCGTTCTCGACGATGCCCTCGTCCTCCATCGCGTCGATCGCGCCCACGATCGCCGCCATGGCGAGCGGGTGGCCCGAGTAGGTGAGCCCACCGGGGAACACCTCGTCGTCGAAGGCCTGCGCGATGGACTCGGAGATGACGACGCCGCCGGCGGGCACGTACCCGGAGTTGACGCCCTTGGCGAAGGTGATCAGATCGGGCGTCCACGAACCGTCCGAGAAGCCCTGCCAGGCGAACCACTCGCCGGTGCGGCCGAAGCCGCTCATCACCTCGTCGACGATCAGCATGATTCCGTACTTGTCGCACAGCGCCCGCACGCCGGCGAGGTAGCCGGGCGGCGGCACGAGCACGCCGGCCGTGCCGGGCACGCCCTCGAGCAGGATCGCCGCGATGGTGTTCTGCCCCTCGCTGAGGATGACGCGCTCGAGGTGGTGCAGCGCGCGCTCGCACTCTTCCGCCTCCGACGCCGACCAGAACTCGGAACGGTAGGCGAACGGCCCGAAGAAGTGGGCGTGCCCGCGGGCGTACTGGTTGGGCATCCGCCGCCAGTCCCCCGTCGCGACGATCGCCGCGCCGGTGTTGCCGTGGTACGACCGGTAGTGCGAGAGGATCGTGTCCTTGCCCGTGACGAGCCGGGCCATTCGCATGGCGTTCTCGTTGGCATCCGCACCGCCGTTGGTGAAGAAGACCTTGCTGAACGGGCGGCCCGCCTTGGCGAGCACCCGCTTCGCGGCCTGGCCCCTGGTGAGGTTGGCGTGCGCGGGGGCGACCATGGTGATCACGTCGGCCTGGGCCTTGATGGCCTCGATCACCCGCGGATGCTGGTGCCCGATGTTGGAGTTGACGAGCTGGCTGGAGAAGTCGAGGTAGTCGTTGCCGTCGAAGTCCCAGATGTGCGTGCCGAGACCTCCCGCCATGACGAAGGGCTTCAGCGCCCCCTGAGCCGACCAGGAGTGGAAGACGTGGGACCGGTCGAGCTCGGCGGCGAGGACGCCGTCGGACGGGTCGATGTTGCGGGTCATTGCGGGATCCTTCGTGGTGTGGTGCCGGGCGACGGGTGAACCCCGGCGCGCCGACGGGACTGGTGCTGGATGTCGCCCTCGATCAGGCCTTCGCCGTGATGTGGTCGCGCATGGCCGGGATGACGGTCTCGCCGTAGACCCGGAGGGTCTCCTCCTTGTTGTCGTGCTGGAGGTAGCCGGCGAACTGGTCGACGCCGAGCTCCTTGAGCGCCGTGAGCTTCGCGATGTGGTCGTCGGCGGTGCCGAGCAGGCAGAAGCGGTCGACGATCTCGTCGGGTACGAACTCGGCGTGGGTGTTGCCGGCCCGGCCGTGCTCGTTGTAGTCGTAGCCCTCGCGGCCCTTGATGTAGTCGGTCAGCGCACGGGGAACAGCGGCCCCGGAGCCCGTGGACGGGTCGCCGTACTTGGCCACGATGTCCGCGACGTGGTTGCCCACCATGCCGCCGAACCAGCGGCACTGGTCGCGCATGTGCTGCCAGTCGTCGCCGATGTACATGGGCGCCGCGACGCAGAACTTGATCGACATCGGGTCGCGACCGGCCTTCTCGGCGGCGTCGCGCACGGTGCCGATCATCCACTCGGCGACGTCGAGGTCGGCCATCTGCAGGATGAAGCCGTCGCCCACCTCACCCGTCAGCTTGAGCGCGAGCGGGCCGTAGGCGGCCACCCACACCTCGAGCTCGGAGCCCGTCGACCAGGGGAACTGCAGCTGAGCGCCGTTGTACTCGACGGATCGGGAGTTGGCGAGCTCGCGGATCACGTGGATCGACTCGCGCAGGGTCTTCAGCGTCGTGGGCGCGCCGTTGGTGACCCGCACCGCCGAGTCGCCGCGGCCGATGCCGCAGATGGTGCGGTTGCCGTACATCTCGTTGAGCGTGGCATAGAGGGATGCCGTGACCGTCCAGTCGCGCGTGGCCGGGTTGGTGACCATCGGGCCCACCTTCACCCGGTGCGTCTCGCTGAGGATCTGGCTGTAGATCACGTAGGGCTCCTGCCAGAGCAGGTGCGAGTCGAAGGTCCACACGTACTCGAACCCGTGCTGCTCGGCGAGCTTCGCGAGGTGCACCGTGCGCGAGGCGGGCGGATTGGTCTGCAGTACTGCTCCGAACTCCATGCGTCTCCTTTACGCGGTCCCTGAGGGCCTGTGCGGCTCCTGAGGTTCTCGAAGGGGCTCTTCGAGTGCCTCAGCGGCCGATTGCTAGATGAGGTACTGACTGAGGCCGCGCTTGAAATACCTGCCGTCGCCCTTGGTGCCGAGGTACTCGTTGCCGTCCACGATGACCTTGCCGCGCGAGAGCACGGTGTCGACGTGGCCGTCGATCTCGTAGCCCTCCCAGGCCGAATAGTCCATGTTCATGTGGTGCGTCGCGTTCAGGCCGATGGAGGTGTGGCCGTTCGGGTCGTAGACCACGACATCCGCGTCCGCGCCGGGCTGGATGACGCCCTTCCTGCCGTACATGCCGAACATGCGGGCCGGGGTGGTGGAGGTGAGCTCCACCCAGCGCGAGAGCGAGATGTTGCCGTCGACGACGCCCTGGTACATGAGGTCCATGCGGTGCTCGACCGAGCCGATCCCGTTGGGGATCTTCGAGAAGTCGCCGAGGCCCATGTCCTTCTGGCCCTTCATGCAGAACGGGCAGTGGTCGGTCGAGACCATCTGGATGTCGTTGGTGCGCAGGGACTGCCACATGTGGTGCTGGTGCCCCTCCGCCCGCGAGCGCAGCGGCGTGGAGCACACCCACTTCGCGCCCTCGAAGCTCCCCCACTCCGCGCTGGATGCACCGAGCTGCTCCTCCAGGGAGAGGTAGAGGTACTGCGGGCAGGTCTCGCCGAACACGTTCTGACCGTTGTCCCGCGCCATCGCGATCTGGTCGACCGCCTGCTTGGCGCTCACGTGCACCACGTAGAGCGGGGCTCCGGTGAGGTTGGCGATCATGATCGCGCGATGCGTCGCCTCCTCCTCGGCCTGCCACGGTCGCGAGGTGCCGTGGAAGTACGGGGAGGTGTTGCCCTCCTCCAGCGCCTGCTTCACGAGCACGTCGATCATGGCGCCGTTCTCGGCGTGCATCATCATGAGCGCGCCGTTCGAGGCCCCCTTCTGGAAGGCGCGGAGGATCTGGCCGTCGTCGCTGAGGAACACGCCCTTGTAGGCCATGAAGAGCTTGAAGCTCGTCACGCCCTCCTCGATGAGCTCGTCCATCGCGGTGAGTGAGGAGTCCTGAACGTCGCTGAGGATCTGGTGGAACCCGTAGTCGATGGCGCAGTTGCCCGCCGCCTTCTCGTGCCAGGCCTGGTACTGGTCCAGGATGTTCTGGTCGGGGTACTGCACCACGAAGTCGACGATGCTCGTCGTGCCGCCCCAGGCCGCGGCGCGCGTGCCCGTCTCGAAGGTGTCGCTGGCGAAGGTGCCGCCGAAGGGCATCTCCATGTGGGTGTGGGCGTCGACGCCGCCCGGGATCACGTATTTGCCGGTCGCGTCGATGACCGTGTCGACGTTCGACTCGATGTCGAACCCGAGCAGGTGGGAGCCGGGCGCGAGCACCGCGGCGATCGTCTCGCCGTCGATGAGCACGTCGGCGGTGGCCGTCCCGGTCGCGTTGACCACGGTGCCGTTCTTGATCAGGGTCTTCATGACTACCTCCACCCGTTCCCCGAGGCACTCGAAGGGAACCATCGCGAACGCCCCCGTCGAGTGCCTCAGGGAGCGGGAAACTACGGCTGGGGAATTCTGGTGTACGACTCCGGCCGGCGATCCCGGTAGAACTGCCAGTCGTCGCGCATCTGCTGCACCATGTCGAGGTCGAGATCGCGGATCAGGATCTCCTCGTGCTCGCCCGATCCGCGCTCCCCCACGAAGTTGCCGCGCGGGTCGATCACCTGGCTGGTGCCGTAGAAGTCGACGGCCAGCTCGCCGTACTCGTTGTCCTCACGCCCCACGCGGTTGGGCTGCAGCACGAAGTAGCCGTTCGCCACGGCCGCGGCCGGTCCCTCGACCTCCCAGAGCCGGTTCGAGAGGCCCGGCTTGGTGGCGTTGGGGTTGAAGACCATGTGCGCGCCGCCGAGGCCGAGCTCGCGCCATCCCTCCGGGAAGTGGCGGTCGTAGCAGATGTAGAGGCCGATCTTGCCGACCGAGGTGTCGAACACGGGGTAGCCGAGGTTGCCCGGGCGGAAGTAGAACTTCTCCCAGAACCGGTCGAGGTGCGGGATGTGATGCTTGCGGTACTTGCCGAGGATGGTGCCGTCGGCCTCGACGATCACCGCGGTGTTGTAGTACACGCCGGTGATGTCCTCCTCGTAGATGGGGAGGATGAGCACGATGCCGAGTTCCTTCGTCAGCGCCGCGAAGCGCTGCACGATCGGGCCGTCGGCGGGTTCCGCGTAGCGGTAGTACTTCTTGTCTTCGGTGATGCCGAAGTAGGGGCCGTAGAACAGCTCCTGGAAGCACACGACCTGCGCACCCTCGGCCGCGGCGTCCCGGGCGAACCGCTCGTGTTTGGCGAGCATCGACTCCTTGTCGCCTGTCCACGTGGTCTGGGTGATCGCTGCGCGAACGACAGTCATCGGTGCCTCCATCGTCAGGGTGTTTTGTTATTGTGCGCCGTAAACATTTCGCATATGTTTCTGTCTATGACGTGGGGGTAAACATAGGCCCGCGTCATCCGCTATGGCAAACATCTCACGGAGGAGCGACGGATGACCGCGATCGCGCCCTCGGTCGAGGAGGCGACGCCGCACGGCATCGCCGCGGCCGTCGCGCGCCTCATCACCTCGGGCGACCTCGCCCCCGGCGATCGCCTTCCCACCGTGCGCGAACTGGCCTCCGAGCTCGGGGTGAGCCCCGCGACCGTCAGCCATGCGTGGCAGGCGCTCTCCGGCGTCGGGCTCATCGTCTCGCGGGGGCGGAGCGGCAGTTTCGTGCGCGAGGCGCCGCGCAAGTGGCTGCCGCCGCGATTCCAGGGGCTGGCCGGTCAGCTCGAGGCGACCCGGCTCGACCTCTCCACCGGCACACCCGATCCGCTGCTGCTGCCGGGTCTCGGGTCCGCGTTCTCCCGCGCCGCGACGCGCGCGGCCACGGCGAGCTACCTCGACGAACCGGTGATCCCCGAGCTCGAGGCGGTGCTGCGCGCGACCTGGCCCTACGAGGTCGAGTCCCTCACGGTCGTCGACGGTGCGCTGGACGCGCTGTCGCGGGCGATGGAGCTGGTGGTGCGCTTCGGCGACAGGGTGGTCGTGGAGGATCCCGGATTCCCGCCCATCTTCGACCTGCTCGACCACTTCGGCGCGGTGCGCGTCCCCGTCGGGCTGGACGAGCACGGCATGCGACCCGACCTGCTCGAGGAGGCGCTCACCCTGCGGCCGGCCGCGATCGTGCTGCAGCCGCGGGCCCAGAATCCCACCGGGCGCTCGATGACGGTGGATCGCGCGCACGAGCTCGCGCACGTCATCCGCCGCTCCCGGCACGCCGCCGACGCGATCGTGCTCGAGGACGACCACTCCGGCGAGATCTCCGCCGTGCCGGACGTGAGCCTGGGCGCCTGGCTGCCCGGGCAGGTGCTGCACATCCGCAGCTTCTCCAAGTCGCACGGACCGGACCTGAGGATCGCGGGCCTGGGCGGCCCCGCCGATCTGATCGACCGCCTGGTCGCACGCCGCATCCTCGGCCCCGGCTGGACGTCGCGGATGCTGCAGACCATGCTCCTCGACCTGCTCACCGACCCCAGCTCCGTGGCCGAGGTGGAGGCGGCCCGCACGAGTTACCGCGAACGCCAGCGGCGGCTTTCGGAGGCCCTCGCCCGGCACGGCGTGATTCTGCCGCCCTCCGACGGCATCAACACGTGGCTGCCGGTGGCGGACGAGCGGGCGGCCATCGTGCAGCTCGCGGCCGGCGGCATCCGGGTGGCGGCGGGGACCCCGTTCCAGGCGACCGCGCCGGGGGGCTTCGCCCGGGTCACGGTCGGTCACGTGCGCGACGACGTGGAGCACGTCGCCGAGAGCCTGGCGGCGGCCGCGCGCGCCTGACCCGATCCCGCGGTCAGCGGCTCGGGGTCAGCGGCCCGGGGTGATGACGCGCCAGATCGAGGCGGGCAGCAGGGCGGCGCGCAGTCGTGCTCGGGGCGACGCCGGCGCGCGCAGCGACCCGAGGGCGGCGCGCAGATCCGCGGCCGCACCGGGGTACGCGCCTGCGCCGCGGGCGAACCGTTCATGCTCCAGCGCCTCGAGCAGCCGCTCGACCGCGGGGTCGTGCTCCAGGGCTCCGTCGACCAGCCAGGCCGCGGTCTCCCGCGGGGTCAGGGTCTCCGGCACACGCGCGCCGAGGTCCTCCGAGGTCTGCGCGAGCTCGGTCCAGGCGAGGAGGGCCGGCGCGCGCGCCGTGGCCAGGCGCCTCAGCCGGCGCGACCGCTGCAGCGCCCGGACCACGGCGGGCACCAGGCCGATCGCGACGACGAGGAGCAGGCCGAGCAGCACCCAGATCACCGGATTCGCCGTGGACGTCGTCGCGGTACCGCTCGAGTCCGTGCGCCCCTGCGTGGTGGGGGCGACGGTCTCGGCGGGGGCGCGGGTGGCGGAGGGGGCTGCCGAGGGCGCTGAGGTGTCCGTGGGGGCGGCGGTGGCGGCATCCGCCTCGGCGACGGTGGCGTAGCCCGGAACGTCGCCGCGGCTCACGGTCGGCTCGAAGCGCACCCAGCCGACCCCGGTGAAGTAGAGCTCCGGCCAGGCGTGCAGGTCGCGCATGCTCACCGCGTAGGTGGCCTTGCCCGCCTCACGCTTCACCTTCGTGCCGGGCAGGAAGCCGACCGAGATGCGGGAGGGGATGTCGAGCACCCGGGCCATCATGGCCATGGCCGACGCGAAGTGGATGCAGTAGCCGGACTTCGCGGCGAGGAACTTGGCGATGACCTGCTCCCCGGTGCCGTCGTAGCCGTCCTCCACGGGCGCGGTCTCGGAGTAGACGAACTCGCCGTCGTGGAAGTACGACTGGAGGGCCAGCGCCTTGTCGTAATCGCTCACCGCACCGGCATCCGCCACCACCTGGCGCGCCGTGTTCCCGACGACCGGCGGCAGGTCGCGCGGAACCTGGAGGTACTCCGGCATGCCCTGCGGGATGGAGGCCCCCACCGAGCGCAGCTGGGCGACGGTCGGGGTCACCTGGAGGTTCGAGACGGTGTAGTCCTCGTTGGTGGTGTAGTGATCGGGGCTCTGCACGGCAAGGCCCGTGCTGTCGAAGTACCAGGCGCCGGAGAGCCCGGTCACCGAGGTCGACGGATACGGCAGCGGCAGCCACTCCGTCGCGAGCGTGGAGATGCTCACGCGGGTGGTGTCCTTCACGCGCGCCACCTTCGAGGTGAGCCCCGGAGGCGAGTCGATCTTCGCCACGGTGTTCTTGCGGTCGAGGGAGAAGTTCTCCGGCTCCCAGTTCGAGCCCTGGAAGCCCACGATGCTCACCATCCGCAGGTATTCCGCCTTGCCCGAGGCGGTGCTGTACTTCAGCACCGTCTTGGTCGACGACTGCCGGAGCGAATTGCCGAGGGAGAGCACCGGGTTGACGCCGGTGCCGGAGCCCGCCCCGATGGCCTGGGTGGTGCTGTCGTCCACCGCCGGCAGCACCACCGGCACGACGAGCGCCACGACCATCACGGCGGCCGCGATCGCCAGCGAGAGGATGCCCTGCCCGCGCCTGCTCCCCACCCGAAGCAGCACGAGATAGACCACTGCGGCCGCCAGGAAGACCAGCGCGTCGGTGCTTCCGGGGCGCACGGATGCCGGCACCTCGAGCAGCACGAACACCGGCAGGGCGGCGAGCGCCGGTGCGCGGAGGGCGATCGCGAGCGCGTCGGCGGCGAAGGCGATCCCGCCGACCCCGAGGCACAGCAGGAAGGTGATGCCCGTGTCGGCTTCGGCGGGCAGCGACTGCCGGTTGATCGACTCCCCCGCCACCTGGAACAGCGTGCCGAAGGCCGTGAACGTGTCGCCGGTGGGGATCACGGCGAGAAAGGCGGTGCCGGGGGCGAAGAACGCGGTCATGGCGGCCAGCAGCACGACCGCGGCGACCAGCGGCGGCAGCCAGGCACGACGGCTCAGCAGCCGGGTGACGGCCGCCGCCCCGAGCACCAGGACGGTCACGAGCGCGGTGGGGGCGAACCATCCCGCGCCGGAGAGGATCGAGTGCAGGCCGGGGATCGAGACGAGCACGAGCAGCAGGAGCAGGAGGCTGGTGCGCCAGTCGTCGGCGGACCGCCGGCCGGTCCAGTGCACCCCGGCGAGCACCCCGGCGCGCCCGGACGACGAGCCGGATGCCTCAGGCGCGGTCACGGAGCACATCCTGTTCCGCGCCCACGCGCAGCCACACGTCCTCCATCGACTCGGACGGGTGCACCTGCACGCAGAGCCAGCCGGCCGCCGCGAGCTCATCGACGTGCGGAGACGGCCAGGGGTCCACGAGGAACGCGACCGCCAGATCGAACCGCCGGCGCTGCTCGGCGAGACGGTGGATCGTCGCGTTGCCGGAGTGGCTCAGGATGGCGAAGGCCGAGCCCTGGGAACGACCCCGCGCGGCCGAGGCGAGCAGCCCGGAGCGATCGGCGTGCGCGTCCATCAACTGCACCGCGGCGAGGGATTCGAGGAACTCCTCGGGCTGGTCGAGTCCGGCCAGCTGCCTGTCGCCGGTCTCGTCCACCTGCACGATGAATCCGCGATCGGCCAGGTAGAGGGCGAGCGATCCGGCGAAGGCCACGGTCCACTCGAAGGTCTCGCTGTCGATCTCGTCGAGCACGGCCGAGTTGCGGGCGTCGCGATACGCGGAGCGGACCGTCTCCAGCACGATCCGGGCCTCCGCGTGGCTGCGCTGCTCCTCCTGCCGCACCATGAGCTCGCCGTGGTGGGCGGAGGCCCGCCAGTGCACGCGCCGCATCGCGTCGCCCTGGCGGTATTCGCGGGTCATCAGGTCGTCCTCGCCGCCGAAGGACCGCCGCTGCCGGAGGCGGGTCGGGCCCTCGTCGGCGGCGATGGACACCGCCCCCTCGGGCAGCTCCACCAGCTCGGGGGTGACGACGAGCGTGTCGTGCCCCGTGGCCACGATCGCGCCGTCGGCCAGGCCGAACGGGTCGGTGTAGTCGAAGAGCAGCGGCCCGACCTCGAAATAGCCGCGACGCGACGGATGCGCGACGTACCTGAGTCGGGCGATCGAGCGCGGGTGCACGCGGCCCTCCTCGCTCCCCGTCAGGGCGCCGACCTCGACGGGAGCGCTGGCGAAGGGCCGCCACGGCCAGCTGTCGCGCCAGTGGCCGGCCGGGCTCACATAGCGCGAGGCGTTCCTCAGCTGGACTGTCACGGCGGTGGCCGTGCCCGCCGCGACGAGCGCGGGCGAGAACTCGCGGTGGGAGACGAACGACAACGGCCGGAATCGCACGTAGAGCCACGCGGCGAGGGGAAGCGCGATCAGGAACGCCCCCACCCAGAGCAGCTCGGTGCGGCCGTTCGCGTAGGCGGCGCCGCCCGCGACGAGACCGCCGATCGCGAAGATCAGCCCGCGGCGGGTCGGGCGGGCGACCCGCGTCCGACGCGGCCTGGCGGGAGCGGCCATGCGGTCAGGCCGGGCCCGGGGCGGTGAGCGGGACGGGCGTCGCGGCGACGATCCTGCGCACGATGTCGCTCACCACGCCGACCCCGGCGACGCCCCCGTTCGACGTGAGGCGGTTGGCGGGGATCAGCCGGTGGGCGAGCACCTCCACGGCCAGGCCGTCGATGTCGTCGGGGAGCACGAAGTCGCGTCCGTCGAGCGCGGCGCGGCCCTTCGCCGCGCGGACCAGGTGCAGAGTCGCACGCGGGCTCGCACCGACCCGCAGCTCCGGATCGCGGCGCGTGGCCTGCACCACGTTGACGGCGTACTGCTCGACGGGCGGGGAGACGAACACCTCGCGAACGGTCTGGATCATGGCGATCAGCTCCATGGTGGAGACGACGGGCGTGACATCCTCGAGCGGGCTCGCCGTCTCGCGCGTGTGCAGCATCGCGAGCTCCGCCGCCTCGTCGGGGTAGCCCATCGAGATCCGCGCCATGAAGCGGTCGCGCTGCGCCTCGGGGAGCGGGTAGGTGCCCTCCATCTCCACGGGGTTCTGGGTGGCGATCACCGTGAACGGGGAGGCGAGCGTGCTCGTGATCCCGTCGACGGTCACCTGGCCCTCCTCCATGCTCTCCAGCAGGGCGGACTGGGTCTTCGGGCTGGCCCGGTTGATCTCGTCGCCGATGACGATGTTCGCGAACACCGGGCCCGGCTTGAACTCGAACTCGCGGCTCGCCTGATTGAAGATCGAGACGCCGGTGATGTCGGAGGGAAGCAGGTCGGGCGTGAACTGGATGCGGTTGACCGTGCAGTCCACCGTCTTGGCGAGCGCCCGGGCCAGCATCGTCTTGCCCACGCCGGGCACGTCCTCGATGAGCAGATGGCCTTCCGCCAGCAGCACCGTCAGCGCCATCTCCACCGCCGAGCGCTTGCCGTCGATGACGGTCTCGATGCTCCGCACGATGTCCGTGCTGTACCCGTAGAACTCGCTCGCCGAGAGCGTCGGGACGCTCGAGAGCTCCACGCCTGATCCGTCCATCGATGACCTCCGTGAAGCATTCGTAACAACAGCAGCATACGGCTGGTCATTGACACGTCATACGGCTGGCGGGAGTTCACCTACGGTGGTATCCGTGAAGATCACCGTTCTCTCCGGCGGCGTCGGCGGCGCCCGTTTCCTGCGCGGATTGCGCGCTCACGTCGAGCGGGTCGAGCCGGGCGCCGAACTCGCCGCTGTGGTCAACACCGGCGACGACATGTGGCTCGCGGGGCTGCGCATCACCCCCGATCTCGACTCGATCATGTACACGCTGGCCGGCCAGAACGACGAAGTGCGCGGCTGGGGCCGGGTGGGCGAGACGGACCGGGTCAGCGCGGAACTGCAGGCCTACGGCGTCGGCTGGCCCTGGTTCACCCTCGGCGACCTCGACCTCGGCACCCACATCGCCCGTACGAGCCACCTGCGCGCGGGCCGCACCCTCACCGAGGCCACCGAGCTCATCACCGCCCGCTGGCCGCTCGGGGTCGAGCTCCTTCCCGTCACCGACGACGAGGTCGAGACGCACGTCGTCACCGAGGAGGGCACGATGCACTTCCAGGAGTGGTGGACCCGGCACCGTGCGCGCCTCGCCGCACGCGAGTTCGTGCAGCGCGGGCTCGTCGGATCGGCGGCCACGCCGCAGGCGCTCGCGGCCATCGGGGAGGCCGACGTGATCCTCGTCGCCCCGTCCAATCCGGTCGTGTCGGTCGGCGCCGTGCTGGCGATACCCGGGGTGCGGGAGGCGGTGGCCGCGGCATCCGCGCCGGTCGTGGGGGTCTCCCCCATCATCTCGGGTGCGGTGGTGCGCGGCATGGCGGATGCCTGCCTCACCGCCATCGGCGTGGAGACCACGGCGCTCGCCGTCGCGCGGCACTACGGCGCGCGGTCGGAGGGCGGCCTGCTCGACGGCTGGCTCGTGGACGACGCCGACGCCGCCGACCTCCCCGCACTGGAGTCGCTGGGCCTGAGCGCCGCATCCGCCCCGCTCTGGATGCGCGACCGGGAGACGAGCGCGCGTCTCGCGGCGGACGCGCTCGCGCTGGCGCGCACCGTGATCCGCTGAGGGCTCACCGCGCGATCGCGGACACCACCTCGCGCCCCAGGAGCGCGATCGCCTCGAGCTCGTCGGGTCCGTGCGGAGTGCCGAACTCGATGCGATGCACGCCGGCCGCCACCAGCGCACCCGCCTGCGCCGCGATGTCGTCCGGGGTGCCGCTGAAGGCGAAGAGATCGAGCACGTCGCCGGGGATGGCGCGCCCCGCGCCCTCGGCGTCGCCGTCGGCCAGCCGCGAGCGCACCGAGTCGAGCAGGCCGTCGGGAAGCTCGACCGTGGGGTCGAACCGCGCGACGACGTCGAGGTACATGGCCACCTCGCGGCGCGCGAGCTCCCGTGCCGCCCGGCGATCCCGCGCGACCACGGTCACGGCGCCCACCACGACTCCGACGGAGCCGGCCGCGCGACCCGCGGCGACCTCGCCGACGGCCACGCGCTCCCGCGTGAGCCGCACCATGGCGGGGTTGGCCGTGCCGCCCACCTTGAGCTCGTCGGCGATGCGGCCGGCGAGCGCAGCACCGCGCGGTCCCCAGCTGCCGAGCAGGAGCGGCACGCGCGAGCGCCGCAGCGGGTAGGCCAGCCGCACGCCGGGATCGAGCCGGAACAGGTCGCCCTCGAAACCGCGTCCCTCGCCCGAGAGCAGCGCACCGATGAAACCGGCGGCCTGCTCCAGGTGGGCGACGGGCCGCGCGTCGGCGAGGCCGATGGCGCCGAGCCAGCTGCCCTTGGCGAGCCCCAGATAGGCGCGCCCGTCCGAGGCGCGGTCGAGCGCGGCGAGCTGGCCGGCGAGCTCGTACGGATGCTGCGTGAACGGGTTCCAGCACGCGACACCGAGCCGCACGCGCGACGTCGCCGCCGCCATCTCCAGCAGGGCCACGATCGGCGGCTGGAACAGCAGGTCGCCGAACACGCTGACCACGTCGAAGCCGGCGCCCTCCGCGAGCGCCGCGATCCGGGCGTAGCGCCCGGGGTCCTTGTTCGTCTGGATGCCCAGACCGAACTCCACCGTCATGCCCGGGCGTTTCGTCACGTCAGGTCGCCCGATCGCAGGTCGACCGTGCCGATGCGGTCGATCCGCATGATCAGCCGCTCGTCCGGGTCGGGGCAGGCGACGCGGGTGTCCCTCTCCAGCCAGTCCTCCGCCGGCAGGTCGCGCTGCTTCGCCGGGAGCAGGGGCAGCGCCGAGCCGAGGGCGTACATGCAGAAGTGCCTGCCCTCGGGGATCCGCAGCTCGTTGGAGTTGGTCACCTCGCAGAAGTCGCCGACCCGCATGCCGCACACCGACCGCCCCTCGATCGACTCGACCGTCACCCTGAGGTCGTAGAGCCGCATGTCGGGGGCCTGTTCGTCGTCACGCATGGCTCAGCCTTCCGTCGTCCCGCACGACCGCGCCGTCGGACATCACCCAGTGGATGCCGCGCAGGGCGCCGATCGACGCCGTGGGGTCGGCGCCCACGGCGATCAGGTCCGCACGCTTGCCCGGCTCGATGCTGCCCACCTCGCCGTCGACGCCCAGCCAGCGCGCCGGATCGATCGTGGCCGCCTTCAGCGCCCCGGCCGGGCCCAGCCCGAAGTCCGACATGTGCTCGATCTCGCGCACGGTGGCGCTGGTTCCCTCGAACCCCCAGAACGGCGGCATGTCGCTGCCCATGAGGATCGTCACCCCGGCCTCGAGCGCCATGCGGTAGGACTCGACGTGACGCGGGCCGGCGTCGAGGGAGCGCTGCTGCATCCAGGCCGGCACTCCGAGCTCGTCGAAGAACGCGCCGCTGCGGGTGACCACCAGGGTGGGCACCAGGGCGGTGCCCCGATCCGCCATGGCCCTCGCGACCTCCGGGGTGAGCTGGTAGCCGTGCTCCACGCAGTCCAGACCGAGGTGCACGGCCTGGGCGATCACCGACGCGGGTCCCGCGTGCGCGGTCACCTTCCTCCCCCACGCGTGGGCCGTCGAGATCACGGCCTCCATCTCGTCCACCGTGAGCTGGGGGGTGGCGATCACCTCGTGCTCCCCGGCGATCCCGCCGGAGATCATCACCTTGATCAGGTCGGCTCCGGCGGAGACCTGCGACCGGACCCCGCGCCGGAAACCGTCGGCCCCGTCGCACTGCAGGGTGTCGGTTCCCTCGTGGCCGTGGCCGCCCGTACAGACCAGGGCGCGTCCGGCGGTGAGGATGCGGGGACCGATCGCCCGCCCCGCGCGGATCGCCGCGCGCAGGGCGAAGTCCGCGCCCTGCTTCTCGGCCACGCAGCGCACCGTCGTGACGCCGGCGAGGAGGGTCCGCCGCGCGCCGTCGGCCATGTAGAGCGCGAGCTCGTGAGGGGTCATGCGGTTCACCTCGTCTCCGCCGGGGCCGGGCAGCGAGAGCGAGAAATGGGTGTGCATGTTGATCAGGCCGGGCAGCAGGTACGCGCCGCCGAGGTCGTCGACGAGGTCGGGCGTCACCCGCGCCTCGACCTCCGCCCGAGGCCCGACGTCGGCGATCTCGCCGTCGACCACGAAGACGGCCGCATCGGGGCGCACCTCGCCGGTCTCGACGTCGACCACGGAGCAGCCGACCAGCAGCCGGCTCACCATGCCGCACCCGCCGAGTCCAGCAGGTCGACCTCGGAGCGGTCGCCGAGCAGCTCCCAGCGCTGGAGCGAGAACGGCAGATTGCCGTTGCGCCACACCCAGTCGTGGAACGCACGGAAGGAGAACCCGGCCCCCTGACGTTCGATGGCGGAGGCCGCAAGGGCGATGAGCTGCAGCTTGCCCACCTGGTACGACATCGCGAGGCCCGGTGTCGCCACGTACATCGCCGTCTCCTCCTCGGCGGTGTGGGCATCCATCGGCACCCGCGTGACGAAGGTGCGCACTCCCTCGGCCCAGTCGAACGCGCCCGTCGCGAGGTTGATGTCCACGACGACCCGCAGGGCCCTCAACCGCATGAAGTTCTGCACGACCGCCCGGCTGTGCGCACTGTCGGCGAACAGGCCGGCCTGCAGCATCAGCTCCTCGTTGTAGAACGCGATCCCCTCGTTCGCCACAGAGTCGTAGTACCTGCGCCGGAGCGGATTCTCGTGGGCCCAGGCGCGCACCAGCTGCTGGTAATGGGTGCCCTCGTGGATGATGCCGAGCCGGGGGTCGCGCGCGTTCGCCGCGTAGAAGTACGGGAGCCCCGGCCCGGGATCGGGCGTGTAGGCCACCCCCGGGGTGCCGGGTCGCGCGGCATCCGTGAGATCGTCGTTCACCGCGAACCACGAGAGCGGCGCGAGGTAGGCGGGCACCGGGTCGACCTCGTAGTGATCGAAGCCCTCCTGACTCAGCAGGTCGCCGCGCTCGTAGAAGTCCCGGATCGACTGCTCGTCGAGCCGCTGGCGGGCCACCTGAGCCGACACCGAATCGAAGAACGGCGGGAGTTCCGTCAGCTGGGAGCGCCCCAGGGCCTCCCCGACGACGGCACGGCGGTATTCCTGCTCCGCCGCCTCGACCAGCGCCTCCGGTTCGGCCGCGATGAGGGCCACGTGGCGCAGATACCAGACGAATCGATCGCGACCCACCGGCTCGGCCGCCGCGAAGGACGGGCCCTCGGCCGAGAGCCACTCGGCGAAGCCGGCGAGCGCCGCGGATGCCGCGACCGCCGCCTCCCCCGCCGCCGCGTGCACCTCCGGCTCGAGCACACCCCCGAGCGCGTCCACGGAGCGCAGCAGCGCGGCCGGCACCCCGTCGAGCGCTGCGACCGCGATCGCGGCGAGATCGACGACGCCGGCGCGGGCGAGATTCTCCCGGGCCACCTCCACCTGCGCGGGGATCGCGGCCAGGGCGACCACGACACCCGCCTGGCGCGCAGCGTCGAACGGCGGGCGCGGGAGGAGGAGGTCGACGTACGGTCCGACGATCTGGCCGAGCAGGAAGTTGGCGTCCCGTTCCCACGAGCGCATGACCTCGAGGTCCCACCACGTGCGGGCTAGCGCGGAGCCGATCAGCCGGTGATCCACCTGCACGGGGATGGGATCGTGCGAGACGTCCAGCGCGGCCCACTCGGCGCGGAAGGCCTGCAGCGCCGTGAGACCGGCGGCCACCGAGGTCGAGTCGAACGCGGGCAGCCAGCTCGGGTCGTGGGCGATGCGGGGGATGTCGTCGGCGCTCCGGAACGCGATGCGCTCCTTCCACTCCCAGACCCGTTCCCCGAGTGCCGTCACGGTCGCTTCGTTCGTCATCCTGCGCTCCTGAAATGTGTCACGACGGTGTCTCCGATGAGCTCGACCGCGGCCACCGGGTCGGCGCCGAGCGGCGGCCCGAACGAGAGGTGCCGCGCGCCGGCCGCAACGAGTCCCTCGCAGCGCTCGATGACCTGAGTCGGGTCCCCGGCGATGCCGAGCGCGAGCATGCGCGGGGTCACCAGGTCGGCGGCGGCCTCGGGGTCCCCCGCCCTCAGCGCGGCGTCGACGCCGGCGAAATCGGCGCGCGAGAGCCCGGCTCGTTCGAGCAGGTAGGGCGAGAACGCCGAGCCGTAGTAGGCCAGCTTGTGCGCGAGCGCACGCTCGGCCACGGCGCGGTCCTCGTCGATCGAGAGCCACACACAGGCCGGCAGGTCGAAACCGTCCAGCGAGCGCCCCGCGGATGCCGCACCCGCCGCGATGTGGTCGCGCACCGTCGCGAAGTGCTCGGGCGGGAACAGCAGCGCGAGCACCCCGTCGGCCTCCGCGCCGGCGAACTCGACCATGCGCGGGCTCATCGCGCCCACGTAGATGGGGGTGGGGACAGGCGGGACGCGGAGGTACGCCTGGTCGGTCCAGCCCGAGCCTGCGCCCGGAACGTCCACCGGCTTTCCCCCGGCGAGCAGCGCGCGGATGGCCCGGAGCGCCTGCCGCGTGGTGGTGAGCGGTGTCGGCTGCTCGATGCCGACCCAGCCGAGGAACTCGGCCGCGCCCGCCGCCAGCCCCAGCAGGAACCGGCCGCCGGAGAGCTCCTGCATGGTGGCCGCGAGCATCGCGAGCTCCGCCGGGTGCAGCGTGTACGGGTTCGCGATGCCGATCCCCAGCCGGATGCGCTTGGTCGAGGCGGCGAGGGCCCCGAGCAGGGCGGGGGCGCTCCGGAGCATGAGGTCGTGGGAGACCCAGAGCTGGTCGAAGCCCGCCGCCTCGGCGGCGCGTGCGAGATCGATGAGGGTCGCGGCATCCACGTCGTTGTTGAGCCGCAGGCTGGTGGTCACTCCACTCACGGCGTCGCCGCGATCGCCGCGAGCGGGCGGGCGGGTCCGCCCTCCGGCTGCAGCCAGCAGGCGGCATCCCGGCCGGCCTCGATGTGCACCAGGGCCGGGTCGTCCGTCGCGCAGCGCGCGAGGGCGAGGGGGCAGCGCGGGTGGAACCGGCAGCCGGTCGGCGGATCGGAGGGATCGGGCACCTCGCCGCTCGGGGCCACCGGTGCCGCCGCATCCGCCCCCAGCTGCGGGATCGCGCGCACGAGCGCGTCGGTGTAGGGGTGCAGCGGGTCGGCCCAGAGCGGCTCGGTCGGCGAGTCCTCGACGATTCGGCCCAGGTACATCACCGCCACCCGGTCGGCCATGTGGCGCACGCCGGAGAGGTCGTGCGAGATGAAGAGCAGGCCCATCGAGCGATCGCGGGCGAGGTCGACCAGCAGATTCGAGACCTGAGCGCGCGTCGACGCGTCGAGGGCGGAGACGGGCTCGTCGGCCACGATCACGGCGGGCTCCGGGGCGAGGGCGCGCGCGATGGCGATGCGCTGGCGCTGGCCGCCCGAGAACTCGTGCGGGTAGCGGTCGGCGACGCCGGGGGCCAGCCCCACCGAGGCCAGCAGGTCTGCCACGCGGGTGCGGCGCGCGGCGGCGCTCAGCCCGTGCGGGAGGCCGTCGGCGATCTGCCGGCCGATCCTGCGGCGCGGGTTGAGCGAGGAGTAGGGGTCCTGGAAGACCATCTGCAGCCCGCGGTCGCGCTCCGGCCGCGCGGCGCGGCCGACCGGGGTCACGGCATGGCCGTCGAGCGTGACGGTGCCCGAGGTGAGTCGCTGCAGACCCACGACGGCGCGGCCGAGCGACGACTTGCCGCAGCCCGATTCGCCGACGAGTCCGACGATCTCCCCGGCCGAGACGTCGAGCGACACCCCGGCGACGGCGTGAACGTCGCGTCGGCCGGCGACGCGGTAGTCGACGACGACATCCCTGACTTCGAGCAGTGCCACGGTTACTCCGCCTTTCCTGCGGGCGCGAACGGATCGACCCAGCACGCGAGCAGACGCTCGTCGTCGACCGGTGCGAGCGGCGGCACCTCGGTCGCGCAGGCCTCGACCGCGAACGCGCAGCGCGGGTGGAACGCGCAGCCCGGCGGCCGGCGCTCCGCCGTGGCCGCCTCGCCGGGGATCGCGACCAGCGGCATCCCGAGATTCTGAGCGGTGGGCAGCGAGTCCACGAGGGCGCGGGTGTATGGATGCCGCGGCGCCGCGAGCACGGGACGCGTCGGCCCGTACTCCGCGACCCGACCCGAGTACATGACGTAGAGCGAGTCGGCGGTCACGTTCATGACCCCGAGGTCGTGCGTGATGAACACCACGGCCATGCCGGTCTCGCGGCGCAACTGGTCGAGGAGGTCGAGGATGCCGGCCTGCACCGTCACGTCGAGCGCGGTGGTGATCTCGTCGGCGATGAGCAGCGCCGGGTCGCAGGCCAGGGCGCTGGCGATGGCGATGCGCTGGCGCATCCCGCCGGAGAAGTGGTGCGGGAATGCCGAGAGAGCGTCGGCCGCCCCGGGGATGCGCACCAGGTCGAGGAGCTCCTTCGCCCGCGCCTTCGCCGCCTGCCTGCTGATCGTCTGGTGGGCGTGCAGCTGCTCGGTGAGCTGGGTCTCGATGGAGAGCATCGGGTGCAGCGAGGTCATCGGGTCCTGGAAGACCATCGCGACCGTGCTGCCGCGCACCTCGCGGAGCCGCCGGGGAGGCATCCGCAGCACGTCCTCGCCGTTCAGCCGCACCTCGCCAGTCGCCGTCGCCTGCCCGGGCAGGAAGCCGAGCGCGGTGAGCGCCGTGACCGTCTTGCCGCTGCCGCTCTCGCCCGCGAGCCCGACCATCTGGCCGGCCTCGACGGAGAGGCTGACGCCGTCCACGAGCACGCGGGGAGCGCCCGAGGTGGGCAGGCTGATTCGCAGATCGTCGATCTCGAGAAGGGCCACGGCACTACCTGTCGGTCGCGGCGATCGTACGCGAGGATCGGGGGTCGAGCCCGTCCCGCAGCACGTCGCCGAGGAAGTTGAAGGCGATCACGATCGAGAAGATGGCGATGCCGGGGAACAGTGCGATCCACCAGTTGTAGAACACCTGGGCTCCGTCGGAGACCATGGCGCCCCACTCGGGTGTGGGCGGAACCGCGCCCAGCCCGAGGTACGAGAGCCCGGAGAGCAGCAGCACCGCGCTGCCCAGTTCCAGGGTGGAGAGCACGAGGATGGGCCCGGCCACGTTCGGCAGCACCTCGCGCACGAGCGCGCGCGGCGAGGAGATGCCGAGCAGGCGGGACGCCGCGAGGTAGTTGCTGGTGCGCAGGGTCAGCACCAGCGACCGCATGACGCGGGCGTAGGACGGCCAGGAGACCGCCACGATGGCGAAGATGGCGTTGAGCAGCGACGGTCCCAGCGCGGCCGAGACCGCCATCGCGAGGATGATGCTGGGGAACGCGAAGAAGAGGTCGACGATGCGCATGATCACGCTGTCGACCACCCCGCCCACGTAGCCAGCGATCGCTCCGATCGTGCCGCCGACGATCAGCGAGAGGGCCACGAGCACCACGGCGATCGGCAGGCTGATCTGCGCCCCGTACATCACCCGGGAGAGCACGTCGCGACCCACGGCATCCGTGCCCATCAGGTGGGCGGCCGACGGCGCGAGGAACCGCTGCGAGCCCTGTGCGAGCGGATCGAACGGTGCCAGCAGCGGGGCGAAGACGGCCACGACGGCCCAGAACAGGATGATCGCTCCCCCGACCACCGCGAGCGGCCGGCGCCAGGCCCGGGGCAGCCGCAGGCGCACGCTCCAGCGCGTGCGCTTCACGGGGACCCCGCCGGGGTCGAGAACCGGATCGATGGTGGATGCCGCGCTCACGATGTGCGGATCCTCGGGTCGATCACGCCGTAGAGCACGTCCACGACGAAGTTGACGGCGATGAACACCACGGCCACGAAGAGCGTCACGCCGACGATGGCCGGAAGGTCGAGGTTGGTGGCGCTGCGGTAGGCGTACTCGCCGATTCCGGGCCAGGCGAAGATCTGCTCCACGAGCACGGTCCCCGCGAGCAGCGACGCGAAGGCGGTCCCCAGCACGGTGATGATCGGCACGAGGGCGGCCCGCAGCACGTGACGCCGGATGATGGTGCCGGTGGGCAGCCCTTTCGCCCAGGCGGAGCGCACGTAGTCGTTGCCGAGCACCTCGAGCATCGAGGAGCGGGTGAAGCGCAGCAGCAGCCCCACCATGGGCAGCGAGAGCACCACCGCCGGGATGATGAGGTGCGAGAGCGCGATGGCGAACGTGGACCAGTTGCCGGTGAGCAGCGAATCGACCGTGTACATGCCCGTGATCGTGGGCGGGGGCGTGTCGCCCGGGTTGAGCCGCCCGGAGGACGGGAACAGCCGCAGCTGCGTGGAGAGCAGGAACGTGGCCACGAGCGACAGCCAGAATATCGGGATGGAGACGCCGCCGAGGCTGAGCAGGCGAAGCGCGTGGTCGAGCGGCTTGTCGGGCCTGAGGGCCGCGACGATGCCGAATCCGACGCCGAAGACCACGGCGATGAGCGTCGCGGCGAGCGCGAGTTCCGCCGACGCGGGACCGAACTGCGCCAGATCGGTGAGCACGGGCCGATTGCTCTGCAGCGAGGTGCCGAGATCCCCGTGCAGCATGTTGCCCAGGTAGAGGAAGAACTGCACGTAGAGGGGCTGGTCCAGGCCGTGCGCCTTCTTATAGGCGGCGACGATGGTCGGATCGGCGGATGCCCGGTCCCCCAGCTGCGCGGTCGCGGGGTCTCCCGGCAGCAGCGAGGTGAGGGCGAAGGTGACGACGACGACGCCGAACGCGAGCAGCACGGCCGCGCCGAGCCTCCTGATCAGGAAGCGCCAGAGCACGATTGCCTCCCCGTGTTCGATCGATTCGGTGCCCGGCGGGCCGGACGACTAGCGTACGGCCCGCCGGGCGTGGACGTGTGTTACTTGATGGCGGGGATGTCGAGCCCGAACGCCGGGCTGAAGAGCACCTCACCGGTGGCCTTCGCCGACACGACCGAGGCCGCGGGCTGGAACAGCGGGTTGAAGACCCCGGCCGTGTTGAGATCCTTCTGCAGCTCCACGTAGAGCGACGCGCGCGCCTTGTCGTCCACGGTGGTCGCTGCCTTGGCCGCGATCGCCTCGATCTCCGGGTCGGCGCCCTTGGCCCAGCCTGCCCGCAGTCCCACGGTCGCGCCCGGCGCGAACACCAGGTAGTCCGAGGGGTCCGGGAAGTCCGGGTTCCAGAGCCAGAGGCCCATCTGCTCCTTGCCGTTGCGGTAGTTGTCGAGCGCGGTGCTCACCGGGGACGGCACGAGCGTGATGGTGATGCCGACCTCCTTGAGGTTGGCCTGGATGCGCTCGGCGATCGGACCGAAGTTGAGCCCGTTGCTCGAGATGTCGCTCGGGTACTCCAGGCTCACGGTCGGCGCCGAGCCGAGGGCGGCGACGGCCGCCTTCGCCTTCGCCACGTCGCGCGTGATCCCGTCGCTCGCCTTCAGCGCTCCCAGGAACGAGTCGGGCACGACGCCCGCCGCACGCACCGCACCGTCGCCGGCGAGTTCGAGCAGCGACTTGTAGTCGAGCCCGTAGGTCACCGCCTCACGGAACTTGGGGTTCGACGTGATGGTCGAGACGGCCGGGTTGGCGTTCGAGAAGAGGAAGAACAGCGTCGGCGACGGCGAGGTCGAGATGGTGACGTTGGGGTTGCTCTTCAGCGAGGCGATCTGGTCGCTGCCGAGGTCGAGGGCCACCTGCGCCGTTCCCGACGTGACGTCCTGGTTCTGCGTCGCCGCGGTGGCGTTGCGCAGCACGACCTTCGAGTACTTGGGCTTGTCGCCCCAGTAGTTCGGGTTCGGAACCAGGTCGGTCTCGGTCGTGGTGCTGAAGGTCTTCAGCATGTACGGCGCCGTGCCGGCGGAGGTCTTGTTGAGGAACGACTCCGCCTTGTCCGAGCTGTCGGCGCCCTCAGCGTCCGTGCCGCCGTTCTTCTTGACGAGCTTGGAGTCGAGGATGCCGAGGGTCGGGCTGGTCACGATGGCCGGGATGGCCGTGTTGCTCGTCTCGGAGTCGATCTCCACCGTGCTGTCGTCGATCTTCTTGACCGTGAGCCCGGCCATGAGGAACGAACCGTTGCCCTTGATGTTGGTGACGCGGGTGAGCGAGAAGACCACGTCATCCGCGGTCATCGGGTCGCCGTTGGAGAACTTCACGCCCTTGCGCAGGGTGAACGTGTAGGCGGTGGCGTCCGCGTTGCCGGACCACTTGGTGGCGAGCATCGGGATCGGGGTCGAGCTGTCGCCGTTCTTGAACGTGAGCAGGGTGTCGTAGATGGCGCGACCCAGGATGTTGCCGGTCGTCTCGAAGTTGCGGGCCGGGTCGGCCGTCTTGAGGTCGAACGACTTGTCGATGACGAGGGTGCCGCCGCCGGAGGTCGACGAGGGGGAGGGCGCGGAGCAGGCGCTCAGCAGCAGTGCTGCCGAGACGACCCCGACGAGGAGTGCCGCGCCGCGTGATGTCTTTCTCACGGGTGGTCCTTTCTGGTGGATGTGATGGGGCTGCTGATGGTGCGTGGTGCTGTCTCCGCCGGCCGTGGGGTCAGGGGAGGACATCCTCGTGGTTGTGCACGTTGAGCCAGACGCCGCCGATGCGGCGCCAGACGCCCGTGTTGCGGATCCGCTCCACGGGCACGGCCGGGTCGTCGAAGCGCACCGTGAGGAGGTGCCGGCTGACCGCGGTGTCGCCCCACACCGTGATGACCGGATCCGTGGCCTCGAGGGCGCTGACGGAGGGCACGCCCTGCGTGGGACGGGCGGCGCGCACGGCGTTCAGGCCGTCGATCCCCCGGATGAGCGGCTCGTGGGCGGAATCCCACATGGTCCCATCGGGCGAGATGTGCCGATCGATGCGCGGCCGGTCCCCCGTGGTGAATCCCTCGTACATGTCCAGCTGGGCCGCCCAGATCTCGGCGGCCTCCCCCGTGGGCTCAGGCGTCGACACGGCGCGCTCCTCGAAACTGCATGGTCCTATGTAACCGGATAAATGTCACATGAAAGGCTCGATTGTGTTTCGAATGTGTAAATGCGTCGCCCTCAGGGGCTGAATCCGATCATTTGAAAGTCACGACCCGCGAATCGAACGCAATTGGATCGCGACGATCAGTCGGTAGCGGGCTCGGTCGCAGGCTCGGACTTCGGGTCGGGCCGCAGCATCCGGTCCCCGTAGTCGTCGGTGATCAGGTTGCCGAGGCCCAGCATCGTCTCGATGCGCGCCACGTTCGGGATCTGCCAGACGCGATCGAGCAGGAGCTCGCGCAGATGCCGCTGATCGCTGAGCCGGAAGCGCGCCAGCAGGTCGTAGCGCCCCGCCACGACGGTGAGCTCCTCGAGCTCGGGGATCTCGCGGAACGCGGCGAGAGTGGGCTCGATGTCTCCCCCCGACTCCAGAGTGATCGGCATGAACACCACCACGTCGAATCCGAGGCGGTCCCAGTCGATCTGGATCGAGTACTGCTTGATCACTCCCCCGCGCTCCAGTCGCGCGATGCGCTCGGCCACCGCGGGAGCCGACATGTTGATCTGCCGCGCCAGTGCGCGCTGCGACTGCCGCGAGTCCCGGGCGAGCTCGCGCAGCAGGGCGAGATCGACGTCGTCGAGGGGGACGGTGGTCTGGGGGCGCTCGATGGCGCCCGCGAGCACTGCGGTGTGGCTTCGTTTCACCACGATTGCTCCCGATCTGGTCGATGGTTAGCGGTGCGGGTGCGGGCGGCACGGCGCGAGCCGGTGAGGGGCGTCCGAGCGTCAGTGTACCCAGCGACCCGGCGGGGTGGTCATTCGTTGATCACCATGGTCGTCGGATGCTCGTTGAGCCGTTCCACGCCGGTCGCCGTGACGACGAACACGTCCTCGACCCGCACCCCCACCCGCCCCGGCCAGAACACCGAGGGCTCGATGGTGAAGGTCATGCCGGGCTCGAGTACGGTCTCGTCCTCCTCCGAGATGTAGGGAAGCTCGTGCACGTCGCGTCCGATGCAGTGGCCGGTGCGATGCCGGAACCAGTCGCCGTAGCCGCCGTCGACGATCACCGCCCGGGTGGCCCGGTGCACGTCCGCTGCGGTCGCTCCCGGGCGGGCGGCGTCGCGTCCCGCCGCCTGGGCGGCCATGACGAGGTCGTGCACACGCACGTATTCTGCGCTGGGAGGCCCGATGTGCACCGTCCGCCCGAAGTCGGAGCAGTAGCCCTCGACGATGGCGCCGAAGTCGAAGCTCACGCCGATGCCCGCCCGGAGCACCTCGTTCGAGACGCGCACCGTGGCGTCGCGAGCCGTGTCGGCGCCCATCGACCACACGCCCGTGTCGAACGAGGGACCGCGGGAGCCGCGCTGCCGCATCCTGAAGTCGATCTCGGAGGCGAGCTCCAGCTCGGTGCGCCCCTCGACCACGAACGGCTCGATGTCGGCCAGCACGGCGTCGACGAGGCGTGCGGCGGCGCGCATGTGCTCGAGTTCGCCGGCATCCTTGATGCGCCTGAGCGCGTTCGTCACCGGGCCCGCGTCGACGAACTGCGCCTCGGGGCGCGCGGACTGCAGCTCGAGCAGCGTGCGGGACCACGCCCTCGGGCCGACGGCGATCCGGCGAGCGCGCGGAGCGACCGAGTCCAGCGCCGCGCGGAACATCGCCACCGCGTCATCGCTCTCACCGACCGTCACCACGTCGCCGGCGATCCCGGCGGGAAGGTCGAACTCGCGGATCATCCGCGGCAGCACGAACAGGGGCGCGCGACCGGGCGCGATCAGGGCCCCCGCCACCCAGTGGTGCGTGTAGCCGATCTCGCCGAACGACGGGGCGCGCCGCTCGAGCCCCGTGAAGTACTCGAGGTCGGCCTGCGGCGGAAGGAACAGCAGGTCGACGCCCGCCGCATCCAACCGGGCCGAGAGGGCGTCCAGCCGCCGCGACTCCGGGCTCATCGCGCGGCCTCGGCGAGGGACGCGCCACCCTCGGTGTCCCGGTACCAGTCGAGGAGTCGCCCGAGTCCCCGCTCGATCGCCGCGTCAGGGCTGGCCAGCGACATCCGCAGCAGGCCGCGCGCCTCCGAGCCGAAGGCGGTGCCCGGGGCGAAGGCGACGCCGCGGTCCACCAGGTCGATCGCGGCCGCCCGGGAATCGACGCCGGGCGCGAGCGGGATCATCGCGTAGAAAGCGCCCGCGGGCGGGGTGACCGGCACACCACCCGCCGCCAGGATGCCGACGGCGAGGTCGCGCCGCGAGCGATACGCGTCCCGCATCGTCGCCACCTCGTGCTGCGGGCCCGTCAGCGCCGCCAGTGCGGCGACCTGCGCCACGGCCCCGACGCACGAGACCAGCGTCTCCTGCACGTGACCGACCGGGCCCGCCAGCCATTCGGGCAGCACGAGGTAGCCCACGCGCCAGCCCGTCATCGCGTAGGTCTTCGAGAAGCTGAACGCCGCGACCACCGAGTCGGGGGCGAATCGCGAGGCCCCGGCGGGCTCGCCCTCGAAGACGAGCTCGTCGTACACCTCGTCGGAGACGACCAGCACGCCGCGATCGGCCGCGAGCCGCACGAGCGTCTCCACCAGGGCGACCGGCAGCACCGCACCCGTGGGGTTGCCGGGCGAATTGAGCACGAGCACGCGGGTGGCGGGCGTGAACAGCGACTCGAGCTCGGCGGCATCCGGCAGGAAGCCGTTCGCGGCCCTGAGCGGATACCGCACCGGTGCTGCGCCGCGCAGCAGCGTCATCGCCTCGTAGTTGGGCCAGCCCGGATCGGGAAGCAGCACCTGGTCGCCCGGCATCACCACCGTCTCGAAGACCGCGGCGATGCCCTGGGCCGCGCCCTGGCTCACGATCACCCGCGTCGTGTCGACGTCGAGGTCGTACCGCCGGCCCAGCGACTCCACGATGGCGCTGCGCAGCTCGATCGTGCCCGCGCTCTGCGTGTAGCGCACCGGCCCGTGCGCCGCCCGGGCAGCGGCTGCACTGACGTGCTCGGGTGCGGCGAATCCCGGCTCCCCGATCTCGAGCCGATCGATGTCGGCCGTCGACGAGTAGACGAGGTCGAGGATCTCCCGGATCCCGGATGCCCTCACGACTGCGTGGGGACTCTGCGGTGCTGGCACTGGCTGTCTCGATTCCGTCTGAACATCCGAGCTGATCCGGCAAGACTGCCCCTTCGGCAATTCCGTCAGGTAAATCAGTGTAAAAACGATGTTAACTAATGCGTCGGGGCCGATCCGGCTTGCAAACGAAAAGTCTATCCCGCTGACAATGGTGCAGCTGAGAGAGGGAGACCATCATGCAGGAAGGCCACGAGACGGCCGCATCGAGCCGCGGACTGTGGACGACCCTCGGCGATCCGGGCTCCGTGGGCCCGCTGAGCGAGCTCGGCTTCGACTGGATCGCCCTCGACGCGCAGCACGGACGATGGACCGACGAGACCATGCAGGCCGCGCTGGCCGCCCGCCGCAATCCCGCGTGCGCCGTGCACGTGCGGGTGCGCTCCCTCGACGCCGGGCTGATCGGACGGGCGCTGGATGCCGGTGCGGACGGCATCATCGTGCCGCTCGTCGACACCGGCGCGGGCGCCCGCGCCGCAGTGGATGCCGCGCTCTACCCGCCGCTCGGACGGCGCAGCTGGGGCCCGTTCCTCGGCGCCTACGACCGGAGGGTGCCCGACACGGCCGAGGCCAACTCTCGGGTGCGGCTCTCCGTCATGATCGAGACCGCGGACGGCCTGCGCTCGGCGGCCGCGATCGCGGCAACCCCCGGCGTCGACGGCCTGTTCGTCGGGCCCTTCGACCTCGCGATCGCCCTCGGGATGCCGCTCGACGAGCTGCTGGCCGACACCGCGCCCGACTCGCCACTGTCGACGGTGGTGAGCGCGGCATCCGCTGCGGGGGTCGCCGCAGGTGCGTTCGGGGGCACCCCGGAGCGCGCCGCACTCCTCGCCGAGCGCGGGTTCTCGTTCGTGGCCGTCGCGACGGACACGCTGCTCTTCGAGCGCGGCGCGAGGTCGGCGCTGGGCGACTGAAGCGCGACCGGGTTAGCATGGAGCCGAATCTGGTTCTGCGCCCGGCTGTGGGCATCCCCTCGATCACCGAAGGTGCCGCCGTGCCATCCATTCCCCCCTCGTTCGTCCCCACCGCCTCCGCGATCTCGCGGGCCCTCAAGCGCGCCGAGAACGGGGTGACCGTCGACGCCACCGAGGCGGAGACGCTCCTGCACGCCCGCGGCCCCGAGCTGGACCGTCTGCTGGCGGTCGCCTCGCGCATCAGAGACGCCGGACTCGAACGCGCCGGCCGCCCCGGCGTGATCACCTACTCGCGCAAGGTGTTCATCCCCGTGACGCACCTGTGCCAGGACCGCTGCCACTACTGCGCGTTCGTCAAGACGCCGGCGCAGCTCGCGCGCGAAGGCAAGCAGATGTTCATGTCGCCGGACGAGATCCTCGACGTGGCCCGCGAGGGCGCCGCCCTCGGCTGCAAGGAGGTGCTGTTCACCCTCGGCGACCGGCCGGAGGAGCGCTGGCCCGAGGCGCGGGAGTGGCTGGACGCGAACGGCTACGACTCCACGCTGCAGTACCTCCGGGCCATGGCGATCCGCATCATGGAGGAGACCGGGCTGCTCGTGCACATGAACCCCGGGGTGATGACGTGGGAGGAGATTCAGCGCCTGAAGCCGGTGAGCCCCAGCATGGGGATGATGCTGGAGACCACCTCCACCAGGCTGTTCACCGAGAAGGGCCAGGCGCATTACGGGTCCCCGGACAAGGACCCGGCGGTGCGCCTGCGGGTCATCGAGGACGCCGGCCGCAGCAACGTGCCCTTCACCACCGGGCTGCTGCTCGGCATCGGCGAGACCTACGCCGAACGCGTCGAGGGGATGTTCGCCATCCGCGCCGCCTCCCGCCGGCACGGGCACATCCAGGAGGTGATCATCCAGAACTTCCGCTCCAAACTGTCCACCGCGATGATGCGGCGCGAGGACCTCCCGCTCGAGGAGTACGCCGCGGCGGTCGCCGTCTCGAAGATCGTGCTCGGGCCGGGCGCCCGCATCCAGGCGCCGCCGAACCTCACGGATGAGGCCGAGCTCGCCCTGCTCGTGCGCGCGGGCATCGACGACTGGGGCGGGGTCTCCCCGCTCACGCCCGACCATGTGAACCCCGAACGCCCCTGGCCGCACATCGACGAGCTGGCCCGGCTCACGGCGGCGGCCGGCTACACGCTGCGCGAGCGGCTCACCGTGCATCCGCACTACGTGCGAAACGAGGAGCCCTGGCTCGACCCGCGACTGGTCCCCCACGTGCGCGCGCTGGCGGCGCCGGACGGCCTCGCGATCGAGGGTGCCATCCCCGTGGGGCGCCCCTGGCAGGAGCCCGACCCGGAATGGCTCGGCTCGGGACGGGTGAACCTGCACACCGAGATCGACACCGAGGGGCGCACCACCGACCGGCGCAGCGACTTCGAGGACGTCTACGGCGACTGGTCCGAGCTGCGCGAGACCGTCGGCGACACCACGCGCACGGCCGGCCACTCCGGCGATCCGGCCGTCTACGCGGCGCTGGCGAAGGCGGAGACCGATCCGGCCGGACTCACGGATGCCGAATACCTCACGCTCCTCGGAGCCGAGGGCCGCGACCTCGACGCCCTCGCCGGCCTGGCGGATCGGGTGCGGCGCGACGTGGTCGGCGACGGCATCGGCTACGTGGTCAACCGCAACATCAACTTCACCAACGTCTGCTACACCGGGTGCCGGTTCTGCGCGTTCGCCCAGCGCCGCACCGACGCCGACGCCTTCACGCTCTCGATGCGCCAGGTCGGCGACCGGGTCGACGAGGCGTGGAGCATCGGCGCCACCGAGATCTGCATGCAGGGCGGCATCCATCCGGACCTGCCGGGCACGGCCTACTTCGATCTCGCCCGCGAGGTGAAGGCGCGTCAGCCCGGCATCCACCTGCACGCCTTCAGCCCCATGGAGATCGTGAACGGCGCGACCCGCACCGGCCTGAGCTATCGCGACTTCCTCACGCAGGCGAAGGAGGCCGGGCTCGACACCATTCCCGGGACCGCAGCGGAGATCCTCGACGACGAGGTGCGCTGGGTGCTCACCAAGGGCAAGCTGCCGGCGGCCGCCTGGATCGACATCGTCTCGACGGCGCATTCGCTCGGCATCCGCTCGTCGTCCACGATGATGTACGGGCACGTCGACAACCCCTTGCACTGGGTGGGCCACCTGCGCACGCTCTCCCGCATCCAGGACGAGACCGGCGGCTTCACCGAGTTCGTGCTGCTGCCGTTCGTGCATATGTCGTCTCCGGTATATCTCGCCGGGGTCGCGCGCCCCGGCCCCACTCCGCAGGAGAACCGGGCTGTGCACGCGGTGGCGCGGCTGATGCTGCACGGCCGGATCGACCACATCCAGACCTCCTGGGTGAAGCTCGGCACGCAGGGCACCCAGCTCATGCTCCAGGGCGGCGCGGACGACGTGGGCGGCACCCTCATGGAGGAGACGATCAGCCGCATGGCCGGGGCGGACAACGGTTCGGAGAAGACCGTCGACGAGCTCGAGGGGCTGGCGCGCGCTATCGGCCGCACCGCCTACCAGCGCACGACCACCTACGGAGAGCCCTCTGCCGAGCGCCGCGCGGTCGCGCGCGCCCACGCCTCCACGGGCTACGCCTCCACCGGCAGATCCCTCCGCCTCCTCCCCCAAGACCTCACCCCCACCCCCACCCCCTGACTCCCCATCCGCGTGGGGGCGTAGAGGGGCGCGGTGGGGGCCGCACAAGCGACCCTCGGAGGCCCCGCGCGGGGGGGGGGGGCCGGGGGGGCGGGGGGGGGGGGGGCGGGCACCCACACCCCCGCGC
>CBIHRK010000005.1:0-260534 GCA_966212465.1 uncultured Lacisediminihabitans sp.
GCCAGCCTGTTCGCCCGCGGTCTGTCGGCCGCGACCGGTCGCGGCGTGCGATGGGAGACCGTCGGAGGCAGCACGCTCAAACTCGCGGCCTCCAGCGCGGAGCTGCACCGGATGCCGCATCTCGCCGACGCCGACGTGCTCGTGCTCTCCCTCGGGGTGGCCGACGTGCTCGGTTTCACGCCACTGACCCGCTGGACGGCGGAGCTCGCCGACCTGCTCGGCCATCTCACGAGCGTGACGCGACCGGGAGCCGAGATCATCGTGACCGACGTGCCCGACGTCTCCCAGTACGTGCAGGTCGGCTCGTGGGTGTCCTCGATGCTGCGCGAGGACTCGCGCGCCTTCGGCGAGGTCGCCTACGCGCTGACCCTGGAGACGCCGAAGTGCACGTTCCTCGCGTTGCCGGCGGTCGAGGCATCCGACTTCGTCGACGACGCCTTCAGCTACCCCTCGCTCTACCGGCGCTGGGGAGCCTTCCTCGCCCAGCACGTGGCCGACCGACTGCGCGGTTCCGGCCGCGGCGCGGAGCAGTAGCGATCAGACGACGCTGAAGCCCTCAGGCAGCGGCGTCCTCCCGGTGAGTGCGAGCAGCACGATCTCGCCCTCGCCCTTCGCGGCCGCGGTGGCGCTGGCCAGCTGAAGCGAGTCGGAGATCGCCGCGTCGGGCAGCGTGTGGCGGATCCCCGTGGCACGGGAGAGGTCGATGGTGTGCACCACCAGCTCCAGGATGCGCGTGCGCAGGTACTCGTTCAGCCGGATCCCCATCCCGCCGATCGACACGATCCGCGCCTCGGGTTGCGCCTCCACGAGCGAGCGCACGCGGCCCAGCGCCGCCGAGACCTGCGCGACCGGGTCGGTGCCGAGCCACAGACCGGCCTCGACGCCGCGGGCGGCGACGGCGGCGGCATCCGTGAACTGCGGATACACCGTGGTGTAGTAGCCCACGGCGGAGGCGATGGTCGCCTCACCCGGCTCCTCCTGCCCGAGGTAGTTCTCCACGGTGAGGATGGCGCGAGCGGTGTGACCGGCGAGATCGCGCACCGTCCACACCCCGAGCGCGGGGAGGTCCCACTGGTCGTCGCGGATGTCGCCGAGGAGCTCCAGGTAGGAACCGGCGGCGCTCGAGAACAGTGCAGCGTTGCTCATGACATTCATCGTGGCTGCCAGACTTGTCGCATGCCTGCGACACGCCCTGAACGAGTGCCGATCGAGGGGCGATTCCTCCGCCTCGAACCGCTCACGCGCGAGCATCTGCCCGCGCTCTTCCGTGCGATCGGGCATCCGATCGTGTTCGCGGGCGGATACGGAGGCGGCCCGCTGGGGTACCGGGACACGGAGGCCGGCTTCATCGAGTGGGCCGAGACCTACTTCCAGTGGGAGAGCGGGCTGCCGTTCGCCGTGGTGCTGGTGGGCGGCCCTCACGACGGCGAACTCGTCGGCACGACCTCCCTCAACGACTTCGACCCGGCGCGCGAGGCGGCGCACATCGGCTGGACGGCGTACGACCCGCGGGTCTGGGGCACGGCGGTGAACGCGGAGGCCAAGCTGCTCCTGCTCGGCACCGCGTTCGACCACGGCATCGGGCGGGTGCTCATCCAGGCGGACGCGCTCAACGAACGATCGCGGGCCGCGATCGCCGGGATCGGCGCCACCTTCGAGGGCATCATCCGTCGCGACCGGCTCCGGGCCGACGGCACGTGGCGCGACAGCGCCATCTTCTCCGTGATCATCGACGACTGGCCGCGCGTGCGGGAACTGCTGGAGGCGCGGCTGGCCCGCCAGGGCGACCGGCCCGTGCTGTTCCGGTCGCGCCCTCGGGACTAGCGTCAGGGGCGTCGCGCCTCGATGAGGGCGTGCCGGCTGTGCGAGACGAAGGCCCCTTTCTCCTCGATCTCGGCGTGCAGTTCGATCAGCTTGTCGCGGTAGCGCTCCACCGTGAAGTCGGGCACCGTCCACAGCACCTTGCGCAGGAAGTAGACGACCGCCCCGACGTCGAAGAATTCGACCCGCGACTCCTCGTAGCGCAGGTCGAGCAGCTCGAGGCCGGAATCGGCGACGCCGCTGCGGAGATACTCGAGACCGTCCTCCGGCTCGATCCGCTGCGGGCCGAGGAAGAACTCGTACAGTTCGCGGTTGGTGGCGAGCGGGGTCACCTGCTGGGTGATGAGCCGGCCGCCGGGGCGCAGCACGCGGGCGATCTCGTCGAACCGGGTGAAGGTGGGATGCCGGCTCGAGACGACGTCGAAGGAGGCGTCGGCGAAGGGGAGGTCCGCGGAATCCGGGATCTGGTGCACGTCGGCACGCCACGGTGCGAGTGCCGCCCGGGCGAGCTCGAGGTTCGGGCCCCACGATTCGGTGGCCGCGACCACCGCGGGCGCGACCGGGGTGGCGGCCAGGGCCTCGGCGAAGACCTCCCCGCCGCCCGTCTCGAGGTCGAGCACGGCGCCCGCCCGGGCGAACCGGTGGGGCAGCAGCCGGGAGTACCCCCAGCTCGTGCGCTCCTCGGTCGCCCGGCCCTCGAACCAGGAGAAGTCCCAGCCGGCGGTGGGCACGCTCTCGCCTTCCGCGATGAGATCGTCGAAGTCGGCCATACGCACGATTATGCGTCACGCGGTGTCGGCGGATGCCACTAGATTCGGCAGGTGATCCAGAGAGTCGCAGAGCAGCGTCAGTCGGTGGTGGTGCTTCAGTTCTCCGCGATGGGGCTCATCTGGGGCGCGAGCTTCCTCTTCATGAAAGGTGCGCTCACCGGCCTGAGCTTCACCCAGCTGGCCTGGAGCCGCGAGATCCTCGGGGCGCTCACCCTCGGTGCGATCATGCTCGTGCTGCGGCAGCGGCTGCCGAGGGAGCGCGTGATCTACCTGCACTTCATCGTGATCGCGCTGACCAACGCGGTCATCCCGCACCTCCTCTTCGCCTGGGCGGAGCAGTACGTCTCCTCGAGCCTCGGGGCGATCTACAACTCGCTCACCCCCATCGCGACCGCCCTGCTGGCGACCCTGCTGTTCCGCGTCGAGCGGCTCGGCCGCAGCCAGGTCGGCGGCATCGCGGTGGGTGTCGTCGGGGTGCTCGTGATCATCGCGCCCTGGCAGTACGGCGCGCTCACCGGCAGCCTGCAGGGGCAGCTCGCCTGCATCGCGGCGGCGACCTCGTACGGCTTCGCGATCGGCTACATGCGCCGCTTCATCAGCCATCGCCCGATTCAGGGCACTACGGTCGCCTTCCTCAACGTGGGCACCTCGGGCACGATCATGCTGCTGCTCACCCCCGTGCTCGCTCTGGGCCCGGTGCGTCTGGACTGGGTGGTGATCGCGAGCCTCCTGCTGCTCGGCTGCCTCGGCACGGGAGTGGCCTACCTCTGGAGCGTCAACGTGCTTCGGGCATGGGGGCCGACCGGCCAGTCCACGGTCACCTACGTGATCCCCGTGGTCGGAGTCGCGCTCGGCGTGGCGGTGCTGGGGGAGCGGTTGTCGTGGAACGAGCCCACCGGCGCGGTGCTGGTGCTGCTCGGCATCCTGCTCGCGCAGGGACGGCTGCTGCGTCGCCGCCCGCCCGGTGTGCTGCCGGTAACCGATTGACGCGGTTACACCCGTCCGGGCGCTCGGTCGGCCCGGGTTAGCCTGAATCAATGGATATCGCATACACGGCCATCGCCCACGCGACCGGGGGTGGCCGCGACGGCCACGTCCGTTCGGACAACGACCGCATCGACATGGAGACGCGGCCCCCGAAAGAACTGGGCGGATCGGGCGAGGGCACCAACCCGGAGGAGCTGTTCGCCGCCGCCTACGCGGCCTGCTTCCTCAGCGCCATCCACAGCGTGGCGAAGCGGCTCGGGGTGGACACCACCGGAGCCCAGGTCTCCGCCAGCGTCGGCATCGGAGCCAACGGCGAGGGCGGGTACGGCATCGCCGTCGAACTCGACGTGTACACCCCGGCGGTCGCGCCGGAGCGGCGCCAGGAGCTCGCGGATGCCGCCCATCGGGTCTGCCCGTACTCCAACGCGACGCGGGGCAACGTCGACGTCACGCTCACGCTCGTCGACTGAGTAGCCTTTCGTTATGCCTGAAGAGACCGACCCCGCCGCGCGGCTGCTCAGCCTGCGCCAGAGCATCGACAACGTGGATGCGGCACTCGTGCACCTGCTCGCCGAGCGGTTCAAGTTCACCCAGCAGGTGGGTCGCCTCAAGGCCGAGCACGGCCTCCCCCCGGCCGACCCGGAACGCGAGAAACAGCAGATCACCAAGCTGAAGGCGCTCGCCGCGGAGTCGCACCTCGACCCCGCATTCGGCGAGAAGTTCCTCACCTTCATCATCGCCGAGGTCATCCACCAGCACGAGCAGATCGCCACGGCGAGCATCGCCACCGTCGACGACACCGCTCTCGACGACACCTCTGCGCCGTGAGCTGGGACCCGCGAAACCTGCCGCGGCAGACCGGCAAGACCTTCGTGGTGACCGGCGGCAACGCGGGAATCGGGTACTTCGCGGTGGAGCAGCTCGCGGCATCCGGGGCCCGCGTCGTGATCGCGAGCCGCAATCCGCAGCGCATCGACGCCGCGCTCGCCTCCGTGCGCAGGCAGGTGCCCGGCGCCGACGTGGGCTCGGTGGTGCTCGATCTCTCGTCGACGGCGTCGATCCGCGCGGCGGCGGCCGGACTGATCGCCCTCGGACCGATCGACGGCCTGCTCGAGAACGCCGCGCTCATCAGCGTGAAGGAGCGCGGGGTCACCGCAGACGGATTCGAGCTGCTCTTCGGCACGAACCACCTCGGACACTTCCTGCTGACCGCGCTCGTCTGGCCCGCCTTCTCGCCGGATGCCCGGGTCGTGACCACCGGGAGCCAGGCGACGCGACTGTCGAAACTCCGGGCCGACGATCTCCAGGCCGAACGCCGGCCCTACCGGTGGTTCGCCCAGTACGCCCAGTCGAAGCACGCCACGCAGGCCTTCGGATTCGAGCTCGATCGCAGGCTGCGCGCCGCGGGGAGTTCGCGCCTCGCCGTCGTGGCTCACCCCGGTGGCGGTCTCGACGGGCTCAGCCCGTTCCGGGCAGGGGTGAACGAACCGTCACCGGCCACCCGGGTGGCGCACTCGCTTCAGTTCGCGGTCGGCATGGGCAAAGACAGGGCGGCCTGGTCGGCGGTCCGGGCGTTGACCGATCCCGCCGTCGAGGGCGGCGGGTACTGGGGACCGCGCTGGGGCGCGATCGGGTTTCCGGCGCTCGGCACGCCGGTCGAGTCGAGCCATTCCCCCGAGTTCGGAGCCGAGCTCTGGTCGCTCTCGGAGGAACTGCTCGGCGAGCGCTTCGCGGTCTGACGCGCGGCGCCTCAGGAGCGTTCGCTGATCGCGACGTGGCGGCCCAGCACGGCCCCCGCCACCGAGACGAGTGCCGGCAGCAGCACGAGCCCGACACCGAAGCTGGCGACGGCGTCCGGAGACGTCGATGAGGTGTTCGTGGCGATCAGCAGCGGGATGGTCAGCCCCGCGCCGCTGGCGAGGGTGGCGGCCATGGCGGCGAGCCAGACCACGAGGTCGAGCACGATGCCGACGATGAGGCCGAGCATGCCGCCGATGATGGCTGCACCCACCCAGGGGCGCGTGGACGGGATGGTCGGAGCTGTAGACATGCCTCGACCCTAGGAGGGGCGTGCGGGGCAAACATCCGCCTCGAGATGTAAACCCTCAGTGACCCATCCGGCGCACCTCGACCGGCGCGAAGCGGGCCTCGACGAACCGCCCCGCGATCTCGCACGCGCGCTCGATCGTGGCGCAGTCGACGACGTAGAAGCCGCCCACGACATCCTTGCCCTCGGTGTACGGGCCGTCCACGACGAGCGCGCGGCCGTCGCGCGCGCGCACCTGGCGGGCATCCACCGGGCTCAGCTCGGTGCTGTCGACCAGCTCACCCGAGGCGGTCAGTTCGCGCTGGATCGCGTCGTGCGCGGCCTGGAACTCCTCCATCAGGCCGGACTCGATCTCGTTCCAGCCCTGATCGTTGACATAGATGGACAGCAGATACTTCATGGTTCTCTCCCTTGTTCGTCGGTCCAAGAGATCAACGAACGGCCCTCGGCGAAATCGACATCCGCCGACGCGCTCACGCGACCGCGATCAGCACGATCCCCACCAGAACGACGGCCGCCCCGATCAGCCGCTGGCGCGCCTGCCCCTCCCTCAGAATGAACAGTCCGGCCAGGGAGACGAGCACCACGCTGAGCTCCCGCCCGGGCGCGACCAGGGCGACCGGGGCGAGGGTGAGCGCGAACAGCACGAGCCCGTAGGCCAGGGGGGAGAGGATGCCGACGGCCAGCGCCTCACCCCGGTATCGCCTCGCCGCGTCCCGCACCTCGGCCCATCGCCGCACCGCGAGCGGGGAGAGCAGGAGCGTCTGCGTGGTGGTCGCCCCCCACGTCATCGCCAGGGGCGCCACCGCGAGGGCGTTCACGGAGTGCGAGTCCCACAGTGTGTACGCCGCGATGGTGATGCCGGTGAGGATGCCGAAGACGACCCCCGCCCGAGCCCTCGCCGGGTCGAGGTGGGGCGCTCGTGCCGTGAACCCGATGAGCACGATCCCGGCCACCACGACCAGCCCGCCCGCGATGCCGAGCCAGCCCGGCCGCTCCCCGAGCACCAGCACCGCGAGCGCGACGCTGACGAGGGGGCCGGTCCCCCGGGCGAGCGGGTAGACGACCGACAGCTCCCCCGTGGCGTAGCCGCGCTGCAGCAGCACGAAGTACAGGGCCTGGAAGACCCCGCTGACGGTGGCGGCGAGGAGCCAGCGGCCGACATCCTCGTGCGTCACGAGCAGGGTGGTGAGGCCGACCGGAAGCAGCAGCAGGGCAGAGACGGCGGAGGTGAGCCAGACGAAGGGCGCACCGGAGGCCCCGGCCCGCTTCGCCGCCAGATTCCAGGCGGCGTGCGCGAACGCGGCGGCCACGATCAGCCCGAGGGCGACCGGGTTCACCGGGGCGTCAGCCGATGACCGCGCCGAAGCGCGCGGGAAGCGCGCCGCGGTGCACGCCGCGCAGCTCGTCGATCTCCAGAGTGAAGCGGTCCTGCACCTCGAGGGCCGTGCCGCTGGTGACGCCGATGCGCAGCGCCGGAACGCCGCGACCCTCGCAGAGGCCGACGAAGCGCACGTCGTCTTCGCGGGGCACGGAGACGATCGCACGGGCGCCCGACTCGGAGAAGAGGGCCGCCGTCGCATCCACGCCGTCGCGCTCCATCAGCTCGCCCAGCCACACGCGGGCACCGATGCCGAAGCGCAGCACGGATTCGGAGAGCGCCTGCGCCAGGCCGCCGTCGGAGAGGTCGTGGGCCGAGGCCACGATGTTCTGGTCCGAGCCCGCCTTGATCAGCCCGGCGAGCGCCTGCTCCGCCGCGAAGTCGACGAGGGGCGGGTGCCCGCCGAGGTGGTCGTGCACCACGCCCGCCCAGGCCGAGCCGTCGAGCTCGTCGCGGGTGACGCCCAGCAGGTAGATGTTGTTGCCCTCGTCCTGCCAGCCGGAGGGGATGCGGTCGGCCACGTCGTCGATCGTGCCGAGCACCGCCACGACGGGTGTGGGGTGGATCGGTTCGGTGCCGGTCTGGTTGTAGAAGCTGACGTTGCCGCCGGTCACCGGGATGCCGAGGGCGAGGCATCCGTCGGCGAGGCCCTCTACTGCACGCGAGAACTGCCACATGACCTCGGGGTTCTCCGGGCTGCCGAAGTTGAGGCAGTCGGAGACCGCCACCGGGGTTGCCCCCGTCACTGCGACGTTGCGGAAGGCCTCCGCGAGGGCGAGCTGGGCCCCGGTGAAGGGATCGAGCTGCGCGTAGCGCCCGTTCGCGTCGGTGGCGACCGCGAAGCCGAGGCCGGTCTCCTCGTCGACGCGCACCATGCCGCCGTCGTCGGGGAAGGAGAGCGCCGTGTTGCCGAGCACGTAGGTGTCGTACTGGTTGGTCACCCAGTCCTTCGAAGCCAGGTTGGCACTGCCGAGCAGGGCGACCGCCTGCTCGCGAAGGGTCACGTCGTCGGTGGCGCGGGGGAGCCGCGAGGCGCCGTCGGCGTTCAGCTCGTCGATCCACGCGGGGTAGGAGACGGGCCGTTCGTAGACCGGTCCGTCGACCGCGACGGTGCGCGGCTCGACGTTGACGATCTGCTCCCCGTGCCAGTTGATGATGAGCCGGCCGGTGTCGGTCACCTCGCCGAGCACGCTGGTCTCGACATCCCATTTGGCGGTCACGGCGAGGAAGCCCTCCAGCTTCTCCGGCGTGACGATCGCCATCATGCGCTCCTGGCTCTCCGACATGAGGATCTCCTCGGCGGTGAGGGAGGGGTCGCGCAGCAGCACGTTGTCGAGCTCGATGAACATCCCGCCGTCGCCGTTGGAGGCGAGCTCCGAGGTCGCGCAGCTGATGCCGGCGGCGCCCAGATCCTGGATGCCCTCCACCAGCTTCTCCCGGAACAGCTCGAGGCAGCATTCGATGAGCACCTTCTCGGCGAAGGGGTCGCCCACCTGCACGGCCGGGCGCTTGGTCGGGCCGCCCGCCGAGAACGAGTCCGAGGCCAGGATGGATGCGCCGCCGATCCCGTCCCCGCCGGTGCGGGCTCCGAACAGCACGACCTTGTTGCCCACCCCGCGCGCGTTGGCCAGGTGCAGGTCCTCGTGCCGCAGCACGCCCACAGCGAGAGCGTTGACGAGGGGATTGGCCTGGTACACCGGGTCGAACCAGGTCTCGCCGCCGATGTTGGGCAGCCCGAGGCAGTTGGCGTAGAACGAGATGCCGGCCACGACGCCGTGCACCACCCGCGCGGTATCCGGATCGTCGATGGCGCCGAAGCGCAGGGCGTCCATGACGGCCACGGGCCGCGCGCCCATCGAGATGATGTCGCGCACGATTCCCCCCACGCCGGTCGCCGCCCCCTGGAACGGCTCGATGTAGCTCGGGTGGTTGTGGCTCTCGATCTTGAAGGTCACGGCCCAGCCGTCCCCGATGTCGATCACCCCGGCGTTCTCACCCATGCCCACCATGAGGTTCTTCTTCATCTCGGGTGTGACCTTCTGGCCGAACTGGCGCAGGTAGGTCTTCGAGGACTTGTAGGAGCAGTGCTCACTCCACATCACCGAGTACATGGCGAGCTCGCCGCTGGTGGGGCGGCGGCCGAGGATCTCGCGGATGCTGAGGTACTCGTCCTCCTTGAGCCCGAGCGCCGCCCAGGGCTGTTCCTTCTCGGGGGTGGCCTCCGCGTTCGAGACGGTGTCGAGGGCGGCTGTGGTGGGAAGGCTCACGAGGCTCCAGTGGTAGGGGACGCCGGTCCCCCCGATTCTACCGGGGGTTGCGCGGCCCGGGACTCGGTTGCTCGTTGCGCACCAGTGGTCGCCTGCGCAGCGCCCGGACGACCACGACTGCGCAACGAATGGGCGAGATAGGTTCCGCGCACGGATCCGGCAGCCATCGCGCTCTGACTGCGCGACGAAACCAGCGGCCCCAAGCAGCGCACGCTGTGCGAGACCTCGCGCGGAACGCGGGTTCGACTCTCGGGCGGGACGCGCCTAGCGTGGGGAGCCAACGGAAGGAGCATCCATGTTCCAGTGGACGTCCTGGATCGGGCTCGGCGTCGCCGTGGCGATCGCGCTCGTGTCGACACTGCTCGTCATCGCCATCACCGCGGCGATCGTGCGGGTGAGCTCGCGCAAGAGGGACTGGGGGCGGGTGCTCACCAGCGCCGCCCGGCATCCGTACCGGCTTCTCGTCACCGTGGTGGCGCTGTGGATCGCGGTGCACACCACGCTTCCCGACCGCAGCTGGCTGCCGCGCGCGGACCACCTGTTCCTGATCGCGGTCATCGCCGTCGCCACCTGGTTCGTCGCCGCGCTCGTGGGATTCAGCCTGCGGCTGGCTCAGGGCTACTACCGCACGGACGTGCCGGACAACCGGCTGCGCCGTCGCCTGCAGACCCAGCTCATCATCGTGCGGCGGCTGGCGAGCGTGATCATCGTGCTCGTCGGGATCGCCTCCATCCTCTTCACCTTCCCCGGGGTGCAGGCGGTCGGCGCGAGTGTTCTCGCCTCCGCCGGCGTCTTCAGCGTGATCGCAGGGCTCGCCGCGCAGTCCACGCTCGGCAACGTGTTCGCCGGGGTGCAGCTCGCCTTCAACGACGCGCTGAGGGTGGACGACGTGGTTGTCGTGGAGCAGCAGTGGGGCCGGATCGAGGAGATCACCCTCACCTACGTGGTCGTGCACATCTGGGACGACCGCCGGCTCGTGCTGCCGAGCACCTACTTCACCACCACGCCGTTCGAGAACTGGACCCGGCACTCGAGCGAGCTGCTCGGCTCGATCGACTTCGACCTGGACTGGCGGGTGAGCCCCGGTCGCATGCGGGATCGCCTGAACGAGATCCTCGAGGCGTCGCCGATCTGGGACCGCCGCGCCTCGGTGCTGCAGGTGACGGATGCCGTGGGCGGCTACGTGCACGTGCGTGTGCTGGTCACCGCCGTCGACGCACCCACCCTGTTCGACCTGCGCTGCTCCGTGCGTGAGCAGCTGGTGGAGTGGCTGCGCTCCGAAGACGCGGATGCCCTCCCCCAGACCCGCGTGGAGCTGGTCGAGGCCGCGCCGCAGAAGCCGAAGAAGCGGCCGGAGCCCGTGGCGGCGGACACCGGCGGCCTGTTCACCGGAACGCCAGAGGCGGAGCAGCGCGCCAGCCAGTTCACCTCGTCCATGCCCGTGATCGACGTCGAAGGAGACGGCAAGTGAAGAAGACCGAGCTGACCGAAGGGTGGACGCTGAGCGCCGTGGAGGCCACCGGCCGGGCGGCCGAACTGCCGCAGGCGATCCCGGCGACCGTTCCGGGAACCGTGCACACCGACCTGCTGGCAGCGGGTCTCATCGCGGACCCGTACCGCGACCTCAACGAGCTCGCGGACCAGTGGATCGGGCACACGACGTGGGTGTATCGCACGACGGTGGAGGGCGCCGCGGCATCCGGCGATCGCAGCGCGCTCGTCTTCGAGGGTCTCGACACGATCGCCACGGTCACGCTGAACGGCGAGGTGCTCGGCCGCACGTACAACCAGCACCGCACCTACCGCTTCGACGTGACGGACAGGCTGCACCCCGGCACCAACGACCTCGAGGTGCGCTTCGACTCCGCATGGGACTACGCCGCGAAAATGCAGGACGATCGCCCGCTCCCGAACGCGTACCCCACCGCATCGAACTTCATCCGCAAAATGGCCTGCAATTTCGGTTGGGACTGGGGGCCGCAGCTGGTGACCGCCGGCATCTGGAAGGCCGCGCGGCTCGAGACGTGGAGCACCGCCCGCCTCGCCGAGGTGCGGCCGCAGATCACCGTCGACGGCGGCTCGGGCCACGTGCGCATCGACGCGCTGGTGGAGCAGACGGATGCCGCCGCCCCCCTGCTGCTGGCCGTCGCGCTCGGCGATCACTGGGTGGTCACCACGGTCGAGGGCGGCCGCGCGCTCGCCGAGCTCACGGTGGACGACGTCGAGCTCTGGTGGCCCGCGGGCTTAGGCGAACAGCCGCTCTACGACCTCACGGTCACCCTCGGCGACGGCCTCGACACGTGGTCGCGTCGGGTCGGCTTCCGCACCGTCGAACTCGACACGAGCGAGGACGAGTCCGGCTCGCGCTTCACCTTCGTGGTCAACGGCATCCCCCTCTTCATCCGCGGCGCCAACTGGATCCCGGACGACTGCTTCCCCTCCCGCGTCACCCGCGAGCGCTACCGCGAGCGCATCTCGCAGGCCGTCGGCGCGAACATGAACCTGCTGCGGGTGTGGGGCGGCGGCATCTTCGAGCGCGACGAGTTCTACGAGACGTGCGATGAGCTGGGCGTGCTCACCTGGCAGGACTTCCTGTTCGCCTGCGCCGCCTATCCCGAGGAGGAGCCGTTCCGCAGCGAGGTGGAGGCGGAGGCCCGGGACAACGTGGTGCGCCTCTCGGGGCATCCGAGTCTCGTGCTCTGGAACGGCAACAACGAGAACATCTGGGGCTGGTTCGACTGGGACTGGCAGGAGTCGATCGGCGATCGCACCTGGGGTCTCGGCTTCTACACCGGACTGCTGCCGTCGATCGTCGCCGAGCTCGACCCGGCGACGCCGTACTGGCCGGGCAGTCCGTTCTCGGGGTCGATGGAGTTCGACGCGAACGACCTCTCCCGGGGCAACTCGCACCTCTGGGACGTCTGGAACCGCCTCGACTATGCGACCTACGCCACCTACGAGCCGCGTTTCGTCTCCGAGTTCGGCTTCCAGGGTCCGCCCACCTGGTCGACGCTCACGCGCGCCCTGCACGATCGCCCGCTCACCCCGGAGTCGGAGGGGATGCTGCTGCACCAGAAGGCCGAGGACGGCAACGGCAAGCTGGCCCGCGGCCTCGCCCCGCACCTACCGGAGCCGCACGGCATCGAGCAGTGGCACTACCTCACCCAGCTCAACCAGGCGCGGGCGGTGGAGTTCGGCATCTCCCGTTTCCGCTCGCAGCGGCCGCACTGCATGGGCACGATCGTGTGGCAGCTCAACGACTGCTGGCCGGTCACCTCCTGGGCGGCGGTGGACGGCTACGGCAGCCGCAAGCCGCTCTGGCACGCGATCAAGCGCGCCTACGCGCCCCGCTTCGCCACCCTGCAGCCGGGCGCGCTCCACCTCGTCAACGACTCGCGCGAGCAGTGGCACTTCAGCGGTGCGATCACCCGCCGCACCCTCGACGGCACGCCGCTCGAGACGCAGCCGGTGGATGTCACGATCGAACCCCAGTCGCTGACCGTCGTGCCCGTCGCCCTCTCCGGGCCGGCGGATGCGGCGGCCGAAGGCCTCTTCGTGGAATCCGACGGCAGGCTCGTCGGCACGCGGTTCTTCGTGGAGGACAAAGACCTGCGGCTGCTCGCCGGCCCGGTCGCCGTCGAGGTGGGGGAGTGGGTCGGCGGGGTCACCGCGGTGACGCTGCGGGCGGAGGTGGTGGTGCGCGGCGGCATCCTCGAGGTCGATCGCCTGGATGCCGCGGCCTGGGCCTCCGACGCCGACCTCACCATCGTGCCGGGCCTCCCCGTTGCCCTCGAGGTGCACAGCGACGCGCCCCTGCGCGAGATCCCGTCGGTGCTGACGACGCTGAACCCCCTCGTGGCGACGGTGCCCACCCCCTGACGGCGCCCGGGAGCACCACCACCTGCCAAATGAAGGCAATGAGCGCGATCAGCGCCGTCAGTCCGCGGAGCGCGGGGCTCTGGAGCCCGCCGATGCCTTCATTTGGCAGGTGGCGGGGCGGGCAGGGCGGGGCGGGGCGGGCGGGGCTACGCCCGCGCCAGCAGCGCGCTGATCGCGGAGGTGAAGAAGGTGAGGCCGTCGGTGCCGCTGCGCATGGCGAGGGCGGTATCGGGGCCGAAGCCCTCCTCGGTGGCGTGCTCCGGATGCGGCATCAGGCCCACCACGTTGCCGCGCTCGTTGGAGACCCCGGCGATGTCGTCGATGGAGCCGTTCGGGTTCACGTCCACGTAGCGGAAGACGACCTGGCCCTCTCCCTCGATGCGCGCCATGGTCTCGGCGTCGGCGACGAAGCGCCCGTCGGCGTTCTTGAGCGGGATCACGATCTCGGCACCGGGCTCGAACCCGTTCGTCCAGGCGGTGTCGACGTTCTCGACGCGCAGCTTCTGGTCGCGGCGGATGAACTGCTGGTGCGCGTTGCGCGTGTGGGCGCCGGGCAGCAGGCGCGCCTCGGAGAGCATCTGGAAGCCGTTGCAGATGCCGAGCACGGGCACCCCGCGACCGGCGGCCGCGATCACCTCGGCCATGATCGGCGCGTGACTCGCGATGGCTCCGGCGCGCAGGTAGTCGCCGTAGCTGAAGCCGCCGGGGAGCACCACGGCGTCGACGCCCTGCAGGTCGTGATCGCCGTGCCAGAGCGCCACCGGCTCGGCGCCGGAGAGCCGGATGCCGCGCTGCGCGTCCCGGTCGTCGAGCGATCCGGGGAAGGTGATGACGCCGATGCGAGCCGTCACGCCACGGGCTCCAGAACGGTGATCGAGACGACGTCTTCGATCACCGAGTTGGAGAAGAGGTCGGCGGCCAACTCCGCCACGTCGGCGAGCACGGCATCCGTCACCTCGCCCTCGACGGTGACCTCGAAACGCTTTCCGATGCGCACCGAGGTGAACTCGGTCTTGCCGAGGCGGATGAGGGCGCCGGCCACGGCCTTGCCCTGGGGGTCAAGAAGTTCGGCCTTGGGCATGACTTCGACGACGATCGTGGGCACCGGGGACTCCGATTTTTTCGGTGGGTGGATGACCCCGAGTCTACCGGAGCGAGCCGGTGCGCTACGCGGGCGTGCCGACGCGGATGACGTTGCCCCAGGGGTCGTCGACGCTCACCGCATCGCCGTCGTTCCGCGGGTCGAGCCCGAAGTGGCGCATGCGTTCGTCGAGTGCTCCGAGGTCGTCGACGCCCGGCACGACGATCTCAACCCGGCCGAGCCCGAGGGTGCGGCCGCGGCGTCCGGCGCCCCGGCTGTTCCACGTGTTCATGGCCATGTGGTGGTGGTACCCGCCGGCGCTCACGAAGAGCGCCTGCCCCGGCAGCTCGATGGTCTGGTCGAAGCCGAGCCGATCGACGTAGAACTCGCGGGCGGTCGCGATGTCGCCCACGGCGAGGTGCACGTGGCCCACCACGGCGCCGCCGACGCCGGGCTGCTCGACGGCCTGCTCGGTGAGGTGCTCCCGGAGGAACGCGTTCGGGTCGAGGTAGAGGGTGGACATCTCGATCTGCCCGTGAGTCCAGCTCCATTGGCTGCGGTCGCGATCCCAGTACAGTTCGACGCCGTTGCCCTCGGGGTCGGTGAAATAGAACGCCTGGCTCACGAGGTGGTCGGAGCTGCCGGTGAAGGTGCCGGGCGCCTTGGTGGCCACCGAGTAGACGGATGCCGCGAGCGCCGCCTGCGTCGGGAAAAGGATCGCGGTGTGGAACAGGCCGGCATCGCGCGGGGAGGCGTGCACGAGTTCCGGCGCCGATCTCAGCACGATCAGCGGCGTGCCGGCGCGGCCGAGCGTCACCGAGTCGGCCGACTCGGAGAGCACGGTCAGTGTGACGGCGTCGCGGTAGTAGGCGGTGAGCGCGTCGAGGTCGGCGACCAGCAGGGTCACGGGACCCATGGCGGTGTCGGCTGCGAGCCTGTCCTGATCGTCCATGCCTGAGTGAACGCTCGAGCGCCCTCCGCCATTCCGGCTGAGGTACGCTCGTGCCACGAAATCGAGGGGGTGCGATGGCTGAGCGGGGGGCTGCCTCGTCGCGTCGGCGTTCCGGGCGCGTTCTCGTCGCGGCATCCGCGATCCTCGGGGTCGCCGGGCTCGTTCTGGCAGCGCTCGTGGTCTTCGCGCCGAAGCCTGCGGGCCACCTGGTCGACCTCGATGGCAACGCGGTCGCGCTCGACGGGGGTGCCGCGGTCGCGCCGGAGGTGCCCCTGCCCACCGATGGCCCGGCATCCGGGCGATTCCGCGTGCCGTCGGTGGGGCTGGACGTGCCTCTCGGGGCGCTCCGGGCGGTCGGCGACGTGATCGAGCCGCCCGACTTCGTGCGTGCGTTCCTCGTCGCGGACCGAGGAGCCCGGCCGGACGCGCCGGAATCCGGAACGGTGTTCGTGGTGATGCACTCGCTCCGCGGCGGGGGGCGCGCGCCGGGGAACCTCCTCATGGATCCCTCGTCCAGTGCGGCGAGAGTCGCGCCCGGCGTGCTGATCGAGGTCGCCGGAACCCGCTACACGGTGACCGGGTCGCGACTCGTCGACAAGCCGCAGCTCGCCTCCGACGCGGATGTCTGGCGCAACGCACCCGGCAGGCTGGTGGTGATCACGTGTCAGCAGCTCGTTTCGGGAAAGCGTTCCGTACAGAACCTCGTGATCACCGGTCAATTGGAGCAGTGACCCCCTAACTGGGCGCAGGAGTCGGGTAGATTACGTAAACATTCGGCGTTAGCCTCGGGGGTGCACGACGTATACGTGCCTCAACCCCCGAAATATCGAGTACCGATTGAGGCCTTTTCAGCGCCCCGAACTCGTCATCCACCCTGGAGTCAACCATGCCCGTCCGTTCCTTCCGTCGCGCCGCGACGGCCCGCCTCGCCGTCGCGTTCGCGCTCGCGGCCGTGATCGCCGGGGGTGGAGCCGCGGCCGCCGTGGCACCCGCCTCGGCCGCGTCGGTCGCGTGTCCGCCGGTGCCCATCACCGTCAACACGCCCTCCGAACTCTCCACCATCGACCCCTCGACCGGAGCGACGATCGGAACGAGTCGACCGCTCGATGCCACGTACGGCGACATCGCCTGGAGCTCCGACGGCAGCCGGCTCTTCGCCATACCGTTCGGGCTCGGCTACCTCGTGCAGCTCGACCCCGACACCGGGCACGAGCTCTCGCGCTCCATCCTGAGCGGCGACTACGTGACGGACGGCGGCGGCACCGTCAACGCCATGACCTCCGTCAGTGACAACACGGCGGCGATCGGGCTCCTCGGAAGCGCCACGACGTACCTGATCAACCTGTCGACCGGGGCCACCACGCGCTGGGCGACCCTGCCGTCGGGCACCTCCGGCGACTTCACTGTGCTCCCCGACGGGGACGTGCTGGCCCTCCTCGGGAACGCCCAGGTGGCGCGGATCCACCCCGACCTCTCGGTCGATGTCGTGGGGTCGCTCCCCTCCGGTCCGTGGGGTGCCGGCCAGTCGGGCGGCCAGCTCTTCCTCTTCTTCTCCAACGGCACGATCGCATCGCTCGACCTGAGCGCCGTGCCGGCCACGCCAACGACGGCGGCCCTGCCGATCACCGTGATCACTCAGACCCCAGTTGCCTATTGGGGCGCTTCCAGCGTGCAGGATGCCAACGTGTGCAACGCGCTCACTCTCACGAAGACCCCGTCGACGACCGCCGTCCAGGCGCCGGGGGATGTCATCGACTACACGTTCACGGTGACCAACGAAACCCTGGTCTCCTTCTCGAACCTGAGCGTGACGGACACCCAGACCGCTCCGGCCGGACCGGTCACCGTCACCTGCCCGTCCTCGACGCTGGCGGCCGGCGGCAGCATGACCTGCACCGGCCGGTACACCGCCACCCAGGCCGATGTGGATGCCGGAAGCATCCGGGATGAGGCGGTGGCGACCGCCACGACACCGGCCGGCCTCCGCGTCGTGTCCCCGCCCGCGCCCGCGAGCGTGTCGGCCACGCAGCATCCGTCGCTCGCGCTGGAGAAGACGGCCTCGTGGAGCTCGCCCGGAGTCGTCTCGTACGACTTCTTCGTGCACAACGATGGTAACGTGACCGTCTCCTCGATCGCCATCGACGAGAGCGCCTTCACAGGGGATGCCGCGTCTCTCAGCGCCATCTCGTGCCCGGCCCCGGCAACGCTCGCGCCGGGCGAGAGCCTGCACTGCTCGGCCACCTACACGGTGAGCCAGGCCGACATCGCGCGCGGCTCGCTCGCGAACCGCGCGACCGCGGTCGGCGTCACGCCGAGCTCCTCACCCGTGCGCTCTCCCGAGGCCGGTGCGGATCTGGACACCTCGAACCCGCCGCTGGGGCTCACGAACACCCCGGATCGCACGATCATCAGCGAGGTGGGTGAGCCCGTGCGATTCACCCTCGTGGTCACGAACCGCGGCGCGACGGGCGTCCGCGACGTGCAGCTGACCACCCTGTCCTTCTCGGGCAGCGATCCGCTCGGGCCGATCGTCTGCGCCGATCACCCCGCGGTGCTCGATCCGGGCGCATCCATGACCTGCACAGCCGACTACACCGTGGCGCGCGCGGACCTCGGGCGCGGTCCCCTCCGCCTGGAGGCGGTGGCGGCAGGGGTGAGCGTGACGACCGGAAGCACGGTCGCGTCGCTCCCCGCCCCGGCCGTCGTCGACCCGAGGGTGCTCGGCACCCTGGTGGCGACCGGCGGCGCCCTCCTCGCCCCGGCGCTCGCCCCCCTGGGGGTCGTGGCGGTGAGCCTTCTCGTCGCCGCGATCGTGCTGGTCGTCGTCGGAGCTCGCCGGATGCGGGTGCGCCGGAGCGCAACGGACTGACCGCCTGACCGCGCTATGCGCGCCGCACCCTCAGCCGAGCGCTGGGGGTGCGTCGCGGTAGTCGGCGTCCAGGAGCACGCTGGGCTGATGCAGCCGAAGGCCGGAGCGTGCCGGGGCGCCCGAGCCCGCCTCGAGGATCACCAGGAAGCCGATCTCGATGAGCAGCAGCCGGGAGTGGTGCACCACATCGGGCACGGTGCCGGCCCGATCGGCCACGGAGGCGACCGGTGAGGTCAGGCATCCGTCGCCGTCGGCGAGCTCGGCTTCAGCACGGGCGACGGTCTCGAAGCACGGGCGCGTGAGCCCGTGCTGCTCGAGCAGCAGGTCCGACTCGGGGATGAACAGTCGGCGTTCGAGGGCGTTGAGCCACGATTCGGGGGAGGAGTACCGCGTTTCGTGAGTCATTCACGGATATTACCGCCCTACTCGCACCCCTCGCACACCGTTTCCGCGGACGGGTCGCTCACGAAGAGCGGCTTCTCGTAGCAGAGCGAGAGGGCGGAGTCGGCGTAGTAGCCGAAATTGGGGATGCGCGTGTAGCCCTCGCGCTCGTAGAAGCGCACGGCATCCGGCTGCTCGGTTCCGGTCTCGAGCACCAGCCTGCTCCAGCCGAGCAATCGCGCGTGCTCCTCCAGAGCGGCCAGGACGGCGACGGATGCCCCGCTCCCGCGAGAGCCCGGTGCCACGTACATGCGCTTGATCTCGCCGTGCTCGGCGTCGATGGCGCGCAGGCCGCCGCATCCGATCGGCTCGCCCTCGTCGTCGTAGGCGATGAAGAACACCGCGATGTCCGCGGCGGTCGGCGCGGGCCCGGGCTCGGAGTCCGGGTCGCCGTAGCGCTCGTCGATCTCGGCGCGCTGGGCTGTACGCAGCGCGACGCCGTCCGGGTCCTCCCACGCCGCCTCACGCACGATCATGCCGAGGTGAGCCTCTCGATCAGCTCCCGGTAGCGCGCGGCCGTCTGCTCGACGATGGCGTCGGGGAGCTCGGGGGGCGTTCCTGTGCGGTCCCAGTGTGCTCCGAGCCAGTCCCGCACGATCTGCTTGTCGAAACTGGCGAGCCTGTCCGGGCCGCCGGCGGCGTAGCGGTCCGCGTCCCAGTAGCGCGAGCTGTCGCTGGTCAGCACCTCGTCGGCGAGCGTGATCACGCCGTTGTCGCGGTTGCGGCCGAACTCGAACTTGGTGTCGGCGAGGATCACGCCGCGGGATTCGGCGATGGCCGACGCCCGGGTGAAGATCTCGAGGCTGAGTCGTCGCACCTCCTCCGCGGCATCCGGGCCCACCAGCTCGACGGTGCGCTCGAAGCTGATGTTCTCGTCGTGCTCGCCCATCGGCGCCTTGAACGCGGGGGTGTAGATGGGCTCCGGCAGCCGGTCGCCCTCGCCGAGGCCCGCGGGCAGGGGGATGCCGCAGACGCTCTGCGACGCGCGGTACTCCGCCCAGCCGGACCCGACGAGGTAGCCGCGCACCACGCACTCGAGCGGGAACATGTCGAGGGTGCGTGCGAGCATCGCCCTGCCCTGCACCTCGGCGGGGATCAGCTCGGTGACCGTCTCGCCGCGCAGCTCGTGGTCGGCCACCAGATGGTTGGGGATGCCGCGGAGCCGGTCGAACCACCACAGGCTGAGCGTGGTGAGCAGCTCGCCCTTGCCCGGGATGCCGGGCGAGAGCACGTAGTCGAAGGCGCTCACCCGGTCGCTGGCGACCACGAGAACGCGGGATGCCGATGCCAGGTCGGCCACGCCCTCCTCCACGTAGAGGTCCCGGACCTTGCCGGAGTACGCGTGCGTCCAGCCCGCCAGGTCGACGCTCATTCGGCCACGCGCGCCGCGATGTCGGTGCGGTACTGGCCGCCCTCCAGCTCGATCGCCTCCAGCGCGAGGTACGCGCGGGAGCGCGCCTCCGCGAAGTCGGTGCCGGTGGCGACCACGCTGAGCACCCGGCCGCCGGTGGCGACCAGCTGATCGCCGTCCAGGGCGGTCGCGGCGTGGGCCACGGTCACCCCGTGGATGGCGAGAGCGGTGTCGAGCCCCGTGATCGGGCGTCCCGTGATCGGAGTCTCGGGATAGCCCTCGCTGGCGAGCACGACGGTGACGGCCACGTCGTCCGAGAACTCCGGCCGGGGCATCCCCGCCAGCTCGCCGCTCGCCGCCGCGAACAGCAGGCCGCTGAGCGGGGTGAGCAGCCGCGGGAGCACCACCTGGGTCTCCGGATCGCCGAACCGGGCATTGAACTCGATCACGCGGATGCCGCGTGCCGTGACGATGAGCCCGCAGTACAGCAGGCCGATGAACGGCGTCTGCTCCTCGGCGAGCCGGCGCACGGTGGGGAGTGCGATCGTCTCGATGACCTCGTCCACGAATCCGTCGGGGAGCCAGGGGAGCGGCGAGTAGGCGCCCATGCCGCCTGTGTTGGGGCCCTCGTCGTCATCCGCGAGTCGTTTGTAGTCCTGCGCCGGCTCGAGCGGCAGCACGGTGTGACCGTCGCTGAGCAGAAAGAGGGAGACCTCCTGGCCGTCGAGGAACTCCTCGACGAGCACGCTGCCGTGCCCGAGCCAGTATTCGGCGTGCGCGAGCGCAGCGGCGCGGTCCGGCGTGACCAGCACGCCCTTGCCTGCGGCGAGACCGTCCGCCTTGACCACGTACGGGGCGCCGAACTCGTCGATGGCCGCGACCGCCTCGGCGAGGGTGCCCGCCCGCGTCGCGCGTCCGGTGGGCACGCCGGCCTCCTCCATGATGCGCTTCGCGAAGGTCTTCGACCCCTCCAGCTGGGCGGCCGCGCGACCCGGTCCGAAGGTGGCGATGCCGTGGGTGCGAAGGGCGTCGGCCACTCCGGCGACGAGGGGCGCCTCGGGCCCCACGATCACCAGCTCGATGTCGTTGTCGATGGCGAAACCGGTGACGACCTCGGGGTTGGCCGGGTCGAGGTGGATGACTTCGACATCCGCCGCGATGCCGGCGTTGCCGGGCGCCGCGATGATGGTGTGGGCGGTCTCTTCGCGCAGCAGCGCGGTCACGATCGCGTGCTCGCGCGCGCCGGATCCGAGGACGAGGATTCTCACCCGGCAAGCGTAGCCGAGCCGCCGCCCGCGCCCCTCCCCCCACCTCCCCTCCCCCTCACTGTTCCGTTTCGGGACAGGGGGTACCCGGCGCGACGGCACAGGTGTCCCGAAACGGAACAGCGGGAGGGAGAGAGGGGGAGAGGGGGAGGGGAGACGCGGGCGGTAGCGTGGGGGGATGGGGAAGCCGCGGATCGCCGACGAGGTGGGCGGCGACGCCGTGCTGCGGGCGCTCGCCAACCAGGAGCACCGCGACACCGTCGCGACCGCCGTGCGCTACCTGCTGCAGGTGCTCGCCGACAAGGCGCCCGGCAACTCGGTGGAGGTGCGGGTTCCTCCGTTCGGAGCCGTGCAGTGCATCGAGGGTCCCGGGCACACCAGGGGCACCCCCCCGAATGTGGTCGAGACCGACGCGCTGACCTGGCTCGAGATCGCCACAGGAGCCGTGCCGTGGGCCGACGCGCTCGCCGGTGGCCGGGTCTCGGCATCCGGAGCGCGCGCCGACCTCTCCGCACACCTTCCGCTCAGGTGGCGGGGCGAGCCCGGGGGAGAATAGAGGCATGACCACCCCCGAGCCCGGCGACGTCGCGCCCCTCCCCGCGGATGCCGCGCCCGAGCCCTTCCCCTCCGCCACCGTGAGCGAGGCGGAGGTGACCATCCGCCGCGCGCCCAAGGTGCCCGTCTTCCTGGTGCTCGGAGCCCTGCTCGGCGGGATCGTCACGGCGGCGATCACCTCGGCCTTCCCCGTCGACGAGAAGGTCGGCTACGCGGCGACGGTCGGGTACTTCCTGCTGTACGGCATCCCCCTCGGCATCGTGGTGGGCGCGCTCATCGCGCTGATCCTCGACCGCTCATCGCTGCGCCGGTCGCGCACCATCGTCGCCGAGCGCGTGACCGTGGACGCGCTGCCGCCCGAGCCCGAGGAGCCCGATCAGCCCGAGCAGCGGCTCAGCTGAGCTGTGTGCGTTCCACCCAGGCGAGGTACTCGGGGGTGACCGTTCCGGTCACGTAGTCCCCGGTGAAGCAGCTCATCTCGAGCGACTCGACCGACGACCCCTGGAGGATGGCCGCCTGCATGTCCGCGACCTCCTGGTAGATGAGGTAGTCGGCCCCGAGTTCGGTCGCGATCTCCGGGATCTTGCGACCGTGGGCCACCAGCTCCTGCCGCGACGGCATGTTGATGCCGTAGACGTGCGGGAAGCGCACGGGCGGCGCGGCCGAGGTGAAGGTGACCTTGTTGGCCCCGGCCTCGCGGGCCATCTGCACGATCTCCTTCGAGGTGGTGCCCCGCACGATGGAGTCGTCGACGATGAGGATGTTCTTGCCGCGGAACTCGCTGCCCATCGCGTTCAGCTTCTGCTTGACCGACTTCTTGCGCTCGGCCTGGCCCGGCATGATGAAGGTGCGGCCCACGTAGCGGTTCTTGTAGAACCCCTCGCGGTACTCCACGCCGAGCTTCTGGGCCACCTGCATGGCGGCCGGGCGCGAGGAATCCGGGATGGGCATGACCACGTCGATGTCGCCGCGGGGGGTGTACTTGGCGATCGTGTCGGCCAGCCGGTCGCCCAAGCGCAGGCGCGCCTCGTACACCGAGATGCCGTTCATGATCGAGTCGGGGCGCGCGAGGTACACGTACTCGAACGAGCACGGCACGAGCCGCGGGTTCGCCGCGCACTGGCGTGAGACCATCTCGCCGTCGAGGGTGATGAACACCGCTTCGCCCGGTGCGACATCCCGGACGATCTCGTAGCCGGCACTCTCCAGCACCAGGGACTCGGATGCCACGATCCACTCGGTGCCCACGAAGCCCCGCGAGCGGCGCCCCAGCACCAGCGGACGGATGCCGAACGGATCGCGGAAGGCGAGCAGCCCGTAGCCGGCGATCAGCGCGATCGCGGCATACGACCCCTCGACGCGCTCGTGCACCCGCTCGACGGCGGCGAACACCTGATCGGGGTCGAGGTTGGGACCGGTGACCTGCTCCTGCAGTTCGTGGGCGAGCACGTTCACGAGCAGCTCGGTGTCGGAGGAGGTGTTGAGGTGGCGCCGGTCGATGCGGAACAGCTCGTCGGTGAGCTCGCGCGTATTCGTGAGGTTGCCGTTGTGCACGAGCGTGATGCCGTACGGCGCGTTCACGTAGAAGGGCTGCGCCTCCTCCTCGTTCTTCGCGTTGCCCTTCGTCGCGTATCGCACGTGGCCGAGGCCGATCGTGCCGGGCAGCGAGCGCATGTCACGGGTGCGGAACGCCTCGCGCACCTGACCCTTCGCCTTCACCGAGTGGAAGGTGCGACCCTCCGCGGTGGCGATGCCCGTGGAATCCTGACCGCGGTGCTGAAGGAGGAGCAGGCTGTCGTAGACCTGCTGGTTGACGGGCTCGGACGAGACGATGCCGACGATGCCGCACATGCGTAAGCGGGCTCCAGGGATTGGGGTGCTCGGGCGCCGGATCCGGGCCCCTTCTAGTCTCGCATATCGCCGCGGGCTGTCGGCCGGGAGGTCGCTACGCTGGGGGGGTGACCGAGAACTCCTCCACCTCCTATCGGGAGGCCGGTGTCGACACGGCCGCCGGCGATCTGGCCGTCGAGCTGATGAAGTCGGCGGTCTCCAAGACCCACGGCCCCGAGGTGCTGGGCGGCGTCGGCGGGTTCGCCGGCCTCTACGACGCCTCGTTCCTCACCTCCTACCGGCGACCTCTGCTGGCGACGTCGACGGATGGCGTGGGCACCAAGGTCGCGATCGCCCAGGCCCTCGACAAGCACGACACCATCGGCTTCGACCTCGTGGGGATGGTGGTCGACGACATCGTCGTCGTCGGCGCGAAACCCCTCTTCATGACCGACTACATCGCCTGCGGCAAGGTGGTCCCCACGCGGATCGCCGACATCGTCGCCGGCATCGCTCGCGCGTGCAGCGAGACCGGCACCGCGCTGGTGGGCGGCGAGACGGCCGAGCACCCCGGGCTGCTCGGCCCCGACGACTACGACGTGGCGGGAGCGGCGACCGGCGCCGTGGAGGCCGATGCGCTGCTCGGCGGCCACCTGGTGGAGGACGGCGACGTCGTGGTGGCGCTGGCTTCCTCCGGTCTGCACTCCAACGGCTTCTCGCTCGTGCGCCACATTCTGGCGAACGCCCAGGTGACCTACGCGGAGAACTCCGCCGAGCTGGGCGGCGTCGTCGGCGAGGTGCTGCTCGAACCGACCCGCCTCTACACGGCGCCGCTGCTGGCGCTGCTCGACGAGCTGCCGGGCGCCGTGCACGCCCTCAGCCACGTCACCGGCGGCGGCATCGCCGCCAACCTGGCCCGCGTGCTGCCCGTCGGCAGCTGGGTGGAGCTGGAGCGGTCCACGTGGTCGCCGGCACCCGTGTTCCGCGTGCTTGCGGAGTGGGGAGGGTCCACGCTCGAGGCGACCGAGGGCACGTGGAACCTGGGTATCGGGATGCTTGCGGTGGTCGGCGCCCGGCACGCGGAAGCGGTCGTCTCGCGACTGGAGGGGGGTGGCATCCCGGCGTGGACGGTGGGGACCGTCTCCACGGCGGCGCGCTCGTTCGACGGGCAGGACTGGGCACAGGGTGCCAAGGGGGTCGACGGCGGAGCCGTCAGGCTGGTGGGCGGCTACCGGGCCTAGGCCGTGCGGTTCTGCCCGGGCTCGAACTCGCCCTCGTCCGACTCGTCATCGTCGTACTCGGCGTTGTACCTGTCGGCCACCGAGCTGAACTCGGGCCACTTCTCCAGGTCTTCTTCCAGCTTGGGGTCGATGGGGCCGCCGGGGTGGGTCAGCTCGCGCTCGAGCGCGTTGTAGTTCGTGTCCGGGCTGAAGTACTTCAGCTCGCGCGCCACCTTGGTGTGCTTTGCTTTTTGACGGCCGCGCCCCATGGCTTGACCCCCTCACGATTCCCGCCCGGGCCGGCACTGATGCCGATCTGCAGATGTGCCCGGGAATTACCAACGGATCTGGAAAAACTAAAGCCCAACTTTAGCATGAGGGGGTGGGCCCAGACTGTGCCGGTCACGGTGAGGTAACAACGGCTAACGTTAACGCGTGACGACCGTTCCCTCGCGAACCTCGGTCGTGGTCATCGGCGCCGGGCAGGCGGGACTCTCGGTCTCGTTCTATCTCAAGCGCCTGGGCCTCGAACCGGGCAACGACTTCGTCGTGCTCGACCGCGGACCGGGCACAGGCGGGGCCTGGCAGTTCCGCTGGGAGGCGCTGCGGATCGGGTCTGCCCATCGCATCAACGACCTCCCCGGAATGGACGAGCTGGGCCTCAGCTTCGAGTCCGCCGACCGCCAGTCCCCGGCGAAGGATGTCGTCGCCGACTACTACGCACGCTACGAGGAGCACTACGGACTCGACGTGGTGCGCCCGGCAGATGTGCGCCGCGTGTTCAACCGCGGCACCGAGCTGATCGTCGACGTGGAGCTGGAGGGGGAGCGCCGGGAGCTGGGCACCGAGGTGGTCGTGAACGCCACGGGCACCTGGGGGTCACCCTTCATCCCCTGGTATCCCGGGCTGAACGAATTCCGCGGCCGGCATATACACACCACGGACTACGTCTCCGCGGCCGATTTCGACGGCCAGAGCGTGATCGTCGTGGGCGGGGGGACGTCGGCGGTCGGGTTCCTGCTCGAGCTGGAGTCGCACGCCTCCGAGATCACCTGGGTGAGCCGCCGCCCGATCGACTTCGCCGACGGCGAGTTCAACGTCGAGGCGGCGGTGGGGGCCGTGGCGAAGCAGGATGATGCGGCGCGCGCCGGTCGGGCGCTGCCGAGCATCGTGAGCGGCACCGGGGTTCCGCGCACCCGCCGCATCCAGGCCGGCATCGATCGCGGCCTGCTGGTGGCCCGGCCCATGTTCTCGGCCATCGAGCCGGACGGGGTGCGGTTCCCGGACGGGAGCTTCCAGCCCGCCGACGCGATCGTCTGGGCCACCGGCTTCCGACCCGAGCTCCGCCACCTCGCACCCCTCAAGCTCCGCGAGAAGGAGGGCGGCGTGACCGTCGGCGCGGGGGCGTCGTGGAAGGACGCGCGCATCTTCTTCGCCGGCTACGGCCCCCAGGCGTCCACCATCGGAGCCAACCGCGCGGGCCGCACCATCGCGCGCCAGGTGGTGGCGCTGCTCTCGAACCTCGACTGACCGCGGCCCGCCCGTTCCCACATGCCAAATGAAGGCATTGGCGGTGTCCGGCGCGGTCGACTGCGCGTGATCGCGCGGAGCATCGCCGCGCCTGCCTTCATTTGGCAGGTGGGAGGCGGAGGGAGGCGCAGGGGGGCGCAGGGTGGAGCGAGCGCGGGCGGCGGCTAGCCTACGGCGAGAGGGCCGGATGCCGCGGTGACCTCGCCCTCGGCGTTGGTCGTGATCGTGACATCCGCCCCGCCGAACCGAAGCCCCGCGACCGTGATCGCCCCCGCGGCCGTCGAGGGGGCGACCGCGAGTTCGCCGTCGCCCGCCCGGAGCCCCAGCGTGCTCGCCAGCACCGAGACCGCGGCCGCCGCCGACCAGGCCTGCGGGCGGCACGCCGCCGGGTAGGGGATGGGGGTCGAGGTGCTGGTGGCCGGGTCGCCGGAGTGCAGTTCCGGCATCCGGTAGTCGAATCCGGATGCCGCGGCCAGCAGCCCTCGGGCGAGCGAGTCGGCCTCCTCCCGGAAGCCGTCGGCGGCGAGCCCGGCTATCGCGATCGCGGTGTCGTGGGTCCAGACCGAGCCGCCGTGATAGCTCAGCGGCCAGTAGCCGGCCGAGTCGGTCGACATGGTGCGCAGCCCGTACCCGGAGTCGAGCTCGGGGGAGTGCAGGCGGCGCGCGACGAGCGAGGCCTGACGGTGATCGAGCAGACCCGTGCCGAGCAGGTGGCCGAGGTTGCTCGTCACCGTGTCGACCGGCCGCTTGTGCGCGTCGAGGGCGATCGCCGGGTACGCCCCCTCGGGCGACGCCACCCAGAACGTCTCGTGGAAGCGCGCCCGCAGACGGGCGGCCCAGCCGCGCCAGTCGGCCGCCTGCCATCCGTCCGTCTCCGCGCCGAAGCGCTCCAGCAGGTCCGCCCCGTGCATGGCCGCTTCGTAGGCGTAGGCCTGCACCTCGCAGAGCGCGATCGGCCCCTCGGCGAGGGTTCCGTCGCGCCACTGCACCGAGTCGCCGGAATCCTTCCAGCCCTGATTGGAGAGCCCGTGCCCGGTGGTGTCGCGATACTCCAGCAGCCCGTCACCGTCGCTGTCGCCGTAGTCGCGCATCCACTCGAGCGCGGCGACGAGGTTGGGCAGCAGCGCGCGGACCTCCTCCTCGGGCATGCCCCAGCGCCACGCGTCGTGGAGCAGGCAGATCCAGAGCGGGGTCGCGTCGACCGTGCCGTAGTAGAGCGGAGGCAGCGAGATGCCCTCGCCGGGGATCTCGAGATGTGCTCGCCGGAGCTCGTGCATGATCTTGCCGGGCTGCTCGGCGGTCTCCGCCACCGACGCGCGACCCTGCAGCCGGGCGAGCGCGCGCAGCGTCCCCGCCGCCAGATCGGTGCCGAGCGGCAGCATGAAGCGGGCGGCCCACAGAGAGTCCCGCCCGAACAGGGTGAAGAACCAGGGCGCCCCGGCCGCCAGGAAGACGGAATCCGGGTCGGCGACCGAGGTCATCCGCAGCCCGTCGAGGTCGTCCAGCGCGCGGGCCACCCAGCGCTCCAGCCGCTCGTCGCCCACGCTGAGCGCCGGGATGCTCCACGGCACCGCGGCATCGCTGCCGCGAACCACGGCGCGAGAGTCCTCGGCGACGACGCTCCAGGCGACCATCACCGAACCCTTCGCCGGCACGGCGATCTCCCAGCTCAGCTCGATGCCGCCGTCGACCGCCGTGACGGCTGCGGCGGGTGCCTCCAGCACCACGCGCACGGTGTCGCTCGCCCACGTCGCCCGTACCCCGTCGATCGCGATCGGAACGGCGTCGCCGCGCATGCCCGCCTTGACGAGGTCCATGGGGGCGAGGTCGCTGCCGATGCGCACGACGACGGATGTCGCGATCACGGTGTCGAGCGCCGACTCCAGCCGCACGGTCTCGACCGCGCCCGAGGCGCTCACCGACCGCGTGCGCGTCGAGCGCACCCGCGGGTCGGGCACAGCGTCGTCGAGGTGACGCTGCAGCGCCACGAAGGCGACCGTGTCCGCGCCCTCCGGAACCGTGGCGAGATGCTCGCCCGGCCGCCCGCCGATGGTGAGACGCGCATGGGAGACGACACGAACATCCGAGTGGTAGATGCCGTCGATCGGCCCGTCGCCGACGTCGCCGGTGCGGGCCGACCAGGCCTGGGTGGGCGCGCGGAGCACCACGGTCTGGTCGTGCAGCAGGGGTTGGAGTGTCATGGTGCGGAGTTCCTGATCCAGTGTCATGCGGCGAGCAGCCTCGCCTCGAGTTCGGTCTCTGCCCCGTCGGCAGCGATGCGCCAGACGCGGCCGTCGGGTCGCTGAGTCACGGCTTCGGCCGGTTCGGTGCCGGAATAGCGGATGCCGGTGCCCTCCTCCAGCGCGAAGCCCGGCCCGAGCCTGCCCTCCCGCACCGCGCGCAGGTGGGCCGGCCGCCGTTCCGGGTCGGAGTCCCAGTGCACGGCCAGGGATCCCGGAACGAGGCCGAGGCCGTCGGCGACGGCAGTCACCTCGGGGCCGAACGACGCGGTCGTGCCCCCGCTGTGCCAGCAGAGCGCACCCGCGGAGCCGCCGGCGATGACGACGCCCCTGTTCCAGGCCTCCCGCAGCAGGTCGGGGAGCCCGTGGGCCCGCCACACCGCGAGCAGATTGACGAGACTGCCGCCGCTCACCCAGATCACATCGGATCCGAGCAGGAGTGCGCGGGGGTCGGGCACGTTGAGCCGGGGGAAGAGACGCAGGTGCGCGGCATCCACTCCGGCGAGCCGGGCGGCCTCCAGTTCCTGGCCTTCGACCGCGCGCTGATCGCCGCCCGCGGTGTTGAGGTGGGTGACGCGCGGGCGGCGTCCGCTCACTCTGGCGAGCGCGATCGCGTGGCGCAGGAGGGGCCCGTAGACGGCATCCGTCCAGGTGCCCGCATCCAGCCCGCCGCACGTCGCGAGGATCGTCGGGGCTGCTGCGGTCATCCCTTCTCGGCTCCCTCGCTGGTGTTCATGATGCGTTTCTGGAAGATGAAGAACACGATCGCCACCGGGATGGTCATGATCGCCGCGGCCGCGAGCTTGAGCGGGTACTGCGTGCCCTGACTCAGCTGCCCGGAGGCGAGCGACGCGACGCCCTTGGTGAGCGTGGTGAGGCTCGGCGACTGGGTGGAGATGATGAAGTGCGAGAGCTCGTTCCACGATCCCTGGAACGAGAGGATGACGATGGTGATGAGCGCGGGCCGAGCCATCGGCAGCACCACCGACCAGAACGTGCGGAAGGTGCCGGCGCCGTCGATGCGCGCCTGCTCCTCCACGCTCACCGGGATCGACTCGAAGAAGCCCTTCATGATGAAGATGCCGGCAGCGTCGGTGAGCAGCGGGATGATCATGCCCGCGTAGGAGTCGTAGATGCCGAGCTGGTTGATCACCAGGAACTTGGGGATGAGCAGCACGACCGCGGGCACCGACATGACGGCGATCAGGCCGGCGAAGATGACGTTCCGGCCCCGGAAGTGCAGGCGCGCGAGGGCGTACCCGGCGAGCGAGTCGAAGAACACGCGACCGAGCGTCACGACGATCGTCACCAGCGCTGAGTTGCCGAACCAGATCGGGAAGTCCGAGTTGAGGAAGAGCTTGGCGTAGGCGGCCGTGGTGATCGTCTGCGGGATCAGGGCGAGCGGGTTGGATGCCGCCTCCGGCTCGGTCTTGAACGAGGTCGCGATGTTGATGAGGAACGGGAAGATGTAGACGATCGCGATCACGATCAGCACCGCATACAGCGCCGAACGAGCGAGAATCGCGCGGGTGGTCGGTCGTTCCCGACGGTGAAGTGTGCGCACGGTCTGGGTGGTCATTCGCCGTCCTCCTGCTTGATGCTCTCGGTGGCCGCGATGGCCGTGGCGGGCTGAGTGCCCGAGCCGGTCGGCGCCGGCACCTGGTAGAGCCGCATCCTGCGCTTGGAGACCTTGCGCTCGGCGAGCACCCAGCGCTGGAACAGGGTGAAGAACACGATGATGGCGAAGAGGATGAACGCGATCGCCGCGCCCTGCCCCCACTCCTGATTCTGGAACGCGGCGGTGTACGACAGGTAGGCGGGGGTCAGGGTGGTCTTGCCGGGGCCGCCCTGAGTGCCGGTGTAGATCTGGTCGAAGACCTGCCAGCAGCCGATGAGCCCGAGGGTGAGTACCGTGAAGAGCGTGGGACGCAGCTGCGGCAGGGTGACCCGCCAGAAGCGCTGCCAGCCGCTCGCGCCATCCATCTCGGCGGCCTCGTAGACCTCCGGGCTCAGGTTCTGCAGGGCAGCGACGAACAGCAGCATGAAGGTGCCGCTCGTGGTGAAGATGGCGAGGAGCACGAAAGCCGACATCGCCACCGACGGGCCGCCGACCCAGTCCCAGAGCGGGATGCCGAGCGCCGTGTTGTTCTCCAGGAAGGCCGGTCCGGACGAGGCGCCGAAGTGGAAGATTCCGGCGGGGTCGTTGAACCAGTTCGGGCCCTTCACCCCGACGAAGGAGAGCAGCTTGTTCACCGCGCCGGTCGAGTTGAAGAGGAACAGCCAGAGCACGGTGATCGCCACCGAGCTGGTGACCGACGGGAAATAGAAGGCGGTGCGGAAGAAGCCGCGCCCCTTGAGGATCTGCCGGTTGACCATCACGGCCAGGAACAGTGAGAGCGCGGTCTGCAGCGGCACCACCAGCACCACGTACCAGGCGTTGTTCTTGAGCGAGGTGCCGAAGTCCTGCTCGGCGAGCCCGCCGCCGGTGAGCAGCGCGGAGTAGTTCTTCACGCCGACGAAACCGACGTTGGACGAGAACGGACTGCCGTTGCCGTTCCAGTCCGAGAAGCTCACCCACAGCGCCATGAGCACGGGGATCACCAAGAAGAGTCCCAGCAGGATGAGCATGGGTGCGGTGAACAACCACCCCGAGGCGGCCTCGCCCCGGCGGATTCCGGATGCCCGGCGGCGCGGCGAGAGCGCCGGCCGCCTCGAGATGGTCGTCATCGCGTTACTTCAGCAGCGCTTCGAGGTTCTTCTGCGTCGCGTCGAGGATCGCCTTCGGATCGCTCGTCGCCAGGGACTCGATCTTCGAGTTGAAGTCGGTCACCACGTCGGCAGCGCCCTTGGCCGTGGGCACGCCCTTGGCGTAGCTCGCGGCATCCAGGAACGGCACCAGAGTGGGGTTGGCCTTCTTCCACGCGCTCGCGGCGGACTGGATCGAGGGCATCGGGCCGAAGGCCTTCGAGAACGCGAGCTGGTCCTTCGAGCTCGTGAGCTGCTCGACGAGCTTCAGCGCGGCGGCCTGGTTCGGGCTCTTGGCGGCGATGCCCCAGCAGTTGGTGAACTGCAGGGTTCCGGCGCCCGCGGGGCCCTTCGGCAGCGGCACGACCGTGTACTTCACGTTCGGGTAGTCGGCGTTCATTCCGCCGACGATCCAGTTGCCCTCGATGGTCATCGCGGCGAGGCCCTTGCCGAACGCCTCTCCGCCCCATCCTGCGCCCAGGTCCTTGGCGAACTTGAGGGTGCCCTCGTTCTCCATCTTCTTGACGAAGTCGAGCGCGGTGACATTGGCGTCGCTGTCGGCGGTGGCCTTGGTGCTGTCGTCGTTCATGAGGTTGCCGCCGGCCTGCGTCATGAAGGCGCCGACGCGGGCGTACTCACCGCCGATGCCGAGGCCGACGTGGCCGTCGACGGTGAGCTTCTTGGCGACGGACTCGAGCTGGTCCCACGTCTTCGGGATGTCGGAGTCGGTGAGCCCTGCGGCCTTCCACATGTCGGTGTTGATCTCCAGCTGGAGCGTGGAGAAGTCCTTAGGGGCGCAGTAGAACTTGTTGTCGTAGGTGAACGACGTGACGAGGCTCGGGTAGAAGTCGTCCTTGTTCTTCAGCTGGTCGCCATAGGCGAGAAGCGAGCCGTTGGATGCGAACCCGGCCAGGGCATCCGTCGACAGGTAGAAGACGTCGGCGGGCTTGCCGGAGGAGAAGCCCTGGGCGAGCTGCTGCGAGAGGTTGCTGGCGGGGAGCACGCTGGCCTTGGTGCCGGAGCTCTTCGACCAGTCGGCCACCGCGCTCTTGACCGCTGCCGTCTCCGCGTCTCCGCTCGATCCGATGAGCACCGTGAGCGCCTTGTTCGACGAGGTGAGCTTGCCCGAATCGCTGCTCGATCCGCTGCTGAATCCCGACCCGCAGGCGGTGAGCGCCAGTGCGCCCGCTGCGGCGAGAGCGCCGGCGACGAGCCAGCGCGATGTGCGTCTTTGCATGTGTTTCTCCTTGGATGAGTGTGCCCTATGGGCACTGCAGGGGTCTTCTTCGTCTCCTTTGATCGTTCAAATCCACGCAACGCTGCCCGTGATTTGATCGATCAAACTCCGGTATGAACGCTAGGCGCACTCCGCCGCCACGTCAAGTCACCCGCCCGACCACGATGGCGGGACCTCCCGCCGTGACGCGTGCCGGGCCCGGCGGGGTAACGTTTCGTCAAGACGTGATCGATCCAGGAAGGGTGAGGATGTCGCAGCTACCCACCGTGCTGGATGTCGGCCGCGTCGCCGGCGTCTCCCGCCAGACCGTGTCGAACGTGCTCAACTCGCCCGAACTGGTGCGACCGGCGACCCGGGAGAAGGTCGAGGCGGCGATCGCGCAGCTCGGCTACCGCCCGCACGCCTCGGCCCGGCGGCTCCGCACGCGCAAGAGCTCCACACTCGGCGTGCGTCTCGACCCCATGACGAACGGGATCTCGGGTTCTGTGCTCGACCGTTTCCTGCACGCGCTCACCGAGCAGGCCGACCGGCGCGGGCTGCGCGTCATGCTGTTCACCGCGACCGACGCCGAAGACGAGATCCGCCAGATCGGCAAGCTGCGCGACGGCGCCGACGTGGACGCGTTCGTGCTCACCTCGACCTTCTACGGCGACCCGCGCACGGAGTGGCTCATCGCCAACGAGGTGCCCTTCGTCACCTTCGGCAGGCCGTGGGGGATCGACGACATGAACGACCCGCAGCACCTGTGGGTCGACGTCGACGGCTTCAGCGGCGTGCACGCCGCCACCGCGCACCTCCTCTCGGCCGGGGCACGGGAGGTGGCCTACCTCGGCTGGCCCGGCCACTCCGGCACGGGCGACGACCGCAGACACGGCTGGCAGACCGCGATGCGGGAGGCCGGCGCGGATGCCCGCGGCCTCGACATCCGCACCGTGGACGGTGTCACCCAGGGTCGCGACGCCATGCGCACGCTGCTCGCCACGCGTTCGGTGGATGCCGTGGCCGCCGCCAGCGACTCCCTCGCGCTGGGGGCGCTGCTGGCCCTGCCGCCCGGCACCCCCGTGATCGGCTACGACAACACGCCCGTGGCCGAGGCCGTCGGCCTCTCCAGCGTGGAACAGCCCCTCGACGAGGTGGCGGCCGGTGTGCTCGAGTTGCTGCTCGGGCCGACCGGCAGCGACGTGCTCGAGCCCGTGGGGCCCCGCCACCGCCTGGTCACCCCGCGGCTCGTGCTGCGCGAGCGCGGCGCCCTCGCCGACCTCTAGCCCTCCCCCCTTTCGCCACTCCTGCGCGCGAGGAGGTAGCCCGCGGGCTTGAGTGGTCACTATTGGCGCTTCGTCAGGCCGGGAGGAGCCAGAAGTGACCACTCGCGTGGGGGTCAGCGGGCGATGAGGTAGCCGACTGCGGCGATCGCGAGACCGAGCGCGAGGTTCACCGCCACGTTCACCACGGCACGACCCCAGCGGCCGCCGAGCGCGAGCTGCATGGTCTCCACCGACCACGTGCTGAACGTGGTGAGGCCGCCGGTGAACCCGGTCAGCAGCACGAGACGCAGATCGGATGACACCGCGCCCCGCTCCGCGAGCCCGAGCACCACGCCCCCGACGCCGGCGCCAACGGCGTTCACCAGGAGCACCGCCCACAGGAACCGCGTGCGGCCCGCGAAGGCGAGGGAGACGCCGTAGCGAGCGAGGGCGCCGACCACCCCGGCGCCGAGCACCGCGGCGACGAGCGCGGCGGTCACTCGTCCACCTCGTCGATGGTGGCGCGCGCGGACCGAGCGCCGAGGGCGAGTCCGGCGGATGCGGCGGCGAAGCCGAGCAGGATGCTGGCTGCGAGGTAGGCGACGGCGAGCATCCACTCGCCGTGGGAGGCCTGCGCCACCAGCGAGACGATGAGCGCGGAGAACGTGGTGAAGGAGCCGAGGAGGCCCGCCCCCGCCCCGGCCTTCAGCCACGGCGGGGTAGCGGGTCGCACCCACACCCGCGACACCAGAAGGGCGAGCACGAAGGCCCCGACGACATTGGCCAGCAGGGTGCTGATCGGGAAGGTCGTGTCGGTGTGCGGCACGACGGTGTCGAGGCCGAAGCGGAGGCCGGTGCCGAGCGCGCCGCCGACGACGACGGCGAGGAGCTCTCGCCACCCAGCCCGAGCCGCAGCCACGGCTACTTGTCGCCCGACGGCTTCTTCGGCGATGCCTGCCCGGGCCCCGCGGCCGCGTTCGAGCGGGAGGTGGTGCCCTTCGCGGCGGTCTTCGCGCCGCTGCCGGCGCCGGCGGCCTTCGTGGTCCTGGCCACCGCGGCGGGCGCAGACTTCACCGTGGGTTTGGTCTTCGTGGTCGTCTTCGTCTGCGACTTGGCCGCCTCGGCCCGTGCGGCTATGTCGATCTGGCTCTCGCTCGAGCCCTCCGGCCCGGCGGGCACCCGGCGCGCCGGGGCCGCGGGCGGCAGAGGCTTGCGCATGACCGGCCGGCGGGGCTCGCCGCGACGGATGTCGCCGGGGAGCGGCCGGTACTGCCGCGTGTAAAGCTGCTTCGACGAGTCGAGCAGCCACGGCACGAGGGCGATGGTGACACCGTGGCAGAGCATGAGCTTCTGCCGGATGCGCCGGGCCTTGTGGTTGTGCAGCAGGTTCTCCCACCAGTGGCCCACGATGTACTGAGGCGTGTAGACCGTGATGACCTCGGAGCCGTGCTCCGCACGCCGCGCCTTGATGTATTTGATGAGCGGCATCGAGATGTCGCGGTAGGGGGACGGCACGATGCGCAGGGGCACCTTGATGTTCATGGCATCCCACTGCTCCGACAGCGTCTCGGAGGCCTCGTCGTCGATGTTGACGTGGATGGCCTCGATGCTCTCGTGTCGCGCCGCGATCGCGTAGTCCAGCGCCTTCAGCGTGGGCTTCTGCATCTTGCCGACGAGCACGAGGGCGTGGTCGCCGCTCGCCCCGAAGGTGGTGGTCGGGTCGACCTCGATGCCGCGGGCGACCTGACCGTAGTACCGGTTGATGCGCAGCATCAGGAAGAACAGCACGGGCATGATGGCGAACACCAGCCACGCGCCGTGCGTGAACTTGGTGATCGTCACGACGATCAGCACCACGCCCGTGAAGATCGCCCCGGTCATGTTGACCGCCCGTGAGCGGTACACCTGCCCGCGGTTGGCGCACCCCTCGCGCAGCATCTTGGTCCAGTGCACCACCATGCCGGTCTGGCCGAGCGTGAACGAGACGAAGACGCCGATGATGTAGAGCTGGATGAGCTGGGTGAGGTTGGCCCGGTAGACGATGAGCAGCAGGATGGCGAACCCGCTCAGCACCAGCACGCCGTTCGAGTACACGAGCCGGTCGCCGCGCGTCTGCAGCGATTTCGGCGCGTAGGAGTCGCGGGCGAGCACCGACCCGAGGAGCGGGAACCCGTTGAACGCCGTGTTGGCGGCGAGCAGCAGCACCAGGGCCGTGGCGCCCTGGATGATGTAGAACATGAAGTAGCCGGCGCCCGGGAACGTGGCGGCCGCGATCTGCGAGATCACGCTGGTCTGCGGAGCCGTCGTGCAGTTCTTGAAGCCCTGCAGGTCGCACGCGGTCTCGGCATAGTGCACCCGGCTGATCAGCGCGATGGCCATGATGCCGATGAAGAGCACGATGGCGATCGACCCCATGAGCACGAGGGTCTTCTGAGCGTTCTTGATCTTGGGCCGGCGGAACGCCTGCACGCCGTTCGCCACGGCCTCGACGCCGGTGAGGGCGCTGCATCCACTGGCGAAGGCGCGCAGCAGCAGCAGGATGAAGGCGATGCCGGTAAGGCTCTCGGGGTTCTTGATCACGTACGACGAGGATGCGGCCAGGGGCGCGTCTCCGAGCGCCGTGCGCACGAGACCCGTGACGATCATCACCAGCACGCTGCCGATGAAGAGGTAGGTGGGGAGGGCGAACGCCTTGCTCGATTCCGCCACGCCGCGCAGGTTGATGGCGGCGAGCAGGATGACGAAGCCCACCGCGATCTCGACGCGGAACCCGTTCAGCTGCGGGAACGCGGAGATGATGTTGTCGACGCCCGAGGCCACCGAGACGGTGACGGTGAGGATGTAGTCGACGAGCAGGGCGGATGCGACCACGAGGCCGGCCTTCTCGCCCAGGTTGCGATGGGCGACCTCGTAGTCGCCACCGCCGGAGGGGTAGGCCTTGATGAGCTGACGGTAGGAGGCGACGACCACGATGAGCAGCAGCACCACGGCTGCCGCGACCCACGGGGCGAAGCTCAGGAACGCGAGCCCGCCGAGAGTGAGGATGAGAAGGAGCTCCTGTGGCGCGTAGGCCACGGAGCTGAGTGCGTCGCTGGCGAAAATCGGCAGCGCTAGGTGTTTCGGGAGGAGCTGGCCCTCGAGTTTCTCCGAGGGCAGCGGATCGCCGATCAGCCACCGTTTGGGCGACCGAACTTCGTTAGTCACGAGGAGCGAGAATACACCTGCGCCACGCGGTCCCCCCAATCCATCCACAGGCTTCCAGAAACCTCGAAGATTGCGGGGAACGCGCTGTGTGCCCGCCGCTCAGCCGCGGTAATCCCGCAGGCTCGCGCGGACGGCCTCGAGCTGCGTCCTGAGCAGGGCCAGCACTCCGTCCGGCAGGTCGCTCCCCGCCGCCATCGTGCGCAGATCGGTGCGCACCTGGTGGCGGAACTCGTTGAGCGCGATGTCGACCTCGCGCAGCTGCGTGCCCACGCTGGAGTAGCGCGGCTCGGCCTTGGCGCTCTGGCCCGTGGCGCGGGCATCCGCCCTGGCCTCCCTGGCCGCCGAGGCGAGGTCGGCGCGCAGCGTCTTCATGGCGTCGTTGACGGATGCCCGCACCTCGTCGGCCAGGCGCCGCACCGAGTCGGTGACGTCGTTCTCGATGTCGTCGAGTTCGCCCTTCCGCGCCTCGAGCTCGGCCCGACCGGCATCCGTGATGGCGTAGACCGTCTTGCGGCCGTCGGCCTCCTTGGTGACCAGCCCCTCCTCCTCGAGCTTGGCGAGGCGGGGATAGATGGTGCCCGCGCTCGGCACATAGGTGCCGCCGAACCGGTTGCCGAGCGCCTGGATGAGCTCGTAGCCGTGCATGGGCTGCTCGGCGAGGATGCTGAGCAGGTACAGCCTCAGGTGCCCGTGCGCGAAGACCGGCGTCATGCGTTCACCGCGTGGAGCACCGAGACGTTGCCGCTGACGGTGTTCGCCTTGAACTCGAGCCAGTACTTGTCGAGCTCGCCGTACTTGCCTGTGTAGGTGCCGCGCACGCCGGTGATCTCGGACTGGTCGAGCTGCAGACGACCGCTGACCGTGGAGATCTTGTACTGGGCGGGGATGCCCGGCTCCAGCCGCACCGTCACGTCGCCGCTCACCGTGTTCACGCGCGCGGTGTCGGGCGAGCCCTTGATGTCGAGGAAGACGTTCCCCGAGACGCCGTCGCAGGCGAACTTCATGATGTCGCCCGACGCGGTGACCTCCCCGCTCACCGTCTTCGCGGTGATGTTGCCGTAGTGGCCGCGCACGGCGATCTCGCCGCTCACCGCGTTCAGCTGCAGATCGCCGTGGATGTCGTCGATCACCAGGTCGCCGCTGACCGTGCTGATGGTGGCATCCTCGGTCAGTCCGCTGATCAGCGCGCTCGCGGAGACCACACCGAACTTGAGCGCGACGTCGCGGGGGACCATGATGCTCACGTCTGCGCTCGCCTTGCCGGTGAACGAGCGGAACACCTCGACCCAGTTGTCCCAGCCGATCTGGGGGTGGTCGACCTCGAGCGTGTCGCCGTCGATGCTCACCCGCAGCGCCTTGCCGTGCACCGAGTGGATCTCCACCCGCGCCCCCGGCTCGTCGTGTCCCACGATGTTGACCTGGCCGGCGATGAGGCTCACCTTGAGCCTGCGGACCAACTCCACGTCGATCACCTTCGGCCCGTCCACGAGCCACTTCTCCTGCGTCATCTGCCGTTCCCTTCGAGATATATCGCGTTTGCGTAAAGTCACGATATATCTCGACTTGCGCTCCGCGCAACTCTTTTCTTGACCTTGACGCAACGTCAACCTCTAGCGTCGAGGACATGAACGAGAGCGAATGGTCGATCCAGCAGCTCGCGCGGCTGGCGGGCACGACATCCAGGGCACTGCGGCACTACGGCGACGTGGGGCTGCTCGCGCCCAGCCGGGTCGCCGAGAACGGTTACCGCTATTACGACCAGGGGGGACTGACCCGGTTGCAGCGCATCCTGATGCTGCGCGACCTGGGACTCGGGCTCCCCGCGATCCGCGACGTGCTCGACGGGCAGCGCGACGACGCGGAGGCGCTGGTCGGGCACCTGCGCTGGCTCCGCGAGGAGCGGCAGCGGCTCGAGCGGCAGATCCGCGCGGTCGAGACCACCATCGACAGGGTGAGAGGGGGTGAGAAACTCATGGCAGAAGAAGCACTGGACGGCTTCGACCACACGCGATATCGCGACGAGGTGGTCGAGCGCTGGGGAGAGAAGGCCTACGCCGACTCGGACGCCTGGTGGCGGAGCAGGAGCGACGCCGAGAAGGCGGAATGGATGGCGCGGCAGAAGCAGCTCGTATCCGACTGGATCGCGGCGATCGGCACCGACCCGAGCTCCGCGGAGGCGCAGGAGCTGGCGCGCAGACAGCACGACTGGCTCGCGCACGTTCCCGGCACGCCCGCAATGTCGAAGGCCTACTTCACCGGGCTCGCCGAGATGTACGTCGCCGACGAACGCTTCGCGCGGGCCTACGGCGGCCCCGTCGGCGCGGCCTTCGTGCGCGACGCGATGCTCGCCTGGGCAGACGAGCACCTCTGACGCCCGGCCGGGGAGCGGCGTGCGTTGCGGAAGAAGAGGAGTGAGTGTACAGTCACTCACATGCCGAGCATCCTCTCCACCGCCGACGCACGCCGCGACACCGTCGTGGCGAGCGCGATCGCCGTGTTCGCACGGTCCGGATACCTCGGCACCCCCATCGCGGCCGTGGCCGAGCATGCGCGCATCTCGCCGGCCTACGTCTTCAAGCTCTTCCCGGGCAAGGAGACGCTCTTCGTCGCCGCCCTCGACGCGTGCTTCGCGCGGGTGATCGAGGCGCTGGATCGCGGGGCGGCCGAGTCCACGGACCAGAGCGGCCCCGGCATCCTGCACGCGATGGGCGGCGCCTATGCCGATCTGATCCGCGAGCGCGACCTGCTGATGCTGCAGGTGCATGCCCAGTCCGCGGCGGCGCAGCCGGAGATCGGGCAGGCGCTGCGGCGCGGCATCGAGAAGGTCACGACGTTCGCGAAGAGCCGGTCCGGCGCCGAGGATGCCGAGGTGCAGCGCTTCATGGCGTACGGGCAGCTCTGCCACCTCATCGTCACGGCGGGGCTCGAGGACTCGACCGCCGGCTGGGCCGCGCTGCTCACCGACGGCATCAGGCACTGACACCGCCCGCATCCGCGGGCATTTCGTTCGATCGAAGAGTGATTGACCAATCACTCACCAGACAAGGAGACACCATGACCACCTCGCCCATCACCGCCCTGGAGGCGCCGCGCAGCACGCGCCGCTGGCTCGCCCTGGGGGTGCTCGCCCTCGCACAGTTCCTCGTCATCCTCGATGCGTCGATCGTCAACATCGCGCTGCCCTCCGTGGGTCGGGAGCTCGGGCTCGATACGGCGGCACTCAGCTGGGCGATCACCGCATACATCCTTCCGTTCGGGGGGCTGCTGCTGCTCGGCGGCAAACTCGCGGACCGATTCGGGCATCGGCGCGTCTTCCTCATCGGCGTGACCGGGTTCATCCTCGCCTCCGCCCTGGCCGGGCTGGCGACCTCCGGCAGCATGCTGTTCGCCGCGCGCGCCCTTCAGGGCACCTCGGCCGCGCTGCTCGCGCCGGCGTCGCTCGCGATCGTCACGCAGCTGTTCATGGAGCCGGCGGCCCGCACCCGGGCGCTCGGCGTGTGGGGCGCCGTGGCGGGGATCGGCGGGGTCGCGGGCGTGCTGCTCGGCGGCGTGCTCACGGCGGGGCTCGGGTGGCGCTCCGTCTTCTTCGTCAACGTGCCGGTCGGCATCGTCGTGCTGGTGGTGCTCCCGATGCTGCTCACCGCCGACCCGCGGGGCGAGCACGAGCGACTGGATGTCGCGGGTGCCGCCACCGTGACGCTCGGCCTCGGCGCACTCGTCGCCGCCCTCACCCAGGCCTCTGCCCCCGGTTTCGGCGGACCGACTGCGATCGGTCTCGCCGTCGGCGGCCTGGCGCTGATCGCGGCCTTCGTGCTCATCGAACGCCGCTCGGCGACGCCGCTGGTACGGTTCGGGATCTTCCGCGACCGCGCCGTGAGCGCGGGTAACCTCGCGATGTTCTTCGCCGGTGCCGCCACGACGGGCCTCTTCTTCCTGCTCTCCGTCTTCATGCAGCAGGTGCTCGGTTACGACGCCCTCACCGCCGGGCTCACGCAACTTCCGCTCGCCGGCACCCTCGTGGTGGTCGCCGGGCTGCTGCCGGGACTCATCGCGCGAACGGGTGCGCGAGCCACCCTCGCGGCCGGCCTCGTGGTGATGGCGGCCGGACTGCTGTGGCTCGCCGCGGCGCCCAGCGATGCCGGCTTCGTGGCCGATCTGCTCGGCCCATCCCTCGTGATCGGCGTCGGCCTCGCCGGCGCCTTCCTCAGCGGAACCCAGCTGGCCGTGAGCGGCGCGACCGGGTCGGATGCCGGGCTGGCGAGCGGACTCGTGAACACCAGCCAGCAGCTGGGCGGCGTGCTGGGCCTCGCCGTGCTGGCCACGGTGGCCGCGACGCATTCGGCCACGGTTGCCGCGAGCGGGGCATCCGCCAGGATCGCGCTCGCCGCGGGTTTCAGCTGGGCGTTCGTGGGCACCGCGGCGTTCGCGCTGGTCGGGGCCGCCGCTGTGCTCCTCGTCGGGCGCCGCGCGCGCTGACCGTGCTCAGTGCCGCCGCCCGATGCCTCCCATGCCAAATGAAGGACGCGATGTGACGGGATGGGGCGGATGTGGCGAGTTCACCGCCATCCGTCGCATCCGGTCCTTCATTTGGCATGTGGCGCGTGGCGGAGTGGTTCGGGGCGGGTGGGGAGGCGGCGGTAGTCGTCGGTGGCGATGGCGCGCAGCGTGGCGAGCGCGGCCCAGAGGGCGAGGGAGGCGAGGGAGAGCAGGGCGATCATCCCGCCACCGCGCCCTCGGTCACGGCGCGCTTCGCGGCCACGGGGATGCGCAGAAGCGGCATCGTCACGTTCACCATCGGCCCGATGAGCACGGCGAACGCCACCGTGCCCACTCCGACGTCGCCGCCGAGCAGCCAGCCGATCACCAGCACGGTCAGCTCGATGGCGGTGCGCACCATCCAGATCTTCCAGCCGAAGCGGGTGTGGATGCCGGTCATCAACCCATCGCGTGGGCCCGGGCCGAACCCGGCACCGATGTACAGTCCGGTCGCGACGGCGAGCAGGGCGAGGCCGCCCGCGAAGAGCAGCGCCTGGGACCACACCTCGTGCTGGGCGGGGATCGTCCACAGCCCCACCTGGGCGCTCGTGCCGACGAGCAGCACGTTGAGGAGGGTGCCGATACCCGGGCGCTGGCGCAGCGGGATCCAGAACAGCAGCACCAGCGCGCCGATGATGTTGGTCACCCACCCGAACGCGATCCCGGTGTGCAGAGCGATGCCCTGGGAGAGAACGTCCCACGGCGAGACGCCGATGCCGGCGCGCACCATCATCCCGATGGCGTAGCCGTAGAGGAAGAGGCCGACGAGCAGTTGGGCGATCCTGCGGGCCAATACGAGTTGCGGGGACATGGTGCATAGCCAATCGCTAAATTGGCTCTGGAACAATAGGCCAATTCACCTATAGTGGACTGCGTGGCATCCCTCTCCGCACGGATTCTGGCCTCCCTCGTCGACGGGTGGCGTGACGCCGGCCCCACCCCCGCCTACGCAGCCCTCGCCGCGCGCGTGCGCCTGCTCGTGCTCGACGGACGAATCCCGCTGGGCACGCGCATCCCGGCCGAGCGCGACCTCGCCGCCCAACTGGGCGTGAGCCGCACCACCGTCTCGGCCGCCTACGCACAGCTTCGGGATGCCGGCTACCTCGACAGCATCCGCGGCTCCGGCAGCGTGGCGCGACTGCCCGCGCGGGCGCCGGTGTCGATCGATGTGCCGGATTCCGGATACCTCGACCTCAGCAAAGCGGCGCTGCCCGCCAGCTCGCTCATCCCCGACGCGGCGGCGTGGGCGGCGCAGGAGCTGCCCGCCTACCTCGGCGACTCCGGGTTCGACCCCATCGGGCTCCCCGTGCTGCGTCAGGCGATCGCCGATCGCTACGCGGCCCGCGGCCTGCCCACCGACCCCGATCAGATCATGGTCACCATCGGAGCCCAGTACGCGATCGCGCTGCTCGCCCGAACGCTGCTCGGGCGGGGCGACACGGCCCTCGTGGAATCGCCGAGCTATCCGCACGCCTACGAGGCGCTGAAGCTCACGGGCGCCCGGCTGGTGCCGGTGAGCGTCACCACCGGCGAGGGCTGGGACGAGCCTGCGCTCGAGCAGGCGCTTCAGCGTTCCAGCCCGGCCATGGGCTACCTCATGCCCGACTTCCAGAACCCCACGGGCAGGTCGATGTCGGTGGAGCTCCGCGAGCGCACGGTCGCCCTGGCCCGGCGTCAGGGCACCACGATCCTCGCCGACGAGACGATGGCCGAGCTCGCGATCGATCGCCGGGAGCGGCCGCTCCCGATCGCGGCATACGGTCCGGCCGTGCTCATCGGCTCGGTGGGGAAGACCATGTGGGGCGGGCTGCGCATCGGCTGGATCAGGGCGGACCGACGTCTCATCCAGAAGCTCGCCCGTGCCCGCTCAGCCGGCGATCTCGGCACCCCCGTGCTCGAGCAGCTGCTCGTGCTGAGGCTGCTCGAGAGCCTCGACGACATCCTGATCACCCGGCGAGAGCAGTTGCGGGCGGGCCGCGAGCACCTCGAGTCCGCGCTCGCCGTTGCATTCCCCGACTGGCATGTACCGCATGTGGACGGCGGCCTGACGGCCTGGGTCAACCTCGGCCAGCCGATCAGCTCGCAGCTCACCCTGGCCGCCCGCAATGAGGGGCTGCTGCTGGCGACCGGCCCGCGCTTCGGTCTCGACGGCGCCTTCGAGCGGTTTCTCCGCCTGCCGATCGGCTACCCGCCGGTCGTGGTCGACCGTGCGGTGGCCGCCCTCTCGTCGGCGTGGGATTCGCTCGCCCGCGGTCCGCTCCTCGATCAGGACTTCCTCGCCGAAGTGGTCTGAACCGGCCCTTCGGCCCGAATACAGGGCCTGAGTTTGTAGTCGACAGTTGGCGAAGTCGACGATCTTTACTCCGAGTGGAGTATGCCCTCCCGTGGCACGCCCTGCGATACTTGGCGGCAGGGCACGACGCCGTGCGCTCCGCCCGTCCCGCTCCAGGAAGTAACCACAGTGCATCTGCTCTCCGTCTTCAGCCTGCGCAACCGCGCACTCATCGCGCTCATCACGATCGTGGTGGCCGTGTTCGGCGGCGTCGCCCTCGCGTCGTTCAAGCAGGAGCTCATCCCCTCCCTGTCGCTGCCGTCGGTCTACATCGTCACGAGCTACCCCGGCGCCTCCCCCGACGTGGTGAACAAAGACGTCTCGACCCCGATCGAGAGCGCGCTGCAGGGGATCGAGAACCTCGACTCCACCACGGCGACGTCGAGCACGTCGGCATCCACCGTCACGGCCTCGTTCACGTACGGCACCAACATCGCCACCTCGGAACAGAAGGTGCAGCTCGCGCTCGACCGACTCTCCAGCACGCTGCCGAGCGGGGTGACGCCCCAGGTGATCACCTTCAGCCTCAGCGACTTCCCGGTCATCCAGCTCGCCGTCACCAGCGACATGGACAAGCACGAGCTGGCGTCCAAGCTCTCCTCGCTCACCGTTCCCGCCCTGAAGCAGCTCAACGGCGTGAGCGACGTGAGCCTGCTGGGTGCCGCATCCCAGCGCGTGACGATCACGCCGGATGCCGCAGAACTCGCAGCACGCGGCCTCACCATCCAGTCCATCAAGACGGCCCTGGCGGCGAACGGCACGCTGCTGGCCAGCGGCTCGATCACCGAGGACTCGAAGACGCTCACCGTGCAGTCCGGCACGAAGCTCACCTCCACCGCCGACCTCTCGGCGCTCCCCCTGCTGGGCGGAAGGCCCGCCGCCACGCCGCCGACGATCGGCGACGTCGCCACCGTCGCGGTGGTGGATGACCCGATCGCGGGCTACTCCACCGTCGACGGCAAACCCGCCGTCTCGCTCAACATCACGAAGACCGCCGCGGGCAACACCGTCACCGTCTCGCACACCGTTCGCGACGACATCGCGAAGCTCGAGAAGCAGCTCGGCGGCAACACGAAGTTCACCGTCGTCTCGGATCAGGCGCCCTCGATCACCCAGTCGATCACGAGCCTCGCCGAGGAGGGCGGTCTCGGCCTCGTCTTCGCCGTGGTCGTGATCTTCATCTTCCTGTTCTCGGTGCGCTCCACGCTGGTGACGGCCGTGTCGATCCCCATCTCCGTGTTCCTCACCTTCATCGGAATGCTCGGCGCCGGCTACACGCTCAACGTCATCACGCTCGCCGCTCTCACCATCGCCATCGGCCGGGTGGTGGATGACTCGATCGTCGTCATCGAGAACATCAAGCGCCACGTCGGGCTGGGCGAAGACAAGCTCACCGCCATCAGAACGGCGGTGCGCGAGGTGGCGGTGGCGGTCACGGCATCCACCATCACCACGGTCGCCGTGTTCCTGCCGGTCGCGTTCGTCGGCGACATCACGGGCGAGCTGTTCCGCCCGTTCGCGCTCACGGTCACGCTCGCGCTCCTCTCCTCCCTGTTCGTCTCGCTCACGATCGTGCCGGTGCTCGCCTACTGGTTCCTCGGCAGCAAGCGCGTGGTGCACAAGCACGCGGAGGGCGAACCGGTGGCGCAGACCGCCGAGGAGGCCGACGAACTCGCCACGCCGACGCGGCTGCAGAGGGTGTACCTGCCCGTCATCCGCTGGACCCTCCGTTTCCCGGCCGTCGTGCTCATCGCGGCTCTGCTGGTGCTGGTCGGCAGCGGGTTCGCGGCGGGCGGGCTGAAGACCAACTTCATCGGCAACAGCGGCACGAACACGCTGACCGTCACGCAGACGCTGCCCCTCGGCACCAGCCTCGCCGCGCAGTATGAGGCGTCCAAGCCGGTGCAGTCCACGCTGAAGGGCGTGAAGGGCGTGCAGACGGTGCTCATGACCATCGGATCCGGCGGCAGCTCGCTCCGCGCCGCGTTCTCCGGCGGCGGCGCCACCAACTACTCGATCACGACCGATCCGAACGCCGACCAGGCGAAGCTGCAGAACCGCATCACCGCCGAGCTCAAGAAGGTGAAGGGCGAGGGGAAGATCGCGATCCAGGCCGCGCAGGGCGGGTTCGCGTCATCCAACATCGCGGTGAACGTGACCGCCGGAAGCGATGCCGACCTGCACACGGCCAGCGACCGGATCATCGCGAAGGTGGAGAAGCTGGCCAGCGTCTCGCAGGCGACGAGCAACCTCTCCGCCTCGCTGCCGTACATCGCCGTGCAGATCGACCGGGCCAAGGCGGCGGCCGACGGTCTCACCGAGCAGCAGGTCGGCGGCATCGTCACCCAGGCGATGAACCCGAGCGCCACCGGAACCATCGTGATCAACGAGGAGACCCTCTCGATCTACGTCGACAACCCGGCCAAGCCGCTCACCACCGACGAGCTGAAGGCGTTCTCGATCCCCACGCTGAAGGGCCCGGTGCCGCTCTCGGATGTCGCGACCGTCGCCACCGTCAACGGCCCCTCGAGCATCACCACCATCAAGGGCCTGCGCAGCGCCACGATCACCGTGGTGCCGGGCACCGACAACACCGGAAGTGCATCGGCGGATGTCTCGGCCGCCGTCAACTCGGTGAGCCTCCCCAAGAGCGCCACCGTGACCCTCGGCGGCGTCACCTCCCAGCAGAGCGACGCGTTCAGCCAGCTCGGTCTCGCGCTGCTGGCGGCGATCCTGATCGTGTACGTGGTGATGGTGGCCACGTTCAAGAGCCTGCGGCAGCCGCTGCTGCTGCTCGTGTCGATCCCGTTCGCGGCGACCGGGGCGATCGCGCTGCAGGTGATCTCCGGGGTGCCGCTGGGCGTGGCATCCATCATCGGCGTGCTGATGCTGGTGGGCATCGTGGTGACGAACGCGATCGTGTTGGTAGACCTCATCAACCAGTACCGGGTGAGGGGTCTGCGCGTCGGTGACGCGATCGTGCACGGCGCCTCGCGCAGGCTCCGGCCGATCCTCATGACCGCCCTCGCCACGATCGGCGCCCTGCTGCCGCTCGGTCTCGGACTCACCGGTCACGGCGGCTTCATCTCGCAGCCGCTCGCGATCATCGTGATCGGCGGGCTGGTCTCGTCCACGCTGCTCACGCTCCTGGTGCTGCCCGTGCTCTACTACCTGGTCGAGGGCGCGAAGGAACGGCGCGAGCAGTACCCGCCGCTCGGGCGTTCGGTGCTCACGCGCGTGCTCGCGATCGTCGGGCTCGTGCTCCTGGTGGGCGGCATCGCGGCGTCCGTGCTGGTCGCCGTCGGCGGCGACACCCGCCTCGCCGGCGTGCTGGCTCTGGCGCCCCTCCTCGGCCTCGTGCTCACGCTCGCGGCCCTCATCCTCTGGCTGGTCCGCAGCGCCCGCAACCGCCGCGCCCACCCCGTCCCGGCCCCCTAACCGCCCCCCGCAGTCCCCCCCGCCATCCCCTCCGCCGAGGGGCCTTAGATGGTCGTTTTGAGCGCGTCGAAAGCGACCATCTAAGGCCCCTCGCGGGAGGGTGGGGGGGCTAGTGGGGGAGCTTTTCCAGCTTGTCGTTGAAGAAGGCGACTATGCGGCGGCGCATGTCGGGGCCGAGCATGGCGATCGAGTGCAGCGTGCCCTTCACCGTGACGAACGTGGTGTCCACGCCGTGCTTGCGCAGCTCCGAGACGAACGCCTCCGACTGGCTGAGCGGGATGCGCTCGTCGATCGAGTGGCCCACGAAGAACGGCGGATCGGAGACATCCACCTGGTAGATCGGCGACGCCCTTCGTGCGGCCGGGCAGTCCGAGATCGCCCGGCACTTCAGATAGGCGAGCTGGAGCGGCATGAAATCGGAGAGCTCGTCGCCGCGCTTCGTGAGATCGGCCGGGCCGCTGAGCTCGGCCACCGCGGCCACGCGCGAACCGGTGTGGCGGCTGCCATGACCGGATGTCCCGAGCATGGCCACGAGGTTGCCCCCCGCCGAGCCGCCGAAGGCACCGATGCGCTCCGGGTCGACGTGGTATTTCTCGGCGTTGCGGCGCACCCACTCGACGGCGGCCTGCACGTCGTGCAGCCCGTCGGGAAACGGGTAGCCCGGCGCCAGGCGGTAGTCGATCGAGAACGCGACGAAGCCCGCCGACCCCAGCCACTGGCAGACGCCGTTCCACTCGGGGTTGTTCTTGTCGCCCGCCCGCCAGCTGCCGCCGTGCACGACCACGATCGCGGCGCGATCCGAGGTGGCCTTCTTCGACGGCTCGCACACGTTGAGGGATCGCGCAGTGCCCCCACGACCGGCATACGTGACGTCGTGACGCTCGACGACGTTGCGGAAGCCCTTGAGGTCGAGCACCCGGGGCTGGGGGATGGTGGTGCCCTCGACATCCGGCGCCGAACCACCCGCCGCGCAGCCCGCCAGGGTGAGGGCGAGGAGCCCCGCCGCGACGGCGGTGACCACTCTTCTGCGCATAACTCTCCCCAACATAGTGCGAAAGAGCGCCGCATCCGGTAACGTGGATAAGTCGGCTCTAGACATCGCGATTGTCGCGAATGGGTTTGTAAGTCTTTCGGGCCGGTTTCCCTCCTCTCACTACTCCTGAGATCCCGTGGGAAAAATCACGTATGTGAACGGTCCTGGCCAAAGATTGCCCGGGTTCCAGCAGAAGCGCTGCTTGTTGGTTGCGCGCTGCCATGCAACTAAAACACAACCCGGAAAGCATCATCATGGCCAATTTCAAGAAGCCGGCCTCGGGCCGACCCGTCAAGAAGTACAACGGCTCCGCCCCCAAGGCAGGCAGCCGCAGCGAGGGGCACCGCGGATTCCACGCGGATGCCGCCCCCGTGAAGAAGCGCTGGAACGCGGATGAGCGTGCCGCCCGCAGCGGCGACCGCCCGACCTCGAACGACCGTCGTCCCAACTGGACGCCGACGAACGAGCGTCCCGCCCGCGGCGAGCGTCCGTCATACGGCGACCGGCCGCAGCGCACCGAGCGTCCTTCGTACGGTGACCGCACCGAGCGTCCGTCGTACAACGATCGTCCTGCGCGTCCCGCATACGGTGACCGTCCGGCTCGCACCGAGCGCCCCTCGTACGGCGACCGCCCGCAGCGCACCGAGCGTCCTTCGTACGGTGACCGCACCGAGCGTCCGTCGTACAACGACCGTCCCGCGCGTCCCGCGTACGGCGACCGTCCGGCTCGCACGGACCGTCCGGCGTACAACGACCGGCCCGCTCGCACCGAGCGCCCCGCGTACGGCGACCGTCCGGCTCGCACGGACCGCCCCGCATACAACGACCGTCCCGCGCGTACGGAGCGTCCGGCCTACGGCGACCGCCCGTCGTACAACGATCGCCCGGCTCGCACGGAGCGCCCGTCGTACAACGACCGTCCCGCGCGTACGGAGCGTCCCGCCTACGGCGACCGCCCGTCGTACAACGATCGCCCGGCTCGCACGGAGCGCCCGTCATACAACGACCGCCCCGCCCGCACCGAGCGCCCGTCGTACGCCGACCGCGCCCCGCGCCGCGACTACGAGGAGCGCGCGCCCCGCCGCGACTCCGACTACTACCCCAGCCGCGACACCAAGTCGGCATCGTTCGCCGCGCACGAGGATGTCGTGCTCGAGCGTCTCGAGGCCGAGGTCGTCACCGCCGGCGAGGTCGAAGGCCGCACGTGGAAGGACCTGGGCATCGGCGACAACATGAGCCGCCAGCTCGTCACCATGGGTGCCATCAGCCCGTTCCCGATCCAGGCCGCGACCATCCCGGACGTTCTCGCCGGCCGCGACGTGCTCGGTCGCGGCAAGACCGGGTCCGGCAAGACCATCGCCTTCGGCGCCCCGCTCGTGGAGCGCCTCATGGAGAACGAGGGCGGCAAGAACCGCAAGCCGGGCCGCAGCCCGCGCGCCCTCATCCTGGCGCCGACCCGCGAGCTCGCCATGCAGATCGACCGCACGGTGCAGCCGATCGCGCGCAGCGTCGGCCTCTACACCACCACGATCGTGGGCGGCGTGCCTCAGTACAAGCAGGTCTCGGCGCTGCAGCGCGGCGTCGACATCGTGATCGCCACCCCCGGCCGCGTCGAGGACCTGGTGGAGCAGGGCAAGCTCGACCTCAGCAACGTGTTCGTCACGGTGCTGGACGAGGCCGACCACATGTGCGACCTGGGCTTCCTCGAGCCGGTGCAGCGCATCCTCGACGAGACGAAGGAGGGCGGCCAGAAGCTGCTGTTCTCCGCGACCCTCGACAAGGGCGTCGCGACGCTCGTGAACCAGTACCTCAAGAAGCCGGCCGTGCACGAGGTCGCGGGTGAGGACCAGGCGTCCTCCACCATCGATCACCGTGTCCTGCTCATCGAGCAGCGCGACAAGGGCGCCATCATCGAGCAGCTCTCGGCCGGCGACGGCAAGACGCTGATCTTCGCCCGCACCCGCGCCTTCGCCGAGCAGCTGGCCGACCAGCTCGAGGATGCCGGAATCCCCGCCACCTCCCTGCACGGCGATCTCAACCAGTCACGCCGCACGCGCAACCTCCAGCTGCTCACCAGCGGCCGGGTGAACGTGCTCGTGGCGACGGATGTCGCGGCCCGCGGCATCCACGTGGACGACATCTCCCTGGTGATCCAGGCCGACGCGCCCGACGAGTACAAGACCTACCTGCACCGCTCCGGCCGCACCGGCCGCGCCGGCAAGCAGGGCACGGTCGTGACGCTCATCTCGCGCGCCCGCCGTCGCCGCATGGAGGAGCTGCTCGGCCGCGCCGAGATCAAGGCCGACGTGGAGAACGCCGCCCCCGGCGACGCCGTTCTCGACCAGCTCGCCGCGCTGTAGTCACTCGCGAAGGCGCCCGTCCCACCCGGGGTGGGCGCCTTCGTCGTCCCGCCCGGCGCCGACGCGCTCGGAGCCGACGTGCTCCCCCTGCCAACTGGCCGTGCTCCCCCTGCCAAATGAAGGCATGGGCGCACCGCCGGGCCCGAATCGACGGGAGCTACACATCCCGTACCCCTCACTATGCCTTCATTTGGCAGGTGTGAGCGAGGATGGGGGGATGAGGTGGGCTGCGGTCGTGCTGGCGGTGGCGGCGCTCGCCGCGCCGCACACCGCCGAGACGCCGCCCCCGTTCCGTGCCGGCGCCATCATCTCCGACGCCGCCTTCACCGCCGCGCACTCGATGAGCGCGGTCGGCATCCAGCGGTTCCTGGAGAAGATGGCACCCGAGTGCAGCCCGATCCCCGGCGGCCCGGAGTGCCTCAAGGACTATCGGGAGACCACGGTCACCCGCCCCGCGTCTCCGGGCGGCCAGTGCTCCGAGTACACGGGCGCCGAGCGCGAGCGCGCCAGCACCATCATCGCGAAGGTGGCGGCCGCGTGCGGCATCAGCCCCAAGGTGATCCTGGTCACGCTGCAGAAAGAGCAGTCGCTGGTCGACACGCTCACCCCGTCCGCCCGCGAGTACAAGGTGGCGATGGGCTACGGATGCCCCGACTCCGCCCAGTGCGACACCACGTACTTCGGCCTCTACAACCAGCTCTACTGGGGAACCTGGCAGTTGAAGGAGTACTTCCTGCACCCCTCGCGCTGGCGCCACCACGTGGGCAGCGTGGCCATCCGCTACTCGCCCGGCGGCCCGTGCCTGGCGCCGGTCGTCGACATCGAGAACCGGGCCACCGCCGCCCTCTACAACTACACGCCGTATCAGCCGGATGCCGCTGCGCGCGCCAGCTGGTACCGCCACGGCGACAGCTGCTCGGCCTACGGCAACCGCAACTTCAACTCCTACTACCGCGACTGGTTCGGTTCGCCGATCTGAGCCGGGGTGCGGGCACGGCATGATGGGATGATGCGAATCCGCCCGTTCACCGAAGCCGACACCGACGACGTGGTCGCCCTGTGGACCACGACGGGGCTGGTGCGCCCGTGGAACGACCCTCGCGCCGACATCCGCCGCAAGCTGCGGGTGCAGCCCGAACTGTTCCTGGTGGCGGCGGAGGGCACGCAACTGCTGGGAACCATCATGGGTGGTTACGACGGCCATCGCGGTTCGGTCTACTATCTCGCCGTCGATCCCGCGCGTCGTCGCGAGGGCATCGGCCGCGCCCTTCTGACCGAGATCGAACGCCTTCTGACGGATCTCGGATGCCCCAAACTCTCCCTCCTCGTGCGCTCCGACAACCTGGGGGTGCTGGGTTTCTATCGCGGGCTCGGCTACGGCGAGGATCAGGTTGTCAGCCTGGGTAAGCGGCTGCTGCTCGACGAGGGTTGAGGCCGCACCGGTTCGCTAGGGTGTGCGTGTGACCGAATCGACCACCCCGCCGATGATGACCTTCGACGCCGCGATCGTGACGGTGTTCCGCAACTACGCGCAATTCGAGGGCCGAGCCCGGCGCCCCGAGTTCTGGTGGTGGGTGCTCTTCACCACCATCGTGTCGACCGCGCTCGGAGCACTGAACCTCGTGACACCCGAGGGCACGATCACGATCGGCTCGAGCCTCGCCTCGGTGTGGGGGGTCGCCACGCTGGTGCCCACCCTCGCGGTCGCCGTGCGCCGTCTTCGCGATACGGGTCGCAGCTGGGGCAATGTGTTCTGGATCCTCCTCCCGATCGCGGGCCTCATCGTGCTCGTGGTGTACCTGACCGAGCCGACGAAGGTTGAGCCGGCCGAGGTGTCGCCGCAGGCCGGCGCTAACTAGTCTCGCCGCGCGCGCCGCGCGCTTCGTGCTCCGGCAGCCACGAAGAGCGCGCTGGCGATGATGGCCGGCAGGTAGAGAAGACCCACGGCCACCGGCATAGAGAGACCGGTCACGACGGATGACGCGGCTCTCGACAGGATCTGGGCACCGGACCAGCTGACGGCCGCACTCGCGTCCGCGGCGGCGGTCACCGTCACGAACGCGGCGACAGACAGGATGGCGCTCCCCAGCGCTCGCGTCTTAGATCGGGCGAAGGCGATGAGGCCGAGAGCGGAGAGAGCGGCCCCCAGGGCGACCATGGGCAGGGTCGACGCATCGACTCGCACGCCGTGCTCGACCAGCACGCGCCCCGTGGCCGTGAGGCCCCATGCCGCCATCACCGCAGCGAGCGCCGTCGCGACACGCGTCATGGTGTCGGGAGCCGCGAGGATGCCGGTCGCGCGCGCCTCACGTATCTGAGCGTGCCGCCACACGAGGTCGGCGGGGATGCCGCGAAGCCAGCGCGAGACGACGGCTGCCCGAGTCGCGCCATCCGCCGCGTGATCGTTCAGGTCGGACGCCACCTCGGCCCGCCTCTCGGAGGCCGCTTCGATCGGCAGCGTTGCGGTGTACCACTCGCACCAGCGCGTCACCCATCGCTCGACCCGCCTCATGCGAGTGCCGCTCTCGCGTGGGGAGAAGCGGCAGCGTGTGCAACGGCGCGAGCGCCCTCACCGGTGACCTCGTACAGCCGGCGCCTGGGTCGTCCCTCCGCCTCCGCAATGTCTGCCTCCTCCCACCGAGAATCCAGCAGTCCCGCGGCGACCAGCCGACCCAGTGCCTTGTAGAGAGTGCCGTGTGCGGTCAGTGCACCACCGTCGGGGGTGAGCGCACGGGCGATCGCGTACCCGTAGAAATCGTCAGGCCGGGCGAGCCCGCAGCGGAGGATCTCCAGCTCGAGTGGAATCAGTGCTCCGGTCTTTCTCCGTGACATGCGATAAGTTTAGGAACCTATCTTCCTATTCGCAACCGCGGCACACCCCAGCCCCTACGCCAGCGCCAGCAGCGCCGCCGCCACGAGCGCGAGCGCCAGCCCCGCCCACTGCACGAGCGCGATGCGCTCCCGCAGCACGATCGCGGCCAGCACGATCGTGCCCGCAGGAGCGAGCGCGTTGAGCACCGACACGACGGAGAGGTCGCCCGTGCGCAGCGCGAGGAGGAAGAGGAAGGCGGCCGCGGCATCCGTCACCCCGCAGAGCACCGCGTAGCGGACCGCGGCGCGCGGGGCGGGCGGGAACCGTCCGCGGGTGCGCTGGGCGAGGAGGATGGCGCCCATCACCAGTCCCGTGACCGCGAAGGTGATCACGAGCGGAGCCGGCCCGCTGTTCGACGGGGTGAGGTCGATGAACACCAGATAGGCGCCGACCGCCACCCCGGCACCCAGCGCCATGAGGATGCCGCGTGCCGTCGGCCGCACCGCCCCCTCGCCGGGCACGAAGCAGATGAGGATCACCGCGATGAGGCCCACCACCAGCCCGATGTAGCCGGCCGCGGTCAGCCGTTCCCCTCGCACGAACCCGACCGTGATCGGCACGATCGCGGCGATGAGCGCCATCAGCGGAGACAGGATGCTCATCGGGCCGATCGCGAGGCAGGCGTAGAGCAGCGCCAGGGCGACCGCCCCCGCCACGCCGGCGAGCGTGCCCCAGAGCAGCGCCGCGGGCGACCAGCGGGAGGGGAGGATGAGCGAGACGACGACCAGGATCACGAAGCCGGTTGCCGAGTTGATCGCGGTCACCCGGATCGCGCTCATGCGCCGGGCCCCCATGCCGCCGAAGAAGTCGCTCGCGCCGTAGACGATGGCGCCGACGAGTCCGAGGAGCGCGCTCAGCATCCCCCAACACTAGGGGGAGGGGGCGACAGGGTCGCTCGCTTACGATCTCAGCATGGACTATCCCTTCCATCGCCTCGCCCGCACCGCGCCGAACTACCGCTGGTGGCGTCCGCTGGTCACCGGTCTGATCGCGTTCGGCTTCTTCCTGGTGTTCACCGTTGTGCTCACCGCAGCGTTCATAGTGCTCATCCTGGGCGTGCCGGGGCAGGGGCACGTGCTGAACGACCTCCTCGACTTCCGCATCGACAACAGCCAGCCTCTCGTGCTGGCGCTGTCCCTGGGGTCCGTGGCGGTCATGCTGCCCTCGATCCTGCTGGCGCGGCGGATCATGGGGCCGCGCCCCACCGGGCTGATCGCCTCGGTCGCGGGTCGCCTGCGCTGGCGGTGGATGCTGTGGCTCTCGATCCCGGTGGTGGTCGCCTTCGGGCTCTCCACCGTCTTCTCGTTCTTCCTGCAGCCGCTCCTCGAGGGCGGAGCGCCTCGCGCAACTGTCACTCCGAACACCTGGCCGGTGGTGATCATCGCCGTGCTGCTCGTGCCGGTGCAGGCCGCCGCGGAGGAGTTCGTGTTCCGCGGGTATCTCATGCAGACGATCGGCGGCTGGCTGCGGCATCCGCTGTTCGCCATCCTGATCCCCATCCCGTTCTTCACGTTCGGCCACGCCTACGACGTGTGGGGCATGATCGACGTCTCCGTGTTCGCGATCGCGGCCACCTACCTCACCTGGCGCACGGGCGGGTTGGAGGCATCCATCGCAGCGCACGTGGTGAACAACACGGTGATCTTCGTGGTGGGGGCATTCGGTCTCACCGATGTGAACGCCAAGACCGGCGACTGGACCGGGCCCGCCGTCAGGCTGGTGACCATGGCCGTGTACGCGGCCGTCGCGATCGCGCTGCACAAGCGGCTCGGGCTGGCACGCGTGCGCACGGTGACGCCGCCCCCGCCCCCGACCGGGCAGCCGTACGTCTTCCAATCGGCTCCACCGCCGACGGGCCTGCCCTACGGCGCCGTGCAGTGAGGCTCACCACCGAGCGCCTCGTGATCGAACCCCTGGCGCTCGCCGACGCCGACGCGTTCGTCGAGTACCGGCGGCGTCCCGAGGTGGCGCGCTATCAGTCCTGGACGGTGGACTACGCGCGCGCCGACGCCCTCGCACTCATCGCGAGCCAGCCGGCGGGCGTCCCGCTCCCCGGGGGCTGGGTGCAGCTCGCCCTGCGTGACGACGGCCGGCTCGTCGGCGACCTCGCACTGCACACGCTGGAGACCCAGCCGCGCAGTTACGAGGTCGGCGTCACGCTCGGCGTCCCGGGGCGCGGCTACGCCACCGAGGGGATGCTGGCGCTCGTCTCCCACCTGTTCGAGGAGCTCGGCGCTCACCGGGTGATCGCGCAGAGCGACGCACGCAACGACCGTGTTGCGGCGCTGCTCACCCGGGTGGGCTTCCGTCACGAGGGGCGCGCGGTGGAAGCGGACTGGTTCAAGGAGGAGTGGACGACGGTGGACAGCTGGGCCGTCCTCCACAGCGACCGCTGACCGCGGCCGGTTGGGGACGGGCAGGGACTGTCATCCGCGGAAGTTAGACTCACTCGGTGAGTTGGAGCGCGCCCTGGGACCCGGATGACCTGGTCCCCCCTGACGACTTCGACGCGCCGCCGCCCCCGGCGGAGCGCGAGGTGATCGCGCTCACCCCGGTGGCCGCCGCTCCTGCCAAGTACACCACCCCCGCGGATGCCCTGCACACCGTCTTCGGCTACGACGAGTTCCGCGGTGACCAGGCCGACATCATCCAGCACGTGGTCGGCGGCGGGGATGCTCTCGTGCTCATGCCCACCGGCGGCGGCAAGTCGCTGTGCTACCAGATCCCGGCCCTCGTGCGCGAGGGCACGGGCGTGGTCATCTCGCCGCTCATCGCGCTGATGCAGGACCAGGTCGACGCGCTCTCGGCGGTGGGCGTCCGGGCGGCGTACCTCAACTCCACGCAGGACGCGCAGCAGCGGGCATCCGTCGAACGCGCCTTCCTCGGCGGTGAACTCGATCTGCTCTACCTCGCGCCCGAGCGGCTGCGGGTGTCGACCACCACCGACCTGCTCGACCGCGCTCCGATCGCCCTGTTCGCGATCGACGAGGCGCACTGCGTCTCGCAGTGGGGTCACGACTTCCGGCCGGACTACCTGCAGCTCTCGATGCTGCACGAGCGCTGGCCCACGGTGCCGCGCATCGCGCTCACCGCCACCGCCACCGAGCAGACCCACCTCGAGATCCAGAAGAGACTGCAGCTCGAGGGGGCGCGGCACTTCGTGGCGAGCTTCGACCGGCCCAACATCCAGTACCGCATCGCGCCGAAGAACGCCCCGCAGCAGCAGCTGCTGCAACTGCTGCGCAACGAGCACCCGGGCGACGCGGGGATCGTCTACTGCCTCTCCCGCAAGTCGGTGGAGCAGACGGCCGCCTTCCTGGTCGAGAACGGGATTCCGGCGCTGCCCTACCACGCGGGCCTGGACTCGAAGCTGCGGGCCGCCAATCAGTCCCGTTTCCTGCGGGAGGACGGCATCGTGATGGTCGCCACCATCGCGTTCGGCATGGGGATCGACAAGCCCGACGTGCGATTCGTCATGCACCTCGATCTGCCCAAATCGGTCGAGGGGTACTACCAGGAGACGGGCCGAGCCGGGCGCGACGGGTTGCCGTCCACGGCATGGCTGGCGTACGGCCTGCAGGATGTCGTGCAGCAGCGCCGCATGATCGACGAGTCCGAGGGCGACGACGCGCATCGCCGCAGGCTCAGCGCGCACCTCGACGCGATGCTGGCGCTGTGCGAGACGGTCGAGTGCCGCCGGGTGCAGCTGCTCGCGTACTTCGGTGAGACCTCTACGCCGTGCGGCAACTGCGACACCTGTCTCGCGCCGCCGGAAGCCTGGGACGGCACGGTTCCCGCGCAGAAGCTGCTCTCGACCGTGGTGCGGTTGGCGCGCGAGCGCAACCAGAAGTTCGGTGCCGGGCAGCTGGTGGACATCCTGCTGGGGCGGATGACGGCCCGGGTCACCCAGAACCGGCACGACTCGCTCAGCACCTTCGGCATCGGCACGGAGCTCACCGAGCAGGAATGGCGGGGCGTCGTGCGCCAGCTGCTCGCCCAGGGGCTGCTCGCGGTGAACAGCGACGGCTTCGGCACCCTCGTCACCACCGAGGCGAGCGCGGCTGTGCTCTCCGGCGCACGCGCGGTGATGCTGCGTCGCGAGCCCGAGCGTCCGGCGCGGGCATCCAAGGCGCGGAAGGTGGCGATCGCCGACCTGCCGGAGGAGCAGGTCCCGCTGTTCGACGCGCTGCGCGCCTGGCGGGCCGCCGAGGCGAAGGAGCAGGGGGTTCCCGCGTATGTGGTGTTCCACGACGCGACGCTGCGGGAGATCGCGTCCGCGCGGCCGAGCTCCCTGGACCAGCTCGGAACGATCACCGGGGTCGGCGCGAACAAGCTCGCGAAGTACGGCGACGCCATCCTGGAGCTGCTCGCCGGCCCTGAGGCATCGCCCGGCCCCTGAGGTTCTCGAAGGGGTCGCTTCGAGAGCCTCAGCGACCGGGGGTGTCGGTCGCTTCGAGAGCCTCAGCGACCGGGCCCCCGCGACCGACGCCGGTAGGCTCTAGCGATGCGCAGCTTGTACCCCGAGATCGAGCCCTACGACAGCGGCCTGCTCCCCGTCGGCGACGGCAACAGCATCTACTGGGAGGTGTGCGGCAACCCCGACGGCAAGCCGGCGGTGTTCCTGCACGGTGGTCCGGGCGGCGAGTCCACTCTCCGTCACCGGCGGCTGTTCGACCCGGAGAAGTACCGCATCATCCTCCTCGACCAGCGAGGATCGGGCCGCAGCGTGCCGCACGCCAGTGAACCGGATGCCGACCTCGACGCGATCACCACCTGGGCGCTCGTCGCCGACCTGGAACTGCTCCGGGAGCATCTGGGCATCGATCGGTGGCTCGTGTTGGGCGGCTCGTGGGGCAGCGCGCTGGCACTCGCCTACGCCGAGACGCACCCCGAGCGTGTGACCGAGCTGGTGCTCCGGGGCATCTTCACCCTCCGGAAGTCCGAGCTCGACTGGTTCTACGAGGGCAAGGGCGCCGACCAGCTCTTCCCCGACCTGTGGGAGCCGTTCGTGGCCCAGGTCGCGCCCGACGAGCGGCACGACATGATCGGCGCGTACCGCCGTCTGCTCAACGACCCCGACCCCGCGGTGCACGAGCCCGCGGCGGTGGCGTGGTCCACCTGGGAGGCATCCACCATCACCCTGCTGAGCCGGCCCGACGTGGTTGCCACCTTCGCAGCACCCCGGTACGCGGTCGCGTTCGCGCGGATCGAGAACCACTTCTTCGTCAATCGCGGATGGTTCGACGAGGGTCAGCTCATCCGCGACGCACCCCGGCTCCGCGGGATCCCGGCGGTGATCGTGCAGGGACGGTACGACGTGTGCACCCCGCCGGTCACGGCGTGGGACCTCCACCGCGCCTGGCCGGAGGCCGACCTGGTGATCGTGCCGGATGCGGGGCATTCGTACGACGAGCCGGGCATCCTCGACGCCCTGATCGTGGCGACCGACCGCTTCGCCGCCAAGGGGACTGAGCTCTAGGAGCCGGTCGAGACCCGTGGGTCGGCGCCGGCGGTCAGCGCGTCGAGTGCACGTCGCAACTGGGTGCTCGAGGTGTGCATCGTGTACGGGAAGTACACGACCTCCACCCCGACGGCCGCGAACTCGCGCTCCAGCTTGAGGCCCTTCTCGGTGCCCCGCCAGTCGTCGCCCTTGAAGAAGACGTCGAATCGAACGTCTCGCCAGGTCTCCAGCTTGTCGGCGACGACCTCGGCCCGCGCCTCGTCGACGTAGCTGATGTGGCTGACGATCTCGAGGCGTTCCGCGAGCGGGATGACGGGCGTGATGCCCTTGGTGAGCTGCAGCATCTCGTCGGAGACGACACCGGCGATCAGGTAGTCGCACTCGCTCTTGGCGTGCTTGAGGATGTTGAGGTGGCCGACATGGAACAGATCGAATGCTCCAGCGGCATAGCCAATTCTTCGGGTCATTGGGTACGCAGTTTCTCTTCGGGCGAGAGTCGGGTGACTGGGTGGCGCTGGGTACGCCGTCGGGCCCTGCGGCGATTTTATCTCGAAAGTCGAGCGCGCGTCCACCGAAATGGGGACCGTTTCATCACGAACCGGGAACGGTCAGGCGAAGGTGCGCTCGCGCCGCGCGATCGGCAGGGGCTGCGCGAGAGCGTAGGGAGGTTCCGGACGTGCCCGGCCGGGGAACCGGGTGCCCGGTTCGAGGATCAGCGAGATCGCCAGGAACAGCATGAACGTGGTGCTGGATTCGATCACGCCGTTCTCGGTGAAGCTGCGGATGATCAGCATCGCCATGAGCGGCGTGGTCAGCGCCGTGAACGAGCGGCTGCGCAGGCTCTCGACGGTGGTCCACACCATCCAGATGACGAGGAGGAGGGTGCCGATGATGCCGGCCTGCGCGATCACGGAGACCCAGCTGCTGTCGAGCACCTGCACGTCGCGCCATCGCTGCTGCACTTCCACGGTCTTGGCCGCGATCCCCACTCCGATCCATTTCGCCCAGGAGTCGAAGGGCGTCGCCAGCACGGCCTGCCAGGCCACCGTGCGGGAGCTGAGGGTCGAGAGCTCCTCGATGCTCTGGCCGCGTGCCAGGAGGGTGGCGATGGTGTCGGTGAAGGCCACCAGGGCGTAGGCGAACGGGATCGCCGCGATCGTGATGACGGCGGTCGATGCGGCGAGCCGTCCGCCGCAGATGAAGGCCAGGGCGATGCCGATCACGACCACGATCAGCGCCGTCCGGGAGCCGGTCTCGAAGATGATGAACACGTGGCCGAGCAGCAGCGCCACGTTCCACGGTCGGAGGCCGCGATGCACGATGTCGGCAGCCAGGCCGATCGCGGGCGGTGCCGCCAGGCCGGCGAGCACGTTGGGCGCCATCTGCGGCGTTCCGCCGGCGAGGCGTCCGGCGACGAGGCCGTGCTGGAAGCCGGTGACCGCGGCCACGATGGCCACCGCCGACATCGCCGCCAGCAGGGCGGTCAGCATCACCAGGGGCGGGGTGGACCTCACGACCACCACCATGGTGGCGGCGACCAGGGCGATGCGCACCGTCAGCACGAGCGCCGCGGAGGCGTCGCTGGCGGCGAACGCACCGATCAGGGCGATCAGCACGATCCCGGCGAACAGGGAGAGGCTGCGGATGCCGACGCTCCCGCGCACCGGAGCCCTCCAGTAGAGCAGCATCGCGCCGGCGAACCCCAGGAACCCCACGAGCGCCTTCGCCACGACGACGGGGTCCGCGCCGCCGGAGTAGATGTCGCCGGTGCGCCACGGCACCACGCTCGCAACGACGACGGTGAGCACGGCGAAGGCGCCGAGCCACACCGTGCGCGTCTGGCGCGTCGCCGTGTCCGTGGCCATGTCAGTCGCCGTCGGGGTCGTTCTCGGATTTCGCCGGGGCGACGGGCGCCCTGTTGCGGGAGGTGGACTGTCTCGGCTTGCGCGGTGCGCCGGAGGCCGGGCGTCGCGGCGCGCGGTTCGCCGCGGGACGGGCGGGCTGCTTCACCGTGTCGGGGAGCGAGGCCGCGTCTTCCGCCGGGGCCGGCTTCGCCTCGGACTCCTCGACGAACAGGGGCTCGATCACGATGGGGTCGTCCGCCTCGACGACCGCCTCCGGCTCGTCGGCCGCAACTTCGAGCGTGTGTCCGTGCGCGTCGATGGCCCGCGGCTCCTCCCAGCTGCGCACCGGGCCGCGGGGCACCTCGTTGAAGTCGCCCGGGCGCCAGTCCGCCACGAGGTCGCTCCTGCGGTGGCGGGGCACGCCGGTGAGCACGATGCCGAGCGGGCGCACCTCGAGCAGACGGAGGCGCGCCAGCACGTGCGAGAGCTCGTCGGCCTTGGTGCGGCCGTAGCGCACCAGCACGACCACGCCGTCGGCGTAGGGCGCCACCAGTTCCAGCGTGGCGGGCCGGGAGATGGAGGTCGCCTGCGTGACCGTCAGGTCGAAGTCGTTCACCAGTTCGCGCACGAGCGGACGGATGGCGCGCTCCGCCGCGTTCTCGGTGGGCGCATGCTCCGGCCGCCCGGCGGGCAGCAGGTCGAAGGATTCGTCGTCCGACTTCAGCACGAGTCGCTTCACGACGCGGACGCCGGAGAGCACCTCGGCCAGCCCCTCCATCTCGAGCGCCTCGGGCGCCACGGCGCCGATCCCGCCGGTGAAGTCCGATTCGACGAGCAGGGTGTTGCGACCGGTGGCGGCGAAGGTGCGGGCGAAGCCGATGCGGTTCTGCAATTCCCCGGCGGCGCGGCCCGCAGGGGCCAGCAGGAGGAATCTCGGCAGCTCGCCGCCGTTGGCCTGCCGGATGCTCAGCTGCGCCTCGCGGAGCGCGGTATCGCGCCGCTCGAGGTCGGCGGCGCGCGGCCGCCCGAAGGGCAGGAGGGGCGACAGCAGCTCGCCAATGACCGGGAGGCCGGAGAGTGCGCGGGCGTCGCGCGCCGATCGCACCGTGCGGTCGAGCCTGGCCCAGACGATCGCGGCGATCAAGCCGAGGGCGAGTCCGCCCAGAGCGCCCAGCCCGAGGATGATTCCGCGCTGCGGTGCGGAGGGGGCGGTGGGGTCCTGGGCGCGGTCGCGGAGCTCGAGGGCGACCGTGTACCGGTCGTCGGAGGACGAGTTCTCGAGCTGGGACACCGTGTCCGAGAGGTTGGAGGCGACCGAGTTGGCGATGGCCGCCGCCGTGCGCGGGTCCTGGGCGTTGGCCGTGATCTGAAGCAGCACCGTGGTGGAGGGGTTCGTGGCCGTCACCGACTTGGCGAGCTGCTGCACGGACTCGTTGAGGCCGAGGTCCTGGATGGTCTTGCTCAACACGTCGGAGCTGGTGGCGAGCTCGGGGTAGGAGCTGATGCGCGCGAGGGCGAACTGGGAGCGCTCGATGAGCGATCCGACATCCGACTGCACCGACAGGAACGACGTCGACGTGGCCGTGTAGGTCGGCTTGATGATGGCGCTGACCCCGAACGCCAGGGCCAGACCGACGAGCACGCCGAGGACGACGGCCACCCACCGTTCGCGGAATATGCGGAGATACCCCTGCTGTTCCATCCGGCCCCCATCTCTTCGGGTAGAGCAACGTAACCTGAACACCGCAATTTAGCACCCCGCTTCCCATTATTTATGAGCGTCGCCCGCGTGCGGCGGGCATCTGGGAGAATGGACGCGGGATCGGACCCGACCGTCCCCTGCGTCGGACGCATCGGCATCCATTCGCATCCGCATACCCGAAAGCACAGCGATGACCCACGTAGGTGAGCCACAGCCGTCGAGGGAGCACACGCGCGGTCGACATGTCGGCGCCCGGCGGCGGATGCGGCGTGCCCTCGTCGCCGGATCGATCGCCGTGGTCGCTGTCGCGGCCCTCGTCGTCGCCGGTTTCGTGGTGGTGCCGAAGGTGCTCGACGCCCTGCCGCGCCCCGACGACGTGACGGCGGGCCCCAAGGGTTCCGCGGTGCCCGCGCCCCTCGGCACGGGCCCGGCGCCCGGTGCGCCGACGGTGGGGTCGGTGAGCTACCCGATCCCGGACGGCTCCCTCTTCGTCGCCCCCGGCGGCAGCAACTCGGCCGCGGGCAGCCGCACGGCCCCGCTGCTGAGCGTGCAGCACGCGGTCAACATCTCGACCCCGGGGCAGACGATCGTGCTCAGGGCGGGCACCTACCACGAGCGGGTCACCGTTCCCGCGGGCAAGCGGGTCACGATCCAGCCCTACCCGAATGAGGCGGTCTGGTTCGATGGCAGCGTCGTCGTCTCGGACTGGCAGAAGTCGGGCTCGGTCTGGGTCTCGAACGGCTGGACCACGCAGTTCGACTCCAGCCCCACCTTCACCAAGGGCGCGCCGGAGAGCACCCTGCCGGCGTTCAACTTCGTCGACCCGAAGTATCCGCTCGCCGCGCATCCCGACCAGGTCTGGGTCGACGGCAAGCCGCTCACCCAGGTCGCCACGGCGTCGGCGGTGAAGGCCGGCACGTTCGCGGTCGACTACGCCGCCCAGCGGCTCTACATCGGCTCGGACCCGAAGGGTCACGAGGTGCGCGCGAGCGACAAGACCAAGGCGATCGCGGTGCAGGGGGAGGGGACCACCCTCAAGGGCTTCGGCGTGCGGCGGTTCGCGACCTCGGTGCCCGGTTTCGGCGCGATCACGGCGGAGGCGCCGGGCATCACGCTGCAGGATCTCGACATCGAGCAGAACGCCACCACCGGCCTCTTCGTGGGGGCCGCGAACATCGTCGTCCGCAACGTGACGACGACCGACAACGGCATGCTCGGCGTCAACGGCAACTACGCGGACAACCTCCTCGTCTCCGGGCTGCTCTCCGATCACAACAACCTCCAGCGGTTCAACACGGCGCCCGTGTCGGGCGGCATGAAGATCACCCGGTCGCGCGTGCTCACCATCCGCGACAGCTCGTTCAGTCACAATCTGGGCGTGGGCCTCTGGTTCGATCAGTCGGTCTACGACGGCGACGTCATCGACAACACCATGGACGGCAACGTCAGCCACGGCATGAGCATGGAGATCTCGTCCACGTTCGTCGTGGCGGGGAACACCATCGTCAACAACGACGGCAACGGCATCAAGCTGAACGACACCGATCATGTGCGGATCTGGTTCAACACCGTGGCGAACAACACCATCGATCTCCGGATCGCTCAGGATGTCCGCCGCGGCACCGACACGACCGTTCCCGGCCACGACCCGCGGCGCCCCAACCCCGATCCGCAGATGTCGTGGGTGATCAAAGACGTGGTCGCGAGCAACAACGTCTTCTCCGGTGCCACCCTGACCGGCGTCGTCACGGTTCAGGACTACTCGGGGCAGTACACGGCCGAGCAGCTGGGGGTGACGCTCAACGGCAACGCCTACCAGCGCCCGAAGAAGACCCAGCCCAGGTCGCTCGTGCTCTGGGAGCGTGGCGGCGACAACGCCAAGCGCTACTCGACGTTCGGTCCCTTCGTGAGCGAGACCGGCCAGGAGAAGGCGGGGGTGATGCTGCCCGATGCGCCCGCGGCATCCCGCACCTGGCTCACTTCGCCGCTCACCGCGGCGTCGTCGTCCGACTCGCGCCCCGCCCTGCCGGGCGACATCCTGGCCCTGCTGGGGTGGGACTCGCCCGACCACCGCGTCGGCGCGGACTGAGCCCCTCCCGCCGGGAAGGTCAGGCTCGACCGGAGAGCGTCCAGTGGCGCAGCACCTGCGCGTCCGACAGCGGGGCCGGGTAGATGGCGGTGTCCGCGATCGAGCCGGCGAAGAAGTCGGCGTCGGTCGACCACGCGATGGTGTCTCCGCCGATTCCCCAGTAGCCCCAGATGCCCCATCCGTTCGTCACGGCCGGGTTGGCCGCTACCTTGGCGCCGTCCACGTAGAGCTGCATGCCCGCCGCGCCGAGACTCGCGACCACGTGGTGCCAGCGGCCGTCGTTGTAGCGTCCGGGCGAGGCGATCGTCTCGATCGACAGCCGGGGGAACAGGCCGAGCACCAGCGTGCCCTTCGCGGTCATGTAGATCACCCGGTCGTTCTCGGTGGAGGCGCCGACGGGCGAGTTGCCGAAGTCCACGATCTTGCCGCCGGCCGTGCTGGTCGTGTTGATCCAGGTCTCGATCGAGAAGCTGTTGTCGCGCCAGACCGCGGTGCCCGAGCTCACGCGCCCGCGCGACGTCCCGTCGAAGGCGGCGCCGGCGGTGGCGTCTCCCGCGATGGGGCCGGATGCCGCGTGCGAGACGCCCGCCCCGGCGATCAGGTCGGTCCTGCCGACCGTGTCCTTCACGAGGGATCCCGCCGCCGCACCTCCGAGCCGCCAGAACGAGGTCGGCTGATCTGCGATGACCGCGGCCGAGTATGCGCTCTGCGTGCCCTGCGCTGCGACGGTGCCGCTCACGGTGCTGCCCCACCCCGAATTGTCGGAGGGGTCGACGGCGCGGATGCGGTAGGTGTGGGCCGAGCCCGGGACGAGTCCGGTATCGGTCCACGAGATGGTGGGGCGATCCCAGAATCGGGAGTCGACCGTGGTCGTGTAGGCCGGTGTGCCGGTCTTGCCGTCGCGGTAGACGAAATAGGTGAGCGTCTCGTTGTCGCGATCCCAGTCCGCCGGCCAGCTGACCGTCATGCTGGTCGAGCCCTCGGAGACGAGCGTCGGCTTGAGGTTGTCGCCGGTCAGGCGCGGGCCGTCGAGGTTGGGCGCGCTCGCCTTGACCGCGAACCGCACGAGTCCCTGCTGCTTGGTCGAGTTGACCTGGGTGAATTCGCCGCCGTACACCACGTAGTCCGCGTTCGCCGCGACGCTCCAGGGCCCCTGGCCCTGGCCGGTGAACGTGCCGGCGTTGATGTCCGGGTACCAGTTGAGGTTGGAGGGCGCCGGGGTGCCCCAGAAGCTCGTGTAGTTGGGGAGCACGGTATAGGTGTTGACGCCGGTGGTGCGCTTCGAGAACGCGATGGCCCGGTGGAAGTCGGCGGGCACCGCGTCGGGGAAGCTGCCGATGTTGGCGCAGGTGTGGGCGTGTCCCGCGACGTAGACGGCGTCGCCGTGGAGCGCGACGGAGTACTCGTCGCCGTGGCAGTCGGCGATCCACGTGAGGGTGCCGTTCCAGTCCGCACGGAACGTGCCCTCGAGGTTGTGCACGTTGCCGCGGTAGACGTAGCCCGTGCCGTAGATGGCCTCGGCATCCGAGGTGAGGCTGAAGACCGCCGACTGGGCGCCGCCGTTCCTCACCACCGCGTTGGCCGCGAACGCGAGGGTGGCACCGGTGATCGAGTCCACCATGCCGAGCCCGTAGCCGGGGTTGGCCGATCCGTTGAGGCTCTGGAAGGAGCCGCCGATCACGACTTTGCTCCCGTCGGGTGAGATCGTCAGTGCGAACACCCGGCCGGAGCCGATGACGGCGTTCCAGGCGGTCGCCTTGCCGGTCGCGGCCGAGACCGCCGCGGTGCCGGAGCGGGGCTGCTGCGAGACGGAGGTGAACGGTCCGCCGAAGTAGACGGTCGTGTTCGTGGCGGCGATGGCATAGACCGTGTTGTTGACGGTGGGCACGAAGGTGGCGCTCAGCGAGCCGCTCGGCAGGTCGAATGCCGCGACTCGCTTGCGCGTGAGCCCGTCGATGGTCACGAAGTCGCCGGCCGCGTAGAGACGCCTGCCGTCGGGTGCGAGAGCCAGCGCTCGCACCTGCGCGTCGGCCGCCGGTGCCCAGGGCAGCAGTGCGCCGCTGGCGACGTCGTAGGCGAGGAGGTGCTTTCGCGGCGTCTCGTTGACGCCGGGCGCCGAGCCTGCGGGGCGCGCCGACGTGAAGTCGCCCGCGACGTAGACGACCCCGCCCGCGATGACCTGACTCCAGACCACCCCGTTGATCTGCGGGGTGGGCAGGGCGTCGGACGAGACCGTCACCGGCTCGCCCGCCCCGCGGGGGGAGGTATCCGCCAGCGCGCCCGGCACGGGAACGAGCGCGCTGGCGCCCAGCAGGAAGATGGCGACCGTCGTCAGGGCGCGCGACAGTCGTGATCGGGTGGGTGAGCCCATCGGGTATTCCTCTTCGGGTGAGAACGGACCGCTCGGGTGCGGGCCGCGACCTGGTTACGTTACCATTAACGCGACTCCCCGCGCTGGCCGCCCCTCAGTCGGCCGCGCGTTCGCGGCGCGCCGCAGGGGCCAGCAGGAGGAAGCGGATCGCGAGTCCGCCCAGGATCGAGCCCGAGGCGAGAGCGATCGGCGCGAACGCCGGGGGAGCTCCGAGAAGCAGGATGATCACCACCGCCAGCGCGGAGAACACGGTGTCGCCCAGCCTGATCGCGAAGACGACCGCCTGCCGACCGCCGACCGCCGCGAGTGCTCCGTACGGCGTCACCGCCGAGACGGAGGCCGTGTAGCCCAGCCAGCCGAGCACCGCCGCGAACTGCGGGGTCGTGCCGAACAGGAGCGGGCCGATCAGCGGGAGCGCCAGCACGAGCACCACGCCCATCACCACGGTGACTCCGAGAAGCGCGGCGACGGCGCGATCCGCCTTCGGCAGCTGGTCCACGACCCGGGCGTTCTTGTCGCGGGCGTAGCTCACGAAGAGGAACGAGGTGAGCCCGGAGATGACGAGCATGGCGGGGGCGACGTAGACGCGCCCCGTCTCGAGCAGGCCGGTGGCGGCGAGTCCTGCGAACACGGTGACGAGGGTCCGCACGACGGTGAGCAGCGCCGGGCGGAGGAGCTGCTGGCTCGACCGCCAGGTGCCGTAGGCGGCCACCGCACCGTGACCGCCGCCCACGATGCCCACGGCATACCGTTCCGCCCGCGGGAACAGCACGATTCCGAGCAGGATGGCGACCACCTGGCCGACGGCGATCGCGATGAGATAGAGGTCGAGGCTGAGGTCGTGCATCAGTGCTCCGATGCCCACGACCGCCAGCGCGCCGAGGAACGCCGAGGTGTCGATCGCGGCGACGCGCCAGAACTTGACGTTGGCCATGAGCACCCTGCGCGTGAGCTCCTCGAGGCCGAACAGCGCGACGGCGACGCCGAACCACACCGCCTGGCCCACGGTGATCAGCCCGCTCGCTCCCGCGACCGCCGCGGAGACCAGGCCGGCCAGCGCCGACAGGCCCAGGGCGTACTGCTGCAGTGCCGAGCGGATCGGGCGATGGTGACGGTCGAGCACCACGAGCGAGTCGCCGACGAAACCGGTCAGGATGCCGGCGACCAGCACCATCACGCCGTACAGGATCGAGAAGGTGCCGAGCCCGTCCAGCCCGAGCGTGCGGACCACGAGCACCTGCAGCACGAAGCTGCCGAGCGCCTGGGCTCCCTGAGCGCCGATCGCCCCGACGGCACTGCGTTTCACTGATACTCCCCCACTACGACACGGTGTGCTGAACGAGCGAGGCCCGGGTCGGATGCAGCATCCGACCCGGGCCCCATTGCCCTCAGATTACTGGGGGATGCTCGCCGTGTAGTTGTCGTACCGGACCGTGATCGGCGCGTTGCTCGCCGAGGCCGAGATGTAGCTCTCCACACCGACCGGCGCCGCGACCTGGAGGGCCGCCGTCGAATCGGTCGCCGTCAGCTGCCACGCGGCGGGCTCCGTCGTGCCGACCTTCCAGACCTTCGCCTGGATGGTGGTCGGGGCGGTGCCGGTGAAGCGCACCTTCAGGTTGAGCACGTCACCCGCCGTGTAGGTCAGGCCGGCGATGTCCGCGTTCGCGAGGAGCGTGGACGAGCCGTGCACCAGCTGGAGCCCCACCACGCCGTTCGGCTGGAGCCGCACGCGACCCTGGTAGAAGTCCGAGCCCACCTGGCGCGCGACCAGGCCGATGACGACCTGGCCCACGAGGGTGGGCTTGTCGTCGGTGACCTGAGCCAGCAGCTCGACATCCTGCACGGAGACCGAGTTCAGCAGCGCGCGTCGCGTCGTGCCGACGGCGTGGACGAACGCTCCCGAACCGTTGTTGACGAAGTAGCTCGAGTTGACCGTGGAGGTCCACGCTCCGCCCTTCGTCGCGGTTCCCCACCCGGTGGTGGTGGTGCGGGTGAAGTCGTCCGACGCCAGCACGTTCGGGTCGTTCGGCGGGGTGACGACCGCCGTGGCGACGACCGATCCCGTCTGCGTCCCGGTGAGCCCGCCGTTGTCCGTCACCGTGAGGGTCACCGTGTAGGTGCCCGCGGTGGCGTAGGTGTGGCTGGCCGTGACCCCGGTGCCGGTGGTGCCGTCCCCGAAGTTCCACGCGTACCCGGTGATGGTGCCATCGGTGTCGGTGGAGGCGGAGGCGTTGAAGCCGGCCGTCAGGTTGGTCACCGACGAGGTGAACGACGCGGTCGGTGCCACGTTGGCCGGCGGGGTGCCGACCGCGGTGACCGTGCCGGTCTTCGTGCCGGTGAGCCCGCCGTTGTCCGTCACCGTGAGGGTCACCGTGTAGGTGCCCGCGGTGGCGTAGGTGTGGCTGGCCGTGACCCCGGTGCCGGTGGTGCCGTCCCCGAAGTTCCACGCGTACCCGGTGATGGTGCCATCGGTGTCGGTGGAGGCGGAGCCGTCGACGCCGGCGACCAGGCCGTTCACCGAGGAGGTGAACGATGCGGTCGGCGCGACGTTGGCCGGCGGGGTGACGACGGTGCCCGAGGTTGCGACGAAGTTGTCGTACTTCGCGAGCAGCGGCGCGTTCGTGATCGAACCGGACGCGTAGCTGACCACACCCACCGAGCCGGCGACCTGGAGGCCCGCGGCGCTGGACGTCGTGGTGACGCCCCACGCCGACGGCTCAGCCTGGCCGGTGACCCAGACCTTCGCCTTGATCGTCGTCGGCGAGACGCCGGAGATCTGCGTGCGAAGGGTCAGGCTCGTGCCGGGGGTGTAGCTGCCGGGAACCGTGGCGTTGGCGAGAACGGTGGAGCCGCCCTGCAGGATCTGCACCGCCAGGGTCCCGTCCGCCAGGAAGCGGATGCGCGACTGGTAGTAGTCGGCTGCCGTGTTCCTGGTGACGATGCCCGCGTAGGCTCCGCCGCCGGTCATCGCCTTGTCGAAGGAGATGTCGGTGCGGATGTCCGCGTCGGTCACCGAGGTGGCGTTCAGCGTCGCCTTGCGGGTGGCTCCCGCGGTGTGCGACTGCACGCCGACTCCGGCGCCCACGCTCGAGCTGGCCGTCGAGTTGACCGTCCAGGCGCCGCCGGTCGGGGCGCTGCCCCAGCTGGAGACGGCCGTGCGGTCGAAGTGGTCCTCGGCGATCGTCGTGTTGACGGGCGCCGCGCTGACCGTGACGGACTGCGTCGTGGTGGTGCTGGTCGACTGGTTGTCGGTCACCGTCAGCGTCACCGTGTAGGTTCCGGCGGCCGCGTAGGTGTGCGACGCGGTGGAGCCGGTCGCGGTCGCGGTGTCGCCGAAGTCCCAGGCGTAGCTGGTGATCGTGCCATCCGGGTCGCTCGATCCGCTCGCGTTGACCGAGAGGGCCAGGTTGGAGACCGAGGTGGTGAAGGATGCGACGGGGGGCAGGTTGGTCTTGGTGACCGTGATCTGCTTCGTCGTGGTGGCCGTGCCGCCGCGGTTGTCGGTGACGACCAGGCCGATCGTGTACGTGCCCGCAGCCGCGTAGGTGTGCGTGCTCGTCGCCGTCGTGCCGTGGGTGGTGCTGTCGCCGTAGTCCACGTCGTACGAGACGATCGTGCCATCGGGGTCGTTCGACGCGCTCGCGTCCACGCCCACCGTGAGGGATCCCGCGGTGTTGGTGGTGCTGATGCTCGCCGTCGGCAGCTGGTTGGCCGCCTGGACCGTGATCGGGTGGCTGATCACCGTGGTGGCGCCGCTGTCATCCGTGACCGTGAGCGTCACCGTGTAGGTGTTGCCGCTGGCGTAGGTGTGGCTGGGCGTGGCGCCGGTGCCGGTCGTGCCGTCTCCGAAGTCCCACGCGTACCCGGCGATGGTGCCGTCCGAGTCCGACGAGCCGGAGGCGTCGAACGACGCGACCAGGTTGTTGGAGGAGGAGGTGAAGATCGCCGTCGGCGGCACGTTGACGTGCACCGGGGTGGCGATGTGGGTGGTCGTGCCCGTTCCGCCGTCGTTGTCGACGACGGTGAGCGTCACCGTGTACGTGCCGGGCGTGGCGTAGGTGTGGCTCGCGGTCGCGGATGCCGAGGGCACCTGCGTGCTGCCGTCTCCGAAGTCCCACGCGTAGCTGGCGATCGTGCCGTCCGTGTCGCTGGATGCGGTCGCGTCGAGCGCGACCGACATGCCGGTCGAGGTCGCCGTGAAGGCGGCCGTCGGCGGCACGTTCGCGGCCAGCGGCTTGCCCAGGTTGTAGAGCGACTGGATGGTCGAGGCGTCGAGAGCCTGCGGGTAGACGGCGAACTCGTCCAACTGTCCGTTGAAGTTGTTGCTGTTCGAGCCCCAGGTCACGTCGTTGCCCGCTCGCCAGTATCCGGTGTAGTTCTGCGCACTCGTCTGGGGGTTGGTGCCCACGAGCACGCCGTCCACGTAGAGCTTCATGCCCGCCGACGACTGGGTCGCCGTCACCTGGTGCCACTTGCCGTCGTTGTACGACTTGGGCGAGGTGATGGTGTTGAGCTGGCCGGTGTAGGTGCCGAAGACGAGCGTTCCGTCGTTCTGCATGTACACGTGGCGGTCGTAGCTCGACGAGTTGCCGGTCTGCGACGATCCGAAACCGGTGAGCTTGCCGCCGTTGGTCGTGGTCGTGTTGAACCAGATCTGGGTCGAGTAGGTGGTCGGTCCGGATGCCGCGGTGCCGCTGGCGACGCCGCCGTTCAGGAACAGGGCGCTGGTGTCCGCCGTGCCCTTGATCGCTCCGGGCGTGCCCAGCGTGACGTTGCCGTTGTAGATGCCGGGGTTGCCCTGCTGGCCGGAGTCCTTGGCGACCGAACCCGAGCTCTCGCCGAGGCGGTAGTAGAGGGTCGGGTCGAGGGTGAAGACCGCGGCTCCGTACGCGTCCGCCGGGGCGACGGGCTCATCGACCGTGCGTCCGGAGAGCGTGTAGTGGTTCTGGATCTGCGCCTTCGTCAGCGCCACCGGGTAGATGGCGGTGTCGTCGATCGAGCCCTTGATGAAGTTGTCGCCCGACCAGGTGTTGTCACCGCCGATCCTCCAGTAGCCCCAGTAGTTCTGGGCCGTGGTGACCGCGGCGTTGTAGCCGACGCGTCGTCCGTCGACGTACAGCTGCATGCCCGCCGTGCTGAGCTCGGCGACCACGTGGTGCCACTGTCCGTCGTTGTAGGTCTTCGCGGACTGCACGACCTGCGAGCTGTTCGGGTACACCCCGAAGAGCAGGTGGCCGGTGGCATCCATGTACACGTGACGGTCGTAGCTGCTCGACGTGCCCGTGTTGCTGTTGCCGAAGCCCACGATCTTGCCACCGGTGGAGGTGGTGGTCTTGATCCAGGTCTCGACCGAGAACGTGTTGCTGCCCCAGACGTTGCCGCTGGAGGCGACGAGTCCGTTGCTCGTGCCGTCGAACGTGGCGGCCGTGGTCGGGTCGCCGATGATCGAGCCGGGGGCTCCGTAGGTCACGCCGGTTCCGGAGGTTCCCGTGTAGCGCCCGACGGTGTCGGTGGCGGATGTCGCTCCCGCCGCGTCACCGAGGCGCCAGAAGTTCGTCGGCTGGTCGTTGATCACCGCGGCGGCGTACGGGCTCAGGGTGCCCGCGGAGGCGACCGTGCCGGAGACCGTCGTGCCCCATGCGGTGTTGCCGAACGGGTCCGTCGCACGCACGCGGTAGGTGTGCGTGGAGCCGGGCGCGAGGCCGGTGTCGATCCAAGAGATCGTGGGCTGGTCCCAGAACCGCGAGTTCACGGTCGTGGTGTACGCGGCCGTCGCGGTCTTGCCGTCGCGGTAGACCTGGTAGGTCAGCGACTCGTTGTCGCGGTCCCAGTCGGCCGGCCAGCTGACGGTCATGCTCGTCGAGTCGGCGGACTGCAGGGTCGGCTTGAGGTTGTCGCCGGTGAGCCGCGGTCCGTCGAGGTTGGGCGCGATCGCCTTGGTGGCGAAGCGCACGAGACCCTGCTGGGCCTTGCCGTTGACCGTGGTGAACTCGCCGCCGTAGACGACGTAGTTCGAGCTGGCCGCGGTGCTCCACGGGCCCTGGCCCTGGCCGGTGAAGGTTCCGGCGTTGATGTCCGGGAACCAGTTCAGCGCGGTCGGCGACGGGTTGCCGGCGAAGTCGTAGTAGCCGTTCGGGTCGTGGGTGATCGTGCCGGTGGGCTGCTTCGAGAAGGCGAGCGCGCGGTGGAAGGTCCAGCTCGGCGAGGTCTGGGGGAAGCTGCCGATGTTGCCGCAGTAGTGCGGGTGGCCGGCGATGTAGATGGTCTGGTCCTGCACCGCGACGGAGTACTCGTCGCCGTGGCAGTCCTCGATCCACTGCATGTTGCCGTTCCAGTCGGAACGGAAGGTGCCTTCGAGGTTGCCGCCGGCGCCGAAGACGTAGCCGGTGCCGTAGACGCTGTCGGCGTCGCTCGTGAGGCTGAAGATGGCCGAGTTCACGCCGCCGTCGCGAACCACGTTGTTGGTGCCGAAGGGCAGGTTCGCGCCCGTGACGGTGTCGACCATGCCGAGGCCGTAGCCGGGGTTGTCCGAGCCGTTCATGGTGACGAAGGCGCCTCCGATGACGACCTTCGATCCGTCGGGCGAGATCGTCATCGCGTAGGCGCGGCCGTTGCCGAGGATGGGGTTCCACGCCGTGGCGACACCGGCGGACGAGGTGACCGCCGCCGTGCCGACGCGCGACTGGCCCGCCATGGACGAGAAGGTGCCGCCGAGGAAGACGGTCGAGTTGGTCGAGGCGACCGCGTAGACGCTGTTGTTCGACGACGGGTGGAACGTCGTGCTCAGGGTGCCGCTCGGCAGGTCGAAGGCGGCGACGCGGTTGCGCGTGACGCCGTTGACCGTGGTGAAGTCACCGACCGCGTAGAGACGCGTCTTGTCGGGCGACACGGAGAGGGCGCGCACCTGGGCGTTCACGGTCGGCGCCCAGGAGATCAGTGCTCCCGTGGTCACGTCGTACGCGAGCAGGTAGGAGCGCGGCGTCTCGTTCGTGCCCGCGGGGGAGCCGGCGGGCCGCGCCGACGTGAAGTTGCCCGCCACGTAGTCGACGTTGCCGACGATCACCTGGCTCCACACCACGCCGTTGATCTGGGGCGTGGGGAGAGCGTCGGATGAGACGGTCGTCGGATCGGTCGTCACGGGCGGGGCCGTGTCGGCGACCGCCGGTGATGCGAATGCGAGAAGGGCTGCAATTACGGCGAAGGTCGTCGTCGCGGCGAGTACGCGGCCGCGCGTCGACACAGGGTTGGGTTGACCCATTGTGTCCTCTATCGGGTATGCGGCAGTTTTCGGGGGTCTGCCGACATAGCAGAGCGTAGCCGAGAATCATGTCCGCAGAGAAGGGGACATCTGGCCCCCGAAGGGGGGCGATTTGGGGGCGAAAGCCCCCCGCGTCCTCCCTGGCGCCCCCGAAACCCACGATTAAAGGGGCAGGAGCCACCCCTCCGGCCAGGCCGGTGAGGTGGCTCCTGCCCCGCGCGTCAGTTCAGCGAGGTGGCCAGGTAGTTGTCGTAGGCGAAGGTCGAGGGGCCGTTCGTGGCGGATCCGGAGACGTACGACTCGACCCCGACCGCTCCGGCGGCCTGCAGGCCGGCGGTGGCGTCGGTGGCCGTCAGCGTCCAGGTTCCGGGCTCGGCCGAGCCGGTCGCCCACAGTTTCGCCTTGAGCGCGGTCGGCGACGTGCCGGTCGCATCGATCCGGATGGTGAACCGGCTGCCCGCAGAGTAAGTGATCCCCGGGACCGTAACGTTCGCCAGCACGGTCGAGCTCCCCTGCATGATCTGCAGCGCGACGGTGCCGTCGGCCTGGAACCGCGCGCGGGCCTGGTAGAACGCGCTGCCCACCTGACGCACGACCACGCCGGCGTAGCTGCCGCTGCCGGTGGCGACCCGGTCGACGGAGACGTCGGCGACGACATCCGTCGAGACGGACGAGACGGAGCCGAGCACGGCCCGTCGGGTGGCGCCGGCCGCCGCGACGAACAGGCCGGAGGAGCCGTTGACCGAGGAGTTGGGGGCGCTCGAGACCGTCCAGGCGCCACCGGTGGTCGCCGAACCCCAACCGCCCGCCACCGTTCGTGCGAACGCGTCCTGGCCGAGCGTGCCGCCGGGCGGCGGCGGGGGCGGCGGCGCCGCGGTCACCGTCACGCTGCGGCTCGTCGTGCCGGTTGCGCCCTTGTTGTCGGTCACCGTGAGCGTGACCGTGTAGGTTCCGGCGGCGGCGTAGGCGTGGGAGGAGGTGCTGCCAGCGGTGGTCGCGCCGTCACCCCAGTTCCAGGCGAACGAGGAGATCGTGCCATCCGGGTCGGAGGAGGCGCTGCCGTTCACCGAGGCGGTGAGCAGACTGGTCGTCGCGGTGAAGGAAGCCGTGGGCGGCACGTTCGCGGCGGCGCCGTTCCGCAGCTGGAAGTGCTGCGCCACCTTCGCCGGGGTGAGCACCGTGCGGTAGATGGCCACCTCGTCGAGGGAGCCGCTGAAGTTCTGATTTCCAGCGGGCACGGTGTCCCCGCCGATCTTCCAGTAGCCCCAGAAGCCGCGTGCGTAATCGGTGGTGCCGGAGGCGACCAGCGAGCCGTCCACATAGAGCCGGGTGCCGTCCGCGTTCAGCGTGGCGACAGCCTGGTGCCAGTTGCCGTCGTTGTACGTGCCGGGGCTCTGGATGGTGCGCTGGGCCGAGTCGTAGACCGACCAGGCCACCCTGCCGCCGTTGAGGTAGAGCGACTGGTCGTAGGCCCCCGAGTTGCCGGTCACGCTTCCGCTGTCGCCGAACCCGACCATCTTGCCGCTCGCGGCCGTGGTCTTGAACCACGTCTCGATGCTCATGGTGTCATCGGAGTAGACCTGCTGCGAGGTCACGATCCGGCCGTTCGACGTGCCGTTGAAGGTCGACGCGGTGTTCGGGTCGCCCGGGATCGCGCCGGCCGTGTTGCGGGTCACGCCGGAGCCGGCCGTGCCGTTGACGGTGTTGATCACGCCCACGGTCTGCGTCGTGTTGCCGACCGGTCCCGAGAGGTTCGTCACCGTCGTGCCGCTGGACTCGCCGAGCCGGTAGTAGAAGGTCGGGCTGCCGTTGGTCACCGCCTGGGCGTAGCTGCTGTAGGTGCCGCTCGTGGCCACCGACTGGGTGACCGTGCTCGTGTTGGCCGCGTTGCCGAACGGGTCGGTCGCGCTCACCCGGTAGGTGTGCGAGGAGCCTGCGGCCAGGCCCGTGTCGACCCAGTCGATGGTCGGCTGGTCCCAGAACCGCGAGAGCCCGGAGGTCGTGTAGACGAGCGCGCCGTCGCGGTAGACCCGGTAGGTCAGCTGCTCGTTGTCGCGGTCGGTGTTCGAGGGCCAGCTCACCCTGACCGTGCTCGCCGAATAGGATGCGGTGCTCAGCGGCCAGGACGACCCGCTCAGCTGCGGCCCCTGCTTGTTCGGCGCGATGCCCGGCACCGCGAACCGAGAGAGGCCCTGCTGAGCCGAGCCGTTCACCTGGGTGAACTCGCCCGCGTAGAGCACGTACTGGGCGTTGGACTGGACGGTCCAGGCGCCCTGGTTCTGCCCGGTGAACGATCCGGCGTTGATCGCGGGGAAGAAGGCGAGCTGCTTCGTCGCCGGCTGCCCCTTCTGCACGTTGTCGCGCACGACCCCGTACGGAGCCTTCGTGTAGGCGAGGCCGCGCATGTTGATCCAGGTCGGGTTGTTCTGCGGGAATCCGCCCACCCACTGGCACTGGTGGGAGTGGCCCGTGATGTAGACGACGTCGCCCTGTGCGGTGGCGCTGTAGTTGTCGCCACGGCAGTCCGCGATCCAGCGGAGCGTGCCGTCCCAGGAGATCCGGGACGTGCCCTCGGAGTTGCCGCCGGCGCCGAAGACGTACCCCGAGGCGTAGACGCTGTCGCCGTCGGAGGAGAGCCCGTAGATGGCCGAGTTGTCGCCGGCATCCCGCACGACCGAGTTCGCCGCCCAGGGCAGGGACGCGCCGGTCGTGGTGTTCACGGCCCCCATGCCGTAGCCCGGGTTGCCGCTCCCGTTCAGGGTCGTGAAGCTGCCCGCGATCACCACCCGGCTGCCGTCTGGGGAGACCTCGATGCCGTAGGCGCGGCCGTTGGCGAGTACCGGCGCCCACGCCGTCGTCGCACCCGTGGTCGCGAGGGCTGCTGCAGCGCGGCCGGGGCGCGAGACGCCGTTCGACGAGCTGAAGTTGCCCGCGAAGTAGACGGTCGTGGCATTGGCCGTCACCGCGAAGACCTCGCCGTTCGCCGAGGCGTTGAATGCGGGGTCGATCGCACCGGTCGCGGTGTCGAACGCCACGATGCGGTTCTTCGCCACGCCGTTCACCGTGGTGAAGGCTCCGACCGCGTAGAGCTTCGATCCGTCGGGCGAGGAGTCGAGGGCGCGCACCTGGCCGTTGAGCACGGGAGCGAATCCGGTCATCGCTCCGGTCTGCAGGTTGTAGGCCATGAGGTAGCTCCGCGCCACCTCGTTGCTCCCCGCGGGCGAACCGGCGGGCCGTGCCTTGGTGAAGTTGCCGCCCACGTAGACGGTGTCGCCGATGATCTCCTGATCCCAGACCACGCCGTTGATCTGCGCCGTGGGCAGGGAGTCGGCCGCCACGGTCTGGGGTGACGAGGCATCCGGCGGTGCCGTGTCCGCCGCGGCGGGCACGATGCCCGACATGGCCGAGAGGGCCAGGGCGAAGGCGGCGGCGATGGCGATCGTCGGGGCGCGGAGGGTGTGGCTGACGGGCATGGGCGGGCCTCGTTCCATTCGCTCCAGCAGCCTGCGTTACCGGGTGACTCTGCAGGCGGGGACTGCTGGAATGCCGCTCATGTTAGCGGTGCCGCACTCCGCCTGTAAACCCATCTGTCCCCATAACGGGGTACAGCATCAGAGGGGCAGCGGGCCCTCGAACACGAGCGGGGCGACCTTGGTGGAGTAATCCACCTCGAGTCGCACGTTGTTCCTCTGGTCGACGGGGATGGTGAAGATGTAGACGCCGGTCGCGGTCGAGCCGGCCGCGACGCTGGCCGGCATGTCCACGCCGCCCGGCTCGGAGAGCTGCAGCGCGGGCGTCCTGTCGTCGCCGTAGTAGGCGGTCACCACGGTCGTCGCGAGCGACTCGGCGGAGCTGCCGGTGTTCTTCACCACGACCGTGAAGCGCACCGACGGGCCCGATACCTCGCCGGGCGTCTTGGCGACACCGTCGACGGCCTCGAACTTGGTGATCTGCGCGGTCACCCCCGGCTTGATCGTGCCGGGGGAGGCGATCGGCGCGGTCGACGGCGTGGCCGAGGGCGTCGGCGTGGCGGATGCCGTGGAGCTCGAGCCGGGCGTAGCGCTCGACCCCGGCGTGGCGCTGGAGCCGCCGCCGGGATTCGACGACCGCGCGCTCGTCGCCAGCACGATCGCGACGACGACGGCGATCACCACGATCGCGGCGATGGCGCCGACGATCACCTTGCGCCGGGTCGTCCACGGGCTGCGGCCGTCCGCGGGGGCCGGCTCCGTCGACGGAGTTCCGGGCTTCTCGTTCGCCATCGGGTGCTCCTGGGATTCGAGTATGACTAGTGAAGAGCAAACACTACCGGGCCGGATTCGGCGCCCCCCTCTTTGTGGGGAGCTTCGGAGGATCGGGGCGTCCCGTAGACTGCTGTTCTCCCGTCGCCGCCGACGATACCGGCCAGCCACTCCCGAATGCGGCCGAGAAAGACTGGAGGCCCTACCCATGACAGCCCGATCGCGCCCCCGCCCCGAGGTGCGCACTGTGCGCATCCTCGGCACCCACGGCGTCCCGGCGAACTACGGCGGGTTCGAGACCGCGGCGGAGAACGTCGGCCTGTTCCTGCGCGATCAGGGCTGGCGCGTCGTCGTCTACTGCCAGGTGCCCGGCTCCGGCGAGACGTGGGAGGACACCTGGAACGGGCTCGAGCGGGTCAACATCCCGGTCGAGCGCGAGGGATGGCTGGGAACGTCGGAGTTCGACCTGAAATCGATCCGGCACGCCTCCCGATTCCGCGACATCTGCCTCACCTTCGGCTACAACACGGCCGTCTTCAACATCCTGCAGCGGGTCAAGCGCATCCCGAACGTGATCAACATGGACGGCATCGAGTGGTCGCGCGCCCGCTGGGGCAAGGTCAAGCAGGGCATCCTCTGGACCAACGAGCGGATCGCCTGCTGGGTGGGCAATGACCTCATCGCCGACCACCCGGTGATCGAGGAGTATCTCGCGACGCGTGCCCGCCGCTCGAAGCTCACCACCATCACCTACGGCGCGCACGCGGTCACGTCGGCCCCGACCGAGCCGGTCACCTCCCGCGGGCTCACCCCCGGCGAGTACCTCACCCTCATCTGCCGGCCGATCCCCGAGAACTCGATCCTCGAACTCGTGCAGGGCTTCTCCGCCGAACCGCGCGGGCACTCGCTCGTCGTGCTCGGCAACTACACCCCGGAGACCGACGACTACCACCGGGCTGTGATGGATGCCGCGAGCGACGAGGTGCTCTTCCTCGGCGGCATCTACGACCCGGCCGAGCTCGCGGCGATCCGCTTCCACGCCTCCGGCTACCTGCACGGCCACACCGTGGGCGGCACCAACCCGTCCCTCGTGGAGGCGATGGCGGTCGGCAACGCCGTGATCGCGCAGGACAACGCCTACAACCGCTGGGTGGTGGGCGACGGCGCCCTCTACTTCTCCACCGCCGAGGATGCCGCGGCCGCGATCACGAGGATCCTCGCCGATCCCGCGCTCCGGTCCCGTCTCGGCGCCGCCAGCCGTGCCCGCCATGCCGAGGAGTTCACCTGGGAGCACATCGGCGGCCAGTACCAGGATCTGCTCAACCGCCACGTCGACCCGCGCCTGCTGGTCGCGGCGGGCGAAGGCCTCTCGAAGGGAAGCAAGTGATAAGAGTCGGTGTCGTCGGCCTCGGCAAGATGGGGCTCTCCCATCTGGCCATGATCAAGGCCCACCCGGGCGTGAGCGTGGATGCCGTGGTGGACTCCACCGGCTACATCCTCGACGTGCTCTCGAAGTACACCGGGCTCAAGACGTTCACCGACTACGAGACCATGCTCTCCTCGGTCGAGCTGGACGCGCTGCTCATCGCCACCCCGACCCGCTTCCACGGGCCGATGGTGCGCGCGGCGCTCGAGAAGGGCCTCAGCGTCTTCTGCGAGAAGCCCCTGACCCTCACGTCGAAGGAGTCGACCGAGCTCGCGGAGCTGGCCGAATCGAAGGGCCTCGTGACCCAGGTCGGCTACCACAACCGCTTCGTGGGCGCCTTCCGCGAGGTGAAGAAGCTCCTCGACGCCGGCGCGATCGGTCGCGTGACGCACATCCTCGCGGAGGCGTACGGCCCGGTCGTGCTCAAGCCCAAGGGCTCCACCTGGCGCAGCCAGCGCAACGAGGGCGGCGGATGCCTCTACGACTACGCCGCGCATCCGGTCGACCTGCTCAGCTGGTACGCGGGCGCCCCCATCGGCGTCGGCGGAACGATCCTCGGCAGCATCTTCTCGGAGAACACCGAGGACGAGGTCTTCAGCACCCTGTACTACCCGGGCAACGTGAGTGCTCAGCTCTCGGTCAACTGGTCCGACGAGTCGTACCGCAAGATGACCACCCAGGTGACGATCACGGGCACGGCGGGCCGCATCCACGCCGACCGTCAGGAGGTGCAGGTCTACCTGCGCGACACCGCTCCCGAGATCGAGGGCTACGACAAGGGCTGGAACGTCAAGTACACGACCGAGCTCACCGACAACACCTGGTTCTACCTCCGCGGCGAGGAGTACAGCGCGCAGCTGGACCACTTCGTGCGCCGCGTCGAGAACCACGAGCTCGAGGACACGAACAGCTTCGCCAGCGCCGCGGTCGCCGATCGCGTGCTCGAGCTGCTCACCATCGACGCCGAGTCCGGTCCGGCCACGCGGGACGACCAGGCGGTCGTCGTCGAGAAGCCGGCGCAGAGGCGCGGCCTGTTCGGGCGTCGCTCATGACCGACAACACTACGGAGACGAAGACCATGGACCGCCTGCTGTTCGGAGACAACCAGTTCTTCGGCGTGAACCACATGTCGGAGGAGAAGGCGCGGGCGCAGGCCATGCGCTTCCAGGAGCTCGATGCGGTGATGAGCGTGCTGGACGACGCCTATGACGCCGGCATCACGACCTTCATGTGCACCACGCACGAGCGGATCGCCCAGATCGCCGATCGCGTGCGCGCCAATCCGGTGCGGTACGCGGACTTCACGTTCTTCCCCGGGATGCCCTACGCCCACAAGTACGCGGATGCCGTGACCGAGAACGGCATGCTCGGCGCGGTGCGCAAGTTTCTCCCCGAGGAGGGAATCGTCAACGCCATGATGCGCGGCGGCGCATCGCTGGCGCGCAAGGACGTCGAGGGTCTCATCACTCTTCTGGTCGACGCCGAGATGGCCATGTTCCGCGGGCTGTCGACTCCGGTGATCTGGCTGCAGAACGTCGTCGTCGACCTGCTGCTCGGCCTCGGCTTCGACGACGCCTTCACGATCTTCGCGAACCACGTCCGCAAGCGCTACAACGCCGAGCCAGGCTTCATCACGATGAACCTGCCGATGCTCCTGGCGACGCTCGAGCGTGTGGGCATCGAGAACCCGATCGTCTGCTCGAACATCAACAAGATCGGGTTCAGGATGTCGGGCGGAATCGAGGGCTACCACGAGGTGCTCGAGAACCATCGCTTCCGTGCCGTGGCGATGTCGGTCTTCGCGTCCGGCGCGATCCCGGCGAGGGAGGCCATCGAATGGATCAGCGAGCAGCCCAACATCGAGTCGATCGTGTTCGGCGCGTCGAGCAAGGCGAACATCCTGAGCACGAAGGCCCTGGTCGACGAGTTCGGCGTCTAGCGCTGCGCGGCAGCGGCGTCCGCTCGCCGCAGTTCGCGCCACCAGCGGACCAGCACGCCGGCGGTGATGAGGGTCTGCGCCGCGGCCAGCAGGATGTACACGACCACGAAGACCACGTGAGCGCCCAGCAGCACGAACGACAGGCAGAGCACCGCGTAGTCGGTCGGCAGCGCCACGAGCGTCTGCAGCGCGCCGCCCCCGCCGCTCGGCTTCGAGTAGGTCACGCCCGCCTCGGCCGCCGCGGCGCGCCGCAGCTGGTCGGTGAGGATCATGCCGAAGAAGAACACGAACGAGGCCACCATGAACACGAGCGGGACCACGAGGATGCCGCCGCGCTCGCCGCTGAACCGGTAGAACGAGATGAGCACGGCCGAATGCATCACGCCGATCTTGGTGGCGTCCACCACGTGGTCGAGCCATTCGCCCGACTTGCTGCCGCCGCCGCGCAGGCGAGCCAGCTGTCCGTCGGCCGAGTCGAGCGCGTAGCCGAACAGAAGAAGGAACGCCACGAGGATCCCGAGCCACCACGCCGGGGTCACCACGATGACGAGCACGAGAGCGCTCGCGGTGAACAGAGCGCTGATCATGGTCACCTGATTGGGCGTGAGCCCGAGCAGGTAGGCGGCGGCGCCCAGCAGCCTGCCGAAGCGCCGGTTGACCCACCGCGAGTACGGTGGCGCCCCCCGGCCGGGCTTCTGCGCGGCCGACATGCGGGCGAGCGTGCTGCGGTAGGTCTCGCGCGGGGTGTCAGGAGTGCTCACGGTGTCCACATTTCACTGTATCGAAGGGATGTTTCGACGACATGACCGATAGCCTGACCCCGATGCGCATCCTCTTCGACGGCTTCTGGTGGGTCGATGGCCCCGTCTCCAACAAGCAGGTGATGCGCGAGTTCATCCTCGCATGGGAGCGGCAGTTCCCCGAGGACGAACTCGTCGTGGCCGTGCCGCGGGCGGATGTCGCCGCCGTGCGCGCCCAGCTGCCGGCCCGCGTCGTCACCGTGGGCACCCGGGTGCCGCAGCAGGGGCTGAGCGCCGTGCTGGAGCTCCCGTTCGTCGCACGACGGGTTCGGGTCGACCGCATCGTGACCCACAACTTCACGCCCCTGTTCGGGCGCTCAGCGGTCTTCGTGCACGACCTCATGTTCGTCACCCATCCCGAGTGGTTCACGGTGCCGGAGCGCGCGTACTTCGCGCTGATGCCCCTGACGATCGGCAGGGCCCGCTGGATCCTCGGCTCCTCCCGTTCCGAGGCCGACCGGATCACCGCCCTCACCCGGCGGCATCCGCAGGTCACCCCGGTGGGGCTGGGGCTCTCGCGGGGCCTGGAACGCGCGACCCCTCGCGAGCCGGCGGGCCTCGCGGATGTCGACGGCTTCCTGCTCGCCGTGGGCCGGATCAATGCGCGGAAGAACCTCGCCACCGCGATCGCCGCCTCCGTGCGGTCGGGAGTGGCGACGCCCCGGACGCCGCTGCTGGTCGTCGGCGAACCCGAGGGCAAACGCGCCGACCTCGGTCCGGAGTCGGCGGATGCCATCGAATCGGGAGCCGTGCGGTTCCTCGGGTTCATCGACGACGACGAGCTCGCCTGGCTGTACGCGCACGCCCGGGTGTTCGTGTTCCTGTCGCTGGACGAGGGCTTCGGCATGCCCACGCTGGAGGCGGCGCACTTCGGCGCTCCGGTGGTGGCGAGCGACATCCCCGTGTTCCGGGAGATCCTCGGCGACCGCGCCCGGTACGTCGAGCCGCACGACGTCGAGGCGGCCGCGGCGGCGATCCGCGCCGCGTTCGACGCCGGTCGTGCCGCGCCGCTGGACGTGACGACCCTCGGGTACTCCTGGGAACTCAGTGCGGCACGCATCCGGCAGGCGATCGCCGGGGCGTGAGCCCGCGGCGGGACGCGTATCTCAGTAGGCGCCGACCGGTGCGACGAGCACCTTGACGGTGCGCCACATGATCATCAGGTCGCCGACCACCGACCAGTTCTCCACGTAGTAGAGGTCGAGCCGCACGCTGTCCTCCCAGCTGAGCGCCGAGCGGCCGTTGACCTGCCACATGCCGGTCAGGCCGGGCTTGATGTAGAGGCGGCGGCGGACGCGGTCCTCGTACTCCTCCACCTCGTTCGGCAGCGGCGGGCGCGGGCCGACCAGGCTCATGTCGCCGATCAGCACGTTCCAGATCTGCGGCAGTTCGTCGAGCGAGTACTTGCGCAGGATGCGGCCGAGACGCGTGACGCGCGGGTCGTCCTTCATCTTGAACAGCAGACCGCTGCCCTCGTTCGCGGCCTTGAGCGTGTCGAGCAGTTCCGGCGCGTTGGTCACCATCGAGCGGAACTTGTAGATCTGGAAGGTGCGGCCGCCGCGGCCGACGCGCTCCTGCGAGAACAGCGCCGGGCCCTCGCTGTCCATGCGCACCATGATCGCGAGCAGGAGGAACAGCGGGGAGAGGATAAGCAGCGCCACGCTCGCCAGGGTGATGTCCATGACCCGCTTGAGCACGTGCTTGCCGCCCTCGAACTGCGGGATCTCGACGTGAAGCAGCGGCAGGCCGTCGACCGGACGGTAGTGGATGCGCGGCCCGGCCACGTTGGCCAGGCTGGTGGCGAGGATGAGCTCGAGCGACTTGCCCTCGAGCTCCCAGGCGAGATCCTGGATGTAGTCGCCGCTGCGCGTGGGCTGACCGGCGACGACGATGCCGTCGGATCCGATCTGCGAGGCGAAGTCGGCGGCCTCGTCGAGTCCGCGATGCACGCGGATGTCGCGGAAGACGCCGTCGTCGGTGTCCGAGTCGTTGCGGTCGATGACGGCGCCCACGACGGCGTACGCGGCCCCCGAGTTGCGGTCGATCTGGCGGATGACCTTGGTGACGTCCTTGCGCTTGCCGACCACCACGACGCGGGAGAGGAAGTGACCGAACGCGCGCTGCTTGTACAGCCACTTGCGCCAGGCCCAGCGGCTGACGAGCAGTGCGATCGTGCCCACGGGCGCAGCCACGATGAAGAACCACTGGGCGCTGCGCACACCGCCGACCACGAGGATGATCGCGAGCACTCCGAAGAACGTGACGCAGGCCGCGACGACGCGCTTGTACTCGTCGGCGCCGACCCCCACCACCTTGAGGTCGCGAGAGCGGAAGGCATCCATGCTGACCGCCCACAGCGCGACGACGACGACCGCGCCGAGCGCGAATCGCAGCATCGAGCCGGAGGCGGCGAAGAGCTGCGGTTCGAAGACCAGCCGCTCGACGTAGCCGAGCGCGACGGCCGCGACCACGATCAGCGAGTCGGTGACCCGCAGACGGGTCCGATAGGCACGCGCCCACGCAACGCCGGAGAGTGTGCGTGGCAGCGCACGCTCCGGCTCGGGAAGTGCGTGGAGGCGTGCTCTACGTCGGGCTACGTAGTTCTTATCGGGTCGGGGGACCGTCAATTCATTCATTCGGGTAAGTCCTGTAGTTTTTCGGGTTTTACAGGGACCGCGTATGAGAATCCGCCGGGTAGCGGGTGACACAACGAACTACAAACGCTCGTGCCGGGTAGCAGGAGCGTGAGAAAGACAGTAGGGGATGTCTCTCAGCGCGGGTACGCCCCACCTCGTCGAGGGGGTACCCCAAAACATACAGCCAAATCGGAGATTCGGAGTGACCCCCTTTGTGGGGCCAGGGGGTGTGTCGCCCGGCGAAAGCGTGTCGGATCGGCATATTCCGGTACCGGAATCTATCGCGTTCTAGGCTGGGGCCGATCGTCCCGACTGGAGTTCCCGTGCTCACCTTCCTCTCCCGTGCGTTCCTCGCGCCGCTGGCCCGAGCGGTCTTCCGACCCCGGATCGTCGGGCGGGGAAACGTGCCGAAGACCGGACCGGTGCTCCTGGCCAGCAACCACCTGTCGTTCGCCGACAGCATCGTCATCACGCTGGTGGCCCCGCGGTCGGTCTCCTTCCTGGCGAAGTCCGACTACTTCACGGGTCGCGGCATTCGCGGATGGCTCTCCCGCGCCTTCTTCAGCGGCGTCGGGGCCATACCGGTCGAGCGGGGTGCGGGCGCGGCGGCCCAGGAGGCGCTGAACGACGGCCTCGAGGTGCTGAAGGCGGGCGAGGCGTTCTCGATCTACCCGGAGGGCACGCGCTCGCTCGACGGGCGCCTCTACAAGGGCCGCACCGGCGTCGCCTGGCTCGCGCTCACCTCCGGCGCGCCCGTCGTGCCCGTCGCACTGACCGGGACGCAGGAGCTCCAGCCCGTCGGCTCCACCCGCGTGCACCTCGCGCGCGTCTCCGTGGAGTTCGGCGCCCCGCTCGACCTCTCGCGCCATGGGAGCGCCGACTCGGGTCGTGCGCGCAGGGCGGCGACGGACGAGGTGATGGCCGCGATCCAGCGGATGAGCGGTCAGACCCCGGCCGGTGTCTACAACGAGCCGCCGGCCGCGACCGTGGGGGAGCGGGTCAGGCGCTTCTTCCGGCGGGAGCGCTCGTAGCGTCATCCGTCGGCTCGTCCCGCACCGGGGTCGCCGAACCGAGCCGCAGGGTGGCGATGAAGCCGAGCACGAGGAAGCCGGCGGCGGCGAAGGCCGCGTACCGTGTGGCGTCGCTGAACGCGACCCTCGCGTCATCCGCCACGGCCGCCGACTGCTTCTCGAGGCCGGGGATCGCCGCCCCCGCGCTGTTCACCACGGCGTCGACGATCGAGGTGCGCGCTGTGTCCGGCACGCCCGAGTCGGTCAGGCGGGCGTCGAGCGCGGCGCCGGCCGAGGTGAAGAGCACGGTGCCGAGGATCGCGATGCCGAGCGCCGACCCGATCTGCCGTGCGGTGCTCTGGGTGCCCGAGCCCTGGCCGCTCTGCTCGATCGGCACGTCCTTGAGCACGACGCCGGTCAGCTGGGCGGTGGCCAGCCCCACGCCGAAGCCGTAGACGAAGAGGAACGGCACGATCGCCCCCCACGCGCTCGTCGCGGAAATGACCGTGCCGAGCCCGGCCACGCCGACGATCTCGGCGACCAGCCCGACCCGCACGATCACGACGGGCGCGATCCTGTTGCCGAACGCGCCCGCGAAACCGCTCGCCACGAACGACCCGATGGCGAGTGCGAGCAGCACGAACCCGGTCTGCAGGGCGTCGTAGCCGAGCACGTTCTGCAGCCAGAGCGGGAGCGAGAGGATGATGCCGAACTCGCCCAGCGAGACGATCATCGCCGCGATGTTGCCGTTCCGGAACGACCCGATCCGGAAGAGGCTGAACGCGATGAGCGTGGAGAGCCCGAGTCGCTGCCGTCGCTGCCCCCACCAGACGAAGAGGGCGCCGGCGACGATGGTGAGCGCGAAGGCGAACGGGATCGGCGACACGTCGAGCGTCCAGCCGGAGGGCGGGTTGTCGGAGAGCCACCACCCGTAGGTGCGGCCCTCGATCAGACCGAAGACGAGGGAGGCGCTGGCCAGCACGGCGAGCACCGCTCCGACGATGTCGATCCGTCCGGTCGCGGCGGGATCGCGCGACTCGGCGACGCAGAGCAGTGCGCCGATCACGATGACCACCGCGAACGGGATGTTGATGCCGAACGCCCACCGCCAGGAGAAATAGGTGGTCAGCCAGCCGCCGAGCAGGGGGCCGACCGCCACCATGCCGCCGATGGTGGAGCCCCAGACGGCGAAGGCGATCGCCCGCTCCCTCCCGCGGAAGGTGGAGTTGATGATCGACAGCGTCGTGGGGAGCACCATGGCGCCGCCCACGCCCTGCACGACTCGTGCCGCGATGAGCAGGTCGCCCGTCTGCGCGACCGCCGCGAGCACGGAGGCGGCCGCGAACAGGATCACCCCGAGCAGCATGATCCGGCGGCGGCCGAAGCGGTCGGCGAGGGCGCCGAACACGATCAGGAGGGCGGCGAACACGAGCGTGTAGCTCTCCTGCACCCACTGCACCTGGGTCGAGGTGATGCCCAGATCGTCGATGATCGAGGGGATCGCCACGTTGACGATCGTCGAATCGACGATGATCAGGGCGACGGCGATGCTGACGAAGACGAGACCGGCCCAGCGGCGTCGATCGGTGGTCATGAGAGCCTCCCAGCCCTGATCCGCACGGTGACCGTCACCGCGAGCACGATGAGCACCGCTGCGATCGCGGCGACGGCGGTGGGCGTGGAGCGCAGGTCGCCGGTCAGCCGCGCGACGGCGACCCAGGCGAGGCCCCAGCAGAGGGATGCCGCGGGCGCCAGCCTGCCGCGCCCCCGCACCGCGAGCAGCACGCCGACGAGGCCGGCCACCGCGACGATGGCGACGGCCCAGGCGTCCCGGGGGATCCCTGCGCCGCGGAATCCGATCGCCGCCAGCCACGCCGTCACGTTCGCCGCCGTGGCGACGCACACCCAGCCGAGGTAGAGCCCGACCGTGCCGTCGGCGACGACGGCCTCGACGGCCGTGCGGGGCCGGGTGCGCAGGGTGAGCAGGAAGGTCCGGACGAGCACGATGAGCAGGGCGGCGATCACCGGCACGCTCAGCGCGAGCAGGTCGAACTGCACGCTGAGAATCCAGGCGGCATTGAGCAGCAGCGAGAGCGCGATCGGGTAGCCGAGGGTGCGCTGGCGCGGGTCGTTCCGCTGGCCGGGGAGCAGCTGCCAGATCGCGTAGGCGATGAGCCCGGCATAGATCACCGTCCACACAGCGAAGGCCGGTCCGCCGGGCGCGATCGGGGTCGCGTCGGCGGCGAGGGCGCCGCCCGCTGCATCCTGGATCGGCGTGCCGCCCGCGGCGCCCGACCCGATGAAGGAGCCGACGATGGCGATGATCGCGCTCACCAGCACGATCACCTGGCGGAGGAGATCTCGGCGAGGATTCATGGCGGCTCCCATTTAGTCAGCTAGCTGATTATTTCACGCTAGCACTAAATTAGGAGGATGGCCGAGTCCGATGCGATGGAACGGTGGCCGACAGGCCGCCTGCTCTCCACTGCGGCGCGGCTCGTGGAGCACGCCTGGACGGAGGGCCTCGAGCGGCTTCAGCTCACGCACGCCGGGCTCATCGCCCTCCACCTCCTGGATGCCGGGCCGATGAGCCAGACCGACCTCGCGCGCACCGCGCGGGTGGAGGTGCAGACCATGTCGCGCACTCTCGAACGACTGGAACGCGAGGGGTACGTGCACCGCGAGAAGCACCCGAAGGACGGGCGACGTCACGTCGTGACGCGCACCGAGGCGGGCCGCGCGGCCTGGACGGCGGCCCAGACCCTGGAGGTGGACCTCTTCCCGGACATCGCGGACGACCCGCAGCTGCGCGCGGCGCTGCTGCAGATCATCCGCGCGGGGTCCCAGGGGCGCTGGGTCTGATCGCGGCGGAGGTCGATGCCTACTGGGCGGCGGCCGCGGCCTGCTGCTCGGCGATCTGCTCGTGCACCTTCTGCATGTCGAGGCCCTTCACGGCGTCGATGACCTGATCGAGTGCCGGCGCGGGCAGGGCGCCGGGCTGCGCGAAGACGAGGACGCCGTCGCGGAAGGCCATCAGGGTCGGGATGGAGGTGATGCCCGCGGCGCTCGCCAGCTCCCGCTGGTCCTCGGTGTCCACCTTGGCGAAGGTGATGTCGGGGTTCTTCTCGCTCGCCGCCTCGTAGATCGGCGAGAACATGGTGCAGGGGCCGCACCAGCCGGCCCAGAAGTCCACCAGGGTGATCCCGGGGGAGGTCACGGTCTCTTCGAAGACCTCGGAAGTCAGTGCGACGGTAGGCATTGTTCTCCTTCTTCTTGCTCGTCCGTTCGTTCAACGCACATGGTGCCCCCATACATTCCGAGGGCAAGGTGTTTGTGGGAATCCACAGGGAACGTTGCGCCGCTCTGAGAGCACTTCGTCGGGAGGCGACGAGCCGTTTGAGGCTCGACGGGGGCGCTCGTACCGTGGGGTTCACGTAGAAAAGGACTCCACCATGACCCAGCTGGCAGACCGACCCACCGCCGCCGCGCCGTCCACCCCGACGGACCGATCCACCGCCATCGACACCGCCCTGCTGGGCGAATACCTGCTCGGAACCTGGTCGGATGCGCGCAAGCACTCGCGGGAGATGATGGCCCGTCCGGAGTTCCAGCGCGAGGAGGGCCTCTCGCTCTCCGGACAGCGTGATCGCGTGTTCGGACAGCTCAAGCGGCTCGTCGAGGAGGGCGTCGTGCACCGCGCCTTCCCGAAGTCGCTCGGCGGCGACGATGATCACGGCGGCAACATCGCCTCCTTCGAGGAGATCGTCATCGCCGACCCGTCCCTGCAGATCAAGTCGGGCGTGCAGTGGGGTCTGTTCGGCGCTGCGGTGCTCCACCTCGGCACCGAGTCGCATCACCGGCGCTTCCTCCCCGGCATCATGACGCTGGAAGTGCCCGGCGCCTTCGCCATGACGGAGACCGGCCACGGCTCGGATGTCGCCGCCATCGGCACCACGGCGACCTGGGATCAGGAGGCCGGCGAGTTCGTCATCCACACCCCGTTCCGCGCCGCCTGGAAGGATTACCTGGGCAACGCCGCCCTGCACGCCAAGGCCGCGGTGGTCTTCGCGCAGCTCATCGTGGCCGGCGTCAACCACGGGGTGCACGCACTGTACGTGCCGATCCGCGACGAGAACGGCTTCCTGCCCGGCATCGGCGGCGAGGACGACGGCCCCAAGGGCGGTCTGAACGGCGTCGACAACGGCCGGCTGCACTTCGACCACGTGCGCGTGCCGCGCGAGAACCTGCTCAATCACTACGGCGACGTCGACGAGAACGGCGTGTACACGTCGCCGATCGCGAGCCCGGGGCGCCGGTTCTTCACCATGATCGGCACGCTCGTGCAGGGTCGCGTCTCGCTCGACGGCTCCGCGACCGTGGCCAGCAAGCTGGCCCTGGACATCGCCATCACCTACGGGGCCCAGCGCCGCCAGTTCGTGGCGGGCAGCCCGACCGATGAGGAGGTCATCCTCGACTACCAGCGGCACCAGCGCCGGCTCCTGCCGCGTCTGGCGACCACCTACGCCATGTCGTTCGCGCACGAGAAGCTCCTCACGGCCTTCGACGGGGTCTTCTCCGGGGTGCGCGCCAGCGACGCCGATCGCGAGGAGCTCGAGACCCTCGCCGCCGCCCTCAAGCCGCTGAGCACGTGGAACGCGCTCGACATCATCCAGGAGTGCCGTGAGGCCTGCGGCGGGGCGGGATTCCTCGCCGAGAACCGGTTCACGCAGCTGAGGGCCGACCTCGACATCTACGTGACCTTCGAGGGCGACAACAACGTGCTGCTGCAGCTCGTCGCGAAGCGGCTGCTCACCGACTACTCCCGCCGCTTCGCGAAGGCCGACGCGGGGGCGCTGGCGGGCTACGTCGCCGGGCAGGTGGGCGACCGGGTCGTCAACGACTTCGGCCTGCGCCGCCTGGCTCAGAACGTGAAGGACTTCGGATCGACAGCCCGCTCCGTGGGATCCGTGCGCGACGAGGCAGCACAGCGCCAGCTGCTGACCGACCGGGTGCAGACGATGGTCGCCTCCCTCGCCGCACGCCTCCGCGGCGCGGCACGGCTCTCGCCCGCCGCGGCCGCCGACCTCTTCAACCGCAACCAGAACGAGCTGATCGAGGCGGCGAAGGCCCACGCGGAGCTGCTCCAGTGGGAGGCCTTCACCGAGGCGCTCGCCGGGATCGAGCACGCGCCCACCCGACGGGTGCTCACCTGGCTGCGCGACCTGTTCGGGCTCACGCTCATCGAGAAGAACCTCGCCTGGTACCTCATCCACGGCAGGCTCTCGGCGGGCCGCGCGACCGCGATCACGCGCTACATCGACGACCGGCTGCTGCCCCGGTTGCGCCCGCAGGCCCTCGACCTGGTGGCCGCGTTCGGGTTCACCCAGGAGCACCTGCGCGCACCGCTCGCATCGGGTGCGGAGCGCGCGCGTCAGGAAGAGGCGCGGGAGTACTTCCGCCTCCAGCGCGAGAGCGGCGAGGCGCCGGTGCAGGAGAAGTCGCTCAAGAAGCGCTGATTGTCCACCCCCTCGCCGCGCCGCGAGGGCGCCAGTAGCCTCGCAGCATGACGTTCAACGACAACGCCGACATCAGCGGGGGCCGGGCCGGACGCCGCGGTCGCACGGGGCTCATCCTCGGCGGCGGTGGCGGCGGGCTCCTGGTGGTGGGGCTCATCATCCTCTCGCAGGTGCTCGGCGTGGACCTCACCCCGCTGGCGGGCGGGGACGGCGCCGGCACCGGCGGCAGCTCCGTCGAATCGATCGACAACTGCACCACCGGCGCGCAGGCGAACGCCGATCTCGACTGCCGCATGAAGGGCGCCGCGGCCGCGCTCGACGCCTACTGGGAGGGCGAGGCCCCGGCCGTGGGCGTGCAGTACACGTCGCCGGACTTCGCCCTGTTCACGGGTCAGACGAGCACAGGATGCGGCGCGGCCACCAGCGCGACCGGTCCGTTCTACTGCCCTGCGGATTCGATCCTCTACGTGGACACCGGCTTCTTCGACGATCTGCGCTCCCAGTACGGTTCGTCGGGCGGCCCGTTGCCCCAGCTGTACGTGGTCGCCCACGAGTGGGGCCACCACATCCAGAAACTGGCCGGCTCGCTGAGCGAGCAGTCCGGTGACACCGGGCCGGGGTCGGAGTCGGTGCGGACGGAGCTGCAGGCGGACTGCTTCGCGGGCGCCTGGGTCGGCTCGGCATCCACCACCCCCGACGAGAACGGCGTGCCCTTCCTCAAGCCGGTCACCGATGCCCAGCTGGCGGACGCGCTCAGCGCCGCATCGGCCGTGGGCGACGACCGCATCCAGGCGCAGTCCGGCCAGGTGCGCCCGGAGACCTGGACGCACGGCTCGAGCGACCAGCGGCAGCGCTGGTTCCTCGCCGGCTATCGGTCGGGCGCGACGGCCTGCGACACCTTCAGCCCGAGCACCAGCAGCCTCTGAGCCGGTTCACCCGCTCGCGCGGGCGCCCACGTACTCGGCGAGATGCTCTCCGGTGAGGGTCGAACGCGCGGCGACCAGCTCGGCCGGGGTGCCCTCGAACACCACCCGGCCGCCGTCATGGCCGGCGCCGGGGCCCAGATCGACGATCCAGTCGGCGTGCGCCATCACGGCCTGATGATGCTCCACGACGATCACCGACTTGCCCGAGTCGACGAGTCGATCGAGCAGGCCGAGCAGCTGCGCCACGTCTGCCAGGTGCAGTCCGCTGGTCGGCTCGTCCAGCACGTAGACGCCGCCCGGGTCGCCGAGGTGGGTCGCCAGTTTGAGCCGCTGGCGCTCGCCGCCGGAGAGCGTGGTGAGCGGCTGGCCGATCGTGAGATAGCCGAGCCCCACGTCGGCGAGCCGCGCCAGGATCGCGTGCGCCGCCGGGGTGCGGGCGTCTCCGTCGGCGAAGAACGCCTCGGCCTGCTGCACCGACATGCCCAGGACCTCGCTGATGTCGCGGCCGCCCAGGTGATAGTCGAGCACGGATGCCTCGAAACGCTTGCCCTCGCACACGTCGCACACGCTCGTGACGCCGGCCATCATGCCGAGGTCGGTGTAGATCACGCCGGCACCGTTGCAGTTGGGGCACGCGCCCTCCGAATTCGCGCTGAACAGCGCGGGCTTCACGCCGTTCGCCTTCGCGAAGGCGGTGCGGATCGGGTCGAGCAGCCCCGTGTAGGTGGCGGGGTTGCTGCGGCGCGATCCGCGAATGGCCGACTGGTCGACCGAGATCACCCCCTCCGCGGGGAGCGAGCCGTGCACGAGCGAGCTCTTGCCTGAGCCGGCGACGCCGGTGACGACCACGAGCACGCCGAGGGGGATGTCGACATCCACGTTCCGCAGGTTGTGCGAGGAGGCGCCCCGGATCGGCAACGCGCCGGTCGGGGTGCGCACGGAGTCCTTGAGTCTCGCGCGGTAGCCGAGGTGGCGGCCGGTGAGCGTGTCGCTGGAGCGCAAGGCGTCCACCGTGCCGGCGAAGGTGATCGTGCCGCCCGCGGAGCCCGCTCCGGGGCCCAGGTCGACGACATGGTCGGCGATGGCGATCAGCTCGGGCTTGTGCTCCACCACCAGCACGGTGTTGCCCTTGTCCCGCAGGCGCAGCAGGAGCGAGTTCATCCGCTGGATGTCGTGGGGGTGGAGGCCCACGGTCGGCTCGTCGAACACGTACGTGACGTCGGTGAGCGACGAGCCGAGGTGCCGGATCATCTTGGTGCGCTGGGCCTCGCCGCCCGAGAGCGTGCCGCTGGAGCGGTCCAGGGAGAGGTAGCCGAGGCCGATCTCCACGAACGAGTCGAGCGTCTCCTGCAGCGCGGCGAGCAGGGGTGCGACCGACGGTTCGTCGAGGCCGCGCACCCACTCGGCGAGGTCGCTGATCTGCATGGCGCAGGCATCCGCGATGTTCACGCCGTCGATGCGCGAGGAGCGGGCGCCGGCATTCAGGCGGGTGCCGTCGCACTCCGGGCAGGTGGTGAAGGTGACCGCGCGTTCGACGAAGGCGCGGATGTGCGGTTGGAGCGAGTCGAGATCCTTCGAGAACATCGACTTCTGGATCTTCGGCACCAGGCCCTCATAGGTGAGGTTCATGTTCGCGATCTTGAGCTTGGTCGGCTCCCGGTAGAGGAAGTCGGCCAGCTCCTGCTCGGTGAACTCGCGGATCGGGCGGTCGGGAAGCAGGCCGGACTCGATGTAGGTGCGCACCATCCAGCCGTCGGGCGTGTAGCCGGGAACGGTGATCGCTCCCTCCTTCAGCGATTTCGCGTCGTCGTAGAGCGCGGTCAGGTCCACGTCGTTGACCGCGCCGCGGCCTTCGCAGCGCGGGCACATCCCCCCGAGGTAGACCTCGTTCTCGACGACGGTCGTGCCGCCAGTCGCGGTGGTGCGGGTGCCGCTGGTCTGGCTGGTGGGGATGTTGAACGAGAACGCGTTCGGGGAGCCGATCCAGGGCCGGCCGAGCCTGCTGAACAGGATGCGGAGCATCGCGTTCGCATCGGTCGCGGTGCCGACCGTGGACCGCACGTTGGCGCCCATGCGCTCCTGATCGACGATGATCGCGGTGGTCAGGCCGTCGAGCACGTCGACGTCCGGCCGGGCGAGCGACGGCATGAAGCCCTGCACGAACGAGCTGTAGGTCTCGTTGATCATCCGCTGCGACTCCGCGGCGATCGTGCCGAAGACGAGGGAGCTCTTCCCGGATCCTGAGACGCCGGTGAACACGGTCAGGCGGCGCTTCGGCAGTGCGACGTCGACGTCGCGCAGGTTGTTGACGCGCGCGCCCTGAACGCGGATGAGGTCGTGACTGTCGGCGGGATGCGTGGCCATGGGCCCCAAGGTAGCGGAAGACGCAGAAGCTGAGTGGATGCTCAGCACGATCCCCAGCCGCAGGGCGGGGATCGTGTCCTACCGTGCTGCAGTGGACGCAGAGAAGAACACGGATCGGGAGCGCCGTCCGTCGCGGCGCACGGTGATCGCGGCCGGCGGGGCCGTGCTGCTGGTGGGGGGAGCGGCGGCGCTCTGGGGTGCGGTGCGGCAGGGGCCCGCGGCATCCGCGCCCGCCGTCACGGCGCGACCCGTGCCCGCCGACGTGCACGCGCTGCTCGCGACCCCGGGCTTCACCATCGCCCACCACGGGGGCGGGCGGGACTGGCCGGAGATGTCGCTCTACGCCTACCAGCAGTGCGTCGATCGCGGGGTCGACGCTCTGGAGATCGCGCTGGCGCGCAGCTCGGACGGGGTGTTCTTCGGTCTCGACCAGGACACGCTGGATCGCACGTCCGGCACCTCGGGGTTCGTCGCGGCCGAGCACACCTGGGCCGAGATCCGGGAGCTCCGGATCAGCGCCCGGCACACCCGCACCCGCACGCAGCCCGCGCGGCCCTACCTCCGGTTCGAGTCGCTCGTGGAGGCGTTCGGCGACACCCACACGATCTTCGTCGACCCCAAGAACTCCGGCCACCGCTACTACGACGAGCTGCTCACGCTCATGGCGAACCTCGTGGACCGGCCCACCGAGGTGTTCGTGCCCAAGGCCTACTACCGCACCTCGATCTGGGCCGCGCGCGCTGCGGAACGCGGATACACGTCGTGGGGGTACTACTACGCCTCGGATCTCGCGGCGCGCCCGGCCGACCTCGAGCAGACGCAGGGGCAGTGGAGCACGCTGGGCCTGGACGTGGGAGCGCCTGCCGACGACTGGTCCCGCCTGCGCTCGTTCGGGAAGCCGGTGATCGCGCACATCGTCGACACGAAGGCGCAGGCGTCGACCGCCCGCGGCCGGCGGGCGAACGGGCTCATGATCTCGGGGATCACCGAGGTGCTCGGCTGAGCGCGTTCAGCGCCACTGCGTGAGCTTCTCGGGGTTGAGCACCATCCAGACCTCGCTGACCCGGCCGGCGACCACGTGGAGGGTGACGACGCCGAATATGCGGCCCTCCTCCCACATCGCGAACCCCGCCCCGTCGCCGGTCTCCTGCGGCAGCACCTCCACCTCCGGGCGCTTGGCGAGCACGCCGAGCAGGAAGCGCGCCACGTTGTCTGCGCCGGTGACCGGCCTGCGCGCGGCGGAGACGACGCCGCCTCCGTCGGAGCGCAGCGCGACATCCGGATCGAGCACGGCCACGAGCGCACCGAGGTCGCCGCCCTGTGCCGCAGCCGCGAACGCGAGGACCACCCGGTCGTGCTCGGCTCGGGAGACCGTGCGTCCGCGCCCGTCCCGCACGCGCCTGCGGGCCGAGGCCGCGAGCTGCCGGCACGCGGCGGGCGAGCGCCCCACCACGGCCGCGACCTCGTCGAAGGGGAGACCGAACACGTCGTGGAGCACGAACGACACCCGCTCGGCCGGAGTCATGGCCTCCAGCACCAGCAGCAGCGCGGTGCTCACCGACTCGTCGAGACTCACCCGGTCGAGCGGGTCGGATGCCGCGGCAGCCCCCACCGCGAACGCGTCCGACGGCACCGGCTCGGGCAGCCACGGGCCCACGTAGCGCTCGCGCCGCACCCGGGCGGAGTCGAGCACGTCGAGGCACACCCGGCCCGCGACTCGGGTGAGCCAGGCGCGCGGCACTTCGATGGCATCCCGCTCGTCCTGGCTCATGCGGTACCAGCGGGCGTAGGTCTCCTGCACGGCGTCCTCCGCCTCGGCCACGGTGCCCAGCATCCGGAAGGCGAGGCTCATCAGGTGCCTGCGCTCCTCGAGCACTGCGTCCATCGTCTCGTCGGCCACGGCGCTCTCCTCTCACCCTGAAGGACGATTCGGGCACGTCCGCTGTGAGGCACCATACATTCGCGGGGCGCGCGTCGTCCTGATTGGTATGAACAGCATCCCCCGCCGCGCGCTTCTCGTGCTCACGGTCCTCCTCTCCGCCTACGTCGGCGCATGGGCCGAGTTCCTCCCCACCTCGTTCTTCGCGTCGTTCCCCGGCTTCGGCCTCCACTGGATCGACGTGGACGGGCCGTACAACGAGCACCTGGTGCGCGACGTCGGCGCCCTCTACCTCGCGCTCGGAGCGGTGGGCGTCTTCGCCATCCTGAGTCGCAGCGCGCTTCCCGGCCGGGTGGCGGGGCTCGCCTGGACGGTGTTCGGGGTGCTCCACTTCGGGTACCACCTGACGCACCCGGAGGGGACGACGCTCGACCGCGTGGGCACCGTCGTGAGCCTGGCGCTGAGCCTCGCGCTCGGTGCGGCGCTCCTGCTGCCGGGCCGGTCGGTGCGCGCGGCGACCGGTGCGAGCGGTGCGACCGGCGCGACGGCGGGGGCGGCGCGATGAGGGTCGCCGTGGCCGGCGGCACCGGCGTCGTCGGGCGTCACGTGGTCGCCTCGCTCGCCGCCGCGGGGCACGATCCGGTCGTGCTCGCCCGCTCGACCGGCATCGACCTGGTCGAGGGAATCGGAGTCGAGGCGATGCTCGTCGGAACGGATGCCGTGGTCGACGTCTCCTCCACGGCCACGACCTCGGCACGCGAGTCGGAGGCGTTCTTCGGTGCCGTCACCCGCACCCTGCTCGCCGCCGAGGCGGCCGTCGGCGTCACCCACCATGTCACGCTCTCGATCGTCGGCGCAGCGGCCAGCGGCGCCGGGTACTACGCGGGCAAGAAGCTGCAGGAGGAGCTCGTGATGGCCTCGGGCGCCGGGTGGACCGTCGTGCGCGCCACCCAGTTCCACGAGTTCGTCACCCAGCTGATCCCGCAGGGCACATTCGGGCCGGTGCAGGTCGTGCCGGCCATGCGGTCGCAGCCGATCGCCGCGGCCGAGGTGGGGGCCGCACTCGCCGAGATCGCCGTCGGTGCACCGCGCGGCCTCGACGCCGACCTCGCCGGCCCGCGGGAGGAGCGCATGGCGTCGTTGGTGCGTCGCTACCTTGCCGCCACCGGGGCGCGTCGCCCCGTGCTCGAAATCGCGCTGCCCGGCGCCTGGTGGCGCGCCCTCCGCGACGGCACCCTGCTGCCCGGCCCCGGCGCCCGGCTCGGCCGGCAGACCTTCGAGGAATGGCTGCGGCTGATCTGAGGCGGATGTCGAGAATCGCTTGCCCGCACCGACCCCCGTGGGAGAGCGTTAATCCCACGCTCGCGAGGGAAGTGGTGACGATGAAGTACATGATCATGATGTTCGGTAGCGCGGCGGAGATGGGCGAGACCCAGTCTCCGGAGTGGATCAGGGAGATGATCGGCGCCATGATCCAGCTCGACAAAGACCTGGTCGCCTCCGGAGAGATGGTCTTCAACGAGGGTCTCGCCGACCCGCAGAATGCGAAGGTCGTCACCCTCACCAACGGGGTCCCCGTGGCGACGGACGGCCCCTTCGCGGAGGCGAAGGAGTCGATCATCGGCTTCTGGATCGTGGATGTCGCGAGCGAGGAGCGCGTGCTGGAGATCGCGGCATCCATCGTGACCTGGTCCCGAGTGCTCGAGATCCGACCGGTGGCGTCGGAACCGCCGGAGGTGTGACGATCGACCGCCGCATCGAGGCCGTGCTGCGCGAGAACGCGCCGCTGGTGCTCGGTGCGCTGGTGCGGAGGCACGGGCAGTTCGCCGCCTGCGAGGACGCGACCCAGGAGGCGATGATCGCCGCGGCCGCGCAGTGGCCGGATGCGGGCATCCCCGAGCATCCCAGGGCCTGGCTCATCGCGGTCGCGGGCCGCCGCCTCGTCGACGAGTGGCGCAGCGAGAGCGCGCGGCGGCAGCGCGAGGAGGGGGCGGCGCTCGCCGTGGAGGAGGGTGCCGTCTCGAGCGTGGACGATTCGCTCACACTGCTGTTCCTCTGCTGCCACCCCGTGCTCTCCGCCCCCTCGCAGCTCGCGCTCACGCTGCGCGCGGTCGGCGGTCTCACCACCGCGGAGATCGCTCGCGCGTTCCTGGTGCCCGAGTCGACCATGGCTCAGCGCATCAGCCGGGCGAAGGCCGCCATCCGGGCATCCGGCGCGCGCTTCGAACTGCCGGAGGGGCCGGAGTTCGCCGCGCGCCTCGCCGTGGTGATGCACGTGCTCTACCTGATCTTCAACGAGGGGTACACGGCCAGCGCGGGCGACACCGCCGATCGTGTCGATCTCGCGCAGGAGGCGATCCGCCTGGCCCGGATGCTCCGCGAGCGCGCACCGGGTGAGGCGGAAGCCGCCGGGCTGCTGGCGCTCATGCTCCTCACCGATGCCCGGCGACCGGCCCGGATCGACCCCGATGGCATGCTCGTGCCGCTCGCCGAGCAGAATCGCGGGCTCTGGGACCGGGAGCGCATCGCCGAGGGGGTCGACCTCCTCAGCGGGGTGCTGGGCACCGCGCCCGTCGGCCCGTACCAGCTGCAGGCGGCGATCGCGGCGGTGCACGACGAGGCCGAGACCGCCGAGACCACCGACTGGCCGCAGATCCTCGCGCTCTACGAGGTGCTGGCGGCGGTCTCACCCGGTCCGGTGGTCACCCTCAACCGCGCGGTGGCCGTGGCGATGGTCGAGGGTCCGCGGGCGGGCCTCGCGCTGCTCGACGGCCTCGACGCCGGTTCCGCGGCGGCGCTCGGCCACCGCCTCCCGTCCGTGCGGGCCGACCTGCTGGAGCGGGCAGGGGAGAGGGATGCCGCCCGCGAGGAGTATCTGAGTGCGGCCCGTGGCGGCGCCACCCGGCCCGAGCTGCACTACCTGGCGGCGCAGGCGGCGCGATTGCGCTGAGGCCCTCCGTGCCGGACCATGTCGAGGAACGGCTCCCGGCTCCGACTCACTGCGACAGACACGGCGGGCGCTCGGCTCGCCGCACTCACCTGAGAAAAGGAACGACAGGACAATGACCACCATCACCCCATTCCTCTGGTTCGACGACGACGCGGAGGCGGCGGTCGAGCTCTACACCTCCCTGTTCCCGGAGTCGCGCATCGTGGACCGGCAGGACGGTCCGGACGGACGCTTCTTCACGGGCACCATCGAACTGGCCGGCCAGCGGATCATGCTGCTGAACGCGGGCCCGGGGCATCCGCACTCGGACGCGTTCTCGCTGTTCGTCGACTGCGCCGATCAGGCCGAGGTCGATCGCTACTGGGACGCGCTCGTGGCCGACGGCGGTCAGGAGAGCCGCTGCGGCTGGCTGATCGACCGCTTCGGCGTCTCCTGGCAGATCATCCCCGCCGCGCTGGGCCGCTACCTCGCCGACCCCGACCGCGAGAAGTCGCAGCGGGTGCTCCAGGCGATGCTCGGCATGGCGAAGATCGACGTGTCAACTTTGGATGCAGCCGCGCGGGGGTGACCCGAGGGTTCGGCTACGGTTAGGTAAACATCCCTAATCCTTCCCATGTTGTGGAGCCGAACATCCCCGTCTGGTGCGTTCTCGCGTCCGTCGGCGCCGTCGCGCTGCTGGCGGTGCTCGGGGCCCCGCTCGTCATCCTGACCACCCATCGCGCCTACGCGCGCGGGTTGAATCCGCAGGAGCGCGACCCCGAGTGACCGCGCTCAGGCGGCGCCGAAGTAGTGCCCCGCCTCGAGGTCCTCGATCAGCGTCGGGTGGGTGGGCTCCCAGCCGAGAAGCTCGCGGGTGAGGGTATTGGATGCCGGGCTGTCGATCCCGAGGAAGCGGCCCAGCCAGGAGAACCGATCGACGGCATCCTCGGGGGAGACGCTCTCGACCGGGAGGCCGAGCCCGCGCCCGATCGTCTCGGCGACCTCGCGCAGCTGCACGCCCTCCTCGGCGACACCGTGCACGATCGTGCCGGCGGGCGCGTTCTCGAGCGCGAGCACGAAGAGGTGCGCGGCGTCGAGCCGGTGCACTGCGGGCCAGCGGTTGGTGCCGTCGCCCACGTAGCCCGAGGTTCCGTGAGCCCGGTCCTGCGCCACGAGGAAGGCCATGAAGCCGTGGTCGCCCTCGCCGTGCACGGTGGGGGCGAGCCGCACCGCGGTGGTGCGGATGCCGCGGGCGGCGAAGCCGATCAGGTCGGCCTCGGTCTGTCGTCGCGGCGACCAGGACTGGGCCGGATCGGGCTGATCCGTTTCGCTCACGACTCCGCCCGGCTTCATGCCGAGGATGCCGGAGGCGATCACCAGCGGCTTGCCGGTGCCGTCGAGGAGGTCGCCGAAGAGGTGCACCGCCGCGGCGTCGACGGCCGCGGCATCCGCATGGGCCGTGAAGTCGTGGATGAACGCGGTGTGCACGATGCCGTCGGCGCCCTCCGCGCCGGCGCGCAGGCTGTCGAGGTCGGTGATGTCTCCCCGCTGCACGTCGGCGCCGAGGGCGGCGACCTTCTCGGCCGAGGCGTCGGACCGGGCGAGCCCGACCACCCGGTGGCCGCGGGAGATGAGTTCGGCGGTGACGGCTGAGCCGATCCACCCCGAAGCGCCGGTGACGAATACGCGCATGAGAACCCTCCTCAGGGACTTGATGTCAGTTGCTGTCATCAAAGTAGCACTGATGTCAGTCCCTGTCATCCGGTACGATCGACCCATGGGCAGATGGGAGCCGGACGCGCGCGGGCGTCTCGCACAGGCGGCGCTCGAGCTCTACGTCGAGCGCGGGTTCGAGCAGACGACCGTCGCCGACATCGCCGAGCGCGCGGGGCTCACCGAGCGCACCTTCTTCCGGCACTACGCCGACAAGCGCGAGGTGCTGTTCACCACCCAGGAGGAGTTCGAGCAGCTCTTCCTGACGGGAGTGCGAGCAGCGCCAGAGGGCGCGGCCCCGCTCGAGGCCGTCGCCGCAGCGCTGCGTTCCGTCGCCGAGCAGTTCCAGCCGCGACGCCCGTGGTCGCTGGTACGGCAGGGCGTCATCACGGCGAACCCGGCTCTTCAGGAGCGCGAGTCGCGCAAGATGACGGGGCTCGCCGAAGCGATCGCCGACGCGCTGCGCACTCGCGGTGTCACGGAGCCGACGGCCAGCCTGACCGCGCAGGCCGGCGTCGCGGTCTTCCATGTCTCGTTCCAGCGCTGGATCGCGCCGGAGAACACTCGTGAGTTCATCGACGTGATCGACGAATCCCTCGCCGCGCTGAAGGCGGTCGCGGTCGCATGAACCTCCCCCCAACCGCCGAGGAGTTCTGGCGCAGCATGATGCACTCGGGCGATTCCGTGCCGATCGGAGGCCGGGTGCGCGTCGCGATCGGCGACGATCTCCGCGAGGGCCGGCAGCTGATGGTGCTCGACGTGCCGGGTGGTGCGCTCGAGGTCGTGATGACCCCGGCCCTGGCCGACCGCGTGACCCTCGATCCGGATGACCTGCCCGGAAGCCTCGGGGCCGCGGGAGTGGCGCTGCATGGCGCCGACCACGTCTACTACTTCCCCGTCGGCGCGCGGCCGTCGATCGACCGCGACGTCCGCGTGCTCACCCGGGATGATGCGGCCGAGTTCGCCGAGTTCGTGGCGGCCAACTCCGCCGACGACCTCGACGACGCCTGGGTCGAGCTCGACCACTGGCTCGTGGCGGGTGTCTTCGTGGGCGAGCGTCTCGTCAGTGCAGCCAGCATGTATCCCTGGGAGGGGTCGCTCCTCGCCGACCTCGGGGTGCTGACGACCCCCGCGTTCCGCGGCAAGGGTCACGCGCGTCGGCTCGTTCGGGGCATCTCTGCGCTGGCGCTCGAGCGGGGCTACGAACCGCAGTACCGCTGTCAGACCGACAACGCGGCATCCATCGCGCTCGCCGGATCATGCGGCCTCGCCCTGTTCGCCAGCTGGGACGTGATCGCCCCGGACTGACCGCTCCTCAGCGGCAGTGCCCCCGCAACGAAGGCTCGCTCAGTGCGCCGGCCCCACCAGCACCGCGAACAGCGCGATCGCGCCGCCGCAAATGTAGAGCAGCGTTCCGAGCTGCATGGTGCGCGTCTTGTTGCGGTCGGCAACAGGCACCGACACCTCGAGGATCGGGCAGCCCGACCAGCCGATGAGGCCGAGGCTGAGCGTCACGAGTGCCGCGCCGATCCACCAGACGATGCCGAGCCCGACCCCGAGCACCGCGGGCCGCCAACCCGACGAGAGGAGCAGCCCCATCACGATCGCCACGGATGCCGCTGCCACACCGAACCAGAGGGTGCCGGTCCACATGATGCGCTGAAGGTTCTTCTCCGGCCCCATCAGCCGTTCGGGGTCGGTCGGATCTTCGCTCATCTAATCAGTTTCTCCCCGGAAGCATTCGACTGCAACTCAGCCGGTCGGCTTCGAGGCCGCCCCGTCGAGCCACAGAGTGGCCGACTCGTCGCGGTGCACGCCGTCGGTGCCGACGTGCTTCTCGCTGATCGTCGGCCCGTTCTTGATCACGTGCACCAGTGCCATCGCGTGCCCGCGCCCCAGGTCGTAGTCGTCCCTCAGCCAATCGACGATCGGGCCGGCCTTGACCGGTGCCGCGTCCAGGCCGCGCTCGGCCGCGATGGTGATCAGCTGGCGCGGGGTCATCCCCGTCTTCTTCTCGATGGCATCGAGGTAGGCCTGGAACGACATGGGTCTCCTGAAGGATCGGTGTGGAGACCAGACTGCCATTCGGCAGCGGGCGACGGCGGGATCGACGTTCGGTTACGGCGCATCCGACCTGCCTAGACTCGTGCCATGGATGCCGAGGTGACGCTGCCATGGGCGCGACGCACCAGAATCGCCGCGCGCGTGGTGCTCGTCGCCTGGCTCGTGACGCTGGCCGCCTTCGTCGTGCTGGCCGGCATGCAGGCAGACGGCACGGTGCTCGCCGGGCTGGGCGGTCTCGCCAGCATCCTGTTCGCCGGATGTTTCGCCCTCAACGCCCTCGCGTCGCGGCGCGAGCTGCGCGAGTTCGCCGAGCTCTCCGCTCGTCAGGATCTGCGGGCGGCCCGGTCGCGGCGCGCGGTCCGCTCACCCAACCTGTAGAACGAGAAGGGGATCGCCGAGAGCACGCAGCTCGCCGCGGGCGCGAGCGTGATCGCCACGAACACCACCTGCTGCATGTGCGCGGTGACGGTCACGCCGTCCTGGTAGCCCGCGAGCACCACGAACAGTCCGAAGACCAGCACGGAGAGCGCCGCCATGATCTTCGAGACGAAGGTGAGCGTGGCGAACGAGATGCCGTCGTTGCGCACGCCGGTGCGCAGTTCCGCGTCATCCACCGCATCGGCGATCATCGTGGTCTGCACTACGAGGAAGATGCCGAGGGTGAGCCCGGTGAGGAAGATGAAGACCATCATGGCCACCAGGCTGCGGAAGCCCACGAAGAACAGCGCGACGTAGAGCGCGGCACCCACGAGCGAGCTGCCGATGATCAGCGACCGGGGTGCGATCCGCCGCAGCAGCAGGGGGGTGAGGAAGGCCGAGATCACGAGGCCCAGGATGATCGCGGCGCCGATCAGCGTGAAGTAGGTGGTGTCGCCGTAGGCGATGACGGCGAACACCGCACCGCCCGCCTGCACGATGTTGCGACCGAACCCGAGCACCGAGCCGAGGAGCACGAGCAGCAGGGGCCGGTTGACGAACAGCGTTCCGAACAGCTGGCGGAACGTGAGACGGGTGCTGGCCGCGGTCTCCCGCTCGCGGCCGTAGAAGAACGCGAGGGTGTACAGGCTCATGCCGACGATCGCGACGAGGAACACCGCGCGCGACCACCCCGCGCCGGTGGTCGTGGGCCCGAAGCTGAGCGCCAGGGCGAGGTACGGCATCCCCAGCGTGGCCAGCCCGAGAGAGATCGCGCCGAACGCGCGCACGTTGGAGACGACCCGGTTGCGCACCGCGGGGTCGGGGAATGCCGACCCGATGAGCGCCCAGAACGGCACGTCGCAGACCGTGTACGCGAAGCCCCACAGCACGTACACGACGCCGAAGAAGATCAGCTGCGCGGGCTCCGGCGCGTCCGGGACCGCGAACAGCAGCCCGGTGAGCAGCGCGACCGGGAGCGCCGAGAACAGGATGTACGGCCGCAGCTTTCCCCAGCGGCTGCGCGTCATGTCGATGATGCTCCCCATCACCGGGTCGCTGATGGCGTCGAGCACCTTCGCCACGGTGATGATGGTCGTGACCACGGCGATGCCGGCGGTGCTGAGGTGTGCGAACTGCAGGAGGTACACCAGAACGAAGGTCGTCACCGTCGTGAGGATCACGTTCTGCCCGAATCCAGCGGCGACGATCGCTCTGGCCTGCGTTTTCAGCGGCACGGAGCGCGCCGGAGCATCGGACGGGGTGAGCCGCGTCATCGGGAGGCCTCCAGCAGGATCGTTCTGATCTGGAACGGGGTGAAGTCGAGGCGGGAGAGGTCGACCGGTCCCAGCACCCGCTCGATCAGATCGGTCTCGACGGCGGCGGCGTGGGGGATGCCGACGCTGAGCGAGGTGGATGCCGTTCGCCCGAGACTCTCGTAGAGCCGCACGATCACGCCGCCTCCGTTCTCCGCGGGCTTGATCGTCTCGATCACGATGCCCGGATCGTCCGTCGACGCGATGCTCGCGAGTTCGACCCCGTCGGCGACGAGCAGCGGGTTGCCCAGCGCGTAGCCATCGCGGATCACCCCGGTGAGGTCACCCGCCGGGAAGGGACGGAACGCATACGTGAAGCGGTGGATGCCACGATCCGCGGTCCGGTCGGGGAAGGTGGGTGCCCGCAGCAGGGCCAGGCTCAGCAGCCCGGATTTGGCGCGGTGACCGTACTTGGAGTCGTTGAGCAGCGCGAAGCCGCCCTCGGCGCTCTGGGTGGCCACCCACTTGTGCGCGCAGACCTCGAACTGCGCCCTCTCGACGTCGGTGCGCTCGAGGGTCGTGCGGGAGATGTGCCCGAACTGGATGTCGCAGTCCACGGTGTCGCCGTAGTGCACCGGGCGGAACTCCGCCCTCAGCATCCTGTGGTTCTCGCGCCAGTCGACCGTGGTCTCGATGCGCACGAGTTCGCTGCCCGCCTCGATGACCACGTTCTGTTCGACCCGGCCGCGCCCCCATCGGTACACCTGATGGCGGATCACCCGCGGGCCGTCGAGGCGGGTCTCGATCTCGGTGGGGCGCAGCACGCGAGGCGTTCTCGTGAGGTATTTCCGGCCGATGTCCCAGGCGTCGAACGGCCACTGGTACGGATCGCGATGGAGCACGAGACGGTTCAGGCCGCCGGCCGAGTGCTCCCTCCCGGCCGCATCCCTGCACGAGACGATCTCGCCCGAGGTGCCGAATCGCAGCGTCAGCAGCCCGTTCGAGATCGTGTCCGCCGAATACGTGAGCCCCTCGAACGCGCTCACCGGTTCCAGGGCCGCGGACGCGTAGGGTGCCGCCTCGACCACGCTCCATCGACCTCCGTCGTGCACGTATTCCCTTCGCGGCATAGAGGTGAGATTGAGCGCCGTGCGAGCGCCGTCGGAGGCGGGGAGCAGCGCGACGAGCGAGGCGATGTACCCGTCCAGCTCGCCCGCGATCCGCGTCAGGGTGGCCACGGCCTCGCGGTTGACTCGCGTGATCGACGACCCCGGGAGGATGTCGTGGAAGTGGCCGAGAAGCACATCTCTCCAGTGCGGCTCCAGAGCGGACCTGCTCTGCAATCCGGTGGCCGCCGCGAGCGCCTCCGCCTCGTGCAGCTTGCGCTCGACGATCCGGTTGAGCCGCTTGATCTCCGCCTGCGTCGTGTACGTGCCCTGGTGGGTCTCGAGGTAGAGCTCGCCGCGATGGGTGTGCTCGATCTCGAGCTTCTCCAGCCGGCGGAAGAAGTCGGAGGCCGTGGAGTACTCGACCTTCGGAAGGCCGAGCAGGGTGTGCTCCCGCTTCGTGACCTCCAGGTGGATCTCGCCCGGGCCGCCTCCGCCATCGCCCGATCCGAAGACCAGCAGCGCGGTCTTCAGCGCCTTCTCGGGGTACTGGGCGAGCCCGCGCAGCAGCCCGTCGGCGGCGCCGCGGCTGTTGTAGTCGCCCTCCGGCGGCATGTGGACGAGCACGCTCGATCCGTCGATGCCCTCCCAGGTGAAGGTGCGGTGGGGGAACACGGTCACCTTGTTCCACGCCAGTTTGATCGTCTGGAACCAGTCCATGCCGCTGCCGCGGAGGATCTGCGGAAGGTTGCCGCTGTAGCCGAACGTGTCGGGCAGCCAGCACAGGCGCATGTCGTCGGGCGTGAGCCCGAATTCCTCGGCGAGAAATCGGCGGCCCACGAGCGACTGCCGAACGAGCGACTCCCCGCCGGGCATATTGGTGTCCGTCTCCACCCAGAACGAGCCCTGCAGCTCGAGCCGCCCGTCCGCCACGGCGCTCTTCACCCGGGCGAAGATTTCGGGCTGCAGCTCCTTCATCCAGAGCAGCTGCTGCGGCTGGCTGGTGCCGTAGATGTAGCCCTCGCGGTCCTCGATGTTGTTGAGCTGACGCGTGTAGGTGCGCGCGGCCTTGCGGCGGGTCTCGCGCACGGGCCAGAGCCAGGCCTGGTCGAGGTGCCCGTGGCCCACGGCGCTGTAGACGAAGTCACTGCCCGACTCTGCGGCGAGCGACGGGGCGAGCGCGGCCCTCGCGCCGCCGATGTCCCCCGTGCGGAATCGCGCGAAGCCCGACGCCAGCGCAGCCCGCAGCTCCCGCTTGAGTTCCTCGTCTTCTGTCGCGCGCGAGAGAACGAGCAGGGTGAGGTAGTCGTAGTAGAGCGCGTAGGCCTCGTCGTCGCGCACCGCCAGGTGAGCACCGTGGAACACGCCGCGACCCACCGGGTACAGGATGAAGCCGTTGTAGGCGACATCCGCATAGAACTCGATGCGGCCGCGGGCATCCACCCGGTCCAGTGGTCGGTACCGTCCGCCGCTGTGCGGCAGGTCGCCCTGCTGGAAGACGCGGCTGAGCGCGTCGATCGGCTGGCCCTGCGGGGTGTAGACCAGCCCCTCGCCCCGGATGCCGAGCAGCACGACCGCGTTCTCCGTGCCCGCCGGCGCCTCGCCGGTGATGCGCAGCCAGGCGCAGTCGAGGGTGCGACCCCACGATGATCCGGCACGCAGCGGCTCGAAAGCGGTTCGGTCGAGCTGCTCGAAGGGGATGGGCTCCGCCGACCGCACGATCTCGGCGTGGAGCGGGGCGACGCGACGGTAGACGCGGTGGCGGATGCGGCGCAGCCTGCGGTACTCCGCGGGGTGGTCGGCGGCCAGCCCGAACAGCCACGTGGCGAAGTTGGCCATTCCGCAGCCTCCCCGGATCGGCGAGCCGACGGGTCTGCGACGGTGCGGACTCCGCTGCGAATGGCTCGCGGACCGCCAGCCTAGCGCGGAGACCGCCCGTCTCCGACGCGCTCCACTTCGAGTCCGAGCCATGAGGCGAGTGCCTCGATCTGTGCGTCGACCGCCGCCCGGGTGGAGCCGTCGAAGGGTTCGTCCTCGTGCAGGCCCGAGACGACGAACCGGCCGCGCGCGCGATCCGACCGGGCGTCGAGCTTGCCGATCAGGCGTTCGCCGCGCAGGATCGGCAGCGCGAATCCTCCCCAGCGCCGCTGCTCCTTGGGCTTGTACATCTCGAGGGCGTAGTCGAAGCCGAACAGCCGGTCCACGCGCGCGGGATCGGTGAGCAGGCGGTCGAACGGCGAGAGCACGGCGGTGCGCCCGGCGAAGTCGCGGCCGAGCTGCGCCGGGTCGACCCGCCATCGGCCGGGAACGCCGTCGACCACCGCGGGCTCGCCGACCGGCACGATTCCGTGCAGCTCGGTGGGAGCGACCGCGATGCTGTCGCGCATGATGCCGCACGCGGCGAGGATCCTTTCGCTCCGGATGCGCCGCGCGGCGAGCGCCTCGACCTCGGGCACCGCCGGGAACACCCGATCCGCCAGGTCCCAGACGCGCAGGCGGCCGACCCGGCCGACGACCGCCAGTTCGCCGCTCATGTGCAGGAACTCGAGCATCTGCGTCACGTTGCGGTTGTTCGTCCAGCCGCTCGACGGCCACGGCTCGACGGCCTCGTCGGGCAGCTGACGGGAGGTGAGCGGGCCCTCGGCGCCGATGCGGTCGAGGATCCCGCGGGCGAACGGCTCGTTCACCGTCATCCACTTCCGCACTCCCGCCCGATCGGCCCACGTGCGCATTCCGGCGAGGAAGAGCCCGAGGTCGCTCATCGGTCGCAGCATCCATCCCCGCTCGAAGAACACCCGATCGGCAAGAGCCCTGTCGGCATCGCCGGGGCGGTAGGCCGATCCGAGCCGCGACCAGGCGATGTGGTCGGCGGATGCCGCGACCGTGGACGTCAGCTCCACGCGGAGCATCGCCATGCCCTCGACCATCGAGGCCAGGTCGCAGGGCGGGCGGGCATCGAGCCCGGCGGCGCGGACGGCGATGCGCCGGGCCTCGTCGATGCTCAGCCGGTGCGCGGTCACGCCACCACGCTACGACCGGGCGGATGCAGCGGGCTAGGGCACCAGCACGATTCGGTGGCCTCCGGCCGCGGCCTCCCCCCAGGCCCGCGCCACGTCGGCGAGCGGCACCGCCAACGGGTCGATGTCGAAGGAGCCGGAGGCGAGCTCCCGCGCGAGGTCGGGCAGTTCGGCGAGGAAGTCGCGCGCGGGCACCGACCCCTGCCCGCTGCCCACGATCTGGAGTCGCACCGCGCGAAGCGCCGCCGACGGGATGGCGGCCACCGGCCCGGCCATCGACCCGATGGTGATCCAGGTGAGCGGCCGGGCGTCGTCGTCGCGATGGGTGGCGAGCGCGACCATGGCCGCGACCGCCGCGTCGCCCCACAGGTAGTCGATGACGACGTCGGCGTCGCGTGCGGCCCGGCCGAGCGCCGCGTCATCCTCGCCGAGCACGACGGTCTCGGTCGCACCCAGCGCGGACAGCCGGGCGAGCGCGGTCCGGTCGCGCCCGGCGGCGATCACGCGACCGGCCCCGAACAACCGCGCGACCTGCACCGCCATCCGCCCGGCGTTGCCGGTGGCGCCGAGCACGACCACCGTCTGGCCGGGCACGAAGTCGATGCGGCGGCGGAGCGCGACCCACGACGACATCGCGGGGTTCATCCCGGCGGCGATCGCGACGGGGTCCACGTCGTCGGGCAGCACGATGCTGCGCCTCGGGTCGATGATCGTCTGCTCGGAGAGCGAGCCGTGCGTGGTGTCGTCGAGGATGAAGTAGCGCAGCCGCCCGTCCGCGTCGCGACCGACTCCGTCGATTCCGGGCACCAGCGGCAGCTCGTCGGTGCTCGTGTAGTGCGTGCCCGCCGCCTGCGACCGCACCCGGGGGTGAAGCCCGGCGGCGACGACGTCGACCGCCATCCCGCCCTCGGTCGGCCGCGGGAGGGTCCAGTCCTCGTATCGCGGTGCCTGATCGAACGCCGTGACGACTGCTGCCTTCATCCGAACTCCTTTAGTTGGTAACACGAACCAAAATAGTTGGTATTACGAACTGAGTCAACTACCATCGATGCATGAGCTCCGAGCCCTCCGCCGACCCGCTGATCGATTCGCTCGTGCAATCGGCCTTCGCCACCATGGCGATGCTGAGCAGAGTGGCCGCCGAGCACGAGCTCTCCCTCACCCAGCTGCGAGTGCTCGGCATCCTGCGCGACCGTCGGCTCCGGATGGCGCGGCTCGCCGCCTACCTCGGTCTCGAGAAGTCCACGCTCAGCGGCCTCGTCGACCGGGCCGAGAGACGCGGCCTGCTCGAACGCACGGCCAGCGCCGACGACCGCAGGGCGGTCGACGTCGCGCTCACCCGCGAGGGCGCCGCGCTGGCGGAACGGGTGCACGCGGAGGTCTCCAGGGAGCTCGCTCCCACCCTGTCGGGCCTGAGCGCCGTCGACCGCGGCCGTCTCGCCGCGCTCATCGCGCGAACGCTCGACGTGCCGGACGCCTGAGCGCGCGCCGCGGCATCCACCGGCCTTCGGCGATTCGTGCATGATCGCCGTCGCCTGGTGTCTGGCCGCGGGCGACCGCTCCGTGACACCGTGTTTCCCCAGAGCAAGGGAGCACGCGTGGCCAGGATACGCATCGGATTCGTCGGGGTCGGCTCGATGGGGCAGGTCGCCCATCTCGCCAACTACAAGCGCCTCGGCGACATCGCGGAGGTGGTGGCGCTTGCCGAGATGCGCCCCGAACTGGCCGAGCGCGTCGGTCGGCGCTTCGAGATCCCGGGCGTCTATGCCGACGCCGAGCGGATGCTCGAGTCGGAGCACCTCGACGCCCTGGTCGCGCCCCAGCAGTTCACCCGCCATCTGCAGGTGATCGCGCCCCTCTACCGGTACGGGCTCCCGATCTTCACCGAGAAGCCGCTGGCGATGTCGACGCGCATCGCCGAGGAGCTGGTGCGGCAGCTCGACGCGTCATCCACCCCCTTCCACATGCTCGGATTCCACAAGCGGGCCGACCCCGCTGTGGTGCGGGCGAAGGCCTTCGTGGCGGAGTTGCAGGAGTCGGGTCGGTGGGGCGCGTTGCGCTATGCGCGCATGACCATGGCCGGCGATGGATGGGATGCGGGGGCGTTCGACGACCTGGTCGTCACAGACGAGCCGCTGCCCGAGGCTGTGGACGACGAGGAGCGCGACGACGAGTACTTCACGTTCATCAACTTCTACGTGCACCAGGTCAACCTGCTCAGGCATCTGATCGGGCGCAGCTACGGCGTGGACTACGCCGACCGCTCCGGCCGCCTGCTCGTCGGGTCGACGGACGACGGCGTTCCCGTCACGCTGGAGATGGCGCCGTGGGGTGACCCCGGCTGGGACGAGAGCGTGGTGCTCGGCTTCGACCGGGGATGGGTGCGGGTGACCCTCCCACCCCCGCTCACCTCGCGGCGGGCCGGTCTGTTCGAGGCGCACGGCGACCACAGAGAGGGCGTCGCGACGATCGCGTCGCAGTTCCCGCCGCGGCACGCCATGCTCGAACAGGCGCGGGCCTTCGTGGAGGCGGTGAGGGGCGACCGGCAGCCGCCGAGTGACGCGCACGACGCGCTCGAGGACCAGCGGATCGCCGACCGCTACTTCGAGGCGAAGAACCGGTGAGCGGAGAGCTGCGCTGGACGAAGCGCTTCATCGCCGGGGAGGCCTTCGAGTCGGCGGCGTTCGTCGACATCGACGGCGACGGCGTGATCGACATCGCCTCCGGCGCCTTCTGGTACCGGGGGCCCGACTTCGAGTTCCGGCAGACGATCGCGGACGTGCCGCGCGTGGGCGACTACTACGACGACTTCGGAACCATCGCCATGGACATCGCGGGCAACGGACGCACCGACCTGGTGACCGGAGGCTGGTGGGGCGAGGGGCTGCGCTGGCGCGAGAACCCCGGCGCCGACGGGGGCCGGTGGCACGAGCATCCGATCGCCCGCACCGGGCCCGTCGAGCAGCCGCAGGCGTGGGATGTGGATGGCGACGGCCGGCGTGAGCTCGTGCCCAACACGCCCGCCGACCCCCTCCGGGTCTTCGCGCGGCAACCCGCGGACGACGTGCGCTGGGCCGAGCACGTGCTCTGGGAGGGGCAGCAGGGCCACGGCCTCGGCTTCGGCGACATCAGCGGCTCCGGGCGCGGCGACTTCGTGATGAACCACGGCTGGCTGGAGGCGCCGGAGGACGGTCTGGGAGCGGGCGTGACGGGCTGGGTCTACCATCCCGAGTTCGATCTCGGGCCGACGGCCAGCGTGCCGATCCTCGTGGTCGACGTGGACGGCGACGGGCTGAACGACCTCGTCGTGGGAAACGGCCACGGCTACGGCCTCGACTGGTGGCGACAGGGGCGGGATGCCGCGGGCGCCCGCACCTGGACGAAGCAGGTCATCGACGCATCCGTCTCCCAGTGCCACACCCTGCGCTGGGTCGACATCGACGGCGACGGCCGCCCCGAGCTCGTAACGGGCAAGCGCTGGCGCGCGCATCCCGAGGGCGACGCGGGAAACGGCGACGACCTCGGAATCTGGTACTACTCGTGGACGGGCGATCGGTTCGAGAAGCACGTGATCGACGCGGGCGCTCCGGGCTTCGGCTCGGGCGTCGGCATCGACTTCGACCTGCGCGACGTCACCGGCAACGGATACCCCGACCTGATCGCGCCCGGCAAGGACGGGCTCTGGCTCTTCCTCAATGAGGGGCCGGCCGCCGGTTAGGGTGTGTGCGTGGACGCTGCCGCCCCGATCCCCCTCTACATCGGCCGCTACTCGGCGCGGGCTGGCCAGGACTTCCCGGCGCACAGCCACAGCGGGTGGGAGCTCGTCTACTACACCGCCGGTCGCGTGCGGGCGGCCGTGGGCGAGGAAGTCTTCGACGCGATGCCGGGAGTGCTCATCGCGACACCACCCGGGGTGGAGCATTCCGAGGCGGCGGTCGGCGCCTACGAGAACATCTATCTCGGCCTCTCCGCCGACCCGCTCTCGCCCTGGCCTACCCTGGTGCGCGACGACGCGGACGGCCGCATCCTGCGCGTGCTCGACGCCCTCATGGCCGAGCGCGACCCCGGCGACGGGATGGTCCGCCTGCTGAGCCGCGAGCTCGATCTCCTGCTGCGACGGGCCACGGATGCCTCGGCCGCACCCAGCTCGGCGGCCGACCTGGTGGCGCGCGCCGAGGTGCTCATGCGCGGGCGCCTCGGGCACCCGCCCCGCCTGGCGGCGCTCGCCGACGAGCTCGCGGTGGCCCCGTCCACCCTGCGTGCCGCGTTCGTGCGCGAGCGGGGGATGCCGCCGAGCACCCGCTTCGCCGAGCTGCGCCTGCAGCTCGCTCTCGGTCAGCTGCGCACGTCGACCCTCACGCTGGAGAGCGTTGCGCGCCTCGCCGGATACGCCTCCGCGAGCCACCTCAGCCGGCAGGTGCGGGCGGCGACGGGAATGTCGCCAGGGGAGGTGCGGCGGCTCTATCGAGCCGGGCTCGAGGCCGGGGCATCCTGATCCCGGCGACGCGGGGGCTGTGGGCGGACGGCCCGCGCTCGCTAGACTCGGGCGACCCGATCGAGGAGCACTCAACCCGAGGAGCACCCATGAAACCGTTCGTTCTCATCGCGCTCGCCGCCGCGGTCGCCCTCGCGGGGTGCGCGGCGCAACCCCTGCCCGCGAAGACCGTGACCGCGACGGTCACCGCGACGCCCGCGCCCGTGGCACGCTCCGCATCCGATCCGCTCACCGAGCTGGATGCCTGGCTCGCCTGCTACGCGGCGGTCACCACCGCCTATGCCGAGCAATCGGATGCCACGCCGGCGTGGTACCCCTACCGCGAGGGCGCTGTCTCGACGAACGCCGACGGCTCGTTCCACACCGCGATCGGCTTCCCGGCGGGAGGCGGCAGCGCCATCAACACCTGCGACGCCTCGGGCACGGTCGGCAGCCCCAAGGTCGTGCTGGGCGGGTTCACCGACATCTAGGGCTTCTCGCCGACCGGCAGGAATGATTGAAACCTTTCAGATAGAGTGAACCCGCGCCCGAGGACCTCGTCTTCCCTCGGGCTCCGGGAGCCTCCATGAACGATGTCGTTTTTTCGCCGGTCAGCGCGGTGCGCACCGAGCTCGGCGCTGATGACCCGCTTGCGGCATCCGTCTCCCGGCTCGCGCGTTCCGACTACGAGACGCGGGCGGTGCTCGACGAGACGACCGCGAGCGACTGGCCCGGCGACATCGCCGGAAGACTCCTCCTCACGCTGAGTCGCCAGGCGCGCGCCGGTCACGGTGACCAGGAGCGGCTGGACGAGCTCTTCGAGGCCGTCCTCGAGGGGCTCGAGCCGAACGGGCATTTCGGCCCGACGGTCTCGGACGTCGTGGACGAGCAGCAGGTGGCCTGCCACGGCTGGGTGGTCTCCGGGCTGCTGCAGTTCGGCGCGCTGCGCTCGGATGCCCGGGCCGCCGCGGCCGCGCGCAGGGTGGTGGAGGCGCTCATCCTCCCGGCTCTCGGCCGCCTCGACAGCTACCCTCGGCATCGGATGCCGCACGCTCTCGGTGCCGCGTCGGGAACGGCCACGTTCCGCACGGCCGGCTGGGTGCTCTCGAGCGACACCTGGTGTGTGATGCTGACGTTGAACGCCCTGGTCCCCTATTTCGAGATCGATCCCCGGGACGACGTCCGGGCCGCGATCGAGACGCTGCTGGAGATGCTGGACGGCGTCGATCTGGTCGCCCAGGGCGCGCAGCTGCATGCCACGCTCGCAGCCGCACGCAATCTCGCTGCCTTCGCGGCATCCACGGGCAACGTGGCGGCCAGGGATCGGGCCATCGCACTCTGGGACGCGTATGCGACCCGCGGTCGAACGCTGAATTGGGCGACGTTCAACTGGTTCGGCCGCCCGGACTCCTGGACGGAGCCGTGCGCGATCGTGGACTCGGTGCTGCTCGGGCTCTCGCTCTACGACCTCACATCGGATCCGCGCTACCTCGACGAGGTGGCTTTCATCGAGGCGAACGGGCTCGGCTTCGCCGAACGGGAAGACGGAAGCTTCGGGCTGGACTCGGTCGCGACGCCCGAGGAACCGACCATCGCGGTGATCCACCCCGACGCGCGCTGGTGCTGCACCATGCGCGGCGGTCTCGGGCTGATGGCGCTCCGTGACGGCTCCTACCGTGCGCGCGGGGGAGAGCTGGAAGTACTGCTGCCGCGGACCGCACGGGTGGTCGACGCCGGCTGGGAGGTGGAGTTCACCCTGCTCGACGCCGACGTGCTCGAGGCCGTCGTGCGCGCGACACCCGCCGGCGGTGGCGAGTTGCACGGCCCTCGAATCGACGGTGGAGTTCGTGTGGAACCGCGGCCGGAGCCATACCGGGTCGCTCTGACCACCTTCTCTCCACCACCTGACCTCGCCGACGGGTCAGGGCTCGAATTCGTCGGCGCCGACCTACTGGTCGACACCGACGACGAGGTCACCGTTCGACTGCGCGATGCTCCCAAGGATGTCGGTCGGCGGACCAGTCTCATCCGGTCGCGCCCCTAGGCGGCGAGCAGTGGCGCGTCACCGGCGCTGGAGCCGAGTACATCTTCTCGACGACGGAAATGGGCCTCTCGATAATCCTGCTATGACGCCAAATCCAGGGCGACGATAATGTTGCGAGCTTTGTGCTCTTCGTTAGCCAGGAAGTTGAATAACGCGAGCGGCGCAAGCACGCTGGGCCTTATCGTTGCTATTCGAATTGGCGCGAACTGTGCCCACAAATATGGACAATTGCTCGTCTGTACTGGTACATCCCGAAACCCTGGAGGCGGAGGTACGACGTTCGGGAGCGTCTACGTCACGAAGAAATCGTGGGCCAAACTTCAAGGGACAAAGGAGTTGGACCACGAAACGCGGCACACGTACCAGTGGGCTCACTACGGGATAACCTTCCCGATAAATTACGATTCGGCGGGCAGTAATCCTCGTAAGAACACTTATGAAATTCAGGCTGGTCTGAGCGACGGAGGGTACTGACAGTGACGGTTTCGAGATCGGGCGAGCTGCCGGCAAAGCCTCGGTCCGCTCAGCGCAGGATCCCGATCATCGCCGCAGCGCTTGCAGCAGCCGGAGTTGCAGGTTGCGCGGTGGTATTTACGCTCATCCGCACGTTAGGTACCTACGCGTGTGACATCTATTGCGGATCCCCTGCCACTTGGGTTGGCACGCTACTTCTCATTCCCGCGACTTTATTACTCTGGCTGGGCGCCTTGATCCTGGCGATTGTTGGACTCGGGGTAACCCGAGCGCGTTCGTGGCTCGCGTGGACCGCGCTCGGATTATCCTTGGCGATCCCGTTGATGGTGCTGATCGTCGCATCGGGAATCGGATGGGACAACCTCGCGTCCTATTAGTGCCGCTGCTCGTTGCGCGCTTGCTCATGTCCGAGGCCTCTCCCATCGGGCTCGCGCTCTTGCTGCTGTAGTAGGAGAGGTTTCGATCGCACTATTCGTTGCAAACACAATTGGGGCTGGGCAGGTTCCTCAGCGCAGATACAAGTGATGCTCACTACCGACGGCAACGGCAACGGCTGCAGGTTTGGGCGCCTGTATTTGTACGACCGATTCGGCCCCCACCTCGACCGTCCTGCCCGCAGCACCGTTTGCACCGGCGTTCTCCGTGTCGGCGAACGGGAGGACGGTGGCGGTGGATGCGTTGGGTTCGCAGGATGCGGTCGGGTCGATCGCCAATTGGGCGTGGTCGTTCGGTGACGGGACCACCGGTACGGGGGCGAATCTGGTCTATGACGCTCACGGCAACCTGACCACGTTCGGGGACCAGTCGCTCACCTATGACAGTTCCGACCGGCACATCGCTACCGTCACTGCGGGTGGGGGAGGTGCGACGGTCCTGTATTCGAGGGATGCCACCGACCGGCTGGTGTCGATGACGACCGCCATCGGCACGACTACAACCACCGTGCGATACCTCTACAACGACGCCGGCGATTCACCCGACTGGACGGTGAGCACGACCGGGGCGGTTCTGAGTCATGACTTCGCCCTCCCCGGCGGGGCGACGGTATCGGTGCAGAACGGCGGCGCGAACTGGAACTGGTCGTACCCGAACATCCATGGTGACGTGATGCTCACCACCAATGGCAACGGCGGCAGGTCCGGGCACCTGTACCTGTACGACCCGTTCGGGCAACCGCTGGACGTGAACGGGTTCGAGATCGGCACCAACTCCGCCGACGAAATGGGACCGGCCAACACCGCGACGTCGACGACGGCGAACGGGTGGGAAGGGTCCGCGCAGAAGCAGTACCAACGCGCCGGCGACATCGCCACCATTGAGATGGGGGCACGGCAGTACGTGCCCGGGCTCGGGTGCTTTCTCAGCGTCGACCCCGGTAGCGGGAGGAAACGTGAACGACTACACCCATCCAACCGATCCAGTCAACGATTCAGACCTGAACGGGATGACATAGAAGAAAAGACCGCAGGTCCCTTCGACTTTTGGAATCATATCGGCGACTCATCGTCTAGCCACTCAAAGAAAGCTGGTCAGTTCGATTCTTGGACGTTTCCCGACTCCAAAGCACCCGCTCCCGCTCAAGAAAACCGTGGGATTTATTGCAGCCCGGGCCGTCAAAGCATATGTGAGCCACGTTGAACTCGGAGCCCAGATATGTGCGCTAGTTTGCGTCTCACACTCCACGCCGCTCAAGAAGGCGTGGCAGCACGGAACGATCACCTTTGCGAGGCCCCGAGGTTGCTCTCACCGGAACCGTGAGCTTGCCGCTTGGACCCGTCTCGAACGTAAGTGGCTGGGGAGGTTCGGCCTCCTGTTCAGGGGACTTCCTTCAAGTCGGCGTGACAACATCCATCTCGGGGCAGGCAAACCATAGTTGGGGTGCCAACATTGGTGGCGCCGCCGGAGGGTGCTCAGGAGGAGTCGCGTATTCGTACCAGTCGGACGACAGCAACAAACAGAACGGGTGACTGGCGATGATATTTCAGGTTATTGGTGGAGTTGTATTTTCGCTTCTCGGCGTTGGGTGCATCATATTTTGCAGGCAGATCACGAGGTTGTGCATATTCCTGTTGGAGCAACTAGGCGGTCGACCGGGATATTGGTACGCCGGGAAAATGCGGCCCGTCCGGTTCGTCGTGGCGGGAGTGTTTTTCCTGGCGATCGGACTGCTGGCGCTAATCCTCTTGGTCGTTTAACTGCGATGTAGCCGAATGGGCTGATCGGTTCGCTAGGGACGGCAGAAGGTTGAGATGACCCTTAGCATGCTGCAAAGAACGACTCAAAGTACGCAGGCGAGGTGGAAAGTGAACTAGCCCGATACTTCGTGGCTCGACACTCCGGTGCCCTGCACCGTCGAGGAGAACTGCCAAAGAAAAAGGCCACCCCCATGTAGAAGCTAGGGAGTGGCCTCGTGGCTCCGACGGGCGTCGATCCCGTGACCTCACGATTTTCAGTCGTGCGCTCTACCAACTGAGCTACAGAGCCTTATGAGTAAGGCACGGCCGCTGGCGAGAGCAGACCGTGCCTTGCGACCCTGACCGGACTTGAACCGGCGACCTCCGCCGTGACAGGGCGGCGCGCTAACCAACTGCGCTACAGTGCCTAGCTATTTCTCGGGACCCCGTCATAAAGGGTGGCGCTCTCCTTACTGAAAATACGAGTAGGAACGACAGCAATAACCAGAGCGAAGACGATAAACGCGATGTTAATAGCGTTAGTATGTTGTTTAAAACATTTTAGGAGCTGATTTGGATGACTGATTCCGCAGTTCTTCTTCGCTCCGCCCGAAAGAACAGTGGCCTCACCCAAGCGGAGCTCGCCTCGCGTGTCGGCGTGGACCAGGCGCGCGTCTCGCGATCCGAGGGAGGCCGGGAGAGCCCGCGGTTCGACACGGTCGACAAGCTGCTCGGGGCGACTGGCCACCGCCTCTATGTCGCGCCGACACGACGGGACGATGCAGCGTCGATTGCGAGTGACATTCGTGAAAGTGTCGAAGCCAATGATCCGAAGCGGGCCCTTCGTCAGCTCATTCAGCTCAACGACAATTTGGTCGCGGAGACCGGTCTCGTGCGCGGTGTCCTCGGACTGGCGGAGCCGGAGAGCACGGGGAAGAAGCTCTGGGACGCGGCGATCGCGGCAGTCGTCGCGTGGCGCCTCAACGAACAGAACCTTCCTCTGCCCGAGTGGGTTTCCACGCCCAAACGAAGGCTTGAGCGTTCGCGCCCGCTGTCTGTCGATCCCGCAGATCCGATTCCCGGCAGGTCCGACATTCCCGACGAGTTTGCCGAGCGCGGAGTGCTCGCCTGGCGCGACACGTTCGAAAGCGTCTAAATGCCACTATTTGCCCGCGATGACTTGCTCGGTGCACTGCGCGATCTGGTGGGTGAACTTCGAGCGGCCGGCGCACCGATCGGGTTGCGACTCGTTGGCGGGGCCGCGCTGGCTTTGAGGTATTTCGAGCGGGAAAGCACTCGAGACCTGGATGCCTTCCACGTGCGCCCTGGAACCGATGAGGCTGTCGCGTCGGCCGCGCGCGCAGTCGCACGGCGCAGAGGGTGGAACGACGACTGGCTCAACTTCGAAGTAACCAACACTGCCGCCGAACCGCAGTGGGGCAAGGCAGTCGAGTGGGAAACCATCTTCGACGAGGACGAGATCGTCATCCAGGTAGCAAGTGCTGAAGCACTGTTGGCAATGAAGCTGCGGGCGAATCGTCCGGGTCGTGACACGGACGACATTCGCAAGCTACTCGCGCTATGCGATATTGATTCGGTCCAAGCGGCCGACGAACTCTATGAGGACTATTACCCCGGAGAAGCACTGCCAGACCGTGCTTTGGACATAGTCGTGCGCATATTCAGCGGAGGACCGTTGACGAAACCAGACCAACCCGGCCCATTCGAACTGCTTGGCGATGCCTAAGACACTTGGAATATCTCCTGACTGAGATGTCGCCGAATGCACCGATTGGTTGGCCATGAAGATTCCCAGATCGGCCGGCGGTGACTGACTTCGCCTGCGCGCGAAGTGCGTCGACGCCCTCGAACTCGGCGCCCAGCAATAAGTCGAGGGCGTATCGCTCATCGGGAGTCAGCGGTCGGCTCATACGAGAAAACTAGCCCGATACTTCGTGGCTCGACACTCAGGTGCCCTGCACCGTCGAGGAGAACTGCCAAAGAAAAAGGCCACCCCCATGTAGAAGCTAGGGAGTGGCCTCGTGGCTCCGACGGGCGTCGATCCCGTGACCTCACGATTTTCAGTCGTGCGCTCTACCAACTGAGCTACAGAGCCTTATGAGTAAGGCACGGCCGCTGGCGAGAGCAGACCGTGCCTTGCGACCCTGACCGGACTTGAACCGGCGACCTCCGCCGTGACAGGGCGGCGCGCTAACCAACTGCGCTACAGGGCCTAGCTATGTTTCGTGACCCCAACGGGATTCGAACCCGTGTTAACGCCGTGAAAGGGCGCCGTCCTAGGCCACTAAACGATGGGGCCGTGAAGAAACAACCTTCATAGCTACCGAGGAACAAGCATAAGGGTGGGCCACCCATTTGCCAAACCTGCCCCGGATACCCCGAAATCGGCCACTCCGCGCGCCTTACCGACGCTCTCCGCCGGCCGACTGTAGCTTCAAGTGGCCGTTGAAGGTTGAAAAGCTGGAAAGCGGGCGCAGCCCTTGTTACTGTTACAGATGTTAACAGTGTTACCAACGTGACGGGGGTCGCGTGTCACGGAGTCGGGGAGACATGATGCACGGGCAGAGCGAAAGAGGCGCACGCGCCCGCATCGGGAGTGTCCTCCGACCGGGGCGTGGCCGAATCCGGATCCTGAGCATCGCGGCGGTGATCTCGCTGTTCGCCGGGGTGGGGATCGCCGGGCAGGCGGCCTACGCGGCCAGCTATCCCAGTTGGCAGGACGTGCAGAACGCGCGCGCCAACACCGCGGCGAAGCAGGCGGAGGTCAACCGCCTCACCGCCCTCATCGCCCAGTTGCAGGCCGCCGTGGACGCCACCCAGGCCGACGCCGAGGCCAAGGGTGCCGCCGCGCAGAAGGCGCAGGACGCCTACGACATGCAGAACCAGAAGGCACAGGAGCTGAAGGGCCAGGCGGATGCCGCCAAGGCGAAAGCCGACGCATCCAAGGTGAAGGCGGCGCAACTGGCCGCCCAGCTCGCCCGCTCCGGTGGCGGCGGCGACCTCTCCACCACCATCTTCTTCAGCGGCAGCAAGGCGAAAGACATGCTCTCCCAGCTCGGGCTCGCCGCGATGGTGCAGGGCCAGACCGCCGGGCTCTACGAGAAGGCCACGCAGGACGAGAAGTCCGCCCAGGCGCTCACCGACCAGGCCACCGTCGCGAAGGACGCGCTCAAGGCGCTGAGCGACGCGGCCGCCGCAGCCCTGCAGGAGGCGGTGGATGCCGCGGCCAAGGCACAGGCCGCCTTCACCGAGCAGCAGTCCCACGTGGCAACGCTCCAGGCGCAGCTCGCCACCCTCAAGACCGACCAGCAGCACACCGAGGCGGAGTACAGCGCCGGGCTCGCCGCCCAGTACGGTCCGGGCGCATCCCTCGGTGCCGGCGCAATCAGCGCGCAGGGCTATGCCCGACCGGCGGGCGGTCACATGTCCAGCCCCTACGGCATGCGCCTCGACCCGGTGTACCACCGCTACCAGCTGCACGATGGCACCGACCTCGCGGCATCCTGCGGCTCGCCCATCTACGCGGCGCACGGCGGCACGGTGACGTATGCGGGCCCCTACGGCGGGTACGGCAACTACATCAAGATCAGCGATGGTGACGGCATCTCGACTGCATACGGCCACATCGTCAACGGCGGCATCCTGGTGCAGATCGGCCAGGGCGTCGCGCCCGGCCAGAACATCGCTCGCGTCGGCAGCACGGGAGCATCCACGGGCTGCCACCTGCACTTCTCGGTATTCAGCGGCGCCGGGACCATCGACCCGGTTCCGTTCATGCGCGCCCGCGGCGTGGAACTCGCCAACTAGCGACCAAAAACCCCGCGAGTGGTCACTATTGGTCGCTCATAGGTGCTGTTTCGAACCAGAAGTGACCACTCGGGTGATTGCGCACGCGGTGAAGCTCAGAGGTCGGGGGAACGGGGCCTCGCTGTGACCCGATCCCGCTGGTGTCAGTGGGCCGTCGGCGGCACGTAGGCCGCGATGCCTGCCGCGATGATCTCCTCGGCCTCGGCGGCGTTGCCCCAGCCCTCCGTCTTGACCCACTTGCCCGGTTCGAGGTCCTTGTAGTGCTCGAAGAAGTGCTCGATCTCCTTGCGCGTGTACTCCGGGATGTCGTCGACATCCTGCAGCGACGCCCAGCGCGGGTCCTTGGCCTGCACGGCGATCACCTTGGCGTCTGAGCCGCCGTCGTCCGTCATCTTGAAGACGCCGATCGGGCGCACCTTCACGCCGACGCCGGGGAACAGGGGGTAGTCGAGCAGCACGAGCACGTCGACCGGGTCGCCGTCGAGGCCGAGGGTGTTCTCGAAGAAGCCGTAGTCGGTGGGGTAGACGAAGCCCGTGAACAGCACGCGGTCGAGGAACACCCGGCCGGTCTCGTGGTCGACCTCGTACTTGTTGCGGCTCCCCTTCGGGATCTCGATGACGGCGTCGTAGCTGCCCATTCGCATGGCTCCTCAGGTGTTGGGACGGTGCAATAACGTTATCGGATGACGCCTCGCCCCCGCCTGACCCCGGCGATCGCCGACGTCCGGCGCGCGGTGCGCGCGGCCCTGCCCGACGAGGGTCTGGTGCTGGTCGCCCTGAGCGGCGGCCCGGACTCGCTCGCGCTCGCCGCGGCCACCGCCTTCGAGGCACCGCGGGCGGGCCTCGGCGCCGGCGCGATCATCGTCGACCACGGGCTGCAGCCGGGATCCGCGGATGCCGCGGCGCAAGCATCCGCCCAGGCCACCGCCCTCGGCCTGAGCCCCGTCCTGGTGAAGACCGTCACGGTCGGAACGGCCGGCGGACCGGAGGCCGCCGCCCGCGACGCGCGCTATGCCGCGCTCGCCGAAGCGGCGTCCGAGACGGGCGCAACGGCGGTGCTGCTCGGGCACACCCTCGACGACCAGGCGGAGACGGTGCTGCTCGGGCTGGCTCGCGGAAGCGGCTCGGGCAGTCTGAAGGGCATGGCGCCGAGGGCGGGGCTGTTCCTGCGGCCGCTGCTCGACATCCGGCGGGCGGCCACGGTTCGGTTCTGCGCGGACTCCGGGCTGGTCGCCTGGCAGGACCCGCAGAACGACGACGAGCGCTTCACCCGGGTGCGGGTGCGCAGGACGGTGCTGCCTCTGCTGGAGGCCGAGCTCGGGCCGGGCGTCGCGGAGGCGCTGGCGCGCACCGCGGCCGTGCTCCGCGAGGACGCCGAGGCGCTGGACGGGTTCGCCGAGGAGCAGCTGGAGGAGCTCGCGGAGCACGCCGAGGCCGGCATCTCGCTGCCGGTCTCCGCGCTCGCGGCGAACCCGCCGGCGCTGCGCCAGCGCATCATCCGGGCCACCGTACTCGCGGAGTTCGGCGAGAGCCTCAGCCGAGCGCAGACGCTCGAGGTGGCGCGACTGGTCACCGACTGGCACGGGCAGTCGGCTCTCGATCTGCCGGGCATTAAAGTGGAACGGCTGGGCGGCTTGCTCATCTTCTCGAATCGGGAGCACTGACCATGGACTACAGCGACATCGCCGACGACCTCACCGAGGTGCTCATCACCGAGCAGCAGATCCACGAGAAGATCGAGGAGCTGGCCCGTCGCATCGAGGCCGACTACGCCGGTCGCGACGTGCTGCTGGTCGGGGTGCTCAAGGGCGCGGTGATGGTGATGGCCGACCTGGCGCGCGCTCTGCGCATTCCGGTGGAGATGGACTGGATGGCGGTCTCCTCCTACGGTTCCGGCACCCAGTCCTCGGGCGTGGTGCGCATCCTCAAAGACCTCGACACCGACCTGCACGACCGCAACGTGCTCATCGTGGAGGACATCATCGACTCCGGTCTGACGCTGTCGTGGCTGCGCGCCAACCTCGCCAGCCGCGGTGCCGACTCGGTCGAGATCTGCGCGCTGCTGCGCAAGCCGGATGCCGCGAAGGTGCACGTGGACGTGAAGTACGAGGGCTTCAGCATCCCCAACGAGTTCGTGGTCGGGTACGGGCTCGACTTCGCCGAGAAGTACCGCAATTTCCGCGACATCGGGGTGCTCGCGCCGCACGTCTACGCGTAGGGAGTATTGGGGCTGAGGGACGCACCTGCGGCGCGTCGCACTCCCCGCAGGTAACGAGCGGAAAGCTTCGCTTTCCTTCGCGTTACGCCCTCGGCAAACACGCAGCGGCCATCCAGCGCCGGGCGGGTAGCCTTGCACTCACATTCTTCGGCAGAAAGGTGCCGGGCCTCGCCGCCCGCAACACTATGGATCTCAAGCGTTTTCTCCGCGGCCCGCTCATCTGGATTGCCATCGCGGTCGTCATCGTCGCCATCGGGTTCAGCCTGCTGAGCGGATCGGGTTTCAAGGAGATCACCACCAAGCAGGGTCTCGAGCTGCTCAAGGACGGCAAGGTGGCCTCCGCCAAGATCGTCGACAGCGAGCAGCGCGTCGACCTCGTGCTCACCGACTCCGCCGGCGCCGCCAAGGAGCAGTTCTACTACGCGGCCCCGCGCGGCGCCGAGGTGGTCAAGGCCGTCACCGACGCCAACCCGACCACGTTCGACGACCAGGTCGACAAGGGCAACTGGTTCACCTCGCTTCTGAGCCTGCTGGTGCCGTTCCTGCTCATCGCCGTCGTGTTCTGGTTCATCCTCTCCAACATGCAGGGCGGCGGTTCCAAGGTCATGCAGTTCGGCAAGTCGAAGGCCAAGCTCGTGAGCAAGGAGAGCCCGAAGGTCACCTTCGCGGATGTCGCGGGAGCCGACGAGGCGATCGAGGAACTCGAAGAGATCAAGGACTTCCTCAAGGAGCCCGCGAAGTTCCAGGCCGTCGGTGCCCGCATCCCCAAGGGCGTGCTGCTCTACGGCCCTCCCGGCACCGGGAAGACGCTGCTTGCCCGCGCGGTCGCGGGTGAGGCGAACGTGCCGTTCTACTCGATCTCCGGTTCCGACTTCGTCGAGATGTTCGTCGGTGTCGGCGCCAGCCGCGTGCGCGACCTGTTCGCCCAGGCGAAGGAGAACTCGCCGGCCATCATCTTCGTCGACGAGATCGACGCCGTCGGGCGCCACCGCGGCTCCGGCATGGGCGGCGGTCACGACGAGCGCGAGCAGACCCTCAACCAGCTGCTGGTGGAGATGGACGGCTTCGACGTGAAGACGAACGTGATCCTGATCGCCGCGACGAACCGCCCCGACATCCTCGACCCCGCGCTGCTGCGCCCGGGCCGCTTCGACCGCCAGATCGGCGTGGACGCGCCCGACCTGCTCGGCCGCAAGAAGATCCTCGAGGTGCACGGCAAGGGCAAGCCGCTCGCCGCGAGCGTCGACCTCGAGGTGCTGGCGCGCAAGACCCCCGGGTTCACCGGTGCCGATCTCGCCAACGTGCTCAACGAGGCCGCCCTGCTGACGGCCCGCTCGAACGCCCAGCTCATCGACAACCGCGCCCTGGACGAGGCCGTCGACCGGGTCATGGCCGGCCCGCAGCGCCGCACCCGCGTGATGCGCGACCAGGAGAAGCTCATCACGGCCTACCACGAGGGCGGCCACGCGCTCGTCGCCACCGCGATGAACAACACCGATCCGGTGACCAAGATCACGATCCTCCCGCGAGGTCGTGCCCTCGGCTACACGATGGTGATGCCCGTGGAGGACCGCTACTCGGTCAGCCGCAACGAACTGCTCGACCAGCTCGCCTACGCGATGGGCGGCCGCGTCGCCGAGGAGGTCGTGTTCCACGACCCCACCACCGGGGCATCCAACGACATCGAGAAGGCGACCACCACGGCGCGCAAGATGGTCACCGAGTTCGGCATGAGCGCCACCGTCGGATCGGTGAAGCTCGGTTCCGGCTCGGGCGACATGTGGCTCGGCCGCGACATGGGCAGCCAGCGCGACTACTCGGAGCGCGTCTCCGAGCAGGTCGACGACGAGGTGCGCGCCCTCCTGGAGAACGCGCACGACGAGGCCTGGCAGGTGCTCAACGAGAACCGCGCCATCCTGGACAAGCTGGCCAGCGCCCTGCTCGAGAAGGAGACACTCGACCACAACGAGCTCGCCGAGATCTTCAAAGACGTGAAGAAGCTGCCTGAGCGCCCGCAGTGGCTCTCGAGCAGCAAGCGCCCCGTCTCGAGCCTCCCGGCGGTGGCCATGCCCACGAAGGCGCCCATCGACGAGGGCGTCGTCGACGGCGGCGTGAGCTCGGAGCCGACCAAGAAGGCACGCGCTCCGCGACCGCGCAAGCGTCCCGACATCGCAACCGCCTAGGGCCACCCCGGTGGCCGCGACCGGCGAAGGCGACCCCCGCACCCCCGGCATCGATGTCGGGCGTGTGGAGGCCGCCGTGCGCGAGATCCTGGCCGCAATCGGCGAGGATCCCTCCCGCGAAGGGTTGCGTGAGACCCCCCGCCGGGTCGCCGAGGCCTACGTCGAGTACTTCTCCGGCATCGGCGTCGACACCGACGGCCTGCTGACGGCGAGCGAGATCGCCGATGAGACCGGCGAGCTGGTGGTGCTCCGCGGCATCGAGTTACGTTCGGTCTGCGAGCATCACCTGCTGCCGTTCCTCGGCACCGCGCACGTCGCCTACGTGCCGGGGGAGCGCATCGTCGGTCTCGGCACCATCGCGAAAGTCGTCGAGACGATCGCCGCCAGACCGCAGCTGCAGGAGCGGCTGACCGAGGAGATCGCGGATGCCCTCGAGTCGGGCCTCGCCCCGCGCGGCCTCCTCGTGGTGCTCGACGCCGCACACGGCTGCGTCACCATGCGAGGTGCCCGCCAGTCGCGCAGCACCACCCTCACCCTGGCCTCCCGCGGCACGCTCTCGGAGCAGGCGGCTCGTGCCGAAGCCCTCGCAATGATTGGATTCAGTCATGAGTAGCGAACTGGTGTCTCTGCGCCCGCACCGCCCGGTCGGCCTCTCCCGCCCGCGCATCATGGGCGTCGTCAACATCACTCCCGACTCGTTCAGCGACGGTGGCGAATTCCTCAGCCTCGACGACGCGATCGTGCGCGGGGCCGACCTGATCGCCGCCGGCGCGCAACTGATCGACGTGGGCGGGGAGTCGACGCGGCCGGGAGCGGAACGCGTGCCGGTGGCGCAGGAGCAGCTGCGGGTGCTTCCCGTCATCCAGGGGCTCGTCGATCGCGGCATCCCGGTCAGCGTGGACACCATGAACGCCTCGACAGCCCTCGCCGCGGCGGAGATCGGCGCGGTCGTGATCAACGACGTATCGGGCGGCCTCGCCGACGAGGGGATGGCGCGCGTGGCCGCCGAGACCGGCCTGCACTTCGTCGCCATGCACTGGCGCGGACCGAGCGCGACCATGGCGGCGAACGCCACCTACGCGAACCTGCTCAAGGATGTGCGCAACGAGCTCAAGAACCGGGTGGCGGAACTGATCGTGAACGGGGTCCGCCCGGACCGCATCATCCTCGATCCCGGCCTCGGGTTCGCCAAGACCCCCGCTCAGAGCTGGAAGCTGCTCGCCAACCTGCCCGCCCTCGGCACCATCGGCTACCCGATCCTCATCGGCGCGTCGCGCAAGAAGTTCCTGGGCGACGTCGTGCCGAAGGGAGCCCCGCCCAAGGACCGCGACCCGGCCACGGCCACCGTGAGCGCTCTCGCCGCCCAGGCCGGCGTGTGGGGAGTGCGCGTGCACGACGTCGCGGGCACGAAGGCCGCCCTCGACGTGTGGGAGGCTATGCAGCCATGAACTTCGCGGATGAGATCGAACTGACCGGGCTGCGCGCCTTCGCCCACCACGGCGTCTTCGAGCATGAGCGCCGGGACGGGCAGGAGTTCGTCGTCGACGTGCGCGTCAGCCTCGACCTCGGCGACGCCTCGGAGACCGACGACCTGCAGAAGACCATCCACTACGGGGAGCTGGCCGAGGAGATCGTCGCCGCGGTGGAGTCCAGCCCGGTCGACCTCATCGAGACGGTCGCCAAGCGGGTCGCGGACGTGGTGCTGCAACGGCCGCAGGCAACGGTCGTGCGCGTGACGGTGCACAAGCCCAACGCCCCCATAGCCGTGCCGTTCGACGATGTCTCGGTGACCATCACGCGGGGGCGCGGGTGAGCCCGCGGGCCCAGCGGATGCGCGTCGTCCTACCCGCGGTGATCGCGCTGGGCGCCAACCTCGGCCCGCGCGAGGAGACCCTGCGGTCGGCGGTCGCCGCGATCGCCGCGCTCGACGGGGTGACCGTGGTCGCGGCATCCGGAATCGTCGAATCGCACGCGGTGAAGCCCGACGGCGTGGACGAGCGGAGTCCCGACTACCTCAACGCGGTGCTGCTCGTGCGCTCCGCCCTCGACCCGGAGCAGCTGCTCGACGAGCTCAACCGCATCGAGGCCGAGCACGGGCGCGTGCGGGCGGAGCGCTGGGGCGACCGCACGCTCGACCTCGATCTCATCGACTTCGGCGGCATCGCCCAGAACACCGAGCGGCTCACGCTTCCCCACCCCCGCGCGTGGGAGCGCCCGTTCGTGCTCGTGCCGTGGCGCGAGGTGGCACCCGAGGCCGAGCTGAGGGGGCACGGACGAATCGCCGCGCTGCCGGCATCCGAGTCGGCCGAGGTGCGGCCCTATGCCGCGGCCCCGCTCTGGCAGGTCGTGCCGGCATGAAACGCACCAGCGTCTCACTCGTGCTCGTGCTCGCCCTCGTGGGCGGCGTGGTCGGCGGATTCCTCGAAGCCGGCCTCACCGCGGCCGGTCGACCCATCATCATCCCGCCCCTGACCTTCCCGCTCGCCCTCGCGGTGATCGGCGGCATCGTGGTCGCCCTCGCGGTGCCGATCCGCCGGTTCGCCCGCGGTCGCTCGCACGAGCCGATCGACGCCTACTACGCCACGCGCGTGCTCGTGCTGGCCAAGGCGTCGGCCCTGATCGGCGCGATCTTCGCGGGCTTCGGGCTCGGCATCACCATCTATCTGCTCACGCGTTCCGTGGTGCCGGTAGGCTCTGTCGCGTCCGCCGTCGTCACCCTCGTGGGTGCGGGCGCCCTGCTCGCCGGGGGGCTCATCGCCGAGCACTTCTGCACCATCCCGCCCAGCGACGACGAGGACGACGACGGCAAGCGGACGGTCAGGGTGCGGCCGTGACGGCACCAGGCACCGACGGACGGGGACCAGCGAAGTGAAACGTCTCGAACTCACCCGTGACGACGGCGTCGCGGTGGAGTGGCGGCGGGTGTCGCCGCGGCTGCTCTGGGTGGAACTCGTGTCGTCCGTGATCTTCGTGATCGTGGTGGTCGCGGCCTCCGCGCTGTTCCTCCTCGTGCTGCACGTGCTCTGGCTCGCAATCGTGTTCGCCGCTGCCGCGGTCGCCGCCGTGGTGAACGCGTTCTTCGTGCCGCGGCGGGTGCGCGCCATCGGCTATCAGCTGCGCGAAGACGATCTGCTGTTCCGCCGCGGGATCATGTGGCAGCGCTTCGTGGCGGTGCCCTACGGGCGGATGCAGCTGATCGACATCAACCGCGGGCCGGTGGCGCGCTGGCTCGGACTCAGCGAGCTGAAGTTCGTGACGGCCGCGGCATCCGCCGGCGTCACCATTCCGGGGCTCCCGGCCGCCGATGCCGACGAGCTGCGCGATCGTCTCGTCGCCCTGGCAGAGACCCGCCGGGCCGGCCTCTGATGGCGCCGCTCGGCGACCTCAACGACGGGGAGTGGCACCGGCTGCACCCCGCGTCGCCGTTGCTCAAAGGCGGAATCTTCTTCGTGGCCGTGCTGGGCATCGTGGTGAGCAATCTGCGGGAACGGCTGATCGGCCTCGTGATCCCGCAGTTCGACGATCAGGGCAACCCCGTCGACTACGTGGTCGAGCACGGGCTCATCCTGCAGGTGCTGCTCGTCGTGCTCGGGGTGCTCCTGCTGCTGCTCGCCGCCTTCTTCGTCTCGTGGCGCATGCACACCTTCCGCATCACCGACGAGGTGGTGGAGGTGCGCTCCGGCGTGCTGTTCCGCACCAATCGCAAGGCCAGGCTCGACCGCATCCAGGGCGTCAACATCGTGCGGCCGCTGCTCGCCCGGGTGTTCGGCGCCGCCAAGCTCGAGATCAACCAGGCCGGGCACGATGCGAACGTGCAGCTCTCCTACCTCGGGTCCGCCGCGGCCGACGACGTGCGCCGCGAGATCCTGCGCCTCGCGTCGGGCACGCGGGAGGCGGCATCCGCGCCCCAGCCGGTCGTCGGCAAGACGGTGATCGACCGGCGGATGAACGAGTTCATGGCTCCGACGCACCTGCCGGAGACGCCACCCGAGTCGATCGTCACCATTCACCTCGGGCGGCTGATCGGGTCGATGCTGCTGGGCACCGGCTCGATCATCGGTCTGCTCATCGCGGCCGGGCTGGTCACGTGGATCGTCGTGTCGGGCAACCTGCTGCCGCTCTTCTTCGTGCTGCCCAGCCTGCTCGGCTTCGGCAGCTACTACACGCGCCGGTTCACCAAGTCCCTGCGCTACAACATCTCGTCGACCCCCGACGGGGTGCGCGTCGGCTTCGGTCTGCTCACCACCACCAATGAGACGCTGCCGCCCGGCCGCATCCACTCGGTCGAGGTATTCCAGCCCCTGTTCTGGCGGCTGTTCGGCTGGTGGGAGGTGCGGATCAACCGGGCCGGCCATTCGCGCACCCGCGGTGCCGACAACCAGGCGAACACCACGCTGCTGCCCGTGGGCAACCTCGCCGAGGTGACGAAGGTGCTCGAGCTCATGCTGCCCGACCTCGTTGGCGCGGAGTCGGTGGCGATGATCGAGCGCGGCCTGCTCTCCCGCGGCGGTGACGACGGCTTCCAGAACTCGCCGCGACGGGCCGCCTGGCTGCGCCCGTTCTCCTGGCGGCGCAACGGGTACCTCATCACGCCCGGGTCGTTCGTGCTGCGGAAGGGCGCGGTGTGGCGTCGCTTCATCGTGGTGCCGCAGGCGCGGTTGCAGAGCGTCGGGCTGCATCAGGGGCCGCTGCTGCGGATGCTGCGGCTCGCCGACATCCAGCTGCACACGGTGCACGGGCCGATCCGTGCCGACCTGAGCGTGCTCGATGCCGACCGCGCCGTCGAGTTCTTCGACGCGGTCGCCGCCGCTGCGGTGCTGGCGGGCCGGGTGGACACGTCGCATCGCTGGCGGTCAGGGGAGGTGACGGCGTGAGCGAGCGTTCGGGGCGGCTGGGGATCGGCATCGTCGGGGCGGGTCGTGTCGGCCCGGTGCTCGGGGCGGCGCTGTCCGCCGCGGGGCACGCCGTCGTGGGGATCTCGGCGATCTCGGAGGCGAGTCGTGAGCGTGCGGAGGCGATGCTTCCGCACGCCCCCATCCTCGAGGTGCCCGACCTGATCGAGCGGAGCGAGCTGGTGCTCCTCGCCGTGCCCGCCGACGAGCTCGAGGCGCTGGTCGCCGGGCTCGCCGCGACGGGCGCGTGGCAGCCGGGGCAGTTGGTGGTGCACACGGCCGCGGAGTTCGGCGTCGGTGTGCTGCGGCCCGCGCTCGCCGAGGGGGCGATCCCGCTCGCCATCCACCCGGCGGTCTCGTTCACCGGCACGAGCATGGACCTCGGGCAGCTGACGGGCGCGTACTTCGCCGTGACCGCGCCGTCGCCCGTGCTGCCGATCGGGCAGGCGCTCGTCGTGGAGATGGGCGGTGAACCGATCGTGGTCGACGAAGGCGACCGTGCCTCGTACGCCGAGGCGATCGCCACGGCCACGAGCTTCTCGAGCGCCATCGTGGACCAGGCCACCGGCATCCTGGCGGGCATCGGCATCGAGCAGCCGGGGCGCCTGCTTGCACCCCTCGTGCGCTCCTCGGTGGAGATCGCGCTGCGCCGAGCCCCGGGGCTTTCCCCCGGTTGACGCGCGCGAGCAGGAGTTGCGCACAGGCGGGGCGCGGCGGGCCCGCCAACTCCGTCTAGCATCGAGGGGTGCCAACCGTCATCGTCGAGTCCATCGCTGAGTTGCGGGCGGCGCTCGCCGACGCCGGCACCGTCGCCCTCGTGCCCACCATGGGTGCGCTGCACGACGGGCACCTGGCGCTCGCCACCCGGGCGAAGGAGCTGGCACAGACGGTCGTCGTCTCGATCTTCGTGAACCCGCTGCAGTTCGGCCCGAACGAGGACTACATGCGCTATCCGCGCGACCTGCAGGGGGATGCCGCGCGCCTCGAGGGCGTCGGCGTCGACATCATCTTCGCGCCCACCGTCGACGAGATGTATCCGCGCGGCCGCACCGAGACGAAGATCACCGCGGGCGATATCGGGTCGCGGTTCGAGGGGCGCTCCCGCCCCGGCCACTTCGACGGGGTTCTCACCGTCGTAGCCAAGCTGCTCAACATCGTGCGCCCGTCGACCGTCATGTTCGGGCAGAAGGATGCCCAGCAGGTCTTCCTCGTCGCCCGCATGGTGCGCGACCTCGACTTCCCCCTCGCGGTGGAGGTGCTGCCGACGGTTCGCGAGGCGGACGGGCTCGCGCTCTCCAGTCGCAACCGCTACCTCGACGCGAACGAGCGCCGCGCCGCGCTGGCCCTGTGGCGCGCCCTCGAGGCGGCCGAGTCATCCGCCGACCGAGGGATCGACGCCGTGCTGGCCGCGGCGCAGTCGGTCATCATGGGCGAGCCGCTGGTGGAGCTGGACTATCTGGCCCTCGTCGACCCGGCCACCTTCCTCCCCGTGGACGACGACCACCAGGGCCGCGCGATCGTGCTGGTGGCCGCTCGCGTCGGCACGACCCGCCTGATCGACAACGAGACGATCTTCCTCGCCCGGTCCGGCTCCTAAGCTGGTCGGATGCAGCAGAACCAGACGCCCGAGGCCGAACCGACCGAGGAGGAGCTCTCCGAACAGACCCAGGTGAGGCTCGCCAAGCGCGAGCGCCTGATTGAGTCGGGGGCCGGCGCCTACCCGGTGGCGCTGCCGATCACCACGACGATCCCGGCCGTGCGGGCGAAGCATCCCAATCTGGAGACGGATGCCGCCACCGGCGACATCGTCGGCCTCGCCGGTCGCGTGGTGCACGCGCGCAACGGCGGCAAGCTGTGCTTCGCCGCTCTGCAGTCGGGCGACGGTTCGCGCATCCAGGCCATGATCTCGCTCGCCGAGGTCGGCGAGGAGTCGCTCGATCGCTGGAAGGAGTATGTGGATCTCGGCGATCACGTCTTCGTCCATGGCGAGGTCATCTCGAGCCGTCGTGGTGAGCTGAGCATTCTGGCGGACGACTGGGCGATCGCGTCGAAGGCGGTTCGACCCCTGCCGAACCTGCACTCCGAGCTGAGCGAGGAGACGCGGGTGCGTCAGCGCTACCTCGACCTCATCTCGCGCGAGGCCGCGCGCGAGACTGTTCGGGCACGCGCCACGGCGGTCGCCTCGCTGCGCCGCACCTTCGCCGACGAGGGCTACATCGAGGTGGAGACCCCGATGCTGCAGACCATTCACGGCGGCGCCTCCGCCCGGCCCTTCACCACGCATTCGAACGCCTTCGACACCGAGCTCTTCCTGCGCATCGCCCCCGAGCTCTTCCTCAAGCGCGCTGTCGTCGGCGGCATCGAGCGCGTCTTCGAGATCAACCGCAACTTCCGCAACGAGGGCGCCGACTCAACGCACAGCCCCGAGTTCGCGATGCTCGAGGCCTATCAGGCCTACGGCGACTACAACCAGATGGCCGACCTCACGCAGCAGCTGATCCAGGATGCCGCGAAGGCGATCGCCGGTTCCCACGTCGTGACCTGGGCCGACGGCTCGGAGTACGACTTCGGCGGGCAGTGGGATCGCATCTCGATGTACGACTCGCTGAACGCGGCATCCGGCTGGGAGATCACCGTGGCCACCCCTCTCGACGAGCTGAAGGCGAAGGCCGATTCGCTCGGCATCGAGGTCGGCCAGCCCACGCGCGGCAAGTACGTGGAGGAGCTGTGGGAGCACTTCGTGAAGGGCGACCTGCACCGCCCCACATTCGTCATGGACTTCCCGGTGGACACTAGTCCGCTCGTTCGCGATCACCGCTCGCTTCCCGGCGTGGTCGAGAAGTGGGATCTCTACGTGCGCGGGTTCGAGCTCGCGACCGGGTACTCCGAGCTCGTGGACCCGGTGATCCAGCGCCAGCGCTTCGTGGAGCAGGCGAAGCTCGGCGCGGCCGGCGACGTCGAGGCCATGCGGCTGGACGAGGAGTTCCTGCGCGCACTGGAGCACGGCATGCCTCCGACCGGCGGAATGGGGATGGGGATCGACCGGCTGCTCATGGCCCTCACCGGCCTCGGTATCCGGGAGACGATCCTGTTCCCGCTCGTGAAGTGAGACCATGGTCGGATGGATGAGAACCCGCTCGACCCTCGACCGAAGCCGAAGGTGTCGTCCGCGCGCCTGCTGATCTGGCTGGGCGTCGCCGTCGTGGCGATCTATTCGATCGTCACGGGCATCATCGGCATCATGCACAACGGGTAGCATCGATCAGGTGATTCAGAACTTCTGGGGCAACGCGATCTATTCGCTCGTACCCACGATCCTGCTCGGGATCGTCTTCTGGATCGTGATGCGCGCGATCATCCGGTCGGACCGCACCGAGCGCAAGGTCTACGCCGACATAGAAGCGGAAGAGCGAGCCAAGCTCGACTCCGGCGAAATCACGCACTAACCCCCATAGCGCTCGACTTCCGGTCGCTTCTACCCTTGCCGGAGAGGCCCCGATTCGCCGCCGTATCGTCATACCCGAGGCGGCACCGCCGAGTGCGCGCCGACGACTCGGTCCTCAGCCCCGGTGCTGCGAGCTGCCCGAGCCGCGTCACCGGGGCACTCTTGTGTGTGCGACGGGCGCGGGCGCCCTCCGTCAGTGGTGCCCGCAGCTCTCTCGGACGGTGAGGGCGAGTGGCAGGACGATGTTCTTGGGCGCCGCGCCGGGATCCCGGCCCTCCTCCAGGAGGCATTCGACCGCCAGGGCGGCGGCCTCCTCGAACGGCTGCTGCACGCTGGTGAGCCCCGGTAGCACGATGCTCGACTCCTTGAGGCCATCGAAGGAGATCAGTGCCAGGTCGTCGGGGATGCGGAGTCCCGCCTGCGCGGCCGCCGACATGATGCCGAAGGCCTGCTCATCGCTGTGCACGAAGATGGCGCGGGGTCGATCCGGGCGCTCGAACATCTTCTGCGCGACCGCGAACGCGTCGTAGCGGTCGAATGCGCTCTCCACCATCACCTGGTCGTCGGGGGAGAGGCCGCGAGCGCGGAGCGCCTCCTCCCAGCCCTTGGTGCGATCGTTCACGCCGTACAGCGTCGTGGGACCGGAGAAGCACGCCACGGAACGGTAGCCGTGGTCGAGGAGGTGGGCGGTCGCGGCGAACCCGCCGCCCCGGTTGTCGACCAGGATCGCCGTCGCTCCGGGCTCGGTGGCGGGCCGATCGAGGCGGACGACGGGGGTCGTGTCGCCCGCCAGGGCCTCCCGCGTGCGCGGTCGACTCTCCTCACTCTCGCTCGTGCTTCCGATGAACAGGATGCCGCGTGCCTGATGTTCCATAAAGGTCCGGAGGTGCTTGGCCTGCCGCTCGTCATCGTTCATGGCGTTCCCGAGCAGGAGCGAGTACCCACGTGCCAGCGCGGCGTTTTCGACCGCGATCGTCAACTCGCTGCAATACGGATTGGTGATGTCGGAGGTGATCAGTCCGAACACCGTGCTCGAGGCGGCGCGGAGGGCGCGCGCGGTCGCGTTCGGCCGATACCCCAGTTTCGCGACGGCGTCGAGGACCTTCTTGCGCGTCGGCTCGGCCACGGTCCGGGGGCCGTTGTTCATGACGTAGCTGACCACGGCGGTCGACGTGCCCGCTTCGCGCGCCACGTCGTCTCTGGTGACCATCCGACCCGACCCTCTGCCCTTCTCCGTCCCCGCCGGTGCGGGTCCACCCGAGATCATCTCATGCGATTCGCGAGCGGGCGACGGCTGTGTTTTGTTTCAGCCAGGTAAACAATCACGGGTGAAGTCCGTTCGATCGGCCTCGCGGTATTGACGATTCACCGCGCACGCTCTTTACTTTCATAAATCTACTCGTGTAGAACTACTCGTGTAGAACGCCCGTTCCCCCGACGAAAGGCAGTCCCCATCGTGGTGACCCCTCCCCCCGAGCAGCCGTCTTCGGACTCCGTGACCACGAGCCCGATCACGGACGCCGACGTCGAGGCGTGGGTCGCGAAGGCGCGCAAGCGCTCCGAGCACCTGCTCTCGCTGGCCGGACCCCTAGCCGATCCCGCAGAGGTCGTCGGCGTGACCGTGACCGATCCGAGCCAGTGGGCGTTCGGCAATTTCATGCTGGCGTGGCTCGATGCGAGCGTGACGCCGAGGTGCGTGCGTCATCTGCCCGACGCATCCTTCTTCCTGCGGCTGCTGGAGCGGGCCTACGCTCCCGTGCTCGAATCGCGCGAAGAGTATTCGGCACTCCTTCGCGGCACTAGCCGCCCCGAGATGTCGATCACCAACGATGTCCTGCAGATCCAGCTGAGTGGCCTGGTCGATGGCTACAGCATGATCCGGAATCACGCCCTGATGCTGTTCGCTGCCGCGCTGTGGCTCGATGAGCCCGAGCGCTCGACGTGGCTGGCGCTCTACGACGACCTCGTGACCTTCGTCGACTCCTCGTCGGAGGGTCGCCCCGATCTTGTGCGGCTGGCACAGATCGAGGAGCGGGCATTCGCCGACTTCGTCGCCCTCGCGCCTCGCACGCTCGACGAGGAGAGCGCGCGCGACCTCCTCGACGACGAGGCCGCGCTCGCCGACATCCTCTCCTACCAGCTCTACGCGGGAGTGGCGATCGGTCTGATCTGGCGCGACTACCGCGACGTGCCGGAAGGCGAGCGAGACGCCTGGTTCCGCCGCGAGCTCTCGGAGCGATACGGCAAGACCGACTACCTGACGACGAAGTGGATGGAACGCTGATGACCAACGACACAGACCCCACACCCGGCACGGGTGCCTTCGACCTCGTGATCGCGAATGCCCGCATCCGGACGGGCGACGCCGCGCTGTACAACATCGGCATCACCGACGGCGTCATCGTGGCCATGTCGGACAGCTCGCGCAATCTGGGACCGAGCGCTGAAGTGGTGGATGCCGGCGGCCGCTGGGTCATCCCCGGCGCCATCGACACGCACGCCCACATCAACCAGCGCGCGGAGGAGTACAACCACATCCCCGGCCTCGGCCCGGACGACAACTTCGCCGCGGAGTCGCGCAGCGCCCTCGCAGGCGGCTGCACCACGGCGCTCAACTATGTGCAGTTCGGCACGCCGTCGCTGATCGACTCGTACCACGACGGCCTCGCCGCGGCCCGCGATCAGTCGCAGATCAACGTGATGTTCCACGGCTGTCTCATGAACATGGGTCAGGTCGCCGAGATCGCCCAGGCGGCGAGGGAAGGCGTCAGGACCTTCAAGATCTTCATGCCGTACCGCGGCGAAGAAGCGCGCAACCTCGGCGGCATCGGGAGCCTCAACCACTCGCAGATGCGGCAGGCATTCGCACAGATCGTGGCCAACGGCGGCCAGGCGCTCGTGCACGCCGAGGACGGCGACATCGTGGATGCCGCGATGCAGCACGAGAGCGCTGCCGGCCTCGACTCGCTCGCCGGCTGGGAGCGCTCGCGGCCCACGATCGCCGAAGGTGACGCGGCCTGGACCGCGCTCTACCTCGCCGAAGAGGCGGGGTGTCAGGTCTCCATCGTGCACGTGTCCAGCCTCGAGGCGATCAGGGCACGCAAGGCGCTCGGCTACCCGGGCGCAGCCCTGGAATCGTGCGTGCACTACATGGTGCTGAACACCGCGTCGGACATCGGTCCCGAGGGCAAGGTCGCCCCGCCCATCCGAGACCTGAGTCTCTCTGACTCGATCACCCAGGCCGTGCTGGCGGGCGACATCGACTTCTTCGGCTCCGATCACAACGAGTGGCCGAGCGCGGCGAAGCTCGAGTGGGAGAGCTCGAAGCCCGGGCTGCCGGGTATCGGACTCATGCTCCCGCTGCTGCTCACGCACCTCGTCGTCGACAACGGCATGAGCATGGAGCGCCTCATCGAGCTCACGTCCCGAACGGCCGCGCTGCGCTTCGGGCTGGAGACCAAGGGCCTCGTGGAGATCGGGATGGACGCCGACCTGGTGGTGCTCGACGAAGGCGAACGCACCGTCCGGGTCGAGGATCTGCACTCACCGATCGACTACTCGCCGTATGCCGGGATGACGCTGCGCATGTGGCCGGGGGTCACCATCTGCCGCGGCGTGGTCGTGTTCGATCACGGCCGGTTCCCTGCCCCGTCCTTCCGCGGCGAGCTGCTCAACGAGCGATTCGTGTCCGCGTCATCCGCTGTCTCATAACGTCCGCCAACCAGCACCGAACAAGGAGAAAGAGCAATGCCAAGATCCATCATTCTGGATGTCGACACCGGAACCGATGACGCGATCGCGATCATGATGGCGGCGCTCTCGCCTGACATCGACCTCGTCGCCTGCACGACCGTGTGGGGCAACCTCCCGGTTGCGAACACGACGGACAACACCCTCCGTGTGCTCGACTACATCAACCGGTCCGACATCCCCGTCTACCGGGGGCTCGATGCCCCCTTCGGGCCGATCAGCGTTCCGCAGCCGGGGATCACCGACGATCACAGCGGCGGGAAGATGCATCCGCCGCAGCTCGACCTGCCGGAGGCGACCTCGGTGGCGCAGACGCAGAACGCGGTCGAGTGGCTGGTGGAGACCCTTCGTGCACGTACGGAGCCGATCACCCTGGTTCCGGTCGGGCCGCTCTCGAACATCGCCGCGGCGGTGACGCTCGACCCGTCGATCATCGACAAGGTCGACGAGATTGTCATCATGGGCGGCGCGCACGCGTTCGGCAATGCGACTCCCTCAGCGGAGTCGAACATCTGGCACGACCCGGTCGCCGCGGACGTGGTGTTCCGCGCCGGATTCAAGCGAATCGTGCTCGTGCCCCTCGACGCCACCCACGACGCGCTCGTGACCGGCGCTCAGGCGAGCGAGCTGGAGGCGCTTGCGACCCCCGCGGGCGTGGCCACGGCGATCTGCATCCAGCAGCGCATCGTCGCACACGACGAGAGCCAGCCTCAGGCGATCCCGGACAGCGCCCCCATCCACGACGCGGTCTGCATCGCCTACCTCATCGACCCGGCGGTGATCCCGCTGAACCACTACCACGTCGGCATCGAGACCACGGGCGTCCGCACGTTCGGGCGCACCGTCATCGACGTGCGGTACCGCGGGCTGGAAGAACCCAACGCGTACGTCGCGCTCACCGCTGACGCCGATGTCTTCTACCGCCTACTGAAGGAGTGCGTATCGATCGATCGGTGATTTCCCCTGCTTCACGTTCCATCAAATTCGATCCACCCAAGCAAAAGGATGAAATATGCAACGCACCATTGCAGGCCTGGGCATAGCCATCGGGGCGGTGGCGATGCTCGCCCTCGCCGGATGTTCGTCAGGCAACGGCACGACGGCATCCGCTCCCGGCTGCCCGAACGGGGTCACCTCGCTCTCCGTGCTGCGCGCCGAGAACAACTCGCCCACGGACGAGCAGCTCGATGCCTATAAGAAGACGAACAAATGCGTCACGTTCACCGTGGACGAGGTGCCCTTCGGAAACCTCGCCGCCAAGATCGCGGTGCTGGCACCGTCGTCCAACCCGCCGGACATCGTGGGATTCGACGCCCCGAGCACGGCATCCTACGCGTCGCAGGGCTTCCTGCTGCCGCTGGACAAGTACCTGCCGTCGGGATGGAAGTCGGATGTGACCTCGGCGACCCTCACCGAGAACACCTACAAGGGCAAGGTCTACTCGCCGGGCAATGAGCAGGACACCCTGTCGCTCTACTACAACAAGAAACTGACGGACGCCGCGGGCATCACGCCGCCGACCACCCTCGACACCGGCTGGACCTGGCCCGAGGCGAAGGAAGCAATGCTGAAGTGCCAGGCCGTCGCCACGGCCGCGGCGGGATCGACGGTCTACGGACTGGCGCCGTCGCGACTGGGCAACGGTACGCCGGGAACGTCGTACCGCGATGAACTCTTCCTGCGCAGTGAGGGCAACCCCAAGGCGGCGAAGTCCTCGTCGAGCTACAAGACCTATTACGCACTCTCGACCGACGGCAAGACTGTCGACGGCTGGCTGAACACGCCGCAGGCGATCAAGGGCGCCACGTTCTACCAGAACCTGTTCCAGGGGTCGGATGCCGTGACCTCGAAGACGGGTCTGCCCAACGCGCTCATCAACGGCAAGGCATGCTTCGACCTCGAGGTGAGCTCCAACGCCGCAGTGCTGGAGAAGGCGGGCGTCGACTTCGGCGTCAGCCCGACGCCGTACTTCGTCACCCCGATCGTGCACACGGGCGCCGTGACCATCGGTGTCACAGCGCGCTCGAAGCACGCGTCGGCGGCAGCGAAGGCCGTGGTCGGGATGGACACGGGGAAGCAGTACCTGCAGTGGACGAAGAACAACCTGCGGATCCCCGTACTCAAGTCCACGACGGCGGAGCTCCCGACGCTCGGCAAGGCGCCGTTGAACATCCCCGTCGAGGAGATCGAGAAGTGGGGCCAGCCCCGGCCTCCCGGACCGCACTTCGATGCCTACGACCTCTACGTCACGACGGCACTGAAGAACATCGCGTACGGAGCGGATCCGAAGGCCGAGCTCGACGCGGCCGTGGCCAAGCTCGACCCGATTCTCTCGAAGTAGAACGAAGAGGACACTGACATGCGATCTGGCCCGACCGATCTCACGCCGTTCGTGGCCGGAAACCTGGGCGGGAGCACCGCGCTCCCGCCCAGGCGCCGCAACCGGAACCACGTCAAGCGGGACGTGCTGCCCGCACTCGCCTTCCTGACACCGTTCCTGCTGCTGCTGCTGATCTTCCAATACGTCCCCCTGGTCGTGATGGCGCGGAACAGCCTGTTCAGTTACTCCCTGTTCAACCCCGGGGACGCCACGTTCGTCGGCGGTCAGAACTTCATCCAGGTCTTTACCGACCCGGAGACCCTGCAGTCGCTGCTGGTGACCTTGCTTTTCATCATCGGTGTCGTCGTGCTCGTGGTGCCGGTGTCGTTCGCGCTCGCCGTGTACCTCAACGGGAAGCTCCCGGCGCGGGCCCTGGTGCGCACGATGATCTTCCTCCCGGTCGTCACGTCATCCGTCGTGGTGGCGACCCTGTGGACGTTCCTGCTCAACCAGACCGGGCTGGTCAACTCCGCACTCCATGCGGTCGGGATACCGCCGGCCGGCTTCCTGACGGACAAGAACCAGGCGCTCATCGCCATCATCGTGATGAGCGTGTGGCAGCAGGTGGGACTCGCCACCGTGCTGTTCCTGGGTGGTCTGCAGGGGATCCCTCCGGAGCTGACCGAGGCAGCGAGCATGGATGGCGCAGGACCCCTTCGCCGCACGGTGGACATCACCGTCCCCCTGCTGTCACGCACGACGCTGTTCATCGTCGTCGTCATGACGGTGTTCGCTCTCCAGGCGTTCGCGCCCGCGTACATCATGACCGGGGGAGCCCCGCAGGGCACCACCAATCTGATCATCTACCAGATCTACAAGACGGCGTTCATGCTGCAGCAGCCCGGCTACGCATCGGCGATGTCGCTGATCGTGCTGGCCTTCGCCGTGATCATCAGCCTCATTCAGATGCGGCTGCTCCGCACGCGGTGGAACTACTAGGAGGAGACATGACCACTCACCCCACGGCCGAGCCGGGCGGATCGCGCGGCATCGGGATCCGTTCCTGGCGGCTGATCGCCTCGCTGGTGATCATCGCGTTGATCGTCTGCGTCTTCCTGCTGCCCTACCTCTGGATGGTGTCGTCGGCGCTCAAGGATCAGAACAACATCTTCGCCGACCTGAGCCCCTTCTCCTGGAAGGTGTTCGTGCCCGTCGGAGGCACGCTGGAGAACTTCCTCGCCCTATTCGAGAAGGGCATCGGGCGGGCGCTGCTCAACTCCGTGGTCGTCGCGCTCATCCAGGTGGTGGGCTCGCTCATCGTGTGCAGTCTTGCGGCCTACGCGCTCACCCGGATCACTTTCGCGGGGCGGAAGGTGATCTTCGCGCTCATCCTGGCCACGTTCATGCTGCCGGCCGAAGCCCTGGTGGTGCCGATGTACGGGGTGATCGCGGGATTGCAGCTGCAAGACACCCTCCTTGCGGTCGCGCTGCCCTGGGTCGCCAGCGTATTCGGGCTGTTCCTCCTCAAGCAGGCGTTCGAAGAGATCCCGATGGAGCTCGACGAGGCGGCGAAGCTCGACGGAGCGGGCCACTTCCGTGTGTTCTGGTCGATCATCCTGCCGAATGTGCGCACCCCGCTCGCGACCCTCTGCCTGGTGACCTTCCTCTTCTCGTGGAATGCCTTCCTCTGGCCGCTGACGGTCGTGCAGAGCCCGCAGAACCAGGTGATCCAGGTCGCGATCGCTCAGTCGGTGGCGGCCGGCGAACTTCCCAACTGGGGCGTGACGTTCGCGGGCGCGGCCGTGGCGACCCTGCCCCTCATCCTCCTGTTCCTCTTCGCCCAGCGATTCTTCGTGCAGGGCCTCGCGTCTTCCGGACTCAAGTAGGGATGACGATGCCGCACGGTATTCACTCGCGCTACGTGGCCAACTGCTCGCTGCTGTTCCGGGAACTGCCCCTGCTCGAGCGCCCGGCGGCGGCGCGACGGGCCGGATTCGACGAGATCGAATTCTGGTGGCCGTTCGAGACGGCATCACCCTCCGCCGACTCGGTCGACGACTTCGCGGCCGCCGTCGACGATGCGGGGGTCCGGCTGGTCGGTCTCAACTACTTCGCCGGTGACCTCGCCGGCCCGGATTGCGGCGTGCTCTCCGTGCCCGGCCGGGCGCACGAATTCCGAGCGAGCGTGCTCGTTGCCACCGAACTCGGTGCCCGACTCGGCATCGCCGTGTTCAACGCGCTCTACGGCAATCGGGTCGAGACATCCACACCCGAGGAACAGGACGAACTGGCGACCGAGAGCCTCGTCTACGCCGCCGAACGGGCGGCGAGCGTCGGAGCGACCGTGCTCATCGAGGCGGTGAGTGGACCGAAACCGTACCCGCTGCGAACCGCGGCCGACGCTGTTGCCGTGGTGGAGCGGCTGACCGGACTCGGTCACACGAACGTGGGGTTCCTCTGCGACCTCTACCACCTCGCCGCGAACGCCGACGACGGGCTGCGGGCCATCGAGCGATACGCGTCGCAGATCGCGCACGTGCAGGTCGCCGACCTCCCGGGGCGGGGTGAGCCGGGCTCGGGGAGCCTGGACCTGCGTGGGCAGCTCGCTCTGCTCGACCAGCTCGGCTATGTCGGCCGAGTCGCCCTGGAGTACCTCCCGACGTCGGGAGACACCCTCGCGAGCCTCGCCTCGCTCGCCGACGAACCGCCTCGGAGCTCGCACTCCGCCAACGAAAGGGAATCATGACACGCATCGCCTTCATCGGACTGGGGATCATGGGAGCGCCGATGGCTGCGAACCTGGTCGCAGCGGGGTTCGACGTCGTCGGCTTCAACCGCAGCAGGGCCGCCGTCGACGCCCTGGAAGCGCGCGGCGGGATCGCGGCCGCGAGCGCTGCCGAGGCTGCCCGAGGCGCCGACATCGTCGCCACCATGCTCCCGGACTCCCCCGACGTGGTCTCGGTGCTCAGCGGCGAGGACGGGCTGATCGGCACTGTGCCCGCGGGCACGCTGCTCATCGACTTCTCGACGATCAGACCGGATGTCGCCCTTCGCCTCTCCTCCGAGGCCGAGGCCGCCGGCCTGATGATGCTGGACGCGCCGGTCTCGGGCGGTGAGAAGGGCGCGATCGACGGCACCCTGTCGGTGATGGCGGGGGGCAGCGAGGAGGCATTCGCCGCGGCATCCGAGGTGTTCGCCGCCGTCGGTTCCACGGTGGCGCACGTCGGCTCCGCAGGGTCGGGACAGACGGTCAAGGCGGCGAACCAGCTCATCGTCGCGGGAACCATGGAACTCGTCGCCGAGGCGCTCGTGTTCCTCGAGGCGCACGAGGTGGACCTGAGCGCGGCCGTATCGGTGCTTTCGGGCGGACTCGCCGGGAGCACGGTGCTCACGCGGAAGGCCGAGACGATGCTGGCGCGCAACTTCGACCCGGGGTTCCGCGTAGCGCTCCACGACAAGGATCTGGGCATCGTCACCGCCGCTGCACGCGAGGCGGGTGTGGTGATCCCACTGGGCGCACTCGCTGCTCAGCTCGTGGGCTCGCTCAACGCCCAGGGTTTCGGAGATCGCGATCACTCCGCTCTCTTCGGTCTGGTCGAGCGTCTGTCGGGCCGCTCGTGAGCGCGGCAACGGGGTACGGGGGGCCTGCATCGTGCATCTGATGCCCTCTGACACCGAGAAGCTGCTGCTCGCGGTCGCCGGCATGGTCGCCAGGGACCGCCTGAGCCGGGGTGTTCTCCTCAACTACCCCGAAGCGGTCTCGCTGCTCAGCACCTGGGTGATCGAACGGGCACGCGAGGGTTCGCGGGTCGACGAGCTGATGAGCGAAGGCCGCACCGTGCTCACCCGCGACCAGGTCATGGAAGGGGTCGCCGAGATGATCGACGACGTCCAGGTCGAGGCGACGTTCCCGGACGGTCGCAAGCTCGTCACGCTCCATCATCCGATCGTCTAGCTGCGACAGAGAGGGAAGGGTCAACCATGGCTGGTCACGCCGCCACCGGCCCGGGTGCGATACGGATCGCACCGGGCGAGCACGAACTGAACGCCACGAGAAGCGAGTCGGAACGCGGACGCCTGGTGTTCCTCAACACGGGCGATCGACCGATACAGATCGGGTCCCACATCCACCTGCCGGAGGTCAACGACGCCTTGGCGTTCGACCGCGTAGCTGCGCGCGGCTTCCGTCTGGACATCCCGAGCGGCACCTCGCAGCGCTTCGAACCGGGCGCCTCGCGCGAACTCGACATCGTGGCTCTCCAGGGGCGACGCCGCGTTCCGGGGATCCGTATGGCCAAGGCCGGAAGGGGGGAGATCGATGGTGAGGATTGACCGGGAGCGCTATGCCGCGATCTACGGACCGACGACAGGAGATCAGATCCGGCTGGGGGACACCGACCTCTGGATCGAGGTCGAACACGACCACACCTTCGGCGGGGAGGAGGCAGTATTCGGCGGGGGCAAGTCCATTCGGGAGTCCATGGCGCAGGGCACGGCCACCCGGCGCGAGGGGGCGCTCGACACCGTGATCACCAACGCGATCGTTCTCGACTGGTGGGGAGTGGTTCGCGCGGATGTCGGCATCCGGGACGGCCGGATCGTGGCACTCGGGCGTGCAGGCAACTCCGACATCGCCGACGGAGTGCACCCGCTTCTGCCCATCGGTCCCTCCACCGACGTGATCTCGGGTGAAGGCAGGATCCTCACCGCGGGCGCGATCGACTCGCACGTGCACCTCCTGTCTCCGTCGCAGATCCACGAAGCGTCGGCGAGCGGCATCACCACGATCGTGGGCGGCGGCACGGGCCCCTCGGAGGGGTCGAAGGCCACGACGGTCACGCCCGGAGCGTGGCATCTCGAGACGATGCACCGCGCGCTCGACGGCTTCCCGATGAACTTCGTGCTGCTCGGCAAGGGAAACACGGTCTCTGCGGGGGCGCTCGCCGAACAGGCGCTGGCGGGCGCCGGCGGCTTCAAGGTGCACGAGGACTGGGGCTCCACCCCGGCCGCCATCGACGCGGCACTGCAGGCGGCCGACGAGTTCGGTCTCCAGGTCGCGCTCCACTCCGATTCGCTCAACGAATCCGGATACGTGGACTCGACGGTCGACGCGATAGCCGGCCGCTCGATCCACGCGTTCCATGTCGAGGGCGCCGGTGGGGGACATGCGCCGGACATCCTGAGGATCGCGTCGCTGCCGTTCGTGCTGCCCGGCTCGACGAATCCGACCCTCCCGCACACCGTGAACACCGTCGCGGAGCACCTCGACATGCTGATGGTCTGCCACCATCTCAACCCGTCGGTGCCGGAGGACCTCGCCTTCGCAGAGTCGCGGATCCGGGCATCCACCATTGCGGCGGAGGACATCCTGCACGACCTCGGTGCGCTGTCGATCACCTCGTCCGATGCTCAGGCGATGGGGCGCATCGGTGAGGTCATCCTGCGCACATGGCAGGTGGCCCACGTCATGAAGGCGCGACGCGGCTCTCTGGGGGAGGGGCATGCCGCAGACAACGAGCGTGCCCGCCGCTACGTCTCGAAGTACACGATCAACCCGGCGATCGCGCACGGACTCGACACCGTGCTCGGGTCGGTCGAGGCGGGCAAGCTGGCCGACCTGGTGCTCTGGGAGCCGAAGTTCTTTGGCATCCGCCCCTCCGTCGTGATCAAAGGCGGCGGGATCGTGTGGGCGGCCCTCGGCGATCCGAACGCCTCGATACCCACACCGCAGCCGGTGTTGATGCGCCCCGCCTTCGCGGACGCGATCGGTGCCGACCTCTCGCTGTCGTTCGTGTCGCCGCGTGCTCTGGACGACGGCCTGCAGGAACGGCTGGGGCTCCGCCGGAGCCTTCGCGCGATCGCCCCGACGCGCTCCGTCGGCAAGGTGGACATGCGAAACAACGACGCGATGCCGTCCATCGAGATCCGCCCCGACACCTTCGACATCGACATCGATGGCGAACGGGTGTCGCCCGCTCCCGCGTCGCTGCTGCCGCTGGCCCAGCTCTACAGTCTCTTCTGATGTCGGGTGGGGGTCGGGACGCCGCCGCGGGCCGGCTCGCGTCGACCACGATCGCGATGCTGCTGGCCGACGCCCGTCTGCCCGTCGGCGCTCACGTGAGTTCAGCCGGTCTCGAGCCCGCGCTCTCCGGAGGGATGCCGGCGGCGCTCACCCCGCAGTACATGATCGGCCGGGTGCACACGACCTCGCAGGTCGAAGCGGGCACGGCCGTGGTCGCACGCCTGGCAGCCCTGTCGGGAAACGCCGACCGGGAGGGCATGCTGCTCCGTGTCGAAGCGGCCTGGGCGGCGCGTACCCCGAGCAGACCGCTCCGAGAGGTCTCCCGATCGCTTGGGCGCGGCTACCTGCGACTCGCTCTTGCGCTCTGGCGCGATCATCCGGGGGTCGCCGCGCTCGCCGCGCTCTCCGCCCGGTGCAGCAGGCCGGTCGTTCTCGGCGTGATGGCGGCCGCAGCGGGGCTGGACGCCGCCAGTCTCGCCAGGCTGGTCTTCTACGACGACGCGCAAACCGTCGCCGCCGCGCTGCTGAAGCTGGACCCCGTCGATCCGGCGGTCTCCACCGCCTGGGTCGTCGAGGCCTGCGCTCGCGCCGAGGCGCACGTCGACGAGCTTGCGCAGCTCACTTCCCCCGAAGGCATTCCCGCATTCGGTGCTCCCCAGAACGAAGAGTGGGCCCAGGCCCACTCCCTGACATCGCAAAGGTTGTTCCGTGCATAATTCGACTCCCCATCGTGCCCTCCGGCTCGGTATCGCGGGCCCGGTGGGCACCGGTAAGAGCTCGCTCATCGCCACCCTGTGTCGCGCACTCTCCGACACCCTCCGGATCGGCGTGATCACCAATGACATCTATACCGATGAGGATGCCCGGTTCCTGCGGTCCGCAGGAGTGCTGGAACCGGAGCGCATCCGAGCGGTGGAGACCGGCGCCTGCCCGCACACGGCCATCCGCGACGACGTGACGGTGAACCTGCTGGCGGTGGAGGATCTGGAGCGCGATTTCTCGCCGCTCGATCTGGTGATCATCGAATCCGGCGGCGACAACCTCACCGCCACGTTCTCTCCCTCCCTCATCGACGCCCAGATCTTCGTGCTCGATGTGGCGGGCGGCGGTGATGTGGCGCGCAAGGGCGGCCCCGGCATCGAGCGGGCGGACCTCCTGGTGGTCAACAAGACCGACTTGGCACCGTTCGTGGGCGTGGATGTCGACCTGATGGTCAGCGACGCCCAGCACGCCCGCGACGACCGGCCGGTGCTCGCGCTTTCCCGCACCGATGCCGCTTCGGTGGCCCTCCTTCGCGAATGGCTGCTGGACGTGCTCGCAGCGCACCGCGAGGGCACCCACGAGCCTCAGGATCCCGGGCCGATGGCGCCGCATTGGCACGCACACGACGACGGGGGTCTCGAGCACTCCCACGATCACAGCGTCAGTGCCGGGCATGAGCATTGAGCATCGCAGGAACACCTCGATCTCCATCATCGCGGGGCCGGGGCGTGCGAAGGTGGAGCTGGATGCGGGTGCGCTCGTCCCCCGTCTGATCGAGTGGTCCGCGGCATCCGCACGGGTCGTGCTCGTCGCGGGGGGAGCCCTGCTGCTCGGCGGCGATCGCGTCGGCATGACCATCACCGTCGGGGCGGGCTGCCTCCTCGAGCTCGAAGACATCGGCGGCACGGTGGCCTACGACTCGGATGGCGTGCGGTCGGCGTGGGACGTGGACGTGCGGATCGCGCCGGGCGGGCTGCTCGTCTGGCACGGGCTGCCCTTCATCGTGTCGTCGGGCTCGAACGTGCACCGCGACCTGACCGTCTCGCTGGCGCCGACCGCCACCGTCGCCTACCGGGAGACGATCGTCCTCGGGCGATCGGGTGAGGCGGGGGGCTCGCTCGACGCCCGGACGACGGTCACCACCGGCGGCCGCGAGACCCTCGTCGAGCGGCTCAGGCTCGACGGCCGGGATGACGACCCGGGGCTGCTCGGAGGCCGACGGGTGCTCGACAGCATCGTGCTCGTGGGCCGCAGGGCCGTCGGTCCGTCAGCGGACGCGCTGATGCTCGATCTGGACGAGCCGGGATGCATCGTCCGAAGCATCCACGACGACGCTCACCGATCACCGATCGGCGGCGTCTGGTCCGACTGGCGCGACCGGCTCGTCGCCGAGCACCTCATGGCCGTCGAGAAGGTCGCGTGAGCACGTGAAACCTCGGGTCCCGCCACGCCGCACACGGCTCACCCTCGCCTGGATGCTCGCCGCCCTGCTCCTTGCGGGCGGCCTCGGCTGGGGCGGCTTCGTGCTCATCGTGCTGCCCGGACGGTACTCCGTGGGCGGCGACGCCGTGTTCGGATGGGCGCTTGCACTGACGGCGTTCCTGCTCGGGGTGCGGCACGGGTTCGACGTCGATCACATCGCGGCCATCGACAACACCGTTCGTCGCTTGGTCGCGGAACGCCGGGAATCGCTCTCCGTGGGCTTCTGGTTCGCGCTCGGGCACTCCGCGGTGGTGCTCGTCGCCGTCGGCCTCCTCGCGGCGGGGGTCGAGGCCGTGGCTCATGGCATGTCCCGCCCGGATTCCGCGGTCGCCCTCGTCTCGTCGGCCTGGGGGTCGGCGATCTCGGGGGTGTTCCTCGTGGTCGTGGGCCTCGTCAACCTCGCGTCGTTCCGCGGGGCACTCCGCCTCTATCGCGCACCGCAGACAGGCGCCACCGAGGGAGGTCTCGAACGGTTCCTCGACAACCGTGGCCTGCTCAACCGCGTGCTCCGACGGATCGCGGCACGCGTCGACACCCCGTGGAAGATGTTTCCGATCGGTGTGCTCTTCGGGCTCGGCCTCGACACGGCGAGCACCGTGGTCCTGCTGGTCGCTGGAGGAGGGAGCGCAGCGCGCGCTCCCTGGTATGTGGTCATGATGCTGCCGGTGCTCTTCACCGCGGGCATGTGCCTCGTCGACACGGTCGACGGGCTGCTGATGAACCGCGCCTACCGGTGGGCAGGCGACAGCCCCGACCGCAAAGCCTTCTACAGCCTCACCGTCACGGCGATGTCGGTGGCGGTCGCGCTCGCCGTGGGGTCCGTCGAACTCGCGGCCCTGGCCGCGGGGCTGGTGCCCGAGCCGCCGCACTGGCTGAGCTCGGTCGCGCACCTGAGCCTCGACAACGTCGGCTACGTCGTCGTCGTGCTGCTGGCATCCACCTGGGTGGTGGCCGCCATCGTCTGGCAGCTCCGAACGCGAGGCCCCGCGCTTCAGCCGCGCGGCCGCAGCCGCACGCTCGGCAGTTCCGGCGCGGGCAGCGGGTCGCCGTCGTAGCCGTCGACGTGGCCGAACGGGCCCGTCGCCGAACGACCGCCCACGACGTCCGTCTGCCACTCCCAGCGGAAGCGCACGATCTCCTCGTGGCTGCGCCCGATGAAGTTCCACCACATCACGATGCTCTCGCCGAGCGGGACGCCCCCGATGAGCAGCACGCGGGCGTCGGATGCGCCGGCCGCGAGCTCGAGCGACGTGCGCCCCTCCTCGACGTAGCCCAGGTGAGCGACTCTGACTGGCTCGCCCTCGAGCGTGAGCTCGCCGGCATCCACCAGCACGCCGTGTTCGAAACGGGGATCGACGGGCAGGTGGAGCGTGGTGCCCGCCGGGATGTCGATCTGGGCGCCGACCAGTTCGGTGAACACCTTCGCCGTGGAGGTCTGGTCGACGAGCGAGCCGATGAACACCCGGAAGGTGGCGCCGCCGAACCGTGCCTGCGTGGGGATGTAGTGCTCGAAGAACGGCTCGGTGAAGCGGTGCGAGTCGGGGAGCGCGATCCAGAGCTGGGCGCCGTGGAGCACGGTGGTCTCCGCGATCGAGACCTCGGAGTGCGCGATGCCGTTGCCCGCCGTCATCAGGTTGAGCTGCCCGGGCCGCACCAGGGTGTGGCTGCCGACGCTGTCGCGGTGCTCGATCTCGCCCGCGAAGAGCCAGCTCACGGTCTGGAGCCCGGTGTGCGGATGCGGCGGCACGACCATCCCGCCGGTGCGGCCGACGGCGTCCGGACCGTAGTGATCGACGAAGCACCACGCGCCGATGAGGGAGCGCTTGCGCTGCGGCAGCGTGCGCCGGACCGACATCGCGCGCGGTCCGCCGAGGGGCACATCGCGGGGTTCGAGGACCTCCACGGCCACCCCGACCTCGAGCGACGCCTCGGAGAGCAGCTCGGGCGGCTCCTTCTCCAGATTGCTCATGCGCACATGCTATGCCGCGCGGGAACATGCGTCACGCCGACGGCGAACAGGGGCCCGCATCCCAGGCTCCGCTGGTTACTCTCTCTATACAGACGCCACACCTGCACGGCGTCATAGGAGTTGATGATGTTCGAACGATTTACCGACCGGGCCCGCCGCGTTGTCGTCTTGGCGCAAGAAGAAGCCAAGATGCTCAACCACAACTACATCGGCACCGAGCACATCCTGCTCGGTCTCATCCACGAGGGTGAGGGCGTCGCCGCCAAGGCGCTCGAGTCGCTCGGCATCTCGCTCGACGCGGTGCGCGAGCAGGTGCAGGACATCATCGGCCAGGGCCAGCAGCAGCCGACCGGTCACATCCCGTTCACCCCGCGCGCCAAGAAGGTGCTGGAGCTCTCGCTGCGCGAGGCGCTTCAGCTCGGCCACAACTACATCGGCACCGAGCACATCCTGCTCGGTCTGATCCGCGAGGGCGAGGGTGTCGCCGCTCAGGTGCTCGTCAAGCTCGGCGCCGACCTCAACCGGGTGCGCCAGCAGGTCATCCAGCTGCTCTCGGGATACCAGGGCAAGGAGCAGGTCGCCGTCGGCGGCGAGACTCAGGCGGCCGCACAGGGCGGAAGCCAGATCCTCGACCAGTTCGGCCGCAACCTCACGCAGGCCGCCCGCGACGGCAAGCTCGACCCGGTGATCGGGCGCGAGAAGGAGATGGAGCGGGTCATGCAGATCCTCTCCCGCCGTTCCAAGAACAACCCCGTGCTGATCGGTGAGCCCGGCGTCGGCAAGACCGCCGTCGTCGAGGGGCTCGCCCAGGCGATCGTGCGCGGCGACGTGCCGGAGACCCTGAAGGACAAGCAGCTCTACACGCTCGACCTCGGTTCGCTCATCGCCGGTTCCCGCTACCGCGGCGACTTCGAGGAGCGCCTCAAGAAGGTCACCAAGGAGATCCGCACCCGCGGCGACATCATCACCTTCATCGACGAGATCCACACCCTGGTGGGTGCGGGTGCGGCCGAGGGCGCGATCGACGCGGCCAGCATCCTCAAGCCGCTGCTCGCCCGCGGCGAACTGCAGACGATCGGTGCGACCACGCTCGACGAGTACCGCAAGCACTTCGAGAAGGATGCCGCGCTCGAGCGCCGCTTCCAGCCCGTGCAGGTGCACGAGCCCTCGCTGCCGCACACCATCAACATCCTCAAGGGACTGCGCGACAAGTACGAGTCGTTCCACAAGGTGTCGATCACGGATGGCGCGATCGTCGCCGCCGCGAACCTGGCCGACCGCTACGTGGCCGACCGGTTCCTCCCCGACAAGGCGATCGACCTGATCGACGAGGCGGGCGCACGCCTGCGCCTTTCGATCCTCTCCGCACCGCCGGAGCTCCGCGAGTTCGACGACCGCATCGCGGGCGTGCGCGGGCAGAAGGAGGCCGCGATCGAAGATCAGGACTTCGAGAAGGCCGCGTCGCTGCGCGACGAGGAGAAGAAGCTGCTGGGCGAGCGCCTGCGTCTCGAGAAGCAGTGGAAGAGCGGCGAGGCCGGTTCGACCGGCACCGTGGACGAGGGCGTGATCGCCGAGGTCCTGGCTGCGGCCACCGGCATCCCCGTGTTCAAGCTCACCGAGGAGGAGACCAGCCGTCTCGTCTTCATGGAGAAGGCACTGCACCAGCGTGTGATCGGTCAGGAGGAGGCCATCTCGGCGCTCTCCAAGACGATCCGCCGCACCCGTGCCGGCCTCAAGGACCCGAAGCGCCCCTCTGGCTCGTTCATCTTCGCCGGCCCCACCGGCGTCGGGAAGACCGAGCTGGCCAAGGCGCTCGCCGAGTTCCTGTTCGACGACGAGGACGCCCTGATCTCGCTCGACATGAGCGAGTACGGCGAGAAGCACACCGTCTCGCGGCTGTTCGGTGCCCCTCCCGGGTTCGTCGGATTCGAGGAGGGCGGCCAGCTCACCGAGAAGGTGCGCCGCAAGCCGTTCTCCGTGGTGCTGTTCGACGAGATCGAGAAGGCCCACCCGGACATCTTCAACTCGCTGCTCCAGATCCTGGAGGAGGGACGCCTGACGGATGGCCAGGGTCGCGTGGTCGACTTCAAGAACACCGTGATCATCATGACCACCAACCTCGGCACGAGGGACATCTCGGGCACTCCGCTCGGCTTCACTTCCGCGGCGGACACCTCGACCGGCTACGACCGCATGCGCGGCAAGGTCGTCGAGGAACTCAAGAAGAACTTCAAGCCGGAGTTCCTCAACCGCGTCGACGAGACGATCGTGTTCCCGCAGCTCACGCAGTCCGAGCTGCTGCAGATCGTGGACCTGTTCATCAAGCGTCTCTCCGACCGCCTGCTGGACCGCGACATGACGGTGGAGCTCTCGCTCGCCGCCAAGGAGCACCTCATCAAGATCGGTTTCGACCCGTCGCTCGGCGCTCGGCCGCTGCGCCGCGCCATCCAGCGCGAGGTCGAGGATCGGCTGAGCGAGCGCATCCTGCAGGGCGAGCTGAACGCGGGTGACCACGTCAAGGTGGACTACACCGGCGAGGAGTTCGTCTTCGAGACCGGGCGCCAGCCGGGCCGCGAGGAGCTCGAGGAGCCGGTGGCCGCGCTCGAGGCGTAGCTCTCAGCAACGAGAAAGGGCGGCGGATCTTCGGATCCGCCGCCCTTTTCGCGTGTCAGCCGCAGTACTCGTACGGCGGGAGGGTGCCCGGCCAGACATCGATGCTGGTGACGGTGTCATTGCCGTCGAAGTAGCCGAAGCTGATCCAGCTGCCGCTCTGATCTTTTGCAACGTAGTAGGCCGGAACGTCTGTCTGGGCCTTCATCGGCATGGCGCCGGGATACGCCGCGGTGATCTGCGGAATGGTCGCTCCGAACCCGATGCCACTGGTCGTCCGCGGTCCCGGCGAGGTCGGCTTGGCGGTCGGAATGCCCCGCGGGCTGCCTACGCCCACGCCGGTGATGACCCCGTGTTCGTCATGAAGGAGCGCGACCGCGAGGGTGCTCGACGTGAGAAAAGTGGCATTCGGATTCGGGCACTCACCCGTCGTGTCGGCAAAGGATGGCAGCTGAGATTTCACCGCTGCGAGGTTCGCGCCGAGCTGGAACGGCCCGATGCCGGTCGATGAGACCAGCCAGCTCGCCGAGTCCTGGGGATCCACGGGGGTTTTCGTGGAGCTGGGGGATGGTGCGGCCGAAGACGAGTGCGGCGGCTTCGGGGTAGAGGATGTGGTGCACCCGGTGAGCACCAGTGCCGCCGACGCGAGCAATGCAACCGGCGCGAGCGACGATTTCATGACAGTTCCTCCCCAAGTGACTTGTCACAGCATATTGTCTGTATGTGTCCGCATGGGTGCTGGCATCTCGTCGGAGCTGTCTGTACGGTGCCAATCATGCCCACTACCCAACCACTGGTCCACATCGAGCATTTTCGGATGGACTTCGGCAAGACGACCGTCATCGAGGACCTCTCCTTCGACATCGCGCGAGGGGAGACCTTCGGATTCCTCGGCTCCAACGGCTCGGGGAAGACCACCACCATCCGCGCCCTCCTCGGCATCTATCAGCCCACGGCGGGGGTGCTGAACATAGACGGGCGCCCGTTCAAGCCGGAGGACGGCGACCGTCTCGGCTACCTCCCGGAGGAGCGCGGGCTCTACAAGAAGGAATCCGTGATCGACGTCATGGTCTACTTCGGGCGCCTCAAGGGGCTGAGCGCCCAGGCCGCCAAGGATTGGTCGACGACCTACCTCGAGCGCGTCGGCCTCGCCGACAAGGCCGCGATCCGGCTGGACAAGCTCTCCGGCGGGCAGCAGCAGAAGGTGCAGCTGGGCGTCACGATCATGAACGACCCCGAGCTGCTCATCCTCGATGAGCCGACCAAGGGCTTCGACCCGGTCAACCGGCGGCTGCTGATGGGCATCATCGAGGACCAGAAGAAGGCGGGCTCGACCGTGCTTATGGTCACGCATCAGATGAACGAGGTGGAGCGCCTCTGCGACCGCATCGTGCTGCTCAAGGACGGCAAGGCGGAGGCGTACGGCACGATCGACGAGGTGCAGGACCAGTACGGCGGCCAGATCATCCGGCTCACCTCGACGGGCACGATCCCGGCATCGCGCAACTACACGGTGACGCTGCAGGAGACGAACTACGCGGAGCTGACGCTCACCGAGGGCGTCGACCCCGCCGTGGTGGCGCTCGAGCTGGTGGAGGCCGGCGTGCAGGTGCGGGACTTCGTGACCTCCAAGATGTCGCTCGACGACATCTTCATCAAGGTCTATGGCGACGAGAACGAGACGGGTGAATGACGATGGCACAGCACAACCTGCGCACGGTGATCGGCTTCGAGGTGCGACGCACCCTCACGAAGCGACGCTTCTGGATCAGCACCCTCATCGTGCCGGTCGCCTTCGCCGTGGTGTTCGCCCTCGTGGCGCTCAGCAACTCCTCCACCGACAGCAGCGCGGCGGCGCAGAAGAACGCGAAGTTCGATTTCAGCTACGTGGACGCCTCCGGCATGGTCGATCCGGCGATCGCCGCCAAGGCGGGTGGCACGCCCGCGGATGACGCGGCCGCCGCCGTCGCCAAAGTGAAGTCCGGCGACCTCGACGCCTTCTTCTCCTACCCGGCCGATCCCGCGAAGCAGGCGATCCAGGTCTACGGGCAGGACAAGGGTCTGTTCGCCAACGGCAAGTACTCGTCCGTCGCGACCCAGATCCTGCAGCTCAGTGCGCAGGCGAAGATCGGGTCGGCGGAGCTGTCGTCGCTGGCCGAGGGGCAGGTGAACGTGACATCCACCACCTTCAAGGACGGCACGATCTCCGGCGGGTTCAACGGGCTGATCCCGCCGCTGCTGTTCCTGGTGATCTTCTACGTGGTGATCCTGCTGCTGGGCAACCAGATGCTCACGTCGACGCTGGAGGAGAAGGAGAACCGGGTCACCGAGATGATCCTCACCACCCTCAACCCGACCACGCTGATCGTGGGCAAGATCATCTCGCTGTTCATCATCGGGCTGGTGCAGATGGTCGTCTTCGCGCTCCCGGTGGTGATCGGGTTCCTGTTCTTCCGCTCGTCGTTGAATCTGCCCGACTTCGACCTGTCGTCGCTCATCTTCGACCCCGAGAAGATGATCGTGGGCGCGCTGCTGCTGCTCGGCGGGTTCACCCTGTTCACCGGCACGCTGGTGGCGATCGGTGCGGTGATGCCGACGGCCAAGGAGGCGGGCGCGTTCTTCGGCATCCTGATGGCGCTCATCTTCGTGCCGTTCTACACGGTGAGCCTCGTGGTCTCCGACCCGAGCGCGCCGATCGTGCAGCTGTTCACGTACTTCCCGTTCAGCGCGCCGGTGACGGCACTGCTGCGGAACGCGTTCGGCACACTGGACCTCACCGCCGCGATCATCGTGATCGCGGAACTGTTCCTGCTCGGTGCGATCGTGCTGCGGCTGGCCGTGCGCCTGTTCCGGTACGGGTCGCTGGAGTACTCCCGCAAGGTGGACATCCGCACCGCGCTCGCGCGCCGGCCGAAGGAGACCCTGGCCAAGTAGGCAGGGGCCCTCCGGCGGGCCGATCAGATGTCGCCGGCGGTGGCGATCGGCGTCAGCACCGCGCGCGCGAGCGTGTGGAAGTGCAGGTTGAACCCGAGCACGGCGGGGGTGGACGCGGGGTCGAGGCCGAGGCTCGGCACATCCACCGCGTGCACGACGATGTTGTAGTGGTGGGTGCCCGTGCCGGGAGGCGGACCGGCGCCGGTGAAGCTGCGACCACCCATCTCGTTCGACAGCATCGCGGCGCCCTGCGGGAGTCCCGCGCCGCCGTCAGCACCGGCGTTCGTGTCGAGGGAGGTCACCTCGGCCGGGATGTCGTAGACCGCCCAGTGCCAGAAGCCGGAACCGGTGGGGGCGTCGGGGTCGTGGATCGTGACCGCGAAGCTCTTGGTGCCCTCGGGGAATCCGCTCCACTCCAGCTGCGGTGAGAGGTCGCCGCCGCCCCCGCCCGCGCCCCACTGCTCGCGGCCGAGCGGCTGCCCGTCGGCGACATCGGTGCTGGTGACGGTGAACTGCGGCACGGCGCCGAAGCGCTCGAAAGGATCATTCGTAGACATGAAGCTCACGGTACTCCCGTGCATGACTCTCGCAATTCGCACAGCGGTTTCGGCGAAGGGCCGTGAACCCGGGGCAGACGCTTGTGGACCAGGGCGGAGCTAGGCGAGCAGCTGTGCGATGGCGGCGTGGCCGAGAGGCACCATCGGGGAGCCCGCGGGGGACCCCACGACGAACGCGGCGGCCATCGCGGCGGCCCAGCCGCGAGCGCGCCGCCACGTCGCGTCGTCGGCGTTGACGCGGGCGCGGAACAGCTCCCGCCCCTCGGGCTCGAAGAACAGCCAGGCGGCGGCGAGGTCGGTGGCCGGGTCGCCGGCGGTGAGGTCGCCGAAATCGAGGAGCGCCGTGATACGACCGCCGCTCACCAGCACGTTCGCGGGGTGCAGATCGCCATGCACCCACACCGGTTCGCCGGTGAAGGCGGTGGCGGATGTCGCATCCTCCCAGATCTGCATCAACGACGGGAACGAGGCCAGCCGCTCGCGAACGGCGGCATCGCGCGCCGCGAGCGGCACGCCGCGCACCGGGTTGTGCGGCGCCGACGCCGGGGCGGGCCGGTGCAGGACGGCGAGAGCGTCGGCGAGTTGCACCGCGATGCCGGCGCGGGACGCGGCATCCATCGTCCATGCGGGCTCGCCGGGCAGCCAGCGGCAGATGGACCAGTGCCAGGGGTAGCCCTCCGCCGGGACGCCGACGGCAACCGGCTCGGGGAGGGGGAGCGGCAGCATCCGCGCGATGGTCGGCAACCAGCGCTGCTCGTTCAGCACCAGCTGCGCCGACTCGGGGCGTCGCGGCAGCCGCACGGCGAGGTCGTCGCCGAGGCGGTAGATGTCGTTGTCCCAGCCGTGCTCCACCAGCCGAACCGGGCCGGCGAGTGAAGGATGCTGCGCCCGCACCAACCGCGAGACGAGCGCGTCGTCGGTCATCGGCCCCATGGGGTGAGAGTAGCGTAGACACCCGTGACCGCCCCCGCCTTCCTCGTGCGCCCGGCGCGCACTTCAGACGTTCCGGAGATCCAGGCGCTCGTGGAGCCGCTCGTGCAGCAGCGCATCCTGCTGGGCAAGGACTCGGTCGTCTTCTACGAGGCGATCCAGGAGTTCCGCATCGCCGAGGATTCCGACGGGCGCGTCATCGGATGCGGCGCGCTGCACGTGATGTGGGAGGACCTCGCCGAGGTGCGCACCCTGGCCGTAGTGCCCGATTGGCTGCACCGCGGCGTGGGCCACGAGCTGCTGCTGGCTCTGGAGCAGCGCGCCTACGAGCTCGGGCTCAGCCGGTTGTTCTGCCTCACCTTCGAGGTGGGGTTCTTCTCGCGGCACGGCTTCGAGGTCATGACCGAGGAGGCCTACGAGCCGAGCGTGTACGCCGAGCTGGCCCGATCCACGGATGAAGGCATGGCCGAGTTCCTCGATCTGGCTCGGGTAAAGCCAAACACGCTCGGAAATACGCGGATGCTCAAGCGCCTCTAGTTACTCTGGGCACATGTCGACGATCCGCAACCCTGTCGGCCCCCAGCCACCCAAGGTGTACTGGCGCCGCAGGTTGCTCGTCGCCCTCGGCGCGGTCGCCGTGATCGTAATCATCGTGCTGATCATCGTGCGACCCGGTTCCGGAGCCACGCCCAGCGGCGTGAAGACCACGACACCGGCTCCCTCCACGTCGGTCGCCGCCAACCCGAGTGCCGCGTGCGCGAACGGCGTCATCGTGGTGACCGCGGTCACCGACAAGACCACGTACGCCTCCGGTCAGATGCCGCAGATCAGCATGAAGATCCAGAACAACGGCGCGAAGGCTTGCACCGTGAACGCAGGATCGACGCAGCAGGACCTGGTGATCACGAGCGGCTCCGAGCGGATCTGGGACTCCAAGGACTGCCAGACCGGCGCCGTGGACTTCGCGCAGGTGCTCAAGCCGGGCCAGACCGTGACGACGACCCCGATTCCGTGGAACCGCATCCGCTCCTCGAAGACGACCTGCTCCGCCTCGAACCCGCCGCTCGTGACTGCCGGCGGTGCGAGCTACCACCTCGGCGTGAGCCTCGGCAGCGTGAAGTCGAAAGACACGGTGCAGTTCATCCTGAACTGACCCGCGGTCAGAACGCGGGCACGTCGGGCTGGGCGGCCTGCACGGTCTGGGCGAAGGCCTTGCGCATCGCTTCGCGCAGGTGCGCGAGCTCGCTGTCGAGCACGGTGGTGTAGCCGAGCCGTGCGGCCTCCGCGTGGCGCTGTTTCGCCTGGGAGACCGGCCGCACCTCGCCCGCGAGGCTGATCTCCCCGATCGCCGCGAGGCTGTGGGGGAACGCCTTGTCGCTGTGGGCGCTCGCGATGGCGAGTGCGATGGCGAGGTCGGCCCCGGGCTCGGTGAGACGGATGCCGCCCACGGTAGACACGTAGACATCCGCCTCACTCAGCTTCATGCCGGCACGTCGTTCGAGCACGGCCAGCAGCATCGCGACCCGGGACGAGTCGACGCCGTTGGTGACCCGTCGGGGGTTGGGCGCCGAGGTCTTGACGATGAGGGCCTGCACCTCCACCGGCAGGGCCCGCCGCCCCTCGACCGCGATCGTGACGCATGTGCCCGACACCGCTGTCTTGCCGCGGGAGAGGAACAGTCCGCTGGGGTCGGCGACCTCGGCGATGCCGTCGCCCGTCATCTCGAAGCAGCCCACCTCGTCGGTCGGGCCGAATCGGTTCTTCTGCGATCGGATGAAGCGCAGGCTGGTCTGCCGGTCGCCCTCGAACTGGCACACCACGTCGACGAGGTGCTCGAGCAGTCGCGGTCCGGCGATCGAGCCGTCCTTCGTCACATGCCCCACCAGCAGCACGGGCAGGTTGCGATCCTTCGACACCCGGATCAGCGTGGATGCCACCTCCCGCACCTGGGACGGCCCGCCGGCGAGCCCGTCGCTGAGCGAGCTGGAGACCGTCTGCACCGAGTCCACGATGAGCAGCTGCGGCTCGGTTTGGTCGATGTGACCGAGGATGGTGGCCAGATCCGTCTCCGCGGCGAGGAAGAGCTCGTCGTGCAGGGCGCCCGTGCGCTGCGCCCGCAGCCGCACCTGGCTCGCGGATTCCTCTGCCGTGACGTACAGCACGCGCACCCCGGTCGCTGCGGCACGCGACGCCACCTCGAGAAGCAGCGTTGACTTGCCCACGCCGGGCTCGCCGCTCAGCAGGATCGTGGCTCCCGGCACGATTCCGCCCCCGAGCACGCGATCGAATTCCGCGATGCCGCTCGGCCAGTGAGCGCTCGACTCCGACTCGACCATGGTGATGGGGCGGGCCGTGCGTGAGTCCCGGACCGCGGCGGGGCGGAGGGTGCGCGATGGTGCCTCCGTGACATCCACCACAGTGTTCCAGGCCTGGCATTCGGCGCAGCGCCCGGCCCACTTGGGGGTGGTCCAGCCGCATTCGGTGCAACGGAACGTGGACTGGATGCGGGCCATGCCGAAAGCCTAGGCGCAGCCTCCGTCACCGCCGCCTCAGCCGGGCGTGGCTGTGGACTGTGTCGCCGGGAAGCGCCTGTCGAGGAGGGGAATGAACGCCGATGCCCAGACGCGGTAGCCGCGGTCGTTCGGGTGGAAGAAATCGGCGGCGACCTGATTGAGCGCGTAGAGCGCGCCGCCCTGACGACGGGTGCGCACGTAAAGGGGGGCGACCTCGAGCCCGTGCAGGGCCGCCAGCCGATGCACGATGGCGTTCGCCTCGCGCACGCGCCGCTCCCGCGGCCCGACGTAGAAGGAGGGGAGCTCCGACACGATGGCGGTGGACGGCAGCGCGTCGAAGATCACGGCGAGCTCGTTCTCGAACCGGGTGCGGTCGAAGTCGGCGACGTCGTTGGCGCCGATCGCCACCGTCATGATGTCGGGCCGCAGCCCCTCCATCGCCGGGAGCTGCACGTCGATCGCCTCGCGGAGCCGTGCGCCGGAGACGCTCAGGTTGAGCACGCGGATGGTCATGCCGGTGCGCCGGCGCAGGTGCGTGGCGAGCATCCCGACGTAGCCGCGGCCCGGCCGGCTCGCACCGATGCCCTGGGCCGCCGAATCGCCGAGCGCCACGTACAGCAGCTCGCCTTCGTGCGTCGACTGCTCCTTCCACCATCGCGCGTTGAGGTGCAGCGTGTCGCCGATGCGTTTGGCGCCCGCGGTCTGCCTGCGCTGCACCAGGCGCCGCGCGACGACCGCGCCGGCGGCGACGACCGCCGCGCCTGCGGCAACGATCCCAGCGGTTCTCAGCATGTGCTCGTCGGCTTCCTTCCCGAATCGACCTCCCGCAGCCAGGGCAGGAGGGACGGAACGGCAGCGTACGCCGCCAGGCCGTGATCGACACCCCGGAAGGTGTGGAACGCGACATCCGTGCCGCTCCTGCACAGCGCGGCGACGTACGACGTCGTCGCGGAGGGCATCACGAGCTCGTCGGCAAGCCCCTGGCCGACGTAGACCGGCACCGGCAGTTTCGTGGCGGCGCTGTTCTCGGCGAGCATCGTCTGCCACGGCTCGGTGGTCGCCGGATCGGACCGCACGTAGCCACCCACCAGCGGGTCGGCGATGGCGTGGATGGCCTTGTTCTGGCTGAGCAGGCACAGCGCGGCCATCCGCGGTGTGGCCGCCGCACCCGCCGGGGTGAGGATGCCCTCGATCGCCGCCCGCGAATACCGCCCGTCGTACGCGTCGGCGTAGGCGTCGATCGCGTACGACGCGATGGTGACGCCCGAGACGTTCACGATGTCGTCGGTCATCAGCTGTCCGAGGTCGGCGGCCGGGGCGGCGACGGCGACACCCTTCAGCGTCAGCTCCGGCGCGTAGGCGGCGGCGCGCTCGGCCGCGAACAGGGCGGCCTGCCCACCCTGCGAGTGGCCCCAGAGCAACAGCTTCGAGCCGGCCATCGATCCGAGGATGCGGCGGGCCGCCCGCGCCGCGTCGAGCACGCTGTTCGCCTCGGGCACGCCCAGCAGGTACGACGACGCGCCCGTCACCCCCATGCCCGGGTAGTCGGTCGCGGCGATCGCGTAACCCGCGGCGAGCAGTTCGTGGAGCCCCTCGATGAGCAGGAACGGATCGGCCGACCGCGACGGACCGCATCGCGCCGCGCTGCCCGTGGTGGGGTGCGCCCACGAGACGATCGTGCGGCCGCCCTTCGGCGGAACCCCCGCCGGGGTGACGACGACCGCCGAGACGGGGATGTCGCGGCCGGCCAGATCGCGCGAGTGGTAGATGACCCTCCACGCCCGCGCGCCGAGGGGTGCACCCGCGAGCACCTCGGCGCGGATGATGGTGCCGGGAGCGGCGATGGGGATGCGGGCGGGGAGCGCGTAGAACGCGGCATCCTGTGCGTGGTCCTCTTCGCCGCCCACGACGCGGCGGCCGACGTTGGCGATCGCGAGCACGAGTGCTGCCGCCACGATGATGGCGGAGACCACTCGGATGGGGTGGGCGCGACCTGCCATGCACACACATTAGACGTGTACTAAGCTCTTCTCCGGAACCGTGTCCGAGCGGCCGAAGGTGCAACTCTCGAAAAGTTGTGTGGGTGTTGAGCCCACCGTGGGTTCAAATCCCACCGGTTCCGCGCTGATCAGTAGCCCCAGATCTCTTATGGTCTGGGGCTTTTGCGTCTCCGGGAGAGAGATCCGCACTAATCTCACACTTCGCCTACGTTTCGACCACGGCCCAGAAGATCTGGCGCCTGGTACCAACACGTTGTTCTCTGTGAGCGTCTGGTCATTGTGCGACAAACTCGGTACACTTTTGTCTCATGAGGACTCCTGACGCGATCACACCAGGTGCGGTGCTGCGCGAGCTGCCGGAACGGACATTCGTCCGCAATTCGGACCTCCCGGGTTCTAATGCAGCTCGGCGCAATGCTCTTTCGCACGCCGCGGCTCATGGAGATTTGATCCGGGTGCGAAACGGTCTTTACTACAAAGGAGCAAAGTCGCGGTTCGGTATGACGCGCCCGTCCAGTCGTGAAGTTGCACGTGAGGTCCTAGGCACCGAGGGTGTTGGACCGGCGGGCTTCAGTGCCGCCCGATACTTGGGTCTGACCACTCAGGTGCCGGCTGAGATGCATCTGTCCATTTGCGGACCGATTCCGGAAGGAATCGACGGTGTTCAAATGCACAAGCGGAACAATGCTCGTCGACGGTCCTTGAACGAGTCGGAGATCGCTCTCCTTGAGGTTCTCAGAGATCCGCAGACATTGGTCGAGAACGGGTGGGATGCGCTCCTTGCGGTCGCGCGCAGAGAGTTCTCGCGTGGGGGCATGCGGTGGGCAACGCTTCTTGAGTCAATCGATGGCGAGGGCCCGGTCGCCACGAGGACGAACTTTGCCCGTCTACGCGCGGATCTAGCCGGAGCGTGATCGAATCGCCCCCGCAGATCCGTGCGTCCGCCGCCTGCCACGGCGCGCGGGCGATATTCAAAGGCGGCACGAGCCTCAGCCGCGCCTTCGGCACCGCGTCTGCTTGAGGACGCCCACGTCACCCAGGCTCTGACCGATGAAGTCAACGACGTCGTCCTGATGGGGATAATGGACCAAAATCCGGCGTACAAGCAGACTGCATTCGCCTTGTATGCTCCAACACCACCGCCGCTTGTACAGTTCGAGGACGCCATCAACGCATCCGCGCCTGCCATACCGACCGGGACGCCCTATCCGGGAAAGATCGATCACTGGGCGGCGACCACACGCGGATACATTCACTGGGGCGTACCCACGAACGGCAGCGACGTTCAATTCGCGGACCTCGCAGGATGGGGGCTGGATCTCAATTCGGTCTGGCAGGATTACGAGATCGCCCGCCTGGCGGGCTATTCAGCAGGCGTCGGCACATACTTCGCAACGTACGTGGGAGGCACGACTGGCCGGTTCACTATGGACCAGCTCATCGCGGACGTCGACGCATTCAACCTCGTCGCCCTGTATCCCCCCCAGACCACCCTGGAGGTCAGCTTGGGAGTTTATCTTCAACGTTGCTACAACGACCCCAAATACCGTTGGCGCCAGTTCATCATCAATCGATGCGGAAATTCCCTCGCAACGGCGGCTCAAATGGCAGTCACTGTCTTCAGCACTACAGACCAGAGCATTCAGGATGCCGTCGCGTGGAAAGACCAGGCTTTTGACAACGCGTCATCCCGGGGGATCAAAAAATCCTGCTACGGACCCCCCGTCGAGCGTGCGACTCACGGAGGCTGACGCGCTTGGCGCAGCGTTCGCGGCAAAGCTCCAGCAGCTGGCGGGCCTATGAGCCAGACTAGGCAAATCATGACCAACACGATCCAATCAACAAAGCCAGAACGGTCTGCGGTTGCTGCAAGCTTTGCCTTGGCAATCCTCTTGGTGGCTGCCTCCCTGTGGCAGCAATGGAGTTGGTCGAATGTGACCGCCACCGCGATCACATGCGGTCAGGCCAGATTCCCGGCGTACACCGGGTGGGGCATTGCCACGACGCTCGTGACCGTTGCCATCAGCGCAGTGTATTACCTGAGATTCGCTGTTCGACCCGGACTTCCGGATCGGTTTAGCTCGTTGCTAATCGCGGTGGGTTTGGGGGTGTCGGTCTTGGTAGGCGTCGTGATGCTTCTGCCTATCCTCTTAGTCTTTACAGGTCCCGAAGGTCTGGGTGGGCCGCTCCCGACTCTCACCCAGGCTCTGGACGAATTCTTCGTGCTCGGAATGTATGTTGGGCCACCGGTCGCTGGAATCGTAGGCGTCGTCATTGCACGATCGCAGACGACCCTCATGGGGGACCGTCGAAAGAGGGTCCGAATCGCATTCGCTGTGGCGGCCGGAGGCTCGGTGCTGTCGTTCCTAGCCGCGTACTCGGCCGTCGCTCTCAATTGCCTCGGCCACGGGTCGGTTCTGCAGTGAAGCGCTCCTTGGTGGACAGTGAGGTCGCGGCTGGTCCACATTGAGGGTGAAAATGACCAGTTTGACGCTGCGTAGTCGCTTTCGTCGACGTCATCCCCCCTGTCATTGGCGTACCGCGTCGGCATAACTCTCGCGTCGTCTCCCAATAGCAGTTCCCGCTGGTCGAGCCGGTTGCCGAAATAGGCGGCAAGCGGACCGGCCGCCACCTGCCGCGGGTCGGCCCGCGCAGCGAGGGCGCTGTGCACGATGTCCTCCAGCCGCAGTCGGACTTATCGTTGCGGCGGTTTATCTACTGTCGCTGATTGTCTGGCTGGGCGGCGAGCTACCGCGAACATCGTTGCAGTGCAGCACTAACTGCGGGGCCGTCCCGGCCTCGATCGTGTTCGCATCCGGTCTGGCAGTCGTTCCGGCGCTGCCGGCTGACGTTGTGCTGTCGATAGTCCTTCTGGTGAATCGGCGGGGATGGGACCGAGTCCACGCATCGAACGCGTCGACGACGCCGATCTGGCTGCCGGTCGTATCCGTACCGCGCGACGACAATGAGCCCGGGTACAGAAACGTGCGTCTCTTTCGGGATCCGATCAGCTTCCTGGGCGACGGCGAGACGATCACGAAAGTCGTGCCATTCCACAACACTGATCCCCGACGCGCTCAGATCATCGTTCGATTCCGTGATGCACGAAACGTCTGGTGGTCCCGGTACGTCGAGAGCGGCCAATATGTGGCTGGAAGGAAGCTGAAGCGACTTGAAATCGAGCTCAACACGAACTCCCAAGAGCCAGGCGACCGCGAAGAAGGATGGCCGCCTGAGGTCGTCGCGTGACCACGCTTAGTCCTGCTTGAACGAGCCGGTGTCTGCGGGCAGGCAATCACTTCGTTTGGTCGAGGTGCCATCCGATGGTGGTGATTCCCTATTCCCGTCCTAAACACCTATTCCAATGAGTGAGAGCAAAATGCCAGCAATCACCGCGGACGCAATTGCTTGCACGAACTTACTCACATCGCGCATTGCCGTGCTCTTGTGGATAGGAGTGTCGTCAGCAGTCGTGCCAAGCGCGGTCGATGAAGTTCCCAAGGCGGCACGAGCCTCAGCCGCGCCTTCGGCATCGCGTTTTGCTTGAGGACGCCCACGTCATCCAGGCTCTGACCGATATGGGGCCGACTGGTATCGCCCAGCTGGCGGCAGACATCCATGCGCGAAGCGAGCTCGCACCGTGGCATAAATCTCGGGGATTCTGACGTGTGCTCCGCACTGCCGGGGAATCGAATTCGGATTCACATCCCACCGGTCCGGCCACTGAGCTCGTCACGCCCGTTCTGCGAGCGCGCTGCACGCGTCGCCTCAGCGGGAGTCGTCTCCCGGTGCGGAGAACAGGCCGGCGGCGGACTGTCCTTCGACGTTCTGCACGAGCACCGTGTCTCCGGCGGCGAGCCGCACCGCTGGTTCGAGGGGGATCATCACTCCCTCGCGTGCGACCATGCTGATCCACCCGACCTGCTTCGCGGCGAGTTCGGAGACGGTCGCCCCGTCGGCCGCGGAGTCGGCTTCCACGGTGTGCCGCCTGAGGCCTCTGGGTGGCGCCGCGAATCGGATGTCGACCCCCCACGGGCGTGGCGTCTCCACGTGGGTGGGAATCCTGAAGAGGCGGGTGAATGCCGGGACGAGTCCGCCCTGGAGCACCACCGAGACCAGCACGACGATGAAGATGATCGCGTAGATCTCGTGCGCGCGGGGAACGCCCGCGCTCAGGATGAACATGCCGAGAAGAATGGGCACCGCGCCCTTCAGACCGGCCCAGAGCACGAACGCTCGCTCGCCGCGGCGGAGCGTGATCGGGAGCGACACGATCCCCACCAGGAGCGGTCGCACGACCAGGATCAGGAGGGCGGCGAGAGTCAGGCCGATGACGATCACGCCCGGTTTCGTGAGGTCGTCCACCCGGATGCTGAGGCCCAGCACGGTGAACGCGACGATCTCGGCGAGACTGGCGATGCCCGCGCTGAATCGCTGGATCTCACGCTTGTAGGGGGCGCGCACGTCGCCGACGAGGATCCCGGCGATGAACACCGCGAGGAACCCCGAGCCGTGCAGCAGACTCGCCGCGGCGTAGATGAGCAGGGCCGAGGCCAGCGCCTGGATGGAGTGCAGGGCTTCGTTCGGAAGCGACGCCTTCCGCAGAAGGAAGGAGAGCCCGAACCCTCCGGCGATCCCGATGACCGCGCCGACCGCCATCTGGAGGGCGAATTCCGTCAGCCCGGTGACGAAGGGGTTCGTGCCGGAGCCGGTGGCGGCGATCAGGCTCGCGAGCAGCGCGATGCCGACCGGGTCGTTCGCCCCCGATTCCCCTTCCAGGATGGTGCTGGTGCGTCCGGCGATCTCCCGTTTGCCGAGCACCGAGAACACGACAGCCGGATCGGTGGGGGACAGGGCGGCGCCGAGAAGCAGAGCCGCCGACCAGTCGAATCCGAACAGGTAGTGGCAGAGCGCGGCGATGGCTGCGGCCGTGACGATCGTTCCGGCGATGCCGAGCCACGTGATGGCTCCGGCCGCGACCCGGAACCTGCCCCAGCCGATGTGCATGCCGCCGTCGAAGAGCACGAAGACGAGGGCCACCGTGACGATGCGCTCGTCGAAGAGGCGGGGAGCTGAACCGAGCACCGGAACGAGGTTCGCCACCGCCGCGCCGGCGACGAGGAAGAGGGCCGGTGTGGGTACCCTGATCCACTCGCTGAGACGGTTCGTGAACACCGCGACGATGAGGGCCGCAGCCACCACCAGGATTCCGATGCTGAATGCTTCGGTCGCGCTCACCGGGAGCGCCCGATCGATCTGAGCAAACGGGGGGTCTTCATGTGAGCTCCGGGGTCGGCGAATGGACTGCCGACCAGGCTTCCCGGCTCACCTACGAAAAGTCTAGGCCCCCGACCTCAGGTGCCGCGGACGAGAAGAGGGGCTGGCGACGCGCCCCTCGCTCGGCGCGCTGAGGGAGGCCCGGGTCGTCCCGGTTCAGCCCCGGATCGACGCCCGCCGCACGATGGGCATCGGGATGAGGGTCGGCCCGCCGGTCTCGCCCGAGAGCAGCAGCTCCACCGCTCTCCGGCCCATCTGCTCGTGGGGGAGGCCGACGGTGGTCAGCCCCGGCCGGAGGTAGGCGGCGAGCTCGTCGTTGTCGAAGGAGACGATCGAGATGTCCCCGGGAACCGAGAGTCCGGCCTCGCCGAGCGCCTGGTACGCGCCGAAGGCGATCCGGTCGTTCATGCAGAGCAGGGCGCGGATGTCGTCGCGCCGTTCGAGCAGCGATCTGGTCGCCCGGTAGCCGTCTTCCGGCTCCCACAGCCAGATCGACTCCTCGGCCACGAAAGAGAGCCCGTTCTCGGCCATGGCCGAGCGGATGCCGGCGACCCGGCGCGCCACGGTGGCCGAGCGGAACAGGTCGCGCTCCACTTCGTCGTTCTGGCCGATCAGCGCGATGCCGTCGCGAAACCCGGCGTCGATGAGCAGCTGCACCGCGGTGCGTCCGCCCGCCTCCTCGTCGGGGAGCACGGAGGCCGGGTGATTGGCGTTCGTCGCGTTGAGCATGACGACCGAGGTGCCGGCGGGCAGGTCGGGCACGAACAGCTCCCGAGCGCGCATGGTGGCGAAGATGATGCCGTCCACCTGGCGATCGAGCACGGCCGCGATCGCCTCCGCCTCTCGTGCGGGCTCCCCGCCGGTCTCGAGCACGAGCACGACGTGCCCCGCCTCCTCGGCGGCCTCGAGCGCGCCCTTGATCAGGCCGGAGGCGAAGCGGGTGGTGGCCACGACGTCGGAGATGAACCCGATGGTGAGGGTCTTGTCGGTGCGGAGGCCGCGTGCCGCCACGTTGGGGCGGTAGCCGAGCTGCTGCGCCGCCGCGTTCACCCGGTCGTGCGCGTCCTGGGAGAGGCGGGTGTCGGGCCGGCCGTTGAGGATCATGGATGCCGCGGTCTGGGAGAGTCCGGCCAGCCGGGCGACGTCGGCCAGGGTCACGCGCTTGGTCGCCATCAGCCACCTCCTCCAGAGTGATCGTAGTCATCGCGGGCGGTGCCGCGGGTGTCGGGCCGCGCACGCGGCATCCTTAGGCTAAACCGATTCACCCAGCTAAAGGTTGCCACAATGTTCTGGTGCGAAAAACTTGACAACGCTCCGCTCTGAGAGTGAATATACAACTGCTAAAACCATTTAGCAGCTCGGACCTCTTCTCGCGAGGAGCCGGCACAGCATCCCTTGCACCATCCGACGACAAAGGAGTCAACCTATGAGCACATTCACCCGCGCCCCCCGCGCGGTGGTGCTAGTGGCCGCAGCCGCGGCAACGCTGCTCGCGCTTGCGGGCTGTGCGCCGGGGAGTTCGAACACCTCCCAGGGCCAGAGCGGGAGCGTCAGCACCACGCTGACCTCCAAGAAGGTCACGCTGAAGATCCAGGACGAGACCGGCTTCCCCGTCACCTCGAAGCTGGCCGACGAATTCACGAAGCAGCACCCCAACGTGAAGTTCAAGATCGTGCGCGACAGCTTCCAGAACCTGCTCGCCAACTCGCCCCGCCTCATGGCCAGCGCCGACGCGCCCGACCTCATCCGTCTCTCCACCCTCGGTTCGACGGTCAAGGACGGGCTCGTCACCAACCTGGACCCGTACTTCAAGGCCTACGGATGGGACAAGTTCTCGGCCGGTCAGCTCGCCTCCGCCCGCATGACCAAGGCCGGCGTACGCGGTGAGGGTTCGCTGTGGCAGTTCGGCATCGGCTACTCGGTGACCGGCATCTACATGAACCAGAAGCTCGCGGACAAGGTGGGCATCACCTCGATCCCCTCCACCATCGACGAGCTCGAAGCAGACCTGAAGAAGGCGAAGGAAGCCGGCGTGCTTCCGGTGCAGACCGGCATGCAGGACGGCGTGGGCACCTTCGTGCTCCAGGCCCTGATCAACCAGTACGGCGACAAGCAGAAGCTCGTCGACTGGATGTTCAACAAGCCGGACGCCACCTTCGACACCCCGGCATCCGTCAAGGGCGCGACCACGTTCCAGGACTGGGCGACCAAGGGCTACCTGCCCAGCGACGTCAACGCCATCAACTACACGACCATGGTGGCGAACTTCTCCGCCGGCCAGGGGCTGTTCATGTGGGACGGCAACTGGGATGCTGCCAACGTGCAGAAAGCACTCGGCAAGGGAGGCGCGCAGTTCTTCCTGATGCCTCCCGAGACGAAGGGCGGCAAGTACGTGGCCATGGGCACCGGCAACACGTTCGCCATCCCGTCCAAGTCGAAGAACCACGACACCACCGCGTACTTCCTCAACTGGATCGCCACCAACGCCAAGGCTCGCCAGATCGTCGTCGACGTCACCGGCGCCTCGCCCGGCGGCGACCCGGCGCAGAAGCTGCCGACGGTGGAGAAGGGCTCGCTCATCGAGACCGCGCTGAACATGTCGGCCACGGTCGGCAAGGACGACGGCTTCACCGACTTCATCGCCAACACCACCGCGGGCATCTACCAGGGCGCCCTCCAGCCGGATGAGCAGCTGCTGCTCACCGACAAGATGACGCCGACCGACTTCACGAAAGCCATCCAGGCCTTCTACCTGAAGGATCTGGCCGGCTAGTGACTGTCGCCTCACCGCGCCGCGCCACCCGGGGGACCTCCCGGATGGCGCGGCGCGCGCTCCTCGTCGGCTGGCTGTTCCTGCTGCCGGCGGTTGTCGCCTACTGCCTGTTCGTGCTGTACCCGCTGCTCACGGCGGTGCAGTACTCGTTCTACAAGTGGAACGGGATCGGCGCCTCCACCTGGGTCGGCCTCGACAACTACGCGCGGATCTTCACCGACCCGACGCTGCTCGCCCCGATCGGCAACGCGCTGATCCTCATCATCTACTTCACGGTGATCCCTGTGGTGGCCGGTCTCGTTCTCGCGACCCTCATCCGCAACATGCGGCAGAACGCCTTCGCGAGCGCCGCGCGCACCATCCTCTTCCTGCCGCAGATCGTGCCGCTCGTCGCCGCGGGCATCGCCTGGTCGTGGATGTACGCCCAGACGGGAACCATCAACACGATTCTCAACGCCGTGGGGCTGGGCTTCCTCTCCCGCTCCTGGCTCGCCGACTTCGGCACCGCCCTCCCGGCCGTCGGGCTCATCGGCTCGTGGGTGCTCACGGGTCTGTGCACCGTGCTCCTGCTCACGGGCATGGGCAAGATCGACCCCGCCCTCTACGAGGCGGCGCGCATCGACGGCGCCGGCTGGTTCCGGATGTTCGGCGCCGTGACCCTCCCCGGCGTGCGCCAGGAGATCGTGGTCCTGGTGACCATCACCATCATCTCGGCGCTCAGCAGCTTCGACATCATCTACACCACCACCAAGGGCGGCCCGGGGACGACCACCCTCGTGCCCGGCATCTCCATCTTCCGGCTCGCGTTCGTGCAGGGCCAGGTGGGCCTCGCGTCCGCGCTGGGGATCGTGCTGCTCATCCTCGTGCTCGCCGTCGTGCTGCCCGTGCAGCGCATAGCCCGTGAGAGGGACTGATGATCACCAGTAAGACCGAGGTCGTGGTCGGCCGCATCATCCTGATCATCGTCCTGATCGTCACCGTGCTGCCGCTGCTCAGCATGCTCTCGGCTGCACTCCAGCCGGCCGACCGGCTGCCCACCGGACTCGTCTGGCCGACGCATCCGCACTGGGAGAACTTCATCACCGCGTTCACGGTGGGGCACGTCTGGGTGCTGCTCGGTTCGAGCCTGCTCATCGTGGTGGTCGTCGTGCCGGTGAGCCTGCTCTTCGCCACCCTCGCCGGCTACGCGCTCGGCAATCTGCGGGTGCGCGGCGGCGGGGTCGTGCTGGTGGCGATGGTGCTCGGGCTGACCATCCCGTTCGAGGCGATCATCATTCCGCTCTACTACCAGATCACCTCCTATGGCATCCTCAACACCCAGTGGGCGATCATCCTCCCGCTCATCGGCCTCTACATGCCGTTCGGCGTGTTCTGGATGCGGGCGCACTTCCTCGGCGTGCCGCGCGAGCTCTCGGAGGCGGCCCGGGTGGACGGGGCGGGGGTGCTGCAGGAGTTCCGTCGCATCCAGATCCCGCTCGCTCGCCCCGCGCTCTCGGCGCTCGGGATCCTGCTCTTCCTCTGGACCTGGAACCAGTTCCTGCTGCCGCTCGTGCTGGTCGACGACCCGGACAAGCGCACGATGGCCGGTGCGCTCGGGGCGTTCCAGGGGCAGTACATCGACACGCTCCCGCTGCTCTTCGCGGCCGCGCTGATCGTGATGCTGCCCACCATCGTGATCTACGTGATCTTCCAGCGGCAGTTCATCGGCGCCCTCCTCCAGGGTGCGATCAAGGGCTAGGCACGCGGCTCCTCCCGCACCGGCTCATCCTCCCCACGACCCGCAAAGGATCGCATGACCTTCTCGCTCGAACGCCACTGGGTGTGGGACTTCTGGCTCGCCGACGACGGCCACGAATTCCACCTGTACTACCTGCATGCGCCGAAGTCGCTCGGTGACCCCCACCTGCGGCACCGCAACGCCCGCATCGGGCACGCGGTCTCCACCGATCTCACGTCGTGGACCGATCTGGGCGTGGTGCTCGAGCCGGGCGGCGCGGGCGCGTTCGACGAGACGGCGACATGGACGGGCAGCGTGATCCAGGGTCCCGACGGGATCTGGCGGATGTTCTACACCGGATCGCGCTTCCTCTCCGAAGGGTCGCACGCCAACGTGGAGTCGGTCGGGGTGGCCAAGTCGGCCGACCTGCACACCTGGATCACCTCGCCCGGCCCGATCGCCACGGCGGATCCGCGCTGGTACGAGACGCTCGGCACCTCGACCTGGCCGGAGGAGGCCTGGCGCGACCCGTGGGTCTTCGCCGACCCCGAGGGCCAGGGCTGGCACATGCTCGTCACCGCGCGCGCGAACGAGGGCGCCGACGACGATCGCGGGGTCGTCGGTCATGCCACCTCTGCCGACCTGGAGACCTGGACGGTCGAACCGCCGCTGAGCCGTCCGGGCGCGGGCTTCGCACACCTCGAGGTGCCGCAGCTCGTCGACGTTGACGGACGCTGGGTGCTCCTCTTCTCCTGCGACACCGCCGCGCTCGCCTCCTCACGCACCGATCGCGGGGAGCGCGGGGGCATCTGGGCGGTCGCGCCCGACTCGGCGCTCGGCGACTACGCGATCGGCGACGCCGCTCTGGTGGCGCCCGAGTCCTGGTACAGCGGCCGCCTCATCCGCGATCGCGCCGGCGAATGGATGCTGCTCGCCTTCGAGAACGTCGTCGATGGCGGCGACTTCGTGGGCCGGGTGGGCGATCCTGTGCCGATATCCTGGCCCTCCGATTCCCCGACCATCCGACTCGCCTCGAAGGCAGGACTGCTGTGACCGTCACCCTCTCCGGAACGACCGCCGAAGGATTCGAGCCCGTTCGCGTCGCCTTCGCCGCGGCGTTCGACGGCAAGCCGCTGATGGGCGCGGCCCTGGGCGTGTATCACCGCGGCCGCCCCGTGGTGGACCTGTGGGGCGGGGTCTCCGACCCGCGTTCAGGCGCCGAGTGGCGCGAAGACACGCTCAGCGTGATCTTCTCCTGCACCAAGGGGCTGTCGTCGATCCTGGCCGCGCGGCTCGTGCAGGAGGGGCGTCTGGACTACGACGCGCCCGTCACCGACTACTGGCCCGAGTTCGGCGCCGAGGGCAAGGGCGCCGTGCGGGTGGGGGAGCTGCTGTCCCACCGGGCGGGCCTGTCTGCGCCACGCGACATCCTGACCTCGGCCGACCTGGTGGACTGGGATCGGGTGGCGTCCGCGCTGGCCGCGCAGCGCCCGCTCTGGGAGCCGGGCTCCGGCTGGGGCTACCACGCGATCACCCACGGCTGGCTGATCGGCGAGGTGATCCGGCGAGTTACGGGCATGAGCGTGGGCGCCTACTTCCGCGAGCTCGTCGCCGAGCCGCTCGGCGCGGACGCGTGGATCGGGCTGCCCGCAGGTCTCAGCCACCGCGTCGCCGACATGCAGGTCGGCCCGACGCTCGCTCAGCTGACCGCCCAGCAGGCCGAGGCGCGCACGCCCGGCCAGGTGGACTGGCTTGAGCGCGCGATGACCCTGGGCGGTGCACTGCCCCCGGAGCTCGTCGGCGAGGGCCGCGGCTTCAACGACCCCGAGGTCCAGGCGGCCGAGATCCCCGGCGCCGGCGGCATCGCCAGCGCTCGGGCGCTCGCCGCGATCTGGTCGGCGACCATCGAGGAGACCCACGGCGTGCGGCTGCTCGACGACGCCACCGTCCGCGAGGCGACCAGGGTGCGCAGCGACGGGCCGCCCGTCTTCGACGTGCCCGGTCCGTGGCCGCGCTGGGGTCAGGGCTTCCAGCTCGACTCGGATGCCCGGCACTACGTCACCCCGCAGGGCTTCGGCCACGACGGCGCGGGCGGTCAGGTGGCGTTCGCCGATCCGGGGGCGGGAGTCGGCTTCGCATTCCTCACCAACCAGATGGAGGGAATCGGCGACGAGCGCGGCACGCGGATCGTCGACGCGCTGCGCGAGGCGCTGCACGATCAGGCCGCGTCATCCCGCCCGGCGACCGCCTCGGTGAGGCGTGACACCGCATAATGACGGGATGGGGTCCGAGCCGAAGTTGCGTCGCGCCCGGTCATCGTGGCCGGTCCGGGCGAGGCTCCTCATCGGACTCATCGTCGTCACGGCGCTCGGCATGGCGGCCGGCGGGTCGATCACCTTCCTGATCCAGCGCGAGCGCGTCCTCTCGTCCGTCGACGCGATGCTCGAGCATCGGGTCGCGCAGGCGCGGTTCGTCGTGCTCGGGGCATCCAACAGCAAGCCCGCCGACGGCACGGCCGGTGCGGTGCCGCTTCCCTTCACGACGGCGGATGCCGCGGTGCAGGCCGTGATCAGCCGCATCCTGCCCGACGCGGGGCAGGATTCCCTCGGAATCGTCGACGGTCGGGCGAAGTACGTCCCGGGCGTCGCGACGTCGTTCCGGGTGGACAGCATTCCGGGTTTCGTCGCCGACGTGGTCGCCGCGACCAGGAACGGCTCGACGACGATCGGCACGGTGGCCTCCGGCGGTCGGTCGATACGGTACATCGCCGCTCCGGTCGTCGTGCAGGGCAGCGCCGACACGGGGGTCTACGTGGCGGCCGTCGACTTGAGCGCCGAACTGGCCGGGCTCTCCTCCGCCTTCGAGACGTTCTGGGAGGTGATGGGGATCACCCTGGTGGCCATCGCCGCGGCAGGATGGTTCGTCGCCGGCCGGCTGCTGCGCCCGCTCCGCACCCTGCGGATCGCGGCGGCGAACATCACGACGAGCAGCCGAGGCGACCGCATCCCGGTCGAGGGCCACGACGACCTGGCGAAGCTCACCGTCACGGTCAACGAGATGCTCGACCGGCTGGACGACGGGATGACCCGGCAGCGCCAGCTGCTCGACGACGTGCGGCACGAGCTGAACACTCCGATCGCGATCGTCATGGGGCACATCGAGACCGTGAATCCGCACGACCCCGCCGACGTCGAGGAGATGAAGGCGCTCGCGGTGGACGAGCTGGAGCGGATCGGCTCGCTGGTGAAGGATCTCGCGGCGCTCGCCGAGACCGAGCACGCGGAGCCCGAGCTCGCGCCGGTCGACGTGGCCGACCTCACGCGCCAGGTCTTCGCGAAGGCGAGCGTGCTGCCGGGTCACCGCTGGGAGCTGGGCACCGCGGCATCCGCCACGGCCCGCCTCGACGCCCAGCGCATCACTCAGGCCTGGCTCCAGCTCGTCGACAACGCGTCGAAGTATTCGCCTCCCGGTTCGCCCATCCGACTCGGGTCGAGCCGCGTGGGCGGGTCCGTGGAGTTCTGGGTGGAGGATGAGGGACCCGGGGTTCCCCCCGAGGCGCGCGACCGCATCTTCGACCGCTTCGGCCGGGTCGAATCGAACCGCGGGGTCGCCGGTTCGGGCCTGGGGCTCGCGATCGTCAAGGCGATAGCCATTGCGCACGCGGGTACCGTGTCCCTCGTCAGTTCGGATTCCGGGTCGCGTTTCGCGATCGTCGTGCCCGTGACCAGCTCCCCGCCGAGCTCCGACAGAGATGAGATCGACCGATGAGCAACATCCTCGTCATCGACGACGAGACCAGGATCACCGCCTTCGTCTCGAAGGGTCTGCGCGCCGCCGGGTACGCGTGCACTGTCGAGTTCGATGGCGAGGCGGGACTCGCCGAGGCGCAGACCGGTGCGTACGACCTGGTGCTGCTCGACATCGGCCTGCCCTCCCTCGACGGGTTCGAGATCCTTCGTCGGCTCCGCGTCACACATCCCGCGCTCCCGGTCATCATGCTCACCGCGCGGGGTTCGGTGGAGGACACCGTGCTCGCGCTCGACGAGGGGGCCAACGACTACCTCGCCAAGCCCTTCCGGCTCGACGAGCTGCTGGCGCGCATCCGCCTGCGACTCCGGGAGACGCCCACCCTGGCGCCCACGGAGCTGCGGCGCGGCGACCTGAGCCTCGACCTGCGCACACGGCGCGCGACCGTGGGCAACGTGACCGTCGACCTCTCGACGCGGGAGTTCGCGCTCGCGGAGGAGTTCTTCCGCAACCCGGAGCAGGTGCTGAGCCGGGAACAGCTGCTCAGTCGGGTGTGGGGCTACAACTTCGACCCCGGATCGAACGTGCTGGATGTCTACATCCGCTACCTTCGCAACAAGCTCGGTGCCGACTCGATCGAGACCGTCCGCGGGATGGGCTACCGACTGCGCTGAGCCTCAGGGCCTGCCCGGGCCCTTGCCGGACGAGTTGCTGCCGGGGGAACCGGCGGCGGGCGAGTCATCCTTGCCCGACGAGTTGCCTTTGCCGTTGCCGACGCCGCGGCCGTTGTCGTTTCCGTTGCCGTTGTTGCCCTGAACGGGTTTGGGTGGAGCGGGCGGGTCCGGGTGCGCCGGCGGGGTCGGATGATCGGCCGGCGGTCCGGGCGTGTGCTCCGGATCCGGTCCCTTCGGCGGGTCGGCGGCCGGAGCCTTGCCGGGACCGTCGTCCGGTCTCCCCGGGTCGACGGGCTTTCCCGGCTTCTCCGGCTTGCCCTGGGCCGGCGGTGCGTCGAGGTCGATCGCCGCCGTCGGCGGCACGGCCACCTCCCCCGCGGCGAGCGGACGGGATGGCAGTGCGGGAGCGAACGAGGCGGGCTGATGCCCGGACGGGACCACCAGGGGCGTGACCGCGACGGTCGCGTGCCCCTGCGCCGGCTCGGAGGCGTAGGCGTGCGCGGCGACCCCGCAGAACGCGCCGACGACGACGGTGGCCGTCGCAGCCGTGAGGAGCAGTGGTCGCTTCATGATCCCATCCTGCTCGTCGATCGCACCTCGCGGTGCACCCAGAAGAGGGGAGGGGAGTCGGTCCCCCCGCCGTCCCATGCTCGGATCCTCACATGAGACCAGGTTGAGCCGCTCGTGAGAAGCCTCTCATACAGGGCACGTACCCCTTCTCATCCGCCGGAAAAGGAGTCGACTCACACTCGGCAGGTCCAGGCGCATCACACGGAGGGAAAGGAGCGGCGATGACGGAACCAGTGCGGATCGGGTCGACCCTCTCCGGTCGATTCGAGGTGGAGGCGCTGATCGGGCGCGGCGGAATGGCCACCGTGTACCGGGCGAAGGACACGCACCTCGGGCGTCGCGTCGCCCTGAAGGTCTTCGGCACCCTGGACGAGTCCGACGCGGGCCGGCGCCAATCCGAGATGCACGCGCTCGCGCAGCTGAGTCATCCCAACCTCGTGGCTCTCTTCGACGCCGAGCTCGGCTCGCGCGTGCCCAACTATCTCGTCATGGAGTTCGTCGACGGCCCCTCCCTGCGCGACTCGATCTCGGCCGGCACGCTGGACGGGCCCACCATCGCGGAGGTGGCGATCGGCGTGAGCAAGGCGCTGAGCGCCGTTCACGCCGCAGGGCTCGTGCACCGCGACATCAAGCCGGCCAACGTGCTGCTCGCACCGACGGGGGATGCGGGCTCCCCGACCCGGGCGAAGCTCGTCGACTTCGGCATCAGTCATCTCATCGGCTCCAGCCGGATCACCCGCACCGACTCGATCATCGGCACGGGCGAGTACCTCGCCCCCGAACAGATCTCCGGCGCGACCATCAGCCCGGCCTCCGACATCTACGCCCTCGGTCTGGTGCTGCTCGAGTCCTTCACCGGCACGCCGGCGTTCCCCGGGGCGACTCCGGAGGCGATCCTCGTGCGCATGCACCGCGACCCGCAGATCCCCGACACGGTGCCGCCGCGCTGGGCGCAGCTGCTCGAGCAGATGACTCGCAGGGAGCCCGCCGGTCGCCCGGACGCGCGCACCCTGGCCGGGATCGCCATCGCCCTGAGTCCCGACCTTCAGAACTGGTCCCCCGCGGCACCGCCCGCGACGCGCGTGATGAGCAGTGAGCTCACCGTGCCCATGGCATCCCCCGAGATGTCCCCGACTGTGTCCCTCCCCGCCCAGGGGGAGGGCACGCTCCCGTCCGCGAGGAGCGTCGATGGGGCGGATGACCGACCCCGGTTCATCCGCCGGCCCGCCGTGCTCGTCGGCTCGGCCACGCTTCTCGCCGTGGTGATGGCCGGCCTGCTGGTGTTCGGCACGGATCAGCTGATCGGTGGTGCGTTCGATCACGGATCGACCCCGACTCCCTCTGCCACGACCTCGCAGACCGTTGCACCCGCCCCGGTCGCGACGGCGCCCCCCGTGGCGCCGGTCAACACCGGCAAGGGGAAGGGCAACGGCAAAGGTCATGGAAACAAGGCTCCCTGAGAGGCGCCCGCCCGTGAAACGTCACGGGCGACGCGCAGCACCCACCACGAGAAAGAAGGACAATCGAATGAGCATCGGAACGGGCATCGCCCTCTTCGTCGTCGGCGCGATCCTCGCGTTCGCACTGAACCTGCAGGTCGGGTTCATCGACCTGCACCTGGTCGGCTACATCCTCATGGCGGCGGGGCTGATCGTCTTCATCGTCGGCATCGTTCTGCTCACCCGTCGTCGTCAGGCGATCTCGACCACCCGCACGGCCGTGGACCCCGCCTCGGGCGAGCAGGTCACGCGACGCTCGACGGAGAGCGACCCGCTCGTCTGAATGAGAGCATTCTAAGGAAAACCCCCCGAGCGAGGGACGGCGATCATCGAATGTGTTTCATAGATTGGATGCATCAGGTCGCCCCGGATTCGGGACCGGTGAGGCGACCGGCGTGATACGCCGGATATAAAGCCAGGTGCGTCAGCTTTCGGGTAGCTGCCGCACCTGGCTTCCGTCGTTCCGGGCGCCCGATCAGCGCCGAACGGTGCGCGCGATCTCGATCGCCTCGCGGATCGCGTAGTAGACGATCACGTACCCCACGAGCGGATCCGCCCACCACCACCCCAGCAGCAGATCCAGCCCGACGCCCACGAGCACGGCGACCGCGAGCAGTCCGTCCACGAAGGTGACCTTGCCTTCCGCGACGAGCACCGGATTGCGAAGCGCCCGGCCCGTCCTCGACTTGCCGGCACTGAGCGCGAACATCACCGCCGCCGTCACCGCCGTCCACAGCACGCCCCCGACGCCCGGGGAGGCGTGATGTCCCACGACGAGGGCCACGGTGGACTGCACCGCGAGGTAGACGGCGAGCGCCGCGAATGCCGCCCCGATCAGCAGCAGCGCCCGCCGCTGGCGCCGTTCGCCCCGGCCCGACAGCTCCCAGACCACGACGACGCTCGCCCCGATCTCGATGAGGCTGTCGAGGCCGAACCCGGCCAGGGCCACGGACGACGAGGCGAGCGCCAGGACGGCGAGCACGACGACGCCCGCCACGTTCCATCCGAGCGTGACGAACTCGAGTGCGAAGCCGCGGCGGCGCAGGGCGTGATCGCGCGTCATGCGCGCTGCCTCGTCGGTCATACCGGAATCCTCTCAGGCTCTCGCGGTGCTCCGGGCTCCGGTGCCATCATGGGGGCATGCACAAGGTCACGGGCATCGGCGGTTTCTTCTTCCGAGCACAGGATCCGGAACTGCTCACCGCCTGGTATCGCGACAACCTCGGCATCGATCCGGTGCCGACCGCGCCCGGCCAGAGGTCGTGGGAGCAGCAGGCCGGCCCGACCGCGTTCACGTCGATGCCCGGCGCCCTCGACCAGTTCGGTGCGCCGGATCGCGTCTGGGCGATCAACTTCCGGGTGGCCGACCTCGATGGAATCGTCGAGCAGCTCCGTGCCGCCGGAACCGAGGTCGTGGTGGACCCCGAGCACTACTCGATCGGCCGGTTCGCCTCCCTCGCCGACCCGGAGGGCAACCCGATCCAGCTCTGGCAGCCCGCCGAGGAGCGCTGACCTAGAGCGCGCGCACCGAGTTGTTGCGCGCGTCGTGGGTGAGCTCGGCGAGGCCCAGCATCTCGAGCAGAGGCGGCAGGTACATCCCGAACCGGCCGCGATAGCCCTTGCGCAGGCCGTACCATCCGCCGACCGGGTTGCTCTCCGATCGGCCCCACGCCTCGACGGTGCCCTCGGCGGCGGGCTTCTGCTCGTCGGCGGCCCCGAGCGGAACCCAGTCGCCGCGCTCCACGAGCCAGGCATGCAGGTCGTCGATGGCGCGCGCCCGGTACTTCAGCGTGGTGGAGCCGACGACGCAGACCAGCTCGTCACCCTCGCGATACATCTCATAGTTCGAGGAGCCCGGGGCCGTGCTCAGCCGCCACGGGTCGTCCTTCGTTCCTTCGGCCATGATCCGTCCTTCGGTTCGAGCGTGCCACCAAGGATAGAGTGCTGGTCACGCGGCGACGAGGGGGAGAATGCCCACATCCATCCTGCTCATGGCGGACACCCACGTGCCGAAGCGGGCGCGCGACCTGCCGCCCGAGCTCTGGCGGGCCGTGGACCGCGCAGACGTCGTGGTGCACGCGGGGGACTGGGTGGAGGCGCACCTGCTCGACCGGCTGCGGGAGCGTGCCGCCGTGCTCCACGGCGTGTACGGCAACAACGACGACGCGGTCCTGCGGGCGGCCCTGCCCGAGGTGGCCCGCTGGGAGCTGGAGGGACTGCGCTTCGGCGCGATCCACGAGACCGGCTCGGCCGCCGGCCGCGAGGCGCGGATGGATGCCGCGCTCCCCGGCCTCGACGTGCTGGTCTTCGGCCACAGCCACATCCCGTGGGACACCGTGACCCCCGCGGGCATGCGGCTGCTCAACCCCGGTTCGCCGACCGACCGGCGGCGCCAACCGCACTGCACCTACCTGTGGCTCGTCGCTGACGCGGGGGAGCTGCCGGAGGTCAGGTTCGTGGAGCTGCCCCCGCGCTGAGCGCACCGAGCGCGGGGTCGAGGATCCCTCCGGTGTGACCTCCGCGGCCCGCGCGGTTATGGTGGATCGGGTCATGCCAGGCAAGCACTCAGCGGTCCACGTCGACCTTTCCCCGCGCCGGCGTCCCTCCCGGCACGCCGTGCCGTTCCTCCGCCGCATCCTGGTGGCGAGCCTGGCCACCCTGGTGGCGCTGGGCGTCGCGTCGTCGCTGGTGCTGCCCGCGGCATCCGCCACCGGCGCGGCCGGAGAGGCGCAGTCGCAGGCGATCGTGCACGCGGGACACGTGCAGTCGGTGGCCGTCTCGCGTGATGCGACGGTGGCGAGCGTGGTCCGTGACGGCATCCTGATCGGCCGGGCGTACCCCCAGGGCGGTCCCGGCATCGGGAGCGTCGACGGCTGGGCGAACCCGATCGCGCGCCCGATCGTCTCGGGTTGGGGACCGCGGCAGGTGATCTGCACGGCCGGGGTCGGCTGCGACAGCGGCTTCCACCGCGGGGACGACTTCGCGGCGCCCTGCGGCACCCCGTTCTACGCGGCCTCGGGCGGCACCGTCAGCGCCGTCACGTACGGCGGTCTCGCGGGCGACGAGATCGTGATCAGCTACGGGCAGGGCATCTCCACCGCGTACTCGCACATGTTCGACAGCGGCGTGCTGGTGGCCGAGGGCGAGAAGGTCGTCGCCGGTCAGAACATCGGGCAGGTCGGCTCCTCGGGCGACAGCACCGGCTGCCACCTCTACTTCGAATACCGCATCGACGGGCTGACCGTCGACCCGGTGCCCGCGATGGCGAGCCACGGAATCGCACTCGGCGCAGGATGACGCATCCCCGCGCGGCCGCGGTGCGCGGCGTTCCGTCAGGCGCGGAACGCTGAGGCGAACACCGCCGGCATCCTGAGCCACGACGGCTTCGCGGCGAACCGCACCAGGCGTCGCCCGGTGGTCGCCGCGCTGCGTGAGGTGACGAACCACGGCGGCTTCGGGAACAGCGCGAACTCGCCGCCGGCGAACGAACGCGGGAACGGCCGGAACGGTCCGGTCACCACCGTGCGCTCCGGCGAGTCGATCAGGAGCGCGTTGTGCACCGTACCGATCCCGCTCTGCACGTTGGCGAGGTCGTGCCCGGGGAACGCGCCCCAGGGCGCCGCGGCGGTGAGGTAGCCGACGCCGGTCCACGCGTTGACGGCGATCGTGCCGTAGCGCAGACGGGCGATGGCCTCCCGGAAGCCGGCGCCGAGGCGCTTCCTGGTGGCGGGGTCCACGAGCACGTTGGCCCCGAGCGTGCCCACGAAGTCCTCGTTGACGGTCTGCACGGCGGTGTCGAGAAAAGCCTGGCCGGTGCCGGGCAGCTCGATCACCCCGAGCACGGGGGAGAAGTACTCGGTGCGTTCGATGGTGGATGCGTCGGCCTCACCCCGCACGTCGACCAGCAGCCGCGTGCCGCCCGGGCCGCAGCGCAGGGCGTCGGGGTAGGCCTCGGCGGCCTGCTGCACGCGACTGTCGCTGCCCGGGTACCAGGCGGTGCGTGCGGGTGTGCGGTCCAGCGCCGAACGCAGGCGGTCGAGGAACGCATCCCGCTGCGCCCAGTCGCTGGAGAGCACCACGATCTGCCCGGCGATGCAGTTGTAGCCGCCGTTGTGCAGCCGCTGGGTGGCCACATGCTCGGCTTGATACGCGAGGTCGGCCTCCGACCACCTGCCCGGCACCACGATGATGGGCGAGACCCCGCCCAGCTCGCTGGTGATCGGCTTCTCCAGCAGCGGCGTGCCCGCCGCCTTGCGATCGCGGCCCTCCTGCCCGGAACCCCATACCACCACGTCGTGCGTGGCCGCGCTTCCGGTGATGTGCACGTGCGAGATGCCGGGGTGGTGGGCGAGGTAACCGCCCACGTCGCCGCCGCCGGTGACGACGCGCAGCAGGCCGCGATCGATGAGGGCACCCAGCGCCGCCTCGAAGACGGGCTGCATGCCCTCCATCACCGGGTTGAGTTTGAGCAGCACCACCCGGTTGCCCGCGAAGATCTCGTAGAGCACGTCGAGCGGCGGGATGGAGGTGATGTTGCCCGCTCCGAGCACCAGGCCGACGCCCCCGGTCGTCGCCGGAGTCAGCGCGCCGAGCCCGGCGGTGGCCCGCGCCGTCTCGGCGGTGATGCCCGGCGGCATCCACACCTCGGCGGTGAAGCCGTGCAGCAGCACGGCCTCGTAGGCGTTGCCGGGGAGCACCGGGATCGTCACCCGGCCGCCGGGGGCGCTTCCGAACCGCTTGCCGGCCAGAGGGCTCTGCCCCTTCGCGAGCGAGCGCATCGCGTGAGCCAGGGTCGTGGTGCTGGCGAGCACCGGGTACGGGCCCGAGATCCACTCCTCGCCCACCGCCTGGGCCTCCGGGTCCAGCCCCTTGATGCGGCTCGCCGTTGCGGCCCAGTCGGCCGATGCCGCCGTGACATCCCGGTGCACCGTCTCGAGAAGCTCGGCACGCTCGGCGAGGGGCGTGGCGGCCCAGGATGCCTCGGCACCGGCCAGCTCGGCGATCACGGCGTCGAGGCGCTCGCGGGTCGTCTGATCGGCCTGTGCATTCGCTCCGGCCGCGCCGGCTGAGGGGGCCACGGGTTCGACAACGGACATGGGATCTCCTTCGATCGTGATCCATTGTCAGCCCGCACGGCGGTCGTGCCTAGTACTTCGCGGTGAACCGGCAGCGTAGCGTGGCGGTCGTGGACGACGAGACGCTGGCGGGGATCGCAGACGAGCTGTACGCGCTCGATCCGGCCGAGTTCACCGCGGCGCGGAACGCCAGGGCGAAGTCGGCGGAGGGGGAGCTGGCCGCCGGAATCCGAGCGCTCAAGAAGCCGAGCGCGGCGGCCGCCCTGACCAACCGGCTCACGCGGGAGGACCGGGCGGGTCTGCGCAGCCTGGTCGCGCTGGGCCGGGACATCCGTCAGGCCCAGGACGACGGCGACCGCGACCGCCTCGTGGCGCTCGGCGCACGGCGACGGGAGCGCATTGCCGCGCTCACGTCGGCGCTCGGCCGTGGCGCGGCGGCGGACGAGGTGGCCGAGACGCTCCAGGCCGCCGTGTTCGACGAGAACGCGGCCGCCGCGGTGCTGAGCGGCCGGCTAGTGCGTGCGCTGGCGCCCGGTCGGGACCTGCCGGCGGACGCCGTCGCGGTGCCGGAGGCGGTGGTCCCGATGGCGGCGCCGAAGCCGCGCACGCGCGGCGAGTCGGCGACGCTGACGCGGGAGGCCGAGCGGGCGGAGCAGCGCGCCGCGGAGCTCGCGGCCGCGCAGGCGGCGGCAGAGAAGACGGTGGCGGAGGCCAGGGCCGAACTGAAGCGCGTCGCCGCCGAGCTGGAGCGGAACGAGCGGGCTGCGCGCGCCGCGCGAGCGGAGCGCGAGACGGCGGCCGAGGTGCTCGCTCGGGCCGAGGCGGAGGCCGGCACCCACCGGGACGAGGCGCGCGCCGCACGTGCGGACGCGGTGCGGGCCCGCCGGCGGGCCGATTCGCGCTGAGCGCGTGACGCGGCATCCATGACGGGTGTAGACAGTGATGGTGACAACCGACGAGATGACGCAGACCCGAACCCTGCTCAACCGGCGGCTCGCGGATGCCGAGGCGCGGGTCACCGCGGCCGAGGAGGAGCTCGACGCCGTGCGCTTCGCCCGAGCCGACGCGAACTCCGACGACGAGCACGATCCCGAGGGCTCGACCCTGTCCAGCGACTGGTCCCGCGCCGAGGGGATCGTGCGGGCGGCGGACGCTCAGCGCACGGCGATCCAGCTCGCGTTCGCGCGCCTCGAGGCGGGCACCTACGGGCTCTGCCTGAACTGCGGCGCACCGATCGCACCCGGGCGTCTGGCGGCTCGGCCGGAGGCCGAGCTCTGCATCGACTGCGCCCGCTGAGGGCGTTCCCGCGGGCCCGTTCCGCCGTCCACCCCCGAGTGCGGGCCACCCAGGTATCGCTTGCGTAACGGAGGCTCGCGCCCCCCTCGACAAGCGGCCTGAGCGAACGCACAATCGAGGTACCTGGGGGTGAATTCCCCCTCCGCTGAAATCGCGCGTACTGCTGGGCCCAGTCCGCCACGGGAACACCGTCTGTTCCCACGGACAGGATGCCGCCATGGTGCTTACGAACGACCCCGCAATCACCTTCAGCGCGCTCTCCGACACCGCCGAGATCGACGAGGTGTTCGACGAGATCGTCGGCCGCATCGACGAGTCCGCGCATCGCCGCACCGTCGGTGAGCTTCTCGGCACCACGCTCGGTCGCGCGGTCTTCCTGCTGGCCATGATCTCGGTGGCCCTCGGCGTCGGAGCCTTCCTTCTCGCCCCGAGCACCATCGCGATCTACCAGAACGAGGCTCACGTCGCTGCGATCCACGCGGCCAGTCAGCGCGCCTACGAGCGAGCGCACACCGGCATGCATGCCGACCTCGCCGCCGTGCCGGCGACCGGTCCGGTGGTGTTCTGGGACGGCAGCGCCGTCATGTGCTCGGCCTTCGTGGTCTCCTCGGACGGATCGGGCAAGCCGACCTCGATGCGCTCGCAGGGGCAGTTCTCCTGCGACTGGTCGACGTTCCAGAAGCGTCCGGTCGGCCCGGTCGACACGGCGTTCCAGAAGCAGCTGCAGGTGAGCGTGGGGGTGAGCGGCACGTCGCGCGTGGTCGCCGCGCGCATCCCGGCGACGACCCCGTACTTCGTGCAGTCGGTGCAGCCGCAGCAGTAGCCCTTCGAGAGCCTCAGGGACCGGGCCTTCGCGGGCCTCGGGGACCGGCCTTTCGACGGGCTCAGGGGCCGGCCCTTCGAGGGCCTCAGGGACCGTCAGCCGCGGAGGGCTATCGCCTCGCTGCGCCAGCGGGCGTACAGCGCCCAGGGGTCGGGATGCCCCGCCCGCAGCCGCTCGATGTGAGCCGCCAGTTCATCGTGCAGCTCGAACCACTCGGTGCGCGGGATGCGATGGCTCGCGAACTGCGCGTGGCGGCGCTGCTCCCGAGCGCGATCGCCGCGCTCGAACGCGAGCACCTCGTCGTGCGGCAGCTGGGCGAGGCGACCCCGCGGCGTCGCCGAGGTGCCGATCTTCACCCGGTCGCGAAAGCGGATGTAGTAGACCACGTCGACCCGGGCATCCGCGACCCCGTCGTCCGGTGTCTCGCCGACACGCCATTCGCAGACCGCGCACAGCCAGCCCGACGGGTACCGCACGCCCAGTCGCGAGCCGCACGCGGCGCACGGCGCGGGCAGCAGGTCGGTGATCCCGACGTCGCGCGCCACCCAGTCGTACGCCTCCACGAGGTGGGCGGGGCACAGCGGCAGGGGAGCGTCGGGCGCCGCCGGGGACGTGCACGAGGGGATGCCGCAGCGCCGGGTCATCCCCTCACGCTAGCCACGACCCCCGACCCTCACTTCCGCAGCTTCTCCAGCAGCGGCGCGGCGACCTCGTCGAGGAACCGGCGCTGGTCGGCGTCACCCACCTGCACGATCGCAACGTCGGTGAAACCGGCCGAGGCGTACTCCGAGATCGATTCGGCCAGTTCGTCGAGGTCCGGCCCGCAGGCGATCTGCTCGGCCACATCCTCCGGCCGCACGAACTGACTGGCACCGGTGAAGCCGTGCGGGGTGGGCAGGTCGGCGTTCACCGACCAGCCCCCGGCGAACCAGCGGAACTGGTCGTGGGCCGTCGCGATCGCGGCGTCCTTGTCCGGGCCCCAGCAGATGGGCACCTGCCCGATGCGGCGGGCGGAGTCGTCGGGCCAGGCCGCGAGCAGGTCGGCATCCGGTTCCGTGGTGATGAGGTGGTCGGCCAGCCGCCCGAAGCGCTCGGCCCCCTCCGGACTGGAGACGGCGACCGCGATCGGCACCCCCTCCGCCGGGGTGTCCCAGATGCGTGCGGAGTCGACGCGGAAGTACTCGCCGTCCCAGGTTACGAGGTCGCCGCCGTGCAGGGCGCGGATGACGCCGATCGCCTCCTCCAGCATGTCCTGGCGCTGCGCGACCGGCGGCCACCCCTCGCCGATCACGTGCTCGTTGAGGTTCTCGCCGGCGCCCAGCCCGAGCGTGAACCGGCCGTCGGCCAGCAGCTGGAGCGTGGCCGACTTCTGGGCGATCACCGCGGGGTGGTAGCGCATCGTCGGGCAGGTCACGTAGGTCATCAGCTCGACCCGCTCGGTGGCGTAGGCGACGGCCCCGAGCACCGACCAGGCGTAGGGCGCGTGGCCCTGGGAGGTCAGCCACGGGGAGTAGTGGTCGCTCGACACCTCGAAGTCGAAGCCGGCCTTCTCCGCGGCGACCGCGTAGTCGACCAGGTCCTTCGGACCGCTCTGTTCCGTCATGAGTGTGTACCCGAATCGCGTCATGGATACAGCAGTACTCGCGCGGTCGCGGGGCGCAACCCCGTCGCGCGGGGCGGCTCAGCGCGTGTACGGGTCCGGTTCGTCGCGCCACCAGTCGTCCAGCGGGGTCACCGGCGCGACCCTCTTGTGCATGGTGGCGAGGTAGCGCGCCTCGATCGCCTCGGCCACCTGATCGCTCACGCGACCGCCCTCGAGGTAGTCGTCGATGTCGCGGTAGCTGAGCCCCAGGTTCGCCTCGTCGGTCTGCCCCGGGTTGGAGTCGAGCAGGTCGGCGGTGGGCGCCTTGAGATAGAGGCGCTCGGGTGCGCCGAGCTGCTCCAGCAGGCTGCGCCCCTGGCGCTTGGTGAGTCCGGAGAGGGGCAGGATGTCGGCACCCCCGTCGCCGAACTTGGTGAAGAACCCCGTCACCGCCTCGGCCGCGTGGTCGGTGCCGACCACGAGCATGCGGTTCTGCCCGGCCAGGGCGTACTGGGCGATCATCCGGCTGCGCGCCTTCACGTTGCCTTTGGTGAAGTCGAGGATCGGCTCACCCGCCGCGTCGAGATACTCGTCGGCGAACCCGTCCACCGCGCGCTTGATGTCGAAGGTGACGGCGCGCTGCGGCCGGATGAATGCGAGCGCGAGCTGTGCGTCATCCTCGTCCGCCTGCACGGCGTAGGGGAGCCGCATGGCGATGAAGCCGGAGGAGCCGCCGGATGCCGCGATCCGCTCGACAGCGAGCTGGCACAGTCGCCCCGCCAGCGACGAGTCCTGGCCGCCGCTGATGCCGAGCACCAGCCCGGCGGCGCCGGTCGCCCGCAGGTAGTCGACGAGGAAGCCGACGCGACGCTCGACCTCCTGTGCCGGATCGATCGTGGGCCGCACGCCGAGGTCGGCGATGATTCTCGATTGGATTTCGCGCACGCCCCAACGCTACCGCGCAGCCGCGGCCCGACGCTCAGCTCGCGCTTCGCTCGCTCCGCGCCGCCGACCCGGCGACCACGGGGATCCGCCCCGTGGTCACTCCGAGGTCGATCGGCACGACGGTGTAGCGGATGGTGGGGCTGACGAGGAGCAGGTCGACGCCGCCCTGGTGGAGGAGCGGCACGAGCTCGGTCTCCCCGGCGGCGACGACCGCGGCGGCCCTCGCCTCGAAGATGTCCGCCATGTCCCGGGAGGCGATGTAATTCCGGCCGCCGTAGTGCACCGTGCGCGACCAGTCGCTGGCCGCGGTCTCGCCCGAATCGTTCCTGCGACGAGCTGCCATGCGTCGCCTCCCCGTGTTCCCGAATTCACGTGAGTGCCGCCCCGAGCCGGGGTTCGCGACGATCATACGCCCGCCCCTGGTGGTGCTGAAAGTGAATTCTCGGGGGCAGCGGTACCCGGACTCGCGTGAGCGATCGCGCGCCGTTCCGCACGGGTGTTACGCCGCATGTCGATCGTTACGTGCATCCGGTAACTCTCGGGCGCGGTCCGCCCGCCCGCTCCTAGCCTGACGGAATCCTTCCCTCGTCCTGGAGAACCATCATGCCCATCGCACGCTCCGCTCTGGCCGCCACCGCGGTCGCCCTCGCCGCAGCCCTGGCCCTCACCGCATGCTCCGCGTCCGCGCCCGCGGCGGTGACCAAGGTCGACGGCGGCACCATCGTCTACGCCCACCAGCAGGAGCCGGCCTGCGTCTTCGGCGGCTGGATCGAGCAGGCCTACCTCTCCTACCAGGTGCTCGACAACCTCACCTCGCTCGACGAAGACCACACGGTGGTGCCGTGGCTGGCCACCTCGTGGAAGACGTCCTCCGACGGGCTCACCTGGACCTTCGCGCTCAAGAAGGGCGTGAGGTTCACCGACGGCACCCCGCTGACGGCCGCGGCGGTCGCCTACAACTTCGACTACTGGGTGAAGGGCGGCAACAGCACCGCCTCGGTCTGGCTCGGGGGCTACTACAGGTCGGCGACCGCGGTGGATGACACCACCCTCCAGGTCTCCCTCCTGAAGCCCTACCCCAATCTGGCGGTCAACCTCTCGCAGGGCTACTTCGGCATCCAGTCGCAGCACGCCCTGCAGACCCGCACGAAGGAGCAGAACTGCGAGTCGCCCATCGGCTCCGGCGCCTTCACCGTGAAGAAGTGGAACCGCGGTCAGGACATCGTGCTCGTGCGCAACAAGAAGTACACCTCCCCGCCCGCCAACGCCCTGCACACCGGGCCGGCCCACGTGGACGAGGTCGACTGGAAGTTCGTCGCCGACCCCACGACGCGGGTCGCCGCGCTGCAGAGCGGCCAGGCCGACGCGATCTACGACGTCCCCGCCGTGCAGTGGAAGACGCTCGAGCAGGGCGGCTACCAGCTGGAGAAGTACGTGACCGCGGGTCGTCCGCAGCAGATCTCGTTCAACACGCAGATCGGGCCGTTCACCGACGAGAGGGTGCGGCAGGCGTTCGCCTACAGCCTGGATCGCAAGCAGATCGTGCAGACGATCGGCCACGGCGTCATCCCCTACGAGGGCAACGGCGGCGTGAGCCGCACGACCCCCGGCTACAGCACGAAGGCGGCCGACCTCTACTCCTACGACCCGAAGAAGGCCGACGCGCTGCTCGATGCGGCCGGGTGGACCCGCAGCGGATCGACCGGGGTGCGCACGAAGGACGGCGCGAAGCTGACGGTCATCCTGCCCTACGGCGCGGGGTCGATCATCAACTCCGACGGCGCCTCCATCCTCCAGGGGGTGCGCGAGCAGGCCGACAAGGTCGGGTTCGACGTGACCCTGGTGCCGGTGCCGCAGAGCGAGCTCTTCGCCGGCAAGTACGGCACGCCGCAGGACCACGATCTGAGCGTCGGGTACTGGACCGCGGTCACCGCCGGCATCCTCTACATCAACTGGCGGCCGAGCACCGCGGATTCCCCGAACTACTCGAACTCCGCGTACTACAACGACGGCACCCTGGCCGGCTACATCCTCGACGGCAACTCCGAGCCGGATGTCGCCAAGCAGAACGCCGACTACGCGAAGGCGCAGGACTACATCGCCGAGCACGCCCTCTCGATCGGCGTCTACGACCGGCTCAGCACGCTCGCCGTCTCCACCAAGCTCAAGGGCGTCTGGCAGGAGCACGCACAGGGAGGACCGACGTTCTATGACGCGTACTTCGTCAAGTAGCGCGGTGCTGGAGGGGCGGGTCGCGGCGACGCGCCCCTCCCGCACCCGGGCGGTGCTGCGGCAGGTGCTGCGCAAGGTGCTCTCGGCGGTGGTGGTGCTCTGGGGTGCCGCGACGGTGGCGTTCTTCGCACAGCTGGCGCTTCCGGGGGACCGGGCCACCGTCATCCTCAACATCCGGGCCGGGCAGGCCCAGCTGCGCACCCCCGCCGAGCTCGCACAGATCAACGCGCAGTACGGGCTGCAGCGGCCGGCCATCGTGCAATACCTCGACTACCTCGGGGGCCTCGTGCGCGGCGACTTCGGCAACTCCTACCAGCAGTTCCGTCCGGTGACCGCGATCATCGGCGAGCAGCTCGGAGCGACGGTGACGCTCTCGCTCACCGCCATCCTGTTCGCCTGGGTGATCATGGTCGCCTGGGTCGCCCTCACCGCCGGGCGCGGTCCGCGGCTGCGTGCGGTGGGGGCGCTGGCGGATGTCGTGGCCGCCGGCCTACCCGCCTACTGGCTGGGCATCATCCTGCTGCTCGTCTTCGCGCTGGGTCTGCGCTGGTTTCCCGTGATCGGTGGCGCCGGAGTGAACGGGCTGATCCTGCCCGCGCTCACCCTCGCCATCCCGCTCGCCGGGTTCATGGCGCAGAGCACCCGCGCCGAGTTCGAGCGGGCGCTCGACCAGCCCTTCGTCGTCACCGCGCGCATGCGCGGCATGAGCGACGCCGGTGTGCGCCTCAGGCACGTGCTGCGGCACGCGACCATCCCCGCGGTGACGCTCTCGGGCTGGGCCCTGGGCGCGACCCTCTCCGGGGCGGTCATCGTGGAGTCGATCTTCTCCCGGCCGGGAATCGGCTCGGTTCTCGTCAACGCGGTGAACACCCAGGACCTGCCGGTCGTGGTGGGCATCGTGACCCTCGTGGCGGTGGTCTACGTCGTCGCCAATCTCCTCGTGGACATCGTCTACACCCTCGTCGACCCCCGATTGAAGGCGTCATGACCGCGCTGCGTCCCGCTCCCGCCCTCGCCCGCAGCACCGGCTGGGTGGTCCGCCGGCCCTGGGGCCTCTACCTGGCCGTGCTGCTCGTGCTGCTGCTGGCCGTCGCCGTCCTGGCACCCCAGGTGCTGACCCGCGGCCTGCCGTTCGAGTCGCACTATGCCGATGCCCTGCAGTCGCCGTCGTTCGCGCACTGGTTCGGCACCGACGAGTCGGGCCGTGATCTCTACACCCGGGTCGTCTTCGGCGCGCGCGAGTCGCTCGTCATCGGGCTCGGCGCCGCCGCGGTGGGCATCGCCGCGGCGTTAGTTCTGGGGTCCACCGCCGCTCTCGCGCCGAAGCCGCTGGCCGTCGTCGCCGACCGGTTCGTCGAGGTGATGTTCTCCTTCCCCGCTCTTCTGCTGGCGCTCCTGCTCATCGCCATCACCGGTCCCTCCGCGACCACCGAGGTGCTGGCCGTCGGGCTCGGCACGGCGCCCGGGTACGCGCGGATGATCCGCGGGCAGATCCTCGCCGCGAAGGGCGCCCCCTACGTGGAGGCGGCGCGGGCGCTGGGGCATTCGCGGTCGAGGATCGTGGGCGCGCACATCCTGCCGAATGCCCTGCGCCCCCTCATCGCCGTCTTCGCACTCTCCGTGGGGCAGTCGATCGTGTGGGCGTCCAGCCTGTCGTTCCTCGGCCTGGGTGTCGCGCCGCCCGCATCGGAGTGGGGCGCGCTGCTCGACGCGGGGCGCGCCAACATCATCCAGGCGCCGTGGCTCGTCGTCATCCCCGGTCTCGTCATCGTCGCGGTGGCGCTGGCCGCGACGACGATCGGGCGGCACCTGCAGTCCTGGCTCGAGAAGGGTGAGAAATGACCATCGCAGAAACGCTGGACGAATCGATCGACTCGGAGCTCGACTGGCCCGCCCTGCGCCTGCGCGTGCGGGATCTGCGCGCCGGCTTCGTCATCCGCGGTGTCCGTCGCGATGTGGTGCACGGCGTGAGCTTCGACCTGGCTCCCGGAGAATGCGTGGCGATCGTGGGGGAGTCGGGATCGGGTAAGAGCGTGACCGCTCGCGCCCTCGTCGGGCTGGCCGGCCGGAACTCGGTGGTGGAGGCGGACCTGCTCGAACTGCACGACCAGAACGCGCTCGCGTTCGGCCCGCGCCAGTGGCGGAGGGTGCGCGGTCGGGATGTCGGCTTCATCCTGCAGGACGCCCTCGTGTCGCTCGATCCGCTCCGGCCCGTCGGCAAGGAGATCGCCGAGGCGCTGCGCCTGCACTCGTGGGGCGACCGCGCCGCGCGGGGCCGCCGGGTCATCGAGCTGCTGACCCGCGTGGGAGTGCCGAGGCCCGAGTCGAGGGCGAGACAGCGGCCCGACCAGCTCTCGGGCGGCCTGCGCCAGCGCGCGCTGATCGCCTCGGCGATAGCCCTCGATCCCGACATCGTGATCGCCGACGAACCCACGACCGCACTGGACGTGACCGTGCAGGCGCAGGTGCTCGCCGAGCTGGAGAAGATGAAGGCACGGGGTGCCTCGATCATCCTGATCAGCCACGACCTCGCGGTGGTCGCCCGGCTCGCCGACCAGATCCTGGTCATGCGGGGCGGCCAGGTGCTGGAGCAGGGCGCCGCGGGTGAGGTGCTCGGAGCGCCGCAGCACGAGTACACCCGAGCGCTGATCGCCGCGGTGCCGGGCGAGGAGACGCGCGGTCGCACCCTGAGCCCGATCCCGGTACCGGCGATCGCGCCCGATCCGTCGCCACGGGCGGAGGGGACCGTGCTCGAGGCGGTGGACCTGGCGCGGCACTTCGTGGCGCCGGACGGCAGCGTGACGCTCGCCGTCGACGGCGTCTCCATCCGCCTTGAGGCCGGTCAGACCCTCGGCATCGTGGGCGAGTCCGGGTCCGGCAAGAGCACGACCGCCAAGCTCGCGCTGGCGCTGGAACCGCTCGACCGCGGATCCGTGCGGCTGCTCGGTCAGGAGTGGTCGTCGCTCTCCGAGCGCCGCCGACGCCGGCTGCGACCGCGGATCTCGGTGGTGTATCAGGATCCGCTGAGCTCGTTCGATCCGCGCTGGAACGTCGAACGCATCCTGCTCGACGCCCTGCCGAAGGCGCAGTACCGCACGGGCGCGGCCCGGCGCGAGCGCGTTCGCGAGCTGATCGGGCTCGTCGGTCTCACCGCCGACGTGCTGCAGCGCTTCCCCCTCGCGCTCTCGGGCGGGATGCGGCAGCGCGTCGCGATCGCCCGCGCGCTGGCACCCCGCCCCGCAGTGATCGTGCTCGACGAGGCGGTCTCCGCCCTCGATGTCACCATCCAGGCCCAGATCCTCGACCTGCTCGTCGCCCTGCAGAAGGCGTCGGGCGTCGCCTACCTCTTCATCTCCCACGACCTCGGGGTGATCAGCCACCTGAGCGACCGTGTGCTGGTGATGAAGGACGGCGTGGTCGTCGAGAAGGGCGATCCCGAGCAGATCTTCCGTCATCCCACCCATCCGTACACTCGGGAACTGATCGCATCGATCCCCGATTTCGCGCCGAATCAACGCTAGGACGGTCATGAGCGAACCCAAGCAGCTCTTCCTCAACCTCTTCGAGATGGCCTGCGTGAGCCACATCACGCACGGGCTCTGGCCGCTCCCGGGCAACAACCGCCATCGCTTCGCCGATCTGGACTACTGGCTGGAGCTGGCCGAAATCCTCGAGCACGGCGGATTCGACGGGGTGTTCCTCGCCGACGTGATCGGCGCCTACGACGTGTTCCGCGGCGGGCCGGAGACGGCGTTGCGCGAGGGCCTGCAGAGCCCGAACATCGACCCGCTGCTCGTGATCCCAGCCATGGCGGCGGTCACCCGGCGACTGAACTTCGGAGTCACCTTCTCCACCACCTACGAGCCGCCCTTCGCCTTCGCCCGCCGGATGTCCACGCTCGACCACCTCACCAAGGGGCGCGTCGGCTGGAACGTCGTCACCTCCTACCTGCCCAACGCCGCCCACAACTTCGGGCTGGACGGCGAGATCCCGCACGACCTGCGCTATCAGTACGCCGACGAGTACCTCGACGTGCTCTACAAGCTGTGGGAGGGCTCCTGGGACGACGACGCGGTGATCGCCGACCGAGAGCGCGGCGTCTTCACCGACCCGGCGAAGGTGCGCTACATCAACCACGTCGGCGAACGGCACCGGGTGGCCGGACCGCACATCGTGCACCCCTCCGTGCAGCGCACTCCGGTGATCTTCCAGGCCACCGGATCGCCGGCGGGCACCGAGTTCGCGGGACGGCACGCCGAGGTGGTCTTCACCGGGGGCCGCACCTCCGAGGAGTTCCGCCGCAACGCCCAGACGATGCGCTCGGCAGCGCTGCGGCACGGCCGACGGGAGGACGACATCAAGTTCATCGCGATGGCGGGCGTGATCGTCGGACGCACCGAGGAGGAGGCGGCGGAGAAGTGGCGGCTCTACCGCCAGCACGCGAGCCTCGACGGCATCCTGGCCCACTCCAGCCTGCCCGTCGACCTCACCGCCTACCCGCGCGACATCACCGTGGCCGAGGCGCTGCGGCGGGCGGATGTCGCGCCCGAGCGCGTGCCGTTCCTCCCCCTCGAGCGCACCGTCGGCCAGGCCCTCGACTTCATCGCGGGCACGCGCGACGACCGGTTCCTCGTGGTCGGCACGCCGAAGGTGGTGGCCGACGAGATCGAGCGCTGGCTCGACGAGGACGGCCTCGACGGGATCAACCTGCGGCAGTACCACTCGTTCGACACCGCCCGCGACTTCGCCGAACTGGTGGTGCCGGAGCTGCGCCGCCGGGGGCGGCTGCCGGAGGAGGGATCCTCCCCGGGCACCCTGCGCGAGCGCCTCTTCGGCGCGGGCAACGCCCGGCTGCCCGAACGTCACATAGCGACACGTTACCGTGGCGGGCATAACTTGGATGTGCCGGTAGAACCGCTGCACTTCGCGGGCACGGCGAACGTGGCCTCGTTCTGAAGGAGCTCCCCATGACCGATACCGTCGATCCCGCGCCCCTGCCGCTCTCCGTGGTGGGCGTGAGCGGGAGCCCCACCCGGCCCTCGCGCACGACCGCCCTCGTCTCCGAGGTCACGAACACGTACGCGGAGCGCCTCGGCGGCACGGCCACCGTCATCGAGCTGGCGCCGCTGCTCGCCGACCTCGGCGCCGGGCCGTTCCGCAGCGCCCTCGGCGCGGAGGCCCGTGCTGCACTCGACCTCGTGGAGGCGGCCGACGTGATCGTGGTCGGCTCGCCGGCCTACCGCGCCACCTACTCCGGCCTGTTCAAGCTGTTCTTCGACCACATCGGGCAGTACGCCCTCATCGACAAGCCGATCGTGCTCACCGCAACCGGCGGCAGCGACCGGCACGCGCTGCTCGTCGAGCACCAGATGCGACCGCTGTTCGGATTCTTCCAGTCGCTCACGCTCCCGCTCGGCATCTTCGCCAACGAGGGGGACTTCACCGACTACCGGGTGAGCTCCGACGAGCTGCAGGCGCGCATCGACAGCACCGTGACGCGCACGCTCCCGCTCCTCGCCTCGCACATCGGCATCGACCCGGAGAGCATCGGCATCGAGCCGAAGGTGGCGGCGTTCGGCCGCCCCGACGCCTTCTAGCGGTCGTCGCGCTCGGCGGCCCTCGCGGCGCGCTCGGCCTTGATGCGGGCGTTCTCCTCGTTGACGCGAGCGTGGATGCCCCGCTCCCGCACCAGCCACTCCGGCTGCTTCTCCAGCAGGGCCTTGATCTCGGCCGTGGTGAGCGGATCGGTGATCCCGGAGCGGGCGAGACCCGAGTTGGAGACGCCGAGCTTGTGGGCCACGACATCCCTCGGATGCGGTCCCTCGGCCCGCAGCTGCACCAGCCACGACGGCGGGTCGGCGATGAGCGTGTTGAGCTCGTCGCGGGTGACCGGGTTCTCGCGGAACTCGGGAGGCGTGGCCGGCAGGTAGATGCCGAGCTTCTGCGCGGCGGTGGCCGGCTTCATCGTCTGCGCCTTCACGACGCGGCCTTCACGGGTCGGGGGGATTTCGCGGCAGCCATGCCCCCAGCGTAGCCTGAGCCGGGCGGGCCGCCCCGGCCGCACCGACCTGAGGATCACCGTGAGCGCCGACAGCTTCACCATCGCCTTCGTCTCCGGCGTCACGCTCACCAAGTGGACGACGGCCTGGCAGGAACGCCATCGCGACCGGCCCCTCGCGTTCGTGCCGACGACCGAGTCCGACCAGCTCGACGCCCTTCGCTCCGGCGAGGCTGAGGTGGCGTTCGTGCGCCTGCCGGTCGACGCCGAGGGCGTGATCGTGGTCCCGCTCTACTCCGAGACGCCGGTGGTGGTCGTGCCGAGGGATCATCCCGCGAGCGTGGTCGAGTCCGTGACCCTGGAGGAGCTCGCGGGGGAGGATCGGGTGAACCCGGCGCTCGCCGCCGGTGACGCGGTCGAGCTGGTGGCGGCCGGGGGCGGCATCCTGGTGCTGCCGCAGTCGGTCGCCCGGCAGCACGCCCGGAAGGATGTCGTGGCGAGGCCGATCACCGACGCCGAGCCCACGCGCATCGCGGTCGCCTGGCTCGACGGCGCGGCGGACGCGCGGATCGACGAGTTCGTGGGCATCGTGCGGGGCCGCACCGCCAACAGCTCGCGCGGTGAGCCGACGCCTCCGGCCACGGCTCCGGTGAAGCCGAAGAGGCAGCTGCCGCCGCAGCGCCCCGGCTTCTCCTCGGGCGCCCTGCGCTCGCGGGGGAATCCCGCGCCGCGCAAGGGTCGCGGCAGTTCGCACGGGCGCAGCGGGAGCCGCTGAGGCCAGTCGCGGTAAGCCCCGTGATGCTCGCACGCAAATGATAACGTAACCATGCGTCGACAGGCACACATATCGAAGGATCGAAACCATGCAGAAGAAGAATCGCCTCCTGGCGTGCACAGCGGTGGTCGCCATCGCCGCCGGCGCGCTCGGCATCTCCACCGCGGCGAACGCCGCGACCACCGTCGCCTGTGCGGGCGCCTGGGTCGCGGGCAGCACCCATGTGGGCGGCGACACCGTCAGCCGTTCGGGCAAAAACTACACCGCCAACTGGTGGACGCAGGACGACCCGGTGACCGCCAACGGGGTGAGCGGATCGGGTGAGCCGTGGGCTCCGGGCATCGCCTGCTCGGGCAGCGGCTCTGCGTCGTCGCCGACACCGACCCCGACACCGACACCGAGCTCCACGCCGACGACGCCCGCGCCGTCCGCCGCACCGGCCTCGACGCCCGCACCGACGTCCTCGCCGAGCCCGTCTCCCACCAGGACGCCCTCCGGGACGCCATCGACCACCGGCACCGCGGCATCGCTGATCTTCAGCCCGTACAAGTACTCGAACGAGAGTCAGGACTGGACGACCTTCACTCTGCGGAGCGCCGCGGACAGCACCGTCCGACCGCTGGTGGGGCCGGGTTCGCTCGTCTCGAAGGTGACGGGTCTCGACACCCTCACCCTGGCCTTCGCCACGGGGGAGTGCGGCGCCGAGAACTGGAACGGCATCGCGGGGGCCGACTTCGCCCGGGCGAACATCCCCGCCTTCGACGGGGCCGGCGTGAACTACATCGTCTCGACCGGTGGGCAGGGCGGCGTGTTCACCTGCTCCACCAGGGCAGGCATGGACGCGTTCGTCGACCGCTACGCGAGCAAGCACCTCGTCGGCATCGACTTCGACATCGAGGCGAGCCAGAGCGCGGCCGAGATCCAGTCGCTCGTGAGCCTGGCGGCGTACGAGCAGTCGCGGCATCCCGGGCTGCGCTTCTCGTTCACCCTCGCGACCCTCGCCGCATCGGACGGCTCGTTCGGAGGGATCGTCGCGGCGGGCGACGCCACGCTCAAGGCGATCGCAGCGTCGAGCCTCACCCACTACACGATCAACCTCATGACGATGGACTACGGGGACGCCTCCCCGGGCGTCTGCGTCGTGGTGGCCGGCCGTTGCGACATGGGTCGTAGCGCGATCCAGGCGGTGACCAATCTCCAGCACGGTTACGGCACCCCGGCGAACAAGATCGAGATCACGCAGATGATCGGGGTCAACGACGTGATGTCGGAGACGACGTCGCTCGCCGACATCGACACGACCGCCGCCTACGTCAGGTCGGCGGGCCTGGCCGGACTGCACTTCTGGTCGCTCGACCGCGACACCCCGTCCTCGGCGGCCTTCGTGTCGGGCAGCGGCTCGTCGTTGCCGAACGTGCCGGCGCTCTCCTTCACGCGCAGGGCGATCGCCGACCTCTCGCGCTGACCCTCGTCGACCGGCCGGAGCGCGGATGCCGCGCCCGGCCGGGCGGCTGGTTGAGCGCTGGGGCAATCATGCCTGCTCGCAGGCCCACGCGCCGTGCGGGATTCAGCACGTATCGGGTCGTCCCGGTCTACGTATGTCGGCGGTGATCGCCTACTGACCCAGCGTCACGGGAGGGCACCCTCATTGAGGAGAGCCGCGTCGCAGGTCTCTTCCCGATGTGAACCAGACCTGTGGAGGTACCGTGCCTAACCGTCCCCTCATCCGCTTCGGCGCGCTCGGCGCAGCCGTGCTGACCGCGGCGATCGCGCTCGCGCCGGCGGCGCCGGCGAACGCGTTCTCCTTGGGCGGAGCCGTCGAAGACTTCGCCTCGATGTTCGAGGACCAGTCGACGATCACGATCGACGCCGGCACCAACGATGCGGAGTACTCGTCTCAAAAGGGATTCATCTACGACCCCAACTCGATGCGGTTCCCCCCGGACTTCCAGTCATCCGCGAAGGTGACGGTCTCCCCCGATCGCAAGACGGCGACGGTGGAAGGACAGGGGGTGTTCACCATCGCGGCGAACAGCATGGTCACTTTCACGAAGGCCCCGGGATTCGTGGGGGCCGTGGATGCACCGGTCTATGAATCGAGGAGCGGCGACGCTCAGATCTTCGTGACCGTGCGGAGCAGGGCCGAGCAGCCCACGATCACCTCGATCTCCCCTCAATACCTCACGAACAGCGGCAACCTCGACGTGCTCAACGCGGTCTGCCTGGAGGTGCAGGGCACGAAGCTGGCGGACGCCGGCTTCACCCTGGGCGGGATCCCCATGGCGCGCGTCGAGGCGAGCAAGCAGTCGGTCGAATGCCCCCCACCCTTCAACCGGCGGGAGTCCGCCGCGCCCGACAGCATCATCGTGAAGCCGCGAGCAGCCACGGAGGGGGCCCTGCAGGGTCTTTCGCAGGCGTCCCTCGTCGCCACCCTCGCCAACGGAACCCCCTCCGAGCCGTTCGCCGTTCCCCTCCGCGCCGTGCCGCAGCTGCGGAAGCTCGCCGCATCCGACGTCGCGCCCGAGGGCCAGCTGTACCGGCTGGGTGGGCAGAATCTCGCCGCGGCGGCGACCGCGAGGATCACGATCAACGGTCGCACGGTCAGCTCTGCCGAGATCGTGAGCGCTGGAGAGGATTTCGTGGTGCTGAACATGCCGCCGCAGGCCCGCGGGACCAACGTCGGCGTCTCGATCCTCGGCGCAAACGGACAATCGGAGACTGTCTCCTTGACCTACACCCAGACCGTGATCACCCTCGAATCGCTCTCCTCCCGGCAGGGACCCACGGCGGGCGGTCAGGAACTGACGATCAGCGGCATCTGCCTCGGTGTCCCGTCGCTCCGGGTCTTCTTCGGTGAGGCCGAGGCCACGGTGCTGCGCCGCGGCACTACGAGCTCCGGGGCGCAGCCGGCCGTGGTCGTGACGGTTCCACCGGGCACCGGCACGGTCGACATCTACGCCATCGGCTCGGATCGGTCGTGCACCGACAGCCGGAATCTGCCCCGACCCGCCGGGTACGCCCTCTCGAACACGCTTCCCTTCCGCTATCTCGCCGGGCCCTCCCTGGCGGCAGATACCGCGGATACGGTGGCGGAGCGTCCGACGACCGTCGACGTGCTCGGAAATGACGTCGCCGAAACCGGTCTGACCCTCGACGCCGCGAGCGTCGTGTTCTCGACGGCCGGCCAGCCTGCGGATGCGGTGGTGGCGGCCGACCGGAAAGGCCTGCGGGTCCCCGGCCAGGGCTCGTACCGCATCGCCCCCACGACCGGCGCCATCGACTTCACTCCCGAAGCGGGCTTCATCGGCAGCACGTCGCCGGTGAGCTACACCGTGGCGGACAGCGCCGCGCAGACCGCATCCGCCACCATCACGGTGCGCGTCGGCATCCCCTCCGCCGCGACGGACGACCTCGTCGAGACCGGGATCGGCGAGAAGGTCACGGTCGACGTGCTCGGCAACGACGTGCTCGCGACGGGGGCGAGCTGGGATCTCAGCAGCTTGGGCTTCCCGACCGAGGAACAGCCTGCCGACGCGGAGGTGAGTGACGACGGCACGCGCCTGACCGTCGACGGCGAGGGCACGTACTCCGTCGAGGCCTCGGGGACCATCACTTTCGCCCCGCAAGCCGGCTTCAGCGGAACGGCGTCGCCCGTTCTCTACCAGGTGGCCGACAGCTTCGGCACGGTCACCGGCGCGACTCTCACCGTGACGGTCGCCGCGGCACCCGTGCTTCCAGCTGCAGACGCGGCACGACCGTCCGAGGCGCTGGCCTTCACCGGAGCGGACGCCGTTCCGTTGGTGACGGGGGCGCTCGTGCTGCTCCTGGCTGGTGCGGTCGCGTTCGTCGTCGCCCGCGGCCGCGGACGCCGCCAGGGACGTCGCCGGGCCGGCTAGCGAGCGGGCGGGCTCGCCCTCACCCCGGTCGGCGGATCAGTCGGCCGGGGTGAGGTCGCGCCCGCGACGGCTGCGCACCAGCGCCACGATGCCGGCCACGATGGAGCCCAGGATGAAGGCCCCGCCCACCGCATACGACGCCACCTTGACGCCGGGGATGCTGGCGGCGAAGTATCCGCAGACGGTGATGAGCACACCCCAGGCGAGTGCTCCGACGACGTTGGCGCTGAGGAAGCGGCCGTAGTTCATGCGCGCGATGCCCGCGACCGGCGGCACGAAGACACGACCCCACGGGATGAACCGCGCCACGACGACCGCCCACCAGCCGAGCGCGGCGTAGAACCGCTCGGCACGCTCCACTCCACGTTGCACCCAGGCGCCGCGACGCCGGTCGAGGTAGGGGCGCCCGTAGTGCCGGCCCAGCACGAACCCGACCTGGTCTCCCAGGAACGCCGCGACTCCCACCCCGATGGCGAGCACCCAGATGTCGAGGCCGTTGTCGCCGGCCGCAAGGATCCCGGCGGCGAAGAGCAGGGAATCACCCGTGATGAAGGGGATGAACACCCCCACGAACAGGCCCGTGCCCGCGAACACCAGCGCGAACACCACGAGGTAGAACAGGATCGGGCCGACGGTGTGCAGCCAGTCGCCGACCGTGCCGTCGAGGGCGGCGAGGCGCACCATCAGTCGGCGCTCGACGACTCGCGGTTCTTGCGGTCCAACGAGGCGAGGGTCGCGGCACGCTCGGCGAGACGGCGGGCGACGGAGGCCTGCGCGTCATCCATCACATCCTGCGAGAGGTAGGGGTTCTCGTATTCGTTGGTGCCGTGGTACTTCTCGATGTAGGCGTCCAGCGCCGGGCCCGACTCCCAGGAGCTGATGAGCGCGTAGCGCGGTTCCGGACCCTTGTGCCACACCGCGTGCCAGAAGCGCTGGGTGTCGACGATGATCTGACTGCCGGCCGGAAGCGCGATGCGGATCTCGCCCCTCGGGTTGAAACGGTCCTCGCGCAGCGTCATGAACGACTCCGCATCGTCGGTGAGGTTGAAGAAGCCCCGCACGATCCACCCGCTGCCGTCCGGGTTGAGGCGGTTGTTGTCATCCTGGTGCAGGTTGTAGAGCGTGTCGGCGTAGATGTTCGGCTGCAGCTCGATCACCCGGCAGCGCCCGACATTCACCCCGGGCTCGGTGGCACGACGCACCAGATTGGGCGCCTTCGCCACCTGCGAGTCGATCCAGACGCCGTCTTTGTCGGTGCGGGGCGGCTCGTGGTTCCAGAATCCGTCGACCTCGATCTCGCCCGTCGCGCTGGCCAGCGGCGCGAAACGGGTGTCGCCCGACGACTTCCAGTCCACGTACTCGAGGTCCAGCCATTCCTTCGGATCCGCGGCCTGGTCGTAGCGATCCAGGATCACGAAGCCCTTCTCATCGAGCAAGGCGGACTTGATGTAACTCATGGAGACGAACCCCTCCGGTACGAGAGCCAGCACGTTTTAACAGGCTCAACTTAGGCAACCCTAACATCGGCGACGGGCGATTTTCGAAAGGGAAGGCCAATAGGATCGGGCCATGACAACGGCAGTCGCGCACCACGTTTCCGTCGCAGGATCGAGCCTCGCGTGAGCGACTCGAACGGCACCGAGTTCGATCCCCGATTCGACCCGGCGTTTCAGCCCGGCTTCGATCCGGAGCAGCACCCTGCCCGGCGGCGCCCGCCCCGGCCCGCACAGAATCCGGTTGCTTCGACGGCGCCGCAGGGGGACCTGCCCGAACCGATCGTGGTGCCCGATGTCGAGGCGACCATGCCGGAGGAGACCGGATCGGGCGGTGTCGCGGGCGTCGGCGCGTCGGACGGCGGCTCGGCCAGGCCGGAGCCCCTGCTCGTGGCGCTGTGGATCGTCAGCGCCGTGTTCGTCGCGGCCGGCATCTACGGTCTGCGTCTGATCGGCGACCGCGTGTCGTCGCTGACCTCCTCGGGCGGCTTCGGCGGCGCGGACTACTACCTCCTGCAGGCCTACACGTTCGGTGCGCCGATGCTGATCGTGCTCGGGCTCGCGACCGCGACGGGAACGCTGTTCCTGCTTGCCGCGCGACGACTGCGGCGCGGCTAGGGACGCACCCTAGCTCTGGCAGCGCGGACACCAGTAGGTGTCGCGCAGGGTGAGCTCGGTGTCGCCGAGCGTTCCCCGCTCGATCGTCGTGCCGCAGCGCAGGCACGGCTTGCCCTCGCGCCGGTAGACCCAGTCGGTATCGCCCCGCAGCCTGCCCGTGGTCGTACGCTCCACCCGCTGTTTGTTGGCATCGATCAGCCGGTGCGCCAGGTCGATCAGGGTCCCGGGCTGCTCCACCTCGCCCACCGGACGGGTCGGAAGCACGCCGCGCAGGAAGCACAGCTCGTTGCGATACACGTTGCCGAGGCCGGCCAGATTGCGCTGGTCGAGGAGGGCGAGTCCGACCGGTCGCGACGGGTCGGAGAGCAGGTTGGCCAGCGCCCGATCGGGATCCCAGTCGGGGCCGAGCAGGTCGGGGCCGAGATGACCGACGACGGTGTGCTCCTCGACCGACGGCACGACCTCGAGGAGGCCGAGCTGGAACCCCACGGCCGTCCACTCCTCGTTCGCCAGAACGGCCCGCGCCTGCCAGGCGGGCCGGCGCCAGCGGGAGCCCTCGCGGTAGAGGTGCCACGACCCCTCCATCTTGAGGTGGCTGTGGATGCTCAGCTCCCCGACCCGCATCAGGAGGTGCTTGCCGCGGCTCACCACGGAGTGCACCGTCTCGCCGGCGAGTTGCAGGGTGGCGAAGGCCGGCACGCGCAGCTCGGCGCGCACGAGCGTGCGGCCGGTGAGCGCGGCATCCAGGTTCTGGGCGGTGCGCCAGACGGTGTCGCCCTCAGGCACGCAGCCTCAGACCCTGCGGAGTCGGGGCGAAGCCCGCCGCCGTGAGGGCATCCCCCACCGGGGTGCCGATCACGAATTCGCCGTCGACCCGTTCCACCCTGAGCTTGCCGATGCTGCGGCGCACCGCGGTCGCGAGCGACTCCGCGGCGGACGCCGTCTCGCGCTCGCCCGCCCCGAAGGTGAGGACCGTCTTGCCGCCGCGTTCCACGTAGAGCGCGAGCGATCCGTCGACGAGCACGACGAGCGCCCCCGCCTTGCGGCCGGGCCGGTGCCCCCGCTTCTCGTCGCCGTCCGTGGCGCCGGCGGGCCACGGCAGTGCGGCCCCCCAGGGATTCGCGGGGTCGGTGGCGGCGAGCGTGACCGCCACGGGCGGCCGTTCGCTGTCCGGCTCCCGGGCGAACGACCGGAGGCGGTCGACCGTGGCGCCCGTCGCGAACTGGGCGGCGCCCAGACCCTCGACGAAGTACCCGCGGCGGGCCCGTCCCGTCTCCTCGAAGCGGCTGAGCACCCGGTACACGAGTGAGAACCCGCCGCTCACGCCCTCGCTCGCGACGGCGCCCTTGGTGACCACCCCGTAGCGCTCGAGCAGCTGCTCCGCCGTGGCGACTCCGCGCACCGTCTGGTCGGGGTCGGCGAGCGGCAGCAGCGACCAGCGGCCGGCGGCGCTCGGCGGCCCGGACTGGCTCGGCATCACCGGTCGCGGGCGGCCCCGGTACGCGCGGGTGCGCGGCGCGGTCCGCGGCCGATTCGGCGTGGCCCCGAGCAGCGCGCGCAGCGGCGTGAGCGTGTCGTTCGTGACCAGGCCTTCCCAGACCAGGTTCCACAGCGCGGCCAGAAGGGCGCGGTCGTCGGTGCTGCCCACGGCGTTCGAGAGCTGGCGGAAGAAGAACGCGCCCCCGCCGGCCAGCGAGGCGAGGATGTCGCGCTCCAGCTCGGAGGTCTCGACGCCGGAGGGCTCGGGCAGGGTGAGCGCGGCCGTCTCGGCCAGGTGCAGGCTCACCCAGCCGTCGTTGCCGGGGAGGCTGCCCCCGCCCGACCAGATCACCTCGCCCGAGGCGGTGAGCTCATCGAGCATGACGGGCGAGTAGTCGCGCACGCGGCTGGGGAGCACGAGCGTCTCCCAGGCCGAGGCCGGGAGCGCCACCCCGGCGAGCTGGTCGATCACCTGAGCCACCCCGTCCACGCCGCGTAGGGGCTCGGTGATGTGCTGCCAGGCGGGGAGAAAACGGCCGAGGGTGGCGGCATCCACCGGCTCGACCTCCTGGCGCAGGGCCGCGAGCGACCGCGACCGCAGCCGCCGGAGCACCTCGGAGTCGCACCACTCGGGGCCGCTCCCGCCCGGGCGGAACTCGCCCTCGGCGACCCGGCGTTCCGACGCGAGCCGTCGCAGGGCGTCCGATGCCACCGCGATCCCGAGCCCGAAACGCTCGGCGAGGGCCTGCACGGTGAACGGCCCGTGGGTGCGCGCGTAGCGGCTCACGAGATCGCCGAGCGGGTCGGCGACCGGTTCGACGAAGGCCGCCGGGATGCCGATGGGCAGCGGGGTGCCGAGCGCGTCGCGAAGCCGGGCGGCGTCTTCGATGACGGCCCAGCGGAGCCCTGCTCGCCAGATGCGGTTGCTCCGCTCGAGGTCGGAGAGCGTGTCAGGGAGCGGGTCGGTCGAGGCGTCGGCGCCGGCGCGCGGTTCGAGGGGACCGAGCCGTTCGGCGATCTCCTCCACCGAGAGCGGACCGAGCATCCGGAGCAGATCGACGATCCCCTCTGCGCCGCGGGCGCGACGGTCCGGTGCGAGACGCTGGAGTTCGAGTTCGGTGCGCTCGATGACGAGGGGGTCGAGCAGTTCGCGCAGCTCGGCGCGCCCCAGCAGCTCGGCCAGCAGGGAGGAGTCGAGCGAGAGCGCCGCCGCCCGCCGCTCCGCCAGGGGCGAGTCGCCCTCGTACATGAACGCAGCGACATATCCGAAGAGCAGCGACCGGGCGAAGGGCGATGCCTGCTCGGTCTCGACCTCGACCAGGCGGATGCGGCGGCTCGCGACCTGTTCGGCGATGTCGGTCAGGGCGTCCAGGTCGTAGACATCCTGGAGCACTTCGCGCACGGCCTCCAGGATGATCGGGAAGCTCGGGTACTTGCGCGCGACGTCGAGTAGTTGCGAGGCCCGCTGGCGCTGCTGCCAGAGCGGCGATCGCTTGCCCGGGTTGTAGCGCGGGAGCAGGAGGGCGCGGGCCGCGCACTCGCGGAACCGGGCCGCGAAGAGCGCGGAGCCGCCGACCTCCTCGGTGACGATGCCGCGCAGCTCCGCCGGGTCGAAGAGGAAGAGGTCGAGTCCGGGGGGCTCGCTCTCCGTGTCAGGGATGCGCAGGATGACCCCGTCATCACTCGCCATCGCGCCGCCGTCGATGCCGAAGCGATCCCGGATGCGCGCGCCGACCGCGAGCGCCCACGGCGCATGCACTTGCATGCCGTACGGGGAATGCATCACCACGCGCCAGTCGCCGAGCTCGTCGCGGAAGCGCTCGATGACGAGGGTGCGATCGGTGGGCACGTGTCCGGTGGCCTGCTTCTGCTCGTCCACGAACGCGACCAGGTTGGTGACGGCGCGCTGATCGAGGCCGCCACGGCGGATGCGCTCGAGCGCCGCCTCCGGCGAGCCGGATGCGACCTCACGGGTGAACTCGCCGATCGCCCTGCCCAGCTCGACCGGCCTGCCGAGACCGTCGCCCTTCCAGAACGGCACGCGGCCGGGCTGGCCGAACGCGGGTGAGACGATGACCCGGTCGTGGGTGATCTCCTCGATCTTCCAGCTGGTCGTGCCGAGCGCGAAGACGTCGCCCACGCGGGATTCGTAGACCATCTCCTCATCGAGTTCGCCGACGCGCCTCGGGGCCTTCTCGTCCGATCCGCCGACCATGAACACCCCGAACAGGCCGCGGTCGGGGATCGTGCCGCCGGAGGTCACGGCCAGTCGCTGCGCTCCGGGACGGCCGGTGATGCGACCGCCCACTCGGTCCCACACGATGCGCGGGCGCAGTTCGGCGAATTCATCCGAGGGGTACAGCCCGCTGAGCAGGTCGAGGGTGGCGTCGAAGGCCGAGCGCGGAAGCGTCGCGAACGGGGCCGACCTGCGCACCGTGTCGAACCAGTCGTCCACGTCGAGCGAGTCGAGCGCGACGGCGGCCACGGTCTGCTGGGCCAGCACATCGAGCGGATTCTGGGGCACCGAGAGCGCCTCGATCAGCCCGTCGGCCATCCGCTCGCTGGCGACCGCGGTGTGGATGAGGTCGGCCCGATGCTTCGGGAAGAAGATGCCGCGCGAGACCTCGCCGACCTGGTGACCCGCCCGGCCGACCCGCTGCAGGCCGCTCGCGACGGACGGCGGCGACTCCACCTGGATCACCAGGTCGACGGCGCCCATGTCGATGCCGAGCTCGAGGGAGCTCGTGGCGACGACGCAGCGGAGGCGTCCGGACTTCAGGTCGTCTTCGATCACGGCCCGCTGATCCTTGCTCACCGACCCGTGGTGCGCCCGGGCCAGCAGCCCCTCGGATCCCCGTTCCCTGAGGCCCTCGAAGGGAACCTCGCTATCCCGTTCCCTGAGGCCCTCGAAGGGAGCCTCCCTATCCCGTTCCCTGAGGCTCTCGAAGGGAACCTCCGCAGGAACCCCCGCAGGCACCAGCATCCGCTGCTCGTAGATCTCGTTCAGCCGAGCCGTGAGCCGCTCCGCCAGCCGTCGCGAGTTCGCGAACACGATCGTGGAGCGGTGCTCCAGGATCCGATCGACGATCTGCTCCTCGACATGCGGCCAGATCGACCCCTGTGGCTGATTGCCCGCCGCCGACCCCTCCAGCGGCGCGGCCGTGCCCAGCTCGGTCATGTCGTCGACGGGCACCACCACGGTGAGGTCGAATTTCTTCGTCGACGGCGGTGCCACGATCGACACCGGCGCGCCGCCGGCCAGGAAGCGCGCGACCTCCTCGCGCGGACGCACCGTCGCCGACAGCCCGATGCGCTGAGCCGGCTTCTGCAGCAGCTGGTCGAGCCGCTCCAGCGACAGCGCCAGGTGCGCGCCGCGCTTGGTGGCCGCCACCGCGTGCACCTCGTCGATGATCACCGTCTCCACCGTGCGCAGGGTGTCGCGCGCCGACGACGTGAGCATCAGGTACAGCGACTCGGGCGTGGTGATGAGGATGTCGGGTGGGGTGCGCAACAGCTGCCGGCGGTCGGCCGACGGCGTGTCCCCGGACCGGACGCCGACGCTCACCGCGGGCGGCGACATCCCGAGGCGCTTGGCGGTCTGCGTCACTCCGACCAGCGGCGAGCGGAGGTTGCGCTCGACGTCGACGCCGAGCGCTTTGAGCGGCGAGATGTAGAGCACGCGGGTGCCCGGTTGCTCCGGCGGCGGCGTCGTGGCGAGCCGGTCGATGGCCCAGAGGAACGCGGCGAGCGTCTTGCCCGACCCCGTCGGCGCGACCACGAGAGCATGAGCGCCCGAGGTGATGGCCTCCCAGGCGCCCAGCTGTGCGGCCGTGGGCTCGACGAACGCCCCGGTGAACCACTCCCGGGTCGCGGGGGAGAAGCGTTCGAGAACATCCGTCACCCGTACATCTTCGTCGCATCCCCTGACACAGGGCCGAGTCCCCCTAGAATCCGACGCGAGGCGGCCGAATTCCGGCGGCGACCACCGATAGGGGAACCATGCATCTCGACATCACCACGTACGACAATCAGTTCGGAACGGGAGGCGTGCTCGGCGGAGTCGTCGGAGGCCTGCTCGGCTACATCATCATGGCCATCGTGCTGTGGCGCATCTTCACGAAGGCCGGCCGCCCGGGATGGCTGGCGCTCATCCCGATCGTCAACACGATCGTGCTCATCCAGGTCTCGGGTCACTCCGGCTGGTCGGTGCTTCTGCTCCTCATCCCGATCGTCAACATCATCTGGTCGATCGTCGTGGCCGTGCACCTGGGCGAGAGCTTCCGCAAGAGCGGCGTGTTCAGCTTCTTCCTGCTGTGGCTGATTCCGATCATCGGATACCTCATCCTCGCGTTCGACAGCAGCACCTACACCGACCGCCGACCGGGACTCACGGGAGCGGCCGCGTAACGCGTTCGCAACGCTCGCGGGTAAGAATGGAGCATGAGCTCCGTGGGTACACCCGATCCGAACTCCGGCTGGTTGTCGGAGGAAGAACTCGCCGAGACGCGCCGGCGGCTGCCTCTGCTCTACGTCGAGGCGGTGCCGGTGCGGCTGGACGGGCTCGGCGAGGTCATCGACGTGGGCATCCTGCTTCGCGCCAACGCGGCGGGCGCGATCACCCGCACGCTCGTCTCGGGCCGCGTGATGTACGGGGAGACGCTCCGCAGCGCGCTCTTCCGCCACCTGGAGAAGGACCTCGGGCCGATGGCGTTCCCGCTGCTGCCGGCGAGCCCGGTGCCCTTCACGGTGGCCGAGTATTTCCCGTTCCCGGGCTCGCGGTTCACCGACGACCGGCAGCACGCCGTCTCGCTGGCCTACGTTGTGCCGGTGACGGGCACGTGCGAACCCCGGCAGGACGCTCTCGAGCTCACCTGGATGAGCCCCTCCGAGGCGGCGTCCGACAGCATCGCGCTCGAGATGGAGGGCGGTCGCGGCTCGCTGGTGCGCGCCGCCCTCGCCTCGGTGGGCGCCCTCTACTGACCGGTCGCTGAGGCTCTCGAAGCGGTCGCCGAGCCCGTGAAGCGGTCGCTGAGGCTCTCGAAGCGGTCGCTGGGGTTCTCGAAGCACTCCCTCCGCGCCCCTCAGGCGCCGCTGGACCCCGGGGTCACCAGCAGCCCCGCCGCGTCGTCGGCCAGCGACTGGTCCTTGAGCTTGAAGTGCTGCTTCTTGCCCGTGGCCGTGTACGGCAGCTCCGAGACGAACGTGTAACGCCGCGGGCGCTTGTAGTCCGCGAGGCTCGGGCTCTCCTTGCAGAACGCGTCGAGTGCGCGGGCGGCCTCCCCGGCATCCGTCAGCCGACCCGGCTTGGGCTGCACGTAGGCGACCACGAGCTCGCCCCACTCGGGGTGCGGCATGCCCACCACGATGCTGTCGGCCACGTCGTCGTGCTCGGCGAGCAGCGCCTCCACCTGCACCGGGTGCACGTTCTCGCCGCCGGAGATGATCATGTCGTCCTTGCGGCCGATCACCGTGATCATCTCGTCCTCGGTCCAGCTCGCCAGGTCGCCCGCGTAGAGCCACCCGTCGTGGAACTTCTTCGCCTGCTCCTCCGGGTTGTGCATGTACGCGTGGCCGGACTTCGACGAGCGCACGATCACCTCGCCGATCTCCGTGCCGTCGCGCCGGGCCAGGTCGTCGGGCGCGGCGAGGCGGTCCGGGTAGACCTTCACCACGACCACGTCGTCGTCCACGCACGCCCGTCCGGCCGCTCCGGCGGCCGAGGTGAGCTCGTCCGGCCGCAGGAACGTGTTCCAGAACGCCTCGGTGGTGCCGTACCCGTTCGCGATCCTGGGGGTGAGGATGCGCTGGTAGCGCAGCGCGGCCGACCGCTCGAAGGGTGCGCCCATGGTCACGATCCCCTTCAGGGTGGAGAGGTCGCGCGGCGCGGATTCCTGCACCTCTGCGAGCCGCTCGAGGTTGGTCGGGGCGCCGATCACGTAGTTGAGCGCCTGCTGCTCCACCAGGTCGAGCACGTGCGCCGGGTCGAAGCGGGGAAGGGTGACCACCGACCCGCCGAGGTACAGCGTCGTGTTCGGCCCCGCGCAGTAGTTGCCGCCGCGGTGGAACCACGGCGACATGTTCATCGTCCTGTCGCCGGGCACGAGGGACATGTGCATGATCACGTCGTGCGCGGTGAGCACCTCGTTGAGGCTGGTCAGCGGGACTGCCTTGGGCATGCCGGTCGTGCCCGAGGTGTAGAGCCGGCTGGTCTCGTCCCAGACGCTCCCGTCGGCGGGCGCGGTGAAGCTCGGCGCGCCCTCCACCAGCAGGTCGTCGAAGCGCAGCGCGCCCGGCACCGTGCCCCCCTCGCCGACCGCGACGAGCACCGGCGGCCGGAAGTCGCTGAGCGTCAGCGCGGTCTCGATGCTCGCGGCATCCGCGGCCTCGAAGAAGAAGATCGCCGGCTTCGAGTCGGCCAGGATGAACGCCACCTCCGCCGGCGCGAGCCGGAAGTTCATCGGCGACGACACCGCCCGCAGGCCCTGAGCGGCCACGTAGAGGAAGGCGAACTCGGGCCGGTTCATCAGCTGGTACGCCACGATGTCCCCCACCCCGATCCCGCGCTGCCGCAGGCCCTCCACCAGGCTGCCGACCACCTCGCCGAACCGCCGGTAGGTCCAGGTGCGGCCCGTGTCGGAGTCGGTCAGCGCCAGTTCGTTGGCGTAGCGGTGGATGTTGCGTTCCACCCCCGACGCGTAGGTGAAGTGGTGCTCGAAGACATTCCTCAGGGCGCTGGGGTCGTATTCGGTGTTGCTGAGGGCGGAGAGAGGCTCTGCGACGGTCATGCGTCGATCACTTCCTTCGGGTAGTGCTGGGGCGGGCGTCCTTTCCAGGCGTCGTCTCAGGGCGGGCGTTCATTCGGTTGCTCCTCGCGCCGGGCGAGGGAGATAGGGGGGCGCCACGATGGTCAGGCCACCGTCCACCACGAGCACCTGGCCGGTGACGTAGCCGGATGCCGCGCCCGCGAGCCAGCCGACGGCGGCGGCCACGTCGTCCACCGTGCCGAGCCGCCCGAGCGGGATGTGCGCCACGGACTCCGCGATCGGCTCGAAGTCGGCGTGCTGCAGGTAGTGCTCGAGCGAGTCGGTGTCGATGAGGCCGCCGTTCACGGCGTTGACCCGGATGCCGCGGGCGCCGAACTCCGCGGCCATGTGCCGCACCCACGATTCGATCGCCGCCTTGTCGGCGCCGATCGCGCCGTAGCCGGGGAAGGTGCGGATGCTGCCGTAGCTGCTCAGCGCGACGATCGAGGAGCCCGGTGGCATCCGCGGCACCGCCGCCTGGGCGAGCAGCACGAAGGAGCGCACGTTGGTGGCCCAGGATCGCTCGAGGTTGGTCGGGCTGAACTCCGCGACGGAACGGAAGGCGCTCGCCGCGGCGTTGGCGACGAGCACGTCGAGATGGTCGAGGTGCTCGTCGAACACCGCACGGATGTCGTCCGCCGATTCGAGCTCGAGTCGCACCGCGGTCGCCGTCCCGCCTGCCGACTCGATGCCGCGCACGACCCGGGCGGCGGCATCCGCATTGCGCCGATAGGTGAGCACGACCTGGGCGCCGTCGGCGGCGAGCGTCTCGGCGACGCGGCGTCCGATGCCGCGCGATCCGCCGGTCACCAGTGCCGTGCGCGTCACGCTGTGTCTCCAGGGTCCGGGGAGCATTTCTTCTCACCCTACGCCCGCTGCCGCTCCGCTCAGATGCGCGAAAAGGGCACTCCCGGGAGGCCGGGAGTGCCCTTTCGGTGCACCTCAGTGCGAGCGGTCAGCCGCGGGCGCGGGTGCGGCCGCCGGCCGGGCGCGAGGGCTGGCCGGAGGTCGTGCTGTAGAACGAGCGCGAGCCGCCCGCCGCAGCGGGTCGGGCTGCGGAGGAGGCGCCGCTGCGCTTCGCACCGGATGCCGCGGGCTTCTGCCCCCGGCCGGTGGAGGGCGTCTCGCGGAGCGAGCGCTTGCGCTGGGCGTTGGCGCCGGTGGAGCGACCGCCGCCCGTCTGTCCGCCGGACGACTGGCGCTGGCGCCCCGGACCCTGCTGCTGCACGGCCGCGCGGGGTGCCGGCTTCACGTACTCGGCGACCTGGCCGACGAGCGCGGTGACGGCGGGCGAGCCCGCGGTCACGCGCTGCGGGGCGACGTCGATGGCCGCCTTGCGCAGCAGAGCGGCCGTGTCCTTGCGCTGGGCGGGGAGCACGATGGTGACCACGTCTCCGGCGGCGCCGGCACGGGCGGTGCGGCCCGAGCGGTGCAGGTATGCCTTGTGCTCGGCCGGCGGGTCGACGTGGATGACGAGCTCGATGTCGTCGACGTGCACGCCACGCGCCGCGACATCCGTCGCCACCAGCACCTTCACGTCGCCCGCGGAGAACGCGGCGAGGTTGCGGTCGCGCTGCACCTGCGAGAGGTTGCCGTGCAGGTCGACGGACGGGATGCCGGCATCGGTGAGCTGCTTGGCCAGCTTCTTGGCGTGGTGCTTGGTGCGCATGAAGAGGATGCGGCGGCCGGTGCCCGAGGCGAGCGTGCGCACGAGCTCGTTCTTGGACTCCACGCCGTCGGTCTCGAACACGTGGTGGGTCATCGCGTCGACGTGCGAGGTGGCCTCGTCCACGCTGTGGAGGACCTCGTTGTGAAGGTACTTCTTGACGAGCTTGTCCACGCCGTTGTCGAGGGTCGCGCTGAACAGCATCCGCTGCCCGTTGGCCGGGGTCTTGTCCATGATGCGGGTCACGACCGGCAGGAAGCCGAGGTCGGCCATGTGGTCGGCCTCGTCGAGGATCGAGATCTCCACGGCGTCGAGGGCGACGAAGCCCTGCTTCATGAGGTCTTCGAGGCGGCCGGGGCACGCCACGACGATGTCGATCCCGCCCTTGAGCGCGGCGACCTGGCGCTGCTGCGAGACACCGCCGAAGATCGTGGTGGTCTTGAGGCCGTAGGCCGCCGCGAGCGGCTCGATGACCGCGGTGATCTGCGTGGCGAGCTCGCGGGTGGGGGCGAGCACGAGGCCGAGCGGCCGGCCGGCGCGGCGCTGACCGCCGGCGAGCTTTCCGCCGAGGCGCGCGACCATCGGGATGGCGAAGGCGAGGGTCTTGCCCGAGCCGGTCTTGCCCCGGCCGAGCACGTCGCGACCCGCGAGGGTGTCGGGGAGGGTGTCGACCTGGATGGGGAACGCGGTGTCCTTGCCCTGCGCGGAGAGCGCGGAGACGATGGGCTGCGGCACGCCGAGCGCGCCGAAAGTGGTGGTGTTTTCTGACATGAGTGAACCGTTCGGGATGCTGTTCATCGCGAGGATGAAGAGGTGGCGACGGTGGCGGAGGCCAACATCGTTCGCCGTGAAAGTGTCTACGACCCCTCGGGAAGGAGGGGGAGAAGAGGAAGCGTTCTACGACGCAGGGAAACCATCGTGGTTTCGCAAGTGACTCCAGCCTAGCAGACCGGCTCTCGCTGCCCCGCTCGCCCCCAGTTGGCGGGTGATTTCGTCGTTTTGTCCTCCTTTGTGTGGACACACGCGCCGCGACCCGGCTAGTTTTCCCGAGCAGCCCCGGTTCGACCCGAGAGAGCCGGCTGCACGCACTTGGGGGAGTACGTGTTCGTCGATCAGGCAGTGTCCGCGCGTCATCGCGCGCGTTTCAGCGTCATCCGCAATGCCGTCCGCGGCCGGGTGGTCCCCGCGATCGCGGGCGTCGCGATCGTGGCCGTCGCCCTCGTCGCGGTCGGTCTCGCCGACGGCGGCACGCGAGCGGATGCCGCGGGCTCGATCCTGCTCTCCGACTCCTTCACCGGCTCCACCGTGCACTCCCGGCAGTACGTTGTCGGCGGCACCGGCGCGGTCACCGGGGGCGGCGCCACGAACGTCGCCTGCCTAACCGCTGCGGGCTCGCCCGCCGGACAGGTCCCGGCCAGCTGCGCCGACACGGCGGACGCCTCGGGCTCCGGCGCGCTGCGGATCACGCAGAAGCAGGGCGCCCAGACCGGGTTCCTCGTCAACGACCACCCGCTGCCCACCAAGGCGGGGCTGGACATCAGCTTCACCATGTACCAGTACGGCGGTTCCGGCGCCGACGGCATCACCTTCTTCCTGAGCGACGGCGCCTATGCGCTCACGAGCGTGGGCGCGGCCGGCGGCTCGCTCGGCTACAGCAACAGCACCAGCGGATCGGGCATGGGCAAGCCCGGGGTGCCGCACGGCCTGCTCGGTGTGGCCTTCGACGCCTACGGCAACTTCACCTACGAGACGAACAACCCGTCGTGCGCCACCAATCCCGCGTGGATCGGCACCGCACGGTCGCCGCAGACCGTCGCCGTGCGCGGACCGGGGGTGCAGAAATCCGACGGCACCTGGAACGACGGCTACTGCCTGCTCGGCGCCCCGAAAGCCCCGACCGACGGCAAGGGCATCGACAACACGGCCACCCAGACGCGCGCCGCCGCACAGCGCCACGTGCGGATCGTGATCGACCCGCCCACCGATCCCTCGCCGCAGATCAGCGTCTACCTGGGCGATCTCGGCGACGCGTCGAGCGCCGCTCCGTCGCTCGTCGCGCAGGTGCCGGAGCCGGGCATCCTCGCCAGCACCCCCACCTTCAAGTTCGGCTGGGCCGGCAGCACGGGCGGCTCGACCGACGTGCACGAGGTGAGCGCTCTCGTGGTGGACACGGTCGACCCGCTCTCGCCGCAGCTCACCGCTTCGGCCACCTCTCCCGCCGCGATCGACGCGGGCGGCTCGGCCGCCGTGTCGTTCGATGCTTCGACCCGCTCCACCGACGGCCCGATCCTCGCCGGCAGCACGGTCACCCAGACGGTGACGAACGACGGCTCGCTCGCCTGGGGCACCCTGCCGAGCGCCACGAACGGGTGGTTGCTCCAGTCCAGCGACGCCACGCACGCCGTCTACGCGTGGACGCCCGTCGACGCGCTGCTGCCGGGCGAGCCGCTCCCGACCCTCACCCTCCCGGTCTCCGGGCCGCTCGCCGGCGCACACCCGGTGACCGCGCTGGTGGAGGGCGGCGGCATCGTCGTCGCGCAGAACCCCGACTCGGACCGCACCGCGGTGGCCACCGTGTCGGTGCGCCCGACGGTCTCGGCGGTCTCCGCGACGACCGCGCCCGCCTCGACCTCGCCGCACGCGGCGACCGTGAGCGTGCCGACGCCCGGCGGCGGCGGCGTCCCGAGCTACGCGATCGTCGGCGCCCCGGCATCCGGTTCGGCCACGATCGATCCGGCGACCGGCACGATCTCGTTCACCCCGGCATCCGGCGCCAGCGGTGTCGTGACCCTCGGCTACGCGGCCACGACGGGCGGCGTGCAGTCCACCCCGGCGACAGCCACCTTCACCACGCCGCCCTCGGTGGCCGACCGGTCGGGGACGACACCGTACGGCACGGCGGTCGGTGTGGGGCTGGCCGCCGGGGCCCAGGGCACGGCGCTCACCTACGGTCTCGTCACCCCGCCGCCCTCGACCGCGGGCACCGCGTCGGTGAGCGGCGACACTCTCACCTTCACCCCGGCGAGCGGATTCACCGGCACGAGCACCACCACCGTTCGGGCCACGGATGCCGACGGGGTCGTCTCCGCCCCGGCCACGGTCACCATCACCGTGCAGCCCCAGGCCGTGACGGACTCGCTCACCCTCTCGCTCGCCGCCGACGGCACCGGGTCCGCGGCCTCCGCCCTTCCGGCGCCCGACGGCAGCTCCGGCCCCTTCACCTACTCGCTCGTCACGCCGCCGTCGGCGGGCACCCTCACGATCGACCCCGACGGCCACTACGCCTACACGGCCGCCGCAGGAGGGGCGGGCACGTTCACCGCCGCCTACCGGGTCGTGGATGCCGGCGGCATCGCGAGCCCGCCCGCCACCGTCACCCTCACCGTCCGCCCCTACGCCGGGCCGGTTCTGGGCACCACTCCGGCCGGATCGCCGATCACCCTCGGCGTGCCCGACACAGCCGGCGCCTCAGGCGGCACGTTCGCGGTGGTGCAGCCCGCCTCGGGCGGAACGGCCACGATCGACGCCGCGACGGGCGCGGTGACGTTCACCCCGGCCCCCGGCACCAGCGGGATCGTCGGCTTCAGCTACACCGTCCAGGCGGCGGGCGTCGCCAGCACGCCGGCCGCCGTGACGGTCACCGTCGTGCCCACCGCCACCGACAAGACCGTCGCGGCGGTCGCGGGGAGCCCGAAGACCATCGACCTGAGTGCGGGAGCGGTGGGCAGCTCGCTCGCCTACGAGCTCGTGTCCGGTGCCGGCGCGGCGGGCTCGACCAGCCTCGATGCGGCGACCGGCGCGCTCGTCTTCACCCCGGCATCCGGGTTCTCGGGCGCGGCGCACCTCACCTTCCGCGTGACCGACGGCTCCGGCCTGCACAGCTCCACCCGCACCGTCACGGTGAACGTGCAGCCCACCGCGGGCACCGCGACGCCGGTGCTGGTGCTTCCGCAGAGCGGCACCGCCCCGCAGACGTTCGCGCTGCCCGCACCCGATGGCTCGGGCCCGTTCAGCTTCGCGCTCGTGCCGGGCAGCACCCCGCCAGGATCCGGCACGTTCGCGATCGACCCTGTCACCGGGGTCGTGACCTACACGCCGGTCGCCGGCAACTCGGGCGTGTTCCCGGCGCAGTACACGATCACCGACGGCAACGGGGTCACCAGCGCACCCCTGTCGATCGCGGTGACGGAACGGCCGGCGGCCGCACCGGTCTCCACGACCCAGGATGCCGGACAGCCCTCGTACCCCCTTCCCGCCCCGGTCACCGCGGGGACCGGGCCGCTCTCCTACGCGCTCGGCGCTCCGGTCGACCCCGCGCTCGGCACAGCGACCATCGATCCGGGGACGGGCATCATCACCTTCGTGCCCGCCGACGCCGGAATGAGCGGCATCGTGACGTTCTCCTACGTGGTCACCGACGCGAGCGGCACGGCGAGCACGCCCGCGGCGGGGCGGCTCACCATCCGGCCCTCGACCGCGCCGGTCAGCGGCACCATGAGGGGCGCGCGGATCGCGCCGGCGACCATGGTGGTCAGCCCGCCCGGTCGCGGCACGGGTCCGTTCACCTTCCGGGTGATCGCCCAGTCGGCGCACGGCACGGCGGCGGCCACGGCCTCCGGCCTGAGCTTCACCCCGCAGCCCGGGTTCGCGGGGCTCGCCACGCTCAGTTTCGCGGTGGTCGACGCCTCCGGCACGGTCTCCGATCCGCAGGTGGCGTCGATCACCGTGACCCAGCTCGACACCCTCGCCTTCACGGGTGCCGTCGGCGTGCCGCAGGCGCTGGCGGCGGCGGCCGCCGCCCTGCTCGCCGGGCTCGCGCTGCTCGCGTTCGTCGCGCGAGGGCGGCGACGGGCCCGCTGAACCGCCGCCGAGCGGCTAGTACGAGCCGGAGTAGCGCTCGCCGACCGGGATCTCCACCGGGACGGTGTTGCCGCGCTGGGCGAGCGGGCAGGCCCAGGCCGGGTCGTAGGCGCAGCTCGGGTTGTAGGCGAAATTGAAGTCGAGCACGAGGGATTCCGGTGCCGCGCCACCGCCGAGGTCGGCACCCTTGATGGTGTCGATCAGGTAGCGGCCGCCGCCGTAGGTTCCCCCGTGGATGCCGGCGAGCGCATCCTTCACGGGCACGAACACGCCACCGCCGTAGCTCCCCAGCTTCCACACGTCGAGGCTGCCGACCCCCGGCACGTCGACCAGCCCGATGAGGTCGAACGGCACGACGCCGTCCGTGCGCGTCTCCACATCCATGTGCCGCGGCTCGGCGGGGGTGAGCGCCACCTCGAAGCGCCAGTCGGGGTCGTAGGGGGTCACCGGCAGTCCGGTGAACCCGGCGCGGTCCTCGGGGAGCAGCGGGGTCGACGGATGCCCGGCGAACAGCTCGTCGCGACCCCTCCTCCACAGCTCGTGTCCCGCGGCGGGATCGGTGGATGCGCGCACCTGCGCATAGAGGGCGAAGACGCGGCGGCGCCAGTCGGCGACTTCGAAAGCGGTCATGCTGCCACGCTACGCGACCCAGCCCGCCGTCATCCCCTGCACGGCGGCGCCCGTGAGGTCGGCGAGCTTGACTCCCGCGAACGCGACCGCCGCAGCGCTCGTCTGCACGCGGAACGGCGGCGCCTCCGCCTGCAGCACCTCGAGGATGGCGGCCGCCGCATCCGGAGCGCTCTGTGCGGTGGCGAACGCGCCGGCAGTGCGCTCCAGGTAGGCGGCGAGCGCCGGACCGTAGTCGCCCATGGCGGCGACGAGGGCGTCCCGGTCGACCCCGATGTTGTCGACGAAGCCGGACGCCACGGCCGCGGGCTCCACCACGCTCACCCGCACGCCGTGAAGCGCCGCCACCGGCGCCAGGGACTCCATGAACCCCTCCACGGCGAACTTCGCGGCGCAGTACGCCTCGTTGAACGGCTGGCCGACCACCCCGCCCACGCTCGTCACGCTCACCAGGCGGCCCCGCGAGGCGCGCAGGTGCGGCATCGCGGCCCTGGTCGGCGCGACGGTGCCGTAGAAGTCGACCTCCATCACCCGGCGGAGCTCATCGAGCGACTCCTGCTCCACCGTGCCCAGGTGGCCCGAACCGGCATTGTTCACGAGCACGTCGAGGCCGCCGTGGTCGCGGACGACCCCGGCGATGCAGTCGTCGATCGAGGCGGGGTCGGTCACGTCGAGCCGTCGGATGTCGAGGTCGACCCCGGCGGCGGCCGCGGCATCCCGCAGCGGACCGGCCCGGTCGGGGTTGCGGAGAGTCGCGACGACGGTGTGGCCGGCGGCGGCGGCCTGGACGGCGAGTTCCCGTCCGATCCCGGAGGAGGTGCCGGTGATGAGGGTGATGGGCATGGGCCCACGCTACGCGGCTAGCGCCAGCGGCGGGCGAGCATTCTGATCCGGATGCCGCGCCACTGCCAGAACACCCAGAGCGCCGCCCACAGCGGCGCCGGCCCTGCGAACCGCAGCTCGTCGCGGTACAGGGTCCTCCCGCCCGGGAGGGGGGAGACCGCCATCGAGTGGTGCCAGTCGCGCACCGCGGTGAGCGCGCCGGAGAGACCGCCGCCGTCGTCGTGGACGATCCTCGCCCCACCGCGCTCCTCGAACGAGATCCGGATGAGCTGTCCGCCCATCGGCAGCACGCCGAACGCGAAGGCGTCCACCCGGTGGTCGCCGGGCGACCACTGCTGGGGGAAGCCGTCGAGGTCGCGCGAGACGAACGTGGTGAAGGGGGCGGAGACGGTGCGGAACACCCGGGGGCTCGCCAGCGCGTGCCACGCGGCATCCGGCGTGCAGTCCAGCGCGAACTTCAGAAGCACCCTCATGCACCCAGTATCGTCGTAGCGTGCATGACGGACAGACCCAGTACCAGGTTCGCTTCGACTGGGGCGTCGCGGGTGCCCGGGCCGTCGCCGCGGAGGTCGACGCGATCGTGGTGGTCGACGTGCTGCCGGGCCCGGTGGATGTCGCCGCCCTCGTTCCCGCGGCCGTCGACGGCACCCCCGCCGTCATCCGCGGCTCCCTGCGCAACCGCGCCGCCGTCGCGCAGTGGGCCCTCGACGCCCAGACCGCGAAGGGCGATCGCTTCATGATCGCCGTCGTGGCCGCCGGCGACACCGGGGATGACGGGGCGACCCGCTTCGGCGTGGAGGATCTGCTCGGCGCCGGTGCGATCATCGACGCGCTCGGCGACGTCGGCATCGACTACTGCTCTCCGGAGGCGGCTGCGGCATCCGCCGCCTACGCGGGCCTCAGGAACGCCACGGGACACCTCGTCGCGGCATCCGCGGCGGGCAGGGCGCTCGCCGCCGCGGGCCGACGCGGCGAGGTCGATCGTGCGACCGACCGCTCGGCGGCCGACCCCGTGCTGCCGCCGGGGGAATGACCGGCGCGCGCCCGGCGTTACGACCAGGCAACGGACCCAGTGGAGGAACCCCATGAAGGCAGTAATCGACGGCGTCGTCATCGCCGAAGCACCCCAGGACGACCTGATCAAGATCGAGGGCAACTGGTACTTCCCGCCCGCCAGCGTGAAGAAGGAGTACCTCGTCGAGAGCGCCACTCCCTACACCTGCCCGTGGAAGGGCGAGTGCCAGTACTTCTCGGTCAAGACCGGCGACACGGTGCTGCAGGACCGTGCGTGGAGCTACCCGCACCCCTACCCGACCGCGTTCGAGCGCACCGGCAAGGACTTCACTGACTACGTGGCCTTCTGGAAGGAAGTCCAGGTCACCGAGTAGCGGTCATCGCGGCGCGGCGGCCCGCTCGCGGTGCGCACGCACCTTCGAGCGGTTGCCGCACCGCTGCATCGAGCACCAGCGCCGGTTGTTCGAGCGCGACTCGTCGTAGAAGATGAGCCCGCAGGTCGGGTCGGCGCAGTACCGCAGCCGGCCATGCGCACCGTCCGCGAACAGCTCCACGGCGTCGCGCGCGATCGTGGCGAGCGCCTGACCGGGGCGCACCGAGGTGCGGCCGGGCTGCCTGCTTCCGCCGGCCAGGGCCGGGGGGATGTTCGGAGTCGCGGCGAAGAGGTTGATCGTGTCCACGTCGTCGGGCTCGGGCGTGCGGCCGTCGGCGATGGATCGGGCGACCGACGCGATCGAGTCGCGCAGGGCCCGGGCATCCACCAGGTCGCGGTCGTCGGCCGCATTGCCCACCCGCTCGAACCGCTCCGTGAGCCAGGCCCCGAGGTCGGATGCCACGTGCAGCCGCTCCCACGCGGGGTCGGAGCCCATCGATCCCGTGTAGGCGAAGTCGAGGCTGACCGCCCCGGAGTCGAACCACCACGGGGCGCCGTCGCGTGAGGTGAACCACTGACCGGTGGGCATGTAACCATTATCGTCGGTTACCCCGGGATCCCGGTAGCGTCCGGCCCGTCGCTCGTGGTGCGCCGCTAGTAGTCCGTCGCCAGGAGCCCGCCCACGAGGCCGGCGGCGACCAGGATGCTGAGGGCGATCGCGATCGCGAAGCCCTTCCACGACCAGCGCGCGGACTCGCGCTCCTGCTCCGTCGAGTCGTATGCCGTCTGTGTTCTCCGCACCGTTCCCCCGCCCCTCATGGTCAGGTTACCATCGGGCTGAGCGCCGGTCTCAGCGGACTACACGGTGCACCCACGTGATGGTGTTCGCGGGGTCGAAGCCGCGGGCGCAGGTGCCGCAGGCGAGCACCCGCGTGGGCTTGCGGTAGCGATAGTGCAGGTGGCCGGAGGGACACGTGCCGACCCACGGCGCCAGCTCGTCGGCGATCGCCCCGTCGTGCAGCCGCTTACCCTCGTACCCGAGCTCGGCGGCGACGGCCTTCCAGCGCGGACCGTGACCGGCGCGCGTGCCCGCGATGGCGTGCGCCACCTCGTGCAACAGCACCTGGTGGATCTCGTCGTCCTCGTAGCGCTGGGCGAGATAGCGGGAGACCGTGATGCGGCGGTCGGTGTAGTTGCAGAGCCCGGCGCGCGTCTTCGCCGAGTCGAATCCGAAGGTCCAGCTCGGGTCGAGATGCAGCGCGATGAGGGCGTCCGCCCACCTGCGCACTCGAACCAGCTCAGCCACCAGAAGAGGCTAACCCCGCGACGCGACGGTTCAGTCGCGATTCCCCACCTGGAACACGCTGCGCGCGGGTGGTGGGGAGGGGATGGCGGTCACGTCGGTGACGACGGGCGCCCCCGCGATCCAGTTGCGCAGGTCGGCGCCGTGCACCACGACGGAGGGGTGGGGGCCGCCGGCCAGCAGGCGCGGCATCCAGTCGAGGGGGAGCGGGGAGGGGGACCCCACCAGCACGACGTTGCCGAAGCGGCGTCCCTTGAGGATCTGCGTCTCGGCGAGCGCTGCGGCATCCGCCGTCACCGCGGCCAGCGTGGCCGCCTGGCTGCGGGCGAACTGCAGGCCGGGCCCGTCGGCCACGTTCACGGCGATCACGCCGTCCGGGGCGAGGAGGGCGACCGCCGCGCGGTAGAACTCGAGGCTGGTCACGTGCGCCGGCGTGCGGGCGCCGCTGAAGACGTCGACGACGAGCAGGTCGACGGTGCCGCGCAGCCCCGCGGGCAGCTTCTCCATCACCGCGCGCGCGTCGCCGTGCCGCACGCGGATGTTCGCCTGCCGGGGCAGCGGGAGGTGCTCCCGCACGAAGTCCACGAGGTCGCTCTCCAGCTCGATGACCTGCTGGCGCGAACCCGGCCGCGTCTGCGCGATGTAGCGGGGGAGGGTGAGCGCGCCCGCGCCCAGGTGCACGGCGGTGAGGGGTTCGCCCGGCGTCCGGAGTCGGTCGATCACGTGCCCGATGCGCTGCACGTACTCGAAGAAGAGCTGGGACGGGTCCTCGAGGTTGACGTGCGACTGCGGGGTGCCGTCGACCACGAGCGTGAAGGCGCCGGGCACCCAGCGGTCGGGCTCGATGACGGCATGGAATCCGCTGAGCCGGAGGGTGATGGAGGGTCCGCCGGTCATGCATCGAGCCTGCCACACCCGGCCGCCGGGTCGTCCCCTGTCCGGGTGCCGCCCGATCTGGGATTAGGCGACGAAACCTCGACAGGGCACAATGGCCTCAGAGAACGAGGCGTGGGGGCGCAGTGAGTCTGTATTCGCAGGTGGGCGGCGAGGCCGGGATCGCGACGGTCGTCGACGACTTCTACGCGCGCGTCGTGGCCGACGATCTGCTGGGCGCGTGGTTCTCCGCGGCCGACGGCGAGGGCCTGCGGCGTCATCTGCGCGCCTACCTGGCCGTGGCGCTCGGCGGACCGGAGGGATACAGCGGCAGGAGCATGCGCGCCGCCCACGCGGGCCTCGACATCACTCCGCACGCCTTCGACGCGGTGCTCGACCGGCTCGCGGACTCGCTCACGGCCGCCGGAGTGGATGCCGCGCTCACCGTGCGCGTGCTGCGCGTCATCGCCACGCTCCGTCCCGTCGTCGTGCGCGCTCCCGGCGTCTAGCCGGGTTGCAGCGGGCGCTTATAGCCCAATCTCAGAAAATGGTCAAGGAACAGCTTGACCAGGCGTGTTGTTTCGTCCTATAGTGGTTCTTTGCGCTCCCAGGATTTCTCTGCCTTCATATTGCGGTCGGCTGCGCGTGTTCACGACACAACCCATCACTGGTTCCTGGGGCGATTCCAACCGACTGACACCACCTATCAGGCAATAGGGCATTAGACACGCCCACCGGAGGTAATTTCCTTGGCTGCTGCTCGCAACGCATCCACCACAGGCACGAACAAGAAAGGATCTCCGAAGAACGGACGCTCGGCAGAGCGTGTCTCGTTCGCGAAGATCACCGACACACTGACGGTCCCGGACCTCCTCGCACTGCAGACGGAGAGCTTCGACTGGCTGGTCGGCAACGACATCTGGAAGGAGCGGGCGGCGCAGGCGAAGGCCGACGGTCGTCAGGACCTCCCCTCCCTCACCGGCCTCGAGGAGATCTTCGAGGAGATCTCCCCCATCGAGGACCTCGGCGAGACGATGCAGCTCTCCTTCACGAACCCGTTCCTCGAGGAGAAGAAGTACTCGATCGACGAGTGCAAGGAGAAGGGCAAGACCTACTCCGCGCCTCTCTACGTCGAGGCCGAGTTCATGAACCACCTCACGGGTGAGATCAAGACCCAGACGGTCTTCATGGGCGACTTCCCGCTCATGACCCCGAAGGGCACCTTCGTCATCAACGGCACCGAGCGCGTCGTCGTGTCGCAGCTCGTGCGGTCGCCCGGCGTGTACTTCGAGCGCCAGCAGGAGAAGACCTCCGACAAGGACATCTACTCCGCCCGCATCATCCCGAGCCGCGGTGCATGGCTCGAGTTCGAGATCGACAAGCGCGACCAGGTCGGTGTCCGCATCGACCGCAAGCGCAAGCAGAGCGTCACGGTCTTCCTGAAGGCCCTCGGCCTGACGAGCGAGGAGATCCTCGAGGAGTTCAAGGGCTACTCGTCGATCGAGGTCACCCTGGAGAAGGACAACATCCTCACCAAGGAAGAGGCCCTCAAGGACATCTACCGCAAGCTCCGTCCGGGAGAGCAGGTCGCAGCCGAGGCCGCGCGTGCGCTCCTCGACAACTTCTACTTCAACTCGAAGCGCTACGACCTGGCGAAGGTGGGTCGCTACAAGATCAACCGCAAGCTCGGCATCGACGCGCCGCTGTCCAACTCGGTGCTCAGCCAGGAGGACATCCTGGCGACCATCAAGTACCTGGTGGCACTGCACGACGAGCGCAAGACGCTCCCGGGCGTGCGTGACGGCAAGCCGGTCGACATCCGCCTCGACGTGGACGACATCGACCACTTCGGCAACCGTCGCATCCGCGCGGTCGGCGAGCTGATCCAGAACCAGGTCCGCACCGGGCTCTCCCGCATGGAGCGCGTCGTCCGCGAGCGCATGACCACGCAGGACATCGAGGCCATCACCCCGCAGACCCTGATCAACGTGCGCCCCGTGGTCGCCGCGATCAAGGAGTTCTTCGGCACCTCGCAGCTGTCGCAGTTCATGGACCAGAACAACCCGCTCGCGGGCCTGACCCACAAGCGCCGCCTCTCGGCCCTCGGCCCTGGCGGTCTCTCCCGTGAGCGCGCCGGCGTCGAGGTGCGCGACGTGCACCCCTCGCACTACGGCCGCATGTGCCCGATCGAGACCCCGGAAGGCCCGAACATCGGCCTCATCGGATCGCTCGCGTCGTTCGCGCGCATCAACTCGTTCGGCTTCATCGAGACCCCGTACCGTCGCGTCGTGAACGGCAAGGTGACGACCAACATCGATTACCTCACCGCGAGCGAGGAGGACGAGTACGTGGTCGCGCAGGCCAACGCCCCGCTGACCGCCGACTCCCACTTCGCCGACCCCCGCGTGCTCGCACGCTCCAAGGGCGGAGAGGTCGACCTGTTCCCGGTCGACGAGATCGGCTACATGGATGTCTCGCCGCGCCAGATGGTGTCGGTCGCGACCTCGCTCATCCCCTTCCTCGAGCACGACGATGCGAACCGCGCCCTCATGGGTGCGAACATGCAGCGCCAGGCCGTGCCGCTGCTGCGCAGCGAGTCGCCGCTCGTCGGAACCGGCATGGAGGGCTTCGCGGCCATCGACGCCGGTGACGTGGTCACCGCCAACGGTGCGGGCGTCGTCGCCGAGGTCTCGGCCGACGTCATCACCGTGCAGCTGGATGCGGGCGGAACCGAGGAGTACTACCTCCGCAAGTTCGACCGCTCCAACCAGGGCACGTCGTACAACAACCGCGTCATCGTCTCCGCCGGCGAGCGGGTCGAGGCCGGCCAGGTGCTGGCCGACGGCCCCGCCACCGAGAACGGCGAGCTCGCGCTCGGAAAGAACCTGCTCGTGGCGTTCATGCCGTGGGAGGGTCACAACTTCGAAGACGCGATCATCCTCAACCAGAACCTGGTGAAGGACGACGTGCTCTCCTCGATCCACATCGAGGAGTACGAGGTCGATGCCCGCGACACCAAGCTCGGCAAGGAGGAGATCACCCGTGACCTCCCCAACGTGAGCCCGGAGCTGCTGGCCGACCTCGACGAGCGCGGCATCATCCGCATCGGCGCCGAGGTCCGCCCCGGCGACATCCTGGTCGGGAAGGTCACGCCGAAGGGCGAGACCGAGCTCTCGGCCGAGGAGCGTCTGCTCCGCGCCATCTTCAACGAGAAGAGCCGCGAGGTGCGCGACACCTCGCTCAAGGTTCCTCACGGTGAGGCCGGCACGATCATCGGCGTCAAGGTGTTCGACTCGCAGGACGGCGACGACGAGCTCGGCTCGGGCGTCAACCAGCGCGTCGTGGTGTTCATCGCCCAGAAGCGCAAGATCACCGAGGGCGACAAGCTCTCCGGTCGTCACGGCAACAAGGGCGTCATCTCGAAGATCCTGCCGGTGGAGGACATGCCGTTCCTCGCCGACGGAACTCCGGTGGACATCATCCTGAACCCGCTCGGCATCCCCGGTCGAATGAACTTCGGCCAGGTGCTCGAGGTCCACCTCGGATGGGTGGCCAAGCAGGGCTGGGAGATCGAGGGCAACCCGAAGTGGGCCGCCAAGATCCCCGAGAACGCCCTCAAGGCCGAGCCCGGCACGAAGGTCGCGACCCCGGTGTTCGACGGTGCGCTCGAGAGCGAGATCGAGGGTCTGCTCGATTCGACCAACCCGACCCGCGACGGCGTACGCCTGATCGACTCGACGGGCAAGACCCAGCTGTTCGACGGCCGCTCCGGCGAGCCGTTCCCGCAGCCGGTGTCGGTGGGCTACATGTACATCCTGAAGCTGCACCACCTGGTCGACGACAAGATCCACGCACGTTCCACCGGACCGTACTCGATGATCACCCAGCAGCCGCTCGGTGGTAAGGCCCAGTTCGGCGGACAGCGCTTCGGTGAGATGGAGGTGTGGGCCCTCGAGGCCTACGGTGCGGCGTACGCGCTGCAGGAGCTCCTGACCATCAAGTCGGACGACATCCTCGGCCGGGTGAAGGTCTACGAGGCCATCGTCAAGGGTGAGAACATCCAGGAGCCGGGCATCCCGGAATCCTTCAAGGTGCTCATCAAGGAGATGCAGTCGCTCTGCCTCAACGTCGAAGTGCTTTCGGCGGACGGCACGGCGGTCAGCCTGCGCGACACGGACGACGAGGTCTTCCGTGCAGCGGAGGAGCTCGGCATCAACATCTCCGCCCGCTTCGAGAACTCGTCGATCGACGAGATCTAGACCGCGGCCCATCGACTGACGACACACTTTTTACAAAGTAGGAGAAAAATTGCTCGACGTAACAACGTTCGATGAGCTGCGTATCGGCCTCGCTACCGCTGACGACATCCGTCGCTGGTCGCACGGTGAGGTCAAGAAGCCCGAGACGATCAACTACCGCACGCTGAAGCCCGAGAAGGATGGTCTCTTCGGAGAGCAGATCTTCGGACCGAGCCGTGACTGGGAGTGCTCGTGCGGCAAGTACAAGCGCGTGCGCTTCAAGGGCATCGTGTGCGAGCGCTGCGGCGTGGAGGTCACCAAGTCCTCCGTGCGTCGCGAGCGCATGGGCCACATCGAGCTCGCCGCGCCCGTGACCCACATCTGGTACTTCAAGGGCGTCCCCTCGCGCTTGGGCTACCTGCTCGACATGGCGCCGAAGGACCTCGAGAAGGTCATCTACTTCGCCGCCTACATGGTGATCTCCGTCGACGAGGAGGGCCGTCGTGACGACATGCCCGGACTCGAGAACGAGATCCGCCTCGAGATCAAGGAGCTCGAGTCGCAGCGCGACGCCCGCATCGCGGAGCGTCTCCAGCGGCTCGAGACCGACCTCGCGGCGCTCGAGGACGAGGGTGCCAAGAGCGACCAGAAGCGTCGCACCAAGGATGGCGCCGAGAAGGAGATGGGGCAGGTCCGCAAGTCGTTCGACGAGCAGATCGCCCAGCTCGAGCGTGTGTGGGAGGACTTCCGCAACCTCAAGGTCGGCGACCTGAAGCCGGAGGACTCGGTCTTCCACGAGCTGCAGGACCGGTTCGGCATCTACTTCGAGGCGTACATGGGCGCCGAGGCGATCCAGAAGCGTCTGCAGGCCTTCGACCTCTCCACCGAGAGCGACGACCTGCACGACCAGATCGCCAACGGCAAGGGCCAGAAGAAGATCCGCGCGATCAAGCGACTGCGCGTGGTCAACTCCTTCCTGCAGACCGGCAACTCGCCGGCCGCCATGGTGCTCGAGGTCGTGCCGGTGATCCCGCCGGAGCTCCGCCCGATGGTGCAGCTCGACGGTGGCCGCTTCGCGACCTCCGACCTCAACGACCTCTACCGTCGTGTGATCAACCGCAACAACCGTCTCCGCCGCCTGCTCGACCTCGGTGCCCCCGAGATCATCGTGAACAACGAGAAGCGGATGCTGCAGGAGGCCGTCGACGCACTGTTCGACAACGGTCGTCGTGGTCGCCCCGTCACCGGAACCGGCAACCGCGCCCTGAAGTCCCTGAGCGACATGCTCAAGGGAAAGCAGGGTCGCTTCCGCCAGAACCTGCTCGGCAAGCGCGTCGACTACTCGGGTCGTTCGGTCATCATCGTCGGACCCCAGCTCAAGCTCCACCAGTGCGGTCTGCCCAAGCAGATGGCACTCGAGCTGTTCAAGCCGTTCGTGATCAAGCGCCTCATCGACCTCAGCCACGCTCAGAACATCAAGAGCGCCAAGCGCATGGTCGAGCGTTCGCGTCCGCAGGTGTGGGACGTGCTCGAGGAGATCATCCGCGAGCGCCCCGTGCTGCTCAACCGCGCACCCACCCTGCACCGTCTCGGCATCCAGGCTTTCGAGCCCCAGCTTGTCGAGGGCAAGGCCATCCAGCTCCACCCGCTCGTCTGCGCGGCGTTCAACGCCGACTTCGACGGCGACCAGATGGCCGTGCACCTTCCGCTGTCGGTCGAGGCCCAGGCCGAGGCGCGCATCCTGATGCTCGCGTCGAACAACATCCTCAAGCCGTCTGACGGCCGTCCGGTCACCCTGCCCACGCAGGACATGATCATCGGTCTGCACCACCTCACGACCCTGAAGGAGGGCGTGGTCGGCGAAGGCCGTGCGTTCTCCTCGGTGTCCGAGGCGATCCTCGCGTTCGACCAGCACACGCTGGACCTGAACGCGAAGGTGCGCATCCGTCTCGAGGACCTGCACTTCGCCGAGGGCGAGGCGCCGGAGGGCTTCGAGCAGGGCAAGACGTTCCTGCTGGAGACCACGCTCGGTCGCGCGCTCTTCAACGAGACGCTGCCGGACGACTACCCCTACATCGAGGCGGTCGCCGACAAGGGCCAGCTCTCTGCGATCGTCAACGACCTCGCGGAGCGGTACCCCAAGGTGGAGGTCGCTGCGGCGCTCGACCGGATCAAGGACGCCGGTTTCCACTGGGCGACCCGTTCCGGTGTGACCGTCGCGCTCAGCGACATCCTCACGCCGCCGTCGAAGCGCTCGATCATCGAGGGCTACGAGAAGCAGGCCGCGAAGGTGCAGACGCAGTTCGAGAAGGGTCTCACGACCGACGCCGAGCGTCGTCAGGAGCTCATCGAGATCTGGAACAAGGCAACGGCCGAAGTCGCCAAGGCGATGGAAGACAACATGCCGAAGGACAACAACATCAACCGCATGGTCACCTCCGGTGCCCGCGGTAACTGGATGCAGGTCCGCCAGATCGCCGGTATGCGCGGCCTCGTGTCGAACCCGAAGGGTGAGATCATCCCGCGCCCGATCATCTCGAGCTACCGTGAGGGTCTGTCCGTCGCCGAGTACTTCATCGCGACGCACGGTGCCCGCAAGGGTCTCGCCGACACCGCTCTGCGCACCGCCGACTCGGGTTACCTGACCCGTCGTCTGGTGGATGTCTCGCAGGACGTCATCATCCGCGAGGACGACTGCGGCACCACGCGCGGTCTCGACCTCACGGTGGCGAGCGTCGGTGCGGACGGCGTGCTCGTGCGCGACCCCGATGTCGAGAACTCGCTCTACGCGCGCAGCCTCGCCGAGGACGCGCTCGATGCGAAGGGCACCGTGATCGCCAAGGCCGGTGACGACGTCGGAGACGTGCTGATCCAGCAGCTCATCGACGCCGGCATCACGCAGGCGAAGGTGCGCTCGGTGCTCACGTGCGAGTCCGCCGTCGGCGTGTGCGCGGCCTGCTACGGCCGTTCGCTCGCCACCGGCAAGCTGGTCGACATCGGCGAGGCCGTCGGCATCATCGCGGCCCAGTCGATCGGTGAGCCCGGCACGCAGCTGACCATGCGCACCTTCCACACCGGTGGTGTGGCATCCGCGGATGACATCACCCAGGGTCTGCCCCGCGTCACCGAGCTGTTCGAGGCGCGCACCCCCAAGGGTGCGTCCCCGATCGCCGAGGCCGCAGGAAAGATCACCATCGAGGACACGGATCGCAGCCGCAAGCTCATCCTGACCCCCGACAACGGTGACGAGCCGATCGCCTACCCGGTGCTCAAGCGCGCGACCCTCCTCGTCGAGGACGGGCAGCACGTCGAGCTCGGCCAGCAGCTGCACGTCGGTGCCGTCGACCCGAAGGAAGTCCTTCGAGTCCGCGGTGTCCGCGCCGTGCAGATCCACCTGGTCTCCGGTGTGCAGGGCGTGTACCGCTCGCAGGGTGTGCCGATCCACGACAAGCACATCGAGGTCATCGTGCGCCAGATGCTGCGCAAGGTCACGGTCGTCGACCACGGCGACACCGACCTGCTGCCCGGCGAGCTGGTCGACCGGCTGAAGTACAACGAGATCAACCGCGCTGCTCTCACCGAGGGCCAGAAGACGGCGTCGGCTCGCCAGGAGGTCATGGGTATCACCAAGGCATCCCTCGCGACCGAGTCGTGGCTGTCGGCTGCGTCGTTCCAGGAGACCACGCGTGTTCTCACGCAGGCCGCCATGGAGGGCAAGTCCGACCCGCTGATGGGCCTCAAGGAGAACGTCATCATCGGTAAGCTCATCCCCGCCGGGACGGGCCTGCCGAAGTACCGCAACGTCGCCGTCGAGGCGACCGAGGAGGCGAAGGCCGAGCGTTACCCGAACCGCATCTTCACGGATGATTCGGTGTTCAACGAGTCCGACCTGAGCTTCGTCGACTTCGACAGCTTCTCGTCGGATGACTACACGCCCGGTACCTACAACTAGGAACGGTCCTCAGGAACGGCCCCTCGCTTCACAGCGGGGGGCCGTTCCCGTTAACGCACCCTTCGTTGCGAAGTAGTGGTCGCCCGCGCGCATCCGCTGCCGCCACTACCGCGCAACGAGCGGCCTCGGAGCGCCCATTACCCCCCTTAGGTGGGGCTGTGCGGTACGACACGCCGGGATAGCGTTGAGTGTCCGGGGGGGACGAGCGTTCCTGCATTCCGGCGTACCCGAGATGTGTGAAGGAGCGTGATCGTGTCGACCCTGGCCGAGATACTGATCATCCGCGGGCTCATGCCCATCGAGGCACTCGACACGATCAGTGGTGACAGCGCCGACGACGAGCTCAAGATCATCAACCTCATCGACCAGGGCGTCATCACCGAGGCCCAGCTCGCCTCCGCCCGAGCGGCCCTCGCCGGTCTGCCCTTCGTGGAGCTCGTCGACTACCCGATCGACCGCACCGCCGTCGCCCTGGTGCCGGCCCAGCTGTGTCGACGGCACGACCTGCTGCCGATCGGCGTCTCCGGCGACCGCATCATCATCGCGATGTCGAACCCGGGCGACGTGTTCGCGCTGGACGACGTGCGTGCCGCGACCCGGATGCGCGTGGAGGCCGTCGTCGCGGAACGCGGCGACCTCAAGGCGGCGCTGAACCGCTTCATCCGCGCCGACGGCGAGCTCGGAGAGCTGACCGCGGCGATCGAGGAGGAGAACCGGCCCACCACCGCGGCCATGGTGCCGATGTCGGAGTCGCTGGAGGATGACGCGCCCATCGTGCGCTTCGTCAACCTGCTGATCAGCCAGGCCATCCAGGACCGTGCATCCGATATCCACATCGAGCCGGGCGAGCACGACCTGCTGGTGCGCTACCGCATCGACGGCGTGCTGCACGAGATGCAGCGCGCCCCCAAGAACATCCAGAACGGCGTCACCTCGCGCCTGAAGATCATGGCCGACATCGACATCGCCGAGCGCCGCAAACCGCAGGACGGCCGCATGTCGGTCGTGCACGGCGGCCGTCAGATCGACCTCCGCGTCGCGACGCTGCCCACGGTCTACGGCGAAAAAGTCGTCATGCGGATCCTGGACAACACGAACACCACCATCGGCATGGATCAGATGAACCTGCTGGAGCACAACGCGATCGCCTACAAGCGGTCGTACTCGAAGCCGTACGGGATGATCCTCGTCACCGGCCCGACCGGTTCCGGCAAGTCCACCACGCTCTACACGACCCTCAATGCGGTCGCCCGACCCGAGATCAACGTGATCACCGTCGAGGACCCGGTCGAGTACCGCATGGCAGGCATCAACCAGGTGCAGGTCAACGCCAAGGCGGGCCTCACCTTCGCGAGCGCGCTGCGCAGCATCCTGCGTTCCGACCCGGATGTGGTGCTGCTCGGTGAGATCCGTGACCACGAGACCGCGCAGATCGCCATCGAGGCGTCGCTCACCGGTCACCTCGTGCTCTCCACGCTCCACACCAACGATGCGCCGAGCGCGATCACCCGTCTCACCGAGATGGAGATCGAGCCGTTCCTCGTCGGTTCCGCACTCGACTCGGTGGTGGCCCAGCGTCTCGCGCGCCGGCTCTGCGACCGCTGCCGGGTGGCGTACCAGCCCGACCCGCGCGACCTCGTCAACCTGCGCGTCGGTTTCGACCCGGGCACGATGGCGCTGCCCACGCTCTTCCGTCCCGTGGGGTGCACCGCGTGCTCCAACACGGGCTATCGCGGCCGCGTCGCGATCCACGAAGTCATGACCGTCACCGAAGAGATCGAACGCCTCGCCGTGGCGCGGGCGTCGAGCGCCGAGATCAGCCGCATGGCCATCTCGCAGGGCATGCAGACCCTGCGGATGGACGGCTGGTACAAGGCGCAGATGGGTCTCATCTCGATCGAGGAGATCCTCAGGGTCGTCGCCTGAGCGACCCGCGGCCGGGGGGCCGCGCACAGCACGTTCCACAAGGGGGGAAAGCAATGAGCAAGCCTGTTTACGAGATTCCGGTCACCGAGCCGGGTGCGGCGTTCCCGCCGCCTTCGGCCTACGTGCCGCCGGCCGACGCGCCGCTGCTCGAGCCGGTTCCGGGGGAGTACCCGGCACCCGGCTCCTTCACGCCGTCCACCGCGGGGTTCGCCGCCCCGGCGCCCGGAACGCAGGCGCCGTCGGCGACCCAGTTCGACCCGCCCGTCTCCGAGACCGCCTTCAGCATCGACGCACCGGTGCCGCCGGTGGCCGGCTTCCCGCCGCCCGCCGCGTTCCCGCCGCCGGCGCAGGAGCCCGTCTTCACGCCGCCCGCGGGGGCGTTCCCGCCGCCGGCGAATGCGTTCGACCTGGACGCGGATGTCGCAGCTCCCGCACCCCGCGGCTCGCACGCCGCGCCCCCGTCGGTCGACTTCACGCCCGAGCCCACCGCGCCGCCGATCCCCAGCGCGCCGGCGTTCGCCGCTCCCGCCTTCTCCCCGGAGCCGCCCATGTCGCCGGCCGCCTTCTCGGCGACGCCGACGTACTCGCCGGAGCCCACCTATTCGCCTGAGCCGACCTATTCGCCTGAGCCCACCTTCTCGCCCACGCCGACCTACTCGCCCGAGCCGACCTTCCTGCCGGACTCCTCCGCGCCGACGGCGGCCAAGGAGGAGGAGGTCGAGTGGTTCGACCCGTCCTACGACGACGAGGCGGCGAAGGTCGCCCGTGCCAAGGCCGACCCCGACCTGCTGAAGGCGCTGCAGGAGGTGGTGATGCTGGGGGCATCCGACCTCCACGTCTCCAGCAACTCCAAGCCGATGATCCGCATCGACGGCGGGCTGCGCCCGATCGAGGGGTCGGAGACCTGGAACAGCCAGAAGGTGCGCGCGGCGATCACGAGCATCCTCAACCCGCTGCAGTCCGAGACGTTCGAGAACGAGCTTGAACTCGACCTCGCGTACACGATCTCGGCGAACGCCCGCTTCCGCGTGAACATCTATCAGCAGCGCGGCAACGTGGGTGCGGCCTTCCGCCTCATTCCCACCGGCATCAAGAAGCTCGACGAACTGGGGCTCCCCGACACGATCGCCCGGTTCGCCACGCTGGCCCGCGGGCTCGTGCTGGTGACCGGACCCACCGGTTCCGGCAAGTCGACCACGCTGGCCGCGCTCGTCGACCTGGTGAACCGCACGCGTGCCGACCACATCGTGACCGTCGAGGATCCGATCGAGTTCCTGCACAACAACCACAAGTCGCTGGTCAACCAGCGCGAGGTCGGCGCGGACACGCACAGCTTCGCGAACGCGCTCAAGCACGTGCTGCGGCAGGACCCCGACGTGATCCTCATCGGCGAGCTCCGCGACCTCGAGACCATCTCGGTGGCCCTCACTGCCGCCGAGACCGGCCACCTCGTCTTCGCCACCCTGCACACGCAGGATGCCCCGCAGACCATCGACCGTGTGATCGACGTCTTCCCGCCTCACCAGCAGGGCCAGGTGCGGGCGCAGCTCGCCGCCACCCTGCAGGGCGTCGTCTGCCAGACGCTCGTCAAGCGCGCGGAGGGCAAGGGCCGTGCGGTGGTCACCGAGGTGCTCGTCACCACCCCGGCCGTCGCCAACCTCATCCGTGAGGGCAAGACGTACCAGATCCCGTCGGCGATGCAGGCGGGACGCGAGCTGGGCATGCACACCATGGACCAGCACCTGGCGGATCTGGTGAACGCCGGGCAGATCACGCACCAGGCCGCGCGGGAGAAGGCTCACGATTCCGACAGCCTGGAGAACCTCATCCACAGGGCCGACCCGTCACCGGGTGGCAACAAGTTCGGCATCGACTACGGCGACGGGCAGGTCGCGTGATGGCTGCGACGCTCACGTACGCCTACCGCGGGCGCGACACCGACGGCAAGATCGTGAAGGGCCGCGTGGATGCGCCGACGGAATCGGCCGTCGTCTCGAGACTGCGCACCATGGGAGTCGCTCCGATATCGATCGACGAGTACAGCGCCACCGGCATGAACCGCGAGATCAACATCGGCTTCCTGAAGAAGAAGGTGAAGAGCAAGGATCTCGCGGTCGTCACGCGACAGATGGCCACGATGGTCTCGTCCGGGCTCTCACTGATCAAGACGCTGACGATCATCTCCGAACAGACGGAGAACAAGGCGCTGGCGAAGGTGTTCGACTCCGTGCGCACCGACGTCGAGACCGGATCCTCGCTCTCGGACGCCATGGCGAAGCATCCCGACGAATTCCCTCCGCTCATGCTCAACCTCATCCGCGCCGGTGAGACCGGTGGCTTCCTCGAGGGCTCGTTGCTCTCGATCGCCGAGAACTTCGAGGCCGAAGTGAAGCTGACGGGGAAGATCAAGTCGGCGATGACCTATCCGGTGATCGTGCTGATCATCGCCGTCGTGGCGGTGATCGCCATGCTGATCTTCATCGTCCCGGTCTTCGAGACGATGTTCAAGCAGCTCAACGCACAACTGCCTCTGCCCACCGAGTTCCTCGTGGTGCTCTCGCACGGCATGGTCTACATCGGCCCCATCCTGGTCATCGCGATCATCGCGTTCAGGATCTGGTGGAGCAGGAACAAGAACGTCGAGAAGGTGCGGCAGTTCGTCGATCCGATCAAGATCAGGATGCCGGTCTTCGGGCCCCTAATGAAGAAGGTGGCGGTCGCACGCCTGACCCGCAATCTGGCCACCATGATGGGGGCGGGCGTCCCGATTCTCAAATCTCTTCAGATCGTCGGTTCGACGTCGGGCAACTGGGTCATCGAGCACGCGCTCCAGAACGTCGCGGAGTCGGTGCGGCAGGGTCGCACGATCGCGGAGCCTCTCGCCAACGAGACCGTATTCCCGCCGATGGTCACCCAGATGATCTCCGTCGGCGAGGATGCAGGCGCGCTCGAGACCATGCTCCATAAGGTCAGCGACTTCTACGACCAGGAGGTCGAGGCGATGACCGAACAGCTCACTGCGCTCATCGAGCCGTTGATGATCGCCGTCATCGGCGTGCTCATCGGCGGCATGATCGTCGCGCTCTACATGCCCATCTTCGACATCTACAGCCACATCAAGTAGCGGGACCCGATCGAGCCCTCGTCGAATGACGTGGGTTTCTTCGGCGTGCCCCCGGTTGCTGCATTCGTGTGAGCATTCTCAGAAAACTCCCCCTGTTTACGGGGATTCCGATGCCGGCGGGAATCAGTCAGGGTGTTCGGGGGGCTTGATTTCATGGGGGGCTCCTGCGTTGATCCGAACTACGACAGGAACAAGAACAATGAGAAAAATACATACATCGCTGCGCGCGGCGCGCGACGAGGACAGGGGTTTCACCCTGATCGAGCTGATGGTGGTCATCATCATCATCGGCATTCTGGCTGCGATCGCCATTCCGGCGTTCCTCAACCAGCGTCAGTCGGCGTGGGACGCGTCGGTCAAGTCCGACCTGTCTAACGCGGCCATCGCGGCGGCGTCGTACGCCACCGCGAAGAGCGGGTCGTACACCAGCATGACCACGTCGGCTCTTCGCAGCACGTACGGTCTGAACACCGGTTCGGACACCGTCATCAAGATGGGCACGGTGACCTCCAATGGCTATGTCATGACGGCGTACAACAAGAACAGCGGCGCCACGAGCATGTTCACTCTCACTAGCGGGACCATCACCGGGCCGACGTCCGGCACGGCATTCACCACCGAGTGACGCCCTCCCCCTCGCTCTGGGGGGGACCAGGCGGGCAAAACCCCCCATTCGCGGGATTCTGCTGACCCACCCGGGGCGACATGCTTTCCCGAAGGGGGCTAGTCACATGGGGGCCACCTGTCCTTTAACACGATCAGACAGGAATTTTCAATGATCAAGACGATCAACACCGCGATCGCGAAGCGTCGCGATGCGTTGCAGGAGGGGGAGGGCCAGAAGGGCTTCACCCTCATCGAGCTGATGGTGGTCATCATCATCATCGGCATTCTGGCTGCGATCGCCATTCCGGCGTTCCTCAACCAGCGCCAGTCCGCGTGGGACGCGTCGGTCAAGTCCGACCTGTCGAACGCGGCCATCGCAGCGGCGTCGTACGCCACCGCGAACAACGGCACGTACACCAGCATGACCACGTCGGCTCTTCGCAGCACGTACGGTCTGAACACTGGTTCGGACACCGTCATCAAGATGGGTACGGTCACCTCGACCACCTACGTCATGACGGCTTACAACAAGAACAGCGGAGCGGGCAACCTGTACACGCTCACCACGGGCACCATCACCGGCCCGACGGCAGGCACCGCCTTCACCACGGAGTAGCGGTCGGTAGCAGAAGCCGGGGGTCTTTCGAGGCCCCCGGCTTTCGGCCGTTATCGGCCCGAATAGTGGCCACCCTCGATTTGGGGGCATGTCGTGCCGCAAAACCCCCCGTTCGCGGGATTCTGCGGCTTCCGTGCGGAAGCCATGCTTTCCGGAGGGGGCTAGCTACATGGGGGCCACCTGTCCTTTAACACGATTAGACAGGAATATTCAATGATCAAGACGATCAACACCGCGATCGCGAAGCGTCGCGATGCGTTGCAGGAGGGGGAGGGCCAGAAGGGCTTCACCCTCATCGAGCTGATGGTGGTCATCATCATCATCGGCATTCTGGCTGCGATCGCCATTCCGGCGTTCCTCAACCAGCGCCAGTCCGCGTGGGACGCGTCGGTCAAGTCCGACCTGTCGAACGCGGCCATCGCGGCGGCGCAGTACGCGACCACGCAGAACGGCTCGTACTCCGGACTGACGCTTCAGAAGCTCACCGACAACGGCTTCACCAAGGGCGCGGACACCAACATCACTCTCGGAGCCGTCGACACCAAGAGCTACGTCATCACCGCCTACAGCACCAACAGCTCGGCCACCGGTCACACCTACACCCTGACCACCGGCACCATCACGGGCCCGAACTAACACCTCGTCCACAGCATGGGGCGGCCGGTAGCGGCCGCCCCATCGTGGGCATCGAACACTGCACGACACTCACTGACTCGGCATCGGGAGGGGGGACCTCATGAGAGCCATAAGAGAACGACTTCGCCCGCTCGCGTCACGCGACGAGGGCCTCACACTCGTCGAGGTCGTCGTCGCCATCTCGTTGATCGCCATAGTGGCAACGGCATCCGCCGCCCTGTGCATCAGCGGCATCGCCGCAGCGACGACCCAGGAACGACGCCAGGTGGCCGTCACCATCGCCAACGGAACGATGGAAGACATCAACTCGCGTGCGGCGATCGAGGTCGCCGGGGTGAGCCCGCTCTACAAGGGCCGGTACATCCAGGACGTCAAGGACGCGTTCACGGCCATGGCAGGCAAGCCGGGTGTCGCGAACACCTATCCGGTCGGCGATTCGACCGTCACGAACCTCACCAAGAACCCGGTGATCCCGATCACCTCGACCACGAGCCAGAGCGGAACCACGTACACGATCACTACCCTGATCGGCTCGTGCTACCAGTCGACCTCTCTCGCAGCCGGCGGCACCCTCAACAACGAGTGCGCGCGCATCATCCCGCAGTACCCGCTCGCACCACCGTCGGCTGCCGTGTCCGGCTACTCCGATCTGATCCGAGTGATCGTGGTCGTGAGCTGGACGGCAGGCAGCCAGTGCTCGGCAAGCGGATGCTCCTACACGGCAACCTCGCTGATCGATCCGAACGTCGATCTCGACTGGATCTCGCATGGCTGAGCGCGTGCAGAACGAGGGCACGGATGACGGCTTCTCTCTCACGGAGCTGATCATCGCCATGCTCATCTTCTCGATCTTCATCACGATTCTGCTCTCGTCGATTCTCGGAATCACGAGGGCGTCGAACAAGGCCCAGGTCGTGGCCCAGACATCCAGTGGGGTTCTCTCCGTATTCCAGACGATGGATCGTCAGATCCGCTATGCCGATGCCATCAACTTCCAGGGAGCCGGGCCGTCTGGCGCGCAGTACGTGGAGTTCCGTACCCCGGCAGCGAGCTCGCCGAGCGGGGTGGCGATGTGCACGCAATGGCGTTTCGTGCCGTCGACGCAGACCATCCAGTCTCGGACCTGGACCGAGAGCGCGACGCCCGGGACCGCCTGGATCACGAACCTCACCAACGTGGTGAACGACGGCGGAAGCAACTATCCGTTCCAGCTGATCCCCGCGTCTGCTGCCGTCGGCGCCTCGCTCTACCAGCAGCTGAAGCTGACGGTCGACGCCGGCAACTCACCGGTGTCGGGTGCATCCATCTCCACCACTTTCGTCGCTCGGAACTCGGTGGCATCACCCAGCAATGCGAGCACGCATGCCGTCGGTGTCAGCGACACGCCGGTGTGCTGGACGGGGACGGTGAGACCATGATCGGTCTGGCAGAAGTGATCGCGCGACTTCGCGACCGCACCGTGCGCCGGGCGGCGGATGACGAGGGTGTCGCCATGCTGTCCGCGATCATGTTCATGATCATCATGGCGGGGATCTCCCTGCTTCTGGTGAGCGTCGTGCTGGGTCAGCTGGTGCCGGCGGGGATGGCGCAGAAGAGCACTCGAACGATCTACGCCTCGCAGGCCGGCATCCAGGCCGCCCTCAACGTCATGCGGTCGGCGGCGGCCGCGCCGGACGCATCGCAGAAGGTGTACGGCTCGCCCTCCCTGCTGCCGTGCTCGATTTCCGGAGACGCCGACGGGGACACGGGGTCGGGAGTGAAATACTCCGTCGCCATCGCCTACTACTCCGCCGATCCGACCGGGCAGTCGTCCACCTGGCTGGCCTCCAACAAACTGGCCTGCCCGCTCTCCGCCGCACCCGGATACGCCCTGCTGACCTCGAGCGGCGCCGCACCGGTGGTGCCCGGACTCTCCGTCGCCACCGTCGGCAACCGCTCGATCGCCGCCATCTACAAGTTCCAGGTGACCAACGTGAACATCCCCGGAGGTCGTATCTACGACTACAACCGCGGATGGTGCCTGCACGCCAACTCGGCCACGGCGGGCTCCACTGTGAAATTCATCGCCGCCGGATCGTGCACCGATGACACACTCGAGCTGTGGATCTACGACACCGACTACGAGATCAAACTGGCGGGCACCACCGCGGGCGGGGCGGCGGGGCTCTGCATCACCGGTCCGGTCAATCCGGGCGACCCCAGCGGGAGCGCGAAGCTCCAGGCCTGCCAGCCGAAGACCAGTGCCGCGAGATGGAATCAGCTCTGGTCGTGGACCGGGTCGAACTCGTGGGTCGGCGAGAACCAGGCGATCACCGCGCCCTCGAGCTACTGCCTGGCCACCGGGTACTCGGCCGGCAGTTCGCTGAGTGCGGCGACGCTGCTGGTGAACAACGGGTGCAACGGCGGTTTCGCCCCGTCCGCGGCGGTGGGTGCCGGTGCGGCGCGCTACGAGACGCATCAGATCGTGAACTACAAGGAGTTCGGGCGCTGCGCAGACGTCACGGGCGAGAACATCGGCGCGTCGTACATGATCTCGTACCCGTGCAAGCAGGACCCGACGGGTACCGGTGTCAACCTGCTGTGGAACCACAAGTGGTATTACACGGAACCGGCGGCCGGCACAGCGGCCAGCGCCAAGCAGGCCATCTACGTCTATTACAAGGACAACACCCAGACGCCCTATTGCCTCACCGCGCCGACCAACCCGGGCTATCCGGTCTTCCAGGCATGCTCGCCCTCGACGCCGAGCGCCGCCCAGCAGTGGGTTCGCGTGAACAAGGACGCCACGTACGCACAGAGCTATCTGTTCACCGACTACAAGGGACGCTGCCTGACGGCGGCATCCGGCGATACGGACGGCAACTGGTCGAAGATCACCGTCGCCGCCTGCAACCCGGGCGACCTCTCCCAGAAGTGGAACGCGCCGTCGACGAACGGCGACTCGACCGTCGGCGGATATAAGGAGCTCAACTGATGTTCCTTCTCGCGACCATCCTCGGCCTGTTCGGCGTGCTGATCGGATCCTTCCTCAACGTGGTGGTGTACCGCGTTCCGCTCGGAAAATCGATCGTGTCGCCGCCGAGCGCCTGCACGGACTGCGGCACCGAGATCAAGGCCTACGACAACATCCCGCTCGTCTCGTGGATCCTGCTGAGGGGCAAGTGCCGCACCTGCGGTTCGCGCATCTCGGCCCGGTATCCGTTGGTGGAGCTGGGGACGGGGGCGCTCTTCTTCCTCGTCGGACTTCTGTTCGGCGGGCAGGTGCTCGGAGCGCCGACCCTGTCGGTCCTGGTCTCGACGCTGCTCGTGCTCATCGCCTATCTGTACCTCGCCGCGGTCAGCATCGCGCTGGCCCTGATCGACCTCGACGTCCGCAGGCTCCCGAATGTGATCGTTCTGCCGTCATACGTCGTCGCCCTCGTGCTGTTCGCGGGCGCCAGCGTGCTCTCCGGCGACTACTCGGGTTTGATCCGCGCGGCCGTCGCGATGGCGGGTCTCACGCTCGCGTACTTCGTCATGGCATTCGCGTACCCGGGGGGCATGGGCTTCGGCGACGTGAAACTGGCCGGCGTCATCGGCATCTATCTCGGATGGGCGGGGTGGGGGCCTCTGGCCGTGGGGGCGCTCGCCGCCTTCATCCTGGGCGGCGCTTACGCCGTCATCCTCATCGCCACGCGGCGGGCGACGCGCAAATCCGGAGTTCCGTTCGGGCCGTGGATGCTCGCGGGTGCATGGCTCGGCGTGAGTGCCGGGGCAGCGATCTTCAGTTCGTATCTATCGATCTTCGGCCTCACGGCCGCATAGCAGGAAAGAAAAAATCGGGGGGGGAAAATGGCAAAGACAATCGTCGGCGTCGATATCAGCGCGAACGGCCTCAGGGCCGTCGAGCTGGGGAATGCCACAAAGGGCAAGCCGGTGGTGCTGCGGCACCACAGCATCGCGCTGCCGCCGGGGGCGGTCAGTCGCGGCGAGGTGATCGAAGCGCAGACGGTCGCCACCGCGCTCAAGCAGCTGTGGGCGAACGGCGGGTTCAAGGGCAAGGACGTCGTGCTCGGGATCGGCAACTCGCGCGTCTTCGCACGCAACCTGACCGTGCCGAAGATGTCCCTCAAACTCATCAGGGAGTCGCTGCCGTTCCAGGTGCAGGAGATGATCCCGTTCCCTGCGGAAGACGCGGTGCTCGACTTCTACCCGATCAGCGAGTCGGTCACGGATGCCGGACCGGTCGTCCACGGGCTTCTGGTCGCGGCACTGCGCGACGCGGTGATGGGCAACGTCAGCGCCGTGCAGCTCGCCGGGCTCAATCCGGTCGAGGTCGACCTCGTCCCGTTCGCGCTCAGCCGCATCCTGCTTCGCGGCGGGAACGCGGGGGGCACCGCGGCCATCATCGACGTGGGTGCCAACACCACTACGGTGGTCGTCTCCACTGATGGAGTGCCTCAGTTCGTGCGGATCATCCCGTCCGGCGGCGACGATCTCACCTCGTCGCTGGCTCGTCGCCTGTCGGTGTCGCCGGAGCAGGCGGAGAACATGAAGCGGGTGATCGGCCTGTCGACGTCGTCGCAGCGCCCTGAAGAGCGCAATGTGGCGAGCGTGATGCTCGAATTGACGAGCGAGCTCATCACGAGCCTGCGCACCACGCTGACGTACTTCGCCGGATCAGGCCAGGCTCCCGCGATCAGCCGGATCATCTTGACGGGTGGGGGCGCGCAGCTCCCGGGCTTCGGACACGCCCTTGCCGAGTACACGCGGATCCCGGTGACGATCGGTGATCCTCTCGATTCGCTTGCCGTCAACGAGAAGGCCAACACCGGGATGATCGCGAACGGTGCGGGTTCCGCCCTCACGGTCGCGCTCGGCCTCGCTCTAGGGAGCGCAGCATGACACTCACACTGACACGACCGAAGACGGTCAGCGACGCGCTGGTGCTCGGCGGCGCCCCTCGGGTGCACCTGCTTCCGGGAGAAGTCGACGAAGCGCGAAAGGCGAAGGGCATCCGCAGTCGCCTTCTCGGCGTGCTGGTCGGCGTACTCGTGCTGGCGGTGGGTGGTGTCGGACTCGCATCCCTGAGCCTGGCCTCCGCCACCAACGAGCAGTCCACTCAGCAGGCGCAAACCGCGGCGCTGTCCGCGGAGCTGCTGAAGTACGGGTCCGTGACGAGCATCCAGGGTCAGCTCGATGACATCAAGACGGTCCAGCCGCTGGCCACGGAGGGCGAGATCCTGTGGGCACCGTACGTCGCGACCATTCAGGCGACGCTGCCGGCGGGGACCTCCATCAAGGCTTTCACCGCGAAGCTCGATGTCGCATCTGCCGACACGCCCGAAAGCAACCCTCTGGTCGGCACGCACGTGGCGACGCTCAGCGTGACCGCGAACGGACCGCAGGCGGCACTGTCGGGATGGCTCGCCTCGCTGGGCAGCGTGAAGGGCGTGGTCAACGCGACGCCAGGAGTGGTCGCGAAGACCGATACGCCCGGCGTGTACACCACCAACGTCGACCTGCTGCTCGCCAAATCGGTCGCTGCGAATCGCTTCGGAAAGGTGGCGAAGTAACCATGGACCGCAACAGATTGATCAACCTCGGCCTCATCGGCGCGATCTTCGCAATCGGAGCGATGGGGTGGTTCATCGGCGTCTCGCCGATTCTCGACCAGGTGAGCATCGCCAAATCGTCCGCACAGATGGTGGCGGTCGCCAACACGTCGAGCCAGGCGCGAATCGTGACACTCAAGAAGCAGTTCTCCAACATCGGGCCGTTGAAGGCCAAGCTCGCGGACCTTCAGGGATCGGTGCCGGCGGATGCCGACATCTCCACCTTCCTCGCGGAGATCAATGCGCTGAGCGGATCGACGGGCACCTCGCTGACCAGTCTCACGATCGATCCGGCTCTGGCGTACGTCGCCCCGTCGGCGACCGCGGCGGCCGCCGCACCGGCGACCGGAGCGACGACCCCGAGCGCGAGTCCGTCGCCCAGCGCGAGTGCGGCGGCCGGCGGCGCCACGACTGCGACGCCCGCGGCGCCGGTCGAATCCGGCCCGAGTTCGCGCCTCGTGGCGATTCCCGTGAAGGTCCTGGTGAGCGGCAGCTACGACTCGGTCATGGCCTTCTCGGGTGCACTGCAGACAGGACAGAGGCTGTTCTTCGTCTCCACGTTCGTCGTCACCGCGATGGAGGACGGATCAGGATTCGTGGGGGAGCTGGACGGAAACGTCTACGCGCTGCCCCCGGTGGGAGGTGTCGCGGTGAACACCTCGACCACCCCCACCCCCACCCAGACCCCGGCACCGTCGACGACCCCCACCCCGTCGTCGACGGTGTCGGTCAAACCCAGCGGAACGCCCACGCCGACGCCCACGCCGACCGGCACCGCAAAACCGTAGTCCCATTCCGCGAACAGGTCACGGGCCTGTGCTGCGCCGGAAGGCGTTGCTAGAGTGACCCGTGACCTGTTCGGATGGCCTCAGGCCTCACAAAGGAATGGCACCATGACCGACGAGAAGCCCGTTACCCCCGCAGAGCCCACGCCCACAGCACACGGCGAGGTGGTTCCCCCCGCGGCCGACGACGTGGTCTTCACCGAGCCGGTCGTCGCCGAGCCCGCTACCGCCGAGCCCGTGGTCGCAGAGCCCGTGGTCGCCGAGGGGCGCGGCGCGGCCGAAGAGCCGCCGGCGCTGGTCGAGCCGCAGGCATCCGTCTCCGAGCCCGTCGTCGCGGCGCCCGTCGCCCGCGAAGCCGTGATCGACGAGCCGGTCGAGACGGTGGGTGCCCCGGCCGAGACCGCCCACATCGACAACACCGCGGTGCTCGTGCCGGAGGGCGTGGTCGCGGCAGCGCCCGCGGCCCAGACCGTGTACGTCGCCGCGCCCGTGCCGCCGCGCTACCGCGGCAACCGCGGTTTCGGCGTGCTGATGGCGCTCGTGGCCACCGTGATCTTCGCGGCCGTCTACGCACTGGTGCTGGCGATCATCGACTACCTTCGCGGCCAGGACTTCGCGTTCGCCTTCATCACCGGGCAGGACTTCTACATCCCGGTCGCCTTCTTCCTCGTCGGGTTCGTTCTCCTGGTGCTGATCGTCAACCGCGGCGCGTGGTGGGCGTACATTCTGGGCAGCATCTTCGTGGCCCTGTTCGTCTACTTCGGATCGGTCGGCACTGGCCTGTTGATCCACTCGGGCTTCAGCGGCTCGGCGGAGAAGATCGGCCGCAACTACGCCACGGCGCTCAGTGCTCCCGCGGTCATCGCCGCCGGGCTCATCGCCCGCGAGGTCGCGATGTGGACCGGCTCGGCCATCAGCGCCCGCGGCCGTCGCGTCAAGGCGCGCAACGTCGAGGCGCGACGGGCGCACGAGGCCGAGCTCGAGGCGAGGCAGGCCGAGTACGCCCAGACCACTCCCGCGGCCTGAGCCGCGCCTCGGCCTGCAGCAGGCGGTGCTGTTCGCCGTCCTGACGGCGGTGCTCTACCTCGCGCTCGTCATCTGCGTGTGGGGATTCATCAGCCTGCTCGCCGGTGAGGATGTGGTCGCCGAGCCCGTCGGGCCGGTCGTCGCCGGTGTCATCCCCGCCACGGCCACGCTGGTGGTGCTCGTCGCCGTGCTGCTGCGCCTGCGCGACCGGCGCCCTCGGCTCGCCTGGCTGCCGGCCACGGTGAGCGCGGTGGCCGTGTACGCGGGGGCTCCGTTGGTCGCGGCATCCGCTCTCGCCGTCGATCGCGTGGATGCCGCGGCCGGCCTGCTCTTCTTCGCCGCACGCGTGACCGGCCCCTTCGTGCCGTCCGCGGCGGTGCTCGCCGGGCTTCTGGTGCTCGTCGCGCCGCTGGTGCGCCGCATTCCCCCGCCGCACGACCCACGCGAGTAGTCCTCTCTATACTTGACCGTGCCGCGGCTTCGGGGAGCCCGCGGCCGAAAGGGATCAGGTGCGTCTCAAGCTTTCGCTGCAGAGGCCGTCGGGGGGTTCTGACGACATCGTCGTCACGGCCGACGCGGCCGCGAGCATCTCGGATGTCGCGTCGACGATCGCCCGACTCGATCCCCGGCGCCAGGCATCCGTGCCGGGCGAAGGGCGCACCCTCACCCTGCGGGCGGCGCTGCCCGGCCAGGCCGAACCGCTGCTGCTGCCTCCGGAGGCCGCCGTCGGCGAGGCGTGGATCGGCAGCGGCGCGACGGTGAGCGTCGCCGACGCCGGAACGTTCTACTCCGCGCCGGACATGGCCGACGCCCCCACGATCGCCACCCTCACCGTCGTCTCGGGCCCGGATGCCGGCCGCGAGTTCCCGCTGAAGAGCGGCAGCGTGGTGCTCGGCCGCGAGCCGGGATGCGACATCGTGCTGAGCGACCCGCTCGTCTCGAAGCGGCACGTGCGGTTCGACGTGTCGAACGCTGTGGAGGTCGTCGACCTCGGTTCGGCGAACGGTGTGGTGGTCGACGGCGGCCTCGTGCCACGACTCACGGTGCACAGGGCGGAGACCCTGCTGGTGGGCGACACCGAGCTCCGGGTGACGGTGGCGGAGACTGCCGGCCTCGGCGGCATCGCCCCGAAGGCGGGGCCGATCTTCTTCAATCGCTCGCCGAAGGTGGAGAAGCGCTACCGCGGCAGGCAGTTCGCGGCGCCCGCGGTCCCGGGCGAGCCGCAGGACGCTCCGTTCCCGCTTCTGGCGATGATCGCCCCGTTCCTCATGGGCGGCGCGATGTTCATCTTCACGCGCAACCCCACCTCGCTGCTCTTCATCTTCATGTCCCCGATCATGCTCCTCGGCAACTTCTTCACCGGCAAGCGCCGCGAGAAGAACAAGATGGCCAAGTCCATCGCCCGCTTCGACACGCATCTCTCCTCGCTCACCGAGCAGCTCCAGCAGGAGCGGGTCAACGAAATCGACCTCCGGCTCCGCGAGTCGCCGTCGACCGCGGCGGCGCTCGACGAGGCCGTCCGGCGGGGGCCGCTGCTCTGGACGCGCCGCCCCGAGCACTGGTCGTTCCTCAACGTGCGGCTCGGCATCGGCACCATGAACTCGCGGAACGTGGTCGCAGCCCCCGGTGGCAACGACATGCTCCCCGAATACCAGGAGCGGCTCGACAGGGTGGTCGAGGAGAATCGTTCGATCGCCGGCGTGCCCATCCTCGACAACCTCTACGAGTCCGGTGCGCTGGGCATCGCCGGGCCGTCGACCGCGGCGGCCGGCTCGGTCAACTCCGTGCTGGTGCAGCTCACCGCCCTGCACTCGCCGGCCGAGCTGGTGGTGGCCGCGCTGGTGTCCCCTCGCTGGTCCCGCGAGTTGGAGTGGCTGAAGTGGATGCCGCACACCTCGTCACCGCAGAGCCCCATCGAGGGCAGCCACCTGGCCGACAGCGCGGCATCCGGAGCCCAGCTGCTCTCGGCGCTCGAGGGCCTCGTCGCCGAACGACTCGACGCCGAGGGCGCCCAGCGCCGCGGCGCGATGGAGCAGGAGAGCGCCGCCATCGAGCGCGGTGCCGACGTGACGAAGGGGTCGGCGGATGCCGGCACGCCCTCGCCGGTGCCCGCGGTGATCGTCGTCATCTCCGACGACGTCGCCGTGGACCGCGCCCGGCTCGTTCAGCTGGCCGAGCAGGCGGCGGATGCCGGCGTCTTCGCGGTCTGGATCGCGGACGACGTCACGGCGCTCCCCGCCGTGTGCCGAACCTACCTGCACCTCGACGGGGTGTCGGAGCTGGCATCCGTCGGCCTCGTGCGCCTCGGCGAGACCATCACCGATGTCGCCACGGAGCAGGTGGACTCGGCCACCGCCCTCGATTTCGCCCGGCGGATGGCCCCGGTGGTCGACGCGGGCGCGCTCGTCGCCGACTCGAGCGACCTCCCGCGGTCGATCTCGCTGGTGACCCTGCTCGGTCACGACATGATGGAGTCGAGCGACGCGGTCATCGACCGCTGGCGTCAGAACGCGTCCATCCACGACCGGCGCCCCGGCGCCCCGCTCGTGCAGAGGCGGGCCGGGCGGCTCCGCGCGGTGATCGGGTCCGGCGGCATCGACGCCATGCACCTCGACCTGCGGGCTCAGGGCCCGCACGCCCTGGTGGGCGGCACGACCGGCGCGGGCAAGAGCGAGTTCCTGCAGGCCTGGGTGCTCGGCATGGCGGCCGAGTACAGCCCCGACCGGGTGACCTTCCTGTTCGTCGACTACAAGGGCGGCTCGGCCTTCGCCGAGTGCGTGAGCCTGCCGCACTGCGTGGGCCTCGTCACCGACCTCAGCCCGCACCTCGTGCGCCGCGCGCTCACCAGCCTGCGCGCCGAACTTCACTACCGCGAGCATCTGCTCAACCGCAAGAAGGCCAAGGATCTGCTCGAGCTCGAGAAGCGCGGCGACCCCGAGAGCCCGCCGGCGCTCGTGCTCGTGATCGACGAGTTCGCCGCGCTGGTCGGCGAGGTGCCGGAGTTCGTGGACGGGGTGGTCGACATCGCGCAGCGCGGTCGTTCCCTCGGCATCCACCTCATCATGGCGACGCAGCGCCCGGCCGGCGTGATCAAAGACAACCTGCGGGCGAACACCAACCTCAGGATCGCCCTGCGCATGGCCGACGAATCCGACAGCCAGGACGTGATCGGCATCAAGGATGCCGCCCACTTCGACCCCGCGATCCCCGGCCGCGGCGTCGCCAAGACGGGGCCGGGCCGGCTCGCCCAGTTCCAGTCCGGGTATGCGGGCGGCTGGACGAGCCGCGAACCCGACGTGCCCGACATCGAGGTGGCGGAGCTTCGGTTCGGCGGCGAGAACCGCTGGGAGGATGCGGCGGCCGGCGCCGTCGACGAGAGCGAGAACCTCGGCCCCAACGACCAGAAGCGCCTGGTGGCCACCATCGTCACGGCGGCGCGAGCCGCCTCCATCCCGTCGCCGAGGCGGCCGTGGCTCGACGAGCTGTCGCCCGTCTACGACCTGGGGCGCATGCCGCAGCGCACCGACGCGCAGCTCGTGCTCGGCGTGGCCGACGTCGCCGAACAGCAGCAGCAGGTGCCGGTGTACTTCACCCCGGATGCCGACGGCAACATCTCCATCTTCGGCACCGGCGGCTCCGGCAAGTCTGCGGTGCTGCGCACCCTCGCCTGCGCCGCGGCCATCACCCCGCGCGGCGGCCCGGTGCGCGTGTACGCGCTCGACTTCGGTTCCGGCGGCCTGCGGATGCTGGAATCCCTGCCGCACGTGGGCTCGGTGATCCCCGGCGACGACTCCGAGCGGATCGTGCGCCTCTTCCGCATGCTGCAGGGCGAGTTCGAGCGCCGCGGGCCCGCCTATGCGGAGGCCGAGGCATCCAGCATCGTCGAGTACCGCAGAATCACGAACCAGCCGGACGAGCCGCGAATCCTGCTCCTCATCGACGGGTTCCCGAGCTTCCGCGACGACTTCGAGGTGCCGGCCGGGCGCTCGCAGTGGTACGAGGTGTTCCGCGACATCCTGGCCGGCGGTCGCCCGCTCGGCATGCACGTGGCGTTCACCGCCGATCGCGCGGGCGCCGTGCCCACCTCGGTGAGCGCGAGCGTGCAGCGCAAGGTGGTGCTGCGGCTGGCGGATGACGGCTACGCCATGCTCGACGCGCCCGCCGACATCCTCGGCCCCAAGTCGCCCGCCGGGCGCGCGATCGTGGACGGCTACGAGGTGCAGATCGCCATCCTCGGCGGCTCGTCCGCGGTGCAGGACCAGGCCAAGGCGACCCGCGCCCTGGCCGAGGCGATGACGCGGGCCGGGGTGACCGCGGTGCCCGGCATCGGGTCGCTGCCGAAGGAGTACCCGGCGACCGAGCTGCCCGCGTCGGCCGGCGGCGAGCCGGTGCTCGGAATCGGCGACATCGACCTCGGGCCCCTCGGGTTCGACCCCAGCGGCACCTTCCTGCTCGCCGGCCCGCCCGCCAGCGGCCGCAGCACGGCGCTGCGCTGGCTGGGCGAGTCGATGCGCCGGTTCGACCCGGAGGCGCGGCTGTACTACATCGGCAATCCGCGCTCCCCGATGTCGCGCGCCCTGCCCTGGACGGACACCGCGACGACCGTCGAGCAGGCCGGAGCCCTGGCCAAGGATCTGACCGCCGCGGTGACCGACCCCGAGACCGAGGGTCGCATCGTGGTGGTGGTGGAGGCGATCGGCGACTACCTGCAGTCGAGCGCTGACGTGTCGATCGTGGAGCTCATCCGCGCGATCCGGCGCAGCGACCACCTGCTCATCGCCGAGGCCGAGACCTCGGCCTGGGGGTCGTCGTGGCCGCTGCTCAGCGAGATCAAGAACGGCAGGCGGGGTCTCCTGCTGCAGCCGGATTCGGTCGAGGGCGACATCCTGCTCAAGACGGTGCTGCCGCGCATGGGACGCTCGGAGTTCCCGCCCGGCCGGGGCGTCTACATCGCGAAGGGCGCGTTCGCCCGGGTGCAGCTGCCGCTCGTCGACGAGTGACCGACCGATCATGGGGACCGCTCCCCATCGCCGGCGCTGGGAGGCGCCGGTACGGTGAAGCGAGAAGAAGAAGGGGGATATCGCGATGGCCGACCTGAAGCTCGACCTCGAGGCGCTCACGCAGTTGAAGAACGACCTCGACGCCGTCGTCAAGGAGTTCACGAACGCGGACGACTTCAGCGATGACGTCGCCGACGCGACCGGCAGCGACGAGCTGCACGGGCACGTGCGCGACTTCGCCCACAAATGGAACGACAAGCGCAAGAGCATGACCGAGAACGTGCAGAACCTGCAGAAGCAGATCGAGGCGATCTCCGACGGCTTCACCCAGGTGGATGCCGGTCTCGCCAAGGCTCTCGAGGCGCCCACGCCTGCGCCGAGCTCGGGCGGCGGCCGAACGCCGCGCGCCAACTGACCGACGACGTGATGAGGGGCAGACGACAGTGAGCGACCACGAATACCAGCCGCTGCAGGGCGACCCGGATCTTCTCCAGCAGAAGGCCAACCACTATGCCGACATCGCGGAGGCGATCGCCCGTTCGGTGACCACCCTGCGCAAGATCCACGACGTGGACGACATGAAGAGCCAGGCGACCGAGAAGCTCAAGGACTCCTCGGACGACGTCGCGAAGGACATCGAGAAGGCCCACGACCGCTACTCCGTCACCGCGAGCGCGCTGCTCACCTACTCGTCGCACCTGCGCACCGCGCAGCAGCACGCGAACTCGGCCATCTCGCGGATCAACAGCCTGCAGTCGTCGGCCGACTCCGCGCATCACGCGCTCACCAAGGCGAAGTCCGACGCGGACGACGCGACGGGCGCCGACGCGACCGATGCGAAGACCGCGCTCACGAAGGCCCAGCAGGACGCCGAGAGCGCCGATCAGGATCTCAGCGCGGCGCAGGACGCCTGGCGCGCCGCCCTCAAGATCAAGACGGATGCCGCGCACACCGCCGCGCAGGCCATCATCGACGTCGTCGACCACAACAACCACGGGCTCGAGGACAGCTGGTGGGACGACTGGGGCTCCGCGCTCTTCTCGATCCTCAAGACGATCTGCGACATCGCCGGAATCCTGGCCATCTTCCTGGCGTGGGTGCCGATCCTCGGCGAGGTCCTGCTGATCCTGGCGGCGATCGGCGCGGTGATCGACCTGGTCGAGTCCATCGTCAAGGCGATCAACGGCGAGGGCTCCTGGTGGGATGTCGCGTTCGCCGCCGCCGGCGCCGTGCTCACCATCTTCGGCGGCAAGATCTTCGAGGTCGCCGCCAAGAACCTCAAGGCACTGACCGTCGTGAAGTCCGGCCTCACCGACGCCCGCGATCTCGCCAAGCTGCAGGGGGTCGGCCGGCACAGCGAGGAGTTCATGGACATCGCGAAGGCGACCAAGCAGCTCGAGAAGCCCCTCTCGGACGTCTTCACCTCGCCCTTCGTGCGAGACGAGGCGGCGGCGAAGCTGATGGCGGAGTTCAAGAACGGGTCCAAGTCGTTCTCCGAGTGCCTGAAGGCCGCGGCCAAGGAGGGCTTCCCGGGGCTTCGCCTCGACCTCAAGGGCGCGGCCGGCATCAACTCCGACCTGCTCTCCTTCTACAAGATGGCGGCGAAGGACCACAGCCTGGTCGACCTGCCCACCGCGGTCAACGCGGGCGTCATCACGCTGTACCAGGCTCACGAGATCATGGACCACGTCGACCTCGACCACCTGTCGAACCCTGGTAATTATCTCGAAGGCAAGTACGGTGACCTGTACGACGCCGGAAAGTCCATCGGGGAGACCGGGCGTCAGGTCTACGACATTGCCACCAAGGGCACCAGCGATTGACGGGGGAGGGCGCCGTGGAGACCAGCGGACTGCGGGGGATCGGCGACTTCGCCGTCGGCCTGACGCCGGAGTGGCACGCCATGCCGCTCGCGGGCGATGGAGCGGCGTGGTCATCCGAGCTCGCCGGCTCGCTCACGGATGACGAGACCGCCCGCGCATCCCTTGCCGCAGAGCTGGCCCTGGCCCACGACCGGATCGCGGGACTCGAGGACAGGCTGATGACCGCCGCGGTCTGGGTGCCGTACCCGGAGACGGGTCGCGCCGGCGCCGCGATGGTCTTCGAGCTGACCCCGCGATCCCTCGCCGGCGACCCCGACGCGTTCGAGCGCTTCCTGGCGGATGCCGCCTCCCGCAACGAGGGCGAACAGAACTACTACTCGGTGCAGACCTGGCGTTCCGAGGTGCCCGCGGGCGAGCTCGTCGGCTCGTACAACCTCATCGCCCACGAGACGGGGGACGAGAACGGTGCCGTGCTCGAGGAGCGCACCGTGATCGGCGTGTTCCCGCCCGGCTCGAGCGATTTCGTGCAGTTCGTCTTCTCGGCCGAGAACCTCGGCATCTTCACCAACATGGTGCAGCAGACCCAGGATGTCGCCGCGACCCTCGAGGTGCAGCTGTCGTGAGCGATACCCGATCCGTCACCGCGCCGACCGGCGAATACACGATGATCTTCCCCGGCGCGTGGGAGCTCATCCCCTTCCAGAGCGACGAGCAGATCGAGGCGCGGGTGAACCGCATCGTGCGGGGCCGTGTCGGCCGCGCCGACCGGCTGGCCCGGACGCGGCGCATGGTCGCGCAGGAGCTGATCGGCACCGCGAAGAGCGCACGCGACGGCGGGGCCCACGCCCTCTACCTCTCGATGGAGATCCTGCCCGGCGTCCCGTTCCCGGCCGCTCTCGTGGCGACCGACGTGCCCTGGCCCGCCGCCGCGGGGGCCGCGCCCCTCGACGATCTCGAGGCGGCCCTCGCGGCCGCGTATCCGCGAGCCTCGGTCGTGCAGCACCGCATGGGGCCGGTCGCCCGGGTCATGGCGGGCGAGACCCGCAGGATCGGCGACACCGAGACGCCCGCCTTCGACGCCGAGTTCTGGATCCCCTATCCTTCGGGCCGCGGACTGCTCGACCTCATCGTCTCCGCACCCATGGCCGCCGACGTCGAGCTGTACGGACTGCTCTTCGACGCGATGGTCGATTCGCTGACCTGGAAGGCGCCGCTGCCCGCATGACGGAAGACGACGAGGCCCGGCGCGCCCGGGTGGCCCGATCGAATCATGCATTCGGGCGGGTGCTCTCCGTGGTGGGGGCGGCGCTCGCCGCGCTCGCGGTCGTGTTCCTGGGTGTCGGCGCGCTGCTGATGACGGCGGCATCCGCCGCGGCGGCCTCGGGCGACTACTCCACGGCCGACTCGCTGCAGGGAATCGCCGGCGTCGGTATGAGCGCGGCGCCCGGCGTCGTGCTGCTCTTCGCCATGTGCTGCCTGATCCTGGGGGAGCAGCTGCGCCGCGGCAGCATCGGCCGCAACCGCACGCCCCCGAACACGCTGCTGCCGAGCGCCAGCAACGTCTCCCGGTTCACCGTGCTCGGAACGGGCTGGCACCTGCTCTGGGTCGTGGTGGGGCTGGCGGTCTGCCTCCCGCTGCTCATCGTGCCGATGGCCTCCTGGTTCACCGGAGGCTGGCCCGCCGACCTCGGCGACTACGACTTCGGCGGCTTCTGGACCATCTACGGCACGATCGGTCTCGGCATCGTGTTCGCCGCGGCCGGCTCGCTGGTCAAGAAGAGGGGCTACCGGCGCGCGATCGCCTCGGGCCGCCCCGCCGACGGCGGCCCGGGCAGGCGGTTCTGGCGCTTCGTCGACTACCGCTGGCGCTTCGACCTGTGGCTGGTGGGGTTCGGCGGCGTGCTGCTGGCCATCTGCCCCACCTTCATCGCCACGGATATCGGCCCCGACGGCGATGCCGCCGCCCTGGCATCCCATCTTCCCCTCGTCATCGCGGTCGCGGTGGGAGGCATCGTGCTCGTCGTGCTCGGCGTCGTCGCGTCGCTGCAGTACTGGCGTGCCGGCGAGAGCCTCGGCACGGGGGAGTCCTACGCGTGATCCGCGCATGGGGAGCGCTGCCCATTCCCCGGTCGTGAGGCCGTGGATAGGTTGTAAACAGTTGGTCGGCCTGTGGGGGTTGGCCCCAAAGGAAAAACGAAGGAGCAACACATCATGGCGAACGTGAACGTCACCTATGCCGAAATGACCGATGCCGCGAATCGTCTCAGCGCGGGCAAGGACGACCTGACCTCGAAGCTCCACGAGCTGCAGAGCCTGGTGCACCAGCTCACCGGAAGCGGCTTCATCACCGACGAGGCGTCCGGCGCCTTCCGCGACTCGTACGACCAGTTCACCAAGGGCACCGGCGACGCGGTCAACGGTCTCGACGGCATGCAGCAGTTCCTCCGCAAGGCGGCCGACGCGCTGCAGAACGTGGACAGCCAGCTCGCGAAGGGCATCGGCGGCTGACCCCGTTCGAGCTGAGCTGACAGGGCCGATCCCCTCGGGGGTCGGCCCTTTCGCTGTGCGCGGACGGGGCGGCATCCATTTGACCGCCCGGGTAACGGCAAGTAACATTGATCGGGTGTGCGCTCTGTCGTGCGCTCATGGCATGCCTTCGGGATGGCCATGCGCAGGCAGCAACCATACGACGACGCTGGGTTTGACCGTCGGAATGACGGTCAGCCCCCACGGCATACCACTCAGTTCTCAGCGTGAGATCGCGTTTGGTGCAAAACAAGAACCAACTGTCACCGTGCAGTAAATACAAGGAGTATGTAGTGCCCACCATTCAGCAGCTGGTCCGCAAGGGCCGCACAGCCAAGGTCGTCAAGACCAAGGCGCCCGCCCTCAAGGGCAACCCGCAGCAGCGCGGCGTCTGCACCCGCGTCTACACGACCACCCCGAAGAAGCCGAACTCGGCTCTGCGCAAGGTCGCTCGTGTGAAGCTCAGCAACGGCACCGAGGTCACCGCCTACATCCCCGGCGAGGGCCACAACCTGCAGGAGCACTCGATGGTGCTCGTGCGTGGCGGTCGTGTGAAGGACCTCCCCGGTGTGCGCTACAAGATCGTGCGCGGAGCGCTCGACACCCAGGCCGTGAAGAATCGCAAGCAGGCTCGCAGCCGCTACGGAGCGAAAATGGACAAGAAGTAATGCCTCGTAAAGGACCAGCACCCAAGCGCCCCGTCGTCGCCGACCCGGTTTACGGCGCGCCCATCGTCAGCCAGCTCGTGAACAAGATCCTTCTCGACGGCAAGAAGGGCCTCGCCGAGAAGATCGTCTACGACGCTCTCGAAGGCGTCTCCGCCAAGAACGGCGCGGATGCCGTCGTCACCCTCAAGAAGGCGCTCGACAACGTGCGCCCCACCATCGAGGTCAAGAGCCGCCGTGTCGGTGGCTCGACCTATCAGGTGCCCGTCGAGGTCAAGCCGCACCGTGCGAACACTCTCGCGCTGCGCTGGCTCACGACCTACGCGAAGGCGCGTCGCGAGAAGACCATGACCGAGCGTCTCACCAACGAGATCCTCGACGCGTCGAACGGTCTCGGCGCCGCGGTGAAGCGTCGTGAGGACACTCACAAGATGGCCGAGTCGAACAAGGCGTTTGCGCACTATCGCTGGTAGGCGATAGCGGGAGGCCGTCTCCGGCCTCCCGGCAAACGGCTGCGCTCCTTCTCGGAGCGCAGTGACCGACGTGCAACTTTAATCGCTCACATATCCAGAAGTAAGGAACCCCCGTGGCACAAGACGTGCTCACCGACCTGAACAAGGTCCGCAACATCGGCATCATGGCGCACATCGATGCCGGCAAGACAACGACCACCGAGCGCATCTTGTTCTACACGGGCATCACCCACAAGATCGGCGAGGTCCACGACGGCGCCGCGACCATGGACTGGATGGCGCAGGAGCAGGAGCGCGGCATCACGATCACGTCCGCGGCGACGACGTGCTTCTGGAACAAGAACCAGATCAACATCATCGACACCCCCGGTCACGTCGACTTCACCGTCGAGGTGGAGCGCTCGCTCCGCGTGCTCGACGGTGCCGTCGCCGTCTTCGACGGCAAGGAGGGCGTGGAGCCCCAGTCCGAGACCGTGTGGCGTCAGGCCGACAAGTACGACGTGCCGCGCATCTGCTTCGTCAACAAGATGGACAAGCTCGGTGCGGACTTCTACTTCACCGTCGACACCATCGTGAAGCGCCTCGGCGCCAAGCCGCTGGTCATCCAGCTCCCCATCGGATTCGAGAACACCTTCGAGGGTGTCGTCGACCTGGTCGAGATGCGTGCGCTCACGTGGCGCGGCGACTCGAAGGGTGACGTCGAGATGGGCGCCAAGTACACCATCGAGGAGATCCCGGCCGACCTGGTCGAGAAGGCCAACGAGTACCGGGCGGCCCTCATCGAGACCGTCGCCGAGTCGGACGACGCTCTGCTCGAGCGCTACCTCGAGGGCGACACCGACTTCAGCGTCGCCGAGATCAAGAAGGCCATCCGTCACCTCACCGTGACGAGCCAGCTCTACCCGGTGCTCTGCGGTTCGGCGTTCAAGAACCGCGGCGTGCAGCCGATGCTGGACGCGGTGGTCGACTACCTGCCGAGCCCGCTCGACGTTCCGGCGACCGAGGGCCACGACATCCGCGACGAGGAGAAGGTCGTCGAGCGCCACCCGGACCCGAAGGACCCCTTCGCGGCCCTGGCGTTCAAGGTCGCCGTGCACCCGTTCTTCGGGCGTCTCACCTACATCCGCGTCTACTCGGGCGAGCTCGCCTCCGGCGGACAGGTCATGAACTCGACCAAGGGCAAGAAGGAGCGCATCGGCAAGATCTTCCAGATGCACTCCAACAAGGAGAACCCGGTCGACTCGGTCACCGCCGGTCACATCTACGCGGTCATCGGCCTCAAGGACACGACCACGGGCGACACGCTCTCCGACCCGAACAACCAGGTCGTCCTCGAGTCGATGACGTTCCCGGAGCCGGTCATCCAGGTCGCCATCGAGCCCAAGACGAAGGCCGACCAGGAGAAGCTGGGCACCGCGATCCAGAAGCTGGCCGAAGAGGACCCGACGTTCCGCGTCGAGCAGGACATCGACACCGGCCAGACGATCATCGCCGGCATGGGCGAGCTCCACCTCGACATCCTCGTCGACCGCATGAAGCGCGAGTTCGGCGTCGAGGCGAACGTGGGCAAGCCGCAGGTCGCGTACCGCGAGACGATCCGCAGGACCGTCGAGAAGTACGACTACACCCACAAGAAGCAGACGGGTGGATCGGGTCAGTTCGCCAAGGTCCAGATCTCGCTCGAGCCGCTGGAAGTCACCGCCGAGAAGACGTACGAGTTCGTCAACGCCGTCTCGGGTGGTCGCATCCCGCGCGAGTACATCCCGTCGGTGGACCACGGCATCCAGGACGCCATGCAGGTCGGCGTCCTCGCCGGCTACCCCACCGTGGGTGTGAAGGCGATCCTGCTCGATGGCGCGTCGCACGACGTCGACTCGTCGGAGATGGCGTTCAAGATCGCCGGTTCGATGGCGTACAAGGAGGCTGCCCGCAAGGCGCAGCCCGTGCTGCTCGAGCCGCTGATGGCCGTCGAGGTGCGCACGCCCGAGGAGTACATGGGCGACGTCATCGGCGACCTGAACTCGCGCCGCGGGCAGATCCAGTCCATGGAGGACGCCACCGGCGTCAAGGTCGTCACCGCGAAGGTCCCGCTGTCCGAGATGTTCGGATACGTCGGCGACCTGCGCTCGAAGACCTCGGGTCGCGCGGTGTACTCCATGACCTTCGACAGCTACTCTGAGGTGCCGCGCGCGGTGGCCGAGGAGATCGTCCAGAAGAACAAGGGCGAGTGATGCTGGCCGGGAGGATCACTCCCGGCGAACGCACTCGATCCGGCAGTAACATAACTACACACCCCACCAGAGCATCCGGCAGTGTCAAAGCTTCCGGATGCACTAAACGAACGTCCTGAGGAGGACCACTGTGGCTAAGGCCAAGTTCGAGCGGTCGAAGCCGCACGTCAACATCGGAACCATCGGTCACGTCGACCACGGCAAGACCACGCTCACGGCCGCGATCTCGAAGGTGCTTGCTGACAAGTACCCGTCGAAGACGAACGTGCAGCGCGACTTCGCGTCGATCGACTCCGCTCCCGAAGAGCGCCAGCGTGGTATCACGATCAACATCTCCCACGTGGAGTACGAGACGCCGAAGCGCCACTACGCGCACGTCGACGCCCCCGGCCACGCCGACTACATCAAGAACATGATCACCGGTGCGGCGCAGATGGACGGCGCGATCCTCGTGGTCGCGGCCACCGACGGCCCGATGGCGCAGACCCGTGAGCACGTGCTGCTCGCCAAGCAGGTCGGCGTGCCGTACCTGCTCGTCGCGCTGAACAAGTCCGACGCGGTCGACGACGAGGAGATCCTGGAGCTCGTCGAGCTCGAGGTCCGCGAGCTGCTCTCGAGCCAGGACTTCGACGGCGACAACGCCCCCGTCGTCCGCGTCTCGGCGCTGAAGGCCCTCGAGGGTGACGAGAAGTGGACCCAGTCCATCGTCGACCTCATGGAGGCCGTCGACGAGTCCGTTCCGGACCCGGTGCGCGACAAGGACAAGCCGTTCCTCATGCCGATCGAGGACGTCTTCACGATCACCGGTCGTGGAACCGTCGTGACGGGCCGCGCCGAGCGTGGAACCCTCGCGATCAACTCCGACGTCGAGATCGTCGGCATCCGTCCCACCCAGAAGACCACGGTCACGGGTATCGAGATGTTCCACAAGCAGCTCGACGAGGCGTGGGCCGGCGAGAACTGTGGTCTGCTGCTCCGCGGCACCAAGCGCGAGGACGTCGAGCGCGGCCAGGTCGTCGTCAAGCCGGGTTCGGTCACGCCGCACACCCAGTTCGAGGGCACCGCGTACATCCTCTCCAAGGATGAGGGTGGGCGTCACAACCCGTTCTACGCGAACTACCGCCCGCAGTTCTACTTCCGCACCACGGACGTCACCGGCGTCATCACGCTGCCCGAGGGCACCGAGATGGTCATGCCCGGCGACACCACGGAGATGACCGTCGAGCTCATCCAGCCGATCGCCATGGAGGAGGGCCTCAGCTTCGCAATCCGCGAGGGTGGCCGCACCGTCGGCGCCGGCACGGTGACCAAGGTCCTCAAGTAGCACCTGCTTCACCCGAGGGGGGGGGGGGGGGGGGGGCGCCGGGCCCGGGGGGGGGGGGGGCCCCCCCCCCGGACGGAGGGGGGGGGGGGGGGGGGGCGGGGCGGCGGGGCGGGCGGGCGCGACCCGGAG
>CBIHRK010000006.1:0-210680 GCA_966212465.1 uncultured Lacisediminihabitans sp.
GGTGTGGGGGGGGGTTGGTTTGGTTGTCGGTGTGGGGGCGGCGGGGGGGGTGGGGGTGGGGGGGGGGGGGGGGGGCGGGGGGGCCGGGGGGCCCCCCCCGGCGCCGTGGATCAGTTGGTCGGCTTCCAGTTGGTCGGGTCCGGCCACGGGTAGGAGGTGAAGTTCAGTCCCGTCACCTTCTTCGAGGAGAAGAGCAGCGCGCTCGTGGCTGCGACCGGCGTCAGGAAGGCGTTCTTGACGATGTAGGTCTCCGAGTTCTCCGCGGCTTTCTTCCCCTCGGCGCTGTCGATGTCGTACTTCCGCTGTTCCGCCGCAAGCGCGTTGGCCTTCTCGTCAGTGAAGCCCAGGAAGTTGTAGGTCGCCGGGTTGGTGATGAGCTGGGAGGTGTCGGTCAACTGCGTCGAGTAGTTGAACGTGAGCGTCGTCGCCGGAACCTGCTTGCCGAAAGCTGCGCCGACGTAGTCGTTGAACGAGGGGTAGGTCTTGAGGTTGGCCGTGACCCCGATCTCCTTCCACTGCGCTGCCATCGCCTGCGCGAGCAGGTCGCCGTTGTCGGTGCCCGGCTGCTCGGCCAGATCGAAGCTGAAGCCGTCGGGGTATCCGGCGTCCTTCAGGAGTTGCTTCGCCTTCGCGGGGTTGTAGGGATAGACGTTCTCGAGCGAGGCGAGGTAGCCGGCAGTGCCCTTGGGCACCACCTGCGCGGTCGGAGTGCCGAACTCGCCGTAGACGGATTTCGTGATCGCTTTGCGGTCGAGGGCGTAGTTGAGCGCCTGGCGCACCCGCACGTCTTTGAACGCGGGAGTGATGGTGCCATCGAGGTCGGCGATGTACATGCCCACCATCCCCGACAGCCCGGTGGTCACGTTCAATCCGGCCGACTTGGCTGCAGCGGCATTTCCCGACGACCCCTGGGCGACCTGCACCTGGCCGGATCGCACCGCCGAGAGCACCGAGTTCTGATCGGCGATGACCTTCACGACGATCTTTCCGTAGTGCTGTTCGGCCTTGTCGTAGTAGTAGGGGTTCTTGACGAACACATACGAGGAATTGGTGATCGTCGCCTTGGAGTCGAGCATGTAGGGCCCGGCGCCGAAGGTGGCCGTGCCGAGCTTCTTCGTGTCGGCGAGCCCGGCGGGCGCCACGATGTCTCCGGCGATGCCCCCCTGGTCGAAGCCGTAGGGCAGGTTGGGGTTCGGGGCGCTCAGCTTGACGGTGACCTCCAGCGGACCGGATGCCGCGATGGAGGCCACGTCAGCCAGATAGGTGGCGGCGAACTGACCTTCCTTGAGGTACCGGTTGAGCGAGGCCGCCACCGTGTCGGCGGTCATTGCGGTCCCGTCGCTGAATTTCACCCCTTTTCTCAGCGACATCGTGAAGGTCAGACGATCGGAGGAGTACCCCCACTTCGTGGCGAGGCCGGGCTTCGCCGTCCCGTCGACGTCGCGCTGGATGAGCGAGCCGTATCCGAGATTCATGTACCACACGAGCGGGATGCCGTTCCCGGCCTTCGCCGGGTCGAGGCTCTGGGGAGTGCTCGTCGTCGCGATGGTGAGTGTGGTGGAGTCGGAACTCTTGGCCGGAGTTCCCGAACATGCCGCAAGCGCGAGAGTGGCTGCGGTTGCGGTCGCGATGGCCGCGGTTCGGATGAACCGCGATCGCTGCTTCGTTGCTGTGGCGAACATGGCTTTCCTTTCTACTTGCGATGCGAAGGGGCACCGACAAGGGTCTCTAGTGCCGCGCGACTGCCGCGCGAACGGATATCGCTGTAGATGCGTGCGAACGCCTCCGCGAATTCGGGGTTCTCGGCGAGATCGCCGAACATCGCGGGGTCGCGCAGGAACCCGATCGGGTCGGCCTCGGTCTGGCGCGCAACGGCTCTGGCCACGGCGTCGGACTGTCGATCGATCAGCGGGATGATCTCGCCCGCCTCGTCCACCCCGCGCGCGAACGCGGCCCAGCTGGCCACGATCGCCGCTCCCAACTCTGCGCTGTCCCGCGAGGCGAGGCGGTCCTGCACGACCGGGAGGACGAACTTCGGAATGCGATCCGAGGCGTCTGTCGCCAGGCGCAGAAGCGTGTCGCGCACGTAGGGGTTCGCGAATCGCTCCATGAGGCTCTGCTGGTATTCGTCGACATCCACGCCCGGAACCGGCTCGAGAGTCGGCGCTGCTTCGTCGCGCATCCAGGAGGTGAGCAGGTTCACGATGAGCGGGTCCGTGGATGCCTCGTGGGCGTACCGGTGCCCCATGAGGTAGCCGAAGTAGGCCATGGCCTGATGGCTGGCGTTGAGCAACCGCAGCTTCAGGTGCTCGTAGGGAGTGACATCCTGAACCAGCTGCACGCCGACCTCCTCGTACGGCGGTCGTCCGAGAGTGAAGTCGTCTTCGAGGACCCATTGGGTGAACCCCTCGCTCACCACGGGCCAGGGGTCGGTCGCGCCGTATGTATCCCGCACCCATTCGCGGGTCTCGTCGGTGGTCACCGGGGTGATGCGGTCGACCATCGAGTTGGGGAACCGCACCTCCGACGTCATCCACGCGGCCAATTCCGGGTCGAGCAGCTCGGCGAAGGCGGTGAAACTGCGGCGGGCCACCACGCCGTTCCCGGGCAGGTTGTCGCAGGACATGATCGTGAAAGGCGGAATCCCGCGCGCGCGCCTGCGGCGCAGCCCCTCGACGATGATGCCGAACACGGTGGAGGGAGCCGTGTCGGCCTTCAGATCGGCCTGCACCGCCGGAGTGTCCGCGAGGAAGTCGCCGGTCTCGTCGTCGATGTTGTAGCCGCCCTCGGTGATGGTGAGCGACACGATGCGAACGGATGCGTCTGCCAGCCTCTCGAGGACGGCCTCCGGGTCATCGGGTGCGAAGAGGTAGTCGGTGATCGAGGCGACGCTGTGGGCGGGTGCCGTGCCGTCGGGGAAACGCTCCACCAGCGTGTACCGCATGTCCCCTTCGAGCAGCGCGTCACGCATGCGCACGTCACCGGGCAGCACTCCCACTCCGCAGATGGACCAGTCGCCTGCGAGACCCGCCCCCAGAAGCCGGTCGATGTAGAACGCCTGGTGGGCGCGGTGGAAGTTGCCGACGCCGAAATGCATGATGCCGGGGCGCACGGTCGCGGGGTCGTATCCCGGTTGCGCGATCGACTCGGGCGCTGTGGTCATCGTGCTTCTCCTGTGACGGTGCTCAAGGCGGGGGCGGAGTCGTGGTTGCGCCAGAACGCGATGCGCTCCGCGTTGCGATCGCGTTCGACCCCGTATTCCACGTCGATGACCATGGTCGAGCGGGCGTCGGGTGTGGTCTGCGGCCAGGCGCCGAGCGGGCCGCCATCAGCGCTTCCCGTCGTGACGAACCGGGCGATGGTGCCGCTGACACGCTCAGCCAGCTCGTGAAGACGCGGATCGGTGAGCACGTCGTCCCCGAGCAGATCGGCGACACCCGAGGCATCCAGATTTCCCCAGAAGAACGGCACCTCCGTCAGGTGCGCGGCATTCACGGCGCCGTCGAGCGCCGTGCTGCGGCGACTGAATTCGTACTGGAACGTCGGGTTCCCGGCGGCGGCGTGGGCGTCTGCGAGCGCCTGCGAGGGGGCGGCCCAGTTGTGATCGTTCGTGATCGAGTACTGACGGTCTGTGTCGTCGGCCCCGACCCGGCTGTACAGCGCCGCGGCCTCGGTGACGACATCGTCGGGCGCACCGTCGAGCAGCGACCGAAGCAGCGCGGAACTGTCGCTCGGGCCGCCCGCCCATCCGGTGAGCGTGAACAGACGGTCCTCTTGACTATCGACTCCGAGCAGGAGCGGGACCGGCGCCGCCTCTCCGTCGCGGATCGCCCGGAGCGGGTCGGCGGGAAGCACCACGTCGTCCGAGACCAGGGGGAAGGCCATGATGCCGATTCCCAGTTCGCGCTGAACCTGCAGTATTCGCAGCGTCGAGAGCTCGCGCAGCTGGGCGAGCACGTCGCTTTCGGGGTCGACGCCGAGCTCGTGCAGCACGCGGGTGCGGGTCGCGATCGCCTGCTCGACTGTTCGCACACCGGCGAGGTGCCCGCTCAGGACGACTGCACCGTGGAACAAGCCGCGGGCGTCCGGGGCGGTCAGCAGCGCGGAGACCGACATTCCGCCGGCCGACTGACCCATGATGGTGACGCGTGCGGGGTCACCGCCGAATGCGGCGATGTTGCGTTGAACCCAGCGGAGGGCCGAGATCTGGTCCTGCAGGGCGAGGTCGGATGCGGACGGGTCGATGTCGCCGAGCCACAGATTGCCGAGGAGTCCGAGTCGATAGTTGATCGTCACCACGACGACGCCGTGCTCCCGAGCGTACCGAGCGCCGTCGACCCACGGTCCGGTACCCGAACCGCAGAGGAACCCGCCGCCGAAGATCCAGAACAGCACCGGCGCCGGCTCGGCTCCGGCGTCGGGCAGCGGTGCCCAGACGTTCAGGTTGAGGCAGTCTTCCGAGGTGACGACCTCAGGCGAGTAGAAGTAGTTCTCGGTGCCGGGAAGGCGGCGTGGAAGCGGATCGAGGTCCTGCAGCGACACGGAGCCCCACGCTGTCGCGTCGATGCTGTCGACGGGTGCGGCATCAACGGGAGCGGAGAAACGCAGCTCGCCCACCGGCGGCTCGGCGAACCGGATGCCGCGGAAGACGGCGACTCCGTCTCTGGCGAGGCCGGTGACCAGTCCCGCGGGAGCACGAACGTCCAGTCGGGTGCCGCCACGCTGCGCCATGCCATCTCCTTCGATGAGTTCCGAGGTGCCGGGGGTCCGGCAGCCGCTTCACTCAACGAAAACACACGACAAATGCAAACAGTTAGCGTGTTTGGGCTGTGGTATTGACCGTTTTGTGACCGTTTGACCCACCTGCGGTCGCGCCGGGTGCCTCACACGCGCAGCACGTTCGCGCCCGCCGTCGCGAAGCGATTGGCGAGGCTGGCGCTCAACTCCTGGCCGGTGATGATGACCTCGAAATCGGTGAGCGCGGCGAAGGTCACGAACGAGGTGGTGCCGAACTTGTGATGCGCTCCGACGAAAATGCGACGGGATGCCGAGAGCACCGCCGCTTCTTTGACCGCCGCAACCGCCGGGTCGGGGGTCGTCATACCGCGGTCGGTCGACACGCCGTTGGCTCCCACGATGGCCAGGTCGACGTTCAGCCGCTGCAGCATGTTCACCGCGGCGATGTCGACCACCCCGAGGGTGTTGCCACGAACGCGGCCGCCGAGCATGATCACCTGGATGTTCGGCCGCGCCGCCGACATCGTGGCGATGGGGAGCGAGGCGGTGACGATGGTCAAGCGCCGATCCTCCGGGAGACGCTGTGCGATGAGCTGTGTCTGGTACCCCTCGTCGATGAAGATGGTCTGCGCCTCATCGATCTTCGAGACGAGAGCGGTGGCGATCCGCGCCTTCTCCTCCGGGTTGATGGTGTGCCGCACCGCCAGAGAGGTCTCGAATACTCCGCTCTCGACGGCGAAGACCCGTCCATAGCTGCGCCGGATCAACCCCTGCGACTCGAGCGCGCGGAAATCCCGTCGCAGCGTCTCGAGCGAGACGTCGAGCAGAGCGGTCATCGATGAGACCTCCATCTCACCGTGATCCCGGACCATTTGAAGCAGGCGGAAGCGGCGTTCGCGTGAGCTGCGATTGCCGGAGGGGGTGAATTGCATGGCTTCACGCTAACTCGCGGCACGCGAAAGTTGGGCGGCGCGCCCACAGGGCGCCCGGCCCTCAGACGCGTCGATCACCCCGTGTTCTGCAGCCCCGCCGCGACCCCGCTCACCGAGAGCAGCAGCAGTCGCTGCAGTTCCGGATCGGCCGCCGACCCCTCGGGCGTCGCACGCAGGCTCCGCAGCGCGCGCAGCTGCAGGAGGGAGAGCGCGTCGACGTAGGGGCTGCGCATCTTCACGGCCCGCTGCAGCACCGGGCGGTTGGCGAGCAGGTCGCCGCCGCCGGCGATGCGGATCACCCAGGATCGGGTCAGCTCCATCTCCTCCAGCACGAGCGCGGCCAGGTCGTCGCGCTCGCCGAGGGCGAGGAAGTGGCGGGCGATGCGGTCATCCGACTTGGCGAGGCCCATGGCCACGTTGTCGATCATGGTGCGGAAGAGCGGCCAGTCCTTGTAGGCATCGGCCAGCAGCGCCTCGTCGCCGACGGCCTCGAGCGCGCTGCCCAGCCCGAACCAGCCGGCCAGGTTGATGCGGGCCTGGGTCCAGGAGAAGACCCACGGGATGGCGCGGAGATCCTCGAGCGACGACACCGAGAGACCGCGGCGGGCGGGCCGTGAACCGAGCGCGAGCAGCCCCACCTCCTCCATCGGGGTCACCCGGGCGAACCAGGCGGCGAAGCCGTCGGCGTGCACGAGGTCGAAGAAGCGGGCGCGGGAGGTGGTGTCGAGGGTGGCGGCGACGTCGGCGAAGCGGTTCGCGGCATCCTCGTTGCGCTTCTCGATCGACGGCGCCGAGGCGAGCAGCACCGCCGCCGTCACCTGGTCGATGTGCCGCATCGCGATGTCGTGGTCGCCGTAGCGGGCGAAGATCACCTCGCCCTGCTCGGTGAGCTTGAACCTGCCGTCCACCGAGTGCGGCGGCTGAGCCAGGATGGCGGAGTTGGCCGGTCCGCCCCCGCGGCCGAGCGCGCCTCCGCGGCCGTGGAACAGCGTGAGGGTGATGTCGTTCTCCCGGGCCCACTGCGCGATCTCGCGCTGCGCCTGATACAGCGCGAGCGTGGCGCCGACCGGCCCGACATCCTTCGAGGAGTCGGAGTAGCCGAGCATGACCTCGAGCCGGCGACCGGTGGCCTCCAGTCGAGCAGCGAACTCCGGATGCCGCACGATCTCGGCGAGGATCCCGGGCGCCGCCTGCAGGTCGGCGAAGGTCTCGAAGAGCGGGATCACGTCGAGCACCGGAGGCGTGCCTGCGGGCCCGACCGCGGCGCGGGCGAGCCGGTGCACGTTGGCGAGATCCTCCGCGGACTGGGTGAACGAGACGATGTACCGACCCGCTGCGCGCGGACCGTAGCGCCTCTGGATCTGCGCGATCGCGCGGACCACCTCGAGTGCCTCCTCGGCGACGTCGCTGAGCGGCGCACCGGACTCGATCTCGGCGAGCACCTTCCTGTGCACGGCGGAGTGCTGGCGCACCTCCAGCTCGGCGAGGTGGAAGCCGAACGTCTCCACCTGCCAGATGAACTGCTGCAGCTGGCCGTAGGCGTGGCGCCCGGCTCCGGCGCTCACCAGAGACTGCTGCACGATCGCCAGGTCGGCGAGCAGCTGGGCCGGGTCGCGGTAGGCGAGGTCCGCGTCGCGGGTGCGCGTGGCCGCGATCCGGCGGGCGATCAGCAGCAGGATGCGGCGGTGCGGCTCGTTCGGGGAGCGCTTGGCCACCTCCCTCGCCGCCTCCTCGTCGGCGGAGCGCAGCCGCTGCCACAGCGCGAGCAGCTCATCGGTCGGCGGGGTCGTGGTGGCGTCGAGGGTGAGTCCGCGCCCCACCCGGCTCGCGGTGCGCTCGAGACCCAGCAGGATGTGCTCGCTCGCGATGGCGGCCGCCTTCTTCGTGACCGCGGCGGTGACGAAGGGGTTGCCGTCGCGGTCGCCGCCGACCCACGTGCCCAGGCGCACGAACGAGCGCACCACCGGCGGCGCGTCGCGCGCGCGATCGGCGTGAACGACGTCCTCGATGCGCTGGTAGACCTCGGGGATCGACGTGTAGAGGGTCTCGTCGAACACGGCCATGATCGAGCGCACCTCGTCCACCGGCGTGGGCTTGTCGGTGCGCAGCGGCGCGGTGCGCCACAGGGTGTCGACCTCCTCGAGCATCGCGCGCTCGATCCGTGCCCTGCCCGATTCGCTGGGAGCGAGGTCGCGCTCGCCGAGCGACTCCGACAGGCGGCGGATGCTGCTGGAGACGGCCCGCCGCCGCGCCTCCGTCGGGTGCGCGGTGAACACGGGGTGGAAGCGCATGGTCTGCAGGCGTTCGGTCGCGGCATCCGCCCCGATCTCCTCGCTCAGCTGGGCGAACGCGCTGGCCGTGGAGGCGGAGGGATCGGCTCCGCCGGCGCGCCCGTCGCGCTCGCGCAGGATCCGCACCCGCTGGTGCTCCTCGGCGAGGTTGACCAGGTGGAAGTAGGCGGTGAACGCGCGGGCGACCTCGTCGGCGCGCTGGATCGTGAAACCCTCCACGATCTCGGCGGCGCGCGCGAAGGCCTCGGGGGTCTCGTCGGTGTACGCCTGGATGGTGGCGAGCCGCAGCCGCTCGACGTCCTCGTACAGCCCGACCGAGCCGCTCTCGCGCAGCACCTGCCCGAGCAGATCGCCGAGCAGATGGACGTCGGCGCGCATCGCGGCGGGGATGCGATGCTCCGCCTCGAAGCGCCCGACGAGATCGATGGAATCCGTGGGTGTGGGGTGGTTCATGCCTCAACGCTAGCGGGGCGATGTTTCGCGATTGTTCCATGGCACGGGGTCGGGCCTTAGGACTCATTGATCAGCCGCCCGGCGGTGGCTAGCGTGAGGCGAACGGGATCGCCCGCCGACCGGAGGAACTATGAGCCGCACCGCCAGGAATGCCGTCGTCGTCGTCACCGGCGCCGCGAGCGGGATGGGCCTGCTCTACGCCGAGCGGGCGGCGAGCGAGGGCGCGAAGGCCGTCGTCATGTGGGACGTGAACGGCGAGGCGCTCGCAGAGTCGGCCGACCGGATCCGCGGCCGCTCGCCGCAGGTGCGCGTCGTCTCCGACGTGGTGGACATCACCGCGCAGGGTGCCCTCGAGGCCGCGGTGGCCTCGGTGCTCGCCGACGTGGGGGTGCCCGACATCCTCATCAACAACGCCGGCATCGTGCGCGGCAGGTGGTTCTGGGAGCACGATCCGGTGCGGGATATCGATGCGACCATGGCCGTGAACACCGTCGCTCCGATGCAGCTCGCCCGGCAGTTCCTTCCCGCGATGATGGCCGGATCGACGCGCGCGCGTCGGATCGTGAACGTCGCGTCGGCCGCGGGGCTGTTCTCCACTCCGCGGATGGCGGTGTACGCGGCATCCAAGGCGGGCCTCGTGGGGTGGAGCGATTCGCTCCGACTGGAGCTGCGGGCGCAGGGTTACCGGCACCTCGCGGTGACGACGGTGATGCCCAGCTTCGTGTCGACCGGCATGTTCGCGGGCGCGAAAGCACCGCTGATCACCCCGATCCTCACCCCGGAGGCCGTCGTGGACCGGGTGTGGCGGGGCATGCTGGCGGGTCGGGCGACGGTGATCCTGCCGTGGAGCGTGTACGTCGCGCGTGCGCTCCGCGGCATCCTGCCGGTGAGCGCCTTCGACTGGGCGGCCGACCACGTGCTCAGGATCTATGGCAGCATGTCGGAGTTCACCGGTCGCACGCCCGGCTGAGTGCGCGGGGGCCGCGGCGCTCAGGGACCTTGGTCTCTTGTGTTCCGTGCACTACGGGTGGATAGTCCGGAGCATGGTGTCGTCGACGCGCGGCCCCGGCCGCCATGAACCGGTGTACTCGCTCGCGATCGGCATCGGTCGCGTGCTGTTCGGCGGCATCCTGAGGCTGAAGCCGGTGGTGTCGGGGATCGAGAGGATCCCCAAGACCGGCGGTGCCGTGCTCGCGATCACGCACTTCGGCTACCTCGACTTCGCTCTCGCCGAGTGGGTGATCTGGCTGCACACCCGCCGCCGCGTGCGCTTCCTCGCCACCCGCGCCGCGTTCGAGACGCCGGTGGTGGGAGGTCTGCTGCGGGCGATGCGGCACATCCCCGTCGACATGAAGGGCGGCCGCGCGGCCTACACCGACGCCGTCGAGGCGCTGCGTTCCGGTGAGCTGCTCGGCGTCTTCCCCGAGGCGGGGGTGAGCGCCTCCTTCACGGTGCGGGAACTGAAGACCGGGACGGCGCGGATGGCGGCGGAGGCGGGCGTGCCGATCGTCCCGGTGGTGATCTGGGGCGGCCAGTTGCTCAAGACGAAGGCTCATCGCACGAGGATCCGCGACGCGTTCCGCGCACCGCTCGTGGTCGATGTCGCCCCGCAGATCGCGGTGACCGCCGAGGACGACCCCGCCGAGGTCACGCAGCGCCTTCGCGCCACCATGCAGGCGCGCCTCGATACGGCTCAGGCGGAGTATCCGCGATCCGGCGCGGGCCAGTGGTGGCAGCCCGCGCATCTCGGCGGCGGCGCGCCGACGCCCGACGCGGCCGCCGTCACCGAGGCCGAACGCCAGCGGCGGAAGGCGGCCGACCGTGATCACCAGCGCTGATCGGCAGGGTGCGGGCGGCGATGACGGCGTCGAATGGAAAGGTGGAGGATCATGCCGGTGAACAGTCCCCGGGTGGACGATGTGCGGCGGATCGCCGCGGTGCGCGCACGGTGGTGCGTCACGATGTACGGCGATGCGGCGGCGTGGCTCCGCGGTAATCATTCCGGCGAGACGGCCGACATCCAGATCCGTTCCGCTCGCGACGCGCTGGAGTCGCGCGGCGCCCCGAAGGAGGTGATCGAGGCGATCACCGCGCGGCTCGCCGAGTTCGCGGGGGCGGAGATCGACGGCCTCGACCGTCGCATCCGCACGGTGGCGGTGTTCGCCTCGGAGGAGGGCGCCGAACTGTTCGCGCTCACGACGTCCGCCCCGCAGTGGGTGGGGGTCTCCGATCGCCACCTGATCGGCCCCCTCCTCGCAGGCGCGCTGTGCCTCGTGCCCCCGGCCATGGTGCTGGCCCTGTCGGAGAACCGCGTGCGACTCGTCGACGTGACCGCCCGGCCCGCGGAGGAGATCGCCGTGCCCGGGCTGCCGGCAGACCTGAAGAGCACCATCGCGCTGGACCTGACGAACGATCGCGACACGCTCGCCCACCTGCGCACGTCGGAGGATCCGAAGGGACGGCTCCGGGAATACTCACGGGCGATCGATCGCGCCATCCAGCCGGTGCTGCGCGAGCGCACGCCGGTGCTCGTGATCGCCGCGGCGGAGCCCCTGGGCGGCATCTTCCGTTCCACGACGTCGTATGCGCCGCTCGCGTCATCCCTCATCCCCGGCAACCACGACGAGGACACCGCCGAGCGGATCGCCGCGCTCGCGGTGCCGGTCGCGGAGCAGCACTCGCGGGACGCCGTGCACGCCGCCCTGACCCGGATGCGGGAGCTGGGTGATCGCGACCTGGTGCTCACCGACCTCGACCGCATCGCGACGGCTGCAGGCGAGGGCACCGTGGACACACTGTTCATCGATCTGGTGTCGCGGGCGCCCGGCGTCGACGACGCGCTCGTCTACCGGATCGATCAGATCGTGCGCGACGCGCTCGGCAGTGGCGCCACCATCGTGCCGGTGGATGCGGCGGAGCTTTCGTCGGGAGTGGCCGCGGCCACCCTGAGGTACGCGTCACCCACGGTGTGACTCAGGTCGCGGTGACCAGACCGGAGAGGTCGATGGGCTGGGTGGCCGCCAGGTCGCGGGCGGCCGGGACCGCGTCGGTCGCGCCGGCGCGCTTGGGGTGCACGATGGAGGCCGGAGTCGAGACGTGCAGCGTCTCGTAGACGGTCTCGCCGTCGACGGTCTCGTCGCGGATCAGGCGCTCGGCCAGGGCGTCGAGAGCGGGCCGGTGCGCGGTCAGCAGCGTGACGGCGTGGCGCTGGGCCTCGTCGAGCAGGCGCCGGACCTCCGAGTCGATCGCGCGCTGGGTCTCGTCCGAGAAGCGTCGGTCGAGGGCGGTCTCGCCCTCCGAATAGCTCACCGGACCCACCTTCGGGGAGAGGCCGAACTCGCGCACCATCCGCACGGCGAGGCGGGTGGCATCCACCAAATCGGCGCTGCCCCCGCTCGACCCCTGACCGAAGGCGACCAGCTCAGCGGCCCGGCCGCCCAGGCGCACGGCCAGCATGTCCTCCAGCGTGTCGACCGCGAGGAGGTGGCGTTCGCCCTCGGGCAGCTGGTGGGTGGAGCCGAGGCTCTCACCCATCGGCAGGATCGTCACCTTCTCCACCGGGTCGGCGTGCGGGGAGAGCGCCGCGACGATGGCGTGGCCGGCCTCGTGGAAGGCCACCGCCCGCTTCTCCTCCTCGGTGAGCACGGTGGAGCGATCCCGCCGCCCCAGGATGACGCGGTCTCGCGCCGCGTCGACGTCGGCGGGCATGATCGCCGCATGGCCGTTCCGCACCGCTTCGATCGCCGCCTCGTTCACCAGGTTCGCCAGGTCGGCGCCCGCGAAGCCCGGTGTGCTCCTCGCGACCGCATCGAGGTCGACCTCCGGATCGAGGGGACGGGTCGCGCAGTGGACGGCGAGGATGGCCCGGCGGTCGGAGAGCTGCGGGAGGGGCACCACGATCCGTCGATCGAAGCGTCCCGGGCGCAGCAGCGCCTCGTCGAGCACGTCCGGGCGGTTGGTCGCCGCGAGCACCACGACGCCCGACTGCGAGTCGAAACCGTCGAGCTCGGAGAGCAGCTGGTTGAGGGTCTGGTCGCGCTCGTCATTCGAGACGAACGAACTGGGCCCCGAGCGCCGCTGCCCGATGGCGTCGATCTCGTCGATGAAGATGATGGAGGGCGCCGCGCTCCTGGCCTCCTTGAACAGGTCGCGCACCCGGGCGGCGCCCACGCCGACGAACATCTCGACGAAGCTCGATCCGTCGACGGAGAAGAACGGGACCTGCGCCTCGCCCGCCACCGCCCGAGCCAGCAGCGTCTTGCCGGTCCCGGGCGGCCCGATCATCAGGATGCCGCGGGGCGTCACGGCGCCCAGCTCGCGGTAGCGCTGCGGGTGAGCCAGGAAGTCGACCACCTCGGCGACCTCCGCCTTCACGCCGGGGTACCCCGCCACGGAGGCGAAGGTCACACGCTCGCCGGTCGAGCGGAAGAGTTTCGCCGGTGACTTCCCCGCACCGAAGAGGCCCTGCGCCGAGCCCTGGCTGCGCGACAGCCGCCACCAGAACCACACCAGCAGGGCGATCGGAAGCAGGGTGAAGGCCCAGCTGCCGATCGTGGACCAGAGCGACGAGGCGGCCACTGCGGTGACCTCCACGTGGTTCGAGCGCAGCGTCGTCAGCAGGGAGTCGTCGACCATGGTCGCGGGGATGACGGTGGAGTAGCTGCTGCCGTCGGAGAGGGTGCCGCTCGTCTGGCCGTCCGCCTGGATGGTCGCCGTCGACACGGTGCCGCGCGTCACGTCGGAGAGGAACTGCGACAGCGAGAGCTGCTCCGGTCCGGCGCCCCCGGTGCCGAGGATGCCGAGCCAGATGCTCGCCCCGAGCGTGACGAGCCCGACCAGCACCCAGACGATCCATGACCGCCCGGGGCGTCGGGGTGGTGTCGGGGGATTCGGGGTCTCGGCGGCCATCGATCCTCCTGTCGTCTGCCTGCCCCCTCAGCTTCGCGGTGGGAGGGGCGCGTCGACAGGGACTTTCGGCCCGCTCAGTCGACGGCGGATGCCGCGGACCCCCGCCCGACGGCCTGTCTCGCCACGCTCCACTCCGCCGCGAAATCGGCGGCCATTCCCAGCACGGCGATCGTGAACGGATCGGCGTCGGCCGCGCGGGTGGCCACGAGCACCCGGTCGACGCGGCCGGCCGCCATGAGCGGCACCGCCAGCACGGGACCGGGCGCGTCGGGGTCCTGCAGCCCCGGCGCCGTGCCGAGCAGCGGCGCCCGAGATTCGAGCACGCCGTCGCGCGCGGCAAGGATGCGGGGCATCCCCGCGGCCGGAGTCGGCAGCGAGCCGACCGCGCGCTCCGCCTCGGCCGGTGCGCCCGGTGCCAGGAGCACTGCGGACTCGGCGCCGAGCAGCGAGCGCACGGAGTCCAGCACCCTCGTGTCGTCGATCGATCGGTCGACGAGGGCCGGGAGCAGCTGGGTCGCGATGCTCGCCCACTCCCGACGCTGCAGTGCCTCCTGCGCCAGGAGCTGCAGCTCGACGGCGCGAGCCGCCATCGCGGCGAGGTCGGCCATCGAACGCTGCTCTGTGGCGCCGACGCGCCGAAGGGTGCGCGCGACGACCCGGAGGTCGGTGAAGTCCGTGGCGCGGACGGGCAGCGAGACGTCGACGACGGGATCGTCGGCGGGCGCGGTGTCCACGCGCTCGCCGGCGTGCAGCTCGATGCCTCCCGGTCCGGTCAAGGCGACCGAGGCGGAACTGGCGCCCAGCAGTTCGACGGCAGACGACCGCACCCGTCCCAGCAGGTCGGGCATGCTGAGCGCGGGGTCCAGCCAGTCGGCGGGGACGGCGGGACCCGGGGTCGTTTCGGGCATCGACGTCACCCGGCTCGCGAGGTCGCAGCCTGGGCGGCGAGGTACAGCACTGCCGCCTGAGTGCGGCGCGAGAGGTCGAGCTTCGCGAGAAGGGCCGAGACGTAGTTCTTCACCGTCTTCTCCGCCAGATGAGTGCGTGCGCTGATCTCGCGATTCGTCAGCCCCAGCGCGATGAGGCTCAGCACCTCGGTCTCGCGGATGCTGAGGGAGTCCAGTCGCGGATCCGACCGGTCGCCCGCCGCGCGGCGCGGGGACCGGGCGGTGAGCTGACTGCGGATGGGGAAGCGGCCCTGGGCCACGGCTAGCACACAGGCGACCAGCGCGCCGCCGATGGCGCTCTTCACGACATACCCTGCGGCGCCCGCACGGGCGGCCGCCTCGATGTCGTGCGGATCGTCGGATGCGGTCAGCACCACGCAGCCGACACCGGGATGATGCGCCACGATCTCGTCGCACACGTCGAGTCCGCTGCCATCGGGCAGGTGGAGGTCGACCAGCGCGACATCCGGTTCGATGCGCTCGAGCACGTGCAGGGCGCCGGAGACCGTGGACGCCCCGGCGGCGACGACCATGCCGTTGTCGGCGAGCAGTGCACCGGCACCGCGCCGCGCCAGTTCGTGGTCCTCGACGAGGAGCACGCGTATCGGCTGATCCATTTTCGGCTTCCTTGCTGTGCGGGGTCCGGGCACTGACGAAGCTCTCTCACGGTACCCCTCGAACGGGGGGTTGTCATCTGAATCTTCGTCCACGACCGCGCGGGACCTTCGGCCCCCACTCCCCACGGTGACATTCGTAGGTTCGAGGCATCCGGTGCCCGTGACGCACCCGATCGACAACGACGAATCACAAAGGAGCACTCCCATGGCACGCAACCTCGTGCGCTTCGACCCGCTCGCCGAGCTGGACAGCCTGCAGCGCCGATTCTTCGAAGACGGCATGATCGCCGCCTTCCGCCCCAACCACCTGCCGGCGACCGACATCTACACCGAGGACGACAAGCAGCTGACCGTCGAGGCGCGGCTCGTGGGCTTCGAGGACAAGGACATCACCGTCGAGCTCGACGACGACGCGCTGGTCATCAGGGCCGAGCATCACGAGAAGGAGGAGGACAAGAAGCGCAAGTACGTCGTGCGTGAGAGCGCGAACAGCTTCTATCGCCGCGTGAGCCTGCCCGACCAGGCCGACCGCTCCAAGGTGGAGGCGCACTTCAGCGATGGGATCCTGAAGGTCGTCGTGCCGTTCAGCGAACTGCCGTCGCCCAAGCGGATCCCGATCACAGCCTGAGAGGACCACTCGTGATGGGCCATGTCGTGACGCCGATCGTCAGCAGTGCGCGGATCGCCGAGGAGATCCGCGGCCTCGCAACCCCGCTGGACGGGCCGGACGACCTCCGCGCGCTGGCCGCCGGGCTGAAGGGGGCGGACCTCGTCTGCATCGGCGAGGCGTCACACGGAACACACGAGTTCTATCTCCGGCGGGCCGACCTCACCCGACTGCTCATCGCGCAGGGGTCGGTCCGCTGGGTCGGCGTCGAGGGGGACTGGCCGGACTGCTGGCGCGTCAACCTGTGGTTGCGCGGCCGGGCCGACCAGGATCTCACGGCGGCGGAACTGCTGACCCGCTTCACCCGCTGGCCCACGTGGATGTGGTCGAACGCCGAGGTCGCCGAGTTCCTCACCTGGCTGCGCAAGTGGAACTCGGTGCGACCGGAGAACGATCGCGTCGGCTTCTACGGTCTGGATCTGTACTCGCTCTGGGACTCGCTGGCCGAGGTGATCGGATGGCTCGAGGCGAACCAGCCGGATGCCGTCGCCGACGCCATGCTGGCCTGGCAGTGCTTCGTGCCGTACGGACAGGATCCGCAGAAGTACGCCTGGTCGACGCGCCTCACCCCGCACGACTGCGAGACACCGGTGGTCGACCTGCTCACCCGGATGCGGGAGGTCGCCCTCACCCGCCGCGGCGACGAGGCCGCCTTCGACGCCCTGCAGAACGCGGAAGTGGCGGCGGGCGCCGAGCTCTACTACCGCACCATGGTGCGGGGCGACCGGCAGTCGTGGAATGTGCGCGACATCCACATGACAGACACGATCGACCGACTGATCGAGCATTTCGGCGCCGGCTCTCGCGGCGTCGTGTGGGCGCACAACACGCACGTCGGTGACGCCCGTGCGACGGACATGGCGGCCGACGGGCTGGTGAACATCGGACAGCTGGTGCGGCAGCGGCACCCGGAGCCCGGAAGGGTGGCCCTCGTCGGCATGGCCGGCTACGAGGGCGACGTGATCGGCGCGAGCGAGTGGGGCACTCCCGAGCGCGTGCTGCCGGTGCCGCGGGCGCGATCGGAGAGCCACGAGGACCTGCTCCACCGCGCGCTCGGTCGGGACGCCGTGCTGCGCTTCGGCGCCGACCGGAGCTCGCCGTGGCTCGCCTCGTGGCTGGGCCACCGCGCGATCGGCGTCGTCTACCGCCCCGAGAGGGAGTCGGCACAGTACGTGCCCACGGTGATGGGCGAGCGCTACGACGCGCTGCTCTGGTTCGAGTCGATGCACGCGCTGACGCCGTTGCGGCACGAGCCGGCGCCGGTCGAGCCCGAGTACGAAGCGGAGCCGACCGGGTACTAGACCCGATCGGCCACTAGGACCGGGTGGCCGCCTCGAACCCGAGGGCGGCCATCCAGGTGTCCAGGCTGCGGCTCGCCTTCTCACGGCGCTTTGCCTCCGCTCCCTCGCGGGCCAGGCGCTTGAACGAGCCCCTGTCCTGCTGGATGGCGGGGGAGCGCATGCGGCTCATGCACTCCGCGTATTCGAGCGCGGCCGCGCGCTGGTAGGCGAGGCGCAGCTCCTCGTACTCCTCGGGACGGGCCGCGGTGAGCTGCCGTACCCAGTCGGCGTCGTCCACCGCGATCAGACCACCGGGAACACGACGCGGGTGCGCCAGGCGGCGGGGTCGGGGGCGGCATCCGGCCCGACGAGGTACTCCTCCCACATCGGGCCCGCCGGGTGCAGCCCGGACTCCTCGATGTGCTTCGCGATCGCGGCATAGGCGACGCCGAGCGTCTCGTACGGCCCGCTGTGGGTCGCGGTGACCGCATCGCCGCCCGGCAGATCGACGACCGTCGTTCCGGATGCCGCGGCGATCTCGCCCTCGAAGGGGAAGCCGGCCGCGACATCCGCCGTGCTCGACGGCGAGCCGAAGTAGACCGACACCGGCGGGCCGGACGGATGCGCGCCGGCGACCCCGAGCCCGCGTGCGGCCGTGCCGAACGCGCGCGAGAAGAACTGCGTCATCGACGCCATCGGCACGTTCTCGCGCACGGCGAGGATGCGCCGCGAGGGTTCCGTCGTCCGGGTGATCTGCATGGTCGGCCTTTCAGTTGCGAGCGGGGACGACCCGGCGCGCTTCCGCCTCGGCCACCCGGCCGAGGGTGCCCAGCACGCTGTCCGGGTTCAGGGAGATCGAGTCGATGCCCTGCTCCACCAGGAAGTCGACGAAGTCGGGGTGGTCGCTGGGGGCCTGCCCGCAGATTCCGACGGGGATGCCGGCTGCATGGGCCTTCTCGATCGCCTGGGCGATCATCCACTCGACGGCGGAATCGCGTTCGTCGAACAGGGCGGCCAGCGCGGCCGAGTCGCGGTCGACCCCGAGCACCAGCTGGGTCAGGTCGTTCGATCCGATCGAGAAGCCGTCGAAGCGCCGGGCGAACTCGGCCGCCCGCACCACGTTGGAGGGGATCTCGCACATCATGTAGACCTCGAGGCCGGCCTCGCCGCGGACCAGCCCGTTGCGTGCGAGCTCCTCGAGCACGCGGTCGGCCTCCTGCGGCGTGCGGCAGAACGGCACCATCACCACGATGTTGGAGAAGCCGATGAGCTCCCTCGCCCGCTTCAGGGCCCGGCACTCGAGGGCGAACCCCTCGCGGTATCTCGGGTCGTAATAGCGCGACGCACCCCGGAACCCGAGCATCGGGTTCTCCTCCGGCAGCTCGAACGACCGGCCGCCGATCAGGTGTGCGTACTCGTTCGACTTGAAGTCGCTGAGCCGCACGACCACCTTGCGCGGGTAGTACGAGCTGGCGAGCTTGGCGATACCCATGGCCAGGGTCTGCACGAAGAACTCGGTCGGGTCGGCGAAGCCCACAGTGAGGAGGCGGATCTGCTCGCGGTCGCCCGGGTCGAGAACGCGCTCGGGGTGCACGAGCGCCATCGGGTGGATGCGGATGAGGTTGTTGACGATGAACTCCATGCGGGCGAGCCCCACACCCGAGGTGGGCAGCCGCCACCAGCGGTAGGCGGCATCCGGGCTGGCGACGTTCACCATCACCGCCGTGCGGGTGGTGGGCAGCTCGGTGAGGTCCACCTCGGTCGTCTCGAAGGTCAGCGTGCCCGCGTAGACGTGGCCGATGTCGCCCTCCGCGCACGACAGCGTCACCTGCTGGCGGTCCTTCAGCAGCTCGGTCGCGTGGGCGGCCCCGACGACCGCGGGGATGCCGAGCTCACGGCTGACGATCGCCGCGTGGCTCGTTGAACCGCCGTGGTCGGTGATGATCCCGGCGGCCCGCGTCATGATCGGCACCCAGTCGGGGTCGGTCATCTCGGCGACCAGGATCGACCCGTCCACGAAGCGACCGATGTCGGAGGGGTCGCGGATGACGCACACCGGCCCCACCGCGATCGAGTCGCCGACCGCGGCTCCGGAGAGCAGCAGCGGCCCGTCCTGGGTGAGGTGACGCTCGGTGAACCGGATGCCGCTGCGCACGGACTGCACCGTCTCGGGCCGCGCCTGCACCATGAACAGCTCGCCGCTGACTCCGTCCCGGGCCCACTCCATGTCCATGGGCCGCCCGTAGTGCCGCTCCACCAGCACGGCCCATCGCGCCAGCAGCAGGATCTCGTCGTCGCCGAGCACGAACTGGCGGCTCTGGCGAGCGGGGGTGTCCACGATGCGGGTGCGCGCGCTGGTGCCCTGGCCGTAGACCATCTTGCGCGCCTTGGCGCCCTTCCGCTTCTCGACGATCGGCACGAGTCCTGGGGTCAGCAGTTCCTTGAAGACGAGGTAGCGATCGGGTTCCACCGACCCCTGCACCACGAGCTCGCCGAGGCCCCACGCCGCCGTGATCACGGCGACCCCGGGAAAGCCGGAGTCGGTGTCGATGGAGAACATCACGCCGGAGCCACCGAGGTCGGAGCGCACCATGCGCTGCACTCCGATCGAGAGCGCGACATCCAGGTGGTCGAAGTGCTGGGCCTCCCGGTAGCTGATGGCGCGGTCGGTGAACAGGGAGGCGAAGCAGCGGCGGCACGCCTCCAGCAGCTGGCGTTCGCCGACGACGTTGAGGAAGGTCTCCTGGGCTCCGGCGAAGCTGGCCTCGGGCAGGTCTTCGGCGGTCGCACTGCTGCGCACCGCGACGGCGAGGCGGGGGGTGCCGGAACGCTGCTCGAGGTCGCGGTAGCCGGCGACGATCGACTCGGCGATCTCGGGCGGGAACGTGCCCTCGAGGAAGAGCTCCCGCAGTGCCTCGCCGGTCTCGCTGAGGCTGGCCTCACCGCTCCGATGGCTTCGCAGCCTGCTCTCGATCTCGGCACCGATGCCGTTCGCCTCGACGAACCGCCGATACGCCTGGGCGGTGGTGGCGAAGCCGTCGGGCACGCGCACCCCCTCGGCGGTCAGCGCGCGGATCATCTCGCCGAGCGACGCGTTCTTGCCGCCCACCCGGGGGACGTCGCCCATCCCCACATCCTCGAATCGCACCACGAACTCGTTCACAGCCGTCTCCTCCCGTGGAGACGACGGTAATTTCGCGCGCGATCGGGCGTCGGGACTTTCGGCCCGCACCGCGGAATCCGCCACTCGGTACGGTTGCGGCACGCGAGAGGGGACGATCGTGAAGACCACGCGTGCTCACGGCGGCGATGCGGTGCCTCGGGCCGGCGCGGTCGCCCGATCAGTGCGCGATCTCGCCATCGACCGGTATCGCGGGCTGCTGGTGATCCTGATGGTGGGCGGCGACTTCCTGGGCGGCATCCGGTTCGTCCCCGCCTTTCTCAAACACGCGCCGGACATCGGGCTCACCATCGCCGACACGGTCGCCCCCGCCTTCGTGTTCGTGGTCGGGCTCAACTACGGGCCGTCGTTCGCGCGACGGTTCGCGCGCGCCGGCCGTGCCGCCTACGCGCACTTCGTGATGCGGTACCTCGTGCTCATCGGCATCGGCGGCATCATCAGCGCAGGAACGACGCTCACCTCCGGTGTCGTCACCGACTGGGGGGTTCTGCAGGCCATCGGCGCTGCCGGGCTGATCTGCCTGCCGTTCCTGCGGCTGCCCGTCTGGTCGCGCATCGCCGTCGGGCTCACGATGCTCGTGCTCTACCAGTTCGTGATGAGCACCATGCTGCTCGCCGGGGTGCTCGGCTCGGTGCAGGGCGGGCTGTTCGGGTCGATCGCCTGGGGTGCGCTGCTCGTGCTCTCCACCGCGGTGGCCGACCTGCGGCGCGCGGGGCTGCTGCCTTATGTGGTGACGTGCGCGGTGGCATCCGTCGTCGGCGGGCTCTCGACGGTGGTGGTGCCGGTGAGCAAGCACCGGGTCTCGCTGAGCTTCGTGCTCGTCTCGCTGGCGATCGCGGCGGCGGGATTCCTGCTCGCCGAGCTCGGATCGCACATCGTGCGCCCGCGGGAGGGGGTTCTCGTGTGGTGGGGTCAGAACCCGCTCGTCATGTACCTCCTGCACCTGCTGCTCCTCGGCGTCGTGGTGCTGCCCGCGGTCTCCTGGTGGTACTTCGCCGCGTCGCCCGTTCAGGCGGCGGCGCAGCTCGTGGTGATCCTCGGCATCATGTCGGTGACGGCGTGGTGGGCGCACCGCAGAGGCGTGCGCGTCACTCTGTAGCGCAGCACGGGCCTCACGCCTCCACCTGCTCCACGGCGCGCTCCGCCCGTTCCGCGCTGCCCTCAGCGAGCCCACGGTCGATGGCCCGGCGCGAGGCCAGCCACATCACGACGCCCGCGAGCAGCACGGCGACCTCGGAGACGGTGAGCGACCAGATGATTCCGGGAAGCCCGAACCACAGGTTGCCGAGGATCACCACCGGAACGAACACCACGCCCTGGGCCATGGAGAGCACGATCGAGGGCAGGGCGCGTCCGGTGGCCTGGAAGAGCGAGGTGATGAGACCGGTGAACCCGTTGGCGACCATCGCCACCAGCTGCGCGGTGAGCACGGCGACCCCGACCGCGAGCACCGAGCGGTCGGTGGTGAAGGCGGAGACGATCTGGTCGCGCAGCAGGTAGGCGCCGATCGCGAAGACCAGGGTGATCGCCGCCACCGCCACAGACGCTGCACGCAGTGCGGCCGAGAGCCGAGCGCGATCGCCCCTGCCGTACGCGTAGGCCAGCAGCGGCAGGATGCCGAGGGTGATCCCCATCACCAGGAACTCGGGCACCTGCGCGATCCGCACCGCCACGCCCATGGCCGCGAGCGGTCCGTCGCCGTAGCCGGCCGCGAGGGTGTTGAGCACCAGGGACGTGACGATGAGGAAGGCGAACTGGATGAGCTCGCCCGATCCCACCCCGAACACCGGCTTGATGATTCCGCCGGAGAGGCGGAACCATCTTGGGCTGAGGCTCACGTGCTCGCCGTGGCGGGTGAGCCAGACGGCGAAGTACACGACGGTGACGAGATTGGCGAGTCCCATGGCGAGCGCGGCCCCGGCCACGCCCCAGTGCAGCACGAGGATGAACAGCACGTCGAAGACGACGTTGGCGACCGTCGACGCGATGAGGCCGATCATCGCCTGGCGCGCGGCACCGCCCGCCCGCACCAGCTGTTCGAGGCAGAACGCCGCTGCGAGCACCGGCACGAAGGCGAGCATGACGCCCACGTAGGCCGTGGTCGCGGCAACCGCGGCGCCGGTCGCGCCGAGCAGCGTGACGAGCGGATGCAGCAGCACCAGCCCGATCGCGCCGAACACGGTGCCCGCGATCACCGACCCCCAGAGCGCGAATGACGAGACGTGCTTGATCTCGCCCGCCTTCGCGGGCTCGTTCTCGGCCGAGCCGAGCAGGCGGGAGATGAGCGAGCCGCCGCCGACGCCGAACACGCCGCCGACCGCCATCACCAGTCCGAGCAGGGGGGTGCCGAGCGTGATGGCGGCGAGCAGTGCGGTGTCGTGCTGCGACCCGACGAAGCCCGCGTTGATGACGTTGTAGACGGCGCCGACGATCATCGCCGCGGCCATCGGCACGCAGAGCCGGATCAGGGCGCGCAGCACCGGGGCTGCGGAGAGGTACCAGCGGTCGGAGCCGACGGCGGGGGATGCGGTTGTGGTGGTCATGGTGACTCCTTCGGGGCATGCTCGAGGGCGCGCCGGCGAACGCCGGCACGGCGGAGGGGTGGTGCGATGCTGCGGGCTGCGGCTACCGGGACGGGCGGGGCAGTGCCGCGGTGATCTTGAGGAGCAGGGTGTGGAGGGTCTCGCGCTCCTCGGCGTCCAGCGGGGCGAGGATCGTCTCCCCGGCGGCAGCCATGGCCTCCTCGAAGCCGGCGATGAGCGCGATCCCGGCGGGGGTCGCGTAGACGCGTTTGCTGCGCTCGTCGCCCGCCTCGGTGCGGCGTTCGACGAGCCCGCGCGCTTCGAGCCCCTGCAGGAGGCTCGACACGCTGGCCGGACTGGTCCGGGTGGTCCGCGCGATGTCGCGCTGGATGGACCCCGGATTCTGCTCGAGGAACCCGAGCGCGAACGCCTGCTCGTGGCTGAGGTCGCGTGCGCGCACCCAGTCCTGGCCGGCCTTCAGCTGCGCCCATCCGATCCAGCGGAACAGGTCGTAGCTGCTGCCGAGGTCCATCTCCGGTTCGTCCATGATAAGGAAGCTAACAGTTAGAGATCAAACTGTCAACTGTCGAAGCGACCGGGCCGCCCGGCGGTCGCCTGCCGTTAACGCGACACGGCCGCGCCGTTCACCGCCCGTGCAAGTGGGCTGGCGATGGTGGTCGCGTAGTCCCCGACGAGAGAGGCACCGTGCCGCGAGTCACACGCCGTTCACTCCTGCTGGCCGGTGCCGGCGGTCTGGCCGCGCTCTCCCTGGGAGGGATCACCCAGCGCGGGCTCTCCGCGCAGGCGAAGCTCGTCTCCGCTCGCGCGGTCTCCCCGGCCGGCACCACGCTCGAGCAGACCGCGAGCGCGCAGGGCTCCGTCGGCTACCGCCGGCTGGTGGCGGGACCGGGTTTCCCGCTGGTCGTGCGCGAGGAACTCGCGGCGGCCCGGCCGCGCAGGGACGACACCCGCGCCCCCCTCGCCTCACTCGTGCAGTTCACCGACCTGCACATGATCGACGCGCAGTCGCCGATGCGGCTCGAATTCCTCGCCGCCACGGCTCCGCCCTTCTTCCGCCCCCACGAAGCGCTCGGAACCCATGCCGCGGCGCAGCTCGTCGCGCGGGTGAACCGACTCGCGGCGGGGCCGTTCACCGGGCGCCGGTTCGACTGCGTGGTCTCCACGGGCGACAACTCCGACAACAACGAGGCGCTGGAGCTCCAGTGGTTCCTCGCCGCGATGAGCGGCGGAACGATCGTGGCCGATTCCGGCTCGCCGGGCGAGTGGGAGGGGGTGCAGGACTCGGGGGACCCGCTCTACTACAACCCTGAGCGCTCCACCCCGGATCGCTACAAGCGGGCGGGGTTCCCGCAGCTCGACGGGTTCTTCGCCCGCGTCATCCGCGAGCACACGTCCGAGGGGCTGGCGACGCCGTGGTACTCGGTCTTCGGCAACCACGACGACTCGATCGGCGGCACCATTCCCGCCCAGTGGATTCCGCTGGAGGAGCTCTACACCGGCACCACCAAGTTCACCGGTTTCACCACGGATGCCGCGAACGCCGCCCTGGTGTCCGGCCTCGCGGCCCACACGCCCTCGCGGCTCGGCCGCGACGCGAAGCCCGACCGCAGGTGGCAGGTCACCGCCGACGCGCGCCGCCGCCCGTTCTCCCCGCGGGAATTCATGACCGCTCACCTCGACCCCGCGGCGACGGGTGCCGGACCGGTCGGCCACGGCTTCACCCGCGAGGCGGCGCTCGCCGGGATCGCGTACTACACCTTCGAGATCGCGCCGGGGGTCACCGGCATCAGCCTCGACTCCACGAGCCGAGGCGGCTGGACACGCGGATCGCTCGGCCACGCCCAGTTCCGCTGGCTCGAGAGCGTGCTCCGCTCGGGCAGCAGCACCTACTACGACGCCGCGGGCGCCCGGGTGACCCAGGCCGTCGCGGATCGACTCTTCGTGGTGTTCAGCCACCACACCAGCCGCTCGATGGACAACGCGACCCCCGACCCGGCCGCACCCGCCGAGCTTCGCCACCTGGGCGCCGAGGTCGTGGCGCTGCTCCAGCGCTTCCCCAACGTGCTCGCGTGGGTGAACGGCCACACCCACAGCAACGCCATCTCGCCGCGCCCGGGGCCCACACCGGAGCGCAGCTTCTGGGAGATCAACACCGCGTCGCACATCGAGTTCCCGCAGCAGGCGAGGATCGTCGAGATCTGCGACAACAGGGACGGCACGCTCTCCCTCTTCACCACGCTGATCGAATCGGATGCGCCGTACCAGGCCTCCTACGACGCCGGCAGCCAGGAGGCGCTCGCCTCGCTCTACCGCGAGCTGGCGCTCAACGACCTCAACTACACGGGCGCGCACGAGGGACGCCCGCAGGATCACAACACGGAACTTCTGCTCGCCAACCCCCTGGCGTGAGCTGACCCGCGCCCCGCGTTAGGAATCCGTCAGGATTCCGCGGGCCGCCGTTAGGAGTTCGCGAGAACCCCGGATCGGGCCCGGCGCAGGGTGTCTACTCGTCTGCTGTGCCCGTGACGGGCATCGGGCCCGGTCGCGGTGCCCGGATCCGATCGAATGGAGCTCTCTCGTGCTCGACGTTGTCTACGTCCTCCTCGTCGTCGCCGTGTTCGCGGTGATCGGCGTCGTCGCCTGGGGGGTCGAGAAGCTGTGATCGTCGTCACCATCGTGGCGGCCGTCCTCGCCGTCGCGTCGCTCGTCTACCTCGTCTTCGCCCTGCTGAAACCGGAGCGATTCTGATGACCGTCCTCCTCGGCGTGCTGCAGATCCTCGCCCTCGTCATCCTGCTGGCGATCGTCTACCGGCCTCTCGGCGACTACATGGCGCGCATGTTCTCGAGCGCGAAGGACCTGAAGGTCGAGCGCGGCTTCTATCGGGTGATCGGCGTCGACTCCGGCTCCGAGCAGACCTGGCGGAGCTACCTCCGCAGCGTGCTCGTCTTCTCCCTCGTCGGCGTGCTGCTGCTTTATGCGATCCAGCGGCTTCAGGCCGTGCTCCCCTACGCGCTCGGATTCCCGGCGATCCCCGAGGGGCTGTCGTTCAACACGGCCGCCTCCTTCGTCACGAACACCAACTGGCAGTCCTACTCGCCGGATGTCACCATGGGCTACGCGGTGCAGCTGGGTGGTCTGGTGGTGCAGAACTTCCTCTCGGTGGCGGTCGGCATCGCCGTGGCGATCGCCCTGGTGCGCGGGCTCGCGTACCGCACGACCGGCACGCTCGGCAATTTCTGGGTGGACGTCACGCGCACGGCGCTGCGCCTGCTGCTGCCGCTCTCGATCGTCGCCGCGGTGGTGCTCATCGCGGGAGGAGTCATCCAGAACGTCAACGGGTTCACGACCGTTCACACCCTCACCGGTGCGACCCAGTCGATCCCCGGCGGCCCGGTCGCCTCGCAGGAGGCGATCAAGGAGCTGGGCAACAACGGCGGCGGGTTCTTCAACGTGAACTCCGCCCACCCGTTCGAGAACCCGACCGCGTGGACCAACCTCCTCGAGATCTTCCTCATGCTCGCCATCCCGTTCTCGCTCACGCGCACCTTCGGACAGCTGGTCGGCGATCGGCGCCAGGGCAACGCGATTCTCGCGGTCATGGCCTCGATCTTCGTCGTGTCGCTCACCGCGCTCACCCTGTTCGAGACGCTCACCGGCGGCACCGCCACCCGGCTCGCGGGCGCGGCGATGGAGGGCAAGGAGCAGCGCTTCGGCATCTGGGGCTCGACCCTCTTCGCGACATCCACGACGCTCACCTCGACCGGTGCGGTCGACTCGATGCACGACTCGTTCACCTCGCTCGGCGGCTTCATGACGATGTTCAACATGATGCTCGGCGAGATCGCGCCGGGCGGGGGAGGATCGGGTCTCTACGGCATCCTGATCCTCGCGATCATCGCCGTCTTCATCGCGGGTCTCCTGGTGGGCCGCACCCCGGAATATCTGGGCAAGAAGATCGGGCCGCGCGAGATCAAGCTCGCGAGCATCTACATCCTCATCACCCCCACGCTCGCCCTGCTCGGCACGGCTCTGAGCTTCGCCATCCCGGCGGTGCGGGCTGATGTCGTGAAGACCTCGATCTGGAATCCCGGGCTGCACGGCCTCTCCGAGGTGCTCTACGCGTTCACCTCCGCCGCGAACAACAACGGATCGGCATTCGCCGGGCTCACCGCGAACACCCCGTGGTTCAACACTGTGCTGGGGGTCGTCATGCTCCTCGGCCGTTTCCTTCCGATGGTGTTCGTGCTGGCGCTCGCCGGCTCGCTCGCCGCACAGGACAAGGTGCCGGCCACGGCGGGCACCCTCCCCACTCACAGGCCGCAGTTCGTCGGCCTTCTCATCGGGGTGTCGGTGCTCGTCACCGCCCTCACCTATTTCCCCGTATTGGCGCTCGGACCGCTAGCCGAAGGACTCTCCTGACCCATGTCTACTGTCATCGAAACCCCCGCTCCCGAGCGGAAGCCCGCCCCGGATCGGACGGCGAAGACGGGCGCATTCACCCCTCGTCAGCTGCTGGCCGCACTGCCCGGCGCGCTGCGCAAACTGGATCCGCGCCAGATGTGGCGCAACCCGGTGATGTTCATCGTCGAGATCGGCGCCGCGTACACGACGCTGATCGCGATCGCCGAGCCGTTCCTCGGGGGTCCGGCGAAGTCGGGCGGGGCGCTCGTGCCCGCCAGCTTCACCTGGGGTATCGCGGTGTGGCTCTGGCTCACCGTCGTCTTCGCCAACCTGGCCGAGTCGGTGGCCGAGGGCCGCGGCAAGGCGCAGGCGGAGAGCCTGCGGCAGACCCGCACCAGCACCGTCGCGAACCGCGTCGACCGTTACGACCCGGCGACGGATCCGTCCGCGGAGCGGGCGAGCACCTCGCCGGTGTCGTCGGCGGACCTCGTGCTGGGCGACGTGGTGGTGATCGTCGCGGGCGAGCTCATCCCGGGGGACGGCGACATCGTCTGGGGCATCGCCTCGGTGGACGAGTCGGCCATCACCGGTGAGTCGGCCCCCGTCATCCGCGAGTCGGGCGGCGACCGGAGCGCGGTCACCGGAGGCACCCGGGTGCTCTCGGACCGGGTGGTCGTGCGCATCACCAGCAAGCCGGGCGAGACCTTCGTGGATCGGATGATCCGGCTGGTGGAGGGCGCGTCGCGGCAGAAGACGCCGAACGAGATCGCCCTCAACATCCTGCTCGCCAGTCTCACGATCGTGTTCGTGGTCGTCGCTCTCACGCTGAACCCGGTCGCCGGATACGTGGGCTCGGCGGTGAGCGTGCCCGTGCTGATCGCCCTGCTCGTCTGCCTCATCCCGACCACCATCGGCGCCCTGCTCTCGGCGATCGGCATCGCGGGGATGGACCGGCTCGTGCAGCACAACGTGCTCGCCATGTCGGGACGGGCCGTGGAGGCGGCCGGCGATGTCACCACCCTGCTGCTCGACAAGACCGGCACCATCACCTACGGCAACCGACAGGCGGCGGAGTTCACCGCCATGCCCGGCATCGACCGCGCGGAGCTGGTGCGGGCCGCCGCGCTCTCGTCGCTCAGCGACCCGACGCCGGAGGGCAAGTCCATCGTCGACCTGGCGGAGACGGAGGGCTTCGTGCCCGCCGCGACGCCCGGAGACATCGTGCCGTTCACCGCCCAGACCAGGATGAGCGGGCTCGACCTCCCCGACGGATCGCAGATCCGCAAGGGCGCGGGCACCGCCGTGATCGCCTGGGTGGGGGAGACCGCTCCCGTCGGCGAACGCGATCTCGCCGCTCTCGAGGAGTTGGTCGACCGCATCGCGACCCAGGGCGGGACCCCGCTCGTGGTGGCCACGAAGTCGAGCAGCGGACAGGCCGCCGTGCTGGGGGTCGTCTACCTGAAGGACATCGTCAAGACGGGACTCTCGGAGCGTTTCGCCGAGCTGCGCGCGATGGGCATCCGCACGGTGATGATCACCGGCGACAACCCGCTCACCGCGAAGGCGATCGCCGCGGAGGCCGGGGTCGACGACTACCTCGCCGAAGCGACGCCGGAGGACAAGCTCGCCCTCATCCGCCGCGAGCAGGAGGGGGGCAACCTGGTGGCGATGACGGGCGACGGCACCAACGACGCGCCCGCGCTCGCCCAGGCGGATGTCGGGGTGGCGATGAACACCGGCACGTCGGCGGCCAAGGAGGCCGGCAACATGGTCGACCTCGACTCCGACCCGACGAAGCTCATCGACATCGTGCGCATCGGCAAGCAGCTGCTCATCACGCGCGGCTCGCTCACCACCTTCTCGATCGCCAACGACGTGGCCAAGTACTTCGCCATCATCCCGGCCATGTTCGCCGGGGTGTTCCCGGGGCTCGCCGCGCTCAACATCATGCAGCTGCACTCGCCGGCCTCGGCGATCCTCTCGGCGGTGATCTTCAACGCGTTGGTGATCGTGTTCCTCATCCCGCTCTCGCTGCGCGGCGTGCGGTACCGGGCCACCTCGGCCTCCCGCATCCTCAGCAGGAACCTCCTGATCTATGGGGTCGGCGGCATCGTCGTGCCCTTCGTGGGCATCAAGCTGGTCGACCTGCTCATCACCCTCATCCCCGGCTTCTAGACAGAAAGAGATCGACAATGAATTCACCGAGAACGGCCGTCCGGCAGTACTGGGTGGCGATCCGGGCGATGCTCGTCTTCACCGCGGTGCTCGGCATCGGCTACACGGCACTGATCACCGGGATCGGGCAGCTCGCCCTGCCGTGGCAGTCCAACGGCTCGATGATCGTCTCGCACGGCCAGACCGTGGGCTCGGCGCTCATCGGGCAGGGCTTCACCGACAAGAAGGGCAACGCCCTGCCGGAGTGGTTCCAGTCGCGCCCCTCCGCAGCGGGCAACGGCTACGACGCCTCCGCGTCGAGCGGCAGCAACTACGGGCCGGAGAACGCGGACCTCATCAAGGCCGTCACGGAGCGCAAGGCCGCCATCGCGAAGCTCGAGGGCGTGCCGGAGTCGAGCATCCCCGCCGACGCGGTCACCGCGTCCGGTTCCGGCCTCGACCCGCACATCAGTCCGGCCTACGCCCTGCTGCAGGTGGACCGGGTGGCAGCTGCGCGCGGCCTCCCGGCGGCCGAGGTGCGCCGGCTCGTGGAGTCGCACATCCAGGGGCCGGATGCCGGCTTCCTCGGCCAGTCGCGCGTCGACGTGCTCGAACTCAACCTGGCCCTCGCGGCGTTGAAGGGTTGATCCGATGAGGCGCGGTCGGCTGCGGGTGCTGCTCGGCGCGGCTCCGGGCGTCGGCAAGACCTACACGATGCTGGAGGAGGGGGCGCGGCTGCGCGACGAGGGCAAGGACGTCGTGGTGGCCGTGGTCGAGACCCACGAGCGCCGGGCCACGGCGGCGATGGTGGGGAGCCTCGAGGTGGTGCCGCGGAAGGTGACCGAGCACCGCGGCATCCGGTTGGAGGAGATGGACCTGAATGCCGTGCTCGCTCGCCACCCCGAGTACGCCCTCGTCGACGAGCTCGCCCACACCAACGCGCCGGGGTCCGCTCACGAGAAGCGCTGGCAGGACGTGGAGGCGCTGCTCGAGGCGGGCATCGACGTGATCTCGACCGTGAACGTGCAGCACATCGAGTCGCTGAGCGACGTGGTGGAGCAGATCACAGGCGCGCCGCAGCGGGAGACCGTGCCCGATGCCGTGCTGCGCGGGGCCGACCAGATCGAGGTCGTCGACCTGGCACCGCAGGCGCTGAGGGACCGGCTCGCCGAGGGGCACGTGTATCCGGCCGCGCGGATCGACGCGGCGCTCTCCAACTACTTCCGCCTCGGCAACCTCACGGCGCTGCGGGAGCTCGCGCTGCTCTGGCTGGCCGACGAGGTGGACAGCGCGCTCACCACGTATCGCGCCGAGCACGGCATCGACAGCAAGTGGGAGGCGCGCGAGCGGGTGGTGGTCGCCCTCACCGGCGGCCCGGAGGGCGAGACGCTCATCAAGCGCGGCGCCCGGATCGCCGCCCGCGCGGCCGGCGGCGACCTGATCGTGGTGCACGTGACCAGCCAGGACGGCCTCGCCGAGGCGCACCCGGGGGCGCTCTCCGCCCAGCGCGCGCTGGCCGAGAAGCTCGGCGGCACCTACCACCAGGTGATCGGCGACGACATCCCGCGCGCGCTCGTCGACTTCGCCAAGGGGGCGAATGCGACGCAGCTGGTGATCGGCGTCAGCCGCCGCAGCCGGCTCGCGGCGGCGCTGACCGGTCCCGGGATCGGGGCCACCGTCATCCGCGAATCCGGGCCGATCGACGTGCACATCGTCAACCACGCGGCGGCGGGCAGCCGGTTCGCGCTCCCGCGCTTCGCCGGCGCGCTCAGCCTCAAGCGACGCATCATCGGCCTGGTCGTGGCGCTCGTCGCCGGCCCGCTCGTCACCCTCCTTCTCGTGGCGCTGCGGTCGGATGAGACGATCACGAGCGACGTGCTCGCCTTCCAGCTGCTGGTGGTGGTGGTGGCGCTGATCGGCGGCATCTGGCCCGCGCTCTTCGCCGCGGTGCTCTCCGGCCTCACCCTCGACTTCTTCTTCGTCGCCCCGCTGCACACGATCACCATCGCGAAGCCCGAGCACATCCTCGCGCTCGTGCTCTACATCGTGAATGCCGTGCTGGTGAGTTACGTGGTCGATCAGGCGGCGCGGAGGTCGCGCACCGCGACCCGGGCGGGAGCCGAGTCGGAGCTGCTCGCCACCATCGCCGGGAGCGTGCTGCGCGGGCAGGACGCGCTGGACGCCCTGATCACCCGCACGCGCGAGTCCTTCCAGCTCGCCAGCGTGCGGGTGGTGGGCCCCGACGGGGTAGTGGTGTCCTCCGGCGAGGTATCGGAGAGCGATCACCTGACCGCGCTGCCGGTGGGGGAGCGCGGAACGCTGGAGCTCCGCGGGCCGGATCTCGCGGCATCCGAACGCCGTCTGCTCTCGGTGATCGCGGCGCAGATCGATGCCGCGCTCGAGCACAACGCCCTGGTGAAGACCGCCGGCGAGGTGGAGCCGCTGGCGCAGGCGGACCGGATGCGCAGCGCCCTGCTCGCCGCCGTCGGCCACGACCTCCGCCGCCCGCTCACCGCGGCCACGGCGGCGGTCACCGGGCTGCGCAGCGCGGATGTCGCGTGGTCGGACGCCGATCGCGACGAGCTCCTCGCCACCGCTCAGGAGAGCCTGGAGACGCTGGCGGAACTGGTGACCGACCTGCTCGACGTGAGCCGGCTGCAGGCGGGCGCGCTCGCGGTGACCACCGAGACGCTCGCCGTGCAGGACGTGGTGCTGGCCGCACTCGACGAGCTCGCTCTAGGCCCGGCGGATGTGGAGCTCGGCATCGCCGACGACCTCCCGGAGGTGCGCGCCGACCACGCCCTGCTGCAGCGGGTGCTGGTGAACCTGCTGGAGAACGCGCGGCGGTTCTCCCGCGGCGGTGCGCCGGTGCGGGTCTCGGCCAGCGCCTTCGGCGGCACCGTGGAGATCCGGGTCGCCGACACCGGTCCCGGGGTTCCGGCCGAGCGTCGCGACGACATCTTCGTGCCCTTCCAGCGACTCGGCGACACCGACAACTCCACGGGACTCGGCCTCGGGCTCGCCCTGTCCAAGGGCTTCGTGGAGGGGATGGGCGGCACGCTGCACGCCGACGACACCCCGGGCGGCGGCCTCACCATGGTCATCTCGCTGCCCGTCGACACCGCTCAGGCGGAGGCGGCTCCGGCCGACCCCGCGCCGAGTGAGGCCGCGCGATGAAGATCCTCATCGCCGACGACGACCCGCAGATCACCCGTGCCCTGCGGATCACCCTCGGCGCGCGCGGCTACGACATCGTCACCGCAGCGGACGGGGTGGAGGCGCTCGATCAGGCGATCGCGCATCATCCGGATCTCGTCATGCTCGACCTGGGCATGCCGGGCCTCGGCGGCCTCGACGTGATCCACGGCCTGCGCGGCTGGAGCCAGGTGCCGATCCTGGTCGTCTCCGGTCGCTCGGATGCCGCGGACAAGGTGGCCGCCCTCGACGCCGGCGCCGACGACTACGTGACCAAGCCGTTCTCCGCCGACGAGCTGCTCGCCCGCGTGCGCGCCCTCACGCGGCGGCTCCCGGCCGGCGAGGGCGCCCCGGTGATCGCCTTCGGCGACGTCTCGATCGACCTCGCGGCGCACGAGGTGACGCGCACCTCGGGCGGGACGGCCCATCCGGTGCGGCTCACGCCGACCGAATGGCGCATCCTGGAGCTGCTGTTGCAGAATCCGGACAGGCTGGTCACCCGGGAGAACCTGCTGACGCACGTGTGGGGCCCGAGTCACACCCGCGACACCGGCTACCTGCGGCTGTATTTCGCGCAGCTGCGCAAGAAGCTGGAGCCGGTGCCGTCCCGGCCCCGCTATCTCGTCACCGTGCTGGGCATGGGCTATCGCTTCGTGCCCGAGCGCTGACGGGGCGCCGGCTCAGGCGCGGTCGTGCAGGGTGATCCGGTAGCCGTCGGGGTCGGCGAAGGTGAACGTGCGGCCGAAGGGTCCGTCGATGGGCTCGGCGAAGATCGGGTGGCCGTCGACGGCGAGTGCGTCGTGGATGGCCTGGACCTCGGTGGCGTGCAGCCAGATCGCCGCGCCGATCCCGGGATGCGGCGCGGCGGCCAGGTCGGTGCCCGGAACGATGTCGCGGAGCGCGAATGCGATGGGCGCCGTCTCGAAGACCACCGCGTGCGGGGGTCCGGCGGGCGAGCGCACCAGCCCGAGGTAGCGCTCGTAGAACGCCTGGGATGCGTCGAGGTCGCTGACCTGGAGCGAGATGAAGTCGGGTCCTGTTGCGGGCATGGGTGACATCCTTTCTGTGTGTCAGTTATCTGACACAGGACACTCTATGTCAGAATATTGACATGAGTCAAGACGACACCGGCGTGGATCTGGAGACCTCCCTCGGCTACCTGGTCAAGCAGACCTCGAGCGCGCTCCGCGCCGCCATGGAGGACGCCCTGCGACCGTTCGGGATGACCGTGACCCGCTACTCCTGCCTCGAACTGCTCGCGCAGCGACCCGGCCTTTCCAACTCCGAACTCGCCCGTGGCGCGTTCGTGACCCGTCAGTCGATGAACGTGCTGCTCCAGACGCTCGAGCGGGAGGGCTACGTGGTGAGGCCCGAGGAGGCACCCGTGGGCAAGGCGCTGCCCACCCGGCTCACGTCGCTCGGCAGGCAGAGCCTGCAGAAGGCGACCGCGGCCGTGCGGGCCGTGGAGGTGCGGATGCTGGACGGGCTGAGCGCGAGCGACCGGTCGGAGGCCTTCCGCCTCCTGCAGAGCATGGCGCGATCATTAGCGAACCGTTAGGTTCTCGCGTTGCGGCGCATGGATGTCGTTAGCACCGGCCCCGCGGTCGCCGCGGGAGCGTAGACCGGATGCATGAACACGTGGGGCTACCTCGAGAGGAGCGCTGCGGGCCGTGGCGCCTGGCTGCGGGAGCGGCTCGTCCTGTTGCCACCGGGCACCAGCGACGCCGAGCGGCGTGCGCTCGCGATCACGCGGAACCTGCCGGTCGCCGGCGCGATCGGCGCGCTGCTGCTGATGATCCCGCTCGGTTCCGTGCTCACGCCGCCGGCCGCCTTCGCCCTCGCGTTCGCCCTCTACGCGGCACTGCTCTGGCGCGGCTCGCGGGTGACCCGGCGGTTGCGCGAGGCATCCATGCGGCTCGTGGTGATCGCGGTGCCGCGCGCCGCCGGCGTGCGCTCCTACGGGAACGTCGCCGCGCTGCGCTGGGCCGTGCGGTCGCTGCGGGAGCTGGATGCGCGGGCCGGCGAGCTCAGCCCCGCCGAGTACGAGGCGGCGTGGGGCGCCGTCTACTGGCGGCTGCACGAGCGCCGCGAGGCGCTGGGCCGGGAGGTCGAGCGGGGAATCCTCGAGTCCGAGACGCTCTGACACGCACTCGGGTCGCTCAGCCGGCGTTCGCCGCGCGGCCCGCGCGCCAGTCGCGCGCGGTGTTCGCCAGGAACGCCAGCGCGATGACCGCGGAGGCCGTCAGCCACACCCAGCTGCCCGGGCGGATGACCGCGGCATCCGTCAGCGCGGGATCGACCACGGTGGTGGTGAGCACCATGGCGATCAGCGCCGCGGCCGTGGCGAGGTCGAGCACGGTGCCCGCGATCGCGATGCCGAGGGTGCGGCGCCCCACGCGGAAGCGCACGAAGGCGAGAACGGCCGCGAGCACGAGGAGGCCCAGGAACAGCGGGATCCATCCGCTCCAGAGCCGGGGGTCGAGCACAGGCACCCTCGCGCCGCCCGGGCCGGTGACGATCGGCGCGAACCGGTCGATCACGAGCAGCGCGACGAGGACCATGCCGCCGACGATGGTGGTGAGGAAGTCGCCCCAGCCCGCGGCCTCGGTCACCCGGGTCTCGGGCGGAAGCCGGTCGGGGGTCCAGCGCAGGGCCGCACGTGTCTGCGCGCTGGTGCCGCCGGAGACCCGCTCGATCAGCACGAAGAGGAGCGTGATGGCGAAGGACTGATAGACGGCGACCTGCACCGCCAGGCCGAGCGGTCCGAAGATCGATCCCCACACGCCCGTGCCTCGCGCAACCGAGATCACCACCCCGACGAGCACCACGCACGGGAGCACCGCCCAGCTCACGACGGTGAGGGTGCGCACGTAGGCCGGGTAGAGTTCCGCGCCGACGAGGGTGAGCGGGCGGTCGGCGTAGCCGGCGGCGAGCCGGAACGGGTCGCCCAGGGATTCGAGGGCGGCGAACTCGGCGTCGGGCGGGGTCGCGCCGAGCTCGACCCGGGCATCCACGTCGTCGGCGATCGCCGCACGCAGCTCGCGCTCGATCTCGGGACGTTGCTTCTCGGGAAGGCGCCGCAGCGTTTCCGCGACGTAGCGGTCGACGAGGGAGCCGGTCATGAGTCTTCTCCATTCGATTCGTCTGCGGGCGCTGCCGCCGTGAGCGCTTCCAGGGCGCCGTCGATCGCGCTCCACTCGGCCCGGAGCCGCCTGCCGATCCGGATGCCCGCCTCGCTCGTCGTGTAGAACTTGCGCGGTCGTGCCTCGGTCGTGTCCCACTCGCTGGTCAGCAGCCCCTGGCTCTCGAGCCGGCGCAGAAGCGGGTAGAGCGTGTTCGCGGCGACGGGGAAGCCGGCGCGCTCGAGGGACTCGAGCAGCGCGTACCCGTAGCCGGGCCGTTCGAGCGCCACCAGGCTCGCGAGCACCACGGAGCCGCGTCGGAGCTCCTGGCGCATCGAGTCGAGCAGGTCGTTATCCACGCGTCACACGATAGTGTGTGACGCACACCATGCGCAAGGCGCGGTGCGCCCACTCAAGGCACACGGGTCAGGCGCTAGTCGCGACCCTCGAGCTTCGCCCGGTACATCGCCGAGTCTGCGGCGGTGAGCACCTGGGAGGCGTCCCAGTCGACCTCGGCCATCGCCACGCCGACGGATGCCCCGATCCGCCAGCCGCGCTCGTCGTCGCCCAGCTCGGCCACCGCGAGACGGATGCGCTGCGCGACCACCTCGGCCTGCGCGCGCGTGGTGTTCTCGCAGAGCAGCACGAACTCGTCGCCGCCGAGCCGCGCCACGGTGTCCTGCGCGCGCGCCGTCGCTCTCAGGCACTCCCCGACGCGCACCAGCGCGTCGTCGCCGGCGGCGTGACCCATCGTGTCGTTGATCTCCTTGAACCGATCCAGGTCGACGAACAGCACGGCCAGGCCGCTGCGTTCGGTGCGGGCCAGCGCCTGCTCCAGGCGGTCCATGAGCAGCCGCCGGTTGGGGAGACCGGTCAGCGGATCGTGCAGCGCGAGCTCGGCGAGCAGCGCCTCCGCGCGGTGCAGCAGGGCGGCGCCGAGGTCGCGGCCGAGATCGACGGCCTCGTCTTCGAGCAGGTCCCACGGGGTGGAGGTGCCCGTGACATCCTCGGACCAGGCGGAGAAGGAGTTGCGCGGCGAGAGGGTGGTGCGCCGGTTGCGCAGCGACATGTCGCCCAGCCAGTCGACGGTGCGGGTGACCTCCCCGCGGAACCACGCGATGTAATCGCCCTCGCCCAGCGGCGTCACCAGCACGCCGGCGACCTTGGGGATCGCCGCGGCGATGCCCGGGTGGTCGAGCCGGAGCGCGCTGCTCGAGAAAGAGAGCGAGCCGTGCTCCCGCAGGAGCGCGGGGCCGAGCGTCGCAAGCTGCGCGACGGTGGGCGTGGATCCGATCGTCTCGATGCGATCCCCCAGGTGGACCGCAGCGCCCTCCGCCGGGATGAGGTCGAGCAGGGTGACCTCCTCGCGCAGCAGGGCGCGGGGCAGATCATCCGCCCCGCCCACCTGACGCAGAAGGGCGGCACGCACCTGACGGAGCTTGTCGCGCTGGGCGAGCCGGGCGATCTCGACCATGCCCGCGAGCTGGAGGGAGATCTGGTTGGCCAGGATCTCGAGCCCCTCGCGCACGTTGTACCCGATGCGGCGCGGAGTGCGGTGGGCGCAGGTGATCATGCCCACCAGCTCGCCCGCACGCACGAGCGAGACCGAGAACGTCGAGGCCTGACCCATGTTCCGCATGAACTGGAGGTGGTGCGGCGAGACCGCGCGCAGTTCCGCGCCGCTGAGGTCGAGCGGTTCATCCGGGAGGTTGCCGTCGGCGAGCAGGCTCGCCGCGGGCCCCTCGCTGCTGGCGATCATGCGCGACAGCTTGGTCACGTAGAGGTCGCGAGCCTGCGCGGGGATGTCGGATGCCGGGTAGTGCAGCCCGAGGTAGGGCTCCATGTCGTCGGCCTTCTCCTCGCCGACCACCTCGCCGTGCCCGTCGGGGTGGAAGTGGTAGACCATTACCCGATCGAAGCCGGTGATCCGCCGGAATTCCCGCGCGCTCTCCTGCCACAGCGCCCGGACGGTCTGAGCGGTGGTGAGGCGCCGGAACGCGGAGCGCATGGCCGCGGTGCGCTGCGCCACCTCCGCGTCGAGCGGCTCGACCTCCAGGAACACGAATCCGTCGTGCTCGTGGGCGATGGCGTCGAACGTGGCATCGCCGATCGTCAGCTCCAGCGGGTTGGATGCGATGGTGGCGGGATCGAGCACGTCGCGCAGCTCGGCCACGGCATCCGCACCGATCAGCTCGCCGATGCGGCGGCCGAAGAGCGCCACCGGCTGCACGCCGAGCAGGGGCGCGGAGTTGTCGCTGACGTGGGTGATCGCGAGGTCGTCCGCGCGCATGGCGACGAGCACCCCGTGCGGTTGCACGGCGCCCGGAAAGCGGATCGGCTCCAGCACGCACTCCGCGAGTCGTTCGAGCTCTCCCGGCGGAAGGCGGATCTCGGTGGGAGCGGTGCCCGGAGAATCCGTGGGCAGGGTCTGCGTCATTCAGGGCCGTTCGTTGTCGCCACGGCATCCTGATCGACCGAAGGCGGGTACTGTCCGAACCATATCTGCTCGGGCGGAAACAATTCGAGGGATTGTGCTGGCATGCCTTTCTGTGCAAGGCGGCCGCTGACTACGCTGCTGGCATGTACGCGGTCTCCTTCTACGACATGGCCCCGGGAGCGATGGACCGGGTCATGTCTGTCTACCCTCGCCACCGCGCCTACCTCGACGAGTTCGCGCTCGGCGGCGAGGTGGTCATGATCGGCACGTTCGGCGATCCGGAGACCGAGGGGTCGATGGCCGTGTTCCGCAGCCGGGACGCGGCCGAGCGGTTCCGCGACGGCGACCCCTTCGTGCTCGAGGGGCTGGTCGGGTCTTCCCGCATCCTCGACTGGAACCCGCTCGTCTTCCCGGGCTGAGCCGCTGGGGGCCGCGCAGCTATTTGAGCGCCTCGTGCGAATCGCTCAGCACGATCGAATCCGCCGTCACGCCCACGAGGCCCAGGGTCACCCGGAACAGACTGCTGGGGAACTCGTTTCCGGGCGGCGGCGTTGCGGCGCCGAAGCTCACCCCCACGCCGTTGCTCAGCGAGCCGGTCACCGAATCGAGATAGACCTGTACGTTGCCCCGCAGCTCCATGCGACTCGTGGTCGTCACGAGCGCCGGGCCGGTGGCCTTGCGCACGTCGAGCGTGAAGCCGGGGATGGCGATGTCGTCGGCGACGATCTTGATCACCGGGGTGCGGGATCCGTCGGCCAGCGGCACCGTCACGACGGCGACCGAGTGCAGGCCCTGGATGGAGATCGACGTGCCGCCGAGCTGCGCCGCGGGCAGGGTGAAGGTGGGTGCGTTCGGATCCGCGACCGCGTCGGTCACGGTCTGCGCCGACCCGGTGGCGGGTGCCCCCGGCAGGCCGCCGAGGAGCCCTCCGACCACGCCTCCCGCTGGGGCGGACGAGGTGGGGGTCGGTGTCGGTGATGGGGCGGGTGAGGCGCACGTCATCAGCAGGGGGATGCACAGCGCGTCGCGCTCGTCGGGCACCCGTGCCGCGCCGATCCCGCCGAGCGCGACCACGAGGCACAGCGCTATCGCGCCCGTGCGCGCGCGGGTGCCCGCCGGAGTGCCGGTCAGCTCCGGCTTCGCACTAAAGGGAGACGCGGCTCCTCCACGTCGTCGTCCGGTGCCGGGAACGAGGCGGATGCGTCGGGCCGGGCCTCCTCGGTCCTCGCGGTGACCGTCGGCTTCGGCATCCACGACACCGCGAGGATGCCGCCCACGGCGCCGAGCAGCATGCCGACGAAGAAGCCGCCGAGGTTCACGCCGATGAGGGAGTAGACGGCGACCGCCAGCGCGATCACCCCGTAGAAGACGCGGTGCGCGGGCATCAGGATGACGAGCACACCGAGCACCACGAGCAGGACGGGCAGGATCGTGGCCTGGAAGCCCTCGATTCCGAGCTGCACGTGGATCTTTCCGATGTCGAGCTGCCCGGAGAAGAACAGCTCGACACCCGAGACGGCGATGAGAGCGCCGCCGACGAAGGGGCGACGGCGCGCCCAGAGGGCGAAAGCGTGGCGGGCGTCCCGCAGCCGGTTCAGAAGCATGTCGTGCCGTCCGTCGTCAGCTGCACGTGCATGCCCTTGAGGGTGAACACGGATGCCTGCGTCGACCACGCGGTCTGCTGCAGGTTGGAGATGCTGATGGTGTCGGCATCCTGGGCGAAGTCGCCCGCCGTGCCCTTGGCCGAGGTGTTCACGGTGGAGGCGTCCACCCCGATGCGGATGTTCTTGAACGAGGTGTCGCCCTTGAGGTCGGTCATGCCGATCTGCAGGTCGCTCGCGGTCGCGGGCTTGCCGCCGCCGCCCGCCGTGATGACGAGACCGACCTTGCCGAGCGGGGTGTCGGTGGTGACGGACTGGCAGAGGTCGGCGAGACTGGCCGACTTGATGTTGGCGATGGCCACCTGATGCGGCTTTCCGGCGGTGTCGTCGGCGACGCCCGCGTACTGCGAGAAGCCGCTGCCCTCCAGCTGCGATGCGCTGATCTGGAACTGGCTGCCCGAGATGGCGAACGAGACCGGCACGGCGCCCTGGGCGACGCCTCCCATCATCACCGTCGAGACGACGGCGACGGGCACTGCGGCGAGCAGGATGCGGCCCGAACGCTTACCGATGAGGTTTCTGAACTTCATGGATCCTCCTTGATCCGACCGTTGGGGGTCGCGGCCCCACAAAGGGGGTCACACAAGAAGGGATCACGCATCGCCCCGACTATGACGCGATCCCCCCGACTTTCTCGCGCCCGCGGTCCCTGAGGGCCCGGTCCCTGAGGCTCTCGAAGGGCCCACCGCACCGGTCCCTGAGGTTCTCGAAGGGCCCACCGGTCCCTGAGGCTCTCGAAGGGGCCACCCCGCGCTGCCAGTCGCTTCGAGAGCCTCAGCGACCGGCATCACCGCTCAGCGACCGGCGTCGCCGCTCAGCGACGGCATCCCCGCTCAGCGACCGGCGTCGCGGCCATGCCGCGCTGGGCGCGGACTGGGCGTCCCTCGGCGCCCACGCGCAGCGACGGGCTAGTCGACTCGCGGTGACGGGTAGACGTCGATCCCCGCTGCGATCGCCGCCTCCCGGTACGCGGTCGCGAGACTCGCAATCGTCTCGTGAGCGTTGAGTCCGCTCGGATTCGGAACCACCCAGAGCCGTGCACCCGCGATGCGTTCCGGCTGCTCGCCCACCACGGCATCCGGCCGGGCGAAGGCCACGCGGTAGGCGGTGATGCCGAGCACGGCCACGACCCGAGGGTGGATCTCACGCACCCGGGACTCCAACGCGGTCGCGCCCGCGCGCAGCTGCTCGGCGCTCAGTTCGTCGGCCCGTGCGGTGGCGAACGGCACGAGCCCCGTGATGCCCACGCCGCGGCTCAGCAGGTGCTCCCGATCACCCGGCAGGAACCCGTTCGACGCGTCGATCACGTGGTCGATGATGCCGGCCCGGTGGAGCGCCGGGTAGAAGCGGTTGCCGCGGCGGCTGAAGTGCGCCTGCACCGCCACGGTGGCGAGCCCGGGGTTGATGCCGACGATCAGCAGCCGGGTGCCCGGCCCCACCAGGTCGGGGATGCTGCCGCCGCGGAAGGCGAGCAGCTCCGCCCTGGTGAAGCCCACTAGTCGCGCACGACGAGCACGGTCTTGCCCGGCCGCTTGCCCGTCACGTTCCGCGTCTCGTAGGCCGCCCGACCCTCCGCGAGCGGGAAGGTCGCCTGCACGGGGACGGTGAGGATGCCGGCATCCACGAGCCCCGCGATGGTGGCCAGCTCCTCGGCGTCGGGCTCCACCACGAAGAACTCCGCGGTGATGCCGAGCGCCGCGGCCCGCTCCTGCGAGGGCGGGGCACTCAGGGTGATCAGGCGGCCGCCTGCCGCGACGACCGCGTAGGAGCGCTCCTGCGTGTCGCCCGGCAGCGGAGCGATCACGAGGTCGTAGCGGCGGCCGTCCGCATCGAACTCCTCCGTCTCGAAGTCGATGACGCGGTCGGCGCCGAGGGACTCCACGAAGGCCACGTCCGCACCGCGAGCGGTGGCGGTGACCCCGGCGCCGAGATGCTTCGCCAGCTGCACCACGAACACCCCGACGCCGCCCGCGCCGCCGTGCACCAACACCGTCTGATCGCGCTGCAGCGCGCCGTGGTCAACGAGGGCCTGCCACGCGGTCAGCGCGGCGAGCGGCAGGGCAGCGGTCTCCACATGACCGATCGATGTGGGCCGCTCGGCCACGATGTCGGCGGGCAGCGTCAGGTACTCCGCGGCCGCGCCGTCATGGTCGAACGGCACCAGGCCGAACACCTCGTCGCCGATCGCGGGCACGGTGACCCCCTCTCCCGCGGCCACGACCACGCCCGAGAACTCGTGCGAGGGGATGACCGGGGTGCGGTCCTCGCCGTCGCGCTCCCACGTCTCGTCCCAGTCGAACTCGGTGAAGGTGATGGCGGCGGCATGCACCTCGATCAGCACCTCGCCGGCCGCGGGCAGCGGCACGGGCGTCTGCTCGAACGCCAGCTCTTCCGGGCCGCCCCTGCGGTGAGCGCGGAGGGCCGACATGACGGACGGCGCCACGTGATGGCTGCCGGGGGAGTCATCCACGTGGATGCCGGCGGTGCCGACATCGCGCACTGCCGCCAGCGCGTGCTCAACGGGACCGGGCACGCTCGGACCGATGTGCGCGTCGGTGACCGGCACCCCGCCGCCGCGTCGCGCTCGGTCGAGCAGCGCGGCGAACTCCTCGGGGGAGACCTCGATGCCGGTGTCGCGCACCGCCTGGGTGAGCAGTCGCTCCTCGTCCTGGTGGTAGAGCGGGGCATCCGCCCACACCCGCTGCACGAGTCCGTCGAGCTGCTCGTCCCGCGTCGCCTCGGGACCGTCCTGTTCCGTTTCGTCTGACATGCCCCCATAGTGCGCCGACCCGGCGACATGGGCAATCGGTCAGTCGACCGCGGCGGGCGCGTGGCCGTCGAGGAAACGGAAGACCTCGGTGCTGTCCACGCCCGGGAAGACGCCGGTCGGCATCGCCGCGAGCAGCGAGCTGTTCAGGCGCGGGCTGGGGAGGGAGCGTCCCTGCCACCGCGCGGCGAGCGCCACCGGCGGCTTACGGCAGCAGGACTCGTCCGGGCAGGTGGACGTGAACCGGTTGGTGGTGTCCCGCCCGCGGAACCATTTCACGTGGGCGAACGGCGTTCCCACGCTCACCGAGAACGCCCCGCGACCGGTGGATTGGATGCGCGAGGTGCACCAGTAGGTGCCGGTCGGCTTGTCCGTGTACTGGTGGTACGGGCTGAACCGGTCCTCCACGTCGAACACCCGGCGGGCGCTCCAGTACCGGCAGACCGTCTGCCCTTCGACTGCGCCGAGCGCGTCCGTGGGGAACTGCACGCTGTCGTTCTCGTAGGCCTTCGAGACGGTGCCGCTCTCGTGCACCTTGAGGAAGTGCACCGGGATTCCCAGGTGCTCGGTGGCGAGATTGGTGAAGCGGTGCGCCGCCGTCTCGTAGGTGACGGCGAAGGCGTCGCGCAGATCTTCGACGGAGAGCTCTCTGCGCTCCTTCGCCGTCGTCAGGAACGCGGTCGCCGAAGCCAGCGGCACCATCAGGGCGCCGGCCAGGTAATTGGTCTCCACGCGCTGGCGAAGGAAGTCGCCGTAGTCGCTCGGTTCGCCCACGCCGAGCACGTGGCCGGCGAGCGCCTGCAGCAGCGTCGAGCGCTTGTCTGCGCCGCCCGACTCGGTCACCGGCAGGTAGATCCGCCCGTTCTCCAGGTCGGTGATGCTGCGGGTCGAGTTGGGCAGGTCGGGAACGTAGTGCAGCGTGAAGCCGAGGTGCGCCGCCAGATCGGATGCCACCCGCTGCGACAGCGGACCGCCCTCGTGGCCCACCGCAGCGAGCAGCTCGGCGGCGGTCGTCTCCAGCTCCGGGAAGTAGTTGTTCCTCGCCCGCATCGTGCGGCGCAGGTCGGTGTTGGCGCGCCTCGCCTCCTCCGGGGTGAGCGCTCGCTCGCGATGCAGCCGCTGCAGTTCGTCGTGCAGCGCCAGGATGGTCACGATCGCCTCGTCGCTCAGGGTCTTGCGCACGGGCAGGGCGGGGAGGCCGAGCGTCGCGTAGAGCGGGCCGCGCTGGGCGCGCTCGAGCGCGATCTCGAGCGCCGCGCGCTTCGAGGGCGCTTCCGGCTCCAGCAGGGCGTCGAGGCTCACGCCCAGGGCACGGGAGAGCTTCTGCAGTTCGCCGATCTTGAGTTCGCGGCGTCCGTTCTCGATGATCGACAGCTGCGAGGGCGCGCGGCCGATCGCCCCGCTGAGCGCGTCGAGCGTCATCCCGCGCGCGGTGCGCAGTTCCCGGATGCGGCGGCCGATGGTCAGTTGATCGAGCATCTCCTCATCGTGCGCGACCGGGGTCTCGTTGAGGTCCATGGCGACAGCCTGCCATCGACCGATCTTGCGCGGAATAGAAGAAGTGCAATTCTTCTGATGTTCCCGGCGGGAATTCGCGGCGTTTTCCGGCGCAGAGTCGTCTTCACGACCCCGAAGGAGACACACCATGAACACTCGTCCCGGCGACCAGCGTCAGACGGCGGCGCAGCTCGAGACCCAGTGGAAGACCGATTCCCGCTGGAACGGCATCCAGCGCGACTACACCGCGGAGGACGTGATCGCTCTCCGCGGGAGCGTGCAGGAGGAGCACACGCTGGCACGGCGCGGCGCGGAGAACCTCTGGCGGCTGATCCATTCCGAGGAGTGGGTGCCGGCGCTCGGTGCTCTGACCGGCAATCAGGCCGTGCAGCAGGTGCGCGCCGGGCTCAAGGCGATCTACCTCTCCGGCTGGCAGGTCGCCGCCGACGCCAACCTCAGCGGGCAGACCTACCCCGATCAGAGCCTCTACCCCGCGAACTCGGTGCCCGCGGTGGTGCGCCGCATCAACAACGCGCTCCTCCGCGCCGATCAGATCGAACGCCCCCGGCCGGTCCCTGAGGCTCTCGAAGGCTCGGTCCCTGAGGCTCTCGAAGGGCCGGTCCCTGAGGCTCTCGAAGGGCCGACCGACTGGCTGGCCCCCATCGTCGCCGACGCCGAGGCCGGCTTCGGCGGCCCGCTCAACGCCTACGAGCTCATGCACGCGATGATCGCGGCGGGTGCCGCCGGCGTGCACTGGGAGGATCAGCTCGCCTCGGAGAAGAAGTGCGGTCACATGGGAGGCAAGGTGCTCGTGCCCACGTCGCAGCACATCCGCACCCTCAACGCGGCACGGCTGGCGGCGGATGTCGCGGGCGTGCCCACCCTCGTGATCGGCCGCACCGACTCGCTGGCGGCCACGCTCATCACGAGCGACGTCGACGAGCGCGATCGGCCGTTCCTCACCGGGGAGCGCACGGCCGAGGGTTTCTACGGCACGACGCCGGGCATCGCGACGGTGCTCGCCCGCGGCCACGCCTACGCGCCGTACGCCGACCTGCTCTGGGTGGAGTCCAGCGAGCCGGACCTGGAGCTCGCCCGCACCTTCGCCGAGAGCATCCACCGGGAGTTCCCCGGCAAGAAGCTCGCCTACAACTGCTCGCCCTCGTTCAACTGGAGGAGCCACCTCGACGACGATCAGATCGCGCGCTTCCAGCGCGAGCTCGCGGCGATGGGGTACGCGTTCCAGTTCATCACCCTGGCCGGATTCCACGCGCTCAACCACTCGATGTTCGAGCTGGCCACCGGATACCGCGACCGGCATATGAGCGCGTACGTGGACCTGCAGCAGGCCGAGTTCGCCTTGGAAGCGAAGGGCTACACCGCCACCAGGCACCAGCGCGAGGTGGGGACGGGGTACTTCGACCGGGTCTCCACCGTGCTCAATCCCGCAAGCGCCACCCTGGCGCTCGTGGGCTCCACCGAATCCGCACAGTTCTGACGAGAGAGGACATGACCATGACGACACGACAGGGCAGGATCGAGATCCTCGCCGCCCCGCTCCCTGAGGCCCTCCACCCGGTCCCTGAGGCCCTCGAAGGGCCCGGCCACCCGGTCCCTGAGGCTCTCGAAGGGTCCGGCCAGGCACGCACCACCCCCACCGACATCCTCACCCCCGAGGCGCTCCGCTTCCTCGCCCGCCTCCACGAGACCTTCGCGGGCCGTCGCCACGAGCGACTCGCCGCGCGGATGCATCAGCGTCGCGCCCTCGACAACGGTCGCGACCTGCGCTTCCTCCCCGAGACCCGGGCGGTGCGCGACGACCCGCACTGGCGCGTGGCAGGCGCCGGACCGGGGCTCGAAGACCGGCGCGTGGAGATCACCGGCCCCACGGACCGCAAGATGACGGTCAACGCCATGAACTCCGGCGCCCAGGTCTGGCTCGCCGATCAGGAGGACGCCACGAGCCCCACCTGGGCGAACGTCATCGGCGGGCAGGTCTCGCTGTTCGACGCCATCCGTCGCCGCATCGACTTCACCTCGGCCGAAGGCAAGGCGTACCGGCTGGGCGAGCGGACCCCCACCATCGTGATGCGTCCGCGCGGCTGGCACCTGGTGGAGAAGCACCTGCGCTTCGTCGACCACGCCGGCATCTCCTCCCCGGCGTCGGGTTCGCTCGTGGACTTCGGGCTCTACTTCTTCCATAATGCGAAGGAGCTCATCGCTCGCGGCAGCGGCCCGTATTTCTACCTGCCGAAACTCGAGAACCACCTCGAGGCACGGCTCTGGGACGACGTCTTTACCTTCTCCGAGAACGCGCTCGGCATCCCGCACGGCACCATCCGGGCGACCGTGCTCATCGAGACGATCCCGGCGGCCTTCGAGATGGAGGAGATCCTCTACGAACTCCGCGAGCACTGCGCGGGGCTGAATGCCGGCCGGTGGGACTACGTGTTCAGCATCATCAAGAACTTCCACGGTCGCAGCACGTCCTTCACCCTGCCCGACCGCTCGAAGATCACCATGACGGTGCCGTTCATGCGCGCCTACACCGAGCTGCTGGTTTCGACCTGCCACCGCCGAGGTGCATATGCCATCGGCGGCATGAGCGCGTTCATCCCGAATCGACGGGACCCCGAGGTCACCGCGCGCGCTCTGGAGCAGGTCGGCGCCGACAAGCGGAGGGAGGCTCGCGACGGGTTCGACGGCACCTGGGTGGCGCACCCCGACCTCGTGCCGACCGCGCGTGCGGAGTTCGACGCGGTGCTCGGGGAGCGTCCCCACCAGCTCGACCGACTTCGCGACGACGTGCGCGTGCGGGAGGCCGACCTGCTCGACTTCCGCATCGACGGGGAGGTGACGGATGCCGGGGTGCGGTCGAACGTCTCCATCGCGCTTCGCTACGTGGAGAGCTGGCTGCGCGGGGTGGGCGCGGCCGCGATCGACAACCTGATGGAAGACGCCGCGACCGCCGAGATCAGCCGGTCGCAGCTGTGGCAGTGGATCTGCCGCGAGACGGTCACGGCCGAGGGTAACCGCATCGACCGCGACCTCGTCGAGTCCCTCCTTCAGGAGGAGCTCGCCCGCGCGGATCGGGGCCCGGATGACCGGTTCGACGAGGCGCTCGAGATCGTGCGGGAGGTCACCCTGGGCGACGACTTCCCGACGTTCCTCACCATTCCGGCGTACAGCCGCTACCTGGTGGAGGTGCGGGAGCCCCTCGCCGCCTGACCGAGCAGGTCGGCCGTGACGATCGTGGAGCCGCTGCCGGCGAGAACGTGTGCCAACGTGGTGCACGCGCTCGTCGGCAGCGTCACGACCTCGAGCGGTGTGCGCGCCCCGGCGAGCACCAGCTCTATGGGCAGGTCGCTCTCCACGAGACGAACCCCGGGAATGTCTCGCACCGCCGCCAGCATCGCGGGCGTCTCGCGCCGGTGCGGCAGGTAGGCCACGACGCCCGATCGGGCCTCGGAGGCGACCCAGTCCAGGTAGAGCGGCACCGAGACGCGGCCGTCGGTCGGCAGCGCACTGCCCACGACGATTCTGTGGCTGGGCAGCGCGACCGGGCGTGCGGTCTCGCGCACCCAGTCGAAGCGGCTGTGCGACAGCCGGATGCCGCGGGCGGCGAGCAGCGCCTCGCGCCGGTCCCCGAGTGCGAACGCGGTCACCACCTCCAGCCGTTCGCGGGCCGCGAGGTGCAGCATCCTCTCGCGTGCGGAACGACCGAGCAGTCCGGCCAGACGGCCCTCCTCGGTGTGCGGGCGCGCGTAGGGGGCGAGGCCGAGCACAGCATCGACCGCCACCAGCGTCATCGCACCGTCGTCGAGAAGGGAGAGCCTCCGCGGCCCGCGCAGGGTCGACGCGAGCCGGAACTGCCCCGAGAGCGCATCGCCGATCGCCCAGACCGGGTGGGCGGCGAGCTGGCTCCATGGGATGCCGAAGTAGGGTGTGACCGACGAGAAGCGCGCTCCGCGCGAGATCAGTTCGGTCGCGGTGGCGGCCATCTGTGGTCCCGTGACACGCAGGGCCACCTCGACCGGCTCGTCGCGCGTGGCCGCCCACTCAGCGGCGGCGACGAGCTGCAGGGGTGACTCGACCCACGCGATGGCGCGTTCCATGCCGTCATCCTGCGCTCCGGCGGTGTGGCCCTGGCCAACCGCGGGTTACCGGCGGGCTAACGGGAGAGCAACCCGGCGCGTTCCGGATGCTCGTCGAACCACTTGGCCACGTACCAGCACATCGGCACGACCCTGAGGTCGGTGTTCTTCTCCACGTCGTCCATCGCGAAGGCGACGACGTCGCCCGCGTACCCGTGGCCGCGCCGGTTGGGCTGCGTGTAAGTGTGGTTGAACGAGATGGAGGAGCCGTTGATCACGTAGTCGGCGAGGGCCACGAGCTGCCCGTCGATGAGAAGCGTGTAGCGACGGGCATCCGGCTCGTGCGCGAGGACGCTGGCCATGACGGCCGGCTAGACCTGGAGGCGGATGAAGACGGGGGAGCCCCACAGGGTGGCGACGTGCTCCACGTAGCGGCCCCACGTGGGCGAGTTGTACATGCCGCCGGCTCCGTCGTAGATGCCGACGTGACGGCCCGGCCACCAGACGAGGTCGCCGGCCACGGCCTGTGACTGGTCGATCCGCACACCGAGGGCGGCCTGGTGATCCGCACCGCGGGGGAGGCTGATGCCGAATCCGGCGAAGACGTACTGCACGTAGCCGTCGCACGAGAAGCTGGTGGTGGGGCTGTTGCCCTCGCCGTAGGGCACCACTCCGACGAACTGCGCCGCATAGGCGATGATCGCCGATCCGCTGTACGGCTGATTGGGCGGGGCGATGCCGGTGTAGCGGTTGACCGAGGCGAAGGAGGCCTTGGGAGGCTGCGGTTTGGTCACCGTGTAGGAGTCGCGCGAGGCGGTGACGATGGCCGCCGTGGCCTCCACCGAGACCTTCTGCGAGGCGACTCCATGGGCCACGGGAGCGGCCTGGGAGCCCAGATCGGCGTAGGCCGGGATGGCCGCCGTGGCGAGAATCGCGCATGCAGCCGCGATCGCTCCCAGCTTCGCTATTGCCTTGACCATGGGTTCCAGACTATCCGAGCGTGTCAAATTGTCGGAAGTAGACCGTATTGTCGGGTTTAAGCGCGACACGCCGAAAACACTAGATGTAGTGGAATGACACGGGTGTGATTCGGGTTATATAGTGGGACTTCACGACGGCGCCTGGCCCAACGGCCGGTGACGTGGGGGATAACAGACAGTCAAGACTTGAGGAGGTCCACATGGACAACGACAGCGATTTCGTCGGCGGCTACGCAGTTCCCGTCGACCCGATGGACGACCTGCAGTGCGACAGCTGCCAGTAGGCGGCACGCGCTAGACAGATCCACCGAAGCCCCGGCAGACCACAGGTCGCCGGGGCTTCGTCGTTTAAGCTTGGGCGCGTGCCAGTGAACCCCGAACTGCAGGGCCGCGTGTTCGAGCCCGCCCCGCCCTACCTCGTCGGCAGAGAGAAGGTGCGCGAGTTCGCCCGCGCCGTGCTCGCCGACAACCCGCTGAGCCTGGATGTCGCGGCCGCCCGCGCCGCCGGCTACGACGATCTCGTCGCCCCGCCGACCTTCCCGGTGGTGGTGCAGGAGTTCACGCTGCAGCAGCTGCTCGCCGAGCCGGACGCGGGAATCGACTTCTCCCGCGTCGTTCACGGCGACCAGCGCTTCTCCTACAGCCGACCGGTGGTGGCCGGCGACGAGCTCACCGCCACCCTGACCGTCGCCAGCGTGAAGACCCTGGGTCCGCACGCCATGGTGACGGCGGAGTCGGTGATGGTGGACGCGGGGGGCGCGCATGTCGTGACCGCGACATCCACGCTGGTGGTCAGGGGCGACGAATGAGCCTCACCGTGGGCGATGTGGTCGCCGAGAAGACGTTCACCCTCAGTCGCGACACGCTCGTGCGCTACGCCGGGGCTTCCGGCGACTTCAACCCGATCCACTACCGCGACGACGTGGCCACCTCGGTGGGACTGCCGGGCGTGCTCGCCCACGGCATGCTCACCATGGGTTTCGCAGTGCAGCCCGTGGTCGACTGGATCGGCGACCCGGGCAAGGTCGTCGACTACCAGGTCAAGTTCACCCGCCCCGTGCCGGTGGATGCCGCGGCCGGCGCGACCGTCACCGTGCTCGCGAAGGTGGGCGCGCTCGAGGAGGGCGTCGCCCGCATCGACCTGACCGTCACCTTCGACGGGCAGACGGTGCTCGGCAAGGCGCAGGCCCGGGTCAGACTGGCCTGATGCTGCTCAGCGACCTCACCACACTGCGAGTCGGCGGCCCCGCCGACCTGATCGAGTCGCCGGCGACCCCGCAGGAGCTCATCGACGCCACCCGCCGAGCGTGGGAGAGCGCCGAGGAGTGGCTCGTGCTGGGCGGCGGGTCGAACGTGGTGGTCGCGGACTCGGGGTTCGAGGGCGCCGTCATCCGCACGCTCACCCGAGGTATAGAGGAGAGCGACGGCGTCGTGCGCGCCCAGGCGGGCGAGCCGTGGGATGCGCTGGTGGCGTTCGCGGTGGAGCGCGGCCTGGGCGGCATCGAGGCGCTCTCCGGCATTCCCGGTTCGTCGGGCGCTGCGCCGATCCAGAACATCGGCGCCTACGGCCAGGAGCTCTCGGATGTGCTCGTCTCCGTCGACTTCCTCGACGAGGAGACCGGCGAGTTCGTGCGGCTGCCGGCGGAGCAGCTCGAGCTCGGGTATCGCACGTCCTCGCTCAAGCAGGGGCGGCGCGGCCTGGTCACCGCGATCGAGCTGAAACTCGAGCCCGGCGGACTGAGCGCGCCCATCGCGTACGCGCAGCTGGCCGACGCACTCGCCGTGAAGCCGGGCACGCGACTGCCTCTCAAAGAGGTGCGTCGCGCCGTGCTGGCGCTGCGCGCATCGAAGGGCATGGTGCTCGACCCCGACGACCCCGATTCGGTGAGCGCCGGATCGTTCTTCACCAACCCGATCGTGAGCCAGACCTTCGCGCGCGATCTCCCGTCGGATGCCCCGCGCTGGCCCATCGACGAGGAGGAGGCCGAGCCGCTCGTGCTGCCTCTCGACGCGACCGTGCCCGTGCGGGTGTCCGACCGTGAGCGCTACGTGAAGCTCAGCGCGGCATGGCTGATCGAGCACGCGGGCATCGCCCGCGGCTTCAGCCTGCCCGGCTCGAGTGCGGCCATCTCGAGCAAGCACACCCTCGCGATCGTGAACCGGGGCGGCGCCCAGGCAGCGCAGATCACCGAGCTGGCGCGCTACATCCAGACCCGCGTGCTCACCGAGTTCGGCGTCATCCTGCAGCCCGAGCCGGTGCTGGTGGGCCTGACGCTGTAGCGGTTGTCATCGGTTCCGCGCCCCGCGATTCGCGTCCGCGGCGAGCAAACCTCACGCCAAATGAAGGACCGGTCGCGCTCTCACGCGGTCCGGATGCCGGAAACCCGGGGGAGCATCCTCGCCGGGTCCTTCATTTGGCACTGGGGCGCCCCGCAGCTGTGATCTCAACCCGGCGGTGCTCTGGGGTGGCCAACCCGAGGAGTGGGCAAAAATAACTAGCTCGACGTACACCGGGGTCGACGGATTCGAATTTGCCACACATTGGTATCGAAACGTGGTGTCTGACATGAACGTCGAGTTCAAGACCAAGATCGAGCAGTTTCACGAGATGTGCCCGCAGTTGTCTTCAGCCGATCCCGCGCACCCGAGATAGCGAGCAACTTCGATCGCGCGGTTGCTGACGGTGCACCCACTCGACTCAATCGCGTCTCGGGGGCGCAGCGGGACGCCAATCGAAGCGCCGCACTAAGTGGGCGGGCCCCAGCTCCAGCGGGAAAATCTCTCGACGAATATCCCATTGCGTCTTCCTCGCAGGGTGGAGAAGGTGCTCGCGTCGCGGAAGTTTCCCGAGCCGAGCAGAGTTATCAAGGCGGGATTTTGAGTAGCTTCTACAGACTCAACGGGATACGTTCAGGCGACCCTTTCGACGTAGTCTTTGGGCCATGAGTCAAGAGCTTGTTGACGTGCCATCGAGCCTCAGGATCATCGAAAGCGCGATTCGTACTCTCGGGCGAATTCGGCTGATAAACGCGCTCGTGCCCGGCGGAGACCGGATGCTACGTCAGTCCGTACCAGCCGTCGCGGGCAACGACCAGCTGAAGGAACTTGAGCAGCTCTACTCGTGGAGGGGGGGGCACGGACACTGGTGCAGCGGCGAGGATGGGGGACATAGCCCTATTCCCCGGCTTTTACTTGCTCAACCCCGTCGATGCGGCTCGGGACTACCAATCGATAAGTTCAGACCCGAGATGGGCCCTCTCGTGGTGGCCAGTCTTTGCGAACGGCGGCGGCGACTTCTACGCGATTGACTTCGCACGCTCTGGTGCTGTTCGTCACTTTCGAATTGACGAGGAGGATCAGCCGATTGAGTTCGGCTCGATCAACGCGATGCTCGCAACCCTTGCCTCGGCCTACGTCGAGGGAGCAATCTACGTTAACGAGAACGGCTATTTGGCTTTCAACGACGAGCATTTTGCCCTTATCGCTGCGCGTCTCAATCCCGACGTGCCATGGTGGACCGACGAGATTTGACCATGTCCCTTCGTCGCTGCCGCTCGCTCGTTCGGTGGGGCCCGAACAACTCACACGGCTCGACCGTCAGCGAGTCGGATGCTCACTTTGCAAACGACTTGAGACGCGACCTGCTCGATGCGTTGGGAGGGAATTTGCCGTGAACGACCGTTGGGAAGATCGGCATGCGATGGAATCAGCGATCCGCGAGGTTGTTGGGCAGGCGCCGGAGCTCGATGCTGATTTGGAAGATCACATCGCCACGTTCGGTGGGGTCATTCCGCACATCTTCATGAGCGACGTCGCGCGATGGGCGCAAGCAAAAGGTATTGAAGATCCGAAATCTTCGTCTCTGGCTGGGCTCCTCCGTGTGATGGAATCACTCGTGACCGACGGCGGGGACACTGTCACGAATCTCATCTACGTCTCGTTCATTGAGGACATCGATCAAGACGCAGCCGTCGTGTCGCTCTTTGGGCCGCGTGAACAGCTTCCCGGCCGGGACTCTCGTGACGATGGCCGACGGTTCGAAGAAACCGATCGAGGACGTGAGAGTCGGCGACCGAGTATTGGCAACCGATCCGGAGACTGGCGAAAGCGGTGGTCGCCCTGTCGAGGCCCTCATCAACCACAGCGGAGCGCATGTCCTCGTTGACCTCGAATTCAGCGACGTTACGAGCCTGACCGCGACGGATCATCATCCGTTCTGGGACGCGAGCGCGGGACGTTTCGTCTACGCGATTGACCTTCACGTTGGCGTGAATGTCCTCACGGATACGGGCACGCGACTCACAATCGTGTCCGCTGCGGATCGCGATGAATCACTGACCGCGTATAACCTGCAGATCAGTGGGATCCACACGTACTACGTAGGAGTAACACCGATCTTGGTGCACAACAGTTGTGGTCCGAAGTTGGATGAAGAATTTACTTTTCCTGGCGGCGGACGAAGCGGGCAGAATGTCAAGGACTTCGTCGGGCCTGCAAACTCCGTGGCAAAGGGTGCTTCTCCGGGGAGGGTGTTCCAGACGGACGATGCTGGCGGGGGATTGCCGATATCACCAGACAACGTGTGAAGCAGGTAGTTCCGGGTCGCGGCTTTGTTACAGGAGTTGGGAGAAAGAGTCTTCCGAATGAGGATCAGCTCGGCTGGATCAATCAGCTTTGGGGGGAGTGAGCGAGTATGTATGCACTGAGTGTGGACCGTGCGATGCGGGCATTCCAAGCGGCTGTAGTGGGATTGATCCCGGCCGCGGAGATGGAAGGTATGTCGTGGCGCGCAGAAGATGCTCACGATGAGTGGGAACTCCTGGTGGCGCGCTTATTCGACGTGTTTGTGCTCAGGCCAATCGAGCAATCCGAAGGAAAGGCGGGGAGCCAATTTCCCTTGCCGAACTATGACTTCGATCATCCGGACTACTCGAAGGTGAGTTGGATTCAATTTGGAGATACTGAGAGCGGAATTAGTAAGGCTCTAGTGAGGCTTGTCAGCCGGGGAGGCCCGTTCGATTCGGTAGAACTCGCTCTAGTTGACGAGCGCGCGGGGACCCTGCGAAGTAGCTCGTATCTGACCGAACCAGTTGCAGAGGGGGAATTTTCCCTGCTTTTTCGCACGAGCACGGGGTCCACGAAAGTAAGTGACCTCTATTTGCCCGAGTGACTATGGTGGCGAAGATCACATCGCCACGTTCGATGACATCATTCCGCACATCTTCATGAGCGACGTCGCGCGATGGGCGCAAGCAAAAGGTATTGAAGATCCGAAATCTTCGTCTCTGGCTGGGCTCCTCCGTGTGATGGAATCACTCGTGACCGACGGCGGGGACACTGTCAGGAATCTCATCTACGTCTCGTTCATTGAGGACATCGATCAAGACGCAGCCATCGTGCCGCTGTGTGGGCCGCAGCTGACCAATGCATGGCAAGACTATTGGCGCGCGCCTTTCGGCACGAACCCGGTCCGCGACTGAGTCTCCGGGGTCGGTGTCCTGCTGCCGCGTCTCGTTCTGCAAGCCGCCCTGACCCGTCCACGAGGTGCACCAGATGGCCAATGCAGGCACCTCCGGACTGGCGAAATGGTGCACCTCGGCGGCGAGCGGCCCGGGCCGAGCGTGGTGTCCGTGGTTTCCGAGATAATCGGCAGGAACAAGGAGACCGGATGATCACGGCACGAGGATTGGCGCGCAGCTTCAGCTCGCGCAAGGGCAGGGAGAAGACCGAGGTCAAAGCCGTCGCCGGTGTGGACCTCGACGTCGCCGAGGGCGAGATCGTCGGGTTCCTCGGCCCGAACGGCGCAGGCAAGACGACCACGCTCAGGATGCTGACGACACTTCTCAAACCGACCGAAGGCACCGCCACCGTCGCCGGCCACGACCTGCTCACCGAACCGGTGAAGGTGCGCCAGTCCATCGGCTACGTGTCGCAGAGCGGCTCCACCAACCGCAACGCCCGCGCCGGCGAGGAGATCGTCTCGCACGGCATGCTCTACGGCATCAGTAAAGAGCAGGCCACCAAGCGGGGTCGCGAGCTGTTCGAGCAGCTGGAGCTCGACGGCCTCTGGGATCGCAAGGCCGGTGACATGAGCGGCGGCCAGCGCCGGCGCCTCGACATCGCCATGGGTCTGGTGCACGACCCGCACCTCGTCTTCCTCGACGAGCCCACCACCGGCCTCGACCCGCAGGCGCGCGCCAACCTCTGGACGCACATCTCCGGCCTGCGCGACGAGCGCGGCAGCACGGTGTTCCTCACCACCCACTACCTCGAGGAGGCCGACGCGCTCTGCGACCGCATCCTCGTGATCGACCACGGCGTGATCGTCGCGAGCGACACCCCCGACGCGCTCAAGCGCGGCGTGAGCGGCGACCTCGTGTCGCTGACCGTCTCGGGCCCGGCGGATGCTCCGGCCGCGGCATCCACGCTGGCGGGCGTCGCCGAGGGCGAGGTCAGCACCGAGGGCCTGCTCGTCAGCGCCCGCGTGCGCGACGGCGGTTCGGCCATGCCCGATCTGCTGCGAGCGCTGGATGCCGCGGGCGTCGGCCTCGACTCGATCGAGGTGCGCCGCCCCACTCTCGACGACGTCTTCCTCACCATGACCGGCCGCTCCCTCCGAGAGGACGCATAGCCATGCACTTCGTTCGCGACACCTCCATCGTGCTCCGCCGGCAGCTGCGCCTCTCGCTTCGCGAGCCCGCCTGGGTGGCCATTGGCCTGCTGCAGCCGGTGCTCTACCTCGTGCTGTTCGCGCCGCTGCTCAAGCCGATCGCGGCACAGCTCGGAACCACCAACGCCTACACGCTGTTCGTGCCCGGGCTGCTCGTGCAGCTGTCGATCTTCGGCGCGCTGTTCGTGGGCTTCGGGCTGATCGGGGAGTACCGCGACGGCGTGATCGAGGCGGAGCGGGTGACGCCGGCGTCCCGCGGGGCGCTACTGCTCGGCCGCGTGCTGCGCGACGTGATGCAGGTGGCCGTGCAGGGAGCGGTGCTGATCGGTCTCGGCTTCGCGTTCGGCATGACGGGGCCGTTCTTCGGCATCCTGCTCGGCTACATCCTCGCGCTGGTGCTCACCGGGGCGGTCGCCTCCGCGGGCTACGCGCTCGCCCTCACGGTGAAGACCGAGGACACGCTGGCGGCGGTTGCGAACGGGGTGTCACTGCCGGTGCTGCTGCTCAGCGGCATCCTGCTGCCGATGACGCTCGCGCCGGCCTGGCTGCAGCGGGTATCGGATGTCATCCCGATCAAGCACATCGTGCAGGGCATCCGCAATCTCTTCGCGGGCACGCCGTGGACGATCGGCACCTTATGGGCGATCGTCTGGACCGTCATCCTGGTGGCAGCGGGCATCTGGATCGGCACCCGCACGTTCCGCCGCCAGAACGCCTGACCGGCCGCTGAGGCGCTGGAAGCGGTCGCTGAGGTTCTCGAAGCGGCCCGTCGCATAGTCGCTTCGAGAGCCTCAGCGACCACTTCGGGAGCCTCAGCGACCGCTTCGCGAGCCTCAGCGACCGGTTTGCCCCCCTAACTGGGCGGCGCGGCGCGCTTGCATCGCGGGCGAGAATCGTCCCCTGAGCAAACGGATCGGGGGATCGGGTGACTGGCTTCGAGAGTGCGACGCGCACGCTCGGCCGCAAGGTCGGCGTTCTGACGCCGCGCGCCCAGTCGGCCCTCTATCTCGCCGCGGCCGAATGCCTGCTGCCCGAGTTGCACGAGTGGTCCACGCTCTCGGGCTTCACCGGGGAGGCCTCTGTGCGCCACGCCCTCATCGTGGCTGAGGCGTACGCCGTCACCGGATCCGCACCGAGGGATGCGCGCCAGTCGGCCGCGATGCTGCGTGCCGCCGTCCCCACCACCGCCGATGTCGGAGCCCGCGATTGCTGGTCCTGCGCCGACATCAGCCTCTCACTCGTCCTCGGCGGCGCCCAGGCCGTCGAGGGCGCTCACTTCCTGATCGAGCCCGTGCTCGCCAGCGTGAGCGCAGAAACCGGAACGGACGACGAGGATGCCGTGCTCGAGCATCCCCGCCTGCGGTCGGTGCTCAGCCGGCTCGACAACGCGCTCGCGTTCCTCGATGCGCGGGACGACCTCTCGCACGCCGACCTCGAATGGCTCGAGGCCACCCTGCGGCCGCTCGCCCCGCACGACCTCGCTCGCGCGGCCTGATCCGGCGGTCGTCGGGCGCTAGCGCGGCAGGAGCCCGAGCTCCATGGCGAGGGTGACCGCCCGCGTGCGGTCGTTCACCCCGAGCTTCTCGAAGACGTGGATGAGGTGCGTCTTCACCGTCGCCTCGCTGAGGAACAGCGCCTTCGCGATCGCCGGATTGCTCTTTCCCTGCGCCACGAGCGCGAGCACCTCGGTCTCCCGTTCGCTCAGCTTCACCGGCGCGGGCTGCGCCACCCTGCGCACGAGCAGTGCGGCGATCGCCGGAGCCAGCGCCACTTCGCCACGGGCGACCGAGCGGATGCCGGCGAGGATCTCCTCCTGCGGCGCCGCCTTGAGCAGGTACCCGCTCGCGCCCGCCTCGATGGCCTTGAGGATCGATTCGTCGGTCTCGTAGGTGGTCAGCACGATCACTCTCACGTCGGGCGCGGCCGCGAGGATGCGGGCCGTGGCCTCGTCGCCGTCGAGCAGCGGCATCCTCAGGTCCATGAGCACGAGGTCCGGCCTGAGCTCCAACGCGAGGTCGACCGCCTCCGCCCCGTTCACGGCCTGACCTGCCACCTCCACGTCGTCCGCGGCATCCAGCATGGCCACGATGCCGCTGCGCACGATCGGGTGGTCGTCGGCGACCAGCACCCGGATCACGCGGGCAGCCCGATGAGCAGGGTGGTGCCCGAGCCGCGCCGGCTGGCGACGGTGAGCGTGCCCTCCACGAGGGCGAGCCGGTCGCGCATCCCCGCGAGGCCGTAGCCGGGGGAGGGGGCATCCGGCTCGAATCCGACGCCGTCGTCGCGCACCGTCATCGTCACCAGCTCCTCCGTGGCCGCCAGCGCGATCGACGCCGCGTGCGCACCGGAATGCTTGCGCACGTTGGCGAGCGCCTCCTGCGCGCAGCGCAGCAGCACGACCTCGGTCGCCCTGTCGAGTTCGGGCACCCCGTCGCCGTCCACGGTGACGCGGATGCCGGTCTCCCGCCCGAACCTCTCGCCGAGACGCGAGACCGCCGCGACGATCCCGCCGCCGACCTCGACCGGTGCGCCGGATGCGACGAGGGACCGCGTCTCGAGCAGAGCGTCGCGCGCGGTCTCCTCCAGCACGGCCAGCCGGTCGGGAAGGGCGTCCCACTGGCCGGCGGCGAGCTCGCTCTGCGCACGTTGACTCAGCATGACCAGCCCCGTGAGGCTCTGCGCGATGGTGTCGTGCATGTCTCGCGCCAGCCTCTCCCGCTCTTCGGCGGCCCCGGTCTCACGACTCAGCGCGGCGACCTGGGCCTGCGTGGCCGTGAGCTCCTCGATCAGGTCGCGGCGCTCGTGGCTGAGGCGGGCGATGCTGGTGATCCACAGGCCGAGGGCGAGGCTGCCGACCAGCGAGATGCCCTCGATCACCGCGGTGCTCACGATGTTGTCGGCCCCGAGCCCGAGCGAGACCAGGAATCCGACGGCGACGGAGAGCGCCAGCAGAGCGTTGCCGACGATGGCGATCCTCGTGTCGTCGATCACCGACCAGATCAGCGGGAAGGTGATGGCCTGCACGATCGCCAGGGTGGGCGAGCAGGCGACGAGCGCGCCGGAGACCAGCACGAGCACGATGGAGAAGGCGAGCCAGGGACCGCCCTCCACCAGGGATCGACGCCCGATCAGCACGTACGCGAGGCCGAACAGCGCCAGCAGCACCCACGCCGTGACCCGCTGCGCCTGGCTCGGCGAGTAGCTGAACGCGTTGATCGCGGCGAGCACCACGATCGTGCCCGCGACGAAGACGTGCCACCACCGCTGACCGCTCATGCGAACAGCCTGCCACGCACCTCAGGTGTCCTTGCGGATCCAGCGGAACGTGAGCCTCGCGGCGAGCAGACCCACCACGAGCCAGATGGCCAGCACGACGGCGGTCCAGCCCAGGTTCCAGGTGTCCCCGCGCTCCAGCGTCTTGAAGCTGTCGGGCAGGAACACCGAGCGCATTCCGCTCGCCAGCCATCTCAGCGGGAAGACGGATGCCACGTTCTGCAGCCAGGTCGGCAGCAGCGAGAACTGCAGATACACCCCGCTGATGAACTGCAGCACGAGCGTGAAGGGCACGATGACGGCCGACGCGCTCTTGCCCGTGCGCGGCAGTCGCGAGATGGCGATGCCGAGCACCGCGGAGGTGGTGATGCCGAGCAGGTAGACCCAGGCGAAGGTGGCCCACTTCGCGGCATCCGACGGCAGCGCGACTCCGAAGGCGAAGCGCGCCACGAGCAGCAGCAGCGCGATCTGCAGCACGGAGGTCGCCAGCACCTGCCCGATCTTGCCGAAGAAGTAGGAGACCATCGGCAGCGGAGTGCCCGCGAGGCGCTTGAGCGTGCCGTCGCCGCGTTCCACCGCGATGTCGATCCCGAGGTTCTGCACGCCGCTCAGCAGGATGCCCGCGGCGATCATGCCGGGCAGATAGAACGCCGCCGCGCTCAGCGTGGTGCCGTCGGGCGATCGGCCGAAGTTCGTCGCGCTGAACGCGACCGAGAAGATCGAGAGCATCACCACGGGGAACAGGAAGGTGAAGAAGATGGTGTCGCCCTGCCGGAAGTAGACCTTCGTCTCGTAGCGGGCGCGGTCGAAGCCGAGTGCGATGGTGTTCATGCGGGTTCCTTCACGGTCGGGCGGGCCGCCTCGTAGTCGGCGACGAGGCCCAGATAGATGTCCTCGAGCCCGGGCCGGATGACCTCGAGCCCCTCCGGTTCGGCACCGGATGCCGCGTAGAGACGGGAGACGACGGCCGCCGGAGAGAGCGTCCGCTCCTCGTGGCTGCCGGCCGAGTCGCGCCAGCGCACGACGGGCACTCGCGCCTCCGCGCCGCCCAGCTCGTCGATCGGCCCGAGCGCGATGAGCGTGCCTCCGGCGATCACGCCGGCGCGGTCGCCGAGCTGCGCCGCCTCGTCCAGGTAGTGGGTGGTGAGCAGGATGGTCGTGCCCTCGCGCTTGAGCGAGCGGATCAGCTCCCAGAACTCTCGCCGGGCCTCCGGGTCGAAGCCGGTGGTGGGCTCGTCGAGGAAGAGCAGCTCGGGGCGTCCGATGACGCCGAGCGCGACATCCACCCGCCGCCGCTGGCCGCCGGAGAGCGCCTTGATGCGGGTCCTCGCCTTCTCGGTGAGACCGACCGCGGCGATGGTCTCGTCCACATCGCGCGGGTTGGGGTAGAACTTGGCGAAGTGGGAGAGCTGCTCGCGCACCGTCACGTTGCCGCTCTCGCCCGTGGACTGCAGCACGATGCCGAGGCGCGCCTTCCAGTCGAGTCCGCCGTGCTGCGGGTCGACGCCGAGCACGCTCACCTCGCCGCCCGTGCGGTCGCGGTAGCCCTCGAGGATCTCGATGGTCGTGCTCTTGCCGGCCCCGTTCGGGCCCAGGAGGGCGAATGTCTCGCCGCGCGCGATGTCGAAGCTGACGCCGTCGACCGCCGCGAAGTCCCCGTAGCTCTTGCGCAGGTCGCGCACCACCACATGCTTGTCGTCTGTCATGCCCCCAATCCTGGCGGCGCCGGGCGCGGGGCGACAGCACCCGTCGGCTATTCCTCGATCAACCGATCGGTTGATGGGTTTGACACGACTCGACCCCTGCTGCCAGCCTGATGCCCATGACCTACACGCCTCCTCCCGCCCAACCGACCTACGCGCCCGTTCCGCGGACCAACACGCTGGCGATCGTCGGGTTCGTGCTCTCGTTCTTCATCTCGCTCGGCGCCGTGATCGTGAGCCACATCGCCCTCAGCCAGATCAAGCGCACCGGCGAGGGTGGCCGAGGCTTCGCCATCGCCGGGCTCGTCATCGGCTACGCGGGGATCGCCATCGGAGTCCTCTGGTTCCTCTTCATCGGGCTCGCGATCATCGCCGCGCTCGTCAGCGGCACCCACGACTACGGGTACTACAACAGCTAGACCCGCTCCGCCAGCAGGGCGGCGTGCTTGCCCGCCACCCGCGTGACGAACAGCGTTGCCGAGCCCTGCCCCTTCAGCGACAGCGTCTTGCGCAGGGCCGCCGGGTCGACATCCACGCCGCGCTTCTTGATCTCGAGACTGCCGATGCCCCGCGCCGCGAGCTCCTTCTTTAGGGTGCGCTGATCCCAGGGCAGACGATCGGTGATGCGGAAGGTGGTCGCGAACGGGGTCGACACCGGCGCATCCGCGGTCAGGTAGGCGATGCCGTCGCTCATCATGCGCGCATCGATCGAGCGCGCCAGGTCGCCGATGAGCCTCGCGCGGATGACTGCGCCGTCGGGCTCGAGCAGGTACTCGCCCGCCTCGCCGACCTCGGCGTCCTCGCTGTCGGCGCCGGAACTCAGCTCGGCCGTGCCGTGCTCGCCGATCACGAGCGCCGAGCGTCGGATGCCGGGGCGCGCGACCAGGCCGAACCACAGGCCCAGCTCCACCACCTCCCGATCCACCGAGACCCACTGCGCCTCGGCCTCCTGCGGGATGAGATCGCGGTCGATGCCCGGGCCGAGCTTGATTCCGGTGGGCAGCGTGCGCGCCACCTCGAACGCGAAGTCGAGGGAGGGCGAGTAGTCCGCGGGATCGGTGATCCGCGTCGTCGCCCCGTGGCCGGCGGTGCGGCGGGCCGGATCGAGATACACGCCCTCGAACACGCTGAGGTCCACGTCCGCGGCATCCGCCAGCTCCACGCCCGCCTCCGGCCACGGCGCCAGGTTGTAGCTCGCGATCGCGGCGGTGACCTCATCGATCTCGTAGGCGGTCACGGCGAGGTCGAGGGCGGCCATGGCCATCGCGTCCCCGCCGATCCCGCTGCCCAGGTCGGCGATGAGCGTCAGCCCGGCGGCCTGGAACCGGCCAGCATGCAGCGCGGCGACCCGCAGTCGCGTCGCCTGCTCGAGCCCGGCCTGGGTGAAGAGCATGCGCGAGGCGAACGGGCCGAATTTCGCCTGCGCCTTGGCCCGCAGCTTCGACTGGCTGAGCACGGCCGCGACGAGGCCGGGCGGATGCCCCGCGGCCCGCAGCGCGGAGACCGTCGCCACCACGTCATCCGTTGACCTCCACTCGGGCAGCGAGTCGAGCAGCCGCAGGCCCTCGGGGGAGAGCAGCTCGAGCAGCTCGGTGGTGTCCATCGCTCCACGGTAGTCTCTCGACGTTGGCACTCGCCTTGCACGAGTGCCAGCCCACGCCGTACAGTGGTTCTGGCACTCTCACACTGAGTGTGCTAACCCACTGTTTTTCTAGAAAGAAGAGGTCAACCGTGTCGGTCTCCATCAAGCCGCTCGAAGATCGCATCGTCATCAAGCAGGTCGAGGCAGAGCAGACCACGGCCTCCGGCCTGGTCATCCCTGACACGGCCAAGGAGAAGCCGCAGGAGGGCGAGGTCATCGCCGTCGGCCCCGGTCGCATCGACGACCACGGCAACCGCATCCCCCTCGACATCGCCGTGGGCGACAAGGTGCTGTACTCGAAGTACGGCGGAACCGAGGTCAAGTACGCGGGCGAGGACTTCCTCGTTCTGTCGGCCCGCGACGTGCTCGCGGTCGTCACGCACTAGCAGTCAGCGTCACACGAGGGGCTCGTCGGTTCGCCGACGGGCCCTTCGTCGTTGCATTAGCCTTCACGAGTGCCTTCACGAGCGACAGAACCTCGCCCCTCCGCCAGAACCGGCATCGTGTTCGCGTTCGCCGCGTACGCCCTGTGGGGATTCCTGCCGCTCTACTTCATCATCCTGGCGCCGGCCAATGCCTTCGAGATCGTGGGCTGGCGCATCGTGTTCTCGCTGGTCTTCTGCGCGGTGCTGCTGACGGCGACGCGGTCCTGGCCCGCGTTCTTCGCCATCGTGCGCACCCGGCGGCTGCTTCTGGCGATGGGCCTTGCCGCCGTCTTCATCTACGTCAACTGGCAGGTCTACGTGCTCGGGGCCACCACGGGGCACGTGGTGGAGACCTCGCTCGGGTACTTCATCAACCCCATCGTCACCGTGCTGCTCGGTGTGCTGGTGCTCCACGAGCGCCTGCGCTGGATGCAGTGGGTCGCGGTCGGGATCAGCACGGTGGCGGTGCTCGTCGTCGCCCTGAACTACGGGCAGTTCCCCTGGATCGCGCTCACCCTGGCCTTCTCCTTCGGGCTGTACGGCCTCATCAAGAAGCGGGTCGGCCCGAGCGTCGACGCCCTGAGCGGTCTCACCCTCGAGACCGCCTGGCTGCTGCCCGTCGCGGTGGTGCAGCTCGTGGTCGTGGGCTCGGTGAGCGGGATCACCTTCGGCCACGGCTCCGGCCACACGGCTCTGCTCATCGGGGTCGGCATCACCACCGCCGTTCCGCTCCTGTTCTTCGCCGCGGCATCCCGTCGGCTCCCCCTCGTCTACATGGGCCTCGTCCAGTACATCGCGCCCGTGCTGCAACTGCTCATCGGCGTGCTGGTGCTGCACGAGGCCATGCCTCCCGCCCGCTGGATCGGCTTCGGCCTGGTCTGGATCGCCCTGGTGCTGCTCACCGTCGATGTGCTCCGCGCCTCCACGGCCTCCCGCCGAGTCGCTCCGCCCGAGCCGTTCCCCGCCGGGTAGGTTCGAAGCATCCCGAAAAAGTAAGGACCGGCATGTCGAGATCCCGACTCGTCGCCGCCTGCGCAGCGTTCGCCATCGCCGCGCTCGCGCTCACCGCCTGCACCCAGGGCGACACCCCGCCCGTCGTCACGGCCTCCCCGTCCACGACCGCTGGCCCGCGCGGCGACGGCGTGCTCACCATCGGCGCCGTGTTCCCCGTGAGCGGCAGTGCCTCCTATCTCGGTCCCGCCCAGGCAGCGGGCGTGGATGCCGCGGCCAAAGACATCAACGCCGCCGGGGGTGTGCGCGGCAAGCCCGTCGTCGTCGTGCACGAGGATTCGGGCGACGTCACCACCGGTGCGATGGAGGCCGCGGTGAACGACCTCATCGCGAAGCACGCCGACGTCATCGTCGGGCCGTCGTCGTCGGTGCTGGCGGAACGGGTGCTCAGCAAGACCACCGCGGCGGGCCTCCCGATGATCAGCCCGGCCGCGACATCCGTGCGGCTGACCGGGCTCGGCAAGAACGGCTGGTTCTTCCGCACTGTGCCCTCGGCCGCCGCGCAGGGGACCGTTCTGGCGAAGACGATCCGCGGCGGGAAGGGGAAGATCGCGCTCGTCTACCTCGACGACCAGACCGGTCAGGCCGTGCTCGGCACGCTGAGCTCGGGGCTGAAATCGGGCGGTGGCAACCTCGTCACCGCGCAGCCGTTCCAGACCACCACCACCGACTTCTCGGGCATCGTCGCCGCGGTGAAGGCGGCATCGCCCACCGATGTGGTCGTGGTGAGCCCGTTCAGCGCGATGGACCAGAACAAGGCCATCATCACCGGCCTGTCCGCGGCGGGGCTGGGCGGCTCCAAGCTCTGGCTCACCAACGAGAACATGGCCGACTACTCGCAGGCGCTGCCCGCCGGCACGCTGACCGGGGTCAACGGCGTGCTCGAGGGGGTCGTGCCGACGGCCGCGTTCAAGGCCGAGATCGCGGCGACGAATCCCGCGGTGACCGACTTCCTCTTCGCCGCCGAGTCGTACGACGCCACCATCCTCGCCGCGCTCGCGGCAGACGTGGCGGGCAACGACTCGGGCGCGTCGATCGCCGCCACCCTGAGGTCCGTCAGCTCCGGCGGCATCAAGTGCACGACGTACAAAGAGTGCGTCGACGCCTTCGCCGCCAGCGGGGACATCGACTACGACGGCCAGACGGGCGACATCGCGCTCGACGCGGCGGGCGACCCGAGCCCGGCCCACTTCGGGCTGTACCGCTACGACGCCCAAAACCGATTCGCCCTCGTGGGTGCGGTCGAAGGCTGACACTCAGCGTAACAAGGTGACCGATTGATAACGATTGTGACCGTGTAACGCAGTCGTAACACGGTCGTATTCGCATCGGGATGCCCGTGCCCTAGTTTGGGGCAATGGCTGCGTCCTCGCGACGCGGTTGTGTTGTGAACACATTCCACAATAAGGAGCACGATGAGAGCATTCGCACAGGCCACCTCGGCCTCTCGCTCGAAGACGATCAGGGCAGCACTCGGTGGCGTCGCCATCCTGGGTGCCACCGCGCTCGTCCTGAGCGGTTGCGCGTCAGGGACCAGCTCGGCGCCCAGCAAGACCCTCGACCTGAAGATCGGCACGATTCTGCCGCAGACCGGGTCGCTCGCCGTCCTCGGCCCGCCCGAGTTCGCCGGCGTCCACCTCGCCGTCCAGGACATCAACGCCGCGAAGGCCGGCATCAAGATCGCCGACACCGACAAGGACTCGGGCGACACGACCACCAACATCGCGACCCAGTCGGCGACGGCGCTCCTCGCCGACAACGTCAGCGCGATCGTCGGCGCCGCCTCGTCCAGCGTCTCCCTGTCGTTCATCGACCAGGTGACCAAGGCGGGCGTCGTGCAGATCTCGCCGGCGAACACCTCGCCGACGTTCACGACCTACGCCGACAACGGGTACTACTTCCGTACGGCTCCGTCCGACGTGCTCCAGGGCCGCGTCCTCGGCCAGAAGGTGCTGAAGGATGGCGCGACCAACGTGTCGGTGCTGTACCAGAACGACTCCTACGGCCAGGGCCTCAACACCAACGTGACGAAGGCGCTCAAGGACGGCGGCGCGACCGTCGGCCAGGACGTGGCCTTCGACCCGGCCGCCACGACGTTCTCGTCCGAGGTCACCCAGGTGCTGTCGACCAACCCCGACGCGCTCGTCGTGATCTCGTTCGACCAGCTGAAGGCGATCGCCCCCGAACTGAAGAAGAACAACTTCGACTTCAAGAAGTTCTACGGCTCGGACGGCAACTACGGCGTCATCACCTCCGACTACAAGGATGTCGACATCGCCGGGGCTCAGTTCACCAACCCCGGTGTCAACGCCTCGAGCGACTTCCAGTCGAAGCTCCAGGCGCTCGTGACGAAGGAGGGCAACAAGAAGCTGACGGTGTTCAGCTACGCGCCCGAGTCGTACGACGCCACGGTGCTGCTGGCCCTCGCCGCCCTCCAGGGCAAGAAGGCCGACGGCGCGACGATCAAGGCGAACCTGCAGAAGGTCTCGGATGGCGGCACGAAGTGCACCACCTTCGCCGACTGCGCCAAGCTGATCAACGACGGCAAGGACATCAACTACGACGGACTCTCCGGTCCGATCACGTTCGACAAGAACGGCGACCCGTCGCAGGCGTACATCTCGATCTACAAGTACACGACCGGTAACAACACCGAGTACGAGACGAAAGAGTTCGGCGACCTGAACAAGTAGCCACAGCGAAGGGCCCCGATCCAAGGATCGGGGCCCTTCGTCGTTAACCCGTCCCGACTGTTCCGTTTCGGGACAGCGGTGCCGCGGCGCCGGGCGCCGGCGGTCCCGAAACGGAACAGTGGGAGGGGTCAGCCGCCGACGGTGGGGGCGGCGTTGGTCACCGTGTGATCCGTGGCCAGGGTGCCGAGGTAGAGCTCGATCACCTTCGGGTCGTTCATGAGCGTGCGGCCGGTGCCGCTGTACGCGTCGCGCCCCTGGTCGAGCACGTAGCCGCGGTCGCAGATCTGGAGCGCGCGACGGGCGTTCTGCTCCACGATCATCACGGAGACGCCGGCCCGGTTGATCTGGGCGACGTTGATGAACGTCTCGTCCTGGCGCACGGGGGAGAGCCCGGCGCTCGGTTCGTCGAGCAGCAGCACCGACGGGTCCATCATCAGGGCCCGTGACATGGCGACCATCTGGCGCTCGCCTCCGGAGAGCGAACCCGCGCGCTGCTTGAGGCGCTTGCCGAGCTCCGGGAAGAGCGAGGTCACGAAGTCGATGCGCTCCTGGTAGCGCTTGGGCGCCTGGTAGACGCCCATCTCCAGGTTCTCCTCGATGGTGAGGCTGGGGAAGACGTTGTTGTTCTGGGGCACCATGCCGACACCCTTGGTCACGAGCTTGTCGGCGGCGAGACCGGTGATCTCGTCGCCCTTGAGGATCACCGACCCGCTGCGGATGCCCACCTGCCCGAAGATCGCCTTCAGCAGCGTGGACTTGCCGGCACCGTTCGGCCCGATGATGCCCACCAGCTCGCCCTTGGCGACGTACACGTTGCATCCGTTCAGGATGTTGACGCCGGGAACGTACCCTGCGACCAGGTCCTTCGTCTCCAGAACGATCTCGTCACTTGCCATCGGGGGTCTCCTCCGTCAGTTCCTCGCTGATCTCGTTGACGAGGAAGCTGTCGCCGAGATCCTTCGCCACCTCCAGCTGCCCGGTGAGCGAGCCGAGGTCGGTGTCGTGGTGGGCGCCGAGGTACGCGTCGATGACGGCCTGGTCGCGCATGACGACATCCGGGTAGCCCTCGGCCACGATCTTGCCCTCGGCCATCACGATCACCCAGTCGGCGATCGTCTGCACCATGTGCATGTCGTGCTCAACGAAGAGCACGGTCATGCCCTCCTTCTTGAGGTCCAGGATGTGGCCGAGCAGCGACTGCGTCAGCGCCGGGTTGACGCCCGCCATCGGCTCGTCGAGCATGACCAGCTCCGGCTTCGACATGAGCGCGCGGGCCATCTCGAGCAGTTTGCGCTGACCTCCGGAGAGGCTGGCGGCGTAGTCATCCGCCTTCGTGTCGAGCTTGAACCGCGCGAGCAGCTCCATCGCCTGAGCGGTGATGTCCTTCTCTCGCTTGCGCCAGAGGCCCGGGATGAGGGCCGACAGGAAGTGCTCGCCGCCCTGCTGCCCGGCGCCCAGACGCATGTTCTCCAGCACGCTGAGCAGGCTGAGCGCCTTCGTCAGCTGGAAGGTGCGCACCATGCCGCGACGCGCGACCTTGAACGCGGGCACGCCGCCGAGGCTCTGACCGTCGAGCGACCAGGTGCCCTCGTCCGGCTTGTCGAAACCGGTCAGCAGGTTGAAGAAGGTGGTCTTGCCTGCACCGTTCGGGCCGATGAGCGCCGTGATGGCGTTCCGCGGGATCTCGACGTGCGCGACATCCACGGCGTTGATGCCGCCGAAGCTGCGACGCACGTTGTCGGCGATCAGGATCGGGTCGACCTTGGGAACGCCGGGAAGCGGCTCGCCGACCTGCAGCACGGTCTTCTCACTCGTGGTGTCACTCACTGAAGTGCGCCTCCCTCTTGTTGCCGAGAATGCCCTGCGGTCTGAAGATCACGAGGATCATCAGCGCGATGCCCACGATGATGAAGCGGATCGGGCCCTGCTGGATCGAGGTGATCGGCAGCACGTGATTCTGCACCAGAACGCTGAGGATGCCGTCGGAGAGCGACAGCACCACCCAGAAGATCACCGAGCCGAGGATCGGTCCGAGCACGGTCGTCGCCCCGCCGAGCAGGATGATCGTGTACAGGAAGAAGGTCGTCTGCGTGCCGTAGTTGTCGGGCTGCAGCGAGGTGGGGATGATCACCAGCACGGTGGCGAGCGCACCGAGCACGCCGCCGAGGATGAGGCTCTGCATCTTGTACCACGTGACGTTCTTGCCGAGGCTGCGCACGGCATCCTCGTCCTCCCGGATGCCCTTGATCACTCGGCCCCAGGGGCTGCGCATGAGCTGCCAGACCAGAAGCGCCGCGATGATCACCACGGCCCAGCCCACGATGATCGACCAGAGCTGATCGTTGTTGTAGATCAGCACGCCGAACCCGTAGCGGCCCTCGGGGATCGGGTTGATGGCGTAGAAGTCACGGGAGGCGCCGTTGATGCCGTCGGAACCGCCGGTGAACCCGCTGATGCTCGGCGTCTTCACCGTGTACCGCACGATCTCGGCGGCGGCGATGGTGACGATGCTCAGATAGTCCGCCCGCAATCGCAGGGTCGGAATGCCCAGCAGCAGGGCGAACAGGATGGCGCCCACCACGCACGCCACCAGCGCCCAGCCGAGCGGCCAGCCGAACTTCACGGTCGTGATCGCGAAGAAGTAGCCTCCGACGGCCATGAACCCGGCCTGGCCGAAGTTGAGGAGCCCGGTGAATCCGAAGTGCACGGTGAGCCCGAGCGCCGCCAGCGCGTAGCCGATGGTGAGCGGGGAGAGGATCTGGCCGAACGCCAGCGGGATGAAATTCCAGTCCATTTCTCTGGCCCCTATCCGATCCGGTCTTTTCGGCCCAGGATGCCCTGCGGCCTGAATATGAGGATGACGATCATGACCGCGAGCGCCGCGACGAACTTCATGTTCGACGGCACCCCGATCGTCTGAGAGAGGTCGATGAGCAGGCCGATGACGATCGAGCCGACCAGCGCCCCGAACACCGAGCCGAATCCGCCGAGGGTCACGGCCGCGAAGATGAGCAGCAGGATGCTCGCGCCGGTCTGCCAGCTGATGGGCTGGTAGTAGCCGATGAGGGCGCCCGAGAGCCCGGCGAGGGCTCCTCCGGCGACCCAGACGATGCGGATGACGCGCTCGACGTCGATGCCCGTGGCAGCCGCGAGCGCCCGGTTGTCGGCCACCGCGCGGGTGGCCTTGCCGATGCGGGTCTTGAGCAGGGCGAAGGCCACGAGCAGCAGCACCACGATGCAGATGATCGGGCTCGTGACATCCGTGAGGCGCAGGTGCACCGGGCCCAGGGTGAGGAACGAGCCGCTGTTCGACGGGGTCACCAGGAGGTCGGGCCCGAAGATGAACTGGAAGATGTAGCGCAGCGCCAGCGAGAGACCGATGCTGACGATCATCAGCGGCACCAGCCCGACGCGCCTCTTGCGCAGCGGCTTCCAGAGCCCGAGGTCCTGCACGTAGCCGAAGGCGCCGCCGAGAACGAGGGCGAGCACGATGCCGAGCCAGCCCGGCAGGTGGAAGACGCCGGAGACCACGTAGCCGGTGAGGCCGCCGAAGGTCACCAGCTCGCCGTGGGCGAAGTTGTTGAGGCCGGTCGTGCCGTAGATCAGCGAGACGCCGACGGAGGCGAGAGCGAGCAGCAGCCCGAAGATGAGGCCGGTGGCGACGCGGGGGAAGACCACCTCGGCGAAGGTCGGGCTGTGCGACGAACCCGATCCGGCACCCGGCTTGGTGGTGGTGCCGGGGGTGGGGGTCGTGCCGCTCGTGCTGGCGTCGCCGAGCAGGTAGTAGGCGGGCACGCCCTGGTTGTCGGTGTCCACCTCGACGGAGCGCGGGTTGTCGCCCAGCGCCTTGAGGCCCGCGGGCAGCGTGCTCTTGTCGAGCAGCACCTTATAGGTGCCGGTCTTCTCGATGGGCACGGTCGCGCGGCCGTCCGCGCCGGTGACGACGCTGGTGCTGAAGCCCTTCGGCCCGGTGATCGAGACCTTCACGCCCGGCACGTTGCTCTTGTCGGCGGCGACCCTCACCCAGACGCCGATGCTCTGCGCGGCGGTGGCCGGAGCGGTGGCCGTGGGGGTCGGCGTCTCGGCCGCCCTCGCCTCCGCCGGCGCGGTCAGCACGAACGCCGCGGCTGCGACGAGGAACACGAGAATCGCCAGGACGAGCCGGATCGGTCCGGGTCTTTCTCTGAGCGCGGTCACCATGAGGGCCTCCGGAAAGGGATATCGGACGGCCAGCATTGTGAGCGCGCCGTCTGCACTGACCGTACTTACCGTTTGTGTCACCCGTGTTTCCGGGAGAGCACTGTTCGATCTCGCAATCTACAGGCCGCGCACGGGGCGAGGGGGATTTCGGTTAATATTGACTACCGGAGTCCGACGTCGTAGTCCGGTGTCGCAGTCACCCAGCACCACGAAAAAGAGGACTCATGGATCAGCCGGATCCCTTCGGTTTCATCGGACTCACCTACGACGACGTGATGCTCCTCCCGGGCCACACCGACGTGATCCCCAGCGAGGCCGACACCTCCTCCCGGCTCACGCGTCGCATCAGCCTCTCCGCGCCGCTCGTGTCGAGCGCCATGGACACGGTCACCGAGTCGCGCATGGCCATCGCCATGGCGCGGCAGGGCGGGCTGGGCGTTCTGCACCGCAACCTCTCCATCGAGGACCAGGCGATGCACGTGGACAAGGTGAAGCGCAGCGAATCGGGGATGATCACCAACCCGGTCACGACCACCCCCGACGCCACCGTCGCCGAGGTGGATGCACTGTGCGGCCAGTTCCGTGTCTCCGGGCTGCCCGTCGTCGAGGGCGACGGAAGGCTAGTCGGCATCATCACCAACCGCGACATGCGGTTCGTCTCGCCGTTCGAGAAGTCGACCACCCTGGTGCGCGACGTGATGACCACGACCCCGCTCATCACGGCGCCGGAGGGGATAGACCCGGATGACGCAGTCGCCATCTTCGCCCAGCACAAGATCGAGAAGCTGCCGCTCGTGGACGCCGCCGGCCGCCTACGCGGGCTCATCACGGTGAAGGACTTCGAGAAGACCGAGAAGTACCCGAATGCCACGAAGGACGACGCGGGCCGCCTGCGCGTCGGCGCCGCCATCGGATTCTTCGGCGACGCGTGGGAGCGCGCGGGCACCCTGCTCGAGGCCGGCGTCGACCTGATCGTCGTAGACACCGCCAACGGCGACTCGAAGGGCGTGCTCGACATCATCCGTCGGCTCAAGTCGGACTCGGCGTTCGCGGCGATCGACGTGATCGGCGGCAACGTGGCCACCCGATCCGGAGCCCAGGCCCTGGTGGATGCGGGAGCGGACGCGATCAAGGTGGGCGTCGGTCCCGGCTCCATCTGCACCACCCGCGTCGTGGCCGGGGTGGGCGTTCCCCAGGTGACCGCGGTGTACGAGGCGTCGCTCGCCGCCCGCGAGACCGGGGTGCCGGTCATCGCCGACGGCGGCCTGCAGTACTCGGGCGACATCGCCAAGGCGCTGGTCGCCGGCGCGGACACCGTCATGCTCGGCTCGCTGCTCGCCGGCACCGACGAGAGCCCGGGCGATCTCGTCTACAGCAACGGCAAGCAGTTCAAGAACTACCGCGGCATGGGGTCGCTGGGCGCGCTGAGCGATCGCGGCAAGAAGACCTCGTACTCGCGCGACCGCTACTTCCAGGCGGACGTCCCCTCCGACGCGCAGCTCATCCCCGAGGGCATCGAGGGCCGCGTGCCCTACCGCGGCAATCTGGCGACGACGGTGTACCAGCTCGTCGGCGGGCTGCGGCAGTCGATGTTCTACGTCGGCGCCCGCTCCATCCCCGAGCTCAAGCAGCTGGGCAAGTTCGTGCGCATCACCCCGGCGGGACTCAAGGAGTCGCACCCGCACGACATCCAGATGACGGTCGAGGCCCCCAACTACACCCGCTGACCCACGGCGGCGCGCGGTATCCCCTCCTCCACAGGGAGAGCATCCGCCGTCACGGGCAACCTCCGGTGACAGGCCACGGACGGGCCGGGCGAGCGCCGGTAGGCTGGTGCCGTGAGTGATGTAGAGATCGGCCGCGCCAAGCGCGCTCGCCGCGTGTTCGCCTTCGACGACATCGCGATCGTTCCCAACCGTCGCACCCGCGACCCGCAGGACGTCTCGGTCGGCTGGTCCATCGACGCCTATCAGTTCGACATCCCCATCCTCGCGGCACCCATGGACTCCGTGGTGAGCCCGGCCACCGCCATCCTCATGGGGCGCCTCGGCGGACTCGGGGTGCTCGACCTCGAGGGCCTCTGGACCCGCTACGACGACCCCGAGCCGCTCCTCGCCGAGATCCGTGCACTGCCCGAAGACCAGGCAACGGCCCGCATGCAGGGCATCTACGCCGAGCCGATCAAGCCGGAGCTGGTGACGGCGCGTCTGGCCGAGATCCGCGCGTCCGGGGTCACGGTCGCGGGCGCTCTCTCCCCGCAGCGCACCCAGGAGCTCTACGAGACCGTCGTCGCCGCGGGCGTCGACCTGTTCGTCATCCGCGGCACCACCGTCAGCGCAGAGCACGTCTCCAAGACGCAGGAGCCGCTCAACCTCAAGAAGTTCATCTACGAGCTCGACGTGCCCGTCATCGTGGGCGGCGCGGCGGGCTACACGCCCGCACTTCACCTCATGCGCACCGGCGCGGCGGGCGTGCTCGTCGGGTTCGGCGGCGGCGCCGCATCCACCACGCGCACCACCCTCGGCATCCATGCGCCCATGGCGACCGCCGTTGCGGATGTCGCGGGCGCTCGCCGTGACTACATGGACGAGTCCGGCGGCCGCTACGTGCACGTCATCGCCGACGGCGGGCTGGGCACCAGCGGCGACATCGCCAAGGCGTTCTCGGTGGGGGCGGATGCCGTCATGCTCGGTTCCACGCTGGCCCGGGCCACCGAGGCTCCCGGTGGTGGCTTCCACTGGGGTGCCGAGGCGCACCACAGCCAGCTCCCGCGCGGTCGCCGCGTGGAGGTCGGCACCGTCGGTCCGCTCGAGCAGGTGCTCTTCGGGCCCTCGACGTCGACCGACGGCACCTCCAACCTGGTGGGTGCGCTCCGGCGGTCGATGGCGACCACCGGCTATTCGGACCTGAAGGAATTCCAGCGCGTCGAGGTCGTCGTCGCGCCGTATGACAAGTAGCGCACCGGCACGGGAGAGGCTCGCATGGCCAAGCTGAAGTCCGTGACCCGATCGTCCAGGCTGGGGCCGGAGGAGCGGGCGGCGGCGATCGCGGTCCTTCGCGAGAAGGAGCTCGACATCCTCGTCGTGGGCGGGGGGATCGTCGGCACCGGCGCCGCACTCGACGCCGTCACTCGCGGGTTGCGCGTGGGCATGGTGGAGGCGCGGGACTGGGGGAGCGGCACGTCGAGCCGGTCGTCGAAGCTCGTGCACGGCGGCATCCGCTACCTGGAGCAGCTCGACTTCCGGCTGGTCCGCGAGGCGCTCAAGGAGCGCGGCCTGCTGCTGCAACGGCTCGCACCGCACCTGGTGAAGCCGGTGCGGTTCCTCTATCCGCTCAACCACCGCATCTGGGAGCGCCTCTACATCGGCGCCGGCATGATCCTCTACGACGCCCTGAGCTACACGGGCGGTCGCCCGCCCGGGGTGCCGCATCACCGTCACCTCACCAAGACCCAGGTGATGCGGGCGGCGCCGAGCCTGGCCAACGACGCGATGATCGGCGGCATCACCTACTACGACGCCCAGGTGGACGACGCCCGTTACGTGGCCACGCTGGCCCGCACCGCGTCTTTCTACGGTGCGCATCTCGCCAGTCGGGTGCGGGTGGAGGGTTTCCTCAAGGTCGGCGAGCGGGTGGTCGGCGTGAAGGCCTACGACCGGGAGTCGGGGGAGCGCTTCGAGATCCGGGCGAAGCAGGTGGTGAACGCCACGGGCGTGTGGACGGATGACACGCAGTCGATGGTGGGCGAGCGCGGCCAGTTCAAGGTGCGCGCCTCGAAGGGCGTGCACCTCGTGGTGCCCCGCGACCGCTTCCAGTCGAAGGTGGGGCTGATCCTCCGCACGGAGAAGAGCGTGCTCTTCGTGATCCCGTGGGGGCGGCACTGGCTGATCGGCACGACCGACACCGACTGGCACCTCGACAAAGCGCACCCCGCTGCGACGGCCGCCGACATCGACTACCTGCTGGAGCACGTGAACCGCGTGCTCGCCGTGCCGCTGACCCGTGACGACGTCGAGGGCGTGTTCGCCGGGCTGCGGCCCCTGCTGGCCGGGGAGTCGGAGCAGACGTCGAAGCTCTCCCGGGAGCATCTCGTGGCCCACAGCGTGCCGGGCCTCGTGGTCATCGCCGGCGGCAAGTGGACCACCTACCGGATCATGGCGAAGGATGCGATCGACGAGGCCGTCGCCGCGCTCGACGGACGCGTGCCGGCCAGCGTGACCGAGAACATCGGGCTGCTCGGCGCAGAGGGCTATCACGCCGCGTGGAACAAGCGCTCCAAGATCGCTCGCGCGTTCGGCGTGCACAAGGTGCGCATCGAGCACCTCCTGAACCGCTACGGAGTGCTGACGGACGAGCTTCTCGACCTCATGCGCGAACGCCCCGAGCTGAACGCTCCGCTCCCCGGGGCGGACGACTACCTCGAGGCGGAGGTCGTCTACGCCGCCCGCTGCGAGGGCGCTCTCCACCTCGACGACGTGCTCGCCCGTCGCACCCGCATCTCGATCGAGGCCTGGGATCGCGGCGTCTCGGCCGCGCCGGTGGCCGCGGCCCTCATGGGCGCGGAACTCGGGTGGGACGCGGAACGGATCGACAGCGAGGTGAGGAACTATCTCGCGCGGGTGGCGGCAGAGCGGGCCAGCCAGCTCGAGCCGGACGATGCATCCGCCGATCGCGTGCGCCTGGAAGCACCCGACCTGCCGTAGCCCGTGCGCCGCGGGCGAACCGCGAAAGGCGGCCCGGAGCGCGGACGTAGACTGTTTGGGCATCCGAGAGAGGGAGCAATCATGGTCGACGTTCGCAGGGTCAAGCTGCCCGGGGTCGGTGTGCTGCACACCTTCGTGACCGCGGATGGCGGCAAGGCCGGCGTCATCACCCACCGGTCCGGCCACAGCGACCTCATCACCTTCGCCGACGAAGAGGATGGCACGTACAACAGCAAGGTGAGCCTCCGCCTCAGCGAGGACGAGGCGCACACCCTCGCCGAGCTGCTCGGCGGCACGCGCATCACCGAGGGTCTCGACAAGCTCGACCAGATCCCCGGCCTCAGCATCGACTGGTTCACCGTCGACTACGACGACTACATCGCCGGGCAGCAGCTCGGCAACCTGGCGTCCCGCGGGGTGGTGGGACTCACCGTGGTCGCCGTCGTGCGCGGGGACTCCGCCAACCCCGCGCCATCAGACGACTTCAAGGTCTTCCCCGGCGACACCCTCGTGGTCGCCGGCTCGCCCGAGAAGGTCGCCAAGGCGTTCGCGTTCTACCGCACTGGCGAGCTCGCGCCGAAGTCGACTGCCGACACCCAGGGCTAGGCGATGCACCTGGGTGAAGAACTCCTCGTCCTCGGCGTCCTGTTCCTCATCGCCTACCTCCTCGGACGCGTCGGCAAACTGGTCGGCCTGCCCGCGATCCCGATCTACATGCTGGTCGGGCTGCTGGCGAGCCCGCACTTCCACCTGTTCCCGCTGGAGTTCCAGTCGGCCGACGTGCGGCTCATCGCCGTCTTCGGGCTCATCTTCCTGCTGTTCAGTCTCGGCCTCGAGTTCGATCAGGACGAGTTCTACAGCAACGCGCGCGCCCTCCTGATCTCGGGCGGCTCCCGCATCGCGATCAACATGGCGGTGGGCTTCGGCTTCGGGATGTGGGTGGGCTGGGGCACGCGCGAGGCCCTCATCATCGCCGGGATGACGGCCACCTCCTCGAGCGCGATCGTCACGAAGCTCCTCATCGAGTTCAACCGCCTCGCCAATCGCGAAACCCCCGCGGTGCTCGGCATCATGGTGCTCGAAGACGTCTACGTGGCGATCTACCTGGCCATCGTCTCGGTGGTGCTGGGCGGCGAGACGAGCGTGTGGTCGGTCGTGCTGCAGCTGGTGATCTCGTTCTCCTTCCTCGTCGCCATGTTCGCGCTGGCGCGGTGGGGAGGCCGGGTGGTGTCGCGGCTGGTGCGCACCCGTGACGACGAGCTGTTCACCATCCTCTTCTTCGGGCTGGCTGTCGCGTTCGGCGGCCTCGGCGAGGTGCTGGGGGTGTCGGATGCGATCGGCGCGTTCCTCATCGGACTCGTGCTGGGTGCGACCCGGTTCCGGGGTCGGATCGAGCAGCTCGCGCTGCCGCTCCGCGACGTGTTCGGCGCCTTCTTCTTCCTCAACTTCGGACTCGCGCTCGACCCCTCCACCTTCGGCGAGGTGTGGGTGCCGGTGGTCGTGGCCGTGGCTCTCACCCTCGTGGTGAACACGCTCGGCGGCCAGCTCATCGCCTGGATCAACAAGCTCACGCCGGCCGAGGGTTTCAACGCGAGTGCGATGCTGCAGAACCGGGGGGAGTTCGCGCTCATCCTCGCCACCCTCGCGGTGAGCGCCGGCCTCGACTCGCGCCTCACCCCGTTCGCCGGTCTCTACGTGCTCATCATGGCCATCATCGCGCCGGTTCTCGCGGCGAACTCGGAGCGAGCGGGCGCAGTATTGTTCCGGAAGAAGCGCAAGGCGGCCGTGACCGCCCGGCGTGCCGACCAGCGGGACGCGATCAGCGAGGAGAACTTCGCGCTGCTCGAGGCCGTGACATCCGGCCGGCCCGTCGAGCACTCGGTGGTCGGGTCGGACGGGGCGGACGCCGAAGACGAGGCCGAGCTGCTGGGCGAGGAGACCGCAGAGCACGAGGTCGACGAGGACTACCCGGTGAACGAGGCGCTGCGCGAGCAGGCGATGTCGCAATCCGACGAACCGACGCAGCGAACGAGAGATCCGGAGTACTGAGCAGCACATGTGGTCCGTCGCCCGTCGTCCCCGCTGGATCGGGATGCTCCTGCTCGCCCTCGCACTCGCGGCGGTGTTCGCGGGGCTCAGCCAGTGGCAGCTCTCCCGCAGCATCCAGAACGGCACCGTCGTGCACCGCGACACGGAGACCGTGGAGCAGCTGACCTCGGTCGAGCGCCCGGGCCGCGGGGTCACCGACGAGCTGGACGGGCAGCTCGTCTGGGCGACCGGACATTGGGCCGCCTCCGACACCACCATCATCAGCGACCGGCTCAACGACGGGGCCCAGGGGTACTGGATCCTCGGGCACTTCGTCGTCGATCGACCCGGAGCGGATGCCGCGGGCCTCCCCGTCGCGATCGGCTGGACCAGGACCGCGGCCGAGGCCCGGCAGGCGCTGCGCGATCTGTCGCTGCCCGCGGCGAATGTGCGGGTGAGCGGTCGGTACAACGCCGGCGAGGCGCCCCAGGACAGCGACTTCACGCACGGCAAGGTCTCGACGGTGTCGGCTGCCGCCCTCATCAACACCTGGAAGACGCTGGACCCGGGCGGGATGTACGGCGGGTACGTCGTCTCCAGCGATCCCGCTCCCGGTCTCATCGCCATCTACTCGCCGATCCCGACCAGCGACGTCGAGGTGAACTGGCTCAACATCTTCTATGCGGCGGAGTGGATCGTCTTCGCCGGTTTCGCGATCTTCCTCTGGTACCGCCTCGTGCGGGACGCGTGGGAGCGCGAGGAGGAGGAGAAGCGGGAGGCGGCCGAAGCCGCCGACCTGGCCGCTCATCGAACGGAAGTAAACTAAGCCAATGGCCCTCACCCCCAAGCTCTCGGACGTTCCCAAGATCCGGGGTGCGCTGAAGTTCTACCGGGTCTCGGCTTACGTCACCGGCACTCTGCTGCTGCTGCTCGTGCTCGAGATGATCCTCAAGTACACGCCCATCCACCGCGAGATCTACCTGGGCAGCTCGCAGGGGTTCCTCGCCCTCGTGCCGTGGAACCCGGCCGATCTGCGCAACCAGGTCAGCGGCATCAACCTCTCCACCGGCATCCTCATCGCGCACGGCTGGCTCTACGTCGTGTACCTGTTCTGCGACTTCCGGCTGTGGAGCCTGATGCGCTGGCCGTTCAGCCGGTTCATCCAGATCGCTCTCGGCGGTGTCGTCCCGTTCCTCTCCTTCATCGTCGAGCACTACATCTCCCGTCGCGCGCGGCGCGAGCTGGCGGAGCTCGAGGCGAGGCAGCCCGTTCCCACGACCGTCACGACCGCGGAGGCCACCAATTAGCGAGACGGACCAGAAGCCTGTCCTCGTCGTCGACTTCGGCGCACAGTACGCCCAGCTGATCGCCCGGCGCGTGCGCGAGGCGAACGTCTATTCCGAGATCGTGCCGCACACGATCACCGCCGCCGAGGTCGCCGCGAAGAGTCCGGCCGGCATCGTGCTCAGCGGTGGGCCGTCGAGCGTGTACGAGGCCGGGTCGCCCACCCTCGACCCGGGGATTCTCGAGCTCGGCATCCCCACTCTCGGCATCTGCTACGGATTCCAGGTGATGGCTCAACAGCTCGGCGGCGAGGTCGCCAACACGGGCCTGCGCGAGTACGGCTCGACAGCGGTGACCCTCGCCGACGGCGACAGCACGCTTCTCGCCGGGCAGCCGCACGACCAGACCACCTGGATGAGCCACGGAGACTCGGTCTCGAAGGCACCCGAGGGCTTCACCGTGCTCGCGTCGAGCGCTTCGACCCCGGTGGCCGCTTTCGCCAGCGACGAGCGTCGGATGTACGGCGTGCAGTGGCACCCGGAGGTCAAGCATTCCGAGTTCGGTCAGCGCGTGCTCGAGAACTTCCTGCATCGGGCGGCGGGGATTCCCGCCGACTGGAACAGCGCGAACGTGATCGACGAGCAGGTCGCCCGAATCCGCGCCCAGGTGGGTTCGGGGCGGGTCATCGTCGGGCTCTCCGGCGGGGTCGACTCGGCCGTCGCTGGTGCGATCGTGCACCGGGCGGTCGGCGACCAGCTCACCGCGATCTTCGTCGACCACGGTCTACTGCGGCAGGACGAGCGTCGCCAGGTGGAGGAGGACTACGTCGCCTCCACCGGTGTGCGGCTGGTGACGGTGGATGCCGTCGACCAGTTCCTCGACGCGCTGGCCGGGGTGACCGACCCGGAGCAGAAGCGCAAGATCATCGGGCGCGAGTTCATCCGCTCGTTCGAGAACGCGGCCGAGGCTCTCGTGCTGGAGGCGCAGGGCGAGGGCGAGCAGATCAAGTTCCTCGTGCAGGGCACCCTCTACCCCGACGTGGTGGAGTCGGGCGGCGGCACGGGCACGGCGAACATCAAGAGCCATCACAACGTGGGCGGGCTTCCCGAGGACCTGCAGTTCGAGCTGGTCGAACCGCTGCGCACGCTGTTCAAGGACGAGGTGCGTGCCATCGGCCGCGAGCTGGGGCTTCCCGAGGCGATCGTCTCGCGGCAGCCGTTCCCCGGCCCGGGCTTGGGGATCCGCATCGTCGGCGAGGTGACGCGGGAACGGCTCGAGCTGCTGCGCGCCGCTGATGCGATCGCCCGGCACGAGCTGACGGCCGCGGGGCTCGACGGGGAGATCTGGCAGTGCCCGGTCGTGCTGCTCGCCGATGTGCGCTCGGTGGGAGTGCAGGGCGACGGCAGGACCTACGGGCATCCGATCGTGCTGCGGCCCGTGTCATCCGAGGATGCCATGACGGCCGACTGGACCCGGCTGCCCTACGACGTGCTGGCCCGCATCTCGACCCGCATCACGAACGAGGTGGCCGGGGTTAACCGCGTGGTGCTCGACGTCACCTCGAAGCCCCCGGGCACCATCGAGTGGGAATGACCCGCCCTCACAGTTCCGTTTCGGGACCATTGTGCGGGCGCGCGCAGCAACGCTCGTCCCGAAACGGAACAAAGGCGGCGGGCTATGCCCGGATGCCGGCCAGGCCGAGGTCGAGCACGCGCGAGCGCTGCTCCTCGTCGGCGTAGGTGACGGAGAGCAGGCCGGAGAAGAGCAGCAGCAGGTCGCTCGACGTGATCTCGGGGCGGACGTCGCCGGAGGCCTGCGCCCGCTCGAGCAGCGGCTCGACCGAGGCGTAGAGCGCGCCGCGTGAGGCGCGGAACAGGTCGGAGTCGCGGTTGATGCCGTCGATCAGTGCACGCTTGGTGGCCATGTAGCCGATGAACCGGCGCAGCCAGACGACGAGTGCGTCCCACGGCTCGAGGTCGAGCGCCTCCTCCCCGGTCGTGGCGAGCGCCTCGATCTCGTCGAAGTACACCGCGCCGAGCAGGTCGGCGCGGGTGGGGAAGTTGCGATAGAGGGTCGCGATGCCGACCCCCGCCCGCCGCGCGATCTCCTCCAGCGAGGCATCCGGACCGTTCACCGCGAACGATTCCTTCGCGGCGGCGAGCACCGCCTCGAAATTGCGGCGCGCGTCGGCCCGCTGCGGTCGCGGCGCTGCGAGCGAGGGGCGGGGCTGGGCGGTCATCACGACTTCCACTTGCGAAACGGAGGCATGCCTCCATATAATTGGAGGTACCCCTCCACTTTAGCACTCGTCACGGGACGAGTGCACTGTGCCGTGCGTTCGAAAGGTCGTCAATGTCTCTCCGCACCCGCACCGCCCCCGGGCTCACCTTCACGGTGCTCGCCCTCGCCGCGGCATCCTTCTCGCTCCTGCAATCGCTCATCAACCCGGTGCTTCCCACCATCCAGCACGACCTGCACACCGACCAGTCGACGGTCACCTGGGTGCTCACGGCCTGGCTGCTCTCGGCGGCGATCGCCACCCCACTCGTCGGCCGCATCGGCGACATGGTCGGCAAGCGCCGGATGCTCGTGGTCGCCCTCGTCACGATCGCCGCGGGCGACCTCGTCGCGGCCGTCGCCCCCACGATCGGGGTGCTCGTCGCCGGCCGTGTGCTGCAAGGGCTCGGCGGGGCGATCTTCCCGCTCGCGTTCGGCATCATCCGCGACGAATTCCCCCGCGAACGCGTCTCCTCGGCGATCGGTGCGATGTCCGCGATCATCGCCGTCGGCGGCGGACTCGGCCTCGTGCTCGCCGGACCGATCGTCGGCGCGCTGGGCTGGCGCTGGCTGTTCTGGATCCCGATGGCGGTGAGCGCCGCGGTCGGCATCCTCGCGCTCCTCGTCGTGCCGGAATCGCCCGAGCGTACGGGCGGACGCATCAACTGGGCGGGGGCCACCCTGCTCGCCGGTTGGCTCGTCGCTCTGCTGCTGCCGCTGAGCGAGGCGCACGTCTGGGGGTGGGGTTCGCCCGCCGTGATCGGCCTGTTCGTGCTCGCCGCCGTGCTGCTCGCGGCGTGGATCGTGGTCGAGTACCGCTCGGCCAACCCGGTGATCGACATGCGGATGATGCGGCTCCCCGGCGTCTGGACCGTCAACCTCGTCGCCCTCCTCTTCGGCGCAGGCATGTTCTCGACCTATGCGTTCCTGCCCCAGTTCACCCAGACGCCCGCCGGCACGGGCTACGGCTTCGGCGCGACCGTCACCGAGAGCGGGCTGCTGCTGCTGCCGATGCTGGTCACCATGGCCATCACCGGGTTCATCAGCGGACCGATCGCGCCGTGGGTGAGCTTCAAGGCTCAGCTCGCTGCGGGCTCCGCGGTGATCGCGGCATCCGGCGTGCTGTTCGTGTTCGTGCACGCCACGGCGTTCGAGGTCGCCGCGACATCCGGGCTGTTCGGTCTCGGACTCGGCGTGGCCTACGCGGCGCTGTCGAGTCTGATCGTGCAGGCGGTGCCGGCCAATCAGACCGGGGCGGCGAGCGGCATGAGCGTCAACATCCGCACCATCGGTGGGGCGATCGGAACCGGCGTCGTGAGCACGATCATCACCAGCCAGCCCGGCCCCGCGGGGCTTCCGCTCGAGAGCGGCTACACCGACGGGTTCATCGTGCTCGCCGCGTTCTCCATCGCGGCCGCCGTCGTCTCGGTGATCGTGCCGTCGGCCCGGCGGGCGCGCCCTGCGGCGCCCGCGCTGGAGGACCTGCGCGTCCCCGCCGAGGTCGGCTGACCCGGCATCCCCCTCATCGCTGACCATGCCAAATGAAGGCAATGCCGCTGTGCCCGTGCGACGCTCCCGCGGTATTCCCGGAGGAGGACGACGCGATTGCCTTCATTTGGCAGGGGTAGGGGCCGGACGCGAGGAGGGCCGCCCCTGCTGGGACGGCCCTCCTCGCGATGCCCGCTAGCGGCGAGCGAGGCCGAGGATGCGGAGGATCTGCACGTAGAGGAATACGACCGTGACCATGATGCCGAAGGCACCCGTCCAGCCGTAGGCGCGGGGCGCGCCGCGCTCGACACCCGTCTTGATGGAGTCGAAGTCGAGCACCAGCGAGTAGGCGCCGAGCAGCACGACCAGCAGGCCGATGATCACGCCGAGCGGGATGCCGAAGCCGGCGATGGTGAGCGTGAGGCCGTCGAGTCCGTACGGGTCCTTGACCGCGCCGGTGATGACGAGCAGCACGTTGACCAGCGAGTAGAGAACGTAGGCGACGAGGGCGATCACGACCACCTTGGTTGCGCGGCGGGTGGCGCGCACCTTGCCGCTCGCGAAGAGGGCCAGCGTCACGCCCACCACGAGCAGGGTGGCGATGACGGCCTGCGCGACGATGCCGTTGAACTGAGCGTTGTAGAAGGCCGAGATGGCTCCGACGAAGACGCCCTCGACGGCCGCGTACGCCAGCACCAGCGGGGCGCTCGGCTTCTTCTTGAAGATGTTGACCATGGCCAGCACCAGCCCCGCGATGGCCGCGGGGATGAAGAGCACCGGCACGAACCATCCGATGGCCGCACCGCCGACGAGCACCGCGAAGCTGATCACGATCTTGACCATCGTGTCTTCGTAGGTCATGCGACCGGCCTGATCTGGGGTCGCGGAGGGCTGCGCGTACAGCTCGGTGAGCTGCTGGGCCGACATGTCCGCCGTGGCGGGAGGGGTCGGGACCGGGTACTTGCCCGCGCGGTCCGAGCGATCGGAGAACGCGGGGGAGTTGTTGAACGCGGGGTTGGAGTTGGCCATGCCCCAAATCTACCGGTCAGCGCTGAGGATACGCCTAGTCTTCGCCACGGATCTGGCCAGCCACGCGCAGCCGACCAGCACCGCGAGCGTCACCCCGACCACGATGCCGCCGTGCCCGTACTGCGGGTACAGCGCGGACAGCGCCAGCGCCGACAGCACGGGGAACACCGCGACGGCATAGGCGAGACCCGGCCGTTGCCGGGTCCACAGCCAGCAGAGCAGGCAGACCACCGCGAGCACGGCGCCGATCGAGCCGATGAGCGGACCGGCGGCGCAGAGGGCGCTCGGCACCGCCACGACCGCCCGGCGCACGCCCCTGCCCGGGAGCACCAGCCAGCCGAGGATGTGGAGGACCAGTCCGATGCCGATGAAATAGGTCGCGTAGACGGAGGCCGCCTGCACGAGCAGCCCGCCGGCCAGGATCGCCACGAGCGCCGCGACGTACCGCGGGCGATAGGCGCCCCAGCGCAACGGCAGCAGGGAGGCGGGCTCGCGCCATCCGCCGCGTTCAGCCGGCATGCGGAACGATGAGCACGACGACGAGGTACACGATCATCGCGACGCCGATCGCCGCGAAGGCCACGCCGAGCGCGACCTGCCAGTCGAGCCTGCGCGTGCGGGCGGGCGGGGCGTCCTGGGGGCGGATCGCCGCCGGGATGGCCGAGACGGGGTCCATGCGCTCGATCCGCGTGCCGCAGTGGATGCAGAACTTCCAGCGGGAGTCGAGGGGCTCCCCGCAGTTCTCGCACACAGCCATGCGAAGCAGGCTACCAACGTTGCGCGGGCGCACCGAGTGTTCATCCGCATCGCCTAGCGTGGGCACGTGAGCGCACTCCCCATCGTCATCGCCCACCGCGGCGCGAGCGGATACCGACCGGAACACACCCTCGCCGCCTACGAGCTCGCCATCGCCCAGGGGGCGGACGCCGTGGAGCCCGACCTGGTGGTCAGCCGCGACGGCGTGCTGGTGGTGCGCCACGAGAACGAGATCTCCGGCACGACGGATGTCGCATCCCGACCCGAGTTCGCCGACCGCCGCACCACCAAGACCGTCGACGGCGCGAAGCTCACCGGCTGGTTCACCGAGGATTTCGACTGGGATGAGCTCGCCACGCTGCGGGCGGTCGAGCGCATCCCGGCGCTGCGCCCGCGCAGTGCCGCGCACGACGGCGAGCAGGGCATCCTGCGCTTCGGCGACCTCCTCTCGCTGCTGGATGCCGCGGGTCGCCCGGTCGCGCTCGTGGCCGAGCTGAAGCATCCCACCTTCTACGCGTCGATCGGCGTGGCTCTGGACGAGCTCTATGCCGCGGAGCTGGCGGCGGCGGGCTGGACGGACGATCCGCGGCTCACTACCGAATGCTTCGAGAAGACGGCGCTGCTCGCGGCGCGGGCGCGGGGCGTCGGCGGGCGCATCGTGCTGCTGATCGACTCGGCCGGTTCGCCGCCGGACGAGGTCGCGCTGCACGGCGATCGCGCACCGGCGTACGCCGACTACCTCACCGCCGCCGGGCTCTCGGCCCTGGCGAGGGAGGTGGACGGGATCAGCCTGCACAAGCGCCTCGTCGTTCCGAAGCGCACCGATCTCGCACGGTTCGACGGCGTCTCCGCCCTCGTCGACGCGGCGCACGCCGCAGGCCTCCTCGTCTTCACCTGGACCCTCCGCGCCGAGAACACGTTCCTGAGCAGGGGCGCCACCAGGGGCCCGGATGCCGCGGCTCTCGGCGACTGGATGCTCGAGTTCACCGCCCTCATGCGCACCGGCGTCGACGGCGTCTTCTGCGACCAGCCGGACCTCGGCGTGGCGGCCCGGGCGGCTCTGGAGGCCTGAGCGGGGTCGGTGGCGGCCGGTAGAATCGATACCGCTCATGACCTTCCTCCTCGACCCCGCCGCCCCGCAGGAATCCCCCCTGCTCGCAGGACTCAACCCGCGACAGCGCGAGGCCGTCGAATACCGCGGTCCGGCCCTTCTCATCGTGGCGGGTGCGGGTTCCGGCAAGACCAGCGTGCTCACCCGGCGCATCGCCAGCCTGATCGACGCGCGCGAGGCCTGGCCCTCGCAGATCCTCGCGATCACGTTCACGAACAAGGCGGCTGCGGAGATGCGCGAGCGCGTCGAGGCACTGCTGGGACAGGCATCAGAAGGCATGTGGATCTCCACGTTCCACTCTGCGTGCGTGCGCATCCTGCGCCGTGAGGCCGAGCATTTCGGCTACGGCAAGAACTTCACCATCTACGACTCGGCCGACTCGCGCGCGCTCATCAAGCGCATCATCCGAGATCTGGATGCCGACACCTTCGGGTTCACGGTCAGCGGCGTCGCCGGCAAGATCTCGAAGCTCAAGAACGAGCTGAGCGACGTCGAGACCTATGCTCGCGGCGCCAACTTCAACGACCCGCAGGAGCGGATCTTCGTGGAGATGTTCCGCGAGTACACGCGCAGCCTGCTCGCGGCGAACGCCTTCGACTTCGACGACCTCATCGGCCAGACGGTCTACCTGTTCCGCGCTTTCCCGCAGGTGGCAGCGCTCTACCAGCGCCGCTTCCGGCACATCCTGGTCGACGAGTACCAGGACACCAATCACGCCCAGTATGCCCTGATCCGCGAGCTGACCAAGCCGATCAGCGGGGACCACGAGCCGTCCGAGCCGCGGCCCGAGCCGGCATCGCTCACAGTGGTCGGCGACTCCGACCAGTCGATCTACGCGTTCCGCGGGGCCGACATCCGCAACATCGTCGAGTTCGAGCGCGACTTCCCCGGGGCGAAGGTGGTGCTGCTCGAACAGAACTACCGGTCGACGCAGAACATCCTCAGCGCCGCCAACGCGGTGATCGCCAACAACTTCGACCGCATCGACAAGAATCTCTTCACCACCGTCGGCGACGGCGACAAGATCGTGGGCTTCACCGGGTACAGCCAGCACGACGAGGCCCAGTTCGTGGCCGACGAGATCACCGACCTGCACAAGCAGGGCGTCGAGTACCGCGACATCGCCGTCTTCTACCGCACCAATGCGCAGACGCGTGCGCTCGAAGAGATCTTCATCCGATCGGCGCTGCCGTACCGGGTGCTCGGCGGAACCAAGTTCTACGAACGCGCCGAGATCAAGGATGCCTTCGGCTACCTCATCGCGGTGGCGAACCCCGCCGACCCGCTCGCGCTGCGCCGCATCATGAACGTGCCGAAGCGCGGCATCGGCGGAGTCACCGAGGCCGGGCTGCAGGCGTGGGCGGACGCGCACGGGGTGACCCTGCGCGAGTCGCTGCGGCACGCGGGCGAGCAGGGGTACGGCCCGAAGATCACCGGAGCGATCACGGGTCTCGTCGAGATCCTGGACGAGATCACCGAATTCGCCGTGACGGCGAAGGTGCCGGACGTGCTCACCGCCCTGCTCGAACGCACCGGCTTCCTCGAGGCGCTGCGCTCCTCCCGCGACCCGCAGGACGAGGCCCGTGCCGAGAACGTCGAGGAGCTCGTGGCGGTGACCAAGGAGTTCCAGAAGAACAACCCCGAGGGCACGCTGCTCGACTTCCTCACCGAGACCTCGCTCGTGGCGGCGGCGGACGAACTGGACGACTCGAGCGGCACGGTCTCGCTGATGACCCTGCACACGGCGAAGGGCCTCGAATACGAGGCGGTCTTCCTCACCGGTGTCGAAGAGGATCTGCTGCCGCATCGCATGTCGGCGAACGAGCCCGGCGGCCCGGCGGAGGAGCGGCGCCTCTTCTACGTGGGCATCACGCGGGCCCGCCGCAAGCTCTACCTCTCGCTCGCCATGACGCGCGCCCAGTTCGGCGACGTCTCCGTGGCGATGCCGTCGCGCTACCTGCAGGAGATCCCGCCGGAGCTGATCGACTGGCGCCAGTCACCGGGCATGGCCACCTCCCGCGGCGGCTTCCAGCCCCGCGCGGTCGGCGGGGGATCGTCGTATCGCGAGTCGTCGCCCGGCGCGACCGCTCTCGCCCGCGCCGAGCGGCCGAAGACGGAGTGGAAGAGCGCGGTGACCAACATCGTGCGCGACAACGGCGACCTCACGCTGGCGGCGGGCGACCGCATCCGTCACGTCGACTTCGGCGACGGGCGCGTGACGGCGGTCACCGGCGCCGGGCCGAAGAGCGTCGCCGAGGTGCAGTTCGAGACGGCCGGGCGCAAGCGCCTCCTCATCAAGATCGCGCCGATCGAGAAGCTCTAGCGAGTATCGCCGAGCCGCGCCAGATAGTGGCGGCGCGGCCAGGTGCGGATCTGCCGGGGCAGGTGCGGGTAGATCCGGGCGGTGAGACGCATGGCGCGGTCGAAGCGCTGCGGCGAGTCGCTCAGCCCGTACGCCTCCCGCAGCCCGGGCGGCAGCAGGCCCGCGGTCACGAGGCGCACCAGCGGCATCGAGGCGCGCATCCAGGCCGGGCCGGTGGTCGGATGCAGCAGCGTCTCCGACACGGAACGAACTCGGTCGTCGACGCTCAGGCGGGCCAGCTCGGCGTCGAAGTAGGCGCGGAAGGCGGCCCGGTTCTCCGGCCAGAGTCCGGCGGGCATCCCGAGCGCCGTGCCGAGGACCGCGTACTCGCGGTAGACGGAATCGGGGTCGGGCACGGGGCCGATGACGCGTTCGTAGAGCACGGTGGCGGTGTCGTAGAGGGTGGCGGCCACCCACAGCTGGAGCGCGGCATCCTGTGCGTCGTATTCGGCTGACCGCACGGGGCGGTGGGCCGCGTTCACCATCGCGGTCATTCGCGCGCGCTGCGCCTCGGTGCCGTAGACGACGGCGTAGACGTAGGTGAGGGTGTTGCGCAGGCGGCGGAGGGGGTCCGTGGCGAAGTCGCTGTGATCGGCGACCGCATGGCCGACCGCGGGGTTGGCGAGCTGCAGCAGGATGGCGCGCCCGGCACCGGCGAGCAGGATCGCCTCGTCTCCGATGTCGACGAGTGGCATCCGCCCATTCTCCCGCACCCCGCGCTCCGTCGCGGCGGAAGACGATCGGCCTAGGCTGGCGGGGTGCCGTCGCTCCGCCTGATCACCCCCTCCGCCGGCGCGCTCGCGGCCGCCTTCGCGTCGCTGAGGGCCGAGCTCGAGCTCGTGGCCGAGTTCCCGGCGGCCGTCGAGAGCGAGGCGCTCCGGATCTCGACCGAGCGGCGACTTCCGGAGGCCGATGCCACCGACATCCCCTTCGTCACGGTGGACCCGCCCGGATCCACCGACCTCGACCAGGCGATGCACCTGGAACGCGACGGCGTCGGATATCGCGTGCGATACGCCATCGCCGACGTGCCCGCATTCGTGGTGCCGGGCGGTGGGATCGACGAGGAGGCCCGCCGACGCGGCCAGACCATGTACGCACCGGACGGCCGCATCCCGCTGCATCCCGCCGTGCTCAGCGAAGGCGCGGCGTCCCTGCTGCCCGGGCAGGTGCGCAGCGCGTTCGTCTGGGAATTCCGGTTGGATGCCGCGGCGAACGTCACCGCCGTGGCCGTGAGCCGCGCGCGAGTCCGGAGCATCGCGCAGCTCGACTACGCGGGGGTGCAGTCGGCGCTCGACGCCGGCAGCGCATCCGACACTCTCGTGCTGCTGCGCGAGGTGGGGCTGAAGCGCATCGAGTTGGAGCGGGCACGCGGCGGCGCCAGCCTGAACCGCCCGGATCAGGAGGTCGCCCAGGTCGGCGACCGGTACGTGCTGAGCCGGCGGATGGCCCTCCCTGTCGAGGGCTGGAACGCCCACCTCTCGCTCATGACCGGCATGGCCGCTGCGACGCTCATGCTCGACGGCGGCGTCGGCCTGCTCCGCACCATGCCGGCACCGGATGCCGACGCCGAGGCGCGTTTCCGCCGCCAGACCGTCGCGTTGGGAACACCGTGGCCGGAGGGGATGGAGTACGGGGAGTACCTGCGAACCCTCGGCTCGGACGACCCGCGTCAGGCGGCGATCGTGCACGCGGCAGGTTCGCTCTTCCGGGGGGCGGGCTACACAGCCTTCGACGGATCGCCTCCTGCGGCCACCCTGCAGGCCGCGGTCGGCGCCCCGTATGCCCACGTGACCGCCCCGTTGCGGCGGCTGGTCGACCGCTTCACGCTCGTGCTGTGCGAGGCTCTGTCGTCGGGTGCTCCCGTGCCCGACTGGGTGCGCGAGGCGCTGCCGACGCTCCCGGCCATCATGGCCAGGTCGGATGAGACGGCGTCCCGCCTCGACCACGGATCCATCGATGCGGTGGAGGCGGCCGTGCTCTCCGGTCGCGTCGGCGAGCAGTTCGACGCGACCGTCATCTCGGCGCGCGCGAACGGTGGCGGCACGGTTCAGCTCGCGGACCCGGCGGTCACCGCCGACTGCACCGGCGACGTGGTGGCGGGCACGCGCGTGCGGGTGGTGCTCGAGGTGGCAGACATCCCCACGCGCACGGTGCGGTTCCGCCTGGCCTGAGCGCGGCATCCGCCCGCCCACCGCCACGCGCCCCACCTGCCAAATGAAGGCATGCGCGCGCTCGGCGGCCCGGCAACCCGCCGACCACGCACCGCCACGAGGCGGCAATGCCTTCATTTGGCAGGTGGGGGTTGGCGGAGGGGGCGGAGCGGCTCGCGAAAGAACGGGTGAACTTTCGCGGGGAGGGCCCGGCATCCGGAGAACTCGCAGTTGCGCCGGGAGTAGAGTTCTCTCTGGCCGAGATATCTCGACGTCGAACTATCTCGATGTCGAGACAAGCCAGCCCTGACTGACAAACAACCTGCGGATTGGACAACAGCAGCGTGGATCTTTTCGAGTACCAGGCCCGTGATCTCTTCGAATCGTACGGAGTTCCTGTGCTTCCCGGCATCGTCGCCGACACCCCGGAGGAAGTCAGAGCCGCGGCGGAGAAGCTCGGCGGCGTGACCGTCGTCAAGGCCCAGGTGAAGGCCGGCGGTCGCGGCAAGGCCGGCGGCGTCAAGGTCGCCAAGACCCCGGCGGATGCCGAAGAGGCCGCCAAGGCGATCCTCGGCCTCGACATCAAGGGCCACACCGTCAAGCGCGTGATGGTGGCGGCGGGTGCGCAGATCGAGCAGGAGTACTACTTCTCGGTGCTGCTCGACCGGGCGAACCGCTCGTACCTCTCGCTCTCGAGCTACGAGGGCGGCATGGAGATCGAGGAGCTCGCCGTCGAGCGCCCCGAGGCGCTCGCCCGCATCGAGGTGGACCCGCTGGCCGGTGTCGACCTCGAGACCGCGAAGCGCATCGCTGTCGCCGCGAACTTCCCCGCCGAGCTGGTGGACAAGGTGGCGCCGGTCTTCGTGAAGCTCTACGAGGTCTACGCGGGCGAGGACGCGACCCTGGTCGAGGTCAACCCGCTCGTGCTCACCGCCGCCGGCGACATCGTGGCCCTGGACGGCAAGGTCTCGCTCGACGAGAACGCCGACTTCCGTCACCCGAACCACGAGGCGCTCGTCGACACGGATGCCGAGGACCCGCTCGAGGCGAAGGCCAAGCAGCTCGGGCTCAACTACGTGAAGCTCGACGGCGAGGTCGGCATCATCGGCAACGGCGCCGGTCTCGTGATGTCGACGCTCGACGTGGTGAGCTACGCGGGCGAGGACTTCGGCGGCGTCAAGCCGGCCAACTTCCTCGACATCGGTGGCGGGGCATCCGCGGAGGTCATGGCCAACGGCCTCAGCGTGATCCTCGGCGACCCGCAGGTGAAGAGCGTGTTCGTCAACGTCTTCGGCGGAATCACCGCCTGCGACGCGGTGGCGAACGGCATCGTGCAGGCGCTGCAGATCCTCGGGGACGCGGCGACCAAGCCCCTGGTCGTGCGGCTCGACGGCAACAAGGTCGAGGAGGGCCGCGCCATCCTGCGCGACGCCGCCAACCCGCTGGTCTCGCTGGCGGACACCATGGACGAGGGCGCTGCACAGGCGGCCGAGCTGGCTTCGAAGTAAGGGCGGAACAAGAGAATGTCGATCTTCCTCAACAAGGACTCCAAGGTCATCGTGCAGGGCATCACCGGCGGTGAGGGCACCAAGCACACGGCCCTGATGCTGAAGGCGGGCACGCAGGTCGTCGGCGGCGTCAACGCGCGCAAGGCCGGCACCACGGTGGAGCACGACGGCGGCATCAGCCTGCCCGTGTTCGGCACGGTGGCCGAGGCGGTGGCCGAGACCGGCGCCGACGTGTCGATCGTGTTCGTGCCCCCGGCATTCGCGAAGGACGCGATGCTGGAGGCGATCGAGGCCGAGGTGCCGCTGCTCGTCGTGATCACCGAGGGGATCCCGGTGCAGGACTCCGCCGAGGCGTGGGCCACCATCAAGGCCAAGGGCAACAAGACGCGGATGATCGGGCCCAACTGCCCCGGCATCATCACCCCCGGCGAGTCCCTCGTCGGCATCACCCCGGCCACCATCACCGGCAGCGGACCGATCGGTCTCGTCTCCAAGTCGGGCACCCTGACCTACCAGATGATGTACGAGCTGCGCGACCTGGGCTTCTCGACGGCCATCGGCATCGGCGGCGACCCGATCATCGGCACCACCCACATCGATGCGCTCCGCGCCTTCGAGGCCGACCCCGACACCAAGGCGATCGTGATGATCGGCGAGATCGGCGGCGACGCCGAGGAGCGCGCCGCGGACTTCATCAAGGCCAACGTCACCAAGCCGGTCGTCGGCTATGTCGCCGGCTTCACCGCGCCCGAGGGCAAGACGATGGGCCACGCCGGCGCGATCGTCTCCTCCGGAGCGGGCACCGCGCAGGGCAAGAAGGAGGCCCTCGAGGCCGCGGGCGTGAAGGTCGGCAAGACGCCGAGCGAGACCGCCGCCCTCATGCGGGAGATCCTGCAGGGCCTGTAATCCACGGTTGAACGGCCGGTCCTTCGGGGCCGGCCGTTCGCGTTCCCGCGCTACCGTTGGCCCATGAGGGCGATGCGGTGGATCGGGTCACAGCTTGTGACAGCCGACGCCATCTACGGCCTGATCCTGTTCTCCGCGCTCGTGGCCGTCGTCTCCACCGACCACACCGACTCGTGGGAGGTGCTCTGGGTCTCGGCGGTCTCGCTGATCGTGTTCTGGGCCGCGCACGTCTACGCCGGCACGATCGCGAACCACGGCGTGGTGGACGGTCACGAGGTGACCCTCACCCGCGCGCTCACCCGATCCGTCTCCCACTCGTCGGGCATGCTGCTGGCCTCGGTGCTGCCGTCGCTGCCGCTCCTGCTCGGCGTGGCCGGCCTGGTGAGCTATCCGTCGGCGGTGGACTACTCGCTCGATGTCGTGCTCGCCATCCTTGCGGTGCTGGGCTACGCGTCGTTCGCGGAACGCCGAGCGAGGATCGGCGTGCGCATCGTCGGCGCCATCGGCACCGCCGTGTTCGGGCTGGTCGTCATCCTCCTGAATGCGATCGTGCACTGAGATGAGGAGGATCGTGATCGGGAAGCAGATGGTCGCCGCTATCGCGCTGATGCTGCTGCTCGTCGGCTGCACATCGGTGCCGTCCCCCGCCCAGCCCCAGAGGACGGGCCTGGAGCGGTTCTACGGGCAGAAGGTGCAGTGGGAGCCGTGCCAATCCGGGGGCATGACGTGCGCCAGAATCCTCGCCCCGGTCGACTGGGCCGAGCCGGACGGCGACACGATCCGCATCGCCGCCATCCGCTCGGTGTCGCACTCCGCCCAACGCGTCGGCTCGCTGTTCGTCAATCCGGGCGGACCGGGCGGATCGGGCTACGACTACCTCAGCTCCGGCTTCGGCGACGCCACCCTGCACAGGTACTTCGACCTCGTCAGCTGGGACCCGCGGGGCGTGGGCCTCACCGCGCCGCTGCGCTGCCTTCCCCCGAAGCAGATGGACGAGCTGATCTACGGCGAGCCGTCGCATCCGGTCGGATCAGCGGAGTGGCTGGCGTCCCGGGTGGCCCCGGAGCGGGCGTTCGCCGCGGCTTGCAAGAAGAATTCGGGTGAGGTGCTGGGGCATGTGGACGCCGAGAGCAACGCGCGAGACCTCGACCTGATGCGGGCGCTCGTGGGCGACTCGAAGCTGCACTACCTCGGCTACTCCTACGGCACCCTTCTCGGCGCCGTCTACGCGAAGCTGTTCCCGCGCGACGTCGGCAGGATGGTGCTCGACGGCCCGGTGGATCCCGCCGTTCCCGAGTCGCAGGTGTTCATCACGCAGAGCGCCGGTTTCGAGAGCGCATACCGGGCCTTCCTGGCCGACTGCCTCGCCGGTACGGAGTGCCCGTTCACGGGCACGGTGGATGACGCGCTGGCCCAGACGACCGCGCTCGCCGCCGACGTGGCCGCCCGCGGGCTGACGAGCGACGACGGGCGCACGCTGACACCGGCCACGATGGGAACCGCCATCATCCAGCCGCTCTACCAGCGCAGCGCGTGGCCGTCGCTGCGCGAGGCGCTGACCGCCGCGAAGCAGGGGCACGCGCGGCCGATGTTCGCGCTGGCCGACGCCTACAACCAGCGATCCAGCGGGGGCGAGTATTCGGAACAGTCGCTCGTCTACGTCGCGGCACTCTGCCTCGACGGCAGCTTCCCGGACACCCTGGACGGGATCGCCCGCACCCAGGCGGAGATCCGGGCGGCGGCGCCCACGATCGGCCCGCTCATGGCCTACGCCGACTGGGACCACGTGAGCATCGCGTGCCAGAACTGGCCGTACCGCTCCGTGCTGAAATCGGAGGAGATCACCGCGCGGGGCGCCGCCCCGATCATGGTCGTCGGCAGCACGAACGACCCCGCGACCCCGTACGCCGGCGCCGTGTCTCTCGCCGCGCAGCTCGAGAGCGGCTTCATGGTCACCCGGAACGGCGAGGGCCACACTGCCTATGGATCGGGCAACACGTGCATCGACGACACCGTCGAGGCCTACTTCACCGCCGGCACCGTGCCGGCGTCCGATCCGCAGTGCTGATCGGGCCGCGGGAGCTGTAGCCGCAGGTGGGTCATGTGGTCGTCGGCGGCCGCCCTCGCGCCGGTCGCGCGTAGCGTCATGCCATGACAGGGTTCGACTCGAACGGGAAACCGAGATGAAGAGGCTCGTCGCCACTCTCGCCCTCGTCCTGCTGCTCGCCGGGTGCGCCGTCTCGCCGTCGCCGACCGTTCCGCCGGAGAGTGCTCTGCAACGGTTCTACTCGCAGAAGGTGACGTGGAAGGCCTGCTCGCCGAAGGGCATGACGTGCGCCAAGATCCTCGCGCCGATCGACTGGGCGAATCCGGATGGCGCGACGTTCCGCATCGCGGCGATGCGTCATGCGACGCAGTCGCCGAAGCGCATCGGTTCTCTGTTCGTCAATCCCGGTGGCCCCGGCGGATCGGGCGTGGATACCGTCCGCTACGTCCTCGATGAGTCGTTCAGCCCCACGCTGCTCGAGCACTTCGACATCGTGGGGTGGGACCCGCGGGGCGTGGGACGCACGTCGCCGCTCAGGTGCGTCTCGCGGCAGAAGATGGACGAACTGATGTACCGGTCGCCCGAGTCGTCGGGGACGCCGGCCGATCGCGCGGCAGCCCTGAGGGCCGACGTGAAAGCGTTCGTGGCGGCGTGCGTCAAGAACTCCGGCGAGATGCTCGCTCACGTGGACACGGAGAGCAACATGCGCGACCTCGACCTCATGCGGGCGTTGGTGGGCGACAAGAAGCTGAACTATTTCGGGACCTCCTACGGAGCGTTCTTCGGCACGTACTACGCCAAACTGTTCCCCAAGAAGGTCGGAAGGCTCGTGCTCGATGCGCCGGTCGATCCGAGCCAGCCGCCCGTTTCCAGTGCCGACAACCAGGCTCTCTCCATCGAGACCGCATACCGGGCCTTCCTCGCGGACTGCGTCACCGGCCCGGACTGCCCGTTCACCGGCTCGGTGGACGACGCCCTCCGACAGACGCGCCAGCTGATCGAGGAGGCGCTCGACCGCACGCTCACGAGTGACGACGGGCGGCCGCTCAGCATGGGCGTGATCCGCAACGCGATCGTCTACCCGCTCTACGAGCGGCGGGCCTGGCCCGCGCTCAAGGTGATGCTCAACCAGCTACGCAACGGCTCCGTGGGCGAGGCGTTCGCCGTCAGCGACCTCAGCATCGGCCGGTCGCTGGACGACGGCACCTACGACACCCTCACGGTCGTCAACACGGCGGCGCTCTGCCTCGACGGGCGCGTGGAACGGGGCACCGGGACCGAGACGCCCGAAACGCCCGAGGCGCACGCCGAGGCCGAGGAGATGCCGCTCATGGAGCTGCTCGCGGAGGATCCCGATGTGCCCCTGCAGGATCTCGCCTGCGAGCTGTGGCCGTACCCCGCGGTGCTCCATCCCGAGCGGATCACGGCGAAGGGCGCCGCGCCGATCCTGGTGCTCGGCACGACCGGAGATCCGGCGACGCCGTACGCCGACGCTCAGGCGGTGGCGAAACAGCTCGAGAGCGGATTCCTCGTCACCAGAAGAGGCGAAGGGCACGGCGGCTACCGCTTCGGCAATGCGTGCATCGACAAGACGGTCGACGACTATCTCACCGCGGGAATCGTGCCGGCATCCGATCCGAACTGCTGAGTCATTTCCGTTCGCGCGGTTCGGCGCGACTGTTGCATCCCGGCCCCCGGGTAGGCTCCGACCGGTATGAATCGCTCGCTCACCGCCCTCTTCTCCGCGCTCGAGGCACTCCTCGTCGCGGCGGTCGGGATCGGCATCCCGCTCGCCCCGCTCACCGTGCTGTGGGCGTTCCAGTACAACCTGCAGATCGACTGGGTGGTCTTCTGGCGCGCCTCGGTGGATACCTGGCTGCTGGGGCACGGCGTGGATGTGACGTTCACTCTGCAGCCCGCACTCGCCAGCGGTCTCGGCTTCCCGGCCGCCGGCGCCCCCTTCGTCGTCACCATCGCGGCGCTGGGCTTCGCCCTGCTGACCGTGCTGATGGCGGTGCGCGCCGGACGCCGGATCGGCGAGACCCCGCACCGCGTGCTGGGTGCTCTCGTGTCGCTCGGGGTCTTCGCCGCGGCGTCGCTGGGGGTGACGCTGGCCGCGCTCTGGCCGTCAGCCCGGGCATCCATCTGGCAGGGCGCGCTGCTTCCCACCCTGTGCTTCGGCGTCGGGCTGCTGATCGGAGCCGCGTTGAGTCGCCGTTCACTCGCCGAGGAGCCCGCCGCCGGGGGCGCGATCCGGGACTGGTTCGAGGCGCGTCCGGCGCAGCTCCGCGCCACGATCGTCGCCGGTCTGCGGGCGGGCGCGGCTTCGGTGGCGGTCGTGCTCGCCGTCGCCGGCATCCTCGTCGCCGCGCTCCTGGTGGCCAACTACGCCAAGATCATCTCGCTCTACGAGGGGGTGCACTCGGAGATCTTCGGCGGCATCGCGATCACCGTCGGCCAGGCCGCGTTCCTGCCCAACCTGGTGATCTGGGCCGCGAGCTGGCTCATCGGGCCGGGGTTCGCGCTCGGCACCGGCTCCTCCGTCTCGCCCTTCGGCACCAGTCTCGGCCCGGTGCCCGCCGTTCCCGTGCTGGGGGCGCTGCCGAGTTCGCACGAGCTCTCCTGGGGCTTCCTCGGTCTGCTCGTGCCGCTGGTGGCCGCGTTCCTCGTCGCGGTGCTGGTGCGCCGCCGTCTCGTGCGCCAGCTGGGCGACGGGTCACGCGCCGGCTGGCTCGTCCTCGCCGGTCTGATCGCCGGAGCGGCGGGAGGCGTCATCATCGGGCTGCTCTGCTGGGCGTCGGCCGGTGCCGCCGGTCCCGGACGCCTCGCGGATGTCGGGCCCGCCCCGCTGGTCGTCGGCGGCATCGCCGCGCTCGAGTTCGCCATCGCCTCGGTCGTCGGCCTGCTCGCCGGTCGCACGACGCTGGCGGGGGAGCCGCCCCGCTAGGCTCGGCTCGTGCTGAAACTTGTCGTGCTCATCTCCGGCGGCGGGTCGAACCTGCGCGCGCTGCTCGAAGCGTCGGAGGACGCGGAGTTCCCCGCCCGCGTGGTGGCCGTGGGGGCGGACCGGGATGCCGACGGCCTCGCCCATGCGGAGGCGTACGGCATCCCCACCTTCTCGCTGGCCCTCTCCAGCTTCGCCACGCGCGAGGAGTGGGGCGACGCGCTACTGGAGCAGATCCTGGTCTGGGAGCCCGATCTCGTGATCCTCAGCGGGTTCATGAAGCTGCTGCCGCCTCGCGTGATCGCGGCGCTCTCGCCGAATCTGATCAACCAGCATCCCGCGTTCCTCCCCGAATTCCCGGGGGCCCATGCGGTGCGCGACGCCCTCGCCGCCGGCGTGAGCCAGACGGGGGCGAGCATCATCGTCGTCGACGAGGGGGTGGATGACGGCCCGATCGTGGTGCAGCGCCGGGTGCCCGTGCTGCCGGGCGACACCGAGGCGAGCCTGCACGAGCGCATCAAGCCGGTCGAGCGCGAGCTGCTGATCCAGGCGGTCCTCGACATCGCGAACGGCGAGATCGACCTCTCCGCCCTGTGACGGGCGGGGTGGCCGCCGACCTCTCGGCTGCTACCCTTTAAGCGTTGCGACTGGCGTTCAGATGGGGATCCATCGGGGAGCAACCTGACTATCGTTCCGACCGTTCGCCTGGGTCGGATTGAGATTCGTTCCTCTCAAAGGAGTCAGCATGTCCGCACCCGCATCCTCCGAAGCCAAGCGCGAACGCGACGTCATCCCCATTCGCCGCGCGCTCATCTCCGTGAGCGACAAGACCGGCCTGCTCGAGCTCGCTGCGGCGCTGGCCGCCGCCGGGGTGGAGATCGTCTCGACCGGGTCGACGGCGAAGACGATCGCGGATGCCGGGCACCCGGTCACCGAGGTGAGCCGCATCACCGGCTTCCCCGAGTCCCTCGACGGTCGCGTGAAGACCCTGCACCCCGCCGTGCATGCCGGAATCCTGGCCGACCTGCGTCTGGCCAGCCACGAGGCTCAGCTCGCCGACCTCGGCATCGAGCCGTTCCAGCTCGTCGTGGTGAACCTGTACCCGTTCGTCGAGACGATCGCGGCCGGTGCGACCGGCGATGCCGCGGTCGAGCAGATCGACATCGGCGGTCCGGCCATGGTGCGCGCGGCCGCCAAGAATCACGCCAACGTGGCCATCGTGGTCTCGCCATCGAGCTACGACCAGGTGGTGAAGGCGCTCGCGCTGGGCGGCACGCGGCTCAGCCAGCGCCAGCGGCTCGCGGGGGAGGCCTTCGCGCACACGGCCGCCTACGACACGGCGGTCGCCGCCTTCTTCGCCGAGACGCTCGGCGTGCGGGCCGAGCACGAGGCGGGCTCCGCGCTGCCCGCTGCCATCGACATCCACGCCACCCGCCAGTCCGTGCTCCGCTACGGCGAGAACTCGCACCAGGATGCCGCGCTCTACGTCACCCCCGACGGCGCAGGCATCGCGCAGGCGACGCAGCTGCACGGTAAGGAGATGTCCTACAACAACTACACGGATGCCGACGCCGCCCTGCGCACCGCCTACGACTTCAGCGAGCCGGCCGTCGCCATCATCAAGCACGCCCAGCCCTGCGGTATCGCGGTGGCGCGCGGCGCTGGCGACCCGATCGCGTCGGCGCACCTGCGCGCTCACGAGTGCGACCCCGTCTCGGCGTTCGGCGGTGTGATCGCCGCCAACCGCCCGGTGACGCGGCAGATGGCCGAGACGGTCAAGGACATCTTCACGGAGGTGGTCATCGCGCCCGGTTTCGAGCCCGAGGCGCTCGACATCCTGAGCCAGAAGAAGAACATCCGCCTGCTGCGGCTGCCGGAGGGGTACGCGCGCGAGCCGATCGAGTTCAAGCAGATCAGCGGCGGCGTGCTCGTGCAGCAGCCCGACGTGTTCGACGAGTTCTCCTCCGACGGCTGGACCCTCGTGGCCGGCGAGGCAGCGGACGACGCGACCATGGCCGACCTCGAGTTCGCCTGGCGCGCGGTGCGTGCCGTGAAGTCGAACGCCATCCTGCTCGCGCACGACGGGGCATCCGTCGGCGTGGGCATGGGCCAGGTGAACCGGGTCGACTCGTGCCGGCTCGCGGTGAGCAGGGCGGGGGACCGCGCGGCCGGTTCGGTGGCGGCATCCGACGCCTTCTTCCCGTTCGCGGACGGCGCGCAGATACTGCTCGAGGCCGGCGTGCGGGCGATCGTGCAGCCCGGCGGTTCGATCCGCGACGACGAGGTGATCGAGGCGGCGAAGGCGGCGGGCGTGACAATGTACTTCACCGGCGAGCGCCACTTCTACCACTAGCAGCACCGGGCGGCGTCGCCCGCGCAATAGGGTGAGTGGATGACCCGCCGCGCCCTCGTCCGCCCGCCGGCCGCCACCCTCGCCGCCGGGGTCGTCACGCACATCGAGCGCACCCCCGTCGACGTGGACCTCGCGACCCGCCAGTGGCAGGGCTATGTCTCGGCGCTCACGCGCGAGGGCTGGCAGGTGGTGGGCGCGCCGCGCGCCGACGGGTTCGCCGACTCCGTCTTCGTCGAGGACACGGTGGTGGTCTTCGGCGACCTCGCCGTGATCACCAGTCCGGGCGACCCGTCCCGGCGCGGGGAGCCGCGCGGCGTCGAGCCGGTCGTGCGCGACCTCGGGCTGTCGGTCGAGCGGATCGCTCTGCCCGGCACGCTCGACGGGGGCGACGTGCTGAAGGTGGGCACGACCGTCTACGTGGGGCGCGGGGGTCGCACCAACGCGGAGGGCATCCGGCAGCTCCGCGGCATCCTCGTCCCGCGCGGCTACACCGTGGTCGCCGTGCCGGTGAGCCGGGTGCTGCATCTGAAGACCGCGGTGACCGCCCTGCCCGACGGGACGGTGGTGGGGCATCCGTCGGTCGTCGACGAGCCGTCGATCTTCGGCCGGTTCCTCGGCCTGCCCGAGGAGGGTGCCGCGGTGGTCCTGCTCGACGACTCCTCGGTGCTCATGGCGTCCTCGGTGCCGAGGAGTGCGGCACTCATCGCTGACCTCGGCTACCGGGTGGTCACGGTCGACATCGGCGAGTTCGAGAAGCTCGAGGGCTGCGTAACGTGCTTGAGTGTGCGCATCCGCTAGAAAAACCTTGCGTGGCTGAAGCGTCTCCCCCTAGTCTGGAGGGCTGACCACGAAACCCAGGAGGACGTCATGAACAACACCCTTATCGCAGCTGCAGGCGTGAAGAGTGTCGTCGTCCGCCCGGCCGTGGCGCCGCGCGGAACCCGTTAGGTCCCGGGGCCTGGCCCCCCGACAGCGCCTTCCGCACACCCCTCCCCACTTCATCCTCTTCGTCGACCCTGCGTCGACCCCACTTTCAGGAACGAACACGTGTCTGCAGAAACCAAACGCGGGGGCACCGTCGCCGCCCTCCGCCGCATCTACCCCTATGCCAAGCCCGCCATGCCCAGGATCTACCTCGGCATGGTCTCGGCCTTCGTCGCCGCGCTCGTGGCCCTGCTCATCCCGCAGGTGCTTCGCACGCTCGTCGACGGACCGCTGAAGAATGGCGACCCGAGCCAGATCTGGTGGCCGGTCGCGGCGGTGCTGGGGCTCGGCATCCTCGAGGCGGTGATGATCTGGTTCCGGCGCTTCTTCGTGCTGCAGCCCGGCACCCGCGTCGAGGCCGACATGCGCAACGCCTTCTACAACCAGCTGCAGGACCTCCCGGTCGGTTTCCACGACCGCTGGCCGAGCGGCCAGCTGCTCTCGCGCATGCTCAGCGACCTCAACCTGATCCGCCGCTGGATCTCCTTCGGCATCGTGCTCATGGTGGTGAACGTGCTGACGATCCTGGTGGGGTTCGTCTTCCTGCTCTCCATCAACTGGATCCTCGGCGTGATCTTCGTGATCTGCTCGATCCCGCTCTGGATCTACGGCTACATGTTCGAGCAGAAGTACTCGATCGTCGCGCGCCGGAGCCAGGATCAGGCGGGCGATCTCGCGACCGCCGTCGAGGAGTCGGTGCACGGCATCCGGGTGCTCAAGGCCTTCGGACGCGGCCAGCACGCGCTGAAGAACTTCGCCAGCCAGGCGGAGCAGCTGCGCGGCACGGAGATCGAGAAGGCCAAGGCGATCGCCGGCATCTGGCTCTGGCTGCTGCTGGTGCCGGACGTGACGTTCGCGCTCTGCCTGCTCGGCGGCGTGTGGCTGGCCGCCGCGGGCCAGATCACGGTGGGCGCGCTCGTCGCATTCTTCGCCACCGCCACGGTGCTGCGCTTCCCGGTCGAGTCGATCGGCTTCCTGCTCTCGATGACGTTCGACACGCGCACCGCGGCCGACCGTTTCTTCGAGGTGATGGACGAGAAGAACACGATCACCGACCCCGAGCGCCCGAAGACGATCGAGCACCCCGAGGGCCGGCTCGTGTTCGACGACGTGCACTTCCGCTACCAGGACTCGCCCGCGCAGTTCCCCGACCTGCTCGACGGCATCGACCTGGAGCTCGAGCCGGGGGAGACCATGGCGATCGTGGGCCTGACCGGGTCGGGCAAGTCGACGCTCACCGCGCTGACCTCCCGCCTGTACGACGTGACCGGCGGTCGTGTGCTGCTCGACGGCGTCGACATCCGGGACCTCACCCGCATCGAGCTGCGCACCCACCTGGCCATGGCCTTCGAGGATGCGACCCTGTTCTCCGCGTCGGTGCGCGACAACGTGCTGCTCGGCCGCCCCGACTCCACCGAGGAGGAGCTCGCCGAGGCGCTCGAGATCGCGCAGGCGACCTTCGTCTACGACCTGCCGAACGGGCTCGACACGCTCGTGGGCGAGGAGGGCCTCTCGCTCTCCGGCGGCCAACGACAGCGCCTGGCCCTGGCGCGCGCCGTGGCGGCGAAGCCCGAGGTTCTGGTGCTCGACGACCCCCTCTCGGCACTGGATGTCGACACCGAGGCACTCGTCGAAGCCGCGCTGAGGCGGGTGCTGGCATCCACCACGGCCCTGATCGTGGCGCACCGGCCCTCGACGGTCATGCTCGCCGACCGGGTCGCGCTGCTGGAGGGCGGCAGGATCACCGCCGTGGGACGACACAGCGAACTGCTCGTGACGAGCGATCACTACCGGTTCGTGATCTCGAGCCTGGAAGACGAAGAGAAGCGCGAGGCGAGCGAACGGCTCGCCCAGCGCCAGCAGGAAGACGAGGTGAACGCGTGAGCACGGTCACGGGTGTCGAAGGCGAGGAGCGCAACGACTTCAGCCGCGCCGAGAGCAAGCAGATCCGCCAGCGTTCGCTGCGCCTGCTCGGCTCGCTGCTGCGTCCGCTGCGCCTGCGCGTCACCCTCACCGTGGTGGTGGTCGTGGTGAGCACCGCCTTCCAGGTGGCGGGCCCCGCCCTCATCGCGTACGGGATCGACACGGGCCTGCCGCGCATGCTGAAGCAGGACTGGCTGCCGCTCGGTCTCGCCGTTGCCGGATACCTCGCCGCGGGCATCGCGGGCGCGGTGCTCATCGCGTGGTACACCGTGCTCACCGCCAGGATCAGCCAGGCGATCCTCATCGACCTGCGCAAGCGGGTGTTCCTGCACACCCAGCGGCTCAGCCTCGAGTTCCACGAGAGCTACACCTCCGGGCGCATCATCGCGCGGCAGACCAGCGACCTCGACTCGATCCGCGAGCTGCTCGACAGCGGCATCAACCAGCTGGTGCAGGGCGGTCTCTACATGGGGTTCATCGCGATCGCGCTGTTCTCGCTCGACTTCTGGAGCGGCGTCGTGCTGTTCGGATCGCTGGTGCCGCTCGGGTTCCTCATCCGCTGGTTCCAGGTGCGCTCGCAGCAGGCGTTCCGCGCCACCCGCACCACCTCGGCGCGGCTGATCGTGCAGTTCGTGGAGACGATGACGGGAATCCGCGCGGTGAAGGCGTTCCGCAAGGAGGAGCGCAACCGGGTGGAGTTCGCCCAGCTGACCGACGACTATCGGGTGGCGAACCTCAAGACCATCCAGCTGTTCGGGATCCTCGATCCCGGGCTGGTGTTGATCGGCAACGTGGCGCTCGGCGTCGTGCTCCTGGTGGGCGGGTTGCGGGTCGCGGGCGGCGGCATCGAGGTGGGCGTGCTGCTCGCGGCGCTGCTCTACACCCGCTCCTTCTTCGCGCCCGCGCAGGAGATGGCCATGTTCTACAACTCCTACCAGTCGGCCGCCGCAGCGCTGGAGAAGATCTCGGGGGTGCTCGAGGAGACGCTGAGCGTGCCCGACCCCACCCGGCCCATCGACCTCTGGCAGGCGAAGGGCGCGCTGTCGTTCCGGAACGTGCAGTTCGCCTACACGAAGGACCGGGTGATCCTGCCGCACTTCGATCTCGAGATCCCGGCGGGTCAGACCATCGCCCTGGTGGGATCCACGGGGGCGGGCAAGTCCACCCTCGCGAAGCTCGTGTCGCGCTTCTACGATCCGACGGACGGCGTGGTGGCGCTGGACGGCGTGGACCTGCGGCGCCTGCATCCGAAGGACCTGCGGCGCGCGATCGTGATGGTGACGCAGGAGGCGTACCTCTTCTCCGGGTCGGTCGGCGACAACATCGCCCTCGGCAAGCCGGAGGCGACGATCGAGGAGATCGTGGCTGCGGCGAAGGCGGTGGGGGCGCACGAGTTCATCCAGTCGCTGCCGAACGGGTACGACACCGACGTGAACAAGCGCGGCGGGCGCGTGTCGGCCGGCCAGCGGCAGCTGATCTCCTTCGCGCGTGCCTTCCTCGCCGACCCTGTCGTGCTGATCCTGGATGAGGCGACCGCATCGCTCGACATCCCCAGCGAGCGACTGGTGCAGGAGGGCCTGCAGACCCTGCTCGCCGACCGGACGGCGATCATCATCGCGCACCGGCTCTCGACCGTGGCGATCGCGGACAGGGTGCTGGTGATGGAGCACGGGCGGATCGTCGAGGACGGCACGCCCGGCGATCTCATCTCCGGAACGGGGCGTTTCGCCAAGCTGCACGCCGCCTGGCGCGACTCGCTGGTGTAGCGCTCAGCGCAGCCAGCCGTACCACTGCCCCTGCAGGGAGAAGACCCGCCAGCGCCCGCAGAGCAGCCCGTCGGCGGGGATCCGGTCGGGCCACCATCCCGCCGTGACCGGCACGGCGCCGCGCAGCGGGCCGGCGACGCACGACGGGTCGGTGACCCCGCTCGCGCTCGCGAAGGTGATGATGTCGCCGGTGCGATCGAGGCGGCGCTTCGAGGTGATGGAGAAGGCGTCGGCCGGAATCCAGTCGGCCTCGCGCAGGGCCGTCGGAGCGCCCTTGGAGAGCGAGGCGCGATCGGGGAATCTCTCCTGCCGCGTGTTCGAGAAGAGGCCCGTCGCCGTGCACCCGGTCAGTGCGACGAGCAGAGCTGCGGCGACGACGGCGAGGGACAGGCGGTTCGTGAGGGGTCCTTGACTCGGCATGGTTCCAGCCAACCGCGCCGACCTCGGGCAGGGCGTCCTCCTCGAGGCGCGAAAGGCATCCGTCCGGAGGATGATCCGGCCTGGAAAATTACTCACACGAGGGCCGGGCTTTGCGCTACGCTGATGAAAATTTCTTGTCTTACCCGAGAGGCAACACGTGACCCGCACGTCCCGACCCGTCCCTGCCCGCGCGCCCGGAAAGGCGACGCCGAGGTTCCTTCGAGCGATCGTCGCCCTGGTCGGTGCCCTCGCCCTCGCCGGGATTCCGGCACTCACCGCCGTGGCCGACCCCGCTCCGCCGGACGGCACGGTGACGGTGACGGTGACGGACGGCATCGGCGGGCCCACGCTTTCGGGGAAGACGATCACGCTGATGGGCAGCAGCATGAACAACCTCTCCGGCACGTCGGACTCGAACGGTCAGTACACGTTCACGGGAGTATCCGATGACACCTACTCCATCAGCGTGATCGACGTGGCGGGTGTCTACATGAACGCGGTGAGCGACCACTTCGACGTCGGAGGCGCGTCTTCCGTCATCACGAGAACAGTCGCGCTTTCGCACTTCCCGACCGGCACGGGAGTCGTGACCGGCCGGCTGGTGGACAAGAGGACAGGCTCGGCCCTGAGTGGGGTCACAGTGAGCATCGGGGGAGGTGTGACCCGCATCAAGAACGCCACGACCGACGTCGACGGTACCTTCAGCTTCGATAGCCTTCCCGTGGATGTCGACTTCGTGATGGCGTTCGCCACGGGGTATGCGAGCTACCAATTCCCCGCGGTGGATGTGAACAACGACACCACGGACATGGGCGTGATCCGCTTCGCTCCACTCACGTCGACGATTTCCGGTCGTGTCACCGATCCGGACGGACAGCCGGTCGCCGATATGCCGATCGACCTGATCCCCGCGGCTGGGCAGCCGGATGTGGGCCAGGGCTCGGCTCAGACGGATTCCAACGGGTACTACACCACGAGTTGGAACGGGTCCGGATCGTTGGCGGCCGGTTCTTACACCATCTCGACAGGACTTCACGGCACCGTGTACGCGGCCCAGAACATTCCCGTCACGGTTCCCGACGACGCGAACCTCACGGTGAATATCAGCCTCGTCCCGCGATTGTCGGGAATCGTCGTTGGCAATGTCGAAGACGCGCAGGGCGCCCCGCTGCAGGGCATCTGCGTCTTCGCCGTCGATCCCGCGACCCGCCAGCCCGAGGCGACCGACATCACCGACGCGAACGGCACGTGGTCCTTCTCAGACCTGACGGTCGGAAGTTACCTGTTCCGCATGCGGTCATGTGAGAACCCCGTGCGCTACGGCGCGAGCTATCTGGGCGGTACGACACCGGCCACCGCGACCGTGGTAGAGGTGCACGCCGGCGATGAACTCGCCTACGGATCGACGACGTTGCTGCCGGATGCGACCATCAGCGGCCACGTAGACGTGGTCACACCGACCGGCACGGCGCCGATGCCCTTCGACCGAGGCGTCATCGTGCAGACGCTGCAATTGTCGGGTGGCGACTGGGTCGTGTTCGACGCGGACACGGCCGATGTGGTGGGCACCAATGGCGACTTCACCGTTGGCGACCTTCCGGCGGGGAGCTACCGGGTGGAGTTCTTCGATCAGCTGACCGGCAAGCGTGCTTATGCCACCCAGTACTGGTCACAGTCGACCACGTCGGGCAGCCCGACGCTGGACGGCGCCAGCACCATCACCCTGACGACGGGGGGCGCGAGGACGGGCGTCGACGCGCACCTCTCGACCGTCCACCCTGCGGACGTACCCAACGCCGTGACCACCGCCTCGCTTGCCAGCGGCGATGAGAAGACCCTCACGGTGAGTGACACGGTCGCGCCAGGACAGCGTGTGACCGTCTCGCTCGGTGCCGACCACGCCGGCGAGTGGGTGTCGGTATGGGGGCACTCCACTCCTACCCTGCTTGCCGACTGGGTCGAGGTCTCTGCAGCCGGAACGGTCGAGGTGACCGTGCCGACGACCTTCCCGAGCGGTTCGCACCGCCTCGTGGCGCAGACCGCCGACGGCACTGTCATAGGGTGGGAGCCGCTCACGGTCTCGGATGCCGTCGTCGTCACCCCGCCGGCGAGTTCGGTGCCGTTGCTTCCGTCGAATCCGGTTGCCATCACGCCGTCGAGGTCGACCGGTTCAGCGGGCTCCGCGTCCGCCACCGGCTCAGAGGCGGATGCCTCGACCGCGGCATCGGCCGCGAGTCCGACACCCGCTCCGAGCGCGACGGACTCCAGCGCAGCCGATTCGAGCTCCAGTTCCGACGCGAGCGGTGGAACGACCTCGTCCAAGCCGGTTCTCGCCGCAGCACCCACGGGCCTTCCCATCTGGTTGCTGGTGCTCATCGTCGGGCTCGGCGCGCTGCTCGTCGCCTCCGTGATCATCGTCATCGCACGGCGGGCGCGGGCCTGACCGGGATGCCGCCGTCGGAGCGTCAGGGCTCCAGCGGCGGCATCCACCGCGCCAGCGTCATGTCGACGCGGAAGGCGGAAGCCGACCACCTGAGCGGAGTGCCCTCGGCGCGATAGTGCTCCAGCGCCCGCGCCTCGTGGTCGACCGCGGGATGCCCGCTCGCCCGCACCACGCGCCACCACGGCACGTCACCGCCGTAATAGGCCATCGCCTGACCGACCGCGCGCGACGCCCTCGAACCGAGGGCGGCCGCGACGTCGCCGTAGCTCATCACCCGGCCGGGCGGGATCGACTCGACGACGGCGAGGGCCCGGGAGACGAAGTCCTGGTCGGCCACTAGAGCTCGAGCGCGCCGATCTTCTCGCCGTACTGGGTCTCGCCGACCACGACGAATCCGGTGTGGAGGAAGAACTCCTCGGGGCCGTCCTCGCCGGCCTCCCAGATGGCGGTGAGCCGCTCGAATCCGCGCTGCCGGGCCTCGTCTGCCAGGGCCCACACCGCGAACTTGCCGACCCCGGTTCCCTGGGCCTCCGCGGCGACGGTCACGCGCCAGATGCAGCTGCGGAACTCCTCCTGATGCGCCTCGGGGTCGAAGTTGCCGCGGATGAAGCCGACCACCCGGTCGCCGTCGAGCACGACGCGCGGCCAGGTCGTGGCCGGGTTGATGTACGCGTCGGCGATGGCATACGACGGGGGAGTGACGAACTGCTCCTGCCCGGGCAGGAGGGTGAGGCTGTTCGCCGCGACGATGGTGCTCGCGGAGAGCTCTTCAAGGCGCAGTTCAGACATGTCCTCAGGGTAGCCCGCACCGCCGACCGGCGATAGTCGGGGGTGCGCAGATCCGCTGTGAGACCACAAAGTATCTCGATGTCAAGATACTTCCGAAAACGGGTAAGCTGTTCTCGGTGGGCAGCCCGCCCCGACATCAAGGAGATACGCGTGGCCAAGATCAAGGTAGAAGGCACAGTCGTCGAGCTCGACGGCGACGAGATGACTCGCATCATCTGGCAGAAGATCAAGGACACCCTGATCCACCCCTACCTCGACATCGACCTCGAGTACTACGACCTCGGCATCGAGAACCGCGACGCGACCGACGACCAGGTCACGATCGACGCGGCACACGCCATCCAGAAGCACGGTGTGGGCGTGAAGTGCGCGACGATCACCCCCGACGAGGCTCGCGTCGAGGAGTTCGGCCTGAAGAAGATGTGGAAGTCGCCGAACGGCACCATCCGCAACATCCTCGGCGGCGTGATCTTCCGCGAGCCGATCATCATCTCCAACATCCCGCGTCTCGTGCCCGGCTGGAACAAGCCGATCATCATCGGTCGTCACGCCTTCGGCGACCAGTACCGCGCCACCGACTTCGTGTTCAAGGGCAAGGGCAAGCTCACCGTCCAGTTCACTCCCGACGACGGCTCCGAGCCGCTCAAGTTCGACGTCTACGACGCGCCCGACGACGGCATCGCCCAGGTGCAGTACAACCAGGATGCCTCGATCCGCGACTTCGCGCGTGCCTCCCTCAACTACGGCCTGAGCCGCAACTACCCGGTGTACCTGTCGACGAAGAACACGATCCTCAAGGCCTATGACGGCCGCTTCAAGGACATCTTCCAGGAGATCTTCGACGCCGAGTTCAAGGAGGCCTTCGACGCCGCCGGCCTCACCTACGAGCACCGCCTCATCGACGACATGGTGGCCTCCGCCATGAAGTGGGAGGGCGGCTACGTCTGGGCGTGCAAGAACTACGACGGCGACGTGCAGTCCGACACCGTCGCCCAGGGCTTCGGCTCGCTGGGCCTCATGACCTCCGTGCTCTCGACCCCGGACGGCAAGGTCGTCGAGGCGGAGGCCGCGCACGGCACCGTCACCCGCCACTACCGCCAGCACCAGGCGGGCAAGCCCACCTCGACCAACCCGATCGCCTCGATCTACGCGTGGACCCGCGGGCTCGCGCACCGCGGCCTGCTCGACGGCAACCAGGAGCTGATCGACTTCGCGAACACGCTCGAGGACGTCGTGATCACGTCGGTCGAGGCCGGCCACATGACCAAAGACCTGGCGCTGCTCGTGGGCCCCGACCAGAAGTGGGAGACCACGGAGGAGTTCCTCGACACCCTCGACAAGAACCTGGCCACACGCCTGGCGTAGCCTCACAGCCCTTCCGGGCGGCTCGACAAGCGGCACCGCGGCGGATCATCGCCACGGTGCCGCTTTTCTGCGCTCGGATCGGATGAGGGGATTGTTACGGATAAGTAAATCGTCCTAACGAACCTTGTCTTAAGTTTGTTCGTACGGTTTACTAACAAACATGACAGCCGAAGACGTGCATGTGAGTTCCGCGCCACGCGCGCACGCCTTCGCCTCCGGACGCGTGCTGCGCCCCAGCACCAAAGTCCTTCCCGAACACGCCCGCGGGCACAACCGCTCCCTCGTGCTGCAGACCCTGTACAGCGAGGGCACCCGGAGCCGGGCCGACATCGCCCGCAGCACGGGGCTCACAAGGGTCACGGTCTCCGACCTGGTGGCGGAACTCATCGCCGAGGGTCTCGTCGTCGAGACCGGGCAGCGCGAAGACGCCCGACCCGGCAAGCCGGCGACTCTGCTCGACATCGATCGCACCGCCTTCCAGATCATCGGCATCGACCTGAGCGAGTACCGCCTGTTCCGCGGCGCGGTGCTCGATCTCGACGGACGCATCCTGAGCCGGGCCGAGATCCCGCTGGCCGGCAGCATGGGAGCGGATGCCACAGCCAAGGTCGTCTCGCTCGCCGAGCAGCTCGTCTCCCAGACCACGGCGCCCATCCTCGGCATCGGAGTGGGATCGCCCGGTGTCGTCGACCTCGGCGGCGTGGTGCTCAGCGCACCGAACCTCGGCTGGGAGAACGAGAACCTGCGCGCCATCCTCGCCGACCGCTTCACCGTGCCGGTGGTCGTCGCCAACGACGCGAACGCCGCGGCGCTCGCGGAGCACGGATTCGGCGACGCCGACAGCGACATGATGCTCATCAAGGTGGGCCACGGCGTCGGCGCCGGGCTGCTGCTCGACGGAACGCCGTTGTTCGGCAGCCGCTTCGCCGCGGGCGAGATCGGGCACGTCGTCGTGGGCACCGACGGGGGAGCGGAGTGCGCGTGCGGCAAGCACGGCTGCCTCGAGACCTGGCTCGCCGTGCCGCGGCTCGAAGCTAACCTGGCCGCGCCCGGCGCGGACCGTCACGCGATCCTCACCGAGGCCGGTCAGCGCCTCGGGATCGCCCTCGCGCCCATCGTCGGCGCGCTCAACCTCGCTGAGATCGTGCTCAGCGGGCCGACCCACCTGCTCGATGGCGACCTCGCCGAGGCCACCATCGCAACGCTCCGCAACCGGACGATGGCCGAATTCCACGGCGATCTCACGCTGCGGATGACAACGCTCGGCGAGGACATCGTCATGCGCGGCGCAGCCGTCATGGTCCTCTCGGGGCAACTCGGGGTTTCGTAGTCGACAGCGGACGCCCCACACCACAGCGATGTGTATCCCACGCACCGTTTTCGCCAAGAGATCAAAAGGACCACAACGATGAAAAGAAGGATCGCAAGCGTTACCGCTGTCGCACTCGCGTCAGCTCTCGCCCTCGCAGCCTGCAGCTCCGGCACCACGTCGTCCTCGACGGCCGCGAGCACGGACGGCAAGGGCAAGACCATCACGCTCTGGCTCGCCGGCGGCGACACCCCCGACACGCTCCGCAACTACCTCAAGACCGAGTTCCACAAGCAGACCAAGGGCACCCTCGAGATCCAGCAGCAGGACTGGGGAGACCTGGTCACCAAGCTGACCACCGCCCTGCCCGACAAGAACAACACCCCGGATGTCACGGAGATGGGCAACACGCAGTCGCCCACGTTCACCAACGTCGGTGCCTTCCTCGACATCAGCGACATGTACAAGGAGCTCGGCGGCACCAAGCTGCTGCAGTCCTTCGTGGATGCGGGCAAGGTCGACGGCAAGAACTACACGCTGCCGTACTACTTCGGCTCGCGCTACGTGTTCTACCGCAAGGACGTCTGGTCGAAGGCCGGCATCACCTCGGTGCCGACCACGCTGGATGAGTTCAACAAGGATGTCGCCACCATCGCCCAGAAGAACCCCGACGGCATCTCCAACTTCTCGGGCTTCTACCTGGGCGGCCAGGACTGGCGCGACGGCATCTCGTGGATCTTCGCCAACGGCGGTGACATCGCCAAGCAGCAGGGCGGCAAGTGGGTGGGCACGCTCGAGAGCGCGGCGACCCTCAAGGGCCTGAAGCAGCTGCAGGAGATCTACAAGACGGCATCCTTCGCACCGAACGACGCGAAGGACTCGAACCAGTACATCTACATCAACGACGACGACTCGATCGCCGGTGCCACCTCGTCCGACCCGGCCACGCCGGTCTCGCTCGCGGCCGCCACGATCATGGCGCCCGGGTGGGCCCACTGGTCGATCGGCACCAAGGGCACCGGAGCCGACGGGAAGGTGACCCGCACCTGGGACGACAACACCTTCGGCGTCTTCCCGCTGCCCGGCAACGACGGCAAGCCCGCCCCGGTCTTCGCCGGCGGATCGAACATCGGCATCTCGGCCAAGAGCAAGAACCCGGGACTGGCCAAGACCCTCCTCAAGATCATCTTCTCGAAGACCTACCAGGAGATGCTCGGCAAGAACGGCCTCGGACCGGCGAACGGCGACTACGTCGACACGCTCGGCTCGGACGAGTTCGCGAAGGCGCTCATCGCGTCATCCGCCAACTCGAAGCTGACCCCCGCGGCACCCGGCTGGGCTTCCGTGGAGTCGTCGAACGTGCTGGAGGAGTTCTTCTCGAAGCTGAAGGACGCCCCCGACCTGGAGTCGCTGGCGAAGCAGTACGACGCCAAGCTGACCCCGCTCCTGAACGGCAAGTAACCCCAATGTTCCCGCTCGGGACGGCTGGGCCCGCGCGCGCGGTACCAGCCGTCCCGAAACGGAACAGAGAGACGAGAGGAGGGACATCGTGAGCGGTTACGTGACCGTCGCGGAGGCGGCGGATGCCGCGGGGGCGGCGACCCGCAGGCGCAAGATCGTGCTCACTCCGTACCTCCTGCTCGTGCCCGCCGTCGCGATCCTCGTGCTGGCGATGGGGTACCCGCTCGTGTGGCAGGTGGTCACCTCCACCCAGCAGTTCGGCCTGGCCCAGCAGTTCGGCCAGCCCGCCGAGTTCGTGGGGCTCGGCAACTACATCGCCCTCGCCGGCGACCCCTACATGTGGACCGTGATCGGGCGCTCGCTGGTGTTCTGCGCGGCGGCCGCGGCATCCACCATGGCGATCGGCGTGCTGGTGGCGCTGCTCATGAAGGCGGTGCACCGGGTCGTTCGCGTGATGATCCAGATCGCGCTCCTGCTCGCCTGGGCGATGCCGGTCGTCGCGGCCATGACCGTGTGGAACTGGCTGTTCGACTGGCGGAGCGGCGTGGTCAACAGGGTGCTCACGTCGATCGGCCTGCCGTTCCAGCAGCACAACTGGCTGCAGAACCCGCTCAGCTTCTACTTCGTCGCGCTGATCATCGTCGTCTGGATGAGCGTGCCGTTCGTGGCCTTCTCGATCTACGCCGGTCTCACCCAGGTCTCCGGGGAGGTGCTGGAGGCCGCCCAGATGGATGGCGCGTCGCCGAGTCAGCGCTTCTGGGGCATCATCGTGCCGATCATCCGACCGGTCATCTCCATCGTGCTGCTGCTGCAGGTGATCTGGGATCTGCGCGTCTTCACCCAGATCAAGCTGCTGCAGGATGCCGGCTCCATCGCCAGCGAGACCAACCTGCTCGGCACCTACATCTACCAGCTCGGCACCGGCAAGAGCGACTTCGGCACCGCCTCGGCCGTGTCGATCTTCGTGCTGCTGCTCACCATCCTGATCAGCTCGTTCTACGTGCGGTCGATGCTCAAGGAGGACGAGTCATGAGCGGTGCGGCAGAGGTGCGCCGGCACCCGATCCGTCCGGCTGCGGTGCTCTTCGGCATCGTGGGCGTGATCGTCGCGCTGGTCTGGGTGTTCCCCGTCTACTGGATGGTCAACTCCTCGCTGCTTCCGAACGTGGTGCTGGAGTCGTCGACGCCGACGTGGCTGCCGTTCGGCGGGTCGTTCGACAACTTCGCCGCGGTGTTCCAGGGCGGCACGTTCCTCCCCGCGCTCGGGATGAGCGTGGTGGTGGCGTTCATCGTGGTCGCCTGTTGCCTGCTGTTCGCGTTCCTCGCGGCCCTCGCGATCAGCCGGTTCCGATTCCGCGGCCGCAAGGGGTTCGTGCTGGCGATCCTGTTCATCCAGATGCTGCCGGCCGAGGGACTGTTCATCGCGCAGTACAAGCTCATGGCCTCGGTGAACCTGCTCAACACCGTGCTCGGGGTGAGCATCATCTACATCGCCGCCGTGGTGCCGTTCACGATCTGGATGCTGCGCGGCTTCGTCGCGGGAATCCCCGCCGAGCTGGAGGAGGCCGCCATGGTCGACGGCCTCAGCCGCACGCAGGCGTTCCTGCGCATCACGTTCCCGCTGCTCGCGCCCGGCCTCGTGGCGAGCGGGGTGTACGCGTTCCTCCAGGCCTGGAACGAGTTCACGGTCGCCCTGGTGGTGCTGCAGGACACGTCATCCCAGACCCTCCCGCTCTGGCTGCGCGGATTCATCCAGGCCTCGGCGAGCCACGCCACCGACTGGGGCCAGGTCATGGCAGCCTCGACCCTCGTGGCCCTGCCCGTGATCATCTTCTTCCTGTTCGTGCAGGGCCGGATGACGAGCGGGCTCGTCAGCGGGGCGGTGAAGGGATGAGCGCGTCGCCCGCTCTGTCGGTGCTGCTTCCCGGCTTCGCCGGACCCGACCTGCCCGACTGGCTGGCGGAGCTCCTCCGCGACGGTCTGGCCGGGGTGTGCCTGTTCGCCACGAACATCCGTTCCTCCGCCCAGCTGCGAGAGCTGACCGATGCGATCCGCGCGGCCAATCCCGCCGCCGTGATCGCCATCGATGAGGAGGGCGGCGACGTCACCCGCCTGCACCGGTCGACCGGATCCCCGTATCCCGGCAACGCGGTGCTCGGGCGCATCGACGACGAGGAGTACACCGCCGAGATCGCCCGCACGGTGGGCTGGGAGCTCAGGAGCGCGGGCTGCACCCTCGACTTCGCGCCCGACGTCGACATCAACTCGAACGACGCGAACCCGGTGATCGGGGTCCGCAGTTTCGGCGCCGACCCCGCCGTGGTCGCGCGGCACAGTGCGGCCTGGGTTCGCGGGCTGCAGTCGACGGGCATCGCCGCGTGCGCCAAGCACTTCCCCGGCCACGGCGACACGGCCCAGGACTCGCACCTCGCGCTCCCTGTGGTGGACGTGCCGCTCGAAACCCTCCGCGGGCGCGAGCTGCTCCCGTTCGGTGCGGCCATCGCCGCGGGCGCGGCGACGGTGATGACCTCGCACATCGTCGTTCCCGCGCTCGATGACCTGCCGGCGACGTTCTCGAGCCGCATCCTCGGCGACCTGCTCCGTGGCGAAATGGGCTTCACCGGAGTGATCGTCTCCGACGCACTCGACATGGCGGGTGCGAGCGGCGAGATCGGAATCCCGGATGCCGCGGTGCGCGCCATCGCCGCGGGCTGCGACCTGCTCTGCATCGGCACCGACAACACCCGCGACCAGCTCGAGGGGATCGCCGCTGCGCTCGACGCCGCGGTCGCGACGGGCCGGCTGTCGCCGGAGCGACTCGCCGAGGCCGCGTCCCGGGTCGCATCGCTCGCCGTGGATGAGCGCATTCCGATTCCGGCATATGGCACCGACTTCGATCGCGGGCGCACAGCCGATTCGTTCGACGGGCGCCTGGCGGCCGGCGACCCCGTGCAGCTGTTCCAGATCGAGACGGCCGCGAACATCGCCGTCGGCGACGCTCCGTGGGGGCTCGCCGCGACCGGCGCGGCTTTCACCGTGCTGCGCGAGGGCGACCCGGTGGAGGTGGCGGCGGGCCGCCGCGCGGTGCTCGTCGGCAGGGACAACCACCGGCACGCCTGGGTGCGCAACCTCATCGATGACGTGAGGGCGCGGCATCCGTCCGCGGTCGCGGTCGACGTGGGCTGGCCGTCGGCTGACCGGCGCTACGCCGACCTCGCCACCTTCGGCGCCTCGCGCCACACCGCGCTCGCCCTGCTCGACGCGCTGGACTATTCGGAACGGGAAGTGGTGACCGCGTGAGGGTCGGGCTGGACATCGGCGGAACGAAGACGGATGCCGTCGCGATCGACCGCGACGGAACCGTCGTGCACGAACTCCGCCTGCCCACCGGGTTCGGTGCCGCGGCGGTGGTCGAGTCGGCGGTGGAGGCGGCGACGCGACTCGCCGGGCTTGCCGGCGTCGACCCCCGGGCGTTCGAGTCGATCGGCGTGGGGATCCCCGGAGCGGTCGACTCCGCCACCGGTCGCGTCTCGCACGCGGTCAACCTGGGGCTCGACGGCCTCGACCTGGGCGGCGAGCTCTCGGCCCGGCTCGGTCAGCCCGTGCGGGTCGAGAACGACGTCAACGCGGCCGCCGTCGGCGCGTTCCACCTGCTCGCGCGTCCGGACACTCATTCGCTCGCGTACCTCAACCTGGGGACCGGACTGGCGGCCGGCCTTGTCCTGGGCGGCCAGCTCTGGCGCGGCTCGCGGGGGACGGCGGGGGAGATCGGGCACATCCCGGTCGACCCGAACGGCGCCCTCTGCACGTGCGGGCAGCGGGGGTGCCTGGAGATGGTGGCCTCCGGCTCCGCCGTCGCGCGACAGTGGCCGACCGACCACCCCTACCCGGTCCAATCGCTCTTCGAGGCGGCCGCTGCCGGCGACCCCCTCGCGATCGAGGTGCGTCAGCGCCTGATCGACAATGTTGCCTCCGCCGTTCGCGTGCTCGTCCTCACTGTCGACGTGGACGTAGTCGTGATCGGCGGAGGCATCAGTTCCCTCGGAGAACCGCTGCTGGCGGGCATCCGCGGCGCGCTCGAGGGCTGGGCCGCCGCGTCGCCGTTCATCGCGTCGCTGGAGCTTCCCGGCCGCGTGGAGCTGGTGACGCCCGGGGTGCCGGTGGCGGCGGTCGGGGCCGCTCTCGTGGGGATGAGTCACGCCCGCACGCCGGTGCTGTAGCCCGCTACCGTAGGACTGCCATGGAAATCATCATTCTGCCGACCCCCGCCGAGGTGGGCGCTAGCGCCGCCGCCCAGATCGCCGCACTCGTGGCCCGCAAACCGGACGCCGTGCTGGGGCTCGCGACCGGCTCGTCGCCGCTCGGCATCTACTCGGAGCTGGCCCGGGGCGTGGCCGCCGGTGCCCTCGACTTCTCCGCCGCCCGCGGCTTCGCGCTGGACGAGTACGTGGGGATCCCGGCCGACCACCCGCAGTCCTACGCGCACGTGATCCGCACCGAGGTGGTCGAGCCGCTCGGCATGCGCCCGGAACTCGTGCAGGTGCCCGACGGGCGGGCCGCTGACATCCCGGCCGCGTGCGAGGCCTATGAGCGCGCGATCGCCGAGGCCGGCGGGATCGACCTGCAGATCCTGGGGATCGGGGCCAACGGGCACATCGGGTTCAACGAGCCCACATCGTCGTTCGCGTCGCGTACGCGCATCAAGACCCTGGCGCCGCGCACCCTCGAAGACAACGCGCGTTTCTTCGACAGCGTCGACGAGGTGCCCACCCACTGCCTCACCCAGGGGCTGGCGACGATCATGGATGCCCGGCACGTGGTGCTCGTCGCCCAGGGCTCGGGCAAGGCCGAGGCGGTCGCCGCGATGGTGGAGGGGCCGGTCTCGAGCATGTGGCCGGGGTCGATCCTGCAGCACCACCCTCGCGCGACGGTGATCGTGGATGCCGCGGCCGCCGCCCAGCTGCGACTCGCCGAGTACTACCGGCACGTGTACGAGCACAAGCCGTCGTGGCAGCGGGTGCCGACCCTGGCCTTCTGACGCCTCTGCCCCCTGGCTCAGCGCGGGGAGTTCTCCACGATCGCGGCGTAGGTGTGCGCCAGCGCGGTCATCGAGCGGTCGTACGACGCCTGCGCCACCCCGGTGAACAGGCAGTCCACCACCATGAGCTGCGCGATGCGGGAGCCGAGCGCGCCCGACCGGAAGCTGTTCTCCCGCGCGGCCGTGGTGAGCACGATGTCGGCGGCCCGGGCGATGGGCGACTGGTCGAAGTTGGTGATGACGATCGTGGTCGCTCCGGCCTTCGCGGCGAGCTTGACGTAGGTGAGCGTGTCTGACGTGGCACCGCTGTGGGTGATGGCGATGGCCACGCACTCCGAGTCGAGCACGCTCGCCGAGGTCCAGGCGGAGTGGGCGTCGTCCCAGCCGAGGGTGGTGAGGCCGATCCTGGTGAGCTTCTGCTGAAGGTCGAGCCGCACGACCGAGCTCGCCCCCACGCCGAAGACGTCGATGCGCCGGGCGCCCAGCACGGCGTCGACCGCCCGTGCGAGCGCCGCCAGGTCGAGGTTCTGGGCGGTGTCGGCGATGGAGAGGGTCTCGTTGAGGGCGATCTTCGCCACCACGTCGTCGAGGCTGTCGTCGCGGTCGATGTCTTTCGTGTCCACGAGCTGGGCGTCGGCGCCGATCGATTCGCGGGTGGCCTCTCGGGTGAGGTCGATGCGCAGGTCGCGGTAGCTGTCGTAGCCGATCCGCTTGCAGAAGCGGATCACCGACGTGGTGGAGGTCTCGCCGAGCTCGGCGACCTGGGCGATCGACAGACCGGCGGTGCCGGCCGGGTCGGCGAGCAGGAGCCGAGCGATCCGCGCCTCGGAGGGGCGCAGGGAGGGGATCGCCGAACGGATGCGCACCAGCAGCATCCTCGAATCCGGCCGCTCCGCCACCGATGCTCCCTTCGTCGCTGACTGGAACTCTATTCAGTTCGCGACGCGAGCGCGCGACCTCAGGGAATTTAAGTTACGCATTTGAAACAATCGAGGTAACTTTGTGCCCTACAGTGAAATCCAATCGACGAGGCGGTCGAAGGATCGCAAGCCGCTCGAGTCCCCCTGCACCTTGCTCTGAAAGGGAAACACATGCGCACTGCACAACGTCCTGTCGCGCGGTGGATGTCAGCGACCGCGCTCGCCGCAGCTCTGGCACTCGCCGTCGTCGGCTGCACCTCCGCGTCACCGTCCCCCTCCGGTCCGGCGAAGGCCGGCGGAAGCCTAGTGGTCGGCATCACCACCGACGTGGTGACCCTCGACCCCTGGAAGGCCACCCAGTTCCAGGATGTCTACGACGTCCTGCCCCAGATCTACGGCACCCTCACCGAGCTCGACAAGAACCTCAACGTGGTTCCCGGTCTCGCCAAGTCGTGGGATGTCTCCTCCGACGGCCTCACGGTCACCCTGCACCTGCGCACCGGAGTGAAGTTCCACAGCGGTGCGGCATTCACGTCGGCCGACGTGGTCAAGACGCTGACCACGATCATGAACCCCGCCACGGCGGCCGTGGCGCGCACGGCCCTCGCCAACGTCTCGAAGGTGGAGGCCAGCGGCGACGACACCGTGGTGCTCACGCTGAGCAGCCCCGACGCGAGCCTGCTCGCCGGCCTGTCGAGCATCAACACCTCGATCCTCTCCGCAGCAGACACCGAGGCCGGGGTGGCCACCGCCCCCGACGGCACCGGTCCCTACAAGTTCCAGGCCCGCACGCCCAGCCAGTCGCTGACCCTCGTGAGCAACGCGAGCTACTGGCGCGCGAAGCCCACGCTCTCGAAGGTGACCTTCCGCGTGATCCCCGCCGTGCAGTCGATCGTCTCGGCCATGCAGGCCGGCAACGTGCAGCTCGCCTCGATCGACGACCCGGTCGTCGCCAAGACCGCGAAGTCGTCGGGCCTCAATGTGGCATCCACGCCGCAGCTCGCGTACCACGTGCTGCAGCTCAACGCCACGAAGAGCGATGTGAGCGACGTGAACGTGCGCCTCGCCATCCAGTGCGCGGTCGACCGGAAGGCCGTGCTCGACACCGCTGCGCTCGGTGCCGGCTCGATCACCGGGCCGATCACCTCGCCCGCCTACAAGTCGGACACGGCCGATCAGCCGTGCCCGAAGCCGGATGCCGCGAAGGCCAAGTCGTACCTCGCCAAGGCGGGCAAGTCCTCCGGTGTGACGATCAACACGATCGTCTCGACCGGCGAGTACTCCACCTCCGTCGATGAGGCGCAGGCGCTCAAGTCGCAGCTCGCCAAGGTGGGCATCACGCTCAACCTCGAGGTGCTGGACTCCAACGCCTACATCGCGCGCTGGATCGCCGGCGACTTCGATGCGGCGGTCGCCCTCAACGGCGGCAGCCCGGACCCGAACACGATGTACGGCCGGTACTTCACCAGCACGGGAAACCTCAACAAGGTCGCCGGCTACAGCTCTCCCGAGCTCGACAAGCTGTTCGTCGAGGGCCGGTCCACCACGGATGTGGCCAAGCGCAAGGCGATCTACGCGAAGGTCTCCGCCGAGCTGACCGACAACGCGGCGTGGGTGTGGCTGTTCAGCAGCTTCAACTACACCGCGACCACCACGAAGGTCGCCGGGTTCACCCCGATGGCCAACGGGTCGCTGCAGTTCCTGCGACAGACCACGGTGAGCAAGTAACGGTGAGCTGGTAACACTGCCACTCTGATCAGGTGGGGTGCGGATGCCGCATCCGCACCCCACCCGAGGAGCCCCATGTTCAGAAGAGCCGCAGGCAACCCGGTGCTGCGCAAGCTGGTCGAGACCGTCGTCACCCTCTTCGGGGTGGCCGTGGTGGTCTTCATCATGCTGCGCGCCATTCCGGGCGACCAGATCGGCGCCAACCTCGGCACCGAGGCCGCCGCCCTCACCCCGGGCCAGCGCCTCGCGCTGGAGCACTACTACGGTCTCGACCAGCCGCTCATCGCCCAGTTCTTCGGCTGGCTCGGCAACGTGCTCACCGGCAACCTCGGCTTCTCCGCCCAGGCGCAGCAGAGCGTGCTCACCATGACGGCGCACTCGCTGCCGGTCACCTTCGAGCTGGCGGTGATCGCCATCGTGATCGGCCTGCTGATCGGGGTGCCTCTGGGGATGCTCTCCTCGTCACGGGCCAACACCGGATGGGATGCCGCGAGCCAGGGTGTCGGCCTGGCAGGCCTCAGCGTGCCCGCCTTCCTGCTCGCGGCGGCGATCCTCGCGATCGCCGCGCAGTACCTCCACTTCAACCCGAACGGTCAGGGCTTCGCCACCCTGGTGGAGAACCCCGGGCTCAACCTGCAGCAGATGCTCATGCCCGCGCTCGTGCTCGGCTTCGGGCTGGCTGCGCCGATCATGCGCACGGCGCGGACGGCTCTCCTGGAGCTGCGGCAGCAGGACTTCGTGCGCACCGCGCGGGGCAAGGGCGTGCCGCGGCTGCGCATCCAGTTCGTGCACGTGCTGAAGAACGCGCTCGTGCCGATCGTGACCATGACGGGACTGCAGTTCGGCTACCTGCTCGGCGGCGCGGTCGTGGTGGAGCAGATCTTCTCGATCCCCGGCATCGGTCGGCAGGTGCTCAACGGCATCAACGACAAGGAGTACGCCGTGGTGCAGTCGAGCGTGCTCGTGATCGCGCTCGTCTTCGTGATCGTGAACCTGCTCACCGACATCTTCTATCGGCTGATCGACCCGAGGGTGCGTGCATCATGACCGAGATCGTCGTCGAGGGCGCCCGTCCCGGTGCCGCGCGGGTGAACCGCGTGGCACGCAAGCTGATCGCCAGCCCCAGCGGCGCGGTGGGCGCCGCGCTGACCGCGCTCGTGCTCCTGCTCGTGGTGCTCTCCGTGTTCCACGTCTTCGGGGATCCGATCGCGCAGAACGCGGCGGACAGCCTGCAGGGCCCGTCGCCGGCCCACCCCTTCGGCACCGACCGCTTCGGCCGCGACCTCCTGGCGCGCTGCGCCGCGGGCCTCGCGAATTCCGTGCTGGTCTCGCTGGTGGCCGTGGCCTTCGCCACCGTGATCGGCACGGCGGGGGGTCTCGTGGCCGGGTTCTTCCGCAAGGCGCCCGACCGCATCATCGGGGCGCTCACCAACATCCTCTTCGCCTTCCCGCCGCTGCTGCTGGCACTCGCGCTCGCGTCGGCGTTCCAGCGCACCTGGTTCACCATCGCGGTCGCCATCGGTGTCGTCTACGTGCCGATCTTCGTGCGCGTCACACGCGGGCCGGTGCTCACGCTGCGGGAGACCGATTTCGTGCGCGCCGCGACCGTGCTGGGCATGGGCCGGGTGCGCGTGATGCTCGGTCACGTGCTGCCGAACATCACGTCGATCGTGATCGTGCAGGTGACTCTCTCGCTGTCGTGGGCCGTCTTGACGGAGGCCTCGCTGAGCTTCCTCGGCCTCGGAACCCCGCCGCCGGCCCCCTCGCTCGGCTCGATGGTCTTCGACGCCAGCACTCTCGTCTACATCGCACCGTGGACGATGATCGCGCCCGGCGCGGTCCTCGTCGTCTTCGTCGTCGGACTCAACCTCCTGGGTGACGGTCTGCGCGACGCGCTCGATCCGAAGAACAGGGGATGACCGTGACTGAAGCCGATCAGGTGGGGGACTTCGCAGCCCTCCGCACCGAGGGCGTCGATCCGCGCTTCGAGCACGTCGACAGCATGTCGGTGGCCGAGCTGGCGCTGCTGATGAACGAGGCGGATGCCACGGTGCCGGCCGCCGTGCGCGCGGCGATGGGGAGCATCATCCCGGCCATCGAGGCGGCGTCCGAGCGGGTCGCCGCCGGAGGCAGGCTGATCTACGTGGGCGCCGGGACCCCGGGGCGCATCGGGGTGCTGGATGCCTCCGAGGCGCCGCCCACCTTCGGCACGTCTCCCGACCGCATCTTCGCGATCATCGCGGGCGGCCCGACCGCGATCGTCGACGCCGTCGAAGGGGCGGAGGATGACGCGCCCGCCGGCATCGCGGCGATCGACGCGAGCGGCGCGGGCCCGGCCGACGTGGTGATCGCGCTCGCCTCGAGCGGCCGCACCCCGTTCGTGGTGGCCGCCGCCGCGAGGGCGCGCGAACGGGGCGCCCTCACCGTGGGGTTGTCGTGCAACGAGGGCACGCCGCTCAGCGCGGCGGTCGAGCATCCGATCGAGGTGCTCGTGGGACCGGAGTTCATCAGCGGGTCGACGCGGCTGAAGGCGGGGACGGCGCAGAAGCTGGTGCTCAACATGTTCTCGACCATCTCGATGATCCGCGCGGGCAAGACCTACGGCAACCTCATGATCGACGTGCGCCCGACCAACGAGAAGCTGCGGGAACGGGCGACGAGGATCGTGCAGACCGTCTCCGGAGCCGACCACGCTGATGCGGCCGCGGCGCTCGCCGCCACCGGCTTCGAGCTGAAGGCGGCGATCGTGATGCTGCGACTCGGCGTCCCCGCGGCCGAGGCGACGGCGATCGTGGCGCGCGAGGGCGGCTCGCTCCGCAGCATCCTGGATGGGGCGACGCAGTGAGGGTCATGGGCATGATCTCGGGCACCTCGCACGACGGCATCGACATCGCGGTCGTCGACTTCGAGCCCGACGGCACGACGCTCCGCGGGTCCCTGCTGCACCACGACAGCATCGGTTACAGCCCGGCGCTGCGGGCCCGGTTGTCGGCGGCCCTTCCGCCCGCCGCCACCACGATGGCGGAGGTGGGCGAGCTGGACACGCTCATCGGGCAGGAGTTCGCCGCCGCCGCCGCGGCCGCGATCGGCACGGCAGGGCCCGTCGACCTGGTCTGCTCGCACGGCCAGACGGTGTTCCACTGGGTCGAGGGAGCGAATGCCCTCGGCACCCTGCAGATCGGCGAGCCGGCCTGGATCGCGGAGGCCGCCGCGGCGCCCGTGGTCTCGCATGTACGCATCCGCGACATCGTGCAGGGCGGCCAGGGCGCGCCGCTCGTCTCCCTCATGGACAGCCTGCTGCTCTCCGCCCTGCCCGGCCGGTCCGCCGCGCTCAACCTGGGCGGGATCTCCAACGTGACCGTGGTCGGCGGCGGAGCCGACCCGCTCGCGTACGACATCGGGCCGGCGAACGCGCTGATCGACGCCGCGGTGGTCGGGGCGGGCGCGAACGACAGGGGCTTCGACGTGGATGGCGCGCTCGCGGCATCCGGAACCGTCGACCGCGCTCTGCTCGCCACCCTCCTCGACGAACCGTACTACGCGCTGCCGGCGCCCAAGAGCACCGGCAAGGAGCTCTTCCACCTGCCGTACGTGGCGGCGGCGGTCGAGCGCTCCGGCACCGCGCCGAGCACGGCGGATCTGATCGCGACGCTCACCGAGCTGACGGTGCTGACCGTCGCGGCCGAGATCAGGGCGTCCGGGGTCGGCACGCTCGTCGTCTCCGGCGGCGGCGTGCGCAACCCGGTGCTCATGGCGGGGCTGCGGCGCGAACTGACCGACGTGCGCATCGTGCGATCCGACGAGTTCGGCGCACCGAGCGACGCGAAGGAGGCCATCGCGTTCGCGCTCATCGGCTGGCTGACCGCCCACGAGCTGCCCGGCACGGTGCCGAGCGCCACGGGCGCGCGCGCGCCCAGCGTGCTCGGGTCGATCACCCCGGGACCGCACGGCTTCGGCCTGCGTGCGGCGGTCGAGCAGCCGACGGGACTGGTGATCTCATGACCGACGAACTCCTCGTGGTGGAGGACCTCCGGATCGCGATCGAACCGAGCGGCGGTCGTCGCGCGCGGGCGAGGAAGCAGCCGGCAGAGATCGTGCACGGCATCGACCTCTCGGTGCGCCGGGGGGAGACCATCGGCGTCGTCGGCGAGAGCGGATCGGGCAAGTCGGTGACGATGCTCGCCCTCATGCGCCTGCTCGACGATCCGCTGCGCCTGGTCGGCGGCAGCGTGCGGTTCGAGGGCCGGGACCTCGCCGCCCTCTCCGAGCGCGAGCTGCGCGACCTGCGCGGACGCGACATCGCGATGGTCTACCAGGACCCGATGACGTCGCTCAACCCGCTCATGCGGGTCGGCGACCAGGTGCGCGAGGTGCTCCTGGTGCACGGCATCGAGCGCGACGAGGCGGATCGCCGCACGCTCGAGCTCTTCGCACGGGTGGGCATCCCCGACCCGGAGCGCACCGCGCGCGCCTACCCGCACGAGTTCTCCGGGGGCATGCGGCAGCGCATCGTGATCGCCATGGCGCTCGCCCTGAGCCCGGCGCTGCTCATCGCCGACGAGCCGACGACCGCGCTCGACGTCACCATCCAGCAGCAGATCCTCGCGCTGGTCGCCGAGCTCGGGCGGGAACTGGGCATGACCACCATCTGGGTCACGCACGACCTCGGCGTGGTCGCGCGGCTGGTCGACCGGGTGATCGTCATGTACGGCGGCACCATCGTGGAGGACGCACCGGTCGGGCAGCTGTTCGCTGCGCCGCAGCATCCGTACACCCGGCGGCTGCTGGCCTCCCTGCCGAACGCCGCGGACGACGAGAGACCCGAGCTCGCACAGATCCCGGGGCGCCCGCCGCTGCCCGGCGAACACGTCGAAGGATGCCCGTTCCGCGACCGTTGTCTCGAGGCGCGGGAGATCTGCTTCACCACGCCTCCCCTGATGGAGCGCGGCGCGGGACGCGCGGCGTGCTGGGTTCCCCCCGAGGAGTGGTCGGCATGAGCCTCGTCGCGACCAACCTGGTCAAGCACTACCCGGTGCGCGGTTCGACGGATGTCGTGCACGCCCTCGACGACGTCTCCCTCACCCTCGGGCCCGGCGAGACGCTCGGCATCGTGGGCGAGTCCGGCTGCGGCAAGTCCACGCTCGCGAAGGTGCTGGTGCGGCTCGAGGATGCCACGAGCGGCACGGTCACCCTCGACGGCGTCGATCTGACCGCGCTCAGCGGCGCCGAACTGCGCCGGCAGCGCCGCCGCATCCAGATGGTGTTCCAGGACCCGTTCTCCTCGCTCAACCCGCGGAAGACGGTGGGCTCGACCCTGGACGAGGTGCTCGTCGTGCACCGCTTCGGCGATTCCTCCGCCGCGCGTCGCGCCCGGGTGGCCGAGCTGCTGGAGCTGGTGGGTCTCGGTTCCGCCTTCGCCGCCCGACTCCCGCACGAGCTCTCCGGTGGGCAGCGCCAGCGCATCGGGATCGCCCGCGCGCTCGCGGTGGAACCGAGCGTGCTCATCCTCGACGAGCCCGTCTCGGCGCTCGACGTCTCGGTGCGCGCCGAGGTGATGAACCTCCTCGGCCGTCTGCAGGGCCGGCTCGGGCTGAGCTACATCTTCATCAGTCACGACGTCTCGATGGTGCGGCAGATCAGCGACCGGGTGGCCGTGATGTATCTGGGCCGGATCGTGGAGCTCGGCGGCTGGAAGGACGTGCTCGACGCCCCGCTGCATCCGTACACGGAGGGCCTGCGCGCCTCGGTGCCGCTGCCCGATCCGACCGTGTTCCAGCCGATCACGGCGACCGTGCGCGGGGAGGTGCCCAATCCGGTGCATCCGCCCGCCGGATGCCGCTTCCACCCCCGCTGCCCCGCGGCGGTCGACGAGTGCCGCACCGTGATGCCGCAGCTGGTGGAGGTGCGACCGCAGCACGAGGTGGCCTGCCACGTCGCGGTCGCGGAGGGGCACCTGCCGGACGCGGCGAGAACGTCGTGACCGACACGGTGCTCCGGGCGGCCGGTCCGGCCGACCTCGACGCGGTCGTCGGCGTCTTCCTCGAGTGCTGGCGCGTGAGCTACGCGGCGGTGCTGCCCGCCGAGGTGCTGGACCGCATGGATGACGCGTCCGCCCGCGAGCTCTGGCGCTCGGCCCTCGGCCGACCCGGCTCCACGCTGATCGCCGTGCGCGACGGCCGCGCGCTCGGGCTCGTGCGGTTCACCCGCGACGGCGACACCGGCCACGTCGCCTCGCTCTACGTCTCGCCGGCGAGCCAGGGGGAGGGTCTCGGCTCCCGCCTCCTGGCCGCGGCAGAGAACGAGCTCGCCCTGAACGGCGCGGTGTACGCCACGCTCTGGGTGTTCCGCGACAACACCCCCTCGATCGCGTTCTACGCCAGGAACGGCTGGCTGCCGACGGGGGCGGAGCGGGTCGAGGCGGCCTTCGGCGCCCCGGAGATCGGACTCGCCAAGACGCTCTCCCGGCGGACCGGGGCATGAGAGGCGCGCTCGTCGTCGTCTTCGCCGGCATGGGCGCGACGGCCGCGCTGGTGCCGGCCGTGCTGCCCCTGCTCGGGGACGCCGTCGGATCGACGGTGGTCGCCGCGGCACCGATCCTCTTCGCGGGCCTGCTGGTGGGGGTGCTGTCGGCGCCGCTGCTCGCCCGGGCGCTCGCGATGGGCTCGGTGCTGAGGGTTGCGGCGCTGGTGCAGGGGGTCGGGGTGGCGGTGCTTGCGCTCGCGGCATCCGAGGGGATGGTCTTCCTGGCGGCCGGACTTGCCGGGCTGGGGTTCGGACTCGCCGAGGCGAGCGGCACCGCCGTCGCGCGCGAGGTGGCGGGAGACGGCGTGGCCAGGCTGCTGACCCTGCTCACCGCGACGGTCGCGGTGGTGGCCGCACTGTCGCCGCTGCTGGTCGTGCTGGCGGGGGCCGGGCTGTTCCGCTGGGTGCTCGGCGCGACCGCCGTCGCGCACCTGGTCGCTGCGGCGCTCGTGCGGCCGGTGGGTGCGCCCCGGGTGGATGCCGCGGCACGCGCACCCGCTCGCGGCAGGGTGCTGCTGCTCGCGGCGGCCCTGTTCTGCTACGTGGGAATCGAGTCGACCCTCTCCGGGCTGTCGTCCACGACGGTTCAGTCGTCGCTGGCGACCTCGGCGGCTGTCGCGGCCGTCGGCACCTCGGCCTTCTGGCTGCTGATGACGCTCGGGCGCCTGGCCGGCACCGCCGTGCTCAACGCCGGTGCCCGGCCGTGGGCGGTGGCGGTCGCTGCGATCACGGCGGTCGGCGCACTGCTCGCGTTCTCGGCGGCGGTCGCGCCCGCGTCGCCCGGGGTCGCCCTGGCGCTGGATGCCGCAGCCGTGGTCGCCTGCGGGCCCTGCTACGCGCTGCTCATCGGCGCGGCATCCGAGTGGATGCGGGCCGGCTCGACCGGCGAGGTCGCCGCCCTCATCGCGGTCGGTGCGATCGGCGGTGCGACCGTTCCCGCCCTCGTCATCGCGGCGGGCGAGCTGCGGGAGGCCGCATGGATCCCCGCCGCGGCCGCGCTGGCGGCGGTGCTCTGCATCGGCGGGACGCGGGTGCGGGCGTGACGGCGATCGAGCGAGTGATCGTGCACGAGCTCACGGTGCCCCTGGTGCGACCGTTCGTGACCGCCGTGCGGGCCACGAACGACGTGCGGGTGATGCTCGTGCAGCTGGTCGATGGCGACGGGACGAGCGGGTGGGGCGAGGCGCCGGCCAGCTGGCGGGTGACCGGCGAGAGCGCCGAATCGATCCGCGCGGTCGTCGAGGGACCGCTCGCCGACGTGGTCGTCGGTCGCGATCCGGCGGACCTGGGCGCCCTCGGCGAGGAGGTGGCGGCGAGCGTGATCGGCAACGCGTCCGCGCGATCCGCCGTCGATTGCGCGCTGCATGATCTCGCCGCGCGACGGCTCGGCGTGAGCCTCGCGGGCATGTTCGCGGCGGCCGCGACGGAGGTGCGCACCGACATGACGCTCTCCGCGGGCCCCGCACCCAGGCTGGCGACGGAGGCGGCCGAGTGGGTCGCGCGCGGGTTCCGCACCATCAAGGTGAAGCTCGGCACCGGCGGCGACGAGGTCGAGCGGATGCGCCGGGTGCGCGACGCGGTCGGGCCGGAGGTGAACCTGCGCGTGGATGCCAACCAGGGCTGGACGGCCGCGGAGGCGGTGGCGGTCATCAGCGCGTGGGAGGCGCTCGGTCTCGCGATCGAGCTGGTCGAGCAGCCCACGCCCGCCCGCGATCTGGGGGCGCTCGCCTCCGTGACGCAGCAGGTGCAGACGCCGGTGCTCGCCGACGAGTCGGCGTGGACCACGCGGGACCTGAGCGAGATCATCCGCCGCCGTGCCGCCGACCTGGTCAACGTGAAGCTGGCGAAGGCGGGTGGACTCACCGAGGCCCGGCGCATGCTGGAGCTCGCCCGGGGCGAAGGGGTGGGCGCTATCGTCGGATGCATGATGGAGAGCTCGGTGGGGGTGACCGCCGCCGCGGCCCTCGCCGCCACCGTGCCCGGCGTCACGCACGACCTCGATGCCGGGCTGTGGCTCGCCTCCCCGACCGTGGTCGGAGGCGCCGCCTACCGCGGGGATGTCGTGGTGCTCGCCGAGGGCTCGGGCACCGGCATCCGGGGGCCGGCCGCATGAGCGAGGCGCTCTCCGCCGGGGTCGACCGCGTCCTCGCCCCGACGGCGCAGGAGGCCGCGCCCGCCGGTGCCGTGCTCGGCGTGCAAACGCCCGACGGCACGCTGCTGGCGAGCGGCGGTCTGCGCGAGGCCGCCGCGCTCTCGGGGGCCGTCGCCGACCTGCCGATGACCCGCGACACGGCCTTCGATCTGGCGTCCATCACCAAGGCCTTCACGACGGTGGCCCTCATGCGGCTCGTGAGCGGCGGGTCGCTCGCGCTCGACGAGCCGCTGGGCCGGTTCGTGCCCACGGCGGATGCCGCCGCCGGCGCCACGATCCGCTCGCTGCTGCTCCACCGCGCCGGCCTGTGGGAGTGGTGGCCGCTCTACATGGAGGCCCGTGAGCCGGTCGGTGCCCATCGCTGGCTGGACCGGATGCCGCTGCGCTACGCACCGGAGACGGGACGGCGCTACTCCGACCTCGGGTTCATGCACCTGGGCAGGGTGGTGGAGGTGATCGCCGGGCGGCCGCTGCAGGAGGCGATCGACGACCTGGTCACCGCGCCGCTCGGACTGATGCACACGCGGTATGCGCACCCGTCGACCTCGGTGGTCGCGGCGGGGTCGATCGGGGACAGTGCGGAGCGGCTCATGATCGAGACCGGCGAGCCGTATCCGGTGCCCTATGCGGTCGACGATTTCGACGGGTGGCGCCGCGCCGTGGTGCGCGCCGAACCGAACGACGGCAACGCCTTCCACGCGCTCGGCGGGGTGTCGGGCCACGCGGGACTGTTCTCCACCGTGCCGGACCTGCTCGCCCTCGGGCAGGCGCTCGCGTCGCCCCGCGACGACCTCTGGAGGCCGGATGTTGCCGCCGGGTTCTTCGCGCAGGGCCCGGATGTGGGGCAGGCCCTCGGGTTCCGCCGCTACACGATGAGCCTCGACGGGCGGGAGACGGCGGTCGTCGGGCACCCGGGGTACACCGGCAGCGTGCTGGGCTTCGTGCCGGGTCGCGGGGTGAGCGTGGTGCTCGCGACGAACCGGCTGCACACGACCGGGACGCCCGCGGTGACGGACCGCCTCTGGGGTATCGCGCGCGCGGCCGCCGCGGCGGCCCTCGACCGCTGACCCCGTCGAGCCCGTGCCCGCTCGCTGAGCTCGTCGAAGCGGCGCCCGGTCGCTGAGCTTGCCGAAGCGGCGCCCCGGTCGCTGAGCTTGTCGAAGCGACTGGCTCGTGGTGCTTCGGTCGCTGAGCTTGTCGAAGCGGCCGGCTCGTGGTGGCCCCTTCGAGTACCTCAGGGACCGGCCCCTTCGAGTGCCTCAGGGACCGGCCCCTTCGAGTGCCTCAGGGATCGGGCCCTTCGAGGGCCTCAGGGACCGGGCCCTTCGAGGGCCTCAGGGACCGGCCCCTTCGAGTACCTCAGGGACCGGCCCTTCGAGGGACCCAGGGGCCGTCAGGGCGCGGGCTGGAGGCGGCGCCCCGCCGCCCAGACGTCAGCGACGTGCCACGAGTGATCGAGGATGACCGCGTCCGCCGCGAACCCCGCCTGCAGGTACCCCAGCTCGTGGTCGAGCCCGAGGGCCCGCGCCGGAGTGGCCGTGAGCGCGGTCACCGCCTCGCGCGCGGTCACATGCGAGTTCTCGATGGCGCAGCGGAGCGCGACATCCTGAGTCAGGGTCGACCCGGCGATCGTGCTGGTGCCGGAGAGCAGCGCCAGGCCGCCACGCACCGAGACGTTGAGGCTCCCCAGACGGTAGTCCCCGTCGTCGGCGCCGGCCGCGGCCATCGCGTCCGTCACCAGCGCCACGCGACCCGCCGCCGAGTGGAAGGTCATCGCGGCCACGTCCGGGTGCACGTGGTGGCCGTCGAGGATGAGTTCGATGGTGACCCGTTCGTCCTCGAAGGCGGCGACCACGGGTCCGGGAGCGCGGTGGTGGATGCCGGGCATCGCGTTGAACGCGTGCGTGAGAATGCGCGCTCCCCGGTCGAACGCGCGCTTCGTCAACTCGAAGTCGGCCTCGGTGTGCCCGACGGCGACCGCGATGCCCTGGTCCACGAGCACGTCGATGGCGTCGAGCGCGTTCGGCAGCTCGGGGGCGATGGTGATCTGGCGCAGGGTGCCGCGCGCCGCACCGATCAGCTCCTCCACGTCGTACGGCAGCGGCTCCTTGAGGAATTCGGGGTTGTGTGCGCCGCGCCGCTCCATCGCCAGGAACGGGCCCTCCAGGTGCGACCCCAGCACGAGCGGATCCACGTCGGCGATGTCGGCGATCGTCTGCAGGCTCTGCCGGAGCTGCGAGACCGGGTTCGCCACCAGGCTGAGCACGCTGCGGGTGGTGCCGTGCGCGCGGTGCGGTGCCAGGGCGAGCGCGATCTCCTCGGGCCCGCCGTCATAGGAGTGCCCGCCGCCGCCATGGCAGTGCAGATCGATGAACCCGGGCACCAGCCAGTGACCGCCGACGTCGACGTGCTCACCGGCGAGCGGCCGACCCGGCCCGGATCCGGTGGAGACGATCGAGTCGCCGTCGACGAGCATCCAGAAGTCGTCCACCTGGCCGTGCGCGTCGAGCTTGCGCGCGCTGTGGAACAGGGTGCTCATGATGTCTCCCTCGAGAACTCGCGGCGGCCGTTCACGAAACCGCTCACAGCGGCGACGATACCGAACACCAGGCCCACCACCCAGTACCCGAGCATGAACCAGGCGGCCGCGGCCGCACCCATGACGAACAGCTCGACGAGCACGCGGCCCACCGGGTCGAGCGGGAGCACCGCCTTCGGCGAGCGGAAGAGCCCCCAGACCACGGCCGCGAACAGCGGGGCCCCGATCGTGAACAGGATGCCGGGCCACGGGAACGGCCAGGCGAGATACCCCCAGAAGCCGAGGGAGAACAGCGCGAAGAGCTCCAGGATGAAGCGGAGGATGTCGTTCGGGTGGAGTTTCACGTCAGGGCTCCTTCGAGTGCCTCAGGGACCGGTCACTTGAAGATGATGGTGCGCGCGCCATCCTGCAGCACACGGTTCTCGGCGAACCACTTGACCGCCTGCGTAAGGGTGCGGCTCTCCTCGTCCTGACCGATCGCCATCAGCTGAGCGGGGGTCTGCGAGTGGTCGACCCGCACCACGTTCTGCTCGATGATCGGCCCCTCGTCGAGGTCGCTCGTCACGAAGTGCGCGGTCGCGCCGATGAGCTTCACACCTCGGGCGTGCGCCTGCCGGTACGGGTTGGCGCCCTTGAAACCGGGCAGGAACGAGTGGTGGATGTTGATGATCCGGCCGCCGAGACGTCGGCACAGCTCCGGCGAGAGGATCTGCATGTACCGCGCGAGCACCACCAGCTCGATGTCGTAGCGCTCGACGGCATCCACGACCCGGTCTTCGAAGGCGAGCTTCTCGCCCGGGGTCGTGACCGGGTGCGACTCGAAGGGCACGCCGTAGAACTCGGCGAGCGACCCCAGGTCGGGGTGGTTGCTCAGCACGAGCGGAAGCTCGATGGGGAGGTGACCGGCACGCTCGCGGAAGAGCAGGTCGTTGAGGCAGTGGGCCGCGGTGGAGACCAGCACGAGGGTGCGGAGCGGGCGGCCGACCACATCCAGCGTCAGCGCCATGTCGTAACGGGCGACCACGGGCTGGAGGGCGGCCTCGAAGCCGGCCCGGTCGACCGCCGACTCCACCTGGAGCCGCATGAAGAAGGTGCCGGTGTCGTCGCTCGAGAACTGCTGGGACTCGGTGATGTTGCCCCCGGCATCCACGATGGCGCCGCTGATGGCGTGCACGATGCCCGGGCGATCCGCGCAGACGATGGTGAGAACCCAGTGGGTGGCGGTCGTGTCGGTCACGGCATCAAGAGTATTCTGCTTGACGTTGCCGCATGCGCCCGCGCGACCGCCGTGGGCCATCGGACGCGGCAGCCCGCGGGCGGCGCGACGCTCACCACACCTCGAGGAGCAGCAGCGTGCCCGCGCCAGACACCCGATCCGCCTTCCCCTGGGTGGGCCTGCTCGTGCTCGCCGGGGCGATCTTCGTCTCGGTCACCAGCGAATTCCTGCCCACGGGGCTGCTGCCCGACATGGCCAGGGAGCTGGATGTCTCGGCCTCCCAGATCGGCCTCCTGGTGACGATCTTCGCAGCCACCGTCGTCATCTCCACCACCCCGCTCGCCGCCCTCACGCGCACCCTCTCGCGCAAGGGCCTCATCATCGCCGTGCTGCTGGTGATCGCCGTCGCGGGCGTGCTCGCGGCGGTCGCCCCCAGCTACGGCGTGCTGGTCGGCGCGCGGGTGCTGGGCGGACTGGCGCACGGGCTCTTCTGGGCTGTGGTGGGGGCTTATGCCGCCCACCTCGTGCCCAAGCATCAGATCGGTCGCGCGGTCGCCGTCACCAGTGGCGGCGGCACGGCGGCGTTCGTGCTGGGCGTGCCGCTCGGCTCCGCCCTCGGTCACGCCTTCGGCTGGCGGCTCGCCTTCGCGTCGCTCGCCGTCGTGATCCTCGTGCTCGCCGTGCTGGTCGCGCGCTTCCTCCCCGCGGTCGATCACCGCGTCACCCTGGCGACGGGGGAGATCGCGCTGCCGGCGCGCCGGGACCGCTCGCTGACCGCCGTGATCGCGCTCATGGCCGTCGTGATCGTGATGATGCTCGGCCACAACCTCTTCTACACGTACATCGCGCCGTGGCTGATCGCCGTGCCCCGGTTCGACGAGTCCGCGGTGGCGCCGCTGCTCTTCCTCTTCGGGGGTGCGGGGGCGATCGGGCTGGCGCTCGCCGGGGTGGTCGCCGACCGGTACCCCCGGAACGGGTTCATCGTGACCGCCGCGCTGGTGGCCCTGCCGGTGCTGGCGCTCGTGCTCTTCGGCCGCCACCAGCCCGTGGTGATCGCGGCGATGGTGGTGTGGGGCATCGCGTTCGGCGGCCTGCCGGCCATGATCCAGACGCGGGTGCTGCACACGGCGTCGGCGCGGGTGCGGGATCTGGCCGCGGCGCTGTTCACGACGTCGTTCAACATCGCGATCGGGGGCGGGGCGCTGGTGGGCGGCCTCCTCCTCAACGGTTTCGGCCTGGCCGTGCTCCCGACGGCCGACCTCATGCTGCTCGTGGTGAGCGTGCTGCTGAGCGGCGCGCTGGGCGTGCTGCTCGCGCGCCGCACGCACTGAATCGTTGACACGGGGATCGCGGAGGGTCTAGCTTGTTCCCACAGACTGAACAGGTCTGAACAGGTGCAGTCCCCAAGGAGGCAACCCCCGTGTCCACCACAGAGCAGCCGGTCGCGCAGGGCGGCGTCGAAATCATCGGGATCGAGACGATCGCCGAGTCGGAGCGCAAGGGCCGCGCGCGCGACCTCTTCTGGCCGTGGTTCGGCGCCAACGTCTCCGTGCTCGCCATCAGCTACGGATCCTTCGTGCTCGGCTTCGGCATCTCGTTCTGGCAGGCCACCGTGGTCGCGCTGATCGGCATCGTCATCTCGTTCCTGCTGTGCGGCTTCATCTCGCTCGCGGGCAAGCGGGGTTCGGCACCCACGATGATCCTCAGCCGCGCGGCGTTCGGCGTCACCGGCAACCGGGTGGTGTCGGTCATCTCGTGGCTGCTGACCGTCGGGTGGGAGACGGTGCTGTGCGTGCTCGCGGTGCTCGCGACATCCACCGTCATCGGCGAGCTCGGCGGCCCGAAGGACAGTGTCGCCGTCAAGCTGATCGCCCTCGTGGTGATCGCGGCGATCATCGTGCTGGCGGGCATCTACGGGTTCACCATCATCATGCGGCTGCAGGTCTTCATCACCATCGTCACCGGCATCGTGACCGTCGTGTACCTCATCCTCGTACTGCCGCAGATCAAGTGGGACGTCGTCGCCGCGGTCCCCGCCGGTGCTGCGGGGCCCGTGATCGGCGCCCTCGTGCTGATGATGACCGGCTTCGGACTGGGATGGATCAACGCCGCCGCCGACTACTCGCGCTACCTGCCGCGCAAGACCGGGTCGGCCGGCGTCGTGGGGTGGACCACCTTCGGTGCGGCCATCGCACCCGCGGTGCTGGTGATCTTCGGCATCCTCATCGCCGCCTCGTCGCCCAAGCTCAGCGCCGCCATCGCGAGCGACCCGATCGGTGCGCTCACCACGCTGCTCCCCACGTGGTTCCTCATCCCCTTCGCCATCGTCGCGATCCTCGGGCTCATCGGCGGCGCCGTGCTCGACATCTACTCGTCCGGTCTGTCGCTGCTGAGCGCCGGCATCCGCATCCCGCGTCCGGTCGCGGCAGGCGTCGACGGCGTGATCATGGTGGTCGGGTCGATCATCGTCGTGTTCTTCGCGAAGGACTTCGTCGGGCCGTTCCAGGGCTTCCTCATCACCCTCGGCGTGCCGATCGCGGCGTGGGGAGGCATCTTCCTCGCCGACATCCTGCTGCGTCGCCGCAACTACGCCGACCGCGAGCTCTACACGACCGCCGGCCGCTACGGCGCCGTCAACTGGGTGTCGATCGTGCTCATCGCGCTCGGGACGGTGATCGGCTGGGGCTTCGTCGTCGCCACCGCCGCGGTGCCGTGGCTCACCTGGCAGGGTTACTTCCTCGGCGTGATAGGCGGCAAGAACGGGGCGTGGGCCTACGCCAACCTCGGCGTGCTCTTCGCACTGGTGATCGGGTTCGTCGGCACGCTCCTGTTCAGCCGGGCGCGCATCCGCCGCCAGGAGGAGCTGCCGATCGACGAGCCCGCCCAGGCGGTGCGCCAGCCGTGAGCGAGCCGTGGCTGCTCGTGATCGACACGCAGCGCGTCTTCGCCCGTGAGGGCAGTCCCTGGGCGGCGCCGCGCTACGCGGAGGTCGAGCCGAACATCGTGCGTCTGGCCGACGCCTTCGGGGAGCGGGCGGTCTACACGCGATGGGTCGCGCCGGAGCATCCGCAGGGCGCCTGGGTGCCGTACTTCGAGCAGTGGCCGTTCGCCCTGGTCGAGCCGACCGACCGCATCTACGAGCTGATGCCCGAGATCGCGCGACGGGCCGCACGCGTGATCACCCGCACCACGTTCGGCAAGTGGGACGCCGAGCTGGCGGGGATCGTCGGGCCCGAGCCGACGCTCGTGGTGGCGGGGGTCTCGACCGACTGCTGCGTGCTCTCCACCGCGCTCGCGGCGGCCGACGCCGGGGTGCGCGTGCGGGTGGTTCAGGATGCCTGCGCCGGGGCATCCGACGACGACCACGCCCGTGCGCTCGCCGCGATGTCGCTCTACGCGCCGCTGATCGAACTCACCACCGTCGACGCCGTGCTCGGAGCCTGACATGGCGAAGGTGTCCGGCCTCAAGCACGAGGAGATCGCCCGCGTGCTCGGCTCCGAGATCCGCACGGGAAGCCTGCCCTACGGCAGTCAGTTGCCGGGGGAGACGACGCTCGCCGAGCGGTTCGGGGTGAGCCGCAACACGGTGCGGGCGGCCCTCAACGAGCTCGGGCGCGCCGGGCTGATCAGCACCCGCTCGGGCAAAGGATCGTTCGTCACCTACGACGGCCGCCCGCTCAACGTGCGGCTCGGCTGGGCACGCGCCCTGGAGGCCCAGGGGGTCGCCACCCGGGTGAGCGTGCTCGCCGCCGACGCGGTGACGGAGCCGGTCCTCGCCGCGGAGCTCGGCACGCCGATCGCGGACTTCTACGCCATCGACCGGTTGCGGTCGCTGGAGAGCGGGCAGGTGATCTCGTACGAGAGGTCGAAGGTGCCGGCATCCGCAGCCCTCGCGGCCGCGGTGGAGCGCGGGGAGGCGGCGGGCTCACTCACCGACATGCTCGTCGGGGTGGGCCTGGTCGGCTCGACCGGGCAGCAGTGGGTGGAGGTGCGGCACCTCTCCCACGCGGATGCCGCCCTCATGCACCGAAGCCCCGGCGAGTCGTTCATGTGGTCGCGCTGCATCACCCGCAACGCCCTCGGCGAGCTCGTGGAAGACGTGGAGAGCCTGCTCGACCCCGCCCACTTCCGCCTGCACTTCCAGTTCTCGTCCCAGGAGTAGCCGCCTCCCGCTCGGGGAGGGCCGGTGACACGGCGGTGCCGCGCTGATAGGCTGCTGCTGTCGCGACTGGCGTTCGGATGGGTGACCATCGGGGAGCGACCTTCTACGATTCGGCCGTTCGCCTGGGCTGGACCGGATTGTCCCTCTGTCCGGTACCGTCAGGAGACCTCAGTGTCGAACCTTCCCTCCACCTTCACCGATCCGCTCGAGAGCGTCGATCCCGAGATCGCCGCCGTGCTCCAGCAGGAGCTCGGCCGTCAGCGCGACACCCTCGAGATGATCGCGAGCGAGAACTTCGTCTCGCGCGCAGTGCTCGAGTCGCAGGGATCCGTGCTCACCAACAAGTACGCGGAGGGCTACCCGGGCCGCCGCTACTACGGCGGATGCGAGTTCGTCGACATCGCCGAGAACCTCGCCATCGAGCGCGTCAAGGCGCTGTTCGGCGCCGAGTTCGCCAACGTCCAGCCGCACTCCGGGGCCTCCGCCAACGCCGCGGTGCTCGCGGCGATCGCCACCCCCGGCGACACCATCCTCGGCCTCGAACTCGCGCACGGCGGCCACCTCACCCACGGCATGAAGCTCAACTTCTCCGGCAAGCTCTACAACGCCACCGCCTACGGCGTCGACCCGGAGACCTTCCTCGTCGACATGAACGTGGTGCGCGAGAAGGCGCTCGAGCACCGCCCCAGCGTGCTCATCGCCGGCTGGTCGGCCTACTCCCGCCAGCTCGACTTCGCCGCGTTCCGCGAGATCGCGGACGAGGTGGGCGCCAAGCTCTGGGTCGACATGGCCCACTTCGCGGGACTGGTCGCCACCGGCCTGCACCCGTCGCCGGTGCCCTACGCGGATGTCGTCTCCAGCACCGCCCACAAGACGCTTGCCGGCCCGCGCTCCGGCTTCATCGTGAGCCGCGACACGGAGCTCGCGAAGAAGCTCAACTCCGCGGTCTTCCCCGGACAGCAGGGCGGCCCGCTCATGCACGTCATCGCCGCGAAGGCGACGGCGTTCAAGCTCGCGGCGGAGCCGGAGTTCAAGGACCGCCAGGAGCGCACCGTCCGCGGCGCACGCATCCTGGCCGAGCGCCTGACGGCACCGGACGCCACCGGCGCCGGCATCGACGTGCTCACGGGCGGCACCGATGTGCATCTGGTGCTCGTCGACCTGCGCACCTCCGCCATCCACGGTCAGGACGCCGAAGACATCCTGCACTCGGTGGGCATCACCGTGAACCGCAACGCGGTGCCGTTCGACCCGCGCCCGGCGATGACCCCGTCCGGCGTGCGCATCGGCACGGCCGCCCTCGCGACGCGCGGCTTCGGCGACGCCGAGTTCACCGAGGTGGCCGACATCATCGCCACAGCCCTCATGCCCGACCCGGATGTCGCGGCCCTCCGCGAGCGCGTCGTGGCCCTCACCTCGGCCTTCCCGCTCTACCCCGGCCTCACGTCGCCGGGTCGCTGGAGCTGAGGCGACCAGACGATGACCGCAACACTGATCGACGGCACCGCCGTCGCCGCCGCCATCAAGGGCGAGCTCACGGAGCGCGTCGCCGCCCTCAAGGCGAAGGGCATCACGCCCGGCCTCGCCACCCTGATGGTGGGCGAGGACCCGGGCTCGGTCTCCTACGTCGCCGGCAAGCATCGCGACAGCCTGGAGCTCGGACTCGAGTCGATCCGCATCGACCTGCCGGCCACCGCGTCCGAGGCGGATGTCCGGGCCGCCATCGAGGAGCTGAACGCCGACCCCCGCGTCACCGGCTTCATCGTGCAGCTGCCCCTGCCCGCGGGCATCGACGAGCACGCGATGCTCGAGCTGATCGACCCCGCGAAGGACGCGGACGGGCTGCATCCCATCAACCTCGGTCGCCTCGTGCTCGGGGTGGAGGGCGAGATCACCTCACCGCTGCCCTGCACGCCGGCCGGTGTGCTCGAGCTGCTGCGCCGCTACGACATCCCCACCGCAGGCCGCCACGCCGTGGTGATCGGCCGCGGGCTGACCGTCGGCCGGCCGCTCGGTCTGCTGCTGACGCGCAAGGGCGTCGACGCGACGGTCACGCTCGCACACTCCCGCACGACCGACCTCGAGGAGGAGGTGCGCCGTGCCGACATCGTGATCGCCGCCGTGGGCGTTCCGCACCTCGTGAAGGCCGACTGGGTGAAGCCCGGCGCGGCGGTCATCGACGTGGGCGTCTCGCGCGTGGGCGTGACGGCCAGCGGCAAGGCCAAGCTCTCCGGCGACGTCGACCCGGCGGTCGCGGAGGTCGCCGGCTACCTGTCGCCGGTGCCGGGCGGCGTCGGACCGATGACCCGGGCGATGCTCGTCAGCAACGTGGTCGCGGCGGCCGAACGGCGATGACCGATCGCACGAGGCCGACACGTGAGACCCACAAGTTCGACGGGTCCTCGCGCGCCGACCTCGACTCGCTGCTCGATTCCCAGCACATCGGCCACTTCGCGTTCGTAGTGGACGGCGGACCCCGGGTGCTCCCCATCGCCATCGCGCGGGACGGCGACGGCATCCTGCTCCACGGTTCGACCGGGTCGACCTGGCTGCGGCTGCTCGCCGCCGGCGCCCCGGTGGCCGTCTCGGTGACCGAGCTCAGCGGCATCGTCGTCGCCCGCTCCGCCTTCGAGTCCTCGATGCACTTCCGCAGTGCCGTGCTGTTCGGCTCCTGCGTCGTGCTGGAGGGGGAGCAGAAGCTGCGTGCCCTGGATGTCGTGACCGACTCCCTCATCCCCGGCCGGGTCGCCGAGCTCCGGCCGCACCGCCCGAAAGAGGTGGCGGCGACGCTGATGCTGCGGATGTCGATCGACGAGTGGTCGCTCAAACACTCCACGGGCTTCAGTGACGACGACGCGGATGACGTGGCCGGCCCCGCCTGGGCCGGGGTCGTGCCGGTCGTGGTGAGCCACGGTGAGCCGCAGCCGCACCCGGACCTGCGCGGCGGCATCCCACTCCCCGAGTCGGTGCTGCGCCTGACCGGAGGCTGAACCGCGCCGGCTGCCGGCTACTCGCCGGTGTAGCCGATGCCGCAGGCGGTGCCGCTCTGCGGTGCGGTCGGGTCCCAGCCGGTGACCGAGGCGACGTCGTCGGCCGTCGCCAGACTGGTCAGCGTGACCTTGCAGGCCTCGATGGTGGCGTTCGAGTCGTAGGCGACGCCGAAGCCGTAGTAGGCGTAGCGCCAGAGCTTGAGATCCGGGCCGGGGATGCCGCTCTCGAAGTCGGCCACCGCGGAGGCGTTGCCCGAGATGCTCCAGTTGTACCCGCCGTAGCAGGGCTGGGTCGAGTCGGTCGGCGAGATGCCCTTGCCGGTTGCGGACTGGCCGAAGTAGGGGCTGCCGAGGGCGAGCTGCACCGGTGCGACATAGGTCTTGCCGGTCTGGGTGGCCGCGAGATCGATGGGAACCAGCGTGCTGCCGTTGGACGCGAGCGAGTCGGTGGTGACCGGTTGGCCGCCGACCCCTGCGCCGCACTGCTGGATGAACGCGTTCTCCAGCGGTTTCGCGGCGGCATCGCTGTACGGCACCGGCTTGTGGACGGTCATCAGGATGCCGATGGTGCTGCCGTCCTTCGCGCGCACGTTCGCGGCGATGGTGAACAGCACGTCGGGGGCGGGCGTGGGGGTGCTCGACGTCGGCGCGGTGCTCGTGGTCGGTTTCGGCGTGGGGGCGCCGTTGGCGCTGGTGCCGCTCGTGGAGCAGCCGGAGAGGAGAAGGAGGAGAGCGGCTGCGCCGGTCGCGAGAGCGGTGGTTGCCAGCGTCTTTCTCACACGTTCTCCCTACTGGATCGTCACGGTTCTCGGGTGGCTCCGTGCGCGGCGGTCACGACGAAGGTATCAGGCGGAGTCATCGCGTGTTCTGAGAATGCCCCGTCAATCGCGACGAGCACGCGTGACAGGTCGTCGGCGGCGACGAGCGCGATCGCGGATCCGCCGAAACCGCCCCCCGTCATCCTCGCACCGATCGCCCCCGTCTGCTGTGCCGTCTCGACGGCCAGGTCCAGCTCGGGAACCGAGATCTCGAAGTCGTCGCGCATGGAGCGGTGGGATGCGTCGAGCAGGTCGCCGATGCCCCGCGGCCCGACCGTCTCGAGGGCGGCCACGGTGTCGAGCACCCGCTGGTTCTCGGTGACCACGTGTCGCACGCGCCGGAAGGTCACGTCGTCGAGCACCTCGCGGGCTCGCGGCAGATCGTCCACGGTCACATCGCGCAGGGACTCCACCCCGAGCATCCGCGCGCCCAGCTCGCAGGATGCCCGGCGCTCGGCGTAGCCTCCGGTCGCGTGGGCGTGGGTGACGCCGGTGTCCATCACGAGCACGACGAGGCCGTTCGCCTCGAGGGCGAGGTCGACGGTGCGCGACTCGAGGCTGCGGCAGTCGAGGAACACCGCCCTGTCCTTCTCGCCGAGGAGTGAGGCGGACTGGTCCATGATGCCGGTCGGCGCGCCGACGACGCGGTTCTCGGCGAGCTGGCCCACCGCGGCCAGTTCGTGCCGCTCGATTCCGAGCCGCCAGACCTCGTCCAGGGCGATCGCGACCGCGCACTCGATGGCGGCGGACGACGAGAGCCCGGCGCCGACGGGCACGTTCGACTCGATGAAGAGGTCGAAGCCCGGAACCGCGGCGAGATCGGCACCGTGCTGGGAGAGCGCCCAGGCGATGCCGAGCGGGTAGGCGGACCATCCGTCGAGCGCCTCGGGGGTCAGCTCGGCGAGGTCGATCTCGACGATCTCGTCGGCGAAGGAGCTCGCCACGCGCGCCACCGAGTCCTCCCGCAGCCCGAGCGCCACGATCGTGCGGCGGTCGATGGCGAAGGGGAGCACGAAGCCCAGGTTGTAGTCGGTGTGCTCGCCGATCAGGTTCACCCGACCGGGCGCCGACCAGACGCCGGCCGCCTCGTAGCCGAAGACCTCGGCGAACGCGCTGCGGGTGTCGTCTCGGATGTCGGTCATGCGGGGTCGTCCACTCTCTGCAGGGCCGCGCGGATGCTCGCAGCGGCGACTTCGGGCGCGATATCGCCGATCCACGCGCCCATCGCAGACTCGGAGCCGGCCAGGTACTTCAGTTTGTCAGCCGCGCGACGCGGCGAGGTCACCTGCAGCATCAGCCGCACCTCGTCCCTGCGCTCGAGCACCGGCGCCTGGTGCCAGGCGGCGATGTACGGCGTCGGGGTGTCGTAGAGCAGGTCGATGGCGCGCAGGATGCGCAGGTACATGCTCGAGAGCTCCTCGCGCTCGGCCTCGTTGGTACCGGCGAAATCGGGCACGTGGCGATGGGGGAGCATGTGCACCTCGATGGGCCAGCGGGCCGCGAAGGGCACGTAGGCGGTCCAGTGCTCGCCGGAGAGCAGCATCCGCTCCGAGTCGCGCTCGAACTCCAGGATGTCGGCGAAGAGGGTCGGCCCGTAGGCGTCGAGCGAGTCGAGCAGCCGCAGCGTGCGCGGCGCCACGTAGGGGTAGGCGTAGATCTGCCCGTGCGGGTGGTGGAGGGTCACGCCGATCGCCTCGCCGCGGTTCTCGAACGGGAACACCTGGCGCACCCCGGGCAGGGCGGAGAGCGCCGCCGTGCGGTCCGCCCAGGCCTCGATCACCGTGCGGGCGCGCGAGCGGCTCAGGCTGCCGAACGAGCCCGTCGTCTCCGGGCTGAAGCACACCACCTCGCAGCGGCCCACCGATTCGAGGGAGCGGCCGAGACCGACCTCGGCGAGTTGCTCGGCGGTGTAGCCGGCAGACATGGCCGGGCCGAACGACGGGGAGCGGTTCTCGAACACGGCCACGTCGTACTGGTCGGGCACCTCCGAGGGGTTGCCCGGGCTCGCCGGGGCGAGCGGATCCTGGTCGGCAGGCGGCAGGAAAACGCGGTTCTGGCGGGATGCCGCGATCGACACCCAGTCGCCGGTGAGCGGGTCCTTGCGCATGTTCGCGGTCGCGGGGCGCGGGTCGAGGTGTCGGAGGTCGGCGCGACGGTCGGGGCCGAGCGTGGTGTCGGCGTCATCGAAGTAGATGAGCTCCCGACCGTCGGCCATCGTATGCGCGTGCCGCGCGATTGCGGACATGGTTCTCCCGGTTGTTTACGAAATCGAAAGCATCCTATGCGGCATTGACAAGCAAAAACAAGTAAACGAAACTCGAACCATGGCCGATCAGGGACTGCCCGCCGTCACGCGCCGACGGCAGATGCTCTCCATCATCGAAGAGCAGGGTTTCGCGCGCGTCGCCGAGCTGAGCGAGCGCTTCGGAATCTCCGAGGTGACCGCCCGCGCCGACCTCGACGTGCTCGCCGACTCCCTCGCCGTCCAGCGCGTGCACGGCGGCGCGGTCGCCGAGCAGCGCTCCACGGCCACGGAGCGGGCGTTCGAGGCATCCCTGCTCGACTCGGCCGACGAGAAGCGCGGCATCGGGCGCCGGGCGGCCGCACTCGTCGAATCCGGCCAGGCCGTGCTGCTGGATGTCGGCACCACAACCACCGCGGTCGCCGAGGCGCTGCTCGCCCGCGACGACCTCCGCGACGTCGTCGTCATCACCAATGCACTCAACATCGCGCTGCTGCTGGAGCCCGGCATCCCGCGGTTCACGGTGATCGTCACGGGCGGAACCCTCCGCCCCCTTCAGCACTCGCTCGTCGACCCGCTGGCGGGCACCGTGCTCGACCACGTACGCGCCGACATCGCCTTCATCGGATGCAGCGGGGTCGACGCCCGCGCCGGCGTCACCAACATCAACCTCCCCGAGGCCGACGCGAAGCGGCGGATGATGTCCACCGCCGCCCGCACGGTGGTGGTGGCGGACAGCTCGAAACTCGGCGTCGCTCAGCTCAGCCGGGTGGCGCCGCTCTCCGAGGTCGATAGCCTTGTCACCGGCGCCGAGGCGCCACGCGCCGCCGTCGACGCCCTCGTCGCCGCCGGACTCGACGTCATCCAGTAACCAACTCCGGAGCCGCACCATGATCAGTCCCACCGGCCGTCAGTTCGAGCTCAGCCACGCCGGCAATCGCGCGGTCATCACCCAGGTCTCGGCCGCGATCCGCGAGCTCTCCGTGCGCGGCGTTCAGGTGACGGAGCCCTACGCCGTCGACGAGCGGCCGCCCTTCGGCGATGGGACGGTGCTCGTGCCCTGGCCGAACCGCGTGCGCGACGGCGTCTGGTATCTCGACGGCCGACCCCAGCAGCTCGATCTCACCGAGCCGGCGCGCCTGAACGCGCTGCACGGACTCCTCATCGACCGGCCCTACGACGTGGTCTCGCACGACGCGCGCTCGGTGTCTCTCGCCGCGACCGTCTACCCGACTCGCGGCTACCCGTTCGAGCTGGAGACCAGCGTCGAGTACCGGCTGGTCGACGACGGCCTCGAGGTCACCCACGGCTTCCGGGCGATCGGCGACAGGTCGACGCCGGTCGCCGTCGGCACCCACCCGTTCTTCCGGGTCGGCGACGTGCCGGTCGACGAGCTGACCCTGACCGTGGCCGCGGGTACCCGTTTCGAGACGGATGCCAGGCTCAACCCGGTCGCCGAGACTCCGGTCGTCGGCACCCCCTACGACCTCCGCGGCGGGGTTCGCGTCGCGGACCTCGACCTGGACGACGCGTTCGGTGAGGTCGAGTTCGTCGACGGGGTCGCACGGCACCGCCTCACCGCCCCCGACGGTCGCTGGGTGGAACTGTGGCAGGGGCCGGAGTTCGGATTCGTGCAGGTGTTCACCACCCGGATCTTCCCGCGCGACGGCCGCCTCGGCACCGCGATCGCGGTCGAGCCGATGACGGCGCCGCCGGACGCGCTCAACTCCGGGCGCGGGCTGCGCTGGCTGGAACCGGGGGAGCGCTGGGAGGTCTCCTGGGGCATCCGGTACTCTGGAGGGATCTAACCGAGCGCTCTCCGCTCGCTCTCCGACCACCGGAAGGACCCTGTGGCCACCCCCGATTCTGCTGCCCTCTCGCCGCGCACGCCCACCTCTGCCGAGCTTCGCCGCTGGCGGAAGTACCTCGCCGACGAGCGCGCCGAGGCGAGCGTCTATCGCGATCTCGCCGGCCGACGGGAGGGGGAGGAGCGCGACATCCTGCTCGCCCTGGCCGAGGCCGAGGGCCGGCACGAGGAGCACTGGCTCGAGCTGCTCGGCGATCAGGTGGGCAGGCCGCGCAAGGGCGATGTGCGCACGCGTCTGCTGGGCTGGCTGGCCCGGCGCTTCGGATCGGTGTTCGTGCTCGCCCTCGCCCAGCAGGCGGAGGCTCGATCGCCCTACGAGAAGGATGCAGACGCGACACGGGCGATGGCGGCCGACGAGCGAATCCACGGCGAGGTCATCAAGGGGCTTGCGACCAGGGGGCGCAATCGGCTCTCGGGCACGTTCCGCGCGGCGGTGTTCGGCGCGAACGACGGGCTGGTGTCGAACCTGGCGCTCACGATCGGTGTGAGCGCGAGCGGGATCCCCGCACATCTCGTGCTGCTCACCGGGATCGCAGGCCTCCTCGCCGGCGCTCTCTCGATGGGGGCGGGCGAATATGTCTCGGTGCGGTCCCAGCGTGAGCTGCTCGAGGCCTCCTCGCCCGATCCGGCGAGCGACGGCGCCCTGCCCCACCTCGACATCGACGCCAACGAGCTGAGCCTCGTCTACCGCGCCCGCGGGATGACCGAGGCCGAGGCCGTGCGGCACGCCTCGGAGGTGCTGCGCGACAACTCGATGGTGGTGCAGGAGGAGCAGGACGAGCACGAGGCGATCGGCACGGGGCTGGGTGCCGCGCTGTCGAGCTTCTGCTTCTTCGCCTCCGGTGCGATCATCCCGATCATCCCCTATTTCTTCGGGATGGGCGGGCTGCCGGCGGTGATCCTCGCGGCCGTGCTGGTGGGGCTGGCGCTGCTGGGGACCGGTGCGATCGTCGGTGTGCTCTCCGGTGGGCCGCCGCTGCGCAGGGCGCTCCGTCAGCTGCTCATCGGTTATGGCGCCGCCGCGGTCACGTATCTGCTCGGGCTGCTGTTCGGGACCGGGTCCGCCGGCTAGATCGCGCCGGCTTCGTGCGCCTCGGCCGCGGCTTCGAAGGGGACGTCGTCTCCCTCGGTGGGAGGCAGGGCGGAGTGCTTCGCCATCGGGTCGCCCTCGGCGACATCGGCTTCGGCCTTCGCCTGACCCGCCGCTGAGACCGCCGTCACCTCGTGATACTTGTCGCGCATGCGATAACGCTACTCCGGATCGGCCTCGAAGTTGAGAGCCAGGGAGTTCATGCAGTAGCGGTCGCCGGTCGGGGTTCCGAAGCCGTCCGGAAAGACGTGACCGAGGTGCGAACCGCACCGGGCGCAGCGCACCTCGGTGCGCACGACGCCGAGGCTGGTGTCTTCGAGAAGCTCCACGGCATCCGGTCGCACCGACTCGTAGAAGCTCGGCCAGCCGCAGCCCGAGTCGAACTTTGTGCCCGCCTGGAACAGCTCGTTGCCGCACGCCTTGCAGGTGTAGAGGCCGGCGCGGCTCTCGTCGAGCAGCTCGCCCGTCCAGGCGCGCTCGGTCGCGGCTTCGCGCAACACGGCGTACTCCTCGGGGCTCAGTTCTGCGCGCCACTGCGCGTCGTCGCGGTCGATCTCGTAGGCCACCGGGTCTCCTTCGTTTCGTCGTCAAGCCTAACCACGGCGTCGCGAGGATCGTTCCCGTGTGACGCCGGGCGACCGTCGGGCGTGCGGACGACCGGTATCCGGCTGCCCGGCTAGAGCGCCAGGTCCGCCCAGCGCCAGAAGTCGTCACCGAACGGGTCGTCACGGGCATCCTCGTCCGCGACGATCTGCTCGAACGTCACGGGCATCGACTGGCTCACGAGCACCGATAGAGCGGTGTGGCCGGCGACCAGAACCTCGACCATGCCACCCCCGTGCTGAACGGCCTCGACCACCTGCATCTTCGCGCCCTGGACGTCCTGTTCGGCGTCGAGGTAGTACTCGTTGCCGTCGACGGTCATCTTGTTGACGATCATGATCCACCGTTCCCCTCGGTTGCCCCGGACAGTACCCCGGCTCCTGAGGCAGGCCAAGTGCACCCGACCGTTCGCACAGCCAGAATCCAGGCGACGGCATCGACTCAGGCGGCTCGAACACCAGCAAGCCCTTTCGCCGGCGCCGAGATGGGTGTCTGACCTGCATCCAGCGACGGCGGGGGAATCACGAAGTATTCGGCCCCTTCACGCACCACGGACCACCCGTTGTTGTGGACCAGCATGTGATGGTGCCGACACAAGAGCACCCCGTCCGCGATATCCGTCCGACCGTGCTTCGCGAGCCACGGCGCGATGTGATGGGCCTCGGTCCAGCTCGGCGGTCGGTCGCACTCCGGGAACCGGCAGCCGCCGTCCCTGGCGGCCAGCCTGATCCGTTGTCGTGGTGTGAAGAACCGCTCGTCCCGCCCGACATTCACCACCTGCTCCCCGCGCTTGTCGAAAAGGATCGGCACGAAGCCATCGGCGCAGAGGTGACGCTCGACGGTCGGGATGCTCACCGCCGCGGTCTGTCCCTCGAAGTGCGCCGCACCCGCTCGCCTGTCGAGGTCGGCGGTAGTGACGTGCAGCCGAACACTCGGCTTGGGGCTTCCGACGATGTGAGTCGACTCCCCGGCGGCGCCGAGGGCGACGAGTTCGACGAGAGCGTCGAGGGCGATCTGACGGATCGTTCGAGGGTCGTCCATGAGGCGCTGGGCCCGGTCGCGGTCCGCCGGGTCGACGAATCGAGGTCCTCCGCGCCGCGGAGAGGTCGCCGCATCGATGACCGCGGTCACGGTGGCGGCCGACTCGGGGTCGAGGACTCCGAAGATCCTCACGGTGCCGTCGCGCTGCGGGACGAGATCCAGGCAGCGCTTCTGCCTCAGCGCTTCCTCGCGCGCGGGCACACCGGCCTCATCGAGCTGGTCCCGCGCGTGGCGAGCGCGGGCGGCCAGCTTCTCTTCGGAGATCGAGCTCGCGTCTCGGATGAGAGACGTCGCAGCGATGAGGAGCTGGTCGGAGGATGCTTCCAGGTCCGCGAGCGCGGACCGGATCACGTCGGCCGCTCCCACGGACACCACGCGCGCCGCGATCGCGTCGTTGACGGCGCGCAACCAGGGCTCCGGCGGTGGGCCCCCCGGTTCGGGCTCTGGGGCTGCGCCATCCATCAACTCGCCGACCCTGACGAGCGTGCCCGCCTCGCGGCGGCTCAGCCCGGTGACCTGCTGCACGAACTGCTCAGGCGTGCGGGCACCGGTTCTCTGTGCGAGACCGGAGTACCCGAGTTCCGGCCGCGAGCGACGGGCGGTGATCGCGGCCAGCTGAGCGAGCCGCAGATCGGTCGTGCGACGCACCTCGCTGAAGTGCCGCTGGAAGGCGATGAGCTCAGCATCCGAGATGCCGTCGGCAGCGGGAAGCGTGAGCTGGGCCCACTCCTGCGCTGCGGCGACGAACTCGGGGAGGTAATTCATGCCTCGATTCTGTCAGTTATCGAACACAATTGCTAACGTAACCACGAAGATGTGGAGAACTCGTCGAAGATATGTTTGCGGAGGAGGGGAAGCCGCGTCATCACGTCAGGGTTCTCGAACGCCGAGAACGACCCCAGGCGCGACCGAGCAGCCCCCACCGCACCCGGACCCGCACCCGCAGAAGCCGAAGCGCCCGATCCCGCCTACCCTCGCGCTTCGGGCTCCGACCCGAGCTGCAGCCCCGCCGTGCGACCCGAGGACTGCAGCATCGCCTCGATCCAGTCGCGGTTCACCGACGGCGGCCGCGACCCGCTGAAGAAGAAGTGGATCGGGGTGCCGTTGTCGATCCAGATGGCGTGGCGGCCGCTCCCGCGCTCGAGGGGTGAGATCCAGGTGAAGAAGAAGTTCTCTCCGCGCCGCAGCTTGGTGCTGAAGACGATCTGAAGGTGGGTGAGCGTCCGGTCGTCGAACTCGAATTCCTGTCCGCCGTAGTGGAGTGATCCCACGAGAGCCCTTCGCCTGGTCGCCGCTGCCGGCGGAAGTGCCGTGCGTGAAGAGAATATAACCCGGCGCGCACACGAATCCTGCGCTCGGGCACTTAGGCTCGTCTGGTGATCGTGAACAGGCTTACCGTCGACGGCAAGGATTACTTCCTGCCCGACCCCGTGACAGAACTGCGAGAGAAGATCCTGGAGGCCGTGAAGGCCGGCGGCGGATACGTCAACATCCCGCCGCTGCGTTCGGGCCCGGGCATCGACATCCTGTTCTCCCCGGGCATGCCGGTCACGTGGACGCAGATCGACGTCGGCGGCGAGAACGACACGGACGAGTCGGGCAGCGACGCCGACTTCGACGGCGAAGGCGACCTCCAGCTCTAGGCCGGATGCCCCGCCACGACGAGCATCTGCGAGATCTCGTTCTCCGGCGAGGGCCGGCCCAGCAGGAAGCCCTGCGCACGGTCGCACCCGACCTCGCGAGCGCGCTCGAGGTGCTCGACGGTCTCGATGCCCTCCGCCACGACCCGGAGGCCGCGCTGGTGCGCCAGCTCCACCAGGTCGCGCATGATCTTCTCGCTGTCCGGCTGCTCGCCGTGCACGAGCGACTTGTCGATCTTCACCTCGGTGGCGGGCAGCCGCAGCAGCTGCTCGAGCGAGGAGTGGCCGGTGCCGAAATCGTCGATCGAGACGTCCACCCCGATCTCGCGGAGGACGCCGAGCCGGGCGGCCGCGTCCTCCGGGTCGGCGATGGCGCGCGACTCCGTGATCTCCACGGTGATGGAGCGGGCGCGCAGGCCCATGGTCGCGAGGTTGTCGGCGAGGTGCCGGAAGAATGCGCGGTCGGCGAGCTGCGACGCGGAGACGTTGACGGCGACCTCGATGTCGTAGCCGTCGCGCTGCCAGTCGGCTGCGCAGCGGCATCCGTCGTCGAGCATGAACGCGCCGATCTCGTGGATCATGCCGTTCTCCTCGGCGTCCGCGATGAACGATTCGGGGGTGAGCAGCCCGAGAGTTGGGTGACGCCACCGGCTCAGAGCTTCGACTCCGACGATCTGACCCGTCTGAAGGTCGATCTGGGGCTGGTAGTACGCGACGATCTCGTCGTTGCGCACGGCGTCCTGCAACCTGAAAACCACGTGCGTTCCGCCTTTGTAGATGTTTCTCGTCGATGTGCCGGAGTGACTCAACCCAGATTGCTCATCCGGCAAAAAATTGTCAACGGGCCTTTATTTTTCAAAAAGTGCGTCTAGCATGCGCGCGCGGCCGCCACAATCCCCCTCCCCCCACGTTGCCCGGGGCGACGCCCACAAGTTAACATTCGGATGAGCCCACGCGGTGAGCCGGAAACCCACGTTCCGGCCGGGAGCGGCAGTCGGAGGCGCCCATGGTTTCGCCTGCGATAGGAGAGACGCGAGTCCTCGAGCGCAACAACGTCACCGTCTCCGGCGAGCCGGACGGTCGTCCCATCGTCTTCGCGCACGGCTTCGGGTGCAGCCAGGAGGTCTGGCGCAACGTCACCCCGGCCTTCGCGCACGACCACCGAGTGGTCACCTTCGACAACGTGGGGGCGGGCGGATCCGACCTCTCCGCCTACGACCCCGGCAAGTACGACTCGTTGCACGGCTACGCGGACGACCTGCTCGAGATCATGGAGGAGCTCGACCTGCGCGACGCGGTCTTCGTCGGCCACTCCGTGAGCGCGATGGTCGGCGTGCTCGCCGCCAATCACGACTCGTCCCGCTTCGGAGCCCTGGTGCTCGTGGGCCCGTCGCCCCGCTACGTGAACGACGTCGACTACCTCGGCGGCTTCGAGCAGGCCGACATCGACTCGATGCTCGACACGCTCGACTCCAACTATCTGGGCTGGTCGTCGGCCATCGCCCCGGTCATGACCGGGAACCCGGATCGTCCGGAGATCGGCCTCGAACTCACCGACAACTTCTGCAGCACGGATCCGACGATCGCGCGGCACTTCGCCCGGGTGACCTTCCTCTCCGACAACCGCAGGGACCTCGCATCCGTGACCGTGCCCACCCTGGTGCTGCAGAGCGGGGACGACGTGATCGCCCCGCTCACGGTCGGGCGCTACGTGGCCGACGCGATCCCGCAGAGCACGTTCGTGGTGATGCCGACCAGCGGCCACACGCCCAACCTCTCCGACCCGGACGTCCTGGCCGCCGAGATCAGGGCCTATCTCGGATGACCGCCGATCGGATGACCGCCGATCACCGGGGCGCCGAGCCGTTCGACCTGGCCGCCTGCGCCCTCATCCTCGCGACGCCCGACGGCGTCATCGAGCGGGTCAACACCACGTTCCTGGAGTGGACCGGATACACCGCGGATGCCGTGGCCGGCGAGCTCTTCACCGACCTGCTCGTGCCGGGCAGCCAGATCTTCTACGAGACGCGGCACCTGCCCGTGCTCCATCTCGCCGGCGAGCTGCGCGAGGTGGCCCTCTCGATCACCCGCGCCGACGGCGGAGAGCTGCCCGTGCTGCTGAACTCGCGGCTCACCGAGGAATCGGATGCCGGCCCGGGCCTCATGTCCCTCGCGATCTTCGACGCCACGGCCCGTCAGAACTACGAACGCGACCTGCTGGCCGCGCGGCGGGAGGCCGAGGCATCCGAGGCCCGCGTGCGCGTGCTCCAGAAGGCCTCCAGCGCCTTCGGTGCGGCCTCGACGGAGGGCGCGCTGGCCGAGGCGCTCGTGGCGAGCACGCGCGAGGCCCTCTCCGCCCCCACGGTGGCCGTCATGCTGGCCGACGGCGAGGGCGGCGCGTATCTGGCCGCGGGGGAGCATCCGTTGCAGGACTTCACCTTCACCGCCGCCGCCGCCCCGGAACTGGATGGGATCCGCAGCGCCGGGATCATGACGGTATCCTCCGTGGACGAGGTGGAGGGCACCTATCCCGCCCTCGCCCGGGCGATGATCGCCGCGCAGGTCGAGGCCTTCACCATCGTTCCCATGGTGGCGACCACCGGTCCGGTCGGCGCACTGCTCAGCTTCTTCAAGCGCCGACGCGAGTTCGACGAGCACGAGATGGATCTGCAGGTGGCGCTCGCCCGGCAGGCGACACCGGTGCTCGGCCGCATCAGGCTGCAGGCCGAGCTCGAGGTGCTCGCCCTGCACGACCAGCTGACCGGTCTCGCCAACCGCGCGCTGCTGCGGGAGCAGCTCACCGGGGCCCTCTCGGGATCACGCCGGCACGGGCATCCTCTCGCCCTGGTGTTCCTCGACCTGGACGGGTTCAAGGCGATCAACGACGGACTCGGCCACAGCGTGGGCGACGCCGTGCTGCGCACCGTCGCCCGGCGCATCCGTGAGGTCGTGCGCGCCGGCGATCTGGTGGGCCGCTTCGGCGGCGACGAGTTCATCGTCATCTGCGAGGACGCCGACCCGGAGTCGGCGCTGCAGATCGGCGAGCGCATCGCCGCGGCCGTTCGGGAGCCCTCCGCCGAGCTGCCGGAGGGCTTCGCGATCACGGCGAGCACCGGCATCTCCCTCTACTCGCCGGGGGACGGGCCGAGCCCGACGCCGGAGGCGCTCTTCATCGCCGCCGACCGCGCCATGTACCGATCGAAGGATGCCGGGCGCGACCGCGTCACGGTCGTGCGCGTCTAGCCGTTCTTGCGCGACTTCTTGTGGCGGGCCGACCGCAGCTCGCGTCGCGCGGCGCTCGCCACGTCGGCCGCGGTGGGGCGAGCCGCCGGATCCTGTTCCGTCATCGCGTGCAGCAGCTCGCGCCACGACGGGGTGAGCGTGTCGAGCAGGGGCGGTTCGTGGTCCAGGCGCGCCGTCGCCGACTCGATGGGCGTGCCCGGGTAGGCGATGCTCCGGGTGAAGCACTCGAGCAGCACCAGGCCGAGCGAGTAGATGTCGGCCGCGCTCGTGATGGTCTCGCCGCGCACCTGCTCGGGGCTGAGGTAGGCGGCCGTGCCGGTGGTGGTGCCGTCGTTGACGGGCGTGGTGTCCGAGTCGATCGCGATGCCGAAGTCGGTGAGCCGCGCGCGGGGGCGGGAGAAGGTGGTGCCGTAGTCGACGATCATGATGTTCGACGGGGTGATGTCGCGGTGGATGACCCCGCGTGCGTGCACGAACTCGAGGGCCTCGGCGACCTCGTACGCGGTCTCGCCGATCCGTCGGCCGGAGAGATCGCGGGTGTTGAGGATGGATCGGAGGGTCTCGCCCGGAACGAGCTCCATCACGATGAAGGGCCGCGGGTCGCTGGGGCTGGAGACGTCGATCCCGGCGTCGAGGATGGTGACCACGCCGTGGTGGCTCAGTTCGGCCAGCACCCGCGCCTCGTCGCGGAAGCGCTCCGTCTCGGTCTCGCCGCCGGCGGAGAACAGCTTGATCGCCACGTCGCGGCCGAGATGCTCGTCGTGGCCCCGATAGACGAGCGAGCTGCCGCCGCGCGCGAGGAGCGACAGGGGGCGGTACCGCCCGAGGAGGAGCGGAGCCCCGAGCGGCGCATCCGTTCCGGCCTCGATCTGGGTCACGGTCGTATTTTATTCAGGTTCATCGGTTCTGCGGTGGGCCTTGACATTCCGACCTGTCTATCCGTGCGGCAGGATTGTGCCATGGATGACCCCCGCGACAGGGCGGCAGGCGCACTGGTCGGTCTCGCCGTCGGCGATGCGCTCGGCATGCCGACCCAGAACTTCCCGCGGGCGCTGGTGCTCTCCCGCTACGGCCTGCTCGACGACTTCCTGCCCGGGCCACCGGACAACGAGATCAGCGCGGGCACCCCGGCCGGGCATGTCACCGACGACACCGATCAGGCCGTCATCCTGGGGCGCCTGTTCGTGGAGGGCGGCGGCCGCGTCGATCCCGACCGCCTGGCCGCCGAACTGCTCGCCTGGGAGGCGCGGATGCGCGCGGCCGGCTCCCTCGACCTGCTGGGCCCCTCCACGCGCCGCGCGCTGCGGCTCATCGCCGAGGGCGTGCCGCCGGGGGAGACGGGCCGCTGGGGTGACACCAACGGTGCGGCGATGCGGGTCGCCCCCGTCGGGGTGGGCACCCCGGCATCCGTCGAGGCGGTGGTGGACGCGGTGGAGCAGGCGGGCCGGGTCACGCACGACACCGGGGTCGCCATCGCCGGCGCCTCCGCGGTGGCCATGGCGGTGAGCGCCGGAGTGGCCGGCCACGGCTTCGAGGACTCTGTCGCCCGTGCCGTCGACGCGGCGCGGATCGGGGCCGAGCGCGGCAGCTTCGTGGCGGGGGCGGATGTCGCGTCCCGCATCGAGTGGGCCATCTCTCTGGTGCGCGGGCTCGCCCCCGAGCGCGCCGCCGACCTGATCTACGACCTCGTCGGCGCCGGCCTGGCCACCCAGGAGGCGGTGCCGGCTGCGTTCGCCGTGGCCAGCCTGTTCCCGGATGACGCGTGGCTGACCTGTCGCCACGCGGCGAGCCTCGGCGGCGATTGCGACACCATCGCGGCCATGGCCGGGGCGATAGTGGGGGCGCACACGGGGGCGTCGAGCATTCCCCGCGGCGTCCGGGAGCGGCTCGACCGGGCGAACCCCGAACTCGGTCTGGAGGCGCTCGCCGATGATCTGCTCGCGCTGCGGGAGCGTTCCGATGGCTGACGCGCGGGTGGTCTCGGTGAGCAGCATCCTCGTCGACCTCACCGTGGACGTGCCCCGCCTGCCCGATCGCGGCGGCGACGTGCTGGCCACCGCAACCCGGCTCCTCGTCGGCGGCGGCTTCAACCTGGCGGCGGCGGTCGCCCGCCAGGGCGCGACCTGCGTCTACGCAGGCCCGCACGGCACCGGTCCGTACGGCGACCTCGTGCGTGGGGCGCTCGCCGCGGAGGGCATCGTCGCCGGCGGCGTTCCCCGCACGGAGGGCGACACCGGATTCTGCGTGAACCTGGTCGAGCCTGATGCGGAGCGCACCTTCGTAACGGTGACCGGGGTCGAGACGTCGATCCTGCGCGAGGAGCTGGACGCCCTGGGCGTCGGGGGAGCTGATCTGGTCTCGGTCTCCGGTTACGACCTCGCCTATCCGCAGAGCGGGCCGGTGCTCGCGCGGTGGGTGCACGAGCTGGCGGGCCGCGCTCTGGTGGCCTTCGACCCCGGGCCCCTCGTGGGCGAGATCCCGGCCGAGCTGCTCGATCCGGTGGTCGAGGCGGCCTTCCTCGTCTCGATGAACCAGCGGGAGGCCCGGCTGGTGGCGGGTGCGCCCGAGCTCTCCGGCGCCGCGTTGCTCGCCGCTCTCCGTTCCGCGCTGGCGGTCGACGCCGAGACGGTGGTGATCGTGCGCGAGGGGGCCGAGGGCTGCATCGCCTGCGGCGGAGAGCTCGGCGCCGCCCCGCTCGCCTTCCGCTCGCCCGCGGTGGAGGCCGTGGACACCACCGGCGCCGGCGACACCCACACCGGAGTGCTGCTGGCCGAGCTCGCCCTCGGCCACGGGCTGCGCCGGGCGATCGAGCGGGCGACGCTCGCGGCGGGGATCTCGGTGACCCGCGTCGGTTCGGCGACGGCACCGACCCGCGAGGAGGTGGATGCCGCGGCATCCACCCACCCGTGAGGTCGGGTGATCCCCGCCAGCCTCAGGCCAGCGAGGGGTTCTCCCGGTCGTCGGCCACGGCGAGGTAGCCGCTCAACCGCTCGATGAAGTCGTCGCTCGGGGTGTACGAGGGGTCGGCCGACGCCTTCGTGTATTCGGCCTGGAGCTCGTCGATGGCCTGGTCGATCTCCAGCACGGCGAGTGCGTTGCGCTGGGCGTCGTCGAGTTCGACGAGGAGTCCGATCGCCCGGTCGATATCCGCGGGTCCGCCGTACACGTATTCGGCCATCTGGCCCTCCTTAGCTCGTCATCCGAGCGTACCGGAGGGGGTGCATCAGCCGAGCCGCGACGCCAGCTTCTTGGCCCGCTTCTGCGCCTCGGCGCTCGCCTTGGCACGCATCTTCTTGGCCTTCTTGCGGGCCTTCTTCACGTCGGGATCGTTCCAGGCCTTGGTGAGGGAGCGCTTGAGCTCCTCGTAGCGGTCGCGCTCGGCGTGGGTGCCGATGATGTACGCCAGGGCGGCGATGAGCAGGATGGGGACGATTTTGTTTCGCATATCCCCTTCTCTACACCGCTTAGGGCCGCTTGTCCGCCCTCACGCCTCGCGGTGTGATGACCCGATCCGATGCCGCGGGCGGGTCAGGAGGCGCGGTTGATGCGCATCGGCAGGCGGCGGGTCGCACCGGGTACCGTGATCACCCAGTTGAACGCCCCCGGGCGCTCGAATCGCAGCTGGTCGAAGTTGATCGCGAACGGCACAGCCTGAGCGTCACCCGCGGGGAGCTGGGGCGGGCGTCCGACCGCGAACTCGGTGCTGAACTCGAAGAGCGGCACCGCGACGCCGTCGGGCGCGATGCCGGAGGCCAGCTGGTGGCGATGCCCGTCCTCGTCCTCAAGGAAGATCTGCAGCGTGTGCGTCTCGTTCGTCTCGTTGTACGGCACCTGCACCACGATTCCGAGAGCGATGCGGGACTGCTGGAAGGGGAAGGTGGCAGACATGATGGCGTTCCACCCGATGCCGAGTGCGTAGAGCTTGCCCTGAGCGGAGTCGGCCGAGTCGGCGAGGAAGGCGTCGAGTTCCATGCGCTCAGGCTACCCGCGCTCAGCCGGCGATGATGGCGTCGAGCAGACCGGGGAAGCGCCCGTCGAGCTCGTCGCGGCGCAGTTGGATGCTGTGCGACCGGCCGTTCACGATCGTGCGCGTCACGCCGGCCAGCCGCAGCGTCCGGAAGTGGTACGCCAGTGCCGACTTCTGCACGTCCATGCCCCACTCGTCCGTGCTCTTGGAGTGGGGTTCGCCATCGGCGAGCACGCGCACGATCTGCAGCCTCGTGGGGTCGGCCAGGGCGCCGAGGAGGTCGACGAGCTGCACGTCGGCGATGTCCGGCACCGGATAGTCGTTGCTCATGTCCCCATCCAACAGTTCAATGATCGTTGAACTATGCTACTCTCGATCGTATGACATCCGTTGAACAATCATACGGCACCGGCCTCTACGGCCGGCTGGTCCTGCTCGCGCTGGGCCTCTTCGTCGTGGGCACCAACGCGTTCGTGATCGCCGGACTGCTGCCCTCCATCGCCGCCGGACTCGGCGTCGCCCCCAGCGCCGTCAGCTACTCGATCACCTGGTACTCCGTGGTGGTCGCGGTGGCCGCGCCCGCCATCAGCATCCTGTTCCCCCGCCTCTCGCGCACCACTCTGATGGCGCTTGGGATGGCTCTGGTTTCCGTGGGAACCGTGGTGGCCGCGTCATCCGGCACGCTCGCGATGTTCACCGCGGGCCGCGTGATCGCCGGTCTCGGCGGGGCTGCCCTCGTGCCCGCCGCCACCGCTGCGGCTGCCGCGCTCGCCCCGGCGGAGCGGCGAGGGCGGGCCATCGCCTTCGTCACCATCGGCTTCACGGCGGCCATCGCATTCGGCGCACCGCTGGGCACCGCGGTCGCGGCGGCAGGCGGATGGCGCGTGCCCCTGTTCGGCCTGGCCGTGCTCGCCGCGCTGGTGGCCGCCGCCATCGCGCTCCTGGTGCGCGGTGTGCCCGTCGGCGCCGCCGTCTCGGTGCGGCGCAGGTTCGCCGTGCTGCGCGACTCCCGTGTGCTGCTGGCGCTCGCCGCGACCCTGCTGGTGATCAGCGCATTCAACGTGGTCTACATCTTCAGCTCGGCCGTGGTCGCCCCGGCGACTCACGGCAACGCCGGTCTGCTCTCGCTGCTCCTGCTGGTCTTCGGTCTCGCGAGCCTCGGCGGGAACGCGCTGGCCGGCCCGCTGACCGACCGCATCGGGAGCCGTCGCTCGGCGATCGTCTTCCTCGGAGGCCAGCTGGTGGTGCTCGCCGTTCTGCCGCTCGCGGTCGGCAGCTTCGGCGCGCTCGTCGCGGTGTTCGTGGCGTGGGGGGTCGCGTCGAACGGCGCCTCGCTGCCGCTGCAGCATCGGCTGGTCGCCATCGATCCCGCGACCTCCGGGGTGGCGCTCTCCTGGTACTCCACCGCGATGTATTCCGGGATCGCCCTCGCGCCCGTGGTCGGCTCGGCGGTGCTGGGCGGCGGCAACCCCGAGATCGTGCCGGTCGTCGGCGCCGTGGTGACCGCCCTCGCCCTGCTGGCCTTCCTGCTCGGGTGGGTGCGCCGGGCATCCGTGGAGCCTGTCACGGCCTGAGGGCTTCGGCGCCCGCATCCGAGGGTCTACTCTCTCTCGGCATGACCGCACGAATCGCCAATGTCACGTTCCACGCCGAGAACCCCGGCGAGCTCGCCCGATTCTGGGCCGCCGTGATGGGCTACCCGGAGCCGACGGGATGGCCGGCCGACGAGGTCGCGGAGCTCAGGCGGGCCGGCCTCAGCGACGACGAGATCGATGCGCGCGCCGAGGCGTGGGACGGCGACCGCAGCCACCAGCGCTTCTACTTCACCCGTTACGGCCGCGACAAGCGGCAGCGCAACCGCATGCACCTCGACATCACGCCCTCGGCCGACGGGCACGCGACGCGCGCGGAGGTGGAGGCGGAGGCGGATCGTCTGGTGGCGCTCGGGGCAACGATCGAGAGGGTGCTCGACGGATCGTGGGGGCCGTTCGAGGAGTTCGCCATCATGATGCGCGACCCCGAGGGCAACGAATTCTGCCTGCAGTGAGCCGCTAGGGGTCGGAGGGGGCCGAGAGGCCGGCGAATCGGAGCACGGCGGCCAGGCCCTCGGCGTCTCCGGGCCAATGCCGTTCGATGGCCCCTCTCCCGGCTCGCCGTGTCGCGAAGCGGAGCGCGAGGGCCACGATGAGAGCGTCGTCGGCATACCCGATCACAGGGATGAAATCAGGGATGAGGTCGATCGGCGAGAGCAGGTAGACCAGCAGTGCCACCAACCCGACGCGCACCGAGAGCGGCACGGTGCTGTCGGCGATCAGTCTGCGCAGCAGCCGCACGACATCCGGAACGAGCCGCAGAGCCGAACGGATGCCGCCGCCACCCGGATGCCGCCGCTGCTCCACCACGAGCAGCGCCACGAGGGCGAGCCAGACGACCAGCAGACCGCCGAGCACGGCGAGGACGACCTCCCACCACGGGGTCATCCTCCGGCTCTCAGGAGGCGGCCCGCCGCAGAGCGATCGCCCGGATGGGCAGCCACACCGCCAGGCCGAACACGAGGAACGCGATCGGCACGTGGAGGCCGATGAGCCAGTCCTGATGCGCGTCGGTGATCTGGTGGCCGATGAGCGTCTGCAGCACAACGAGCACGAAGAGCGCGACGGTGCCGATCAGCAGCGGGCGGCTGACCTTCCGCAGGGCGACGATCGTGAACACCATGGTCGCGAGGGCGAGCACGGCGACCACGTTGGCGATCACGTCGTGCGCGCTGATCCAGCCACCGCGGTGCTCCTGGGAGACGAACTGCCCGGCGGTGATCGCCTGGAAGAAGATCGCCAGCGAGGTCAGGCCGACGAGGGCCGAGAAGGCTTTGTACGAGGTTTCGGATCCGGACGCCATGTCGTGATGCTCCTTCTGTCGTGGTCGCGCCCCCGATTGTCGCCCAAAAGCTCACAGAGTGCGGTGATCGGGCCGCGAGCGTCGAAAATCCGCCTACGGTCGGAAGGGACGAACGACGAGAGGCTGGATCATGAGCGACTCATTCACGACCACGAATTCGGGCGCACCGGTGGCGAGCGACGAGCATTCGCAGACCGCGGGCGACGGCGGCGTCATCCCGCTTCACGACCACTACCTGGTCGAGAAGCTCGCCCAGTTCAACCGCGAGAGGGTGCCGGAGCGCGTCGTGCACGCCAAGGGCGGCGGGGCGTTCGGCACCTTCGAGACGACGGAGGATGTCAGCGCCTTCACCCGCGCCAGCCTCTTCCAGACCGGGGCGAAGGTGGAGGTGCTCGTCAGGTTCTCCACCGTCGCGGGCGAGCTCGGCAGCGCCGACACGGCGCGCGACCCGCGCGGCTTCGCCATCAAGTTCTACACCGACGAGGGCAACTACGATCTCGTCGGCAACAACACGCCGGTGTTCTTCATCCGGGACGGCATCAAGTTCCCGGACTTCATCCGCTCGCAGAAGCGCCTTCCCGGATCCCACCTCCGCGACAACGACATGCAGTGGGACTTCTGGACGCTGTCGCCCGAGAGCGCCCACCAGGTCACGATCCTCATGAGCGACAGGGGCATCCCGGCATCCTGGCGTCACATGGACGGGTTCGGTTCGCACACCTTCCAGTGGATCAACGCGAGCGGCGAACGATTCTGGGTGAAGTATCACTTCAAGTCCGATCTCGGCATCAGCAACCTCACCCAGGAGCAGGGCGAGAGCGCCGCCGGCGCCGACCCCGACGCCCACCTCCGCGACCTTCACGAGGCGATCGAGGCGGGCGAGTTCCCCAGCTGGACGCTCTTCGTGCAGGTCATGCCCTACGAGGATGCCGCGACCTACCGTTTCAACCCGTTCGACGTCACCAAGGTCTGGCCGCACGCCGACTATCCGCTCCTCAAGGTGGGCACCATGAGGCTCGACCGCAATCCGGAGAACTACTTCACCCAGATCGAGCAGGCCGCCTTCGACGTCTCCAACTTCGTTCCCGGCATCGACGCGAGCCCGGACCGGATGCTCCTCGCCCGGATCTTCAGCTACGCCGACGCCCATCGCTACCGCGTCGGCACGAACTACGCCGAGCTGCCGGTCAACGCCCCGCACTCGCCCGTCAACAGCTACTCCAAGGAGGGGGCCATGCGGCACGGGTTCAGCGCACCCGACCGGCCGGTCTACGCGCCCAACTCCCTGGGCGGCCCGAAGGCCGACCCGGCGCGCAGCGCCGAGAGTGCGGGCTGGCGCAGCGACGGCGAACTGATCCGCGCGGCCGCGCGGCTGCATGCGGAGGACGACGACTTCGGCCAGGCCGGCGCGCTGGTGCGCGACGTGATGTCGGCCGAGGAACGGGAGAGGCTGGCATCCACCGTGGCGGGGCACGCCTCCCAGGTCACCATGCCGGGACTTCTCGACCGGGTGCTCGACTACTGGCGCCGCATCGACGAGGGTGTCGCCGCGCGCATCGCCGAGCTGCTGGCGCCGGATCGCGTGTAGCCCGACCGGCGAGGGTGCGGGGCTCCCTCCGTGCGGGCTCGCGAGTGCGGTGCTCTCGACCGGGCGCTCGACTAGACGCGGGTGTCTGCTCTGCGCTGGGCCGCCGCGATCAACTTCCAGAGCCGGACGAACGAGCTGATCACGACGAAGGCGATGAAGAGGATGATCGCCCAGAGCACGATCTCCGAGCACCAGAGGAGAGGGGTGAGGGTCGCCCAGAGCTGTGCTCTGAAGCACACGTAGAGGGCGATCAGCAGAGCCGAGGGCAGTGCCATGTACGCCGAACGCACCCCGATCGTGAAGTTGAACGGTCCATGATGCTGCGCTCGATCGAATGACTCGAAGCTAAAGACGCCGGTGGCGTGCCCGGAGCCGGAGTGTCCCGCGTGGCCGGCGAGCTCACGTAGTCGCGGCTCCAGGTTGTCCTGCACGTAGATGCGACGCAGCTCCGTCACCGTGCCCAGGTGGATCTGGTTGATCGGCAGGCACAGGAGCACGACGGCCCCGACGAGCAGCAGGGTCGGCAGGAACGGGGGTAGCTCGGTCAGAGGATGCGCGAAGAACAGCGCTGTCGCCGTCACCAGCACGCCGATCGCGGTGAAGAAGATCACGTAGAGGTAGTTCTCGCTTCGACCTCGGTCGACTATCTCCTGCTGGCGAGCAGTGAAATCGGCCAGCAGGACGGTCAGCTCGTCCGGCGTCGCGGGCGTCTTGATGGAGGGGCGCGAACGAGTGAACATGAGCTTCCATCCGTCGGGTGCTGTCCGGTGCCTGCATCCATGTGCGGTGGGCCCCGCGGGGCTCGAACCCGCGACCCGCGGATTAAAAGTCCGATGCTCTACCAACTGAGCTAGAGGCCCGCCCTAATAACCTACCGCCTGCCCACCCCCACCCACACCCTTCTGCACCACCCGCGAGGGGCCTTAGATTGTCGCTTTTGGGCCGTCGAAAACGACAATCTAAGGCCCCTCGCGGTGGGGAAGTTAGGGTTGGGGGGTGAGCGACGAGTTTCATAAGCCGACCCAGTACTCCGGCGACAAGTTCGACACCTTCGTGGGCGGTGAGGACCCCGCGCAGATCAGTCGCGTCGCCCACGAGACGGCCCAGGTTCTGCTCAGCCGCGTGCGCGACAACCCGGAGACCGAGATCGTGGACCGCCTGGTCGCCTTCACCGATGAGCACGGCATCGACGCCGCCGCCGAGCTGTGGTCGCGCGCCAACCCGCGCAGCCTGCCGGGCGCGCTCTGGCGCATCTACCTCCTGCGCGCCCTGGTGCGCCAGGATGCCGCGGGCACGAGCTACCTCTACCAGCGGGGCACCGACGTCGCGACATCCATCGACCCCGTCGTCGCCGGCGCCACCAGCCCCACCGGGCCCGAGGAGATCACGACCCTGGCCGATCAGATCCTCCGCGGCCTCTTCGAGGGCGACTTCGCCGTGGCGCTCGACCGGGCGGCCGCCTTCTGCCGCATCATGTCGCTCGGCTGCACGAGCGTCGCGGATGACTCCGACCCCACCTCCCCGGAGCGCGCGAGCGAGCTCACCACCCGTGCCCTCCGCTTCTCCCAGACCGGCGCCGAGTTCACCGCCTGCGGGCGACTTTGGCGTTCCGGGAGCCTGGACTAGGGAGCTCTTGTAGAATGGTTCTCGGCCCGCAAGGGCCACCGCCGGGCCGCAGTAACCCCGGGCTCCACTATTAGCCGCTTCGAGCGGCCATGCGCCGAGAGGCGTTCTGCGGCCCGGCACCAATCCACTCGGATGCCGGCGCCGAACACCCTGCATGACCGACATGGGCGTTCCGCACACCGGATGCACACGAGCCGTCGAACGGAGCGTGTCATGCTAGGTGTCGTGACTCGTGAAACCGACAACCCCAGGGACTACGAGTCCACCGAGGTGCCGACGACGAAAGAGGAACTCCTCGCCCGCGTGGCCCAGGGCGACCAGAAGGCGTTCTCCGCCCTGTACGACGAGGTCGCGCCGCGGGTCTTCGGGCTGGTTCGCCGCCTTCTCGTCGATCACGCCCAGTCCGAGGAGGTCACGCAGGAGATCTTCCTGGAGATCTGGACCAATGCGGGACGGTACGAACCGAGCAAGGGTGGCGCGACCACGTGGATCCTCACGATGGCGCACCGCAGGGCGGTCGACAGGATCCGCGCCTCGCAGGCGGGGCGCGACCGGGACGTCAAAATCGGGATCCGGGACTACGTCGCGGAATATGACCACGTGGAATCGACCGTCGAGGTCACCATCGAGCACGAGAGGGTGAAGCAAGCGATGTCCCAGCTGACCGAGCTGCAGCGCCAGGCCGTCTCGCTCGCCTACTACGGCGGCTACAGCCACAGCGAGGTCGCCACCATGCTCAAGGTGCCGATCGGCACCGTCAAGACACGGCTTCGCGACGGCATGATCCGTCTGCGCGACGAACTGGGGGTCGGCTCATGAGCGACCGTACCGATCTGCATCTTCTCGCCGGCGCCTACGCGCTCGGCGCCCTCAGCGATGCCGAGCGCGCCGAGTTCGAGGAGTACCTCGCCACCTCCGAGGAGGCGCGCGCCGAGCTCGCGTCTCTGACCGACACGGCCGTCATCCTCGGCCTCTCCTCCCGCCCGATCGAGCCGCCCGCCTCCCTCAAGGAGTCGCTGATGGCGCGTATCGCGGTGACGCCGCAGCTCGACCCTCTCGAGGCCGTGAGCGACCGGGTGGAGCCCGAGGCTCCCGTCACGTCGATCGCCTCGGCCCGCGCCATCCGCACCGCCGGCGCCTCGACGGCCGAGGGCCGCGCGAAGGCGCGTTGGTTCACGCGCCCCGCCACCTACCTCACCGCGGTCGCCGCGGCGGCCGCGCTCTTCCTCGGCGGTACCGCCATCGTGGCCGTCAACAACAGCGCGCAGAACTCGGCCCTCTCGTCGGAGTTCACCACGATCTCGGCGGCTGCCGACTCGCAGCGGGCCTCGGAGACCGTCGATGGCGGCGGCAAGGCGACGCTCGTCTGGTCCAACAGCCTGGGTCGCTCGGCCGTCGTGCTCGACAGGATGCCGGCGCTCGCCGACGGCAAGACCTACGAGCTCTGGTACATCTCGGGCTCGGTCGCGACTCCCGCCGGCACCTTCGTCCCCTCGGGCAACAGCAAAGAGGTGCAGATCCTGAAGGGCAAGATGTCGGCGGGGGACACGGTCGGCATCACCGTCGAACCGGCAGGCGGCTCGAAGAAGCCGACCACCAAACCCGTCGTGGCGATCGCCACCGCGTAGACGAGTACTGCGGTCACAGCCGCCCGGCATCCCAGCGCCGGGCGACGAGAAGGGCCGGATGCCTCGCGGCGTCCGGCCCTTCTCACTCGTCTGCGACCGCGATCATCCGAACTTGCCGGAGACGTAGTCCTCGGTGGCCTGCACGGTCGGCTTGGAGAAGATCGTGTTGGTGTCGTTGTACTCGATGAGCTTGCCGGGCTTGCCGGTGCCCGCGATGTTGAAGAAGGCGGTGCGATCGGAGACCCGCGAGGCCTGCTGCATGTTGTGGGTCACGATCACGATCGTGTACTCCTGCTTGAGCTCCTCGATGAGATCTTCGATGGCCAGGGTGGAGATGGGGTCGAGCGCGGAGCACGGCTCGTCCATGAGCACCACGTCGGGCGACACGGCGATCGCCCGGGCGATGCACAGGCGCTGCTGCTGACCGCCTGAGAGCCCCATGCCCGGCTTGTCGAGGCGGTCCTTCACCTCGTTCCAGAGGTTGGCTCCCTGCAGCGACTTCTCCACGAGAGCGTCGGCGTCGGACTTGGAGAGCTTGCGATTGTTGAGCGTCACCCCGGCGAGCACGTTGTCGCGGATGGACATGGTGGGGAACGGGTTGGCGCGCTGGAAGACCATGCCCACCTGGCGGCGCACCAGCACGGGGTCGACGCCCGGCCCGTAGAGGTTGTTGCCGTCGATGAGCACCTCGCCCTCGACGTGCGCTCCGGGAATCACTTCGTGCATGCGGTTGAGCGTGCGCAGGAAGGTGGACTTGCCGCAGCCGGACGGGCCGATGAGGGCGGTGACGGTGCGGGGCTCGATGGTGATCGAGACGCCCTCCACGGCCAGGAAGTCTCCGTAGAAGACGTTGAGGTCGTTGACTTCGATGCGCTTGGACACAGTGTTCCTTCGGTGCTTTCTGGCGGGACTACCGTGCGCCCTTGGGGGCGAACAGGCGGGCGATCACGCGGGCGATGATGTTGAGGATGACGACGACGAGCACGAGCAGCAGCGCGGCCCCCCAGGCGGAGGCGTTCGATGCCGCGATGTCCTGCCCGGGGAACTTGTAGCCGGTGTAGGCGAGCACCGGGAGGGTCTGCATCGGGCCGTTGAACGGGTTGGCGTTGAAGTTGTCGGTGAAGCTCGCGGCGAGGAAGATCGGCGCGGTCTCGCCGATCACGCGGGCGATGGCCAGCATCACGCCGGTGATGATGCCCGCGATGGCCGTCGGGAGCACGACCTTCGTGATGGTGGCGAATCGCGAGACGCCGAGGGCGAAGGATGCCTCGCGCAGGTCGTGCGGCACCAGGCGCAGCATCTCCTCGCACGAGCGCACCACGATGGGGATCATCAGCACCGAGAGCGCGACGGAGGCGGAGAACCCGCTGAAGGCCTTCGGTCCCACGATGAGGAAGGCGGCCGAGTAGGCGAACAGACCGGCGACGATCGAGGGGATGCCCGTCATCACGTCGACGAGGAAGGTCACGGTGCGCGCCATCCACTGGTGGGGCTGGGCGTACTCGACCAGGTAGATCGAGGTGAGGATGCCGATGGGGATCGACATGAGCGCCGCGATGCCCGTGATCTCCAGCGTCCCGACGATGGCCTGAAGGGCACCGGCGGTCACTTCGACCTTGAGGGTCTCCGCGTTGAAGACGGCCCCTCCCGTCTTGCTGATGAAGTCCCAGTTGATCTCGCCGATGCCCTTCGCGGTCACCGTGACGAGGGTGGAGACGAGCGGGGCGATCGCCAGCAGGAAGGCGATGCTGACCAGGCTCCGCACGATGCGGTCGAGCGCGCGCCTGCGGTTCTCGGCGATGGAGGAGAGCACGCCGAGGGCGATCAGGTAGAGCACGATGGAGAGGAAGATCCATCCGCCCAGGTTGAACCCCATGAGCATCATGACTCCGCCGATGACGATCAGCGAGCCGAGCATGACGTAGAGCTCCACGAACCGGGGGAGCTGGCCGGTGGTGAGCGAGTTGACGATCGGTCCCGGCGTCTGCTGCGAGGCCCCGCGCGTGTTCGAGTTGCTGATCGCGGTCACGAGCGTTCTCCTCCGGTCTCGGCGGTGGGGATGACTCCGGCGACCTCGGTGGTCGCGATGGCCATGCCCAGGCTGCGGTCGCTCTTCTGCCGCGGAGCGCGAGGCTTCCTGCTGCGACCCGGCGCCGAGCGGGCCACGATGGCGCGCGCCACGAAGTTGACGGCGAGGGAGACCACGAACAGCATGAGACCGGTGCCGATGAGCGCCTCACGCTGGAGGGTGGTGGCGATCGGGAAGTTGAGCGCGATGTTCGCGGCGATCGTCTGCGAGTTCTGGCCCTCGGTGAGCAGCCTCAGGCTGAACCCGATCGAGGGCGAGATGATGAGCGCGATCGCCATAGTCTCGCCGAGCGCACGGCCGAGGCCGAGCAGCGTCGCGCTGACCACCCCGGAGCGCGCGTAGGGCAGCACCGCCAGGCGGATCATCTCCCACTTGGTTGCACCGAGGGCCAGGGCCGCCTCCTCGTGCAGACGCGGGGTCTGGAGGAAGATCTCGCGCGAGATCGAGCTGATGATCGGCAGGATCATCACCGCCAGCACCACGGCACCGGCGAGGATCGTCGATCCGGTGCTGGAGGCCTTGCCGGCGAAGATCGGGATGAAGCCGAGGTTTTGGTTGAGCCAGTCGGTGAGCGGCAGGAGGAGGGGGCGGATCACGATGATGCCCCAGAGTCCGAAGACGATCGACGGCACGGCGGCCAGCAGGTCGATCAGGTAGCCCAGCACCCCGGCGAGGCGGCGCGGGGCGTAGTGCGAGATGAAGAGGGCGATCCCGATCGCGACCGGGGCGCCGAGGATGAGGGCGATGAGCGAGGCCCACAGGGTGCCCCACAGGAGCGGGAGCACGTAGGACCAGAAGCTGTCGAAGCCTCCGGTCGGGCCGGTGTTCAACTGGCCGTTGGTCTGCCAGTTGGCGGCGATGGCGGGCACCGCCTGGATGATCAGGAACAGGGCGACCGCGGCGAGGATCACCATGATCAGCACGGCCGAGCCGAAGCTGAGGCCGTAGAACACGCGGTCCGCGGGGCGGGACTTCACGCGTGTTCCGGCTCCGCCGGCCGGGCCGCCGGACAGCCCTCTCGCACGGGACGAAACAGTTGGGTTGGTACTCACTGAATTCTTTCTCGAAGAGAGGGACTGCCCGGCGACTTACCGGTCTGGCAGAAGGGTACTTCCGGTTACTTGACCGTCGCCAGGGTCGCGACGATCTTCTTCAGCATCGCGTCCGGGATCGGGGCGGAGCCGGCGTTGACCGAGGCGACCTTCTGGCCGACGGTGGAGGCCACGAAGCTGATGTAGGCCTTCGTGAGCTTCAGCTGCGCCGGGTCCTTGAAGGTCTTGCAGATGATCTGGTACGAGAGCAGCGGGATCGGGTAGGCCGACTTGTCCGTGAGCTTCGTGTAGTCGAGCTTCTGCGAGAGGTCGCCCGAGGCGCTGGTCGGCGTCGCGACAGCGGCCTTCGTGAACGCCGCGGTGGCGCCGCTCTGGCTGAAGGAGACGAAGTCCTTCGAGGAGCCGGCCTGGATGGCCGCAGCGGTCACGTCGCCGATGGCGCTGTGGTCGGCGTATCCGATCGTTCCGGCACCCGCCTTGACGGTGTTGACCACGCCGGATCCACCCTGCTGGGCGCTGGAGCCCTTGACGGGCCACGCGTTGCTGGCCGGGTAGGTCCAGATCGAGGGCTGCACCTCGCTCAGGTAGTTGGTGAAGTTCTGCGTGGTGCCCGATCCGTCGGAGCGCGACACGGTGGTGATCGCGGTGGCCGGGAGCTTGGCGTCCGGGTTGTCGGCGACGATGGCCGGGTCGTTCCAGGTGGTGATCTTCAGGCTGAAGATCTTCGCGATGGTGGCCGACGAGAGCTTGAGGTCGGTCACGCCCGGGAGGTTGTAGATGACCGCGACGCCGTCGAGGTAGACGGGCAGGTTGACCGCGCCGTCGGCGCCGCAGGTGGTCTGCGAGGAGGTCACCTGCTCGGGCTTGAGCGGCGAGTCGGAGCCCGCGAAGTCGTAGCTGCCGGCGAGCCAGTTGGTGACGCCGCCGCCGGAGCCCTGCGACTTGTCGTAGTTGATGGTGACGCCCTTGGCCTGCGCGTTGAACGCGGCGGTCCAGGCGGTCTCGGCGTTGGCCTGAGCGCTGGAGCCACCGGCCGTGATGGTGCCCGAGAGCGAGGGGTCGATCTTGTAGACCACGCCGGTGTCGGCGGGCTTCGACGACGTCGTGCTGGCGGGGGTGTTCGAGCTCGAGCATCCCGCGAGAGCAATCGCAGCTGTCAGCGCGACTGCGCCTACCACTGCCACGTTCTTGAACTTCACTGTGTTCCCTTCAGGGTGATGAACACGGCAGGGAGCTGGGGGTGAAGTCGCTCCGGTGCCGGGCAGACCGGTGCTGGTCTGGAAGCGACGCTATGGGCAGAGGTTAACCAAGGTCGCGCCGGTGGGTGAACGGGAGGTAAACGCAGGGCCAACAGCTCGCTAATCGAGCGCAGGACCGTGCGTCTCGACGGCCACGAGACCGTTCTCCGGATGCTCGACCGAGACGTGCATCACGGTGAACTCGCCGGTCGACAGCATCGCGGCTCTGCGCAGCGGAGGGTCGAGCGGGGTGTGGGTGCGCGACGCCATCTCGTCGATGATCAGCGGGAGCACGGGCCCATGGCTGCAGAGCACCGCGGAGACCTTGCGCTCGAGCCGCTTGTGCACGACCTTGCGCACACTGGCGGTGCCCTCCTCGTAGGCGTCCTGGCTGATCGCGTCGGTGGCGCGCACGGGCAGTCCGGTCAGCGCCGCGGTGGGCTCGATCGTGGTGACGCACCGCACGGCGGTGCTGGAGATGAGCCGCTCGGGAGCCCAGGCGGCGATGGCGGGGGCCACGGAACGGGCCTGCTCGAGCCCGCGGTGGAGCAGGGGTCGGGTGGCATCCGGACCGTCCCAGGCGGCGGGCGGGACCGCCTTGCCGTGGCGGAGGGCGATGATGGGGAAGGTGCGGGCGTTCCCGGCCTTCACCCGCGCCGCGAAACGGTCGAGCACGTCGCGGTCGCGGTCGTAGCTCACCGCAGCCCGGGCCTCCTTGATCGACAGCCACTCCAGCCGCGCGATCTCGGAGTTGGGCGAGAAGGTGGATGCCGCGACCGCCGCATCGCTGATCTCGGCCGCCCAGTAGTAGACGATCTTCTCGCGACCGCCCGGCATCGTGTATTCGACCGTGCCGAGAGGAGCGCCCAGGGCGATGCTCAGCCCGGTCTCCTCCTTGATCTCGCGCACGGCGGTCTGCGGGGGAGTCTCGCCCGGATCGACCTTGCCCTTGGGCAGCGAGACGTCGGCGCGCTCGCCGCGGTGCACGAGCAGGACCTGCGTCTTGCTGCCGACGACGCGCCAGCAGATCGCGCCCGCCGCGAGCACGACGGACGGCCCCGCGAGCGTCACCGTGACGACCCGGGGCGCTTGCGGCCCGAGATCTGGGCCTGCAGCACGTTCTGCATGTCCCGCAGGGGCGAACCGTCGTCCTTCTGGTGGTGCCGGTGCCATTCGCCGTAGCCGTCGAGCGTCCACGCGGCGGTCTCCGGACTCATCGCCAGGTCGAAGATCTCGTCGATCTCGCGCAGGTGCTCCGGCGTGGTGAGGCGCACGAGCACCTCCACGCGACGGTCGAGGTTGCGGTGCATCATGTCCGCGCTGCCGATGTAGACCTGCGGGTCGCCGTTGTTCACGAACGAGAAGATCCGCGAGTGCTCGAGGTAGCGCCCCAGCACCGACTTGACGGTGATGTTCGCGCTCAGCCCCTCGAGGCCGGGCTTCAGCACGCAGATGCCGCGGACGAGCAGCTGGATGGGGACGCCCGCCTCGCTCGCGCGGTAGAGCGCGTCGATGATGGCCTCGTCCACGATCGAGTTCAGCTTGATGCGGATGCCGGAGGGGAGCCCGGCACGCGCGTTCGCCTCCTCGACCTGGATCCGTTTGATCAGTCCTTTGCGCAGCAGGCGCGGCGCCACCAGCAGGCGCTTGAACTTCTTCTCCACGGCGTAGCCGGAGAGCTCGTTGAACAGCCGCGTCAGGTCTTTGCCGACGGTGTCGCTCGCCGTGAGCAGACCCAGGTCCTCGTAGAGACGGCTCGTCTTGGGGTTGTAGTTGCCCGTGCCGATGTGGCTGTAGTGCCGGAGCCTGCCGCCCTCATTGCGCACCACGAGCGCGAGCTTGCAGTGGGTCTTCAGCCCGACCAGCCCGTAGACGACGTGAACGCCGGCCTTCTCGAGCTTGCGGGCCCAGACGATGTTCGCCGACTCGTCGAAGCGGGCCTTGATCTCGACGAGCGCCAGCACCTGCTTGCCCGCTTCGGCCGCGGCGATGAGCGCCTCGACGATCGGGCTGTCGCCGGAGGTGCGGTAGAGCGTCTGCTTGATGGCGAGCACGTTCGGGTCGGCCGCGGCCTGCTCGAGGAAGGCCTGCACGCTCGTCGCGAAGGACTCGTAGGGGTGGTGCAGCAGGATGTCCTGGCGCGCGATCGACCCGAAGATGTCGGGCGCGGCGTTCGGTTCCAGCGGCATGAGCTGCACGGCGGTGGTGGGCACGTGCTTGCGGTACTTCAGCGACGGGCGGTCGATCTTCGCCAGTTCGAACAGTCCGCCGAGGTCGAGCGGGGCCGGGAGCCGGTAGACCTCCTGCTCGGTGATGTCGAGCTCGCGCACGAGAAGGGTGAGGGTGAGGTCATCCATGTCGTCGGTGATCTCGAGGCGGATGGGCGGTCCGAAGCGCCGGCGCAGCAGTTCGCGCTCCAGCGTCTGGATGAGGTTCTCCGACTCGTCCTCCTCGAGCACGACGTCTTCGTTGCGCGTGACCCGGAACTCGTGGTGGTCGAGGATCTCCATGCCCGGGAAGAGCTCCTCCAGGTGGTTGGAGATGAGGTCTTCGAGCGGGATGTAGCGCAGGCGTCCGGTGCCGTCATCCGCCAGCTGCACGAATCGCGGGAGCACCGGCGGCACCTTGAGCCGGGCGAACTCCTCCTTGCCGGTGCGCGGGTTGCGCACGCGCACCGAGAGGTTGAGCGAGAGTCCGGAGATGTAAGGGAATGGATGCGCGGGGTCGACCGCCAGCGGCATCAGCACCGGGAAGATGCGGTTGGAGAAGATCTCGTCGAGCGAATCGCGGTCGGCCTGCGCGAGGTCGGACCAGGACTCGATGTGGATGCCCTCGTCGTCGAGATCCGGCTTGACGAGGTCGCGGAAGGCGGCGGCGTGACGGGCCTGCAGCTCGTGCGCGCGATCCTGGATCTTGGCGAGGATCTCGGTGGGTGCGGTGCCCACGTTGGTCGGCACCGCGAGGCCGGTCAGGATGCGCCGCTTGAGTCCGGCGATGCGCACCATGAAGAACTCGTCGAGGTTGCTGGCGAAGATGGCGAGGAAGTTCGCCCGCTCGAGCAGGGGCACCGTCGGGTCTTCGGCCAGCTCGAGCACGCGGGTGTTGAACGCGAGCCAGCTCAGTTCCCGGTCGAGGTACCGCTCGGGGGGAAGCGTGCCGTCGTCGACCCAGGCCGAGTCGTCGTAGTCGTCGTCGAGGCTGTCGGTCGCGATCGCGTTGTCCGTGAGGAAGGTCTCGGCGTCCATCGCACAATCATTGCATTCCACGCCGCCGACTTTCGTGCGCCAGGTGAACGCCCCGTTAACTCCCGTTCCCGCTAGCGCGCGAGCCGGTACTGGATGTCGCGGGAGTCGGTGACGAATCCGAGCGAGCGGTAGAGCGCGAGCGCGGGCGCGTTGTCGCCCTCGACGTAGAGCGTCGCCGAGCGGATGCCGCGTTCCGCCAGCCGCGCGAACCCGGCGGCCATCAGCGCTCGCCCCGACCCGCTCCCCTGTCTGCCCGGGGCGACCCCCACCACGTAGAACTCGCCATCCCCGCCGTGGACCTTGAGCCAGCAGTAGCCGATCAGCTCGTCGCTGTCCCAGGCGAGGAGGAAGTCCTCGGGGTCGAACCACGTCTCGCGCTCGAGGGCGAGCAGGTCGTCGCGCGTGACCGAACCCTGCTCCGGGTGGGAGGCGAACGTGCGGGCGTTGGTCTCCACCCAGGCGTCCTCGTCGATGCCGGGCCGGAAGGCGGTGACGCCGCGGTCCGCGGGGGCGGCGTCGGCGGGCACGACAGCGGCGAGCCGCAGCAGCTCGCGCACGGGTGCGAAGCCATGGCCGGCCGCGAGCGCCCGGGCCGCCGGATGGTCGCCGTGCGCCCAGGCGAGAAGGGGACCCGTGGTGGCGGCGAGCACGAGTTCGAGCATCCGCGTGCCGTTGCCCACCCCGCGCAGGGCCGGGTCGACCACGAACTCGACCTCGCCGTCGCCGAGGATCGCGGCAGCGGCATCCGTGCGCAGCAGCTCGCGCGAGCCGGCTCGCAGGTCGACGAGCGCCTGGTCGGAGAAGGGCGGCTGGCCGTCGGCGGCCAGCGCCCGCGCGATCAGGTCGCCGAGTTCAGGGGCTGACGGCGGGGGCAAGGCGCTCGGCGTCGTCGTCGTAGACGTTGAATCGGTAGCCGACGTTGCGCACCGTGCCGATCAGCGACTCCAGGTCGCCGAGCTTGGCGCGCAGCCGCCGGACGTGCACGTCGACGGTACGGGTGCCGCCGAAGTAGTCGTAGCCCCACACCTCGCTGAGCAGCTGTTCGCGGGTGAACACGCGGGAGGGGTGCGTCGCGAGGAAGCGCAGCAGCTCGAACTCCTTGAAGGTGAGGTCGAGCGGGCGGCCGTGCACCTTCGCCGAGTAGCTGGCCTCGTCGATGACGACACCGGAGGCGTTGATCTTGTTGGCCGTCTTGTCGAGCGCCTGGCGGCCGACCGCCAGGCGGATCCGCGCGTCCACCTCGGCCGGGCCGGCGCTCTCGAGCACGACGTCGTCGACCCCCCAGTCCGCGCTGACGGCGGTGAGGCCGCCTTCGGTGAGGATGAGCATGAGCGGCACGTTCACGCCGGTCGTGTTGAGGATCTTGCACAGCGACTTCGCGCTCGCGAGGTCCTGCCGGGCATCCACCAGGATGAGGTCGCAGCTGGGCGCGGTGATGAGGGATGCCGGCTCGGCGGGGATCTGTCGGGTGCGGTGACTGAGCAGCCCGAGTGCCGGTAAGACCTCGCTGTTGACGGCAGAAGTAAGGATCAACAGCTGCGCCAACGATTCCTCCAAGTGCCGAACCACAGTCTAAAGGCACATCCGGTGCCGGTTTTGCTGCATAGGGCACAATTGACGGGTGAGTAGCGAAGCGCCGACACCGGCCCGATTCCCCCTGAGCGTCATCCCCGTCTGGGTGATCGTCGCCCTGGGGGCGGTGCTCGTCGGGCTCCTCTTCCATCGCGCACCCATCGCCTGGCTGCCCATCGTGCTGTTCGTGGGCATCATCTCCACCTTCGTCATCCAGCTGGCCCGCACCGAGAAGGGCGGGCTGGTGGATCGGGTGATGGCGAGCATCGGGGGATCCGTCGTGATCCTCGCCGTGGCCACGGGCATCCTCGCCCTCGTCGCAGCATAGGATTGGGAGCATGTATCTCGGCCTCGAAATCTTCTTCATCGGCCTGCTCGTACTGGCCACGCTCTCGATCGCCTATGTCTCGGTGGTCGTGCTGTTCAACCTCTTCCGCGGCCAGCGCTGAGCCGAAGCGGTAGACGGCACGCGATGGCACTGATCGAGCTGCCCGAGAACCTCCCCGCCGAGCTGGTGCCGCTCTCGTGGCTCATCGGCGTCTGGGAGGGCACCGGTGTCGTCAACTACGAGGTCGGCGACGAGACCCGCAACTTCGAGTTCGGCCAGCGCATCAGCTTCAGCCACGATGGTCTCCCGCACCTCAACTACAACTCGTACACGTGGCTGCTCGACCCTTCGACAGGCTCAGGGCAGGCTCCTTCGACAGGCTCAGGGCAGGCTCCTTCGACGGGCTCAGGGCAGGGGACTGAACGGCGGCCCCTGGTCACCGAGACGGGCTACTGGCGGCTTGATCGCGCCCGGGTCGAGGGCGACCCGGGGCCGGGCATGCTCCCCGGCATCGGCCACCAGCCGTTCACCACCGCCCGCTCGGTGGAGACGCTGCGCAACTCCTATGAGGGTTTCGACCTGGAGGTCTCGATCCTGCACCCGGACGGCGTGAGCGAGCTCTACCTGGGCCAGGTGAAGGGCCCGCGCATCGACCTCGCCACCGACGCGGTGATGCGTTCGGCCCACTCCAAGGAGCACACCGCGTCCACGCGCCTCTACGGGCTGGTCGACAACCACCTGCTCTGGGCGTGGGACATCGCCGCCCTCGGCCAGGAGCTGGCCAGCCACTCCTCGGGACGGCTGGCGCGCCTTGAGTGAGAGCCCGTTCCTCGCCCTGCCCGGAGCCGTCGACGGTTCCGGAGCGGATGAGGGCGTTCCCGCGCACTACGGCAACCCGCTCGCCGAGCAGCGCACGCTGCGTTCCGGCGAGGCGATCGTCGACCTCTCGCACCGCGCCGTGCTCTCCGTCTCCGGCGGCGACCGGCTGAGCTGGATCGACTCGATGACCAGCCAGTCGGTGAAGAACCTCGCGCCGGGCGAGTCCACCGAGACCCTCCTGCTCGACGCCACAGGCCGACTCGAACATGCAGTGCGGCTGATCGACGACGGCACCGAGCTGTGGATGCTGGTGGAGCGCTCCGAGGCGGCCCCGCTCCTCGAGTGGCTGACGAGGATGCGCTTCATGCTGCGCGTCGACCCGAGGGACCGCACCGAGGAGTTCGCCACGATCGGCACGCTCGGCGCCCCCGAGATCGAGCCGGCGACGCCGAACGACGTGCACCTCATCTGGCACGACCCCTGGACCGCGGTGAGGCCCGGCGGCTGGCAGTACGCCCAGGTGGCGCAGCATCCGGGGGCCGGCTGGTCGTACAGCGAGATCCTGGTGCCCCGGGAGCGCCTCGCCGCCCTGACGACCCTGTCCCACGCGGGACTGCTCGCCCTCGAGGCGCTGCGGATCGAGGCCTGGCGACCCCGCTTCGCCACGGAAGCCGACGAACGGTCGATCCCGCACGAGCTCGACTGGCTGCGGTCCGCCGTGCATCTGGAGAAGGGCTGCTATCGCGGGCAGGAGACGGTCGCCAAGGTGCACAACCTGGGCCACCCGCCCCGGCGGCTCGTCATGCTGCACCTCGACGGCAGCGACGCCGTGCTGCCCGCCCGCGGGGACGAGGTGCAGCTCGACGGCGCGTCCGTGGGGCTGGTGACCTCCGTCGCCCTCCACCACGAGCTCGGGCCGATCGCGCTCGCCGTGATCAAGCGGTCCACGCCGACGGATGCCGCGCTCACCGTCGTCACGAGCGAGCTGCCCGTCGCGGCCGCCCAGGAGGTCGTCGTGCCCCCCACGGCCGGCGCCGCCGCCGACGTGCCCCGACTGCCGCGGCTGGGCGCCGTCACCCGCTAGCGGGCCGCGCGAGGTCAGCGCGGAGCGACCGCGGACCACGCGATGGTGAGCTCGCCGAGCTTCCAGCGGGAGCGGCCGCCGCGAACGGGCCACCCGGAGGCGCGCAGCGACTCCGCCACCGCGATCCAGCGCTGCGACGGGCCGTAGACGGAGAGCGGCGCGTGCACGGCCCACTGCCGGTCGAGGTCGAGCAGGAACGCGTGGATGCCCTCGCCCTCCACATTGCGGTGGATGAGCGCCTTCGGCAGTCGCTCGGCCACCACCGACGGCTTCTGCAGGTCGGCGAGGCGCAGGCTGACGGTGAGGGTCTGCGGGCCTGCGGCCGTGACATCCACCCAGCTCGCGACGCGGCCCACCTCGTTGCAGGTTCCCTCGATCAGCACCCCGCCCGGCTCGAGGCGGGAGACCATGAGCGCCCAGGCGTCGGCCACCGCCGACTCGTCGTACTGCCGCAGCACGTTCAGCGCGCGGATCACGGTGGCCGAACGCCCGTCGAGCGGAACCTCGAACCCGCCGAGACGGAAGCTCACCCCCGGTCGGGCGGATGCCGAGGCGAGCGCCACCCGCGCCGGGTCGATCTCGATGCCGACCACCGCGACATCCGGCCGCACCCGGGCCAGGCGCTGGTGCAGCTCCAGGGTGGTGGTCGCCGAGGCGCCGTAGCCGAGGTCGACGACGAGCGGCTGCCCGGCGCGGCGGAGCACGGGCAGCTGTGCGATCCAGCGGTCGACGCGGCGCAGGCGGTTGGTGCCCGTCGTTCCGCGCGTGATCGAACCAATCGGCATATCGATACGCTAGCTGTATGACCTACACGCTCATCCTCCTGCGCCACGGCAACAGCGAATGGAACACCAAGAACCTCTTCACCGGCTGGGTCGACGTCGACCTGAGCGACCAGGGGCGCGCGGAGGCCAAGCGGGCGGGCGAGCTCATCGCGGGGTACGAGAAGCAGCCCGACATCCAGTACACGTCGCGCCTCAAGCGCGCGATCCACACCGCCGACATCGCGCTCGCCGAGGCGGACCGCGACTGGATCGACGTCAAGCGCAGCTGGCGCCTCAACGAGCGGCACTACGGCGCCCTGCAGGGGCTCGACAAGGCCGACACCCTCGAGAAGTACGGCCAGGAGCAGTTCATGACCTGGCGTCGCTCCTTCGACGTGCCGCCGCCGCCGCTTCCCGACGACTCCGAGTTCTCGCAGGCGCACGACCCGCGCTACGCGGGCCTCGGGTCGGAGCTGCCCCGCACGGAGTCGCTGAAGCTCGTGATCGAGCGGATGCTGCCCTACTGGGAGTCCGACATCAAGCCCGACCTCGCCCTCGGCAAGACCGTGCTCGTCACCGCGCACGGCAACTCGCTGCGCGCCCTGGTGAAGCACCTCGACGGCATCTCCGACGCCGACATCGCAGAGCTCAACATCCCCACCGGCATCCCGCTGGTCTACACGCTGGGCGACGACTTCCTCCCGGTGAAGCCGGGGGAGTACCTTGACCCGGAGGCTGCGGCAGCCGGTGCCGCCGCGGTGGCCGCGCAGGGTGCGAAGAAGAGCGCCGGAGCGTAGGGCTCAGGCGTCGACGGCGACCCAGTCGCCGGTCGCCAGGTACTGCACCTTCTTGGCGATCGAGACCGCGTGGTCTGCGAAGCGCTCGTGGTAGCGCGAGGCCAGCGTGGAGTCGACCGTGTCGACCGCCGCGCCCTTCCAGGTCTCGCCGAGCACCTTGTCGAACACGCTGAGGTGCAGCGCGTCGATGCGGTCGTCGTCGTTGCGGATCTCCTCGGCGAGCTGCGTGTCCTCGGTGCGCAGCAGCTCGGTCAGCTTGTGGGCGATCTGCACGTCCAGCCGGCCGAGCTCCGCGAACGTGCTGCGCAGCGACTTCGGCACCACCTTGTCCGGGAAGCGGTAGCGGGCGAGCTGGGCGATGTGCTCGGCCATGTCGCCCATGCGCTCGAGGGACGCGCTGATGCGCAGTGCGCTCACCACGATGCGCAGGTCGCGGGCGACCGGCTGCTGGCGGGCGAGGATGTTGATGGCGAGCTCATCGAGGGCGATGGCGGCTTCGTCGATCTTCGTGTCCTCATCGATCACGATCTCGGCGAGGGAGACGTTCGACTCGTTGAACGCACGGGTGGCGTTGTCGATGGCGACCGCGACGAGTCCCGCAATCTCGACGAGGCGCTCCTGCACCTCCGCCAGTTCTTGCTGGAATACCTCGCGCATTTGTCTCGTCCCTTTCACCGCAGGCCACAGGCCGACCCGCACAGTTCTTAGCCACACTGCCCCGCGAAGGTTAACAGCGGATGCCCGGTTTCTGAACAACGTCCGACGTGGCGGCCATTCGTGGGTGCGACGGGTCGTCGGCGCCGGAGATGTAACTAATCTAGTCGCATGCCCTCCACCCTGCTGGTGCCGATCGCGCTGGCATTCGGCGTCGTTCTCGGCGTCGGCGTCGTGCTGGTGCTGCTGGCATCCGCGCGTCGCGGGCAGCGGGCCGTCGAGGTCGTCAGCACCGCCGTTCCGGACGGCGTCGACCAGGTGATCGAGGCGCTCGAGTCGGCAGGCGTGGTGCTCGACCCCTCCAACAACGTGGTGAAGGCGAGCCCCGGGGCGCTCGCCTTCGGTCTGGTCTGGAACCAGGCGCTCGTGCATCCGGAGCTCGTCGCGCTCGTCGACCGGGTGCGGCGCACCGGGGACTCGATCGCCGAGGAGCTCGAGGTCGCGCGCGGGCCGTTCGGCGAGGCCAACATCTACCTCTTCGTACGGGTGGCGCGGCTGGGCGCCCGCTACATCCTGCTGCTCGCCGAGGACCGCACCGAGTCGTATCGGCTCGACGAGGTGCGCCGCGACTTCGTCGCCAACATCAGCCACGAGCTGAAGACCCCGATCGGCGCGGTCGGTCTGCTCGCCGAGGCGCTGCAGGCGGCATCCGACGAGCCCGATCAGGTGAAGAAGTTCGCCAAGCGCCTCACCAAGGAGGCCGAACGGCTCGCCCGCATCACGCAGGAGATCATCGAGCTCTCCCGGCTGCAGGCCGCCGATGCCCTCACCAAGCCCGAGGTGGTGGAGATCGACCACGTGGTCTCGCTCGCCATCGACCAGAACCGCGTCGCCGCGGAGGCGAACCGGGTCACCATTGTGAGCGGCGGGGATGCCGGTGCCGAGGTCTACGGTGACGAGCCCCTGCTGGCGGTGGCGCTGCACAATCTGATCGCCAACGCCATCCAGTACTCGCCGAAGGGATCGCGCGTCGGGGTCGGTGTGAACAACGCGGACGGGGTCGTCGAGATCGCCGTCACCGACCAGGGCATCGGTATCGAGGACGAGGATCGCGATCGCGTGTTCGAGCGGTTCTACCGGGTCGATCCGGCGCGGTCCCGGCACACGGGCGGCTCCGGCCTCGGCTTGAGCATCGTCAAGCACGTGGTGCAGAACCACGGCGGCGACGTGCGGGTGTGGTCGCAGCCCGGCAACGGTTCCACGTTCACCATCCGACTGCCCGAGGCGAGTCACGTCGCGGCAGCGTCACTGAAGGAAGCCTAGAGATGACCCGCATCCTCATCGTCGAAGACGAGAAGTCGCTGAGCGAGCCCCTCGCGTTCCTGCTCGGCAGGGAGGGCTACGAGACGACGATCGTCGACGACGGGCCCTCCGCCATCGCCGAGTTCGACCGCAACGGCACCGATCTGGTGCTGCTCGACCTCATGCTGCCCGGCATCCCCGGCACGGAGGTGTGCCGCGAGATCCGCACGCGGTCGCAGGTGCCGATCATCATGCTGACGGCAAAGGACAGCGAGGTGGATGTCGTGGTCGGGCTCGAACTGGGCGCGGACGACTACGTGACCAAGCCGTACTCGACCCGCGAACTCCTCGCCCGCATCCGCGCCGTGCTGCGCCGCAGGGTGGAGACGGATGACGACGGCATCGCCATCCTCGAGGCCGGCGACGTGCGCATGGACGTCGAGCGGCACACAGTGGCAGTGCGCGGCCGCGAGACGGCGATGCCGCTCAAGGAGTTCGAGCTGCTCGAACTGCTGCTGCGCAACTCCGGCCGGGTGCTCACCCGCGGCCAGCTCATCGACCGGGTCTGGGGCGCCGACTACTTCGGCGACACGAAGACCCTCGACGTGCACATCAAGCGCATCCGCGCGAAGATCGAGCGCACCCCCTCCGAGCCCGAGATGCTCGTGACCGTGCGCGGCCTGGGCTACCGCTTCGAAAGCTAACCCACCCGCGCGGGGCATTTGTTGGTCGCTTCGCGGGCGCGAAAAGCGACCATCTAAGGCCCCTCGCGGCAGGAGTTAAGGGGTGGGGGTGGGGGTTGGCGTGGGAGTCGGGGTTGCCGTGGGGGTCGGCTTGGGCTTCGGGGTGGGCAGGAGGGTGTTGTATTCCTTCTGCGTGCCGTCGAGCACGGGCACCAGCACCTGCTTGCCGGTCTCGGTGCCGTACTGGAAGAACACGGGGAAGAGGCTGCCCGGCTTCGCCTTCAGGTTGGTGAGCTGCAACTGCTGCTCGCCGTGACCGCCGCCGAAGGATCGCACCTCGTTCGCCGGGAGGGCCTTCACGATCGTCGTCTTGCCCGACGAGGACGTGTACTGGACCGACATCGCCACGGGGCTGTCACCGTTGTTGATGAAGTCGACCACGAGGCTCGTGAGCTTGCCGTCGTTCTTGGTGAGCAGGATGGCGTTGCGCACCTCGACTGTGCCGACCGTGGTGCCGACCCCGTCGCTCGGGTCGTACTGCTTCAGGGTCGCCTGTTCGGAGAAGAAGGTGCACCCGGTGGTGCCCAGAAGGAGGCCTGCCGCCAAGGCGACGGACACGGCGATACGTGCTCTCACAGAACCCTCCAGAACGCGGGACAACGGCCTTGAGTTTAGCCTACCCAGCGGCCCGGTCCCGAGCGGAGTAAGGGCAGCCTAACTGAAAGAACGCTGTGGTAAACTAGAGGCCACTGAACGGAGCTTCATCCATGCTTTTCGAGGTCGGCGAGACCGTCGTGTACCCCCACCACGGCGCTGCAACAATCATCGAAGTCAAGAACCGCACGATCAAGGGTGAGGACAAGCTTTACCTCAAACTCCGCATCGCGCAGGGCGACCTCACCATCGAGGTGCCGGCCGACAACGTCGACCTGGTCGGTGTGCGCGACGTCATCGGGCGCGAAGGCGTCGAGAAGGTCTTCGACGTGCTGCGCAGCCCGTTCACCGAGGAGCCGTCCAACTGGTCCCGCCGCTACAAGGCGAACATGGAGAAGCTGGCCTCGGGCGACGTCATCAAGGTCTCCGAAGTCGTTCGCGACCTGTGGCGTCGTGACCAGGATCGCGGGCTCTCCGCCGGCGAGAAGCGCATGCTCGCCAAGGCTCGCCAGATTCTGATCTCCGAGCTCGCGCTCGCCGAGAAGACCGACGAAGAGAAGGCCTCGACAGTTCTCGACGAGGTCCTCGCCTCCTGAGGCCGACGGCCGTGACGGAACGTCCCACGACGGCGATCGTCGTCGTGGCCGCGGGCAGCGGCACCCGGTTGGGAGCCGCGCTCCCGAAGGCATTCGTGAGCGTGACCGGCCGGACGCTGCTGGAGCGCGCACTCGACCCGATCCGTGAGCTGCGCCCCGAGGTGCAGGCGATCGTGGTCGTGCCGGCCTCCCCGGAGCTGGAGCTGCCTGCGGGCGTGACATCCGTGATCGGCGGCGCCACGCGCCAGGCCTCGGTGGCCGCGGGACTCACCGCGCTCGCCCCCACCGTGACGACGGTGCTTGTGCACGACGCCGCCCGGGCCTTCACCCCGCTCGCCCAGTTCGAGCGCGTGATCGCCGCGGTCGAGGTGACCGGCGGCGGAGTGATCCCCGGCCTCCCGGTGACCGACACCATCAAGCTCACGGATGCCGGCCGCGTGCTGGACACCGTGGACCGATCGGCCCTCGTGTCGGTGCAGACGCCCCAGGGCTTCCCCGCGGCAGACCTGGTCGCCGCCTACGCCGCGGCGACCGGGGAGTTCACGGATGACGCCGCGCTGTTCGCCGCCGCCGGGCACCCGGTCACCGTGGTCGCCGGCGATTCCGAGGCGTTCAAGGTGACCACCCCCGCCGACCTGCGCCGCGCCGAGCACGCGGCCGCGTCGCGCTCCGAGCGACCGGTCCCCGCCGTGCGCACCGGCATCGGCGTGGACGTGCACGCCTACGACGACGAGAGCGCCCTCTGGCTCGGCGCGATCCACTGGCCCGGGGAGCGCGGGCTGGCCGGCCACAGCGACGGCGACGCCCTCAGCCACGCGATCTGCGACGCGCTGCTCTCCGCCGCCGGCCTCGGCGACATCGGGTCACGGTTCGGCACGGCCGATCCCCGCTTCGCCGGCGCCCACGGGGAGGTCTTCCTCTCGGAGACCGTGGCGCTCGTCCGCGGTGCCGGGTACTCGATTTCCAACGTCGCCGCGCAGGTCGTGGCCAACGCCCCGAAGGTGGGTCCGCGCCGGCTCGAGCTGGAGGCGCGGCTCTCCGAGCTCGTCGGGGCGCCGGTGAGCGTGTCGGCCACGACATCCGACCACCTCGGCTTCACCGGACGCGGCGAGGGTGTCGCGGTGCTGGCGACAGCGCTGCTGGAGCGCACTCAATAAGCTGGGCACCGTGACTGTGCGCCTCTACGACACCCGGACAGCGGCCCTCGCCGACTTCGTGCCCATCGTCGACGGCAAGGTGGGGATCTACGTCTGCGGTCCCACGGTGCAGTCTTCGCCTCACATCGGTCACCTGCGGTCGGCCCTGGTCTACGACCAGTGGCGGCGCTGGCTGAGCTACCGCGGGTACGACGTGACGCTCGTGCGGAATGTGACGGACATCGACGACAAGATCCTTGCGGCTGCCGGCCCTTCGAGTGCCTCAGGGACCGGGGGTGCCTCAGGGACCGGGGGCGAGGAGTGGTGGGCGCTGGCGTATCGGTACGAGCTGGAGTTCACCAACGGGTACAGCGCGCTCGGCATCCTGCCGCCCACGTATGAACCGCGGGCTACCGCGAGCATCCAGCAGATGCAGCGCATCATCGCCGACCTCATCGACCGGGGCCACGCCTACGTGGCCGACGACGGCAGCGCCGACGTCTACTTCGACGTCGCGTCCTGGCCGGCATACGGCGAGCTCACCCATCAGAAGCCGGGCGACATGGCGGAATCGGCGGATGCCCCCACCCGCGGCAAGCGCGACCCGCGCGACTTCGCGCTCTGGAAGGGCCACAAGCCGGAGGAGCCCGCCTCTGCGGCCTTCCCCTCTCCCTGGGGCGACGGGCGACCGGGCTGGCACATCGAGTGCTCCGCGATGTCGTCGCGCTACCTCGGCGAGCACTTCGATATCCACGGCGGCGGCCTCGACCTGCGTTTCCCCCACCACGAGAACGAGCTCGCCCAGTCCACGGCGGCAGGGCACGCGTTCGCCAACCACTGGGTGCACAACGGCCTGGTGAACGTGAACGGTCAGAAGATGTCGAAGTCGCTCGGCAACTCGATCTTCGCCTCCGAGTTCCTCGGCCAGGCGCGGCCGCTCGTGGTGCGCTACTACCTCGGATCCGCGCACTACCGCTCCACCATCGACTACCACGACGGGGCGCTCGTGGAGGCCGAAGCCGCGCTGGAGCGCATCGAGGGGTTCCTCGAACGTGCGGAGCGGAGGATGAGCGGCACCCGGTTCGAGAACGAGTCGGTCGAGCTGATCCCGCCGGAGTTCGCCGCCGCGATGGACGACGACCTCGCGGTTCCGCAGGCGCTCGCCGTGCTGCATGAGAAGGTGCGCGCGGGCAACGCGGCGCTCGACGCCGAGGACCTCGAGGGGGCGGCATCCTTGCAGGGCCAGGTGCTCGCCATGACCGAGGTGCTCGGAATCAACCCGAAGGCCGTACACTGGCAGACTGCCCATGAACCGGCACACCGGGCGCTCGCCGAACTGGTCGAGAAGCTCCTGGATGACCGCACCGCCGCCCGGGAGGCGCGCGACTTCGCCTCAGCCGACCGCATCCGCGACGAGCTGTCGGCGGCGGGCATCCTCATCGAAGACACGCCCTCGGGGCCGCATTGGAGTCTTGAATCATGAAAAGCAGCGGAGCGAACAAGCCGCGCGCCGGCGCCGTGCGCAAGTCGCGCAAGGGTCCGCAGGTGGGCTCGGGCGGCCAGGGTCGTCAGGCGCTCGAGGGCAAGAAGCCGACGCCGAAGGCGGAGGATCGCCCGTACCACCCCGCCGGCAAGGCGAAGGCGGCCAAGGAGCGCTACGTGGCCGCGGGCGGCAAGCGCCCGTCGAGCAGCGGGGCCCCGCAGCGTCCGCAGCAGCGGCAGTCGAAGCCTCGGCAGACCGACGAGTTCGAGGTGGTCACCGGCCGCAACTCGGTGCTCGAGGCGTTGCGCGCCAGCATTCCGGTGACGGCTCTCTACATCGCGACCCGCATCGAGTACGACGACCGGGTCAAGGAGATCATGCAGATCGCGACGAAGCGCGGACTGCCCATTCTCGAGGTGATGCGCCCGGAGCTCGATCGCCTCGGCGGCTTCGACTCGGTGCACCAGGGTGTGGCCCTGAAGGTGCCGCCGTACGAGTACGCGCACCCGAACGACCTTCTCGACACGGTGCTCTCCCGCGGCCAGGTGCCGCTGCTGGTGGCATTGGACGGCGTGACGGATCCGCGCAACCTGGGTGCGATCATCCGCTCGGTGGCGGCGTTCGGCGGGCAGGGTGTCATCGTTCCGCAGCGCCGGTCCGTGGGGCTGACGGCGGCGGCGTGGAAGACGTCGGCGGGCGCTGCCGCGCGCACCCCGGTCGCGATGGCGCCGAACCTGACGCAGACGCTGAAAGCGTTCAAGGAGCGCGGGGTGTTCGTGCTCGGCCTGGACGGCGGCGGCGACACCGCCCTGCCGGAGTTGTCGTGGGCGAAGCTGCCGCTCGTGGTGGTCGTGGGCAGCGAGGGCAAGGGCCTCTCGCGGTTGGTGACCGAGACGTGCGACGCGGTGGTGTCGATCCCGATCTCGTCGTCGACGGAGTCGCTCAACGCGGGGATCGCGGCGAGCGTCACGCTCTACGAGATCGCGAAGCAGCGCGCGTCGAAGTAGCCGGGCCCTGAGGCTCTCGAAGGGGCCATTGCCGAGGGTCGCTTCGAGAGCCTCAGCGACCGGTCCCTGAGGCTCTCGAAGGGGCGCTCGCTTCGAGGGGCTCAGCGACCGCGCTTCGAGGGCCTCTGCGACCGCGCTTCGAGGGCCTCAGCGACCGGGTGGGTGTACATGTACACTGAACACCCTACGACGAAGGAGGCGGCGTGACCGCGACAACCCCTCTGCCCACGACGATGTCGGCCGCCGTCTACTACGGCAAGGAGGACATCCGCTTCGAGACCGTCGACGTGCCGTCCCCCGGCCCGGGCGAGGTGCTGCTGCGGGTGGGCACGGTCGGCGTCTGCGGTTCGGATGTCGGCGAATGGGCGCACGGGCCGAAGCAGCATCCGTTCGTCACGCCGCACCCGGCGACCGGGCACCTCGGCCCCATCGTTCCGGGCCACGAGTTCTCGGGAACGGTGGTCGCCCTCGGCGAGGGGGTGGACGAGGCCTGGCTCGGCTCGATGGTCGCCTCCTGCGGGTCCGTCGCCTGCGGGCACTGCGATGCGTGCCTGCGCGGACAGTCGAATCAGTGCCGCTGGTACGCCGGCGTGGGCCTGCACCGCGACGGCGCCCTCACCGAATATGTCACGACCCCGGTCGCCAACTGCGCCCGCGTGGATGACCTCGGCATCTCGCTCGACGAAGCGGCGCTCTGCCAGCCCATGTCCATCGCCGTGCACAACGTCGCCCGCGCCGGCGGCGTGGACGGCCAGACGGTCGTCGTGCTCGGGGTCGGAGGCATCGGCGCCTTCCTCGTCTACGCGCTCGCCCAGTCGGGCGCCCACGTGATCGCGACCGACATCGACCCCGCCCGTCTCGAGATCGCGACGGAGATGGGGGCTGACGAGGTGCTTCAGGTCGCCGGCACCGCCGACGATCTCGACCGCATCCGGTCGGCGGTGGGGGAGCGCGAGCTTCGGGTCGTCTTCGAGGTGAGCGGGAGCCGCAGCGGAGTCGTCACGGCGCTCGACCTCGCCCCCCGCGGATGCCGCATCGTGCTCGTCGGCATTCAGAAGGCGCCGGTCGAGGTGGATCTCGGCGCGATCACCATGGAGGAGAAGATTCTCATCGGCACTAACGCGCTCGTGCGGGAGACCGACTTCCCCCGGGCGGTCGAGCTCATCGCCGCGCGCCGCGGCCGGTGGGGCATCATCGCACCTCACGTGCTGCCGCTCACCGACCTGGTGGAGGGCGCCCTCCGGCCCATGAGCGAGGGCCACGCCCCGGCCATCAAGACGCTGATCGACCCGCGCGCGACCGAGACGCGGGACCTCGTCTCGCTCTCCTGAGACAGGCCCACGATCCGGACTTGACATACGGCGGCGGACGCCGCAAGATGCAATCGATTGCATTTCAGGATGCCGTCCAACCAATGACAGCGCTGTTGAGAGTAAGGAACGGGTGCCATCGTGACCACTGCAACATTCGGGACGAACGCGGTTGACTGGGAGCAGCGGATCGACTTCGATCGGCTCCGCAGCGAACGACTCGCGAAGCTGCGCATCCAGCTCGAGAAATCCGATCTCGGCGCCATCCTCGCCTTCGATTTCGCCAACATCCGCTACATGACGGCGACCCACATCGGCACCTGGGCGGTCGACAAGCTCATCCGCTTCAGCCTGCTCACGCGCAACTCCGATCCGATCGTGTGGGACTTCGGTTCCGCCGCGAAGCACCACCAGCTCTACGCGCCGTGGCTCAGCGCCGAGTTCGACAGCGACCCGCACGCCCCGCACCACGGCGCGAACGCGGCCGCCGCGACCCGCGCACCCGCGGGCATCTCCCTGTTGCGCGGGGCCTTCCACCCCGACGCGGGGATCGCCGACGGGGTGGCGGCCAAGATCAAGCGCGAGCTGGAGAAGGCCGGTGTGCTGAACGAGGCGCTCGGCGTCGACGTGATCGAGCTGCCGATCCTCGCGGCGTTCCAGCGCGCGGGCATCACCGTGGTGGACGGCCAGCAGGTGTTCCTCGAGGCCCGCCGCATCAAGACGGACGACGAGATCTCCCTGCTCACCCAGGCGGCCTCGATGGTCGATGCGGCGTACGAGAACCTGTACGACTTCCTGCGCCCGGGCGTGCGCGAGAACGAGGCCGTCGGCATGGTGTCGAAGACCCTCTACGACCTCGGCTCCGAATTCGTCGAGGGCGTGAACGCGATCTCGGGCGAGCGGTGCTCGCCGCATCCGCACGTCTACTCCGACCGACTCATCCGCCCCGGCGACCCGGCCTTCTTCGACATCCTGCACAGCTACAACGGGTATCGCACCTGTTACTACCGCACCTTCGCGGTGGGGTCGGCCACGCGCGCGCAGCGCGACGCCTACGTGCGCGCCCGGGAGTACATGGATCGGGCGATCGCGCTGGTGCGACCCGGAGCGACGACGGCCGACATCGTCTCGGTGTGGCCCACCGCCCAGGAGTTCGGCTTCGCCGACGAAGAGGCGGCGTTCGCGCTGCAGTACGGGCACGGGGTCGGGCTCTCCATCTGGGAGAAGCCGATCTTCTCGCGCCTCGTGTCGCTCGATCATCCGGAGGTGCTGCAGGAGGGCATGGTGTTCGCCCTCGAGACGTACTGGCCCTCCGCCGACGGCATCGGCGCCGCGCGCATCGAGGAGGAGCTCGTGGTGACGGCCGACGGATGCCAGGTGATCACCAAGTTCCCCGCGGAGACCCTGCTCGTGGCCGGCGGCCAGCGGTACTACAGCATCGACGGACCGCTCAATCTGGTGCGCGACTCGCAGTCGCACCTCAACACGGCCGCGGGACGCGGGGAGGCGGGCGCCTAGTCCGAAGGGCGCAGGTCGTGCTGCCGCGCCGGCCCCGACGAGCCCCGCTCGACCAGGGTCGTCGGCAGCAGCACGCCCTTCTCGGGCACGCTGTCGGCGAGCTCGCTCAGCAGCATCTCGGCGGCTTTCTGACCGAACTGCTGGAGGGGTGCGCGAACGGTGGTGAGGCTCGGCAGCAGGTCGCGCGCGAGGGCCATGTCGTTGAAGCCCACGATGGAGATCTCGTCCGGGCAGCTGATGCCGGCGTCGCGCAGGGCCGCGAGAGCGCCGACGGCGATCATGTCGTTGCCGCAGACGATGGCGGTCACGGCCGGGTAGTGGCGCAGGATGTGGCGCACCCCGGCGTTGCCGCTCGGCGAGTCGAACGCCTCGCCCTGCACGACCGGGCAGGAGCGCACGTCGAGGCCGTCGCGTTCCACGTACGTGCGGAACGCCCGCGTGCGCACATTGCCCGCGGACACGTCCTGCGGGCCGGCGATGTAGGCGATGTGCCGATGCCCGAGATCGGCGAGGTGGTCGATGATCTGCCGCATCCCCGAGTCGTCGTCGCCCGCCACCCAGGGGAAGAGGGCGATGTCGGTGACGCGGTTGGCGAGCACGGCAGGGATGCCGAGGTCGAAGGCATCCTGGATGATGCCGAGGCTCCGCCGGGCGTTGGCGAAGATGAAACCGTCCACGTGGCGGGCGCGGAAGGCCTCGAAGGCCCGGCGCTCCTTGATCTCGTCGTTGTCGGTGTTCGCGATGAACGCCGTGAATCCCGCGGGGGAGAGCGCGTCTTCGATTCCGCGCACGATGGGGGCGAACATCGGGTTCGTGAGGTCGGGGATGAGCACGCCCACCGTCTGCGAGCGCTGGCGGCGCAGACCGCGCGCGACGACGTTCGCGGTGTAGCCGAGTCGCTGGGCTGCGGCGAGCACCCGTTCGACGGTCATCGGCGACACCATGGATCGCGTGTCCTCGTTGAGCGCGCGCGAGGCCGTGCCCGGGTGCACGTGCGCCGCCCGTGCGACGTCGCTCAACGTGGGGTTCCCGGCCATGGCGCCACGATAGTCGATCGGATGCCCGACACGGTCGCCGGTCTCGGATCGGCCGCCCAGGAGCCCCCGCACCCCTCTCGGAAGATTCCCTGTTGCCATGCTCCCCACCATCCCTTACCATCAGTGCAAACGATTGCATCGGGTGAGCACCTCACGCGCTCTCCCGTCGGCAGGCGTCGCACGACCCGCACCAGTTCCTAGCTTTCAACGATGAGAGGAAAAGAAATGACACAGTCACGTCGGAAGGGGGTCGTCGTCACGATGACCGCCCTTGCCGCTGCCGCGGCTTTCGCCCTGGCCGGATGTTCGTCCGCTGCGACCCAGGGCGCCGGGTCCACCGGCAGCAAGCACGACTACCAGGGCCCCGCCGCCACCTCCAGCGAGGCGGTCGCCCTGATCAAGTCCGCCGGCAAGGTGGACAGCACCTCGTGGTGCGGCAAGAAGAAGATCACCGTCGGCGTCGAGGACGGCGTCGGGGTCAACGGATGGTCCGCCACCTCCTACGCCACCGTGCGCTCCGAGCTCGCCAAGTGCTCCAACGTCAAGGTGCTCGTCTCGGCCGGCCAGGGCGACCTCAACAAGGCGATCCAGGCGACGAACGCCGACGTGAGCCAGGGCGTTGACGCGATCGTGATGATCCCCGACTTCGGCGAGTCGCAGCTGCCCTCGATCAAGGCCGCAACGCAGGCCGGCGTCAAGGTCGTCACCTGGGCCGCCGACCCGGGCGGAACGCCCGGCAAGGACTACGTGGCCTACGTGGACTGGAGCACCCCCGAGGCAGGAGTGGTCTGGACCGACTGGATGGCGAAGCAGCTCAAGGAGAAGGGCAACCTCGTCTACCTCGGCGGACCCGCCGGCAACCCCGTCTCGACGGGAACGCTGAAGGGCATCGTCTCCGAGCTGAAGAAGTACCCGAACATGAAGCTCCTGACCGGCGACACCGACTTCCCGGCCACCGACTGGGACCAGTCGAAGGCGCAGACCACGATGGCATCGCTCATCGCGAAGTACCCCACGATCGACGGGGTCATCACCGATGACAGCTCCTCCTCCGTCGGCGCGCTGCGCGCGTTCACCGCGGCCAACAGCCGTTTCCCGCTGATCGGCACGGAGGAGTCCAACCTCCTGGCCTGCACCTACCAGGACGCCAAGGCGACGCATCCGGAGCTCCAGCTCGCGACCATCTCGGCTCGCAACTGGCTCGGCCGGATCGCGGCGCGCAAGGCGGTCGCGGCCGCGCAGGGTCTGCCGGAGAACGACCCGTCGACGTATAACCTGCCGATCTACGAGGACTCGGTCGCCGGCCCCCAGCCGAAGTGCGACCCGAGCGTCTCACCGTCGACGTTCTTCTCGAACGACCTGTCGGCGGCCGAGCTCACCAAGTACGGCACCGCAACCAACTGATCGACAAGGATCTTCTTCGTGACCACCACCGCGCACGGCATCGACGCCGTAGAGGACCGCCCAGGTCCTGCCGAGCACTCCTCCGAGATCGCGCTGCGATTCCAGGGGATCGTCAAGACCTACCCGGGTGTGCGGGCGGTCGACCACGTGTCGCTGGTGGTGCGTCGCGGAGAAGTCCACGCCCTGGTGGGGGAGAACGGCGCAGGCAAGAGCACCCTCATGGGGATCGCGGCCGGCGTCGTCCTCCCCGACTCGGGCACCGTCGAGATCGCCGGCGAACTGCTGGACCCGCCCTCGGCGGCCCGCGCCGGCGATCTCGGCCTCGCCATCGTCTACCAGCACGCCTCCACCATCGCCGACCTCACGATCCGCGAGAACCTCGTGCTCGCCGCGCCGCCCAAGCACCGCCGACCGTTCCGAGGCTCCTCGGAGTGGGTCGCGAAGGTGCTCGCGGCCGGAGGCCTCGAAAACCTCCACCCCGACACCCGGGTCGCGAGCCTCCGCACCGCCGAGCGCCAGCTCCTCGAGATCGCGAAGGCGCTCGCCTTCCAGGCCGAGGTCATCCTCTTCGACGAGCCCACCGAGTCCCTGACCCAAAACGAGACCGAACGACTCTTCGCCCGCATCCGCGAGCTGACCCTCGCCGGCACCGCCGTCGTCTACATCTCGCATCGCCTCACCGACGTGCGCGCCATCTGCGACCGCTTCACCGTGCTGCGCGACGGCCGGTCCCGCGGCACGTTCGAGGCGGGCGAGCTGAACGAGAACGAGATCGTCGAGCTCATGATCGGGCGGGCGTTCGCCAGCTCCTTCCCGCCCAAGCTCGAGGGCGCCGCCGGCGACGTGCACTTCTCCGTGGACGAGCTGAGCGGAGACCGCTTCACCGAGGTGAGCCTCCAGGTGCGCCAGGGCGAGATCCTGGGACTCGCCGGTGTCGAGGGCAACGGGCAGCGCGAATTCATGCGCGCCCTCGGCGGCCTCGAGAAGCACTCCGGCACCATCTCGGTCGCCGGCCGCGACATCACCGCCCGCAGCGTGGCCGCCGCTCAGCGCGCAGGCGTGTACTACCTGCCGGGCGACCGGCACGCGGAGGGCCTGCTCCTGCCGCTCACCGTCGCCGAGAACGCGAGCCTGCTGCGCCTCCCGCAGATCTCCACCGCCGGCGTGCTCTCCCACTCGAAGGAGTCGGCGCTCGCGAAGGAGATCATCTCCCGCTTCGACGTGCGCACCCCGTCGGCGAACGTCGAGGTCGGCAAGCTCTCCGGCGGCAACCAGCAGAAGGTGCTCATCGGTCGCATCGTCGAGCCGAAGCCGGCCGTGCTGCTGGCCGACGAGCCGACCCGCGGCGTCGACGTGGGAGCCCGCGCCGAGATCTACCAGCAGCTGCGGTCGTACGTGAGCGAGGGAGCCTCGGTGATCGTGCTGTCGTCGGATGCCGCCGAGCTCGCCGGCCTCTGCGATCGGGTCGCCGTCTTCTCCCGCGGTCAGGTCGCCAGGATCATCGAGGGCGACGACCTCTCGGAGCGCGCCATCACGTCGACGGCGGTCACGTCGACGACCCAGAACATCGGCCAGGTGAGCGCGCAGAGCACCGTGAAGGGGCGCACCGCGGCATCCCGGTTCTTCGGCGGCGACTCGCTGCCCGCGGTCGTGATGGTCGCCCTCGTGATCGCCGTCGCGGTGTTCACGGGTCTGCAGAACGAACGCTTCCTCTCGCCCCTGAGCATCTTCAACCTGCTCGTGCTCGCCTCGGTGACCGCGATCGCGGGCTACGGTCAGTCGACGGTGCTGCTCACGGGCGGGATCGATCTCTCGATCGGCCCGATGATCAGTCTCGGCGTCGTGATGGCCTCCTATTTCGGGGGCGCTGCCGTCTCGCCCGGGTTGTTCGCGCTGGGCATCCTCGGAGCGCTGGTCGCCGCCGTGGTGGTGGGCATCGTCAATACCGTGCTCATCCGGCGGGTGGGGCTGCCGCCGGTGCTCACCACACTGGTGACCGGGATCGTGGTGCAGGGCGTGGCCCTGCTGCTGCGCTCGACCCCCGGGGGCACGATCGACGGCCCGCTCGCGCGGCTGCGGGTGGCGGGCACGGGCTCGTTGCCCTACGTGTTCCTGCTGGTGCTCGTCGTGGGCATCGTGCTGGAGGTCGTGCTGCGGCAGACGAGGAGCGGCATCGAGCTGCGTGCATCCGGGTCATCCGTCACCCAGGCGCTGTCGCTCGGAGTGCGGGTCGAGCGCTCGTTCGTCGGGGCCTACGCGCTCTCGGCGGTGCTCGCCGTGGTCGCCGGCCTGATCCTCTCCGCCGTCGTCGGTGTCGGCGACGCGACCTCCGGACTCTCCTTCACCCTCGTCACCGTGACGGTGGCGGTGCTGGGCGGCACGAGCGTGTTCGGCGGCCGAGGCTCGATCCTCGGCGTGATCTTCGCCGCTCTCCTGCTGCAGGAACTCGGCTCCGCGACCACCTTCCTCCGGCTCGGCCCGGCCTGGCAGCAGTGGTCGCCCGCACTCCTCATCATCATCGGCGCAGCAGTGTTCTCGCGGATCCGACGCAGTCAGGCGGTAGAAGGATGACCAGCAACGACGGTCTGAAGTCAGGCTCGCGGGCGGCCGCCCGCTTCCAGGCGATCCTCGGATCGCGCTACGCGACCGTGGTCGTCTCGCTGGTGGCCCTCACCGCGCTCAGCCCCCTGCTCGCCCACGGCAGCCTCTCGTCGTCCGCGCTGCTGTCGATGCTGCCGTTCGCCGCGGTGCTCGCCGTGGTCGCGGCCGGGCAGACCATCATCGTGCAGCAGGCCGGCATCGACCTCTCGGTTCCCGGTGCGGTGTCGCTGGCGGCGATGCTCCAGAACACGATCGCGGCGGGCATGGATCGCAACGTGCCGCAGGCAATCCTGATCTCCATCGCGGCCACCGTGGTCGCGGGGCTGGTGACCGGGCTCGCGGTGAGCTGGTTCAACGTGACGCCGCTGGTGGCGACGCTGGCCGTCAACGGGCTGACCCTCGGCACCGTGCTGCTCATCAGCGGCGGCCAGAACGCCACGCGCTCGCCCACCTCGATCACCTCGTTCACGCTCGGTCAGACCATCGGCGTGCCGAACCTGGTGTGGATCGCGGCGGTCGTGCTCGCGATCGTGGCGTTCGCGACGACGAAGACCATCTTCGGCCGCCGGTTCATCACCGTCGGGCTCTCGCCGCGGGCGGCGCGGGCCGCGGGCATCAGCCCCACCGGCTACACCCTCGCCGCCTTCGCCATCGCGGGGTTCTGCTACGGCGTCGCGGGCGTCATGCTGGCGGCCTTCCAGGGGTCGCCGAGCATCGACGTCGGCACCGGCTACCTGCTTCCGAGCATCGCCGCGGTCGTGATCGGCGGAACGGCGCTCACCGGCGGACGCGGTAGCGTGATCGCGTCGGCTCTGGGAGCCCTGTTCCTCACCCAGCTCGACCGCCTGGTCTCCGGAGTCGGGGGCCCCACGTCGATCCAGGACATCGTGCAGGGCGCCGTGATCCTCTTCGCCCTCACCCTGCGCGGGCTCATCCTCTTCATCCGCAACAGGGTGCGGAGAGCGGCGCCCGCAGCCCACCCCGAACCCGGACTCCCCGACCCCGACGAGTCGCAACCCGTGCTCGCCGGGCGACCCCCGGCGAACGACGACAGCCACTAACCCACCAACGACGGCAGGAGAAACGCACCATGGCCAGCTACCTCGGCACCGAACGAATCGTCATCAAGGGCGGCACCGTCCTCAGCCAGGACCCGACCACGGGAGACCTGGAGAAGGGCGACATCCTGATCGAGGGCGGGATCATCGTGGATGTCGCGCCCGAGATCGACGCGACCGACGCCCGTGTGATCGACGCGACGGATCACTACGTGCTGCCGGGGTTCATCGACACGCATCGCCACAACTGGCAGTCCGTGCTGCGCCACGTCGGTTCGGACTGGTCGCTCGGGCAGTACTTCATCGGCATCCACTTCGGAATGTCGAAGCTGTTCCGGCCGCAGGACACCTACATCGGCAACCTCCTCGGCCGTGTCGAGGCGCTCGACGCCGGGATCACCACGATGCTCGACTGGTCGCACAACGTGGAGACCCCCGAGCACGCGGACGGCGCGATCCAGGGACTGCTCGAGGCAGGCGGCCGGTCGGTGTTCGCCCACGGCGGCGGGTCCACCATGTGGCAGGTGGTGAGCGACGTGCCCCACGACGACGACGTCTTCCGCGTGCAGAAGGAGTACTTCCAGAGCGACGACCAGCTGGTCACGCTCGCGTTCGCCGCGCGCGGCCCCCAGTACGTGACGCCCGAGGTGGACGTGCACGACCTGGAGATGGCGAAGAAGCTCGGCGTGCGCGTGACCGTGCACGCCGGTGACGGCGAGTTCGGCAAGCACCGCGGCGTCGCCTGGATGTACGAGAACGGCTACATGGGCCCGCACGTCACCTACGTGCACTGCAACACGCTCGCGCCGGACGAGTACCAGATGATCGCGGACACCGGCGGCACGGCATCCGTCTCGGCCGACATCGAGACGCAGATGGGTCACGGCTGGCCGGCCACGGGGAAGCTGCTCGACGTGGGCGTGCGCCCGAGCCTCTCGATCGACGTCTGCACCTCGAACGGCGGGGACATGTTCCACGCGATGAAGACCACCATCAGCACCCAGCGCGCGCTCGACAACGATGCGCTCGAGGCGGCATCGGACGCCGACGAGCTGCGACTGAAGTGCGCCGACGTCGTCGACTTCGCCACACTGCAGGGCGCCATCGCGACCGGCCTCGACAAGAAGGTCGGCAGCATCACCAAGGGCAAGGAGGCCGACATCATCCTGGTGCGCGCTGACAGCATCGGGATGTACCCGCGCAACAACCCCTACGGCGCCCTGGTCTACAGCGGCCACGCCGGGATGGTGGACACCGTGCTCGTCGCGGGCAAGGTCGTCAAGGAGAACGGCGTTCTGGTGGGGATCGACGTGAAACGGATCCTCGAGCAGGCGCACGAGACCAACGAGTACCTGTTCGAGAACGCGAAGCGCGTCGACACGATCGCCGACGCCCGACGCGGGGGCGGCTGGCAGCCGGCGGCGCTCAAGGCGTGACAGCGGTCACGCCCGTGTGACGCGCTCGCGATCAGCACCCTCAACGAGATGGAGTATCAATGAAGATCGATCTGTCCGGAAAGTCGTTCATAGTCACCGGGGCGAGCTCGGGGATCGGCGCCGCCAGCGCCGCGCTGCTCGCGGAGAACGGCGCGGAGGTGCTCGCCGTGTCGCGCACCATCGACTCGACGCACTTCGCCGGTTCGGCCGGGGTGCGGGTGCTCTCGGCGGACCTCGCGGATGCGGCATCCGCCGGTGGGATCGTGGCCGCGGCCACCGAGGGCGGTCGACGCATCGACGGCATCGTCAACGCCGGGGGTCACTTCGCCTATTCGCCCCTCGCCGATGCGACCGAGGAGGAGTTCGACCAGCTGTGGCGGGTGCACGTGCGCACGCCCTACCTGCTCACGCAGGCGGCGCTGCCGCACCTCACCGAGGGGTCGTCGCTCGTGTTCGTCTCGTCGACGGTCGTGCGCGCCGGGTTCGCCCCGTACGCGGCCTACACCGCCGTGAAGGGGGCCGTGGATGCCATGGCTCGCGCCCTCGCGATCGAACTCGCCCCGAAGACCCGGGTGAACACCGTGATGCCCGGCTTCACGGCGACGCCGATGATGGGCGTGCAGTACGAGGTCGCACAGGGTCTGGAGGAGGCGATCGTCGCCCGCACGCCGCTCGGCCACATCGGCGGGCCGGAGTACGCGGCGCGGGTGGTCGCCCTGCTGGTGAGCGACGAGTCCGCCTACACGACCGCCTCGACCGTCGTCGTCGACGGGGGTTGGAGCGGTCAGGGCTGGCAGTCGGCGTGAGCCCCGGCCTAGAGCTCGTAGTCCACGATCGCGCGGCCGTCCACGACGGTGGAGATCCAGGCGGCGGCGGCGACGTGCGCCGGATGGGCCTGGTAGGCCTCGAGATCGGCGTAGGTGCTGTGCTCCGAGACGAGGGCGACGTGCCAGTGGCTGTCGACGCGGCCGAGGTCGTTCGCGACCGTGATGCCGACGAGTCCCGGCACGACGCCCAGCAGGGCGGTCAGCCGCTCGTGGATTCCTTCGGCATCGCGGGAGCGGGCCTCGGCGCCGGTCGCGGAGAGTCGGAACAGGACGATGTGGCGGATCATGGTGCCTCCCTGGACGATGATTGAGTGTTCAGTCTAAGTGAACAGTGACCACGATGAGGGAAAAGAGAACCACATGACGACGCAGCACCGCCCGATCGGAGCCCCCGGGCACATGGGCGTCGACTACGAGGAACGCGTCGACTTCGACCGCCTGAGGCGCTACCGGGTCGAACGCGCGCAAGCGGCCCTCGAGGCGAGCGACTGCGGCGCCTTCCTGCTCTTCGACTTCTACAACATCCGCTACACGACCCAGACCTGGATCGGCGGAGCGCTCGGCGACAAGATGATCCGCTACTGCCTGCTCACCCGGGGGGAGGAGCCGATCCTGTGGGACTTCGGATCCGCCGTGCGGCACCACAAGCTCTACTCGAAGTGGCTGCCCGAGGAGAACTGGAGGCCGGGCTTCCTCGGCTTCCGCGGGGCGGTCGCACCGGACGCCGGACTGATGCGCGACGCGGTCACCGAGATCAAGGGTCTGCTCAGCGCCGCAGGGGTCGCCGACGCGCCGGTCGGCATCGACATCGTCGAGCCGCCCTTCCTCTTCGAGATGCAGCGCCAGGGCCTGCGGGTGGCCGACGCGCAGCAGCACATGCTCGACGCGCGCGTGATCAAGTCGCAGGACGAGATCATGCTGCTCAATCAGGCAGCCGCGATGGTGGACGGCGTCTACCAGGACATCGTCGACGTGCTCAAGCCCGGCATCCGCGAGAACGAGATCGTCGCCCTTGCCAACAAGCGTTTGTACGAGCTCGGCTCCGATCAGGTCGAGGCCGTCAACGCGATCTCGGGCGAGCGGTGCAACCCGCACCCGCACAACTTCACCGACCGCATCATCCGGCCGGGGGACCAGGCGTTCTTCGACATCATCCACTCCTTCAACGGCTACCGCACCTGCTACTACCGCACCTTCGGCGTGGGCAGCGCGACGCAGATCCAGCGCGACGCCTACAAGCAGGCCCGTGAGTGGATGGATGGCGCGCTCGATGCCATCAAGCCGGGCGTCAGCAGCGACGTGGTCGCCCGCACCCTGCCGAAGGCCGTCGACTTCGGCTTCGAGAACGAGCTGGCCGCCTTCGGACTCCAGTTCGCGCACGGGCTCGGGCTCGGGCTGCACGAACGGCCCATCATCTCGCGCCTCAACTCCCTGGAGAACCCGGTCGAGCTGCGGCCGGGGATGGTCTTCGCCATGGAGACCTACTGCCCGGCGGCGGACGGCATCTCGGCTGCGCGGATCGAGGAGGAGGTGGTGGTCACGGAGTACGGCACCGAGATCCTCACCAAGTTCCCGGCGCAGGAGCTGTTCGTGGCGAACGAGTACTAGGGGCGCCATGACGACGCCCGCCCCCGGCCCGATCCTCTTCCGCGACGCCACCATCGTCACGCTCGCCGAGGGTCGCCCCGATGTCGAGCACGGCGACCTGCTCGTCGCGGACGGACGGGTGGCCGCGATCGGCGTCGGGATGGCGAACGACTCGGCGACGCCGGTCGACGCGCGCGGCATGCTGCTCATGCCGGGCTTCGTCGACGGGCACCGCCATTGCTGGCAGGGCTCGCTCCGGCGGTTGATCCCGGACGCCGACCTGCCGGAGTACATGGCCGTGACCCACGACGGCGTCGCGCGCCACTACCGTCCCGAGGACATGGAGATCGGGGACACGGTCGCCCTTCTCGGAGCGCTCGACTCGGGGTTCACGACCGTGGTGGACCTCAGCCACAACTCCCGGTCGCGCGCCCACTCGGACGCCGTGCTGAGGGCGTACGAGCGGACAGGGATCCGTGCCGTGCACGCCTCCGCACCCCCGAACGCCGGGGAGTGGGAAGGGCTCTGGCCCGACGACCTGGATCGGCTCTCCGCGACGATCGACGCCATGCCCCTCGTGACGCTCCGCATGGCGATCGACATGCGGCGCGTGCGCCCTGTCGAGGAGCTCCTGGCCTTCGCGCGCAGCCGGGGTCTCGCGATCACCATGGACGGCGTGATGGGCGCCGGGTCGTCGGAGGAGCTGACGCGGCTGGGAGCCGACGGCCTGCTCGGACCCGACATCACGCTGATCCACGCCACCTCGCTCACGGAATCCGCCTGGCAGGCGATCCTCTCCGCCGGCGTGCGGATCGTGCTCGCCACCACCTCGGATGAGCAACTCGGTCTGGCGGGCGGCTACCCGCCCGTGCAGCGCGTCATGGACGGCGGGATCCGGCCGGGATTGAGCGTCGACGTGGAGATCGCGCTCGCCGGCGACCCGTTCACGCAGATGCGCGCGACCCTGCTCACCCAGCGGATGGCGGCCACGGCCGAGAAGATGGCGGGCGGGCCGATGCCGCGCCGTCTCGGCACACGCGAGGTGCTCGACTGGGCGATATCCGGGGGCGCGGAGTCGGCGGGGCTGGCCGCGACCATCGGCTCGCTCGCACCCGGGATGGCGGCCGACCTCCTCCTGGTGGACCTCGCGGATGCCGTCGTGATTCCCGCAGGCGACCCGATCGCCACGATAGTGCACGGCATCGACCGCGCCAGCATCCGCGGGGTGCTCGTCGGGGGAGCGGTGCGCAAGTGGGACGGCCGGCTCGTCGGTGTGGACCTGGCCGAGGTCGCCGACCGGGCGGAGCGGTCGCGGAGCCACCTCCTGGAGCGCGCAGGCTTCAGTCTCGACGCGTCGGGGCTCGCCGGGGTGCCCGAGCTGCAGGACGCCTACCTGCGCGACTACCTCGGCGGCCACGACGACCGGGTCTGAGCGCGGCCTCCGCGGCCCGGGCCGCTAGAGCGGGGCGAGCAGCAGCGCCGCGTTGGCCGGATCGCCCGCGATCTCGCCGCTCTCGATGCGATGGGCGATCTCGACCGTCCTCGCGTTCGCCGGCGCCTCGCCGCCCAGCCGGGCGCGCTCCGCCACGACGAAGCCGTTCAGCTGATCGACCTCGCCACGGCGGCCCTTCTGCCAGTCCTGGAGCACCGTGGTCTTGGTATGCGGGAGGGACCACTGCGTGTAGACGGCCTCGAGCATCCGGTCGACGAACCCCTCCGGATCGCCGGGGTCGACGTCGGTCATGCCGAAGATGGGCACGATGCTGTGGCCGGCATCCACGGCGGTGCGCACCGCCTCCTTGCCCGCGCGCAGCATGAAGTCGTGCATGCCGGGCACCTGCGCCGCGGCGAGCAGCGGCAGGTCGAGGATGGCGGAGGTGACCAGCTCGGCGCTGTTCACGACCAGCTTCATCCACTTGGCGGAGCGGATGTCGTCGACCACGACGGCGGTGCCGGCGGCGGCGAGCAGGGCGGTGATCTCGTGTGCCCGGGCGGATGTCCCGGGCGTCAGCCCGCCGACGGCGAACCAGGTGCCGCTCGGCGGGGTGTGCCGCTCGACCACGCCCGGGGTGAACATCGCGGCCGCGATCTCGATGACGGCGCCGAGCGTGCGCTCGGCTCCGAGGATCTCGGCCATGTCGTCGACGGTCATGCCGTTCTGGAGGCCGACGGCGAGCCCGTCCGGCGCGAGGTAGGGCTTGATCAGCTCGCAGATCCATCGCGTGTCGTAGGCCTTGACCACGACGAAGACCACGTCGAACCGGGTGCCGCGCAGGGTGGCGACCTCGCACAGGTCCAAAACGGCGGCGGGCGTGACCGTCGTCTCGTCGGGCATCTCGACGACGATGCCGCGCTCGCGCACGGCCCGCACGTTCTCGGGCCACTGCTCGATGAGCGTGACGTCGCGTCCCGCCCGGATGAGGTCGGCGGCGATGCCGGCCCCGTTCGCCCCCGCGCCGACGACCGCGATTCTCGGTTCCACGCTCACCCTCCATCGTGTGTGCTCTCAGTGAACACTACCAGCCGACGGGGTTGGCGAGGCGAGCCGATACGATGACGGAACGAACACTTCGGGGGTGTGGCATGACCGATGGACTCGGCCCAGGGCTCCGCGCGGCGCGCGAGGCCAGAGGGCTCAGCCTGCGCTCGGTCGCGGGCGCCGTCGGAATCTCGCCGAGCCTGCTCTCCCAGGTGGAGACGGGCAAGACCCAGCCCTCGGTGAGCACCCTCTACGCCGTCGTGACGCATCTCGGCGCCTCCATCGACGAGCTGCTCGGGCATTCGCCGTCGCCACGCACGGCGTCCGCCCCGCACAGCGCGTCGGCCTCCCCGGTGCAGCGGCGGGAGGACAACCCGGTCGTCCAGATGGAGAACGGCGTCACCTGGGAGCGCCTCGCGGTGGGGGACAGCACGCTGGCCGATCCGATCGTGACGACGTACGCGCCCGGTGGTGCGAGCTCGCTCGACGGTCCGCTCATGCGCCACGTGGGCGTCGAGTACGGCTACATCATCGAGGGCGAGCTCACCCTCCTGCTCGACGAGGAGAGCTTCGTGCTCCGCGCGGGCGACTCGCTCTGCTTCGACTCCGAGCGACCGCACCTCTACGTGAACCACACCGACGCGACCACCCGGGGCATCTGGCTCGTGGTCGGCGCCGGCGATCCCGCACACGGGCACTCCGAGGGCGCGGGGGTGCGCACCGCGGTCGATGTGCTGGCGACGATGCGGGGTTTGACCTAGCCGCACCGGTACTGTTCAATGAGACTGAACAGACGGGAGTCGACGATGACACGGATCGCGGTGCTGGGTGCCGGGGCGAACGGGGCCTCGATCGGAGCGGACCTCACCCGGGCGGGGCTCGACGTCACCCTCATCGAGCAGTGGCCCGCGCACGTCGACGCCATGCGGGAGCACGGGGTGACGATCATCACCCCCGACGACACGACGGTCACCCCGGTGCATGTGCTCAACCTGTGCGAGGTCGCCACGCTGCGCCGGCCGTTCGACATCGTGCTCATGCTGATGAAGGCCTACGACTCGCGCTGGGCCGCTCAGCTCATCGAACCCCTGCTCGCCCGCGACGGACTGCTCGTCGGGGTGCAGAACGGCATGACCGTCGACGTGATCGCGGAGGTCGTCGGCGTCGAGCGCACTCTCGGCAGCGTGATCGAGATCACCTCCGCGATGTTCGAGCCCGGCGTGGTCGAGCGCCACTCCGCGCAGCCGCGATCCTGGTTCGCCGTCGGCAGCCTCGACCCGGCCACGAACGGCCGCGAGGAGGAGGTGGCGTCGCTCCTGCGGCATTCGGGCACGGTGGAGGTGGTCGACGACATCCGCGCAGCCAAGTGGATGAAGCTGGTCAGCAACGCGACCACGCTCGTGACCACCGCCATCCTCGGCCTGCCGATGGTCGAAGCCGCGGCGATCCCGGAGATGCGGGCGTTCATGCTGCGCAGCGGTCAGGAGGCGCTCGATGCGACGGTGGCACTCGGCAACCCGGTGCTGCCGATCTTCGGCCTGACCGAGCAGTCGCTCGGACACCGCGACCGCCTGGTGGAGACGCTGCTCGACACCCTGCTCGGCGGCTTCGTGATGCCCGACTCGAAGACCACCATCCTGCAGGACTGGATGAAGGGCCGCAGGAGCGAGGTCGACCAGCTCAACGGTCACGTCGTGTCGACCCACGAGCGGCTGGGCAGCGCGGCGCCCGCCAACCGGGCGGTCGTCGAACTCGCCCACCGCATCGAGGCCGGCGAACTGGAGCCGGGCATCGCCAACCTCGACGCCCTGCTCGCCGGATCCCGGGTCTAGCCGACCGGTTCTCCCACCAGCAGCGCCAGGTTGGACGGATCGGCGCGCAACTCGCCCGACTCGATGCGCGCCGCGATCTCGGCGGCGCGAGCGTTGGCCGGGGCGGCGCCGCCCGCGCGCCGGAGCACCACGTCGACCAGCCCGTTCAGCTGATCGACCTCGCTCCTGCGGCCCTTCATCCAGTCCTGCAGCACCGTGGTGCGCGTCGTGGGCGAGGAGAACCGCTCGAGCACGATGTCGAGCAGGCGGGGTGCGTAGACCTCGGGCGACTCGACGTCGTGCTCGGTGAGTCCGAACACGGGAACCAGCCGGCAGCCGTCCGCCACCGCGGCCTGCGCCGCCTCCACGCAGCACCGGTCCATGAACTCGCGCACCCCGGGGAGCTTCACCGCGTCGGCCAGCGGCAGGTCGAGGATAGCGGAGGGCACCAGCTCTCCCGCATTCGCCACCAGCTTCATCCACTTGGACGAACGGATGTCGGCGGAGATCTCAACGGTGCCCGCGTGCCGCAGTGCCTCCCATACCTCGGGTTCGCGACCGCGCGCCGCCTCGTCGTAGGCGCCGATGGCGAACCAGGCCGTGTCGGCGGAGTTCTCGCGGTTGGTGATGCCCGGCTCGAACATGTTCGAGGCCATCTCGATGACCGCGCCGATGGTGCGGTGCGGCCCCACGACGGCCGCGATGTCGTCGATGCTCATGCCGTTCTGCAGACCGACGACCAGTCCGTCCTCGGCCAGCAGCGGCAGGATGAACTCGCACGCCCACCGCGTGTCGTAGGCCTTCATCACGAGGAAGACGATGTCGAACTTCTCGCGGAGGGTGGCGACCTCGCACAGGTTGTATGCGGTGACGGGGGTGACTGTCGTGCCCTGCGGCGTGCGGACCTCGATGCCGCGGGCGCGCATCGCGGCAACGTGGTCGGGCCACTGCTCGATGAAGGTCACGTCGAGTCCGGCACGGATCAGATCGGCGCCGATCCCCGCGCCCTGCGCGCCGGGCCCGAGCACCGCGATCCGCTTTCCGTCGGTCACGTCGTCGCCGTCCCTTCGGTGCCGCCGGGCAGGCGCCGCCGCGTCATCTCGGCCAGCGCGGCCCAGTCGCTCTCCGCGAGTTCCTCGTCGGCGAGGGCGGCGTCGAAGAGGCCGCGGATGACGGCCGAGGTGGGCAGCTCGAACCCGGCCCCACTCGCGACCTCCTCGGCCAGGCCCAGATCCTTGCGGCCGAGCGCCATGGAGAACCCCGCCGGACGGTAGGCGCGACGCGCGATGAGGTCGCTGTAGCCCGTGTACGCCACCCCGCCGAAGAGCGTATTGCTCAGCAGCTCCGCGAAGTCGGCGGAGGCGACGCCGTTCGCCTCCACGAGGGTCATCGACTCACCGATCGCCTGGATCGCGTGGATGATGTTGTAGTTCATGGCGATCTTCACCACCGCCGCGCGCGCGGGATCCTCGCCGAGCGGCCAGGTGCGCCGGCCGAGAGCGGAGAAGAACGGCTCCAGCTCGGCGATCGCCGCCGCATCCCCGGCCGCGAGGATGTTGAGCAGGCCGTCCGCAGCGAGGTTCGGCCGGCCGAGCACGGGCGCCGCCACGAAGCGCACGCCCGCCTCGCCCGCCCGCCCCGCGAGGGTGCGCACGGCATCCGGGCTGAGGGACGCCATGGAGACGTGGGTGGTGCCGGCGACGAGCTCGGCAGAGCCGAGCACCGCCAGCGCCGCGGCGTCGTTGGCGAGCATGGAGAAGGAGAACGGCGCGGCAAGGGCCTCCGCCGGCGTCTCCGCGCGTCGCGCGCCCGCCGTGACGAGCGCGTCCACGGCGCCGGGGGAGCGGTTCCAGACCACCACGTCGTGACCGGCGGCGACGAGTCGATTCGCCATCGCGGCCCCCATGGTGCCGGTTCCGAGGAATCCGAGCGTCGTCATCAGCCCCTCCAGACCGTCTTGAGGTTGCAGAACTCTCGGATGCCCTCTGCGGCGAGCTCACGGCCGAAACCGGAATCCTTGATGCCGCCGAACGGCAGCTCGGGGTACGACACCGTCATGCCGTTGACGAAGACCGCACCCGCCTCGAGTTCGCGCACGAAGAACTCCTCCTCGTCCGCATCGTTGGTCCACACCGCGGAGCTCAGGCCGAAGGTGGTCTGGTTGGCAATGCGGATCGCCTCCTCGCGATCGGCGACGCGGTACAGGGAGGCCACGGGCCCGAAGGTCTCCTCCAGCACCACCCGCATGTCGTCGGTGAGGTCGCTGAGCACCGTGGGCTGATAGAACCAGCCCGGACCGTCGACGGCGGCCCCGCCGGCGAGCACCGTCGCGCCCTTCGAGACGGCGTCGTCGACCAGCTCGGCGAGGTCGGCGCGGCCGGATTCGGTGGCCACCGGTCCCACATCCGTCGCCTCGTCCATCGGGTCGCCGACCACCAGAGCCGCCATCTTCTGCGCGAACAGCGCGGCGAACGCGTCGTAGATGTCGGTGTGCACCAGGAAGCGCTTGGCCGCGATGCACGACTGACCGTTGTTCTGCACGCGGGCCTTCACCGCGGTGGTCGCGGCGGCCTCGAGGTCGGCGCTCGGCATGACGATGAACGGATCCGAGCCGCCGAGCTCCATCACGCTCTTCTTCACCTGCCCGCCCGCGATCGCCGCGACCGAGCGGCCCGCGACCTCGGAGCCGGTGAGCGTGACCGCGGTGACGCGGGCGTCTTCGATCACGCCCTGCACCTCGCGCGAGCCGATGAGCAGGGAGCGGAACGAGCCGGCCGGGAATCCGCCGCGCTCGAACACCCGGTCCAGGTAGAGCGCCGACTGCGGCACGTTCGAGGCGTGCTTGAGCACGCCCGTGTTGCCCGCCATGAGTGCGGGGGCGGCGAACCGCACCACCTGCCAGAGCGCATAGTTCCAGGGCATCACCGCGAGCACGACGCCGAGCGGCTGATATCTCGCGTATGCCCTCGACGCGCCCACGCTCGACGGGTCGGCGAGCGGCTCGTCGGCGAGGAAGCCCTCGGCGTGGTCGGCGTAGAACCTCATGTTCTTGGCGCACTTCTGCACCTCCGCACGAGCCTGGGCGATCGGCTTGCCCATCTCGGTGACGAGCATGCGGGCGGTCTGCTCGAGCTCGGCGTCGAGCAGATCGGCGGTGGCGCGCATCCACTCGCCGCGCTGAGCGAACGTGGTGTCGTGAAGCGCCTCGAACGCGGACTGCGCCTCGCCGATCTTGCGATCGACGGTCGCCGCGTCGTCGGCCTCGAATTCGCGCTCGACGCTGCCCGTCGTGGGATTGATGGTGGCGATCGCCATGGTGTGCTCCGTTCTCAGGGGGTCAGTTCTCGAAGACTTCGGGATGCCGCGCCAGCTCCAGGCGCGTGCGGCGGATGTGGCCGCTCACGAGCACTTCGGCCTCCTCGATGTCGCGGCGCCGGATGGCGGAGGCGATGAGGTGGTGCTCGTAGTGCACGCTCTGGTCGCCCTCCGAGCGGAACATCCGCGTGAAGGCGCGACGGTAGTGCTGGGTGCGGTTCCACAGGCGCAGCACGGTGTCGCCGAGCATGGTCGTCTCGGCGGCGCCGTAGCAGGAGAGGTGGAACTCGCGGTCGAGCACGAGGAACTGCTCGACATCCGTCGACAGCTCCATCTCGGTGGCCAGCTGCTCAAGGGTGTCGATGGTGGCGTCGCTGAGCAGGGGCACGTTGTAGCGCAGCAGCAGGGGTTCGAGCCGCTCGCGCACCTGGTACATCTCCTCGCATTCGGCCAGGCTGAGGCTCGACACCCAGGCGCCCGTGTTGGCCACGAGGGTGACGAGGCCCTCCGCCTCCAGCATCCGCAGGGCCTCGCGCACCGGAAGCCGGCTCGCACCGTGTCGGTCGGCGAGGTCCTCCTGGCGGATGCGCTCGCCCGGGGCGCGCTCGCCGCTGAGGATGGCGCGGCGGAGCTCCGAGGCGATCCGCGCTCCGGCGGACCCGTGGGCGGGCAGATCGAAGGGCATGTCCTTCATTCTGGCGAAGTGGGTGCTCATTCCGCTGGGTGCCCCGGATGCCACAGGCGTACGGGCGCGTCGCGCTCGTACGCCTTGCCCTGCGGGTAGCTCACGAGCTCGAACTGCATGCCCCACGGGCTGAGGAAGTAGAGCCAGCGCTGACCCTCCGCGGCCTGCTTGCTCGCGGTGGGCTCGCCCATCGGCTCGATGCCGTGCGAGCGCAGGTGGGCGATCGCCGCATCCATGTCGTCCACGTAGAGGGCGAGGTGGTGACCGCCGATGTCGCTGTTCCGCGGCTGCGGTGCCTGGCCGTCTGCCGCGTCGTAGTGGAACAGCTCGATGTTCGAGCCGTTGCCGAGCCGGTAGAACCGGATCTCGGTGATCACGGTGCGGGGATGCACGCCCAGGTGCACCTGCATCCAGTCGTCGTCCGCCCGCTTGGCGCCGAGGGTGTAGACGGGCTGGGCGCCGATCACGTCGACGAGGAACCGTTCGGCCGCATCGAGGTCGGGGACCGTGATGCCGATGTGGTCCGTTCCGCGCAGACCGGGGATTCCGTTGGTCATGGCCGCCCTCCTCGTCGAGACATTGGATACATCATTGCGCAGTAGGCCGGGTAATGCCAGTGATCTGCGCTGATATTCCTTGCATTGGATTCAATATGCAGGTAGCTTGCTCTCACGCGACCTGCGCGCACCGCAGCGCGCCGCGGGAAGAGGGATCGGGACAATGCCGAAACGACGACGTTTGGAGACGGGGGTCGACTGGGTCGAGCTCACCACCACCGATCAGGACTGGAAGGCGGCCGATCCGGAACTGCTGGGCGGCATGCTCGCCGAGCTCCACCTCATCCGCGCGTTCGAGGAGACGGTGCTCGAACTGGCCGGCGAAGGGCTGGTGCACGGTCCCGCGCACTCCAGCATCGGTCAGGAGGGCGGGGCCGTCGGATCCATCATCGGACTCGGCACCGCCGACGGCGTCACCGGCTCGCACCGCGGGCACCACCAGTTCCTGGCCAAGGCGCTCACCCACCTCACCGACGGCCGTTTCGACCTCAGGAACCTGATCTCGGACGACGTTCAGGCGCTCCTCCTGCGCACGCTCGCCGAGATCCTCGGGCTCAAGCAGGGCTTCTCGGGCGGCCGCGGCGGCTCGATGCACCTCCAGTGGCTCGAGGCGGGCGCTCTCGGCACCAACGCGATCGTCGGCGGCGGCGTGCCGTTCGGTGCGGGCAACGCCTGGGCCCAGAAGCATTCCGGCTCGCGCGACCTCACCATCAGCTACTTCGGGGACGGCTCGAGCCAGATCGGGTCCGTGCTCGAGACGATGAACCTCGCCGCGGCGTGGAAGCTGCCGCTCGCGTTCTTCATCGAGAACAACCTCTACGCCGTCTCCACGGTGATCGACGACGTCGTCGCCGACCCGCGGCTCTCGGTGCGTGGACAGGGATTCGGCATCCCCGGCTGGCGCGTCGACGGGATGGACCCGCTCGCCGTGCACCTGGCCACCCTCGAGGCCTCCGAACGCATGCGCGCGGGCGACGGCGCGACGGTGATCGAAGCCCAGGTCTACCGCTTCTTCCACCAGAACGGGCCCTACCCGGGAAGCGCCTTCGGCTATCGCACGAAGGAGGAGGAGGCGAGCTGGCGCGAGCGCGACCCGATCGCCCGGGTCGACCGCGAGATGCGCGCACGCGGGCTCCTCGACGACGCCGATTCGCTCGGTGTGCGCGAGCAGGCGCAGGCGGCCATGGCGGCCGCGCTCGCCGGCCTCATCGAGGCCGACCCGGAGAACCCGGGCAAGCGACGCATCCGGCCCGAGCTGTGGCCGGAGCCCGACTTCGTGGATGTCGGCATCCGCAGCGACGGCACAGAGCTCGACGCACTCACCGTCGCCGACCCCGCCGAGCACACCGGGGCGTGGCGCGACACGAAGTTCGTGGATGCCGTGGCCGAGGTCATGGACCGCCGCATGGCGCAGGACGAGCGCATCGTCGTGCTCGGCGAGGACGTGCACCGTCTCAACGGCGGCACGAACGGCGCCACGAAGGGCCTCTTCAAGAAGTACGGCGGCGACCGCATCGTGGGCACCCCCATCAGCGAGAACGCTTTCGTCGGTCTCGGCGGCGGAATGGCCCTCGACGGCCGCTACCGTCCCGTCGTCGAGTTCATGTACCCCGACTTCATGTGGGTCGCGGCCGACCAGGTGTTCAACCAGATCGGCAAGGCGCGCCACATGTTCGGCGGAGACAACTCCATGCCGCTGGTTCTGCGCACCAAGGTCGCCATGGGTTCCGGCTACGGCTCCCAGCACCTCATGGACCCGGCAGGCATCTTCGCCACCAGCCCCGGCTGGCGCATCGTGGCCCCCTCCAACGCGGCCGACTACGTGGGGCTCATGAACGCGGCGCTCGCCCTGGAGGATCCGGTGCTCGTCATCGAACACGTGGACCTCTACGGCCAGGCGGACTCGGTGCCCGAGGGCGACCTCGACTACATCCTGCCCCCGGGGCGGGCCGCGATCCGGCGGCAGGGCTCCGAGGTGACTGTGATCAGCTATCTCTCCATGGTCGGGCACTCCCTCGAAGCGATCGAGGCGACGGGCATGGATGCCGAGCTCATCGACCTGCGCTGGCTCGACCGCGCCTCGATCGACTGGGACACGATCGGCGAGAGCATCAAGAAGACCAACGCGGTGCTGATCGTGGAACAGGGTGCCCGCGGCACCTCCTACGGGGCGTGGCTGTCGGATGAGATCCAGCGCCGGTACTTCGACTGGCTCGACCAGCCCATCGCGCGGGTCACCGGCGGGGAGGCCAGCCCCAGCATCTCGAAGGTGCTGGAGCGCGCGGCCATCGCGCGAACCGAAGAGGTCGTCGCCGGTCTCGAAGCCGTGCGCGCTGCCCTGGGTGGTCGCTGATGGCCACCGTGGTGCGGATGCCCTCCGTGCTCGCCGATGCCACCGAGGGTGCCATCCAGAGCTGGCTGGCCGAGGAAGGTCAGGCGATCGCCGTGGGCGATCCGCTGGCCGAGATCGAGACCGAGAAAGCGGTCGTCGAATACGCCGCGGAGGTCGAGGGCACGGTCGGCCGACTGCTCGCCCGCGCGGGCGACCAGCTCGTCGTCGGCACGCCGATCGCCGTCATCCTCGCGCCGGGGGAGGGGCTCGATCAGGTCGGGCCCGCTCTGGAGGCGGCGGGGGTGTCTCCCGCCGACGACGCGGCGGCCGCGCCTGTTCCCGTGTCCGTCGAGTCCGACGTGCCCGCCTCGCCCGCGGTCGGGGCGGCCCAGGCGGCCTCTCCACAGGCTCCCGCCGGCGAGGCGTCCGGCCGCGTCTTCGCGAGTCCGATCGTGCGCCGCCTCGCCAAGGAGCGCGGCCTCGACCTCTCGTCGGTGCGGGGGACGGGGCCGGGCGGACGCATCGTGCGCCGCGATCTCGACGGGCTCTCCGCGGTGCCGAGTGCACCGGCATCCGTCTCGGTGGCGTCGGTGGCTCCGGCGCCCGCACCGGTGCATGCCGCCGCGGACGCGGCCTACGACGACATCCCGCTCACCGGCATGCGGCGGGCGATCGCCCGTCGGCTCACCGAGAGCAAGACCACGGTGCCGCACTTCTACCTCACGGCGCACGTGACCGTGGACCGTCTGCTGGCGTTGCGCCGCGAGATCAATGAGGGCGCCGAGCGCAAGATCTCGGTCAACGACTTCGTGCTGAAGGCGGTGGCGGGGGCCCTCGTGGACGTGCCCGCGGCGAATGCGATCTGGGGAGGCGACCACCTGCGTCGCTTCCACTCCGTGGACATCGCGGTCGCGGTCGCCGTCGAGGGCGGCCTGCTCACGCCGGTGGTGCGCGGGGTGGACACCGCCTCGCTCGGGCAGCTCAGCGCCGCCGTAGCGGAGCTCGCCGAGCGGGCGCGGGCCGGCCGGATCCAGCAGCACGAGCTGGAGGGCGGCAGCTTCTCGGTCTCGAACCTCGGCATGTACGGGGTCGATGAGTTCTCGGCGATCCTCAACCCGCCGCAGGCCGGGATCCTCGCGGTCAGTGCCGCGGCCCCCCGGCCGGTGGTGAACGACGCGGGCGAGCTCGCGGTCGCCACCGTGATGACGGTGACGCTGTCGGCGGATCACCGCGTGATCGATGGCGCGGTCGGAGCCGAGTGGATGGCGGCCTTCAAGCGGCGGATGGAGCATCCGCTCTCGATGCTGGTCTAGCGGCCGGGCCGCTTCGAGGACCTCAGCGACCGCGCTTCGAGTGCCTCAGCGACCGGTCCCTGAGGCTCGCGAAGGGGGCGCTCGCTTCGAGTGCCTCAGCGACCATTACACCTTCGCGCGCCAGTCGTCCTCGTCGACGACCGCGATGGGCAGCGTGATCGTGCCGGTCGGCGGCTCGATCACGGTGGCCTCGTCGCGGCGGTGCCGCAGAACGTTGTCGATGTAAGAGGTGACCGCCTCCGCGAGAGGCACGTCGCGATTCTCGTTCTGCGAGATGTACCAGCGGTGGTCGAGCAGCTGGTGGAACACCTCCGCGGGTTCCAGTCGGCCCTTCAGTTCCTTCGGGATGGCGCGGATCACCGGCTCGAACACCTGCGCGAGCCACTCGTGCGCCACCATCTCCTCGTCGAGACCCTGCTTGCGATACGTCGCCGTGTACGAGTCGAGGTCGTTGAGCAACCGCCGCGCCTGATTCTCCTGCGCGTCCAGCCCGGTGAGACGCAGAAGGCGGCGCTGGTGGTGCCCGGCATCCACGACCTTGGGCTGGATGCGCACCTGGCTTCCCGTGTCGTCGGTCTTGATCGCCAGTTCCTCGATGTCGAAGCCGAGCTCGTTGAGTCGTTCGACGCGCTCATTGATGCGCCACCGCTCGCTGGAGGAGAACGACTCCGAGCCGGTGAGTTCGCTCCAGAGCGTGCGGTAGGCGGCCACGATGCCGTTGGAGACGTCGACGGGGTCGGCCTCCTCGTCGAGCCGTCCGCCCGCGGCCAGGTCGAGCAGCTCGCCGGCGATGTTCACCCGGGCGATCTCCAGGTCGTTCTCGCGCTGGCCGTTGGAGAGACCGTTGTAGAGCTGGCCGGTCTCGGCATCCACCAGGTAGGCGGCGAAGGCGCCGGCGTCGCGCCGGAATAGCGTGTTCGAGAGCGAGACGTCGCCCCAGAAGAACCCGATGATGTGCAGACGCACGAGCAGCACGGCGAGGGCGTCGACGAGACGCGTGGCGGTGTCCGGGCGCAGCGTCTGCGAGTAGAGGGCGCGGTACGGGAGCGAGAACTTGAGGTGCCGGGTCACCAGCACCGACTCGAGCGGATTGCCGTCGTCATCCGTGCGGTTGGTGATCACGGCCACCGGGTCGACGCACGGCACGTCGAGCTTCTGCAGCGTGCGCAGCATCTCGTACTCGCGGCGTGCGAGCTCGGCCGAGGTTTCCTTGATGGCGACCACGTAGCCGTTGAGGTGCACGAAACGCACGAGGTGCCGCGAGATGCCCTTCGGCAGCGCGGCGATCGACGACTCGGGCCAGACCTCCAGCGGCAGGTTCCACGGAAGGTCGAGCAGCGCGGGGTCGACCGTCGCCGAGGTGATGTTGAGGGAGCCGCTCATGAGTCCTGCCTGCTTGCGAAAAAGAAAGGTGCGGGCGACGAAAGTGTAGTCGCCCCCACCAAGGTAAAACCGGGGGCGAGGCCAAATACCTGACGGCCATGCTCCGGCGCACCCCCCA
>CBIHRK010000007.1:0-207874 GCA_966212465.1 uncultured Lacisediminihabitans sp.
CTTAGATGGCCGCTTTGAGGGCCTCACAAGCGACCATCTAAGGCCCCTCGCGGATGGGGGGGACGGGCGGGGCGGGGCTGGGTCAGGGGGCCAGGAGGGTCAGGGTGTCCACCACGCGGTTGGAGAAGCCCCACTCGTTGTCGTACCAGGCGACGACCTTCACGTGCCGGCCGTCCACCCGGGTGAGCGCCGAGTCGAAGATCGAGGAAGCCGGGTTGCCGGTGATGTCCGAGGAGACGATCGGATCGTCCGTGTACTCCAGGATGCCGGCGAGCACGCCCCCGGCCGCGACACGGTAGGCCTCCAGCACCTGATCCCGCGTGACGTCCCGCGCCACGGTCGTGTTCAGCTCCACGATCGAGCCGACCGGCACGGGCACCCGGATCGAGTCACCCGAGAGCCTTCCCGCCAGCCGGGGCAGCACCAGCCCGATCGCCTTCGCGGCACCGGTCGTGGTCGGCACGATGTTCACGCCGGCCGCACGCGCACGCCGCGGGTCGCGGTGCGGGCCGTCCTGCAGGTTCTGCTCCTGCGTGTAGGCGTGCACGGTGGTCATGAACCCGTGCTCGATGCCCGCCAGATCGTCCAGCACGGCCGCGAGCGGCGCGAGGGCGTTCGTCGTGCAGGAGGCGTTCGAGACGATCGTGTGGACGGCGGGGTCGTAGGCCTGCGAGTTGACTCCGAACGCGAGGGTGACGTCGGCCCCGTCGGAGGGGGCGCTCACGAGCACCCTGCGGGCGCCGGCATCCAGGTGCACGCGTGCGTCCTTGGCCGCGGTGAAGCGTCCCGTCGCCTCGAGCACGATCTCCACGCCGAGCTCCGCCCAGGGAAGGGCGGCGGGGTCGCGTTCGGCGAGCACGCGGATGCGACGCCCGTCCACGACGAGGGAATCCGACTCCACGGTGACCGGGCGGCCGAGCCTGCCCGCCGTCGAGTCGTAGGCGAGGAGACGGGCGAGGGCGGCCGGCTCGGTGAGGTCGTTTACGGCGACGACCTCGAGGTCGCTGCCGCGCTCCAGCATGGCGCGCAGAACGTTGCGCCCGATGCGTCCGAAACCGTTGATGGCGATGCGGGTCATGGGTGTGTCCTTTCGTTGACCGCACCAGATTCGCTCGATCGGGCGCCGTCGGACAGCGGCGAGCACGCCATGGTTCGAAAGGATCGCGCCAGCACTACTCACCGCCGGTGAAGGTGCTCCGGTACTCGCTCGGAGTGGTGCCCAGGATGCGCTGGAAGTGCTGCCGCAGGTTGGCGCCCGTGCCCAGCCCGACGTCGGCGGCGATCTGCTCCACCCCGAGCTGCGAGAGCTCCAGCAGCTCCCGTGCCCGGTCGATGCGCGCCCGCATCACCCACTGCATCGGGGTGTACCCCGTGTCGTCGACGAAACGGCGCGAGAAGGTGCGCGGCGAGACCGCCGCGTGCCGGGCCAGCACCGCGAGGGTCAGCGGCTCGCCCAGCCGATGGAGCGCCCACTCGCGGGTGGCGGCGAAGCGCTCCCCGAGCGGTTCCGGCACGGTGCGCGGCACGTACTGGGCCTGCCCTCCACTCCGGTACGGGGCAGCCACCAGCCGCCGGGCCGCGTGGTTGGAACCGGCGACCCCGAGATCGCCCCGCAGGATGTGCAGGCACAGGTCGATTCCGGATGCCGCCCCCGCCGAGGTGAGCACGTCGCCCTCGTCCACGAACAGCACGTTCTCGTCGACGGTGACCAGCGGATACTGCTCGGCCAACGCCCGCGCGTAATGCCAGTGGGTGGTCGCGCGCTTGCCGTCGAGAAGTCCGGTCGCGGCGAGAGCGAACGCCCCCGTCGAGATCGCGGCGAGACGCGCACCGCGCGCGCGGGCGGCGATGAGCCCGGCGAGCACCGCGTCAGGAGGGATCTCCCGGTCGGGGAAGCGCTGCCCCGGGATGAAGACGATATCCGCCCACTCCAGCGCTTCCAGGCCGTGCGCGACCTGGTAGGCGAGGCCGTCCCCGCCCGCCACCACGCCCGCAGCGGCCCCGCAGACGCGCACCTCGTACGGCATGCTCGCGCGCGTGGTGAAGACCTGTGCCGGGATCCCCACGTCCAGCGGCTTCGCCCCCTCGAGCACGAGCACGGCGACGCGGTGCAGCCGGGCCTCGCTCACGGGAGTTCGGCGGTCGTGTGCGGCCCGAGCCGCCCCTTCAGGTCGGCGAACCCGCCGAGCGTGTCGACGTCGGTGCGCAGGCCGGAGGAGGCCGGGAGGTCCAGCGGGAGGTAGCCTTCGGCACGATGGGCGGCGGCCGACCCGGGGCCGAACCGGGGACGGTGTGTCGCGCCGTCGGCGGCGGTGATGAGGGTGGTGCCGGTGCCCGCGGCATCCGGCACCATCGCGAGGTCGGTGGCGCGTGCGAGATCCAGCGCCTCGCCGAGCTCTCCCGGGGTGAGCGCGGGCAGGTCGCCGAGCAGCACCGCGACGCCGCGACCGGGCGCGCCCATGGCCACCGCAGTCTCGATGCCCTGAGCGATCGCCCCGGCGAGCCCGATCGGCTGCTCCTCGATCAGCACGAGAGCCTCGGTCTGGTCGAAGACGGTGGATGCCGCGACCGAGGTCACCACCAGCACCCCGCTCACCGCGGGCGTGGCGAGCGCCGCCTCCACGGTGTCGAGGGCGAGGGCCAGGGCCAGCGCGGTGTGGTCCCCCGGCCCGAACCTGCTCTTCGCGCCGGCCGTGCCCTTCACCGGGATGACGACCACCCACTCGGTCGTCGGCTCGGGTGTGTGCGCGTCGGGGTGCGGCTTGCCGGTCCTGCGCAGGCCGGTCGTCGTGGGGGGACGATTCTCCCCCTCGCCGCCGTAGGCCTTAACCACGACGACCCGCCTCGAAGCCGGCGGCGAACGCCTCGTCGGCGCCCAGCCGGAACATGTCCTTCTCGGCCGAGCGCACCAGCGTGCGGGCGCCGGGGGCCGAGTCGTCGAGCAGGTGGTCGAGGCCGCGCACGACGGCCACGGGGAGCCCCGCGCTCTTGCGTTTGACCAGGTCGGCGGCCGACGCGATCTCGTCGCCGACGGCGGGAGAGGTCACATCCAGCACCCTGCCCTGGGTGTCGCGGGTGCCGCGGAGGTCGTCGAGCGGGCGCACGCCGCTGGATCCGATCGCGACGTCCGTCTGGCCCTCGCGCCAGGCGCGACCGAGGGTATCGGTGACGATCACCCCGAGCCGGAGCCCGAAGCGGCGGCTGAGGCCGTCGCGGAGGCGCGCTGCGGAGGCGTCAGGGTCGAGCGGAAGGAGCAGCACGGTGCCGTGCGGAGTGTTGGAGGCATCCACCCCGGCTGCCGCGGCCACGATGCCGAGCCGGTTCTCCACGATGCGGGTCACGCCCCCCGGGTGCGCGCGGGTCGCGACGACGCGGACCGTCTCGTCGGTGATGGCCTGCTCGCGGTCCTCGGCGGCGATGACCCGACCCTCGGCCTTGGAGACGATCTTGCTGGTGACGGCGAGGATGTCGCCCTCCCGCAGCAGCCCCTCGGCGGCGTCGCCGATGAGCTCGGTCAGGTCGTCGCCGGGCACGACCTCGGGGATGCCCTCCAGGGCGAAGACGGTGAGCATCACACCACAAGCTTAGGCAGCACGTCGCGCCCGAAGACGCGCAGGAACTCGCGCTGATTGCGGCCCGCATTGTGCAGGTACACGCGGTCGAATCCGAGGTCGAGGTAGCGCTGGATGTTGGCACGGTGAGCGTCGAGGTCGTCGCTCACCAGCATCCGGCCCTCGAAGTCCTCCGGGCGCACGAGCTTGGCCAGCTGCTCGAACTCGAACGGGGAACGGATGTCGCTGCGCGGGAAGCGCATGCCCCCGTTCGGCCACTCCGTGAGCGCGTTGGTCATCGCCTCGGGGCCGGTCTCGGCCCAGCTGAGGTGGAGCCGCAGCACGTTCAGCGCGCGCGCCGGATCCTTGCCCACCTCCCGCGCGCCCTCGCGGAAGCGGTCGAGCAGCCCCGCGATCTTGTCGAAGGGCGCGCCGTCGACGATCAGCCCGTCGACCGAACGCCCCGCGCGCTTCGCCGTCACCGGCCCGGCCGTGGCCACGAGCACGGGCGGCGGCGTCCTCGGCATCGTCCACAGCCGGGTCGACTCGAGCTTGAAGTAGGTGCCGGCGTGCTTCACGTCCCGCCCTGCGAGCGAGCCGGTGAACAGCTTTCCGATCACCTCGATCGCCTCGAACATGCGGTTGATGCGCTCGGAGGTCTCGGGCCAGTACGCGCCCGTGATGTGCTCGTCGATCGCCTCGCCCGCGCCGACGCCCAGCCAGTGTCGCCCGGGGTACATGGCCGCGAGGGTGGCGCTCGCCTGCGCGATCATGGCCGGATGCCAGCGGAAGGTGGGCACCGATACCCCGGTCCCGAGGTCTCCCGCGGTCACCTGCCCGAGGGCGCCCAGCACGTTCCACACGAACGACGCCTGCCCCTGCCGCGGAACCCACGGCTGGAAGCGGTCGGCGGCCATCACGCCGCGGAATCCGTGGCGCTCGGCGAGCGCGCTCAGCTCGATGGCCTCCGTGGGGTGGAACTGCTCCAGCATCGCTGCGTAGCCGATGTGCGCTGCGCCGGCGTTCGGGGCGCCGTTGGGCGGGGTCATCCCCCCATTCTCCCGCGCCCGGCCGGTTCGCTCAGTCGCGGTAGCGGGTGAGGGTGCGCGAGCCCGTGAGGAGCGGCGCGAGCGGGCTCTCGCCCTCGCTCGCGCGCCACGCGCGGTACGCGTCTTCCGCCTCGAGGCTCGCCCAGTGCTCGACGAGCACGACGTGGCCCGGGTCCTCGACGTCCGCGAGCACCTCGACACCGAGGTTGCCGTCGAAGGCTCGCCAAGGCTACGCCCGCGTTCATTGCGCAGTAGTGGCGCCCTGGGACGCAGCCAGGCGACCACAACTGCGCAACGAGCAGCGTCCGTGGGGGTGAGCGCAAGAACCATGGCCATTGACGGGCGCGGAATCGGGACGAGCATGGTGGCAATGAGCGAGCCTCGCGAGTACGACACCGCGGATGACATCGCCGCGCTTCGAGAGCATCAGTTCCGCGGGCAGCGGTCCATGGCGGCCGTCTACGTGGCATTCGCGACCCTGGTGTTCGTCCCGTTCGCACGCTATCTGTGGCGTCACGGCTGGATCCCCATCGCGGTGATCATGCTTCTGTTCTTCGTGGCCGCTATCACCGCAGTTGCCATCCGCCTGTACCGCGACCGCCCCGGCTCCAGTCGCTGGCGACGCTGAGCGACACGGAAGAGACCCCGTTTGATCTCGTTTCGGCAACACACGGAATCCGACCTTGCGAATGCGCTGTGAGTTTGGATACGGTCGTGGAACGCCAACAGACGAAAGGAGTCCAGCGTGTTCATTCATGGAATGACGGCGATTAGCCGCAACCGTATCGCCGGCTTCGTCGGCGTCCTCACCGCCTAGGGGAGCAGATTCTGCCACCCGTTCAGCGGTGGTGACGCTCTCGAAGCCCGATCCCTCTCGTGGATCACCCACCCCACACGACCGTCCACTGACGTGTCGTCACATCCCTGCCGCACACGACGCGGCATCCGTCGACCGATGGCCGTCTACAGCGACGTCCGGAGGCCGCCAGCAGTGAGGAAACACCGATCGTGAACGCCACGATGAACACCGCCGCGAGCACCGAGGCCGCTCGCACCGACCACCCGCCCACCCAGGTCGCGAACGCTCGACCGGTCGCGCTCATCGACCGGGCAGCCCTGCACCTGGGCGTCGCCCTGATCAAGTGGGGCCGTCGTCCGAGCGCGGTCGCGAGCCGTGAGCGCCGAGCGCGCCGGGCCGAGCAGTACCTGGCCAGGCTGGCGCGGGAGCGTGCGGCCGAGCGGATGCTGCGCCACCACGCGCCGCAGCGCTGACAGTCATGACAGCGGCACCTGAGGCCGCCACCGAGGTCCGCCCCGGTGGCGGCCTTCGTCGTTCGCCGGGCCCACCCGCGCCGCCGCCGCGAGTACTCTCGTGGCCGTGACCGATCGCGAATTCACCCTCACCCGCAGCATCCCCGCCCCGCCCACGGAGGTGTTCCGCGCCTGGACCGAGCCCGATCGTCTCGGCTGGTTCGCCACACCGGAATCCGAGACGGAGGCGCCCACGGTCGACCTCCGCGTCGGTGGCGAGTGGCGGATCCTGATGGTGATCGACGACGAACTGACCTACTACACCGGCGGCGTCTACCGCGACCTCGCCCCCGACGAAGGGCTGGTGTTCCACTGGGGCGCCGTCGGCGGCTGGCCCGAACTGGACCTCGACGACCTGGATGCCGCGCCTCTCGTCACCGTGCGCCTCCTCGCATCCGCGGCGGGCACCGAACTCGTCTTCACCCTGGCCCTGCCGGAGCGGCTCACCGACGACGAGGCCGAGGCGGAACTCGCGACCGGCATGCAGCAGGGCTGGGCCGCGACGCTCGACCGGCTGGTCGCCCGGTTCTCCTAGGTCGTGCTCCGCGCTCGGTCTAGAGCGCGCGCAGCCGCGGCGCCAGGTCGCGCTCGAACAGCTCGAGGAAGCGGCGCTGGTCGTGCCCGGGCGCGTGGAAGACCAGGTGGTTGAGCCCGGCATCCACGTACTGCTTGATGGCGGCGACCACGGTGTCGGGGTCGGAGCCGACGATGAAGCGCGAGGCGATCTTCTCGATGGGCAGCGCGTCGGCCGCCTTCTCCATCTCGATGGGGTCGGTGATGTCGTGCTTCTGCTCCTTGGAGAGGGCGAGCGGCGCCCAGAACCGCGTGTTCTCGAGCGCGGCCTCCTCGGTCTCCTCGTAGCTGAGCTTGATCTCGATCATGCGGTCGATCTCGTCGTAGGAGCGCTCGGCCTTCTCCGCGCCCTCCCTGACGGCCGGGATGAGGTCCTCGGTGTACAGCTCCATGCCCTTGCCCGACGTGCAGATGAAGCCGTCGCCCGCCCGACCGGCGTAGCGTGCGACGACGGGCCCGCCCGCCGCCACGTACACCGGCACCGGGACCTCCGGGCGATCGTAGATGGATGCCCCGTGGGTGGAGTAGTACTCGCCCTGGAAGTCCACGCGGTCCTCGGTCCACAGCTGCCGCATGAGCGCGATGGCCTCGCGCAGGCGGGCGAAGCGCTCCTTGAACTCCGGCCAGTCCTGCTCGCCGGCGCCGCGGAATCCCGTGGCGATCTCGTTGAGCGCCTCACCGGTGCCCACCCCCAGCATGATGCGGCCCGGGTAGAGGCAGCCCATGGTGGCGAAGGCCTGGGCTATCACGGCCGGGTTGTAGCGGAAGGTGGGCGTGAGCACGGAGGTGCCGATCTGCACCGTCGACGTGCGCTCCCCCACCGCCGCCATCCAGGAGAGCGAGAACGGCGCGTGGCCGCCCTCGTGACGCCAGGGCTGGAAGTGGTCGCTCACCGTGACCGATTCCATGCCGTGGCCCTCGGCCGCGACGGCGATCTCCACCAGCTCCCTCGGGTCGAACTGCTCTGCGGACGCCTTGTAGCCGAGTTTCAGGGACATGCCTCCATCCTGCCACCGGCACGAGGGGCGCGGCGTGCGCTACGGCGTCTGCAGGAACTCCGCGACCGCGCGCGGCACGTAGGGCGCGACGTCGCCGCCGAGGGATGCCACCTGGCGCACCAGCGAGCTGGAGACGTGCGCGTGCGCGGGGTCGGGCAGCATGAAGATGGTCTCGACGCCGGCGAGGTTGCGGTTCACGATCGCCATGGGCGTCTCGTAGGCCACGTCGACCTGCGAGCGGATGCCCTTGACGATCACGCTCGCCCCGACCTCGGTGCAGTAGTCCACGAGCAGTCCGACGCTCCACGAGGTGACGGTGATGTTCTTCGGCAGCCCGGCTTCGGCGATCGACCGCTCGATCAGCGAGACGCGCTGCGCCACCGGCAGGAGCGGGGTCTTCGAGGGGTTGTGCACCACCAGCACGTGCAGTTCGTCGAACAGTCCGGCCGCCCGTTCGATCACGTCGACGTGACCCAGGGTCACCGGATCGAAGGAACCAGGGACGACGGCGATCCTGCTCATGAGTTCACTGTAACCGGTGGTTGTTACCGTTTCGTTGCGCGGCGCGGCCGGCTAGTTCTTGGCCAGGAAGTCGCGGCTGGTCTCGTCGAGCCTGCGCACGAGCGCGGCGGCGAGTTCGGGATGCCGCTCCAGCTCCGGATCGTCCGCGAACACGCCCTGCGCGAGCTCGCGCGCCTCCATGATGAGCTCGCCATCACGGGCCACGCGCAGCAGTCGCAGCGACGAGCGCCCGCCCGACTGCACGCTGCCGAGCACGTCGCCCTCCTGGCGCAGCTCCAGATCCTTGTTGGCCAGTTCGAACCCGTCGAGGGTGGATGCCACGGCCTCCACGCGTTCGCGGGCCAGCGTGAGCTCCTCGGCGTCGGTGACCATCAGGCAGAGCCCGGGCACCCCGCCGCGCCCGACCCGGCCGCGCAGCTGGTGCAGCTGCGACACGCCGAATCGGTCGGCGTCGAGAACCACCATGGTGGAGGCGTTCGGCACGTCGACTCCGACCTCGATGACGGTGGTGGCGACGAGCACGTCGATCTCGCCCGCAGCGAAGGCGCGCATGGTGGCATCCTTCTCGTCCCCGCTCATGCGGCCGTGCAGCGGGTGGATCCGCCGCCCGGCGAACAGCGGGTTCTGCCGGAGCTCGGCCAGCACGTCGGTGACGCTGCGCACCGGACCGGCGGCGGGCTCCTCCAGCTCGTCGGCGGTCTCCTCGACCTTCGCGTCGATCGCCGGGCACACGACGAATCCCTGCCTGCCCTTCGCGAGTTCCTCCGCCAGCCGCTCCCAGACGCGGTTCACCCAGCCGGGTTTCTCGGCGAGGGGAACGACGAACGATTCGATGGGGACGCGGCCGCTCGGCAGTTCGGCGATGGTCGACACGTCGAGGTCGCCGAAGACCGTCATGGCCACCGTGCGCGGAATCGGCGTCGCGGTGAGCACGAGCACGTGCGGCGGGGTGGCGCCCTTCCTCCGCAGCGCCTCGCGCTGTTCGACGCCGAACCGGTGCTGCTCGTCCACGACCACGAGACCGAGGTCGTAGAACGAGACCGCGTCGCCCATGAGCGCGTGCGTTCCCACCACGATCTGCGCGGTGCCGGAGACCGCGGCGAGCAGCGCCTTCCTGCGCTCGGCGGCCGGCATCTGGCCGGTGATGAGGGTCGGCCGCACAAGCGGCGCGAGGTCGGGGCCGAGGGTCGCCGCGATCGAACGGAGGTGCTGCGAGGCGAGCACCTCGGTCGGCGCGAGGAGCGCCGACTGTCCGCCGGAGTCCGCCACGGCGAGCATCGCACGCAGCGCCACCAGCGTCTTGCCGGAGCCCACCTCGCCCTGCACCAGCCGGTTCATCGGCGCGGTGGCGGCGATGTCTGCGGCGATCTCCTCGCCCACCTGGCGCTGGTCGCCGGTGAGGGTGAACGGCAGCCGCGCGTCGAACCGCTCGAGCAGTCCCCCGGGCTTCGGCACCCTCGCCACCGCCGCCTGCTCGCGAAGCACCTGGCGCTGCTGCAGCAGTGCCGCCTGCAGCACGAAGGCCTCCTGGAAGCGCAGCGACTTGCGTGCGACGTTCCAGTCGGCATCGGTGAGCGGGCGGTGGATGAGCTCGATCGCGCGGGAGAAGGGCACCAGCCTCCTGCCCTGCCGCACCTCGAACGGCACCGGATCGGGAAGCTCGGGCAACGTGTCGAGCACGACGCCGATCGCCTTCTGCAGCTGCCACGAGGCGACCGTGGAGGTGGCGGGGTAGATCGGGATCGGCAGCTCCGCCCAGGCCTTCGCGGCCTCGGCGTCGCGCTCCTGGTCGTCCTCGAACAGCTCGTAGTCGGGATGGGCGAGTTGAAGGGAGCCGCGGTAGTCGCTCACCTTGCCGGCGAAGATGCCGCGGGCGCCCGGCCGGAGGTCCTTGGCGCGCCAGGCCTGGTTGAAGAAGGTGAGGGTGAGGATTCCCTTGCCGTCGCTGATCCGCACCTCGAGGATCGATCCGTGCTTGGCCCGCATCGGCCGTTCCCGCACCTCCAGCACCTCGGCCACGATCGTGACCGACTCGTCGATGGGCAGCTGGGTGAGTGCGGTCAGCTCTCCGCGGCGCGCGTAGCGACGGGGGTAGTGCGAGACCAGGTCGCCGACCGTGACGAGTCCGAGACCCTTCTGCAGCGCCGACGCCGTGCGCCCGCCCAGCACGGTCGCGAGCGAGACGTCGAGGGCGGAATCCACCCCTTCAGGTTAACGGCTACAGCCACTTCCGCTTGCGGAAGATCACGAACAGGGTGACGGCGACGAGCACCATCAGGCCCACGGCGATCGGGTAGCCGTATCTCCATGCCAGTTCCGGCATGTTCTGGAAGTTCATGCCGTAGATGCCGGTGATGATCGAAGGCGTGAACAGGATGGCCGCCCAGGCGGAGATCTTGCGCGCCTCCACCGCCTGCTGGTTGCTGGCCATGCTGACCTTCTGCATGTCGTCGTTCTGCCGCTGTGCCACGAGCGTGCCGTTGACGGTGAGGATGTCGCGCAGCAGCGTTCGGAACTCCTCCACCCTGTCCACCACCGTGACCACATGGTCGGCGACGTCCCGCAGGTACTGCTGAAGGTCCGAGGCGATGTGATACTTCGCGAACCCGTTGGAGAGGGTGTCGAGGATGCCCACGAGCGGGCGGGCGGCGCGTTCGAAGTCGATCACCTCGCGGGAGAGCTCGTAGATGCGCCGGGACACCTTCGGGTCGCCGTCGAAGACCTGGGTCTCGATCTCGTCGATGTCGTTCGACAGACCGGAGACGACGGGCTCGTAGCCGTCGACCACCGCGTCGAGGATCGCGTAGAGCACGGCCTCGGTGCCGCGGGCCAGCAGCTCCGGCGTCTGCTCCAGCCGGGTGCGGATCACGGAGAGGTCGGGGCTCTCCGCGTGCCGCACGGTGATCACGAAGTTCGGGCCGATGAAGACGTGCAGTTCGCCGAACTCGACCTCCTCGCGGGCATCCAGATAGCGGGCGGCGCGCAGCACCACGAAGAGGGTGTCGCCGTAGCGCTCGACCTTGGGTCGCTGGTGGGCGAGGATCGCGTCCTCCACCGCGAGTTCGTGCAGTCCGAACTCGCTCGCGAGGGAGGTGATCTCCTCAGGGGTCGGTCGGTACAGTCCGATCCAGGCCATCGCATCCGGGTTGGAGTCGAGCGCAGCATAGGTCTCGGCCAGGGTCGCGGGGCTGGCGATCCGGTGCCCGTCCCGGTAGATCGAACTGTTGACGAGACTCTTGCGCGGAGCCTCCGGGTGCTGTTCGCCCTCCGGCTCGACGGATTTCGGAGCGGGCCGGGGCCGGAAGGTGAGGGCGCGGAACGGCCTGCGGAAGTCAGCCATGCGCTCAGGTTAACGTCGCAGGGTGAACAACCGTGGTCGCCGCTCCGGGAGGGGCCGGGCGGCGCACGGATAGGCTTTCGGCCTGATGACTCGCATAATCGCCGGGTTCGCCGGCTCCATCGCGCTCGCGACGCCGCCCACCGGCACGCGCCCCACCAGCGACCGGGTGCGCGAGGCGATCTTCTCGGCGCTCGACGCCCGCGACGCGATCGCCGGATGCCGCGTGCTCGACCTCTACGCCGGCACCGGCGCCCTCGGCCTCGAGGCGGCCAGCCGCGGGGCGGCGCGCGTGCAGCTCGTCGAGCGCAACCAGGCGGCCGCCCGGGTGTGCCGGGCGAACGCGGCGGCCGTGCTGAGGCAGGCGCCGCGGGGATCGGAGCCGCGCATCGACGTCTCGGCACAGCCCGTGCAGTCGTTCCTCGACTCGAATGCGGAGGACTGGGATCTCGCGGTGCTCGATCCGCCCTACGACGTGGGCGAGACCGAGCTCGGCCACGCCCTGGAGTCGCTCGCAGCGCGCCTGGCGCCGGGCGCGATCGTGCTCGTCGAGCGCAGCAGTCGCTCGCCGGAGCCGGCGTGGCCGGAGGGCATCGAGCCCGACCGCCGCAAGGACTACGGCGACACCACGCTGTGGTGGGCCTCGCAAGCGTAGTCGGGCCCGCCCGCGATGCACACTCCCCCGCAAACCGCAACGGGGTCGCCAAAGAGAATCGCCGGTCTACCGTCCCGCGGAGATCACCATCGACCCCAGGGAGAGATCATGTCCAACAACGACTTCATCAACGACGGGCGCGACCAGCTCGACAGCATCGTCAGCGACGCCCGCGGCAAGGCCGAGGCGGCCGTCGGAACCGCAGCCTCGTTCGACCCGGTCGCATTCCTCAGCGGTGTCGGCATCCGCAGCCGCCACGCCTACATCGGCGGCTTCGTCTCGATCGGCCTCTCCTTCGGCGCCTGGCTGCTCTCCCGCGTGAAGCCGGGCGACGACAAGAGCCAGTCCGACCGCTGGGGCATCTTCGTGGGTCACTGGGCCCCCACCTTCTTCGCGCTCGGCATCGCGCTGAAGAACCAGGAGAAGGACTGACCTCCGGGTAGTCTCCTCACCATGCTAGGAAGACGACGACCCCAGAATGTGACGGAGGTCGCCGTCGCGACCCGGACGCCGGGGGTGCTCTGGACGGACGCCCTCGGCCGTCTGGCCACCCGGTGCGCCCAGGCGCTCATCGTGCTCGCCGTGCTCGCGCTCATCGTGTTCGCGGCGAACGACCTCTCGCTCGTGGTGGTGCCCGTGCTGATCGCGCTCATCATCGCGTCGGCGTTCCGGCCGCTGGTGCGCGTGCTCGAGAAGCACATGCCCCGCATCATCGCCGCGATCATCTCGCTGCTCGCCGGCGTCGCGGTGTTCGGCGGGATCATCACGATCGCGGTGCTGCAGGTGCAGTCGCAGTTCACGAGCCTGCAGAAATCCGTCGCCTCCGGCGTCAACGCGGTCTTCGACTGGGTGCAGAACGGCCCGCTCAACATCGACAAGTCCCAGCTCGCCAGCTTCCAGGCCGACGTGGTCAAGTTCGTGACCAGCGCGCAGTTCGGATCCGGCGCGCTGCAGGGTCTCTCCACGGCCATCGAGATCATCACCGCCGGCGTGCTCACCATCCTCGTGCTGTTCTACTTCATGAAGGACGGCCCGATGATCTGGGCGTTCCTCATCAAGCCGTTCAAGCCGGAGCTGCACGCCAAGCTGCGCCGCGGCGGCGACAGCGCGATCTCCTCGCTCGGCGGCTACGTGCGCGGCACGACGATCGTCGCGCTGGTGGATGCCGTGGTGCTCACCATCGTGATGCTCATCTGCCGGGTGCCCCTGGCCATTCCGCTCGGCATCATCGTGTTCGTCTCCGCCTACATCCCGCTCGTGGGAGCGACGGCGGCAGGCATCATCGCCGCCCTCGTCACGCTCGTGACCGTCGACCTCACGACCGCCATCATCGTCGCCGTCGCCGTGGTCGTGGTGCAGCAGCTGGAGGGCAACTTCCTCTCCCCCGTCGTGCTCGGCAGGTCGCTGAGGCTGCACGGCCTGGTCGTGCTGGTCGCCCTGACCGCGGGCACCATCCTCGGCGGCATCATCGGCACCCTGCTCTCCGTGCCGGCGACCGCCGTGGCCTGGGCCGTGATCAAGCAGTGGAACGACCCGATCGTGCCCGAACCGGGCGTCGACACGCCGCAGGCCGCACGGGACGAGCAGTTCACCAAGCAGCGCTCGCGCAAGGAAGCGACGAGTCCCGCCGACTCGTGACCCGCGCGGCGACTCAGCGGGTGCGGTCGAGGAGCTCGGCGATGACCGCCTCGAACGCCGAGTGGTGTGCCGCGACATCCGCCTCGCCAGTGGCCGGCGACATGAGCGCCATGTTGTGGAACGGCGTGAGCAGAATGCCCCGGTTCGCCAGGGCGAGGTGCAGATGGTCTTCGAGCTCGGGGTCCGCGCTCAGCGCCGACGCCGTGCCGGTGCGCGGGTAGGGCGCGGCGAAGCGGTACTCCGCCCGTGCGCCCAGCTGCGCGATCGACCACGGCAGACCGTGGCGGGCGATGATGTCGCGCACGCCCTCGGTGAAGAGGGTCGCCGTGGCGATCATCCGCTCGAACGCGTCCTCGGTGAGCACGTGCTCGAGGGTGGCGCGCATGGCGGCCACCGAGAGCGGGCTTCCCGCGAGGGTGCCGCCGACGCCGCCCATGTCCACGAGGTCGAGGTCGGTGCGCGAGAGGGCGCGTTCGGCGAGCTCGGCCGAGAGGCCATAGGCGCCGCTCGGGATGCCGCCGCCGATCGCCTTGCCGATCACCACGATGTCCGGCTCCAGCCCCCACAGCCGGGTCGCTCCGCCCGCCCCCGCCGAGAAGGTGTGCGTCTCGTCGATGATGAGCAGCGCGCCGTACTTCGTGGCCAGGGCGCGAACGCCCTCGTGGTAGCCCGGCTCGGGCAGCACGATGCCGATGTTCGTGAGGGCCGGTTCGATGAGGATCGCCGCGACATCCCCGTGCGCCAGCTGGCGCTCCAGGCCGACGAGGTCGTTGATCTCCGCCACCCGGCTCGTGAGCGTGACGTCGACCGGCTCCCCCACGTTTCCCGGTCGGCTCATTCCCTCGCCGTCGGGACCGACCACGATGAGCGACTCGTCCACGCTGCCGTGGTAGCAGTAGCTGTGGAAGAGGATCTTCGAACGGCCGGTGAGGGCGCGTACCAGACGGATCGCCCAGCGGTTCGCGTCCGTCGCGGTGAGCGAGAAGCTCCAGGCGTCCATGCCGAACCGGCGCGTCAGTTCCGCCCCCACCCATTCGGCATCCTCGGTCGGCATCATGGTGGTGATGCCGCCCAGCTCGGCGATGCGGTGGTTCACGGCATCAACGACCGGCTGCGGCGAGTGGCCGCCCATGGCACCCGTGTCGCCGAGGGCGAAGTCGACGTACTCGTGGCCGTCGATGTCGGTCACCCGGTTGCCGCGCGCCGAGGCGAAGTAGAGGGGGAACCCGCCGGCCTTCTTGTTCATCCACGTCATCGGCACCCGGCCGAAGAGATGGGATGCCGCGGCGTAGGCCTCGCGCGAGCGCGGGTTCCGCTCCGCGAACGTGGCCTGTTCGCGGGCGTAGAGGGCGGCGAGCCGGTCGCGATCGATCATCCTGAGCACCTTCGTTCGGAGTCCTGTCGTCCAGTGTGGCAGGACCGAGGTCCTGGCGCTGGCGGCGCGGCGGTGACATCCTCGACGGATGAGCGCGAGCGAGCGGCCCTCCCCACCGACGGGACCCTCGAGGCGCACGGTGCTCGGGGGCGCGGCCTGGGGCGCGGCGGGTCTCGCCGCCGGGCTGGCAGGCGGCACCTTCCTCGGCCTCGCGCTCGACAGGCCGGAGGACGCGACCCGGCAGGTCGCCCCGCGGAGCGGCGGGCCCGGGTTCGACCACCTCGTCGTCCTCGCTTTCGAGAACCGTTCCTTCGACAACCTCTTCGGCTACCTCTACTCCGCCCACGGATTCACGCTGCCTCCCGGGCAGCGCTTCGCCGGGCTGCAGTCGGGCACCCATTCCAACACCGCCCCCGACGGCACGGTCGTGAGCGCGCACCCGTATTCGGGCTCGACCGACACGATTATGACGAGCCCGTTCCCCAACGCCGGTGAGCGGTATCCGAACATCAACACCCAGCTGTTCGGCGTGGTGAACCCGCCCAGCAACGCTCCGAGGCGGGGGCAGAGACCGTCGATGGACGGGTTCATCACCGACTACCTCGAGAACAACCGCGCCCATGGCGGGGCGCCCATGACCGAAGCCGACTACGGCGTCATCATGGGCTCCTTCACGCCGTCGATGCTGCCCGTCTTCTCCACGCTGGCGAAGAACTTCGCGATCTACGACCACTGGCATGCGGCCGTGCCGAGCCAGACCTTCGCGAACCGGTCCTTCCTGCACGCCTCCACCTCGAATGGATTCGTCGAGAACAAGGGCGCCCTGGGGTTCGGCAAGTGGGTGGATCCCGCCCTTGCCGACGCGCCGACGATCTTCAACCGGCTGGATGACGCGGGTCTCAGCTGGGCGGTCTACTTCGACGAGAGCCAGCTCATCTCGTTCACCGGACTCATCCACGCCGCGCGGCTCGAGCCGTTCTGGAAGACCCACTTCAAGACGATGACCCAGTTCCACGACGACGCGGCCACCGGCAACCTCCCGGTCTACAGCTTCATCGAACCGCGGATGATCTACAACCACAACGACATGCACCCGGCCACGGGACACGTGACCGCCGAGACCGTGGACGGACGCCTGGTCACCAGCGGGATCTCGGATGTCCGGGCCGGCGAGGTACTGCTCCATCAGGTGTATTCCTCCATCAAGACCAGCTCCTCGACCAGGGGGTCCAACGCGCTCAACACGATGCTGCTCGTCACCTTCGACGAGACGGGAGGCACCTACGACCACGTGCCGCCTCCGGCGGCGGTTCCCCCGGGCGACGGCCGGAGGGGGGAGTTCGGCTTCGGCTTCGACCGCCTCGGCGTGCGCGTGCCAGCCCTGGCCATCTCCGCGTACACCCCGGCGGGCGCGGTGATCAACGATGAGATGCACCACGGAGCGATCATCAGCACGCTGTGCACGAAGTACGGCCTGCCGCCTCTCACCGATCGGGACAGGGGCGCGCGAACCCTCCTCACCGCGGCGACCCTCCCCGCGCCCCGGCAGCCGTCGACGTGGCCGACCACCTCGGCCCGCTACATCCCGCCCAACCCGGAGACCCTCGGCCCGTCCGGGTCGTCGGCCGCCTCGCACGCCCTCAGCGCCCCCGCCGCCGGCCTTCTCGGCGTGCTGCTGGCCAAATACGGCCAGCCCGGCGACCCGATCCCGAAGACGTACGGCGAGGCGAGCGAACTGCTCGAGAAGCACGGTCGGGAGCTCTTCGGAGTGTGATCCGCGTCTTGGAGAAGTCTTAGAGCGCCTGACGCGTACTGGAACCATGACCTCCCCGACCACGAAGGCTCTCCGCGGCCCGCGCTCACTCGTCATCGACCTGCCGCTCGGCGCGGCCCAGCCGAGCGCCCTGCGGGTGGTGATCGCGATCGTGGCGGCCGTCGCGCTGTCGATCCTGGCCTGCTGGGCGCTCGCCACCGCCGCCATCGCGGCGATGCCCTCGACGGCGGGCTACGAGCACTTCGGCTTCCGGGACTACGCCAAGCTCACCGTGATCGGCGTGGTCATCGCGGGGATCGGCTGGCCGATCGCCACGATGATCTCGAGCCGCGCCCGACGGATCTACCTCCTTGCGGCGATCGTCGTGGTCATCCTCAGCCTCGCCCCCGATCTCTGGATCCTCCGGGGAGGACAGCCGCTCGGCGCCGTGGTGGTGCTCATGATCATGCACGTGGCGCTCGGCGTGATCACCTATCCCGTCATGGTCTTCGGGGCCCCGCAGCCGCGCGAGCGCGGCTGACTCATCCCTCGCCCGGGCGTCGGCGCCCGGCGGTGGCCAGAGCCTGCTCGGCTCCGAAGGCCACCGCGAGCACCAGGATCGTGGCCCCCCACGCCACCAGCACCAGCAGCCCGAGCCGGTCGATGCGCTGCTCGACAGGCGCGAGCGACTCTCCGGCGATCACGACGCGACCGCCCACGGCGAGGGGATCGACCGCGAAGCGCAGCCCCGCGCGCGGCTCCCAGGTCACCGTTCCCCGGGCGGATTCCCGCGCGCTGTCGATCACGCCTCTCGGCACCGCGGCCAGCTCGCCATCGAGCACGCCCGTGCCGAAGAGCGGCCGATCCTGGCGGTCGTAGACGACGAAGAACTCTGCGTCGCTCTCGTCGATGCGCACCGTCTGCGCACTCGTCGGCGCCGCGGTCTGCCCGTGGCGCAGCTGGGATGCCACCTGGGAGGCGAGACGCGTGGGCGCGTCATCCGCGCCCTGCCGCTCCACCTGCTGCGCGATCACGTAGATCGCACCGAACACCGCCGTCACCACGATCGCCGCGGCGACCCACCTGATCAACCGTTCCATGGGGCCACGTTACGGATGCCGCGGCGCGGCGGGCATCGGTCGCACGACGTATCTTCCGCTCGCCGTCGTCACGACGAGCCGCCCGGCCCCACCACCAGCACGGGGCAGGGCGCTCGGTGCACGCACTGGGTGCTGACCGATCCCAGCACGAGGCCGGCGAAGCCGCCGCGCCCGCGGCTGCCGACGACGAGAAGGAGCGCGTCTCGCGCGCAGAGGGTCAGCAGATCCCCTGCCGCCCCGTAGAGGCCGTGGGATCTGACCGCGGCGTCGGCGGGGTGCGCTCCGGTCAGTCTCTCGACGTCGGCGTCGAGCTCCGCACGCACCACCTCGGAGATCTCGTGGAGCGAGGCGACGTAGCCGTCGTCCCAGAGAGCGCCCTTCGGGGCCGTGTCGATCGTCCAGGTGCGGATCACCTCGACCGGCACGTGCAGTCGATCCGCGAGCAGGAGCGCCTGCTCCAGCGCCCGGTCGGCATGCTCCGATCCGTCGTGGCCGACCACGATCGACCCGGGGGCGATCGTCGGCACGACGGTGTCCCACGGCATCGGGGGACGCTCCTGGACCGGCATCGCGGCTTCGGCGGCGAGCCGCTGACCCTCGCCGGGGACGACGACCACCGGGCAGGCTGCCACGTGAAGGCATCCGTTGCTCACCGATCCGAGCAGGAGACCCTTCAGGCCGCCGAGGCCGCGCGATCCCACGATCAGCATCCGCGAGGCGGCGGACACGTCGCGCAGCACGTCGACGGGTCGTCCATCTCGGGCCTCGAAGGTCACCGGCACGTCGGGATGCGCTGCGACGAGTCGGCTCGTCTCCCGCACCAGGGCGTCTCGGTCGGGCGCACCGTCGAAGGCACGCGCGACGACGAGGGGAGCGCCGATCCGCGCAGCGAGGTCGACGGCGAACGCGAGCGCCCGGTCGGCTGTGGCGGATCCGTCGTGTCCGACGACGAGTGCTGGTGCGGTGAGGTCGCTCTGCGGCGTGGCCATGGGCCGAGTCTGGCGGGCCCACGCGACTGCGGGCGGGCCCAAGGTCCCCCGAGGCGGCCTAGAATCTTCGTATGCGCGCAGATAAGCAGATTTGCGGACGGGATCCCGACAGCCAGTTCGTCGAGCTCGCCGTCGAGGTGTTCTCGATGCTGGCCGACCCGACCAGGGTGCGGCTGATCCTCGCACTCCGCGACGGCGAGAGATCGGTGAACGATCTCGCCCAGGTCGTGGACAAGTCGCCCGCCGCGGTCTCCCAGCACCTCGCCAAGCTGCGCCTGGCCCGGTTCGTGGGAACGCGACAGGAGGGTACGCGGGTCTTCTATCGGCTGGAGAACGAGCACGCGAGCCAGCTCGTCTCCGATGCGATCTTCCAGGCCGAGCACTCGCTCGGCGGCGAGCCGCGGCATCACCACGCGAGCGCCGAGGCGGGGTCGTGACCTCCGCGGAGGTGCACGAGCACTCGCACGAGCACGAGCACGAGCACGAGCACGAGCACGAGCACCACGGCCACAGCCATCCCAGCGGCATCCGGGGCGTGCTCCACGGTCTGTTCGTGCCGCACACCCACGACGCCGCGGATTCGATCGACGACGCGCTCGAGGCCAGCGCGGAAGGCGTTCGAGCGCTCAAAACGAGCCTGTTCATCCTGCTCGGAACGACCGCGGCACAGTTCGGCATCGTGCTCGTCAGCGGCTCGGTCGCCCTGCTGGCGGACTCCATCCACAACTTCTCGGATGCGCTGACGGCCGTTCCCCTCTGGATCGCATTCCTCCTCGGGCGCCGGGCCGCCACCCGCCGCTACACCTACGGCTTCGGTCGAGCCGAAGACCTCGCGGGGCTGTTCATCGTGGCCGTGGTGGCGCTCTCCGCGGTCGTGGCCGCGTGGCAGTCCATCGCCCGCCTCCTGCATCCGGAGCCGCTGCACAACCTCGGCTGGGTCGCCGCGGCCGGCGTGATCGGATTCGTCGGCAACGAGGCGGTCGCGATCTATCGCATCCGGGTCGGCCGACGCATCGGATCGGCGGCGCTCGTCGCCGACGGCGTGCACGCCCGGCTCGACGGCTTCACCTCGCTCGCCGTCGTGCTCGGAGCGGTCGGGGTCATGCTCGGTGTCCCGCTCGCGGACCCCATCGTCGGCATCCTCATCTCCGTCGCGATCATCGTGCTGCTGTGGGGAACCGTGCGCAGCATCGGCCGGCGCCTCATGGACGGCATCGAACCGGAGCTCGTGCACCGCGCCGAGCACGCCCTCGAACACACCCCCGGTGTGCTCGCCGTCCCGGCAGTCCAGCTGCGCTGGGTCGGCCATCGGCTGCAGGGGAATGCGACGCTGGTGGTCGCCGACGGACCGCTCTCCGCGGCCGACGCCATCGCCCGGGAGGCGCAGCACGCGCTGGCCCGTGCGCTGCCCACCCTCGACTCGATGGTCGTGCGCACCACCGCTGCGGACGGCTAGCGCTCAGCGGGCGCGCTAGGCGACCGACTTCTCGAAACTGCGCTGAGTCGGGAAAAGAAGCCGGACGAGCCCGTAAGCGAGCAACGCTCCGAGCAGCTGGGCGCTGATGTAACCCAGTACAGATCCGGGTGCGATGCCGGCGAAGGTGTCGCTGAAGATGCGGCCGATGGTGATGGCGGGGTTGGCGAAGCTGGCTGAGCTGGTGAAGAAGTATGCGGCGCCGATGTATGCGCCGACCGCTGGCGCGGCCCAAGCTGAGCGGCCGGTTCTGGCGAGACTGAAGATGACGAGGATGAGTCCTGCGGTGGCGATGATCTCGGCCAGGAAGTGGGCCGGGTTCAGTCGGTCAGTGGTGCTAATGGTTACGGCGGGTAGGCCGAACATGAGGTTGGCAAGGATCGCTCCGATGATGCAGCCGACGATCTGAGCCGGGACGTAGATGGCGACGTCGCGCCACGGTCGGTGGCCGAGGGCTGCGTCGACGATGGAGACGACGGGGTTGAAGTGCGCTCCGGAGACGGGGGCGAAGATCAGGATGATGGCGAACAGGCCGAACGCGGTTGCGAGGGCGTTCTCGAGGAGCTCGAGTCCGGTGTCGTGTGGTGAGAGGGTTGCGGCTGCGATGCCGGAGCCGATGACGAGTGCGGCGAGGAGTGCGCTGCCGAGGAGTTCGCCGACGACTCGGCGGAGCTCTGCGATCACGCGCTCACGAGCAGTCGGGCGACGGAGTCGAGCGCGCCGGGTACGAGCGTGAAGTAGGCCCAGGTGCCGCGTTGGGTGCGGGTGAAGAATCCGGCGTCGACAAGGATCTTCAGGTGGTGGGAGACGGTGGGCTGGCTAAGTCCGACCGGCTCAGTCAGGTCACACACGCACGCCTCCGCGCCCTCGGATGCGGCGACGATCGAGATGAGGCGAAGCCTGGTCGGGTCGGCGAGTGCCTTCAATGACCGAGCGAGGTCATCGGCCTGTTGCGCGGAAATGGTCTCGCGGGTGAGCGGTGAACAGCAGGCGGTCACGTCAGTGACGGGAAGCAGAGTGGCGGTGGGCACACGCCCAGCCTAGAACATATTGACATCCTTCGATATAGCGCGACATACTCACTACATCGAACATCGTCGATATGGAGAGAACATGACGCTTATCGATCTCAGCCCCACAGTTCGACGCTCCCCGCGCTTGGACCCGTTGCCGGTGGCGATCATCGGTGCCGGCCCGATCGGTCTGGCTGCTGCCGCGAACCTGGTCGAGCGCGGCATCGACTTCGAGATCTATGAAGCCGGCGAGACCGCCGCGAGCAGCATGTCGTCATGGCGGCACATTCGCCTGTTCTCTCCGTGGAGAGAACTCATCGACCCCGCCGCGAGACGACTGCTGGAAGCCACCGGGTGGGAAGCACCTCCGGCCGGCACGGCTCCGTACGCAGCCCAAGTCATTGATGACTACCTGGCTCCGCTGTGCCAGCTCGACTCGATCGCCCCGCACATCCACACAGGTTCGACTGTTCTGTCAGTCACTCGTGAGGGCATGGATCGCACCCGCTCCGCCGGTCGCGACACCACCCCGTTCCTGCTCCGACTGAAGTCGTCGGATGGTGTTGTTGAGGTGTCGGCTCGCGCGGTGATCGATGCGTCGGGCACCTATGCGAATCCGAACAGCCTCAGCTCGAACGGCCTTGAACCCCTGGGCCTGGCCGAGGTGAGCGATCGGGTCAGCCATGCGCTGCCCGACGTGTTGGGGGTCAATCGGGCGAAGTTCGCTGGCAGACACACGGCCGTCGTGGGTGCTGGTCATTCGGCCGCGAACACGCTCATCAACCTTGCCCAACTCGCTCGTGAAGAACCTGGCACCACGGTGACCTGGATCATCCGCAACGCAAGTGCGGCGCGAGTCTCGGCATCGGACGATGACGAACTGCCGGGTCGTGCTTCCCTTGGTCAGCGAGTGAATCGTCTGGTGAAGGGCGGCTACGTAACTCTCGTCGACTCGTTTGAGATCCTCCGCCTGCAGCCGACGGAAACTGGAGTCCGGCTGATCGGGAATCGGAACGGTCAGCTCGAGAACGTCGATGTCGACCTCGTCGTGAACGCGACCGGATTCCGCCCCAACCTCGACATGCTGCGCGAGATCCGCCTGGAACTCGACGAGGTCGTCGAAGCACCAAAACGCCTAGCCCCACTGATCGACCCGAACGTGCACAGCTGCGGCACCGTCGAACCCCATGGGTTCGCCGAACTCAAACAGCCCGAGCCGAACTTCTTCATTACCGGCATGAAGAGCTACGGTCGTGCCCCCACATTCCTCCTCGCCACCGGGTACGAACAGGTGCGGTCCATCACCGCGTGGCTCGACAACGACATGGAATCCGCCAGCACCGTGCAACTCGTCCTTCCAGCAACTGGAGTGTGCTCGACCGACACCAGCAGCGGATGCTGCAACTGACTTCTTGACACCGCACATTCAGTCAGTCACCATTGACTCAATGAATACTGAGTCGAGTGCAGAGCTGGGGCGTCGAGCCGCGAGGCACGCCGCCCTGTCCGATCCCACACGCCTGTCGATCGTTGACATGCTGAGCTTCGGGGACCAGACCCCAGGCGAGCTGCAGCGTGTGCTCGACCTGCCGTCGAACCTGGTCGCCCACCACCTGAAGGTGCTCGAGGGCGAGGGCATGATCCGCCGCACTCGCTCCGAAGGCGATCAGCGCCGAAACTACATCCAGCTCGTCCGTTCGGCTCTTGACGGCATCTACGTGGGGCGAAGCCGTGCGGTGAGCCGGGTGGTGTTCGTCTGCAGTGCGAACTCTGCCCGCTCGCAACTCGCCGCTGCTCTGTGGGCCAAAGCAAGTGACATCCCCGCCGCATCCGCCGGCACTCACCCCGCAGCGCAGATCGCACTCGGCGCGATCAGGACCGCCGACCGGCACGGACTGCCCCTGGTGGCATCGCGCCCCCTGCCGCTCGATGATGTGATCGCCGACACCGACTTCGTCATCACCGTGTGCGACAACGCCCACGAAGAACTTGACAGCATCGGCGACCTGCACTGGTCCGTTCCCGACCCGGTCCGGGTCGGCAAGGCCGAAGCATTCGACGCCGCCTATGACGAACTCTCGAGGCGGGTCGCCGACCTCGCCCCCCACCTCACCACGCTTGACCGAATCGGAGCATGACCGTGACCACCAACAGCCCACGCGCGACGATCACCATAGACCAGGAAGTCGCCCTCGCCTCCGCGACCGCGAAACTCGCCCACGAGTTCGACGACAGCTTCGGCGCCGAAACCATCGAACGATTCCTCCGCGACTCCTACCAGCAGCTCGCCGCCACCGCGACCGTCGCCAACTATCTCCCACTGCTGACCGAGAAGTTCGCCCGGCAGAGGCTCCGCGCCCTGGCCAAGGTCGAAGGCAAAGACCTCAGCGGCACCCCGACAGTGCTATTCCTCTGCGTGCACAACGCCGGCCGATCCCAGATGGCCCTCGGATTCTTCCAGCACTACGCCGGAACCACCGCGGTCGGCTGGTCCGGAGGATCCGAACCCGGCAGCGAAGTGAACATCGCGGCGATCACCGTGATGAACGAACTCGGCATCGACATCTCGGGCGAATACCCCAAACCCTGGACCGATGAAGTTGTCAAAGCCGCCGACGTCGTCATCACCATGGGCTGCGGCGACGCGTGCCCCGTGTTCCCCGGCAAACGGTATGAAGAATGGACCCTCGCCGACCCCGAAGGCAACAACCTCGACCAGGTCAGAGCGGTCCGCGACGCCATTGAAACCCGAGTCCTCAACCTCCTCACCGAACTCAACGTCCCCACCACCCAGAAAGCCTGACCATGACCGACTCCCCCACCGTCCTGTTCGTCTGCATCCACAACGCCGGACGCTCCCAAATGGCCGCCGGCTACATGACCGCCCTCTCCGGCGGTGCCGTGCAGGTCCGCTCCGGCGGATCCGAACCCGGCAGCCAGATCAACCCCATCGCCATCCAGGCCATGGCCGAAGAAGGCATCGACATCTCCCACGCCGTCCCGCAGCTCATGACCACCGAACAGGTCAAAGACTCCGACGTCGTCATCACCATGGGCTGCGGTGACGTCTGCCCGATCTTCCCCGGCAAACGCTACGAAGACTGGGACCTCACCGACCCCGCCGGCAAAACCATTGACGAAGTCCGCCCCATCCGCGACGACATCAAACGACGTGTCCAGGCCCTCCTCGCCGAGCTCCTTCCCGCCACCGTCTGACCGCCGACAGAATAGAAGCGTGACCGCGCCGACCATCCGTCTGCTGGCCCCTGAGGACTGGCCCCAGGTCGAAGCGATCTACGCCGAAGGCATCGCCACCGGGCACGCCACCTTCGAAGCCGAACCACCCAGCTGGGACAGCTTCAACGTGGGCAAGCTCCCCACCCTCCGATTCGTCGCGGCCGACGGCGACACCATCCTCGGGTGGGCCGCCGCCTCTCCAACCTCCGCTCGGCCCGTCTATCGAGGTGTGGTCGAGCACTCGGTCTACGTCGCCACCGCAGCACGCGGACAAGGAATCGGACACGTGCTCCTCGACGCGCTCATCGAGGCGGCCGAGGCACAAGGGGTGTGGACCATCCAGTCGAGCGTGTTTCCGGAGAACACGGCAAGCCTGGCCCTCCACGCGGCCCACGGGTTTCGGAACGTCGGCACTCGCGAACGCGTCGCCAAGATGAGCTACGGCCCGATGGCCGATGCCTGGCGCGATACCGTCCTCATCGAACGAAGAAGCAACACGACGGGCATCGAGTAGACCCGAAGTCGGTTGGCGGACATAACCTGATATCGATTGGCCCAACCCGACCCAGCTCGAGGCCGAACGATCAGGCGCAAACGTGAAAGCCGTGCAGCGGATGCTTGGCCACGCCTCTGCGGCGATGACCCTCGATGTGTATGCGGACCTGTTCGATGATGATTTAGACGCTGTTGCAGTGGCGTTGGATACTGCTCGATTGAACTCAATTGTGGCCAAAAGCGGCCACGTCCGACTCCAATGTCCTCAAATCCCCGTAAACAAAGGGAAGTAGGGGGATAGCTTTGGTGCCCCCACAGGGATTCGAACCCTGACTCGGACGATTTTAAGTCGTCTGCCTCTGCCAGTTGGGCTATAGGGGCGCTGCCGCAACCCTATCGGCGCCACTGTTCCGTTTCGGGACCGCCGTGCGCGTGCGCGCCGGCGGCGGCGTCCCGAAACGGAACTATGGCGGCTACTTCGAGGCGGCGGCCGGCGGCTTCGGGCGGGAGGCGAACTCCTCGAACGCGTAGCGCGGGGTCTCGCGGGCCTGGAGCGACACGATGTCGCGACCCAGGATGAAGTTGAGCACCCAGTTGCCGATCACCCGGGTCTTGCGCTCCCAGGTCGGCATGGCGAGACCGTGGTAGCCGCGGTGCATGAACCAGGCGATGATGCCCTTGAACGCGATCTTGCCCGACTGGAACACGCCCTCGCCGAGGCCGATACCGGCCACCGCGCCCGCGTTCTTGTGGAAGTAGTCGTGCAGCTTCTCGCCGCGGATGTCGGCCAGCAGGTTCTTGGCGAGCAGCTTGCCCTGGCGCACCGCGTGCTGGGCGTTCGGCACGGTGAATCCGCCGACGCCACCGCCGGTGAGGTCGGGCACGGCGCAGACGTCGCCCGCACCCCACGCATCCGCGACGGGTCCGTCGTCGTTGATCACCCGCAGGTCGGCCTGCACGCGCAGGCGCCCGCGCTCCTCGACCGGGAGGTCGGTGTTGCGGATGACCGGGTTGGCCATGACGCCCGCCGTCCAGACGATGAGGTCCGACTCGAAGGACTCACCCGTGGAGAGCTCGATCTTGCCGCCGACGGCCGAGCTGAGCTGCGTGTTGAGGTGCACCTCGGCGCCGCGCTGGGCCAGGTTCTTGATGACCCAGAGGCTCGTCGGGAGCGACACCTCGGGCATGATGCGGCCCATCGCCTCGATGAGGTGGAAGTGCGTGTCGTCGAAGCGGATGTTCGGGTAGAACTTGAGCAGCGCACTCGCGAAGCTGCGCAGCTCGCCGAACACCTCGATGCCGGCGAAGCCGCCGCCGACGACGGTGAAGGTGAGCAGGCGCGTGCGCTCGGGACCCTCGGGCAGGTTCGCGGCCTTGTCGAAGTTGGTGAGCACCCGGTCGCGGATGGCCATCGCCTCTTCGATGTTCTTGAGGCCGATGGCCTGATCCGCCACGCCCGGGATCGGGAAGGTGCGCGAGACGGCACCGGCGGTGACGACGATCGTGTCGTACTCGATCTCCCACGGCTCGCCGACCGGCGGCGTGATGGTGGCCACCTTGTTGGCGTGGTCGATCTTCGTGACCTTGGCCGTGATGACCTCGGTGGTCTTCAGGTGCCTGCGGTGCGAGACGACCGCGTGGCGGGGCTCGATGGAGCCCGCGGCGACCTCCGGCAGGAACGGCTGGTACTGCATGTACGGCAGCGGGTCGACCATGACGACCTCGACCTCGTCGGGTCGTGCGAGCTTCTCGAGCTTCCAGGCGGTGTAAAAACCGGCGTATCCGCCGCCAACTATGAGGATTTTAGGCACGCGTTAACTCTACTGGAGCCGTCGAGCCCGTTTCGCCGCGCGACGCGCGCCCAGGACGACGAGCACCAGGAGCCCCGCGAACACGAGGTAGACCAGCAACGGGAGCGCCACGTCGCGCAGCGCGCCGACGCTCGGCAGCACCGAACCGAACGGCGAGACCGGGGGCGCGGCCACCACGGGAGTCGGCGCGGGAGTGGCCGTCGCCGTCGAGGTGGGAAGAGGGCTGGATGCCGCCCGGCGGTTCAGCCGGATCCACTCCTTCAACTCGTCGGCAGGGTCGGTCTTCACCGACGGCACGCTCGCGGTCACCGCCTTCGCGGCGTCGATCAGCCCGCTGCCGTAGGTGATGGCGCTGCCCGCCGGGGTGGCGGTCGCGGTCAGCCGGTTGATCGCGTTCCCCGCGCTGATGCCGGGGTGGGAGGCGATTATCAGCGCGAGCAGCCCCGAGACGATCGGGGTCGCGCCGCTGGTGCCCGCCCACGTGTAGTACTCGCCGCCGGGGCCTGCGCCGACGAGATCCTCGCTGGGGGCCGCGACCGACAGCGTGATGCCCTGCGATGAGGCGTCGAAGCTGGCCTTGCGGTTGCGGTCGACCCCGGCGACCGTGACGACCCCCGGCATGGTGGCCGGCGCGCCCACCTCGGTCGTGCCGCTCCCCCGGTTGCCCGCCGCCGCCACGATCACCACGTTGTGCTCCATCGCGTAGAGGAAGGCGTCGTCCCAGCTCGGCGGCCAGTCGAGCGTGTTCCGGGTGAGAGACATGTTGATCACCTGCGCACCGTGGTCGACCGACCAGCGCACCGCGTTCGCGATCTGCGTGTCCGAATCGATGGACCCGGTTCCGAACCCGACCGAGACGGCGAGGATCTTGGCGGCGGGTGCGACCCCGATCACCCCCGCGCCGGAACCGTGACCGTGGCCGGCGAGCATCGAGGCGACGAGCGTGCCGTGCTCGCTGTCGGTGCCGACGGGCTTCTGCCCGTTCGGGCTGCCGACCCCCGAGACATCCGTTCCCCCCGTCACGACGCCCGTGAGGTCGGCGACCGAGCCGTCGACACCGGTGTCGATCACGGCGACGGTCACGCCGGCGCCCCTGGTGGTGTTCCACGCCGTGGTGAAGCCGTAGTCGGAGAGCCAGTACTCCTTGTCGCGGATGGTGTCCGCGGATGCCGGACCGGCCGCCAGGAGCACGAGAGCGAGGGCCAGCCCCGCGGCGATCACGGCCCTCAGGCGCATCGGCACACCAGGGGCGACCAGTCGGCGCGTTCGAGCGCCAGGTCGCCGATCGGGTTCACCCCCGGCCCGGCCGCGAGCGAATGGGCGGCCAGCGCGTGCAGGCACTTCACCCGGGTGGGCATTCCGCCCGCGGAGATCCCCGCGATCTCCTCCACGAACTCGATCGATTCGCGGTCGGCGATGTAGCGCGCGTGCGCCTCCGCGTAGCGCTCGCCCAGCTCCGAGTCGAGCAGAGCGGCCAGCTCCGGCATCACGCCGGTGGCCTCCAGCGTGGAGATCGAGGCGGTGGCGGCGGGGTGGGAGAGGTAGTAGAGCGTGGGGAACGGCGTGCCGTCGTCCAGGCGCGGCCGCGTGGCGACCACGGTCGGGTTGCCGCAGACGCAGCGTGCTGCGATCCCGATCACGTTGCGCGCCGGGCGCCCGAGCTGCTGGGAGACGACCGCGATGTCTGCCTCGGTCGGCGGGTCGAATGGCGGAGTCGTCACTGCTTCGGTCCCTGGATGACGGGCGCGACCAGCGTGTTCGTCGGCTCGTCGCTCAACCCGGCCGTGAACACGGAGGAGAGCATGGATGCCACCCAGTCCACCTTGGTCGTCTGCAGCTTGTCGCTGATCGGCTGCCCGTTCGACGTCTCCGACACCGGCTTGTCGTTGATCACCAGGTAGGTGAAGTCGCCGGGGAACACGTAGTCGAGCCGCTCGCGCGCCTGCGCTTCGATGTAGTTGGGGTCGTCCCACCGGGCCTTCTCGTGCTTCAGCTCGGCGACCGACTTCTTCGACTGCTCCACCTGATCCTGCAGCTGCGCGATCTGCTGGCGCTGCGCGATGTAGACGCGCAGCGAGGGGGCGAGCACCACCACGCAGAGCACGATGAGGCCGAGGGCCGTGATCGCGAATCCGGAGAGGCGGATGCTGCGGATCCAGTTGGTGCCGGGTGCCTCGTCCGGCAGGCGCACGGGCACGCGCTGCGTGCGGGTGCGACTGCCGGATCGGGGTGAACGTGCCATGGCTTCGAGCCTAGGCGGACTGCTCGGGAATCAGCCTTTGAAGCGCGGGAAAGCCGAACGACCGGCGTAGATCGCGGCGTCCCCGAGCTCCTCCTCGATGCGCAGGAGCTGGTTGTACTTGGCCACGCGGTCGCTGCGGGCGGGGGCGCCGGTCTTGATCTGGCCGGCATCCGTCGCCACGGCGAGGTCGGCGATCGTGGTGTCCTCGGTCTCGCCCGAGCGGTGCGACAGGATGGCGGTGTAGCCGCTGCGCTGCGCGAGGGCCACGGCATCCAGGGTCTCCGTGAGCGTGCCGATCTGGTTGACCTTCACGAGGATCGAGTTGGCGACGTGCTTCTCGATGCCCTCGGCGAGCCGGGTCGGGTTGGTGACGAAGAGGTCGTCGCCCACGATCTGCACCCGGGAGCCGAGCTGCTCGGTGAGGTGCACGTAGCCCTCCCAGTCGTCCTCGGCCAGCGGGTCCTCGATGGTGACCAGCGGGTAGTCGTTCACGAGTCCGACGAAGTACTCGGTGAGCTGCTCGGCCGAGAGCTTCTGCTTCTCGAACGAGTAGACGCCGTTCTCGAAGAACTCGGTGGATGCCACGTCGAGGCCGAGAGCGATGTCCTTGCCCGGGGTGAACCCGGCGGCGGTGATCGCCTCGACCAGGAAGTCGAGAGCCGCCCGGCCGCCGGCCAGGTCGGGGGCGAAGCCGCCCTCGTCGCCGAGGCCGGTGGAGAGGCCGCGCGAGTGCAGCAGGCCCTTGAGCGCGTGGTAGGTCTCGACGCCCCAGCGCAGACCCTCGCTGAAGGTCTCCGCGCCGATCGGGAGGATCATGAACTCCTGGATGTCGACGCTCGTGTCGGCGTGGGCACCGCCGTTGATCACGTTGAGCATCGGCACGGGAAGGGTGTGCGCATTCGGGCCGCCGAGGTAGCGGAACAGCGGCAGGTTGAGCGAATCAGCCGAGGCCTTCGCCACCGCCAGGGAGACGCCGAGAATGGCGTTCGCACCCAGCTTCTTCTTGTTGTCGGTGCCGTCGAGAGCGATCATCTCGGCGTCGATCAGACGCTGGTCGGTGGCGTCGAAGCCCTCGATTGCCGGGCCGAGCACGTCGATCACCGCGTCGACGGCCTTCTGCACGCCCTTGCCGCCGTAGCGCCCCTTGTCTCCGTCGCGCAGTTCGTAGGCCTCGAACGCGCCGGTGGAGGCGCCGGACGGCACGGCGGCGCGAGCCACGACGCCGTCGTCGAGCAGCACCTCGACCTCGACGGTCGGGTTGCCCCGGGAATCAAGAATTTCGCGGGCGCCAACTGCTTCGATCAAAGCCACGACGGTTGCTCCTCAGTCTGTTCGACAATGCGGTGTGTTCCGGCAATGCGAACGCAATCCTACCCGGAGCGTCGGGCCCGCCGGTGGCGCTACCGGCCCCCGGGCTGCACGGAGGGCGAGGCATCCAGCCAGTGCAGGAGCACGTCGAGCGCGGCCTCCACGGCGTCCGTGTCGCCGGTGCCGTAGAGATCGAGATGAAGGCCGCGCCAGGCGTCGCGGACGAGCCTCGCCTCGGCCTCGGACCGTTCGAGCGTGAGCCCCTCGCGCAGCCCCAGCGCCACGAGAGTCTCGCTCCACCGGTCGCCGAGCCCGGTCATGAGCGACTCGTCGCCCACCGCGCCGGAACCCGGGCTCGTGATGAGGATGAGCAGCTGCATCATCAGCAGGTTCTCCGGGCGTCGGTAGACGCGCCAGGAGTGGCGCACGTAGTCCGATCTGCTCTCGAACTCCCGCGGCGGCTCGTCGGGCTTGCGCCGACGGTACTTGAGGAGCACCACCCCGAGCAGCCGCTCCTTGGTGACGAAGTGGTACTGCAGCATGCGGTGGCTCGTGCCGATCGCGTCGGCGATGGAGCGGAGCGAATCGCTCGGATCGCCCTCCGCCAGCAGATGATCGAGGGTCAGCTCGGCCAGGCGGTCCGCCGGGGAGCCGGGCGCGGGCATCGTGAACGGTCGCGAGCTGTCATCGACCATCCGAACCCCCGGCCTGCCTCTGACTCTCCAGCATACGAAGGATCGCGCGGGAGTCAGGCCCCCAGATCGCGCCAGACGAGATCGCCGGTCGAACGCGTTGCGGCCGTCACCGTCGCCAGCCGGGTGAATCCGGATGCCGCGAGCCGCTCCAGCAGCGGCTTCGGGTTGCGCGGCTCCCGTTCCAACCGCACCCGCTTGCCCTCGGCGATCAGCCCGCCCTTGAGCGCCATGAGCTGCACGAAGTCGACATCCGCGCCGTACACGAGGGCCACCGCGTCCCGGTCGCCGCCGGTCGGCGGATCGACCAGGTCCACGATGCGCTCGAACCCGATGGAGAAGCCCGCGGCCGGCACATCCGTTCCGAGGAAGCGGCCGACCATGCCGTCGTAGCGCCCGCCCCCGCCCAGGGAGCCCGACGAATCCGGGTGCTCGATCTCGAAGATGGTGCCCGTGTAGTAGCCCATCCCGCGCACGAGGAAGGGGTCGAACTGCACGGATGGCGTGCCGCGCCCCTCGTCGACCGCGAGCCCGATGGCGGCGAGCCCTGCGATCGCGGCCGGGTCCACGCCCTCGGGCAGCTGGTCGGCGATGAGTTCCGCACCGAACGGAAGGTGGCGCGTGGGGCGGGGGCGGGCGAAGAAGGCCTCCAGCGCGTCTCCGGGCAGCCCCTTCTCGCGCAGCTCCGAGACGACGCCCTCGCGGCCGATCTTGTCGAGCTTGTCGATCGTGATCAGCGCGGACTCGCGATCCTCCGCCGCGAAGCCGAGCGCGTCGAGCATGCCGATGAGCAGACGCCGGTCGTTGACCCGGATCGTCCAGCCGGTCAGACCGAGCGCGTCGAGTGCCGCCGCCGTCGCGGTCATCAGCTCGATCTCGGCGAGAGGCCCTGCCTCGCCGATCACGTCGATGTCGGCCTGCACGAACTGGCGGTAGCGCCCCTTCTGCGGCCGTTCGGCCCGCCAGACCGAGGCGATCTGGATCGCACGGAACACCGGCGGGAGCTCGGCGCGGTGCGTCGCGTAGAAGCGGGTCAGCGGCACCGTCAGGTCGAACCGCAGTCCGAGGTCGGCCAGGTCCAGGGCATCGCCGGCGGATGCCAGGTCCTCCGTCGTGAGACCGCGCCGGAGCACGCCGAACGCGAGCTTCTCGTTGTCGCCGCCGAGACCGGCGTGCAGGCGGTCGGAGTCCTCCATGACGGGTGTCTCGATCTCGTCGAACCCGTGGGCCGCATAGACCCCGCGGATCGTCGCGAGCACCTGCTCCCTGCGGGCCTTCTCGGCGGGAAGGAAGTCGCGCATCCCGCGCGGGGGGTTCACCTGGGTGGCCATGCACCCATTGTTCCAGTCCCGGCGGACTAGACGACGACGTCGGCGACGAGCGCCCGGATGCGGTTCTCGTACCCGGCCAGGGCCCGCTCGAACGCCGCGGTGGCGCGCGGTTCGTTCCGCGAGACGATCAGGTCGTACTGGAGTCCGTAGATCGTGTCGACCATGAGGCGGGCCTCCACCTCGGCGTCCGCCTGCGAGAGCCCCATCTTCTGCAGTGCCGACACCCCCACCTCGTGCCAGCGCAGGAAGACGCGCACGGAGGTCGCCGTCAGCGGATCCTCGCGGGCCTCGAACATCGCCGCCTCGATCTCGAGCCGCTGCAGCTGCCTGCTGCGGGGGTCGAGCCCCAGCATCCAGGACTTGCGGATGTTGGCCAGGTGCGTCGCCATGTCTCCGGTCTCGTGCTCCACGTCCGGCACGACGGCATCCTGACGCTCGGTCACCGCCGCCATGATCTCGCGCATGAGCTGGGCGCGCGAGCCGAAGTGGTAGACGAGCGTGTAGGTCGACACGCCGAGGCCCTCCGCAAGCGAGCGGAACGTCAGAGTTGAGAGAGGCTTGTCGAGGAGATACTCCACGATCTCGGCGAGCAGGGCGGGTTTGCGCGCCGGGTCGGGAGATCGTGCCACGAAGATAAACATAACGCACGTTTTGTTATTGCGGGGGGATCGGTTACAATCTGTTTACACGAGGTGCGCAGACCCTCGGGGTGTGACATAGGTCTGCGAGACCTAATCCACTTTCCACGACCCAAGACCCCGGTCGTGATGCCACAAGCTGGGCGGCGAATCGGGTAATTCTCCGCCCTTGGTCCAGGAAACCCTTTTTGTCGCGGAATTCCCGATGAAAACGGGTCCTGGGCTATGGTGCCCTTTCCATTCGGGTTGGGAAGGGCACCACCTCTTTAAGCGGACTCCGCCGCGCGGATCCCGGCCTGCAGGCGACGGAGCGCGCCGCGAAGGGCACGCTCCGAGTCGAGTCCTGAGGCTTTCGCGGCCACGACGGTGGCCAGCAGCTGATCGCCCAGCTCCTCCTCCGTGAGAGGTGCATGCGACGCCTCCGGCTCGAGGCCCACCTTGCGGGCGCGACCGATGAGCTTGTCGGCGAGGGCGAGCGCCGGCATCCGCTGCGGCACGCCGTCGAGCACGCTCGTGCGGTGCGGCTTCTCGACGGACTTGCGCACGTCCCACAGCTCCACGACCTCCGAAGCGGTCTGCGCCGACTCGTCGCCGAAGACGTGCGGATGCCGCCCCACCATCTTCGCCGTCATGTGGGCGGCCACGTCCTCGATCGTGAACTCCTCGCCGGGGGTGTGGGCGGCGATGTCGCTGTGGAACACCACCTGGTAGAGCACGTCGCCGAGTTCTTCGATCAGGTCTTCGCGCGAGCCGCTCTCGATTGCCTCGATCAGCTCGTAGGTCTCCTCGACCAGGTATTGCACGAGCGACCCGTGGGTCTGTTCGGCGTCCCACGCGCAGCCTCCGGGGGCACGGAGGTGCTCGAGCACGGCGATCAGCCGGTCGAGCTCGGGGTGCGGGGTGCCCTCGGGCACGTGCCGGCTCATCGGGCGCTGCCCGCGGGCCGGGTGGGAGCGGTCGGCTGGATTCGCATAGCTCCATTGTGGCCCTGGCATGGCGGCCCCAGCCGCGCACGAGACAATGGTGCGTGCTCTCCCCCGACTGGCCGTGGACCCGGGCGATCCTCGCCCTCGCGCTCGCCGCTCTCGTCGCGCTGCTCGTCGTGCGGGCCGTCTCGCGCGACCGAGGCGAGTACCCGCGGTTCACCCGGTTCGAGCGCACCAGGAATCGGCAGCGGATGATGCGGCGGTGGCTCATCTCCTCCGCCCTCACGTTCGGCGGCGCGAGCCTCCTGCTCCTGCTGCTCGCCGGGCGGTACGTGCCGCTCCTCCTCGATGCGGTGCGCGAATGGCCGGCAGGGGTCTGGTTGCGCGGGGTCGTGGACGATTCCGACGGGCGCGTGCAGTGGTTCGCGATCGTCGCCGCGGTCGTGATCGTCGCCGGCACGATCGCGGCGGTGTGGTTCGCGCGCAACTCCAGCGAGGTGCCCACCATCGGCAACATCGGCGCACTGCTCCCCCGCAACCGGGCGGAACTGCGCTACGGGGTCGCCCTGTCGCTCAACGCCGGGGTGATGGAGGAGCTGCTCTTCCGGCTCGCCGTGCCCGCGACGCTGTTCGGGGCGACGGGCAGCGCGGTCGCGGCCGTGCTCGGGAGCGTGCTGCTGTTCGGCGCCCTGCACCTCTACCAGGGCCTGCCGGGCATCATCGGATCAGCGATCATCGGTGCGCTGCTGATGCTGCTGTACCTGGCGACCGGCACCATCGTCGTGCCCATCGTGGCGCACGCGCTGATCGACCTGCGCTCGCTCGTGCTGATCCCCGTGCTCGTCTATCGGGTGCACCGGCGCTGACGGCTATTCGGCGGTGACCACCTCGCGCGGCGCGACGGGGGTGCGCGGCATGAGGAAGGCGGCGAGCACGGTCGCGGCCGCGGCGATGAGCACGGCGGCGAACACCGCTGTGGATGCCGCCACCACCGTGGTCGGGTCGCTCTCGCTCCCGCCGCGCCCCGCGAACACGGAGTTCGCGATCGCGCCGAAGATCGCCACGCCGACCGCGCTGCCGACCGAACGGGCGAAGAGGTTGGTGCCTGTCACCACGCCGCGCTCGTTCCACTCCACGCTGGACTGCGCAGCGATGAGGCTCGGCGTGACCGCCAGCCCCATTCCGAGCCCGGTCACCACGCACGAGATCGCCACGAGCAGCACCGACGGCGTCTGCGCGGTCAGGAGCAGGCCGAGCGGTCCGAGGACGGCGAGCGACATGCCGATGAGGACCGTGGAGCGGAATCCGATCCGGAGGTAGAGCCGGCCCGCCTGCGATGCGGAGATCGGCCAACCGATGGTGAGGGCGGCGAGGGCCAGGCCGGCGACGATGGGCCGGGCATCCGCCGACTTCTCCAGGTAGGTGGGCACGTAGGAGGTCAGGCCGAGCAGCACGGCTCCGGTTCCGAAGGAGATCAGCGAGGTGGTGAGCAGCAGACGACGGGAGAGCACCCAGAGGGGAAGCACCGGCTCCGCCGCGCGTCGCTCGACGGCCACGAAGGCGACCAGCAGCACACCGCCGATGGCGAACGCACCGATCGACTGCCACGAGTTCCAGGCCCAGGCCTGCCCGCCCTCGAGTACGGCGAGGATCACCAGGCTGAGCGCCACGGTGAGCAGTGTCGCGCCGAGATAGTCCACCCGGTGCTTCGTGCGCTCGATCTTCTCGTGGAAGACGCGCACCAGGAGCACGACCGCGAGGATGCACAGCGGCACGTTCACGAAGAAGATCCAGCGCCAGCTGAGGTACTGGGAGAAGACGCCGCCGAGGGTGGGACCGACGACCGACGAGACCGCCCACACACTGGCGAGGTAGGCCTGCGTCTTCGCCCGCTCGGCGACCGTGTAGATGTCGCCGGCGATGGTGATCGACATCGGCTGCACCGCGCCCGCGCCGAGGCCCTGCAGCGCGCGGAACGCGATCAGCGCCGGCATGCTCCAGGCGAGGCCGCAGAGCACGGAGCCCACGAGGAAGAGGGCGATGCCGATGAGGATGATCGGCTTGCGCCCCACCATGTCGCTGAACTTCGCGTAGAGCGGCACCGACACGGCCTGCGCTAGGAGGTAGATGGAGAACAGCCAGGGGAAGTTGGCGAATCCGCCGATGTCGGCGACGATCGACGGCACTGCGGTGGCGAGGATCGTCGAGTCGATGGCCACGAGCCCCGTGGTCACCATGAGTGCGACGAGGATCGGGCCGCGCTCGGAGCGGAAGCCGACGTCGAGGCTGGGGGCGGATGCTGTCATGCGCTTCTTTCCGTGCCGGTGCGGGGTACCGAGTATGCAATTGATTTCGTGGGCTAAGCATTCCCGGTTCCCGCCGCCTACTCGGAAACCGGACGGAACAGCCACCCGGGTTGCATGCCCGAGCCCAGCAGCGTGCCCAGCACCTCCGCCATGCCGTAGGAGCGGTCGATGGCGATCGCCGCGTCGATGTACCGTGCCGCGAGTGTTCCGCGGCCGACCGCCCAGTTGAGCCACCCGAGCATGCAGAGCATGGGCAGCCGGCGGCGGCCGGACACGCGCGACGCGACGACGCGCAGCAGCTCGATGCCCCGCACGACGCGGTCGAGGTCGGGAAGCGGGCCATGGCCGAAGAGCAGATCGGCGCACTCGACGCCCGCCGAGGGCCAGAGACGCATGCCCGTGGCCCGGTCGCTCGCCCACTGCAGCATCACGTGGTCCCGCACCGGCGGGCCCTGCACCGCGAATGCCAGCAGGTGCAGCTGGTCCGGGCCGGGATCCCCCGCCAGCACGCGCTCGACGAAGGAGGGCAGATCCTCGAGCGGGAGGAGATCACCGGGGATCCTCCCGGCACGGTCGACCGCAGCGGCCTCCATCGCGGCATCGAGCCGGTCGAGGGCAGCGGACATGGCGGCCCGCTCCTGCTCGGTGGCGATCGGCAGCAGCTCGGCGTGCGGGTCGACGGTGCCGAGCCCCGACCCGAGCCGCGGCGGCATGTCCCGGGCGATCTCCGATGCCTCGATCTCGGCGAGGGGTCGTCCGCCCGCCGGAGTGTCGTCATCCAGGTAGGAGGCCCAGCCGTCGGGCGCCTGACAGAGCGACTGCCGCAGCTCGAAGCCGGACTGCTCGATCCGTCGCTCGACCATCGCCGCCAGCGCCTGGTGCGGCGCCTCGGAGGAGTGGGCGAAGCCCTCGTCGGTGAACACCGCGATGACGATCGCGTCCACGGCGGGGATCTTGCACACCATCCCGACCATGGAGGTCACGATCCTCCGTTGCACGCGGGGCGTCTCGTGCGCAGGCAGATCGAAACGCGCGGCGCCGCAGGAACGCGACCCGCGGAACGTGACGAGCACGATGCTGTTGCGGGGACGGTAGCCGAGCAGATGCGGCACCATCGCGAGGAGGTCGGCGGTCGAGGAGGCTTTCATCACGTGAGTCATGGGGAGAGTGTGCCGACGTCGCCGCCCGCCATGACCCCGATCCGACCGTCCTGGGGAGGGCTCGGCGCTGTGAGGGAGAGGGTACAGTTCGGCGCGTGACCCGGAACACGGCTACCCGACTGGCCGATCGCGCAGACGACAGCGCCGTGATGATCTCTCTGGCGCGCGCGGGCTTCGTGACCAACGGCCTGCTCCACATCCTCATCGGCGGCATCGCCGTCGGGCTCGCGCTCGGCGCCGGCGGCGAGGCGGATCAGTCCGGTGCGCTCGCGGCCCTGGCATCCGTGCCGGGCGGCGAGATCGTGCTCTGGCTGGCCGCGATCGGACTGCTCGGTCTCGGGGTGTGGCAGGCCCTGCAGACCTTTCTCGTGCGCTCCCGCGATCCCCGCACCCGCTGGGGCCGACGATTCACCGAGGCGTCGAAGGGCGTCGGCTACCTCGCCCTCGGGGTCGTCGCGCTCGTCTACGCCCTCGGCGGCCGGCACCACTCGTCCGACACGAGCCAGACCGTCAGCGCCCGGCTCCTCGACACCTCGGGCGGGGTCTTCGTCGTGATCGCGCTCGGCCTCGCGGTGTTCGGCGTGGGCGCGTTCTTCATCTGGCGCGGGGCGGTGCGCGGCTTCGTCCGGGATCTGACTCTTCCCCGAGGCAGACCGCGCCGCGCGGTGATCGTGCTCGGCGCGGTCGGGTACATCGCCAACGGGATCGCGGTCGCGATCGTGGGCGTGCTCTTCGTCGTTGCGGGGATCAACACCAAGCCGTCACAGGCGAGCGGGCTGGACGGCGCGCTGAAGTCGCTGCTGGCGCTGCCCGCCGGCCCGGTCATCCTGATCGCCGTCGGAGCGGGCGTGATCGTGTTCGGGCTCTACTTCTTCGCCAAGGCGCGATACGCCAAGTTCTAGCCATAATGAGGCTGTGCTCTTACGCCCGCCGACCCGCGCGATCACAGTCATCGCGCTGGTGACACTCCTCTCCGGATGCGCCACATCGTCTGCCGACGAGGTCAGCGACCCCGGCGGCCCCGGGCCCACCGGTCAGAACGTCAGTCTCGAAGCGCTGTACATCGGCGAGTGCATCAACGACGCGAACCAGACGGGAGTCATCACGAGCTTCACCCTCATCGACTGCTCGCTCCCGCACGACAGCGAGGTCTACGAGAGCATCGCGCTGGACGACGCGGACTATCCCGGCACGAAAGCGCTGGAAGAGCGCGGGGCGGAAGGCTGCGAGGCTGCCCTCGCGACGTTCGTCGGCATCCCGTACGAGGAGTCCACCCTGGACTACGAGCTGTACATCCCGGCGAAGGAGGGCTGGGGCTACAAGGACCAGATCGACTGTCTGGTCCGCGACACCGACGCCGCAGGCCACGACATCAAGTCGACCGGCACACTCGCCGACAGCAAACGCTAGGGCGCTGACACCCCCTCGACGCGGAGCTCCGCGCCGAAGATGGCGACGAGCAGCTGGGCCGTCCAGTCGATGAGGTCGCCGTCGGCGAGCGGGATGCCCGCGCGCGCCGGAAGCGGCACCGAGACCGACCGCGTCTGCGGGAAGTACCGCGCGCCCGGGAACATCCGCTGAAGCCGCACCTGCACCGAGTCGGCGAGCTCCATGGATGCCACGCGCAGGTTGCCGCCCACCGTCACCACCTCGCTCAGGCCCGCCTTCTGCGCCATCCGCCGCACGCGGGAGACCGCGATGAGGTTGAGCACCGGTGCGGGCGGCTCGCCGTAGCGGTCGGTGAGCTCCTCCAGCACGCGGTCGATCGAGTCCGCCGACGCCGCCGGGGAGGACGCGGTGGACAGCTTCTGATAGGCCTCCAGCCGGAGCCGTTCGCTCTCCACGTATTCCTCGGGGATGTGCGCATCGACCGGCAGCTCGAGCCGGAGTTCGGTCTGGCCCTCGGCGACCTCGCCGCGGAACGCGGACACCGCCTCGCCGATCATCCGCAGGTACAGATCGAAGCCGACTCCCGCGATGTGGCCGCTCTGCTCGCCGCCGAGCAGGTTGCCGGCCCCGCGGATCTCGAGATCCTTGAGCGCGACCTGCATGCCGGCGCCGAGCTCGTTGTTGGCCGCGATGGTCGCGAGCCGGTCGTGGGCGACCTCGCCCAGCGGCTTGTCGGGGTCGTAGAGGAAGTACGCGTACGCCCGCTCGCGCCCCCGGCCCACCCGTCCGCGCAGCTGGTGGAGCTGGGAGAGACCGTACTTGTCGGCGCGGTCGATGATGAGCGTGTTGGCGTTGGCGATGTCGAGACCAGTCTCGATGATCGTCGTCGAGACGAGCACGTCGAACTTGCGCTCCCAGAAGTCCACCATGACCTGCTCGAGCACGTGCTCGGGCAGCTGCCCGTGGGCGACCGCGATGCGGGCCTCGGGCACCAGCTCGGCGAGCTGTGAGGCGACCCGGTTGATGCTCGAGACGCGGTTGTGCACGAAGAAGACCTGCCCCTCGCGCAGCAGCTCGCGCCTGATCGCCGCCCCCACCTGCTTCTCGCTGTACGGGCCGACGAAGGTGAGGATGGGGTGCCGATCCTCCGGTGGCGTGGCGAGGGTCGACATCTCGCGGATGCCGGTCACCGCCATCTCCAGCGTGCGCGGGATCGGGGTCGCCGACATCGCGAGGATGTCGACGTTGGTCTTCAGCTTCTTCAGGGCGTCCTTGTGCTCGACGCCGAACCGCTGCTCCTCGTCGATGATCACGAGGCCCAGGTCTTTGAACGCGATGTTCGAGGCGAGGAGCCGGTGGGTGCCGATCACGACATCCACCGTGCCGTCGGCCATGCCCTCGAGGGTCTCCTTCGACTCCTTCTCCGTCTGGAACCGGCTCAGGGCGCGCAGGTGGACCGGGAAGCCGGCGAAGCGCTCGGCGAAGGTCTCCATGTGCTGCTTGACGAGTAGGGTCGTCGGCACCAGCATGACCACCTGCTTGCCGTCCTGCACCGCCTTGAAGGCGGCCCGCACCGCCACCTCGGTCTTGCCGTAGCCCACGTCGCCGGCGATGAGACGGTCCATGGGGATGGGCCGCTCCATGTCGGCCTTCACCTCGTCGATGGTGGTGAGCTGGTCGACGGTCTCGGCGAAGGGGAACGCGTCCTCGAGCTCCTGCTGCCACGGGGTGTCCGGCGGGAAGGCGTGCCCCTTCGAGGCCATTCGCGCGGAGTAGAGCTTCACCAGCTCCACCGCGATGTCGCGCACCGCTTTGCGCGCGCGGCCCTTCTGCGCGGCCCACTCGCTGCCGCCCATCTTGCTGAGCGCGGGCGCTTCGCCGCCCACGTACCGGGTGAGCAGGTCGAGCTGATCGGTGGGAACGTAGAGCTTGTCGCCGGGATAGCCGCGCTTCGACGGCGCGTACTCGATGAGCAGATATTCGCGGGAGTTCTTGACCGGGTTGCGGCCGCCGGTGGAGACCTCGCGCTGCACCAGTTCCACGAATCTGCCGATGCCGTGGGTCTCGTGCACGACGTAGTCGCCGGCCTTCAGCTGCAGCGGATCGACCACGTTCTTGCGGCGGCTGGCGAGCTTCTTCACCTGGCGCGCGTCGTACCCGGCGGAGCGACCGTAGAACTCGCTCTCGCTGAGCACGGCGAGGTTCAGTTCGGTCGACTCGAAGCCGTGCTCGACGGAGGCCTTCACCAGATAGGCGACCCCGCCGTCGAGCGAGTCGGGGAGCGAGTCCACCAGACGCGCCGCGGCGCCGTTCTCGAGCAGCGCCTCGGATGCCCGCTCCACCTGGCCGTGACCCTGTGCGACGATCACGACGCTCCAGCCGGCCTTCAGGCGGTCGCCGACGTAGTCGAGGGCGCCGTCGGCCTGGCCCTGGAAGGTGGGGACGGTGGTTCCCTCGACGCGGAGGTAGTGGTCGCCGTCACGGAGTTCGGAGGTGAGGCCGGTCGCTGAGAAACCGGTCGCTGAGGTACTCGAGGCGGCCCCTTCGAGAGCCTCAGGGACCGGAGGGCGCCCTTCGAGAGCCTCAGGGACCGGAGGGCGCCCTTCGAGAGCCTCAGGGACCACTCCGAGGGCCTCGGGGGCCGCGGCTCCCGAGTCGAAGGAGCTCAGGGTCCACCAGGAGCGGGCGCCCGCCGCCTCGTGGAGCTCGGTGACGCTGAGGAAGTCTCCCGCGTCGAGGTCGATGGGAGCCTCGGCGCCCGCGGTCGCGGCATTCCAGGCGGCGCTGAGGAACTCGCGGTTCGTCTCCACCAGGCTTACGGCGCGGGAGGCGACGCGTTCCGGGGCGATGACGGCGATCGCGGCATCCGCCGGCAGATAGTGCGTGAGCGGCACGAGCCGGTCCACGAGGGCCGGGGCGAGCGACTCCATGCCATCCACCGGGATGCCCTCCGCCACCTTGGCCAGCAGCTGCGCGAGACTCGGGAACTCGTGCTGCATCTCCCTCGCCCGCTGTCGCACGGCCGGGCTCAGCAGAAGCTCCCGGCTGGCCAGGAGCTCGACCTCCGGCAGCGCGTCGGGGAGCGACCGCTGATCGGCCACCGAGAACTCGCGGATCGTCTCGACCTCGTCGCCGAAGAACTCGACCCGCCACGGGTGCTCCGCCGTCGGGGCGAAGACATCGAGGATGCCGCCGCGCACCGCGAACTCGCCGCGACGGGTCACCATATCCACCCGCGAGTAGGCGAGATCGACGAGGCGGGTGGAGAGCTCGGCGAGGTTGTAGCCCCGGCCTCCTGCGGCGAGCGAGATCGGCTCGTGCGAGGTGAGGTCGTCGGCGAGGGGCTGCAGGGCCGCGCGCACGCTCGCGACGACCACGATGTCGTGCTCGGGCGCGGCCTGCCAGTCGTGGAGCCTGCGGAGCGCTCGGATGCGCTTGCCCACCGTCTCGGCCGAGGGGCTCAGTCGCTCGTGCGGCAGCGTCTCCCACGCCGGGAACTCGATGATCTCGGCGCTGGGATGCACGCTGGCGAGCGCACCCCGCAACGACTCCGAGTCACGCCCGGTCGCGACGATGGCGAGCAGCGCCTGCGGGCCGGTGCGCGCGCCGAGGAGACCGGCGAGCAGCGGCACACGCAACCCCTCGACGAGCGAGAAGTCGGCACTCCGATTGGCGTAGGCGAGGGCGTTGTCGAACGTCAGGGCGCGCTGAAGCGCACGGGTTAAGCCCTCGAGTATCACCCGTCGAGTCTAGGCGAGCGCACCGACCCGGCCCGGGGATGTTCGCTCTCAGGTGTCGGTGTGGAAGCGGAGCTGGGCCGCGGTGAGGCCCTCGCGGGCGATCTGCTCGACGGCATCCGCGGCATCCGCGAGCAGGTTGGGCAGCACGGCGCGCTCGGTGGAGGAGAAGTCGCGGAGCACGAAGTCGGCGGCGGGCTGACGCCCGGGAGGGCGCCCGATGCCCACCCGCACGCGCACGAAATCGGGGGTGCCGATCGCCGCGATGATGTCCTTCACGCCGTTGTGGCCGCCGGCACCGCCGCCGAGCTTGAGCCGGATGCGGTCGAAGGGGATGTCGAGCTCGTCGTGCACCACGATCAGCCGGGAGGCGTCGAGCGAGAAGTACTTCAGGAGCGACGAGGTCGGGCCGCCGGACAGGTTCATGAAGCTGTTCGGCTTCGCCAGGATGAGTCGCGGACCGTCGAGGCCGGACCGGCCCTCCGCCACCATCGCGTTCGCCTTATGCGAACGGAAGGACGCGCCGACCCGGCTCGCCAGTTCGGCGAGCACCATGTGCCCGACGTTGTGTCGATTGCTCGCGTAGTCGGGCCCGGGGTTGCCGAGCCCGACTACGAGCCACTGATTGGTGTCCAGCGGGTCTACTCGGCCTCGTCGGCCTCGGCTGCATCGCCCTCGGCGGTCTCGCCCTCGGCGCCCTCCTCGGGTGCCGTCTCCTCGCCGAGGTCGGCGGCGGAGGCGTCGCTCACGGCGACGACCAGAACCTCGGGATCCGTGACGAGCACGGCGCCCTCGGGCAGCACGACGTCCTTGGCCAGGAGGTGGAATCCGTTCTCCTTGCCCTCGATGTCAATGACGACACGCTCGGGGATCTGGGTGGCGTCGGCCTCGATGGAGAGGGTGGCCGCATCCAGGTTGACGGTCGTTCCGGGGAACGACTCGCCCTCGAGGTGCACGGGGATGTCGACCGTGACGCGCTCGCCGCGACGGATGATGACCAGGTCGATGTGCTCGACGATCTGCTTCACCGGGTCCTTCTGCACGTCCTTGACCAGGGCGAGCTGGCTCTTGCCCTCGATCTGGAGGTCGAGGATGGCGTTGGCCTTGCGCAGCAGCAGGGTCACGTCGTGCGCGGGGAGCGCGAAGTGCTGGGGGTCGGTGCCGTGACCGTAGACCACCACGGGGATCTTGCCGGCGACGCGCAGCTTGCGGGCCACGCCCTTGCCGAAGGTGGTGCGCGGCTCGGCCACGACCTTGTTGCTCAGCTCGGCGTGAGCCTTCTTCTCTGCCATGTGTGTTTCTCCTTGAGCGGGCCCTGGCCCGCGGTCTGTGTGATCAACTCGAACGCATCAAGCGTGAGGAAAGACTTTGCGAAGCCTGCTCCACCGCGTCGATAACGGATGTCGCCATCCCTCGCCGAAGTACCGGCCCAGCCTATACGTTCGCGGCGCGTCGTGCAGACCGGGACCGCACGGCCTGCACCACCAGCGCCGACGCGAGCGTGATCGCGCCGGCCGCGACGACGAAGCCGACGAGGTACAGTCCGGGCAGCTGGCTCCGCGGGTCGCCGACGAACCAGTCGAACGGCGTCGAGAGGGCGCGCGCCGCATCGGGCAGCCAGAAGCCGATCAGCCCGCCGACGAAGAGCACGGCACCCGTCACGAACGCACCCGCCGAGGAGATCGACGTGGTGAGCACGACCACGCCGATGAGGAAGGCGCCCGCCGTGCCCCGCAGCGGCTCGCCGGTGGCCATGAGGCCGAGCCCGACCGCCGCGGCGGCCAACGCGAGCAGGATGGAGAGGACGTTGCGGATGAAGGGCGAGCTCGAGACATCCGTCGGCCGCCGGGCCAGCGAGCTCGACAGGGCCGCCGCACCGAGGAGGAAGGCGAGGGCGAGCATGGCGCCGCGTGTCATCCACAGCCCGCCGCCGACCACCAGCTCCGGGTTGATGCCGCGCAGCCAGAGGATGACGTCGTTGGCGGAACCGGGGAGCAGGAACGTGACGAGACCGAAGGCCCCGACCGCGAGGGATACCACCGTGAGCCCGAGCGAGGAGAGGTGGCCGGTCTGCACCACGGTGAGCAGCACGGCGATGCCCGCGACGGCGACGAGGATGCCCGCCACGCTCAGCGTGCCGTGGGTCGAGTGGCCGTAGGCGAGGCCGGCGCCGTACCAGAGCGCCCACACCCCCAGGGGGGTGAGGATGATCGCGGTCAGGAGCGCGATGATGTGCCGGGGGACGGAGACGCGCGAGGCTGCCATCTGGCGACCCTATCGGCGGATGCTCGACAACGCCTCCGAAACGAGCATGTCGGGCGTGGCGTCCGCCGTGAGGTGCACGGTCGTCCCCGGCTCGTCGGCCGCGAGCGGCTCGAGCGTGTCGAGCTGGGATCCGAGGAGCCGCACCGGCATGAAGTGACCGTGCCTGCCCCGCACGCGCGCGTCGAGCAGCGCCTTCGACGCCTCGAGATAGACGAACCGCGCGTCCGGCTCGGCCGCGCGGATCTGGTCCCGGTAGTCGCGGCGGAGGGCGGAGCAGGCGACGACGAGCCCGCGGTCACGGGCGTCGTGGAGGGTGCGGCCCACCGTGGCGAGCCAGGGACGGCGATCCTCGTCGGTGAGCGGATGCCCGGCCGCCATCTTCTCGATGTTGGCCGCCGGGTGCAGGTCGTCCGCATCCACGAAGCCCACCCCGAGGCGCTCGGCGAGGAGGGAGCCGACGGTGGTCTTGCCGGAGCCGCTGACGCCCATGACGACGACGAGGGGCGGGGAATCGGACATCCCGACAGGTTATCGTTGGGATGTTCATCGGAGTGCGTGGAGGAGACACCGTGGTCGAGGCAAAGGCAAACATCGGAGTGGTCGGGCTGGCCGTCATGGGCAGCAACCTGGCGCGCAACCTCGCCAGCCGCGAGGGCAACACGGTCGCCATCTTCAACCGCACGTACGAGAAGACCGAGACGCTCATGAACGAGCACCCCGAGGCAGGCTTCACGGCGTCGAAGGACTACCGCGAGTTCGCGGACTCCCTCACCACGCCGCGCACGGCCATCATCATGGTGCAGGCGGGCAAGGGCACCGACGCCGTGATCGACGAGCTCGTGAAGGTCTTCGAGCCGGGCGACATCATCGTGGACGGCGGCAACGCGAAGTTCACCGACACCATCCGCCGCGAGAAGGCGGTGCGCGAATCGGGCATCCACTTCGTCGGCACCGGCATCTCCGGAGGCGAGGAGGGCGCCCTCAACGGGCCCTCGATCATGCCCGGCGGGTCGGATGAGTCGTGGGAGACCCTCGGCCCGATCTTCCGGTCCATCGCCGCCGTCGCCGAGGGCGAGCCCTGCGTCACCCACGTCGGCACCGACGGCGCCGGACACTTCGTCAAGATGATCCACAACGGCATCGAGTACGCCGACATGCAGCTCATCGCGGAGGCGTACGACCTCATCCGCCGCGGCACGGGCAAGAGCCCGGCCGAGATCGCCGACATCTTCACCGCCTGGAACGCCACCGAGCTGGAGAGCTACCTCATCGAGATCACGGCCGAGGTGCTGCGTCAGGTCGACGAGAAGACCGGCTCGCCGCTGGTCGACGTGATCCTCGACCAGGCGGGCGCGAAGGGCACCGGCGCCTGGACGGTGCAGACGGCGCTCGACCTCGGCATCCCGGTCTCCGGCATCGCCGAGGCGGTCTTCGCCCGCTCCCTCTCGTCCAAGCCCGCCCAGCGCGCGGCATCCTCTGACCTGCCCGGCCCGTCGGACACGTGGACGGTCGACGACCCCGACGCGTTCGTCGAGGACGTGCGGCTGGCGCTCTACGCCTCCAAGATGATCGCCTACTCGCAGGGCTTCGATGAGATCGTCGCCGGAGCCGAGGAGTACGGCTGGGACATCCACAAGGGCGACATCGCGAAGATCTGGCGGGGCGGCTGCATCATCCGGGCCCAGTTCCTCAACCGCATCACCGAGGCCTACGAGGAGAACCCGGGTCTCGTCGCGCTGATCACGGCCCCCTACTTCCGCGACGCCATCGCGGGAGCGCAGGAGTCGTGGCGCCGCGTGGTCTCCACGGCGGCGATCGCCGGCATCCCCTCCCCCGCGTTCTCGTCGTCACTCGCCTACTACGACGGCCTGCGCGCCGACCGCCTGCCCGCGTCGCTGATCCAGGGCCAGCGCGACTTCTTCGGTGCGCACACGTACAAGCGGGTCGACCGCGACGGCGTCTTCCACACCCTGTGGAGCGGCGACCGCAGCGAGATCGAGACGGAGCCCTCCTCGCACTGAGGCGGCCGGACGGGGTAAGCGCCGTGGACGAGTTCGAGATGGAGCCCGAGCTGGCCGGCTACGTGCCGACCGAGGGCGACCCGCGGCGCCGCCGCATCCTGCTCGTGATGCGCGTGGTCGTGGTCGTGGGCATCGCGTGCCTCGTGCTGCCCGGCGTGATGATCAGCGTCAGCGTGGCCACGGCGACCGCGCACGAGGAGTGCCTGGCGTGGGTGCGCTACGAGGCGCCCGACGCCACCGGCGCGATGGCGCGCTTCGAGGTGTTCGGGGCCGGCGGAGTCGGGTGGGAGTGCTACGCGACCGGCGGATTCGGCGGCCAGAAGCACGTCGCGTCGCTCGGCCTGATCCCGGTCTCGCCGAAGCTCGCCCCGGTGCCGACGCGCTAGCCCCGGGTCAGGTCCTGAGCGAGCATGACGATGATGCCGCTGGGGCCCCGGATGTAGCTGAGCCGGTAGACGTCCTGATAGTTCGCGACCCCGCGCAGCGGGTGGTAGCCGTGGCGCGCGGCGATGGCGAGGGACTCGTCGATGTCGTCGACCGAGAACGCCACGCGGTGCATGCCGATGTGGTTCGGACGGGTGGGCTCCGTCTCGATCGCGTCGGGGTGGAGGTACTCGAAGAGCTCGATCCGGCCGTGACCGTCGGGGGTCTCGAGCATCGCGATCCGTGCGTGGTTGCCGTCGAGACCGACCGCGGTGTCCGCCCACTCGCCGCTGACCGTGTCGCGACCGACGACGGTGAGCCCGAGGTCGGTGAAGAAGTCGATGGTCTCGTCGAGGTCGCGGACGGCGATGCCGACGTTCTCGAGTCTGATGGGCATGGCCCAGACACTACCCGCTCGGTGAGATGCGCCGATCGACCAGTGCACCCGGGCCGGGAGTGGCGTATTGGTGCACCTGACGGTCAGCCGGCGGCGGTCAGTTCGTCGCGGACCTGTTTGCGCAGCACCTTGCCGATGAGCGACTTGGGCAGTTCGTCCACCGCGATGACGCGACGGGGCACCTTGTAGGCGGTGAGATTGTCGCGCGCGAAGTCGCGGATGGACGTCTCATCGAGCGTCGCGCCGGCCTTCAGCACCACGGCGGCCACGACATCCTCGCCGCTGTGCGCGCTCGGCAGGCCGACGACGGCGACGTCGACGATGTCGGGGTGCCCGCGCAGGCAGTCCTCCACCTCGCTCGGGGCGACGTTGAAGCCGCCGGTGATGATCAGCTCCTTGATCCGATCGACGATGCTCACGAATCCGTCGGCGTCGATCTTCACGATGTCGCCGGTGCGGAACCAGTCCGCGCCGTCGTCGGACGAGGGCACGAACACCGCGGCGGTCTCCTCCGGCTTCATCCAGTACCCGGAGAAGACCTGGGGGCCGCGCACGATGAGCTCGCCCTCCTCGCCCGTGGCCCGATCCACCGTCGGGTTCTCGGGGTCGACAACGCGGACCTCCGTGTTGGGCAGCGGCAGCCCGACCGTGCCGGCGCGGCGCGTGGGCCCGACCGGATTGGCCATGAGCACGGGACTCGTCTCGGAGAGACCGTAGCCCTCCACGAGGTATCCGCCGGTCTGCGCCTCCCACGGTTCGACCACGGAGGCCGACAGCGGCATGGCACCGGAGATGGCGATCTCGATGCCCCGGAGGGAGACCTTCTTCTCGGCCGCGGCGGCGGTGAGCCGCTCGTAGATCGGCGGCACCGCAGGCAGGAAGGTCGCCGGATGCTTCTTCACCACGGCGAGCACCAGGTCGGGATCGAACTTCGGGAAGAGCACCAAGCGCGACCCCATGCTCATGGCGAAGGTGAGGCACAGCGTGAGCCCATAGGCGTGGAACATCGGCAGCACGGCGTAGACCACCGAGGTGCCGCGCTGCACGGTCGGCACCCAGGCCCGCGCCTGGGCGGCGTTCGTCGAGAGGTTGAGGTGGGTGAGGGTCGCCCCCTTGGGGGTTCCCGTCGTGCCCGACGTGTACTGGATGAGCGCGACATCCGTGGAATCGGGCCGGACGATGTGCGCGTCGACGGGACGGTTCTCGAGCAGCTTCTCCCAGGGCAGCGTGCCCCGCACCGTCGTGGTCAGCGCCGCACGCGACTCGCGGGCCCGGGCGATCGGCAGACGGAGGAGAGCGCGGGTGCCGAACGGCATGGCGCGGGTGACGTCGACGGAGACGATGGTGTCGACCGCGACATCCGCCGGGAAGTCCTGCACCTGCTTCACCACGTTGTTCCAGACGATGGCGACCTTCGCACCGTGATCCTCGAACTGGTGGCGGAGCTCGCGCGGGGTGTAGAGCGGGTTGTGCTCGACCACGATCGCGCCCAGCCGCAGCACCGCGTAGAAGGCGGCCACGTGCTGGGGGCAGTTCGGCAGCACGAGGGCGACCCGGTCGCCCTTCTGCACCCCGAGCACCCGCAGGCCTTCGGCGGCGCGGAGGATCTGCTCGCCCAGTTCGGCGTAGGTGGTGGTGCGCCCGAAGAACTCCAGGGCGACGTTCTCGGGGTAGCGGGCCACGGACTCCTCGACCAGGTCGTAGAGCGAGCCGCCGGGCAGCTCGATGGTCTCCGGGACGCCCTCCGCATAGCTCGAGAGCCAGGGGCGAGGAGGGGTGAAACCGGTCACGCCGCGCCGTCGAACATGGAGGTCACCGACCCGTCGCTGAACACCTCGTGGATGGCGCTGGCGATGAGCGGTGCGATGGGCAGGATCGTGAGGGTGGGGAACCGCTTCTCCGGCGGGATCGGGAGGGTGTCGGTGACGACCACCTCGTCGATGAAGTCGCTCTGCAGGATCTCGGCCGCGGGCGACGAGAACACCGCGTGCGTCGCCGCGACGACCACGTTGATCGCGCCGGCCAGCTTGAGCGCCTCGGCCGCCTTCACGATCGTGCCGCCGGTGTCGATCATGTCGTCCACGATGAGGCAGGTGCGTCCCGACACCTCGCCCACGATCTCGTGCACCGTCACCTTGTTCGGCACGAGCGGGTCGCGACGCTTGTGGATGATCGCGAGCGGCGCGCCGAGCTTGTCGCTCCAGATGTCGGCGACCCGCACGCGGCCCATGTCGGGCGAGACGACGGTGAGGGTCTCGGAGTCGAGCCGCTCCTGGAAGTACTTGAGCAGCACCGGCATCGCGAACAGGTGGTCGACGGGACCGTCGAAGAACCCCTGGATCTGGGCCGCGTGGAGGTCGACGCTCATGATGCGGTCCGCCCCGGCCGCCTTGAAGAGGTCGGCGACCAGCCGCGCCGAGATCGGCTCGCGGCCGCGACCCTTCTTGTCCTGCCGGGCGTAGGGATAGAACGGCGCGACCACGGTGATGCGCTTCGCGGAGGCCCGCTTGAGCGCGTCGACCATGATGAGCTGCTCCATGAGCCACTCGTTGATCGGGTAGGTGTGCGACTGGATGACGAAGGCGTCCGACCCGCGCACGCTCTCGTCATAGCGGGCGTAGATCTCGCCGTTCGCGAAGGTGCGCGCATCGGTGTGGACGAGGTCGGCGCCCAGCTCCTCCGCCACGTCGATCGCCAGCTGCGGGTGCGCTCGACCCGTGACCAGCACCAGCCGCTTCTCTCCAGTGGCTGTGATGTCGACCACGCTGTCCCGCTCTCTGCTCACTGAACCTGGGACCGTCAGTCTATCGGGCGTCGGGGACGTCTCCTGCGGCGGCTTCCGCCGCGGCCGTGCCCGGGCGTTTGCGCGCCACCCAGCCCTCGATGGTGCGCTGCGGCGCCGCGTTGACCGCGAGCGCACCGGCCGGCACGTCCGTGCGCACCACCGTGCCCGCCCCCGTGTAGGCGCCGTCGCCGATCCGCACGGGTGCCACGAAGACGTTGTGCGAGCCGGTGCGCACGTGCGAGCCGACCACGGTGGCGTGCTTGTTCACCCCGTCGTAGTTGGCGGTGATGGTGCCCGCACCCACGTTGGAGCCCTCGCCCACGGTCGTGTCGCCGATGTAGCTCAGGTGCGGCACCTTCGACCCGCGGCCGATGCGCGAGTTCTTGGTCTCGACGAACGTGCCGATCTTGCCGTCCGCGTCGAGGTAGGTGCCGGGGCGCAGGTAGGCGAAGGGGCCGACGCTCGCGTTCTCGCCGATGACGGCGAGCGTGGCATCCGTGCGCCTGACCACCGCGCCCGCGCCGATCTCGCAGTCGAGCAGGGTGGTGTGCGGCCCGACCACCGCGCCGCGGTCGATGACCGTCGCCCCGAGGATCTGGGTGCCGGGGAGGATCTCGACGTCCTCGGCGAGGGTGGCGGCGAGGTCGATCCAGGTGCTCGCGGGCTCCACGACGGTCACTCCCGCGAGCTGCCATCCGCGCACGATGCGCGCGTTGAGCTCCGCGGACGCCGCCTGCAGCTGAGCCCGGTCGTTGATGCCGGCCACCAGCCACGGATCGCCCACCGGCACGGCGTCGATCGAACCGCCCGATGCCCGGATGCCCGCGGCCGCATCGGTGAGGTACTTCTCGCGCTGCGCGTTCTCCACCCCGATCTGCGCGAGGGCGGACCGCAGCGCCTGGAACTCGAAGACGTACACCCCCGCGTTCGTCTCGGTGATGGCGCGCTGCTCCGGGGTCGCGTCCTTCTCCTCCACGATCGACTCGAAGCCGCCGTCGGCGTTCCTGACCACGCGGCCGAACCCGGCCGGGTCGCCGAGGTGCGCGCTGAGCATCGTGAGCGCGTTGCCCGCGAGCACGTGGCTGTCGATGAGCCCGCGGACGGTGGCGGCGTCGAGCAGCGGAACGTCGGCGCTGAGCACGACCACCGAACCGGCGAACCCCTGCGGAAGCGCGTCGAGCGCCTGCTCGACGGCGCGCCCGGTTCCGGGGATCTCGTCCTGGTCGACGACGATCACGCCGGGGAGCTGCTCGCTCACCACCGCGGCGACCGCGTCCCGCTCATGTCGCACCACCGTGATCACGTGGGTGGCGCCGAGCTCGTCGGCCGTGGCGAGCACGTGGGAGACCATGGGGATGCCCGCGATGCGGTGCAGGATCTTCGGCGTCCGCGACTTCATGCGGGTGCCCTGCCCCGCGGCGAGGATGACTACGGCGAGGTCTGGCATCGGTTCTCCTTGTGTCACGGCACCCGGCGGCTCCGCTTCCAGGATTCGAACCTAGACCTAACAGCTCCAAAGGCTGTCGTGCTGCCATTACACCAAAGCGGATTACCCCGGGGTAAGTCTGCCAGAACAGCGGAACGGGATAATGGGGGGCATGCCCGCACACGACGAAGTCGACCGCATCGTCGACGACTGGAGCCGCGAGCGCCCCGACCTCGACTTCGCCCCGTTGCAGGTGCTCTCGCGCGTCGGCCGCCTCACGCGGCACCTCGATCGCGCGCGCAAGGCGGCCTTCACCGCGTCGGGTCTCGAGTCGTGGGAGTTCGACGTGCTCTCGGCCCTCCGCCGGGCCGGGGCTCCGTACGAGCTCAGCCCGAAGGCGCTGCTGCAGCAGACGCTGGTCTCCAGCGGCACGATGACGAACCGCATCGACCGCCTGGTGGAACGGCAGCTGGTGGAGCGGCGCGCCGACCCGGGCGACGGCCGCGGCATCCTGGTCACCATGACGGCGACCGGTCGCGAGGCGGTGGATGCCGCGATCGCGACCCTCCTCGTCTCCGAGACGGAACTGCTGGCGGGCCTCTCCCCCGCCGAGCAGGAGCGGCTCGCCGGCCTGCTCAGGAAGCTGAGCCTCGATTTCGACTAGCGCGGCCCTGCTTCGGCTCGTACAGCCCGACGACGATGCTCGCCGGCCACGCCAGGATCCAGAACCACATCGCCGCCTGCGGACTCCACAGCACGGCGACCGGGATCGAGAGCAGGAACACGACCGGGGTCGGCAGCGCGTTGCGCACCGTCCAGGCGAAGTACCCGGCGTCCACGCTCTCGTCGGTGAGCTTCGCCCGGTAGGCGTACACCCAGACGGCCGTCGACAGGAGGGTGATGATCGCCACGGACGCCGCATAGAGCACCACCGCGGGCACCAGACTGCCGTACTGGCTGAGCACGTTGGTGGGGAAGGGCACGAATGCGATGAAGAACAGCAGCAGGAGGTTCAGGCCGATCAGCCGTCGGTCGTAGGCGCCGATGAAGCGGAACTTCGCGTGATGGCCGCGCCAGGAGAGCGAGATGACGAGGAAGCTCAGCGCGTAGGCCAGCAGGCTCGGCCACTCCTCGAGCAGGGCGCTCCACAGGTCCGCGCTCGTCTGGCGGGTGAGGCGGGGAACGGTGAGATCGATCACCAGCAGCGTCATCGCGATGGCGAACACGGCGTCGCTGAAGAACTGCAGCCGGTCGGTGCCCCGACCGCTCTCGGTGCGTCGCTCGTAGCCCCTGTTGGTCTCGCCCATGGGACACAGGATAGCGAGCGCGGTAGCGTTGGGCCGTGCCCGTCGCCGAGGATCTCGTCGCTCCCGTTCGCGAGCGCCGGCTCGCGCCGTGGCGCGACGGCCGGGGCGACGGGGCGGCCGCGCACGAGCACCGGCTGCTGGCCGCGGCGAGGCCGGAGCTGCCCTGGCTCAACTGGATCGGCCAGTTCGCGCACCCCCTGCTGCGGGTGCCGAGGCTCGGCTGGATCACCGCCGACCCGCTGACGGCGCGTGCCGTGCTCAACGATCCCGAGCACTTCACCCTGCTGAGCGAGGGCGGCGTCGGCCACCTCTGGGCTCAGATCCTGGGCGACTGGGTCTACGACCTCTTCGACGGCGCCGGGCACTACGACCTGCGCACCCGCAGCCGCGAGCTCTTCACCGAACGTACGAGCGCCGCCTTCGTCGAGAAAGCGTGGGGCGAGCGGATGGCGGAGGCCCGCACCCGTTTCGAGGCGGGCGCCGAGCTCGACCTGGCCGACCTCAGCCGCATCCTGGTGGGCCGGATGGTGGTCACCCTGCTCGGAATGGAGCTCGACGACCGTTCGGATGACGCGTACCGCCGCATCTTCGCCACCGGCGAGGAGCTCGCGGCCATCGCCCTCGGGACCACCGCCGACACGGTGCTTCCCGCGGAGAAGATCGCCACGGCTCGGGCCATCGTGGAGCGCCTCACCGGCCACATCGACGCCTCGTTCGCGACGGCGGCGCCCTCGACCGTCATCGGGCGGTGCCGGGAGCTCGGCCTCAGCATCCGGGAGACGAAGGGGCTCTCGACGCTGCTGATGGTGGCCGGCACGGAGACGGCCGCCTCCGCGATGGCGCGCACGGCGGCTCTGCTCGACGACACGGGCGAGCAGCACCGGCTCATCACCGACCGCTCGCTCACCGAGGGCGCGGTGCGGGAGGCTCTGCGGGTCACGTCCCCCGCGCCCATCATCGGGCGCTCCGTGCTCGCCGATCTCGAGATCGCCGGCCGGCGGCTCCGTGCGGGCGAGCGGATCGTCGTGCTCACCTGGACGGCGAACAACCTGGCGGGCGAGTACCGCGTCGACCGCCCCTACATCCCGCAGAACCGTCAGCTCTGGTTCGGCGCGGGTCGCCACCTCTGCCTCGGCGGACCGCTCGCCCGCGCCGAGCTGACCGCGATGGTCGAGCTACTCGTCGGCGACGGCCGCCCCTACGAGGTGGTCTCGCGGGAGTACGGGCGGCGGGTGCTGATCCCGGCGTACCGCTCGCTGGTGGTGCGCAAGGTCACCAGTCCTCAGCGCCCGTGAACGAGGTCGGCGCGGGGTCGTAGCCGAGTCCGTCGCGCGCCGCCCGGATGTCGAGGGTGCGCTCCAGCCCGAGCTGCGCGACCGCGTACCGGGTGAGGCCCGGCAAGGCGGGCGCGAGCGCGAGGGCGAGCGGGTACGGGATGTCGCGGATCGCGGCATCCACCCCGCGGCGCTCCAGCAGCTCGGTGACGGCGGAGCGCAACGGCACCGGCGCGGCATCCGACACGTTGTAGACGCCGGGGGCGCCCGTGAGCGCCAGGCGCACGGCGTCCACGAGGTTGTCGATGCGGGTCAGGCTGTGCAGCGCGCGTCCGCCGCCGGGGAGCGGCAGCCCGCCGCGTCGCACGGCCGCGAGCAGCCGCGGCATCAGCGTCGTGTCGCCCGGGCCGTACACGGCATGCGGGCGGAGGATGACGGCGCCCGGCGGCACCTCGCGCTCCGCCTCGGACTTCGAGCGCGCGTACGCATTCGCGTGATGGGACGCGGGACCGTCGCCCTCCCGCGCGTTCACCGTGGGCACCCGCTGGTCGTAAACGCTCGACGTGGAGAGGTGCACGAATCGCGCGCCGGGGAAGCTCGCCGCCACCCAGCGGGTGCCGAGCACGTTGGCACCACGGGCGGCCGTGAGCGCGGCGCGGTCGGATGCCAGCGCGGCGCAGTGCACCACCGCCTCCGCGTCCCCGCGGATCGGGCCGTCGGCGAGGTCCCACTCGGCGCGCGTGTAGGCCAGGACCTCGTGTCCATCCGCGCGGAGGGCGCGCGCGACGGCTCCGCCGACGAACCCGGCGGCACCCGTGACCGCCACCCTCACAGCAGCGGCCCGACCAGCGCCGCGACCGCCGCACGGTCCACCTTGGTGCTGCGGCCGGCTCGGGGAAGCGCGGGGAGGGCCACGACGAGATCGGGGAGCACCGCGGCATCCACCAGTCCCGGCAGAGCCGCCGAGACCGTGCGGACGATCGCGTGCTCCCGCGTCGCGCCCGTCGGCGGATCGGCGGCGGGCACGACGGCGAGCACGATGCGGTCGTCCCCGATCCCGTCCGGCACGCCGACCATGGCCGCGTCGGCGACCCCCGGCAGTCCGGCGATCACTGGCTCGTAGAGCCCCGGATACACGTTCGTCGAACCGCGGATGAACATGTCCTTCGATCGCCCGGCGAGCACGAGACGGTCTCCCACGAGGCGCGCCAGGTCGCCCGTGCGCACCTCCGTCAGCGGTGGATCGCCCAGATACCCGATGGCGAGTCCCGGCCCGGAGAGCACGAGCTCCCCGTCGTCGATGCGTGCGGTCACCGCCGGGAGCAGTTCGCCCACGAAGTCCCCGACGCCCGCGAAGGCGAGCTTCTCGTCGGCCTCGGCCATCGCCACGGGCAGGATCTCCGTCATGCCGTAGACGGCGAGGATGCGCGCCGCCGGGAAGCGCTCGCGCGCGCGCAGCAGGAGCGGCCGGAGCACGGGCGCCCCACCGATGAGCAGGAGCGAGAGATCGGGCGCCAGCTGCGGCTCCGAATCGAGGAGCCCGAGCAGCGCGTCGAGGGCCGCCGGCACCATGAACAGCGCGTCGGTCGCCGGGAGGGCTTGCAGGTACCTCCTGGGCGCCGCGCCCGGGTCCGCGCCGGGGACGGGAAGTCGCCAGTGCGCGCCGGAGATCAGGGCAGGGATGCCGATCATCAGCTGGTCGGTGAGCAGCCGGTCGCCCGGGGCGAGCCGGGCCCGCTCGGCGAAGCCTGCGAGCCCCGCACCGAGCGACGCCCGGGAATGCACGACGGCCCTGGGGTGCGCCGTGGTGCCGCTGGTGAAGATGATCAGGGCCTCGTGGCCGGCCGTCACCGTCGGCTCGATCGGCGCCTGGGGTCCGTCGAGGAGCAGTGCGAGGGATGTCGCGGTGCGCGGCACCCCGGGCAGCCAGCGCCCGGCGTACAGGTGACGGGCGCCCGGCACGACGCGGGCGTAGGGCGGCAGTTCGAGACCGCGGCGGCGCGCGATCCGCCGGAGCGGCCGCGACGACGCGAGGTACAGCAGCGACTCCGCGGCCACCCAGCGCGGCGCGGCGAGAGCGGCCCGCGCCCGGAACATCGACTCGCCCGCCCCCGGGTCGGCGAAGACCACGGTTCCCCCGACCGCGATCACCCCGATCGCCAGCACGATGCCGTCGGGGTTCGGGCGCACCGAGAACAGCACCCGGTCGCCGGGCAGGAAGCCCATCGAGCGCAGCGAGGCGGCGGTGGACTCCACGCGGGAACGCAGCTCGGAGTAGCTCAACGTGAGGCCGCCCTGGCTGAGGGCGGGGGCATCCGGCGTCGCTCGGCAGGCCGCGAGGAGGGCGACCAGGATGTCGCTCACGCCGCCACCACCACGCGCGAGTAGCCCGGGATGAGCACACCGCGCGCGGGTCTGCGCGACAGCACCCGGGCATCCGGGGCACCGTCGAGGAGCGCCCCCACAACCGTGCGGATCTGAGCCATCGCCAGCGGCGCCCCGAGGCAGAAGTGGGTGCCCGCACCGAACCAGAGCTGCTTGAGCGACGCCGCCGGGTTCGCCGCGGGATCGAACGGTCCGAGCGCCCGGTTCGCCGCGAAGGTGGCGAGGATGACCCTCTCCCCCGGTCGCACGGAGAGCGTGCCGATCGCGCCCGCAGCCGCGACCGAGCGCAGCATCACCGGGGACGGCGTGGTGACCCGGAGGCCCTCCGCGATGGCCGGCTCGACCGACGACCGATCCGCGGCCAGCGCCGGGAGCCAGCCGCTGTCCACCAGGAGACATGCCAGCCGGGGAATGTAGGAGACCAGCGTCTCGGTGCCCGTGAGCACGAACGCGCCAACCGCGCCCATCGCCTCGTGCTCGGTGAGGCCGAGCGCCCGCATCCTGCCCGGTACGGTCCGGTCGTCGCCGGCGAAGGCGCGCCGGGCGTGCGAGCCCAGCTCTGCCATGACGGCCCGGGCCGCGGTCACCTGCGCGGGCCTGAGACTCGGCCGGGACAGACGCACGAGGGAGGTGATGGCGGAGACCCGCGCGAACAGCGCGTCGTCGACCACCGCCGCGTCGAGCCCGACGAGACGCGAGATCACGATGCTCGCGTAGTGACGCACCTCGGCGACCAGGTCGACCCGATCGCCGCGGCGCAGTCGCGCGGCCAGGCGGGCGACCGGCTCGTCGAGGGCGTCGGCGACGAGCGCGTCGACGAACGCGGGGGCGAAGAGCGGCCCGAGCCTGCGGCGGAGGGCGAGATGGTCGGGCCCCTCCATGTTGAGCAGCACGCTCGGGCCGAGCACGGGCGTCCACAGCTCCGCCGGCGACCCCGGGCCGGTCTTGGTGAAGGTCTCCGTGTCCATCAGCGTGGCGCGAAGGAGCGTCGCATCGCGCACCAGGACGCCGAGCCCGGGCACCCGCTGCACCGGCGCGCGCGCGGCGCGGAGGGCGGGGTAGGCGATCGGGTGCGCGGCACGCATCACCCGCTCCTCCCAGCGCGTGGCCCGCCGGAGCATCGAAGCGGCATCCGTCGCGGGTCGGGGCGCGGGGTTCATCGGATGTCGACCTGTTCGGGCCGGTACGCGTGGTCCTTGTACCAGAGCAGCGTGTTCCTCAGCCCCCATGCGGTGACCCGGCGGGAGGAGCCGAACACCACGACGTCGCGCCGCCGGGCGTACCGGGGCGTGATCCGGCGCACCGCGTTCACGAGCGCCCGATCCTCGTGCACGTCCTCGATGCGGGTGCGGGGGAACCCGCCCGCGCGCTCGTAGAGCGACGCGGTGATGCCCACGTTGCACCCCGCCGCCATGAGGTACGGGCCGAGGTACTCGGCGCCGCGGTTGCCCCGGCGCACGCGGCCGAACGCCTCGGCCAGGTGCACAGCCCCGCGCAGCACCGCGCGGGTCGGCCAGGCGAGACCCTCGTCCCGACGGGGCACGAGCTCACCGCCCACCAGCTCCAGGCCGCCCGTGGTGAGGCAGCGACGGATGGCCGCGGTCCAGTCCTCCCGCGGCAGGCAGTCCGCGTCGGTGCGGGCGAGCAGCTCGGCGCCGCTCGCGATCGCCGCGCGCATGCCCGTGTCGGCGGCGGCGCCGGTGCCCTTCTGCGGTTCGTGGATCACCCGCCAGCGCGGACGATCCGCCGCGAACCGCTCGATGACGGCGACCGAGTCGTCGCCCGATCCGTTGTCCACGAAGATCGCGTCGAAGTCCTGGTCGGCCTGTGCGGCCAGCGCCCTCAGGGTCGGGCCGATGCCCGCGGCCTCGTCGTAGACCGGCACCACCACCGCCAGTCTCACAGCCGGACCACCATCACTCCCAGGCTGATGCCGCCCGCCAGCCCGATCAGCGCCACGACCGAGCCCTCGCGCACGATGCCCGCCTCGCGGGCGCGCAGCAGCTGCAGCGGGAGGGTCACCGAGGCGAGATTGCCGTGATCGACCACGGTCACCAGGCTCTTGTCGCGGGCGATGCCCAGCCGGTCGAAGATCGGGGCGAGGTAGGGCAGCGCCACCTGATGGATGGCGACGAGATCGACGTCGTCCCAGGTGAGGTCGAGATCGCGCAGGGTGGCGAGCACGGCATCCGGGCCGAGATCGAGGAACGCACGCTGCAGCGCGGGACCGTTCATGTCGAAGTAGCTGCCATCGGCCGCGTGCGGGTCCATCGATCCGCCGGTCCCGAGGGTGCCGATGCTCCAGTGCGACGACACCGCCACGAACGTGGAGCCGAGGATGCCGCGCTCCCCCTCGGCCGCCTCCAGCACGACCGCGGCGCCGCCGTCGCTCATCGTGTAGCCGGGGAAGGATCTCAGGAACTGCTGCCTGGTCGTCAGCTCCCAGCGCACCGCGTGGGAGGGCTGCTCGCCGCTGGCCACCAGCACCCGGTGGTACTGCCCGGTGCGGATGAGCGCGTCGGCGACCTGGAGGGCGTTGAGCACGCTGTTACACGCGTTCTTCACGTCCATCACCGGGCAGTCGAGCCCCAGTTTCGCCGCCACGATGTGGCTCGTGGCCGGCTCGATCAGGTCCTGGCTGGCGCTGGCGAAGATGAGCAGGTCGACCGGCCCCGGACTGTCGGCGAGAGCGTCGCGAGCCGCCGCGACCGCGAGGTCGGAGGTCTGCCAGCCGTCGGGGCGCACGTGCACCGACTCCACGCCGGTGAGACGGCCGATCATGCCGGTGGCGAGGCGCAGGTGCGGGTTGCGGTAGCGGAGCATCCGCTCCGTCTCCGCCGTGCTGCGCGTCGACTCGGGGAGGTGCACGCCCAGGCCGGCGATGCGCGATCGGGTCGTCACCTGCGCAACACTACCCATCAGGCGACGAAACGAAGCACCCTCTCGGTCATGGCCGCCGCGGCGGCCGCATCGAACTCGTCCGGCAGGGTCGGGTCGGAGAAGAGATGCCCGGAACCCGGGTACTGGTAGAACTCCACGTCGCCCTTCGCGGCAGCGACGTCGGCGAAGAGCCCCTCCGGTCCGCCCTCGTCGCGCCAGGGGTCGTCGACGGAGTAGTGGATCTGCACGGGCACCCCCGACGGCCAGTCCCCCGACTCGAGGAAGCTCACCGGGATGGCGGCATGCAGCAGCACGGCCCGGGAGACCGGTCGGCGCAGCGTTACGATCTGGGCCGCGACCCCGCCGTTCGAGAAGCCGGCCGCGACGAAGCCCTCGGGCAGGTCGGAGACGGCGGCGAGCGCCGACTCCGTGAGCGCCTGCATGCCGAGCTCCTCGCTGAACGCCATGGCCTGCTCGTAGTCGTCGAACACCCGGCCGCCGTACTGGTCGACGATGCGGACCGTGTGACCGGCCCCCTCGAGCGCGGAGGCGAGATCGGTGACACCGGCACGGATTCCCAGCACGGAGTGGAAGAGCGCGATAGTAGACATGCCGAGAACCTACGGCCGACGACCGACAGAGGGAACCCCCGTGACCACCAGCAGCCCCATCATCGCCGTGACCGGAGCCACGGGCGCGATCGGCGGGCGGCTGCTCGCGCCGCTCGCCGCCGGCGGCGCCACCGTGCGCCCGATCACCCGCGCCGACGCCGCCTACGACGACACGGCCGGGCTCGCCGCGGTGCTGGCGGGCGCGGAGACCGTCTTCCTCGTCTCCGGGCGCGAATCCGACCATCGGGTGGCCGAGCACTTCTCCGCCATCGACGCCGTCGTGCGCTCCGGGGCGCGGCGCATCGTCTACCTCTCGTTCTTCGGCGCCTCGGCCGACTGCACGTTCACCTTCGGCCGCGACCACTGGCACACCGAGCAGCGGATCCGCGCGACCGGCCTCGAGTTCACGTTCCTGCGCGACAACTTCTACCAGAAGATCCTCCCCCACCTCGTGGGCGAGGACGGCGTCATCCGCGGCCCCGCCGACGGAGGCGGGCTCAGCGCCGTCGCCGATCTCGACGTGGTGGATGCCGCCACCGCCGTCCTGCTCGACACCGGGCCGCGCGGCGGCGGCCACGCCGGCGCGACCTACGACCTCACCGGCCCCGAGGCGCTCACCATGGACGAGATCGCCGCCACCCTCGCCGGAGTGGCCGGCCGCGACATCCGCTTCCAGAACGAGACGGTCGAGGAGGCCTACGCCTCCCGCGCGCACTACGGTGCTCCGGCCTTCGAGGTCGACGGCTGGGTCAGCACCTACGTCGCGATCGCGAACGGCGAGGTCGGCGGCGTCTCGGGCGACGTCGCGGCGGTGACCGGGCGTGAGCCGCAGGGGTTCCGCGAGTTCCTCGACGAGAACCCCGCGGCCTGGGCCCACCTGGTGCGCTAGTCCCCCAGCAGCTCGCTCAGTTCCAGCCAGCGGTACTCGAGCTGCTCCATCGAGTCCTCGAGGGGCTTCAGCTCCGCCTGCAGCGCGGCCAGCCCCGCGTAGTCGCTCTGGTCGTGCGCGGCGAAGCGGTCGTGCACCGCGGCGATCTGGTTCGTCACCTTCTCGAGGCGGCGGCTCACCGAGCCGAGCTCCTTCTCCGCGTTCCGCAGCTCGGCTCCCGTGAGCTTCGTGTGACCCTTGCTGTTGGTCGTGGGCTTTGCCGGCGCGGCATCCGACCGGTGCGACTCCGTGACGGTCTGGCCGCGGGTGCCTTGCGCCTTGCGCAGCTGGAGGTACTGGTCCACGCCGCCCGGCAAGTGGCGCATGCGACGATCGAGGATGGCGTACTGGTTGTCGGTGACGCGCTCCAGCAGGTAGCGGTCGTGGCTCACCACGATGAGGGTGCCGGGCCACGAGTCGAGCAGATCCTCGATGGCGGCCAGGATGTCGGTGTCCAGGTCGTTCGTCGGCTCGTCGAGGATCAGCACGTTCGGCTCGCCCAGCAGGATCAGCAGCAGCTGCAGCCGCCGCCGCTGGCCACCGCTCAAGTCCTTCACCGGGGTGCTCAGCTGGGCCGACATGAAGCCCATCCGCTCCAGCAGCTGACCGGGGGTGAGCTCCTTGCCCCCGGCCACGTAGGAGCTCTTCTGGCGTGCGATGACGTCCATGACCCGGTCGTCGAGGATGTCCTTCAGCTCGCCGAGCTGCTGGCTCAGGATGGCGACCTTGACCGTCTTGCCGCGCTTGACCCGCCCGGTGGTGGGCTGCAGGGTGCCCGCGATGAGGCTCAGCAGGGTGCTCTTGCCCGCGCCGTTCACCCCGAGGATTCCGGTGCGCTCGCCGGGCGCGATGCGCCACTCGATGTCCTCGAGCACCCGCTTGGTTTCGGTCCCCGGGCCACTCGATGGGTAGTCCACGGAGACGTCGAGCAGGTCCACCACGTCCTTGCCGAGGCGTGACACCGCGAGCTGGGAGAGCGCGACGGTGTCGCGCGGCGGGGGTTCGTTCGAGATGAGCTCGTAGGCGGCATCCATGCGGAACTTCGGCTTGGTGCTGCGGGCCGGGGCTCCCCGGCGGAGCCAGGCGAGCTCCTTGCGGGCGAGATTCTGGCGCTTCGACTCCATGGTCGCCGCCAGCTGGTCGCGTTCGACCCGCTGCAGGATATAGGCGGCGTACCCGCCCTCGAAGGGCTCGATCGTCTGGTCGTGCACCTCCCACGTGTCGGTGGACACCTCGTCGAGGAACCACCGGTCGTGGGTCACGACGATGAGGCCGCCCTGGCCCTTCGGCCAGCGCTTGTTCAGGTGCCCGGCCAGCCAGGCGATGCCCTCCACGTCCAGGTGGTTGGTGGGCTCGTCGAGGAACACGATGTCCCAGTCGCCGACCAGCAGCTTCGCGAGCGCCACGCGCCGGCGCTGACCGCCGGAGAGCTCGCCGATGGTGGCCTCCCAGGGCACGTCGAGCAGAAGTCCGTCGATGACGTCGCGGATGCGGGCATCCCCCGCCCATTCGTGCTCCAGCTTGTCGCCGACGATGGCGTCGCGCACGACGAGGTCCTCGGGCAGCAGGTCGCCCTGGTCGAGCATGCCGAGCGTGACGCCGTTGCGACGGGTGACGCGGCCGGCATCCGGCTCGATGCGGCCGCTGAGGAGGCGGAGCAGCGTGGACTTGCCGTCGCCGTTGCGCCCGACCACCCCGATGCGGTCGCCCTCGTCGAGCCCGATCGTGACGCGATCGAAGATCACGCGCGTCGGATATTCGAGGTGCAGGGCTTCAGCCCCGAGCAGATGTGCCACCGCACGAGACTACCTCCCCCCTCCCCCTCCCCCCCCCCTCCCTCCCCGCCCCGCCCCGCCCCACAAACCCGAACATCGCTCATTGCGCACTCATGGTTGCCCGCCGGGCCCCCGGAGAACCGTTTCTCCGCAACGAACTCAGGAGCGGGAGAGGAGAGCCTCGCGGATCCGCGCGATCAGGGAGAGCCGGTTGTGGGCGAGGTGGTGGGCGACCACGCGGATGACGATCCAGCCGGCCGCCTCCATGAGCTCCCGGCGGTCGATGTCGGCCGCGTACACGTTCGCGTCGGTGCGATGGATGTCGCCCTCGTACTCGATCGCGATCCGCTGCGCCACGTAGGCGAGGTCCGGGGTTCCGATGAAACCGCCGGTCGAGTCCACGATCACGTGACCGATGACCGGCTCGGGCAGACCCGCCGCCACGATGACGAGACGCAGCCGAGACTCCATCGGCGAATCCGTGCCGGCACGGATAATGGGCAGCGCGGCCCGAAGCCGCGCCCGGCCGGCGCGCACCGACTCCGCCGCCGCCACCAGGTCGGCGAACTCGGCGAGCGGGCTCCGCCGTCGCAGCAGGTGATCGCCCGCGACCACGAGGTCGTCGACCGTCGCCTCGGCGCGGTCACGACCCGCGGCGAGCTGCGCCCAGGCGACCGGCGCCGCGACGAGACGGATGCCGTGGCGCTCGATCAGGGCGGGTGCGACCCGCGAGCGATGCGCCGTCACCCCGCGCACGCTCGGCCGATGGTGCGGCTCCACCACGCTGACGTGCAACTCGGGCAGCCGCTCGAGGCGGGAGGGCAGCGGGATGCCGTGGAGACGGGCCGCCGTCAGGTGGCTGAAGTACTCGTGCTCCGGCATCCGGACGGCCAGCTGCCGGCAGTGCTCGACGAGGCTCTCAGCGGCGCTTGGCGCGCGCACCCCGCGATATGGCGCGACGAGGTCGCCCGACCGCAGCCGCCCCCGAGTCACCCCCGCGGCGCGCGCCTCCCCGACGCTGAACGCACGGTCGCCGAACTCGGGCGGCAGTGCGGCAGGCTTCGGCATCCGCACATTCTCCGTTCGCGCGCCCCGTCCGGCGGAAGATCTCCACAGGCCCAATTCATTGCGGAGTAGTGGCGCTCCACGTGCTGCTGATGGGACCACTACCCCGCAATGACTTATCCTCGATGATCCCGGAGCGCCAGGGGCGGGAGGCGGCGGTGGGAGGATGGGGGGATGACTGAGGTGCGCATCGCCGTGATCGGCGGGTCCGGGCTCTACACGCTGTTCGACGAGGGGTCCGCCGAGGAGCGCACCATCGTGACCCCGTACGGCCCCGCACGGGTCGCCATCGGCGAGCTCGCCGGGCGCCCCACGGCGTTCCTCACCCGCCACGGCAGGGACCACTCGGTGGCCCCGCACCTCATCGACTACCGCGCGAACGTCTGGGCACTCGCGAGCCTCGGGGTGCGGGTGATCCTCTCCTCCTCCGCCGTGGGCGGCGTGAGTCCCGACTACCCGCCGGGCACACTGGTGCTCACCGACCAGTTCATCGACCGCACCAGCGGCCGAGCCGACACCTTCTACGATCGCGGCTCGGTGCAGCACCTCGCCGCCGCCGACCCGTTCTCGCCCGAGCTGCACGAGATCGCCCGCCGAGCGCTGACGGATGCCGGCGAGACCTTCGCAGACCACGGCACCGTGGTCGTCATCCAGGGTCCGCGTTTCTCCACGCGCGCCGAGTCACTCTGGTTCCGCGCCGCGGGCGCGCACACCGTCAACATGACCATGTACCCGGAGGTGACGCTGGCCGCCGAGCTGAACGTGGAGACCGTCAACCTGTCGTTCGTGACCGACGCGGATGCCGGCCTCGCCCCCCTGCCCGGCCAGGTCGACCCCGACGCCGTGAGCCACGAGCTCGTGCTGCGACGGCTCGCCGAGGCGCAGCCGCGGATCGTCGCGGCCATCGAGGCGATCGTGCGCGCCATCCCCGAGGACTTTGAGCCGCGCGAGCTCATCCCGGCGGCCGAGGTGCGGAAGGTGCTGGGACTGTGAGGCTGCTGGTCACCGGCGGTGCCGGCTTCATCGGCGGCGCGGTCGTCTCTCGGGCCCTCGACGCCGGGTGGCAGGTGCGGGTGCTCGACTCGCTGCGCAGCGACGTCCACGGCGAACGCCCGCGGCTGGACGACCGCGTGGACCTGATCGAGGGGGACGTGCGCGACCGCGAGCTCGTCGACTGGGCTCTGCTCGGGGTGGACGCCGTGAGCCACCAGGCGGCGAAGGTCGGGCTGGGCGTCGACTTCCAGGACGCGCCGGACTACGTCGGCAGCAACGACCTCGGCACGGCCGTGCTGCTCGCCGGAATGGCCGAGGCCGGTGTGAAGCGGCTGGTGGTGGCATCCTCGATGGTCGTCTACGGCGAGGGCGTGTACGAGGGGCCCGACGGACCGACGCGCCCGGCGGCGCGCCGCGAGGAGGACCTGGCCGCCGGACGGTTCGACCCGACGGATGCGCACGGCGGCGCGCTGCGGCCCGGTCTCATCGACGAGGACGCCCCGCTCGACCCGCGGAACGTCTACGCCGCCACGAAGCTCGCCCAGGAGCACCTCAGCGCCGCGTGGGCGCGCTCCACGGGCGGCACGGCGGTCGCACTGCGGTACCACAACGTCTACGGTCCGGGGATGCCGCAGAACACCCCCTACGCCGGAGTCGCCTCGCTCTTCCGCTCCGCCCTGGAGCGCGGCGAGGCCCCGCGCGTGTTCGAGGACGGGAAGCAGCGCCGCGACTTCGTGCACGTCGACGACGTGGCCGGTGCGAACCTCGCCGCACTGGGCTGGGAGGGCCCGGGCTTCCGCGCCTTCAACGTGGGCAGCGGCGATGTGCACACCATCGGCGACCTGGCCGCGGCGCTCAGCGCCGCCGCGAACGGCCCCGAGCCCGTGACGACGGGTGAGTACCGGCTGGGAGACGTGCGGCACATCACCGCGTCATCCGAGCGCCTGCGCAGCGAACTGGGCTGGATGCCGAAGGTCGACTTCGAGACCGGCATGCGGGAGTTCGCCACTGCGCCGCTGCGCGCGGCGGTGCGGTCGTGACTGCGTCGTCGAGTAGCTGTCGGCGTCGCAAACGACCCTCTCATTGAATGCGAATCGATCTCTGATCAGCATAAAGTGAAGAGTCACGCTCACCAGCGCGAGGTCAGGCACCCGATCATCAGGAACTGACATGCGCGCCAAGAATAGTTCGAAACGATGTGTGCAACTGACCGAAACGGCCGCGGTCGTCGTCGTACTGAATACGTACTCATGCAAGTGAACTCGGTTCCCGAACCCGGCACGCTCGCCTACGCGAAGGCGGTCATGCCCCTCCCGTTGCTCCTCGCTCTAGCCGCCTCCGTTATCTGGGCATGCGTTTTCTTCCAGTTGGGCGTCGGTGATCCGAGGGATCGCGCCACCCTCGGCATCCTCGCGTCCATTCCCCCTCTCGGGGTATCCTTCGTGGTGTTCGCTCGCGGGTACCGCCTCGAATCTCAGCGCAGGCGAGCTAACCGACGGTGACCGTGACCTTGTCCCAGCCCTCCGACCCGTTCGGAGCCGGCGGCACGTAGGTGGAGCGCTGGGTGTTGCCGTTCGCGTCGGTCGCCCGCACCTGGATGCTGTGGCGGCCTTTCGTGGGAGTCCAGCGGTAGACCCACTGGCGCCAGGTATCCGCGGAGACCGAGTCGGCGAGGGTGGCCTCCTGCCAGGAGCCCTTGTCGATCTGCACCTCCACCCGGCTCACCCCCACGTGCTGGCACCAGGCGACTCCCGCGATCGCGACGGTGCCGTCGGCGGAGACCGAGGAACCGTCCCGTGGGGTGTCGATCCGCGACGACAGCTTGATCGGCCCCTTCGCATCCCAGCCGCGGGGCGTCCAGTAGCCCTCGGCCTTGGAAAATTCTGTGACCTCGAGGTCGACGACCCACTTGGTGGCGGAGACATAGCCGTAGAGGCCGGGGACCACCATGCGCACCGGGAAGCCGTGCTCCGCGGGGAGTGGCTTGCCGTTCATGCCGACGGCGAGGAGGGCCTCCGTGCCGGGATCCTGCAGCACCTCGAGCGGCGTTCCCGCGGTGAATCCGTCCACGGAGGTGGAGAGCACCATGTCGGCCCCCGCCTTCGGCTTCGCCAGGGCGAGCAGCTCGCGGATCGGCCAGCCGAGCCAGAGGGCGTTGCCGATGAGGTCGCCGCCGACGTCGTTCGAGACGCAGGTGAGGGTGGCCATGTGCTCGGTGAGCGGCTTCTTCAGCAGCTCGGCGAAGTCGATCTCGATCGGGTTCTCCACCATGCCGTGCACCCGGAGCGTCCACGTCGTCTCGTCGACCGACGGCACCACGAGCGCGGTGTCGATGCGATAGAACCCGGAGTTCGGGGTGACGTAGGAGGAGAGCCCCGGGATGTCGAGCGAGGCGCCCGCCGGCACGGGAGCGGAGGTCGTAGCGGGCGCGGGCAGCCGCAGCTTCTTCCGCGCCTCGGTGACGACGGTGGAGGCGCCATTGATGGCCCGAGCGCCGAGACCGCCCAGCACGGCGATGGCGCCCGCCGTCGCGGTGAGCCGCAGGAAGCTCCGGCGTTCCGGGCGCCGCGGGTCGTCGGAGCGGTCACTCGCACGCTGCCACGCCCCGAGCCGGCGGATGCCGACGCGCAGCACGATCACGCCCAGCACCCCGCCGACGATCGTCGGGAACGCATCGATGGGCGTCGCGCCCGATCGCGAGATCACGGCCACGATCGCCACGATCGCGGCGACGCCGAACACCAGCACCCCGAGCGGCGGCCGCCGTCGCTCGAGCATTCCGGCCAGACCCGATCCGGCCACGATCAGGATGCCGAGCAGGGTGAGCAGTGCCGCCTTGTCCCCGGTGCCGAACAGGGCGATCATGAGGTCCTTGGCACCCGGCGGCGCGAGATCGATCACGAGCGAGCCGACCGCGAAGAGCGGGCTTCCCGCATTTCCCGTGAGCAGCGCGGCGACCTCCGCCGCGCCGAGCACCACGGCCGCCGACGCGATTCCCACGAGTGCCGACCAGAGCCGGACGGCGCGCGGGGTCATGCGTGCACCGGGAGGAACACGTCGAAGCGGCATCCGCCGGGCACGTTGCGCACCTCGACGCGGCCGCGGTGGGCGTGCACGATGCCGTGCACGATCGCGAGGCCGAGTCCGGCGCCACCGGAGCGGCTCACCGCTGCGGGGGTGCGGGAGTCGCTGGCGCGCCAGCCCGCCTCGAACACGCGGCCGAGGTCGCGTTCCGGGATGCCGCCCGCGGCATCGATCACCGAGATCACCGCCTGCCCGTCGTCGTGCCGGGCGGTCACGGTGATGGGGCTTCCCGGCGGGGAGTGCTCGATCGAGTTCATCACCAGGTTGCCGACCACTCGGGAGAGCTCGCGCGCGTCTGCGAGCACCACCAGCTCGCGCGCGCCCTCGCCGGTCAGCTCGATCGAGCGGGACTGCGCCAACGGGCCCAGCTCGGCGACCACGTCGCTGATGACGTCGTAGATCGGCACGCGCTCCAGCTCCAGCCGGAGCGAGCCGGAGTGGATGCGGGCCAGCTCGTTGAGGTCGTCCACCATGCCGCTCATGCGGTCGACCTGGGTGCGGATCTTGCCGTAGTAGCGGGCAGGATCGTCGACCATGCCGTCCTCCAGCGCCTCGGCCATCGCCCGGATGCCGGCGAGCGGGGTGCGCAGGTCGTGCGACATCCACGCCACCAGTTCGCGACGCGACGCCTCGATCCGCTGCTCCCGCGCGCGGGACTCCGCCAGCCGGAGGCTCGAGGCGTCGAGTTCCTGCGCCAGCGCGGCGAACTCGTTCGTGGCGTGACCGGCGTGGCCGAACACCTCGGCGTCGGTGCCGATGCTCCTGGTCGCCTCGATCAGTCGGCGGGTGCCGACGACGAGCGAGCGCCCCAGCACGGCGGCGAGCGCCAGCGACACGATCCCGGCGATCGCGGCGACCCAGACGAACACGGCGAGGTCGCCGGGCATCACGAACATGGCCGAGGAGGCGAGCCCCATGCCCGCGCCGATCGAGAGCACCGTGGCCAGCGCGATGACGAGAAGCTGCACGACGATGGAGGAGCGGCGCAGCAGCCGCAGTGCGAGCAGGGCGAGTGCGCCCACCACGACCGCGCACGCGAGCGCCATCCCGGCGATGAGCGCCACCTCCTGGGGCCTCATGCCGGCACCTGCTCGTCGTAGCGGTAGCCGACGCCCCACACGGTGCTCAGCACCGTGGGGTGAGCCGGGTCGTCCTCGATCTTCTCGCGCAGGCGGCGCACGTGGACCGTGACCGTGGAGAGGTCGCCGAACTCCCAGCCCCACACCGTCCGCACGAGCTCCTCCCGGCTGAAGGCGCGATGCGGATGCCGCAGCAGGAACGCCAGCAGGTCGAACTCCCGCATCGTCAGCGCGAGGGGCTCCCCGCGCAGCCACACCCGGCGCGAGGCCACGTCCAGCCGGAACGCGCCGGAGTCGAGGATCGCCTCCGGCGCGAAGTCGGCGAGCGTGCGCCGCATCACCGACTGCACGCGCAGCACCAGCTCGCGCGGCGAGAAGGGCTTGGCGAGGTAGTCGTCCGCCCCCGCCTCCAGCCCTCCGATGCGCTCGTCCTCCTCGCGGAGCGCCGAGAGCATGATCACCGGAACAGCTCCCTGCGCACGGATCCTGCGGCACACCTCGAGCCCGTCGATCCCGGGCAGCATGCGGTCGAGCACAACGAGATCGGGGCGGAGGGCGCCGGCCAGCTCGACCGCGCTGAGGCCGTCTGCCGTGGCATCCACCTGGAAACCGGCCGACCTCAGGTAGCTGCAGACGACCTCGGAGACGGTGGGGTCGTCTTCCACGACGAGCACCCGCCGACCGAGCACCGGGTCGGTTCGCGGGATCGTTTCGGTGATCGACACCCCATCAGAATAGGCGCGCCTCCCGGCGATCGAGCCGGGATGCCGCCCCGCCCGTGCCATCGGTCAGCGATTCGTAAGACTTTTGGGCGAGACGAGCCTCGAGGTGCTCATACGCTCGGGGGGTGACCACAGCAGCCGTCGACATCGTCTTCCCGTGCCTCAACGAGGCCCGGGCGCTGCCCTGGGTGCTCGGGCGGGTGCCTGCGGGCTATCGCGCGATCGTGGTTGACAACGGCTCGACGGACGGCTCCGCCGACATCGCCCGCGAGCTCGGCGCGCTCGTCGTTGTCGAGCCGCGGCGCGGGTTCGGCGCCGCAGCCCACGCCGGCCTGCTCGCCGCGACGGCGCCGCTCGTGACCTTCTGCGACTGCGACGCCTCGATGGATCCGGCCGACCTGCCGCAACTCGTCGCGCTCGTGGAGTCCGGCGCGGCCGACCTCGCCCTGGGCCGGCGACGCCCGACCACCCGCGGCGCGTGGCCCCTCCACGCCCGGCTGGCCAACCGTGCGCTGGCCGGGATGATGCGTCGTGCCACCGGCGTGCCGCTCCACGATCTCGGTCCCATGCGGGCGGCGCGGCGGGAGCGGCTGCTGGCGCTCGACCTGCGGGACCGGCGCAGCGGCTACCCGCTCGAGATGGTGCTCTCCGCGGTGTCCGCGGGCCTGACCGTGGTCGAGATCGACCTGCCCTACGCTCCGCGGGTGGGCAGGTCGAAGGTGACCGGAACGGTGCGCGGCACGCTGCGCGCCGTTCAGGACATGTCGCGGCTGCTGCGCGAGTCCGGGCGATGAGGCGCGCCCCGCTGTCCGGGCCATCGCGGGGCACGAGGGCTCCGAATGACTGACGTGACCGACACGATCAGCCGTTTCCCCGCGCATGACCCCTCCACGACGACGGCACCGGCGGCCGCCGGCCCCGGGGTGACCGTGATCGTGATCGCCAAGGAGACCATCCCGGGGCGGGTGAAGACTCGGCTGCATCCGCCGCTCGGACTCGACCAGGCCGCGGAGCTGGCGGCGGCGGCGCTCGCGGACACGCTGGCCGTGGCATCCGTCGTGCCGGCCTCGCGCCGCGTCCTCGCCTTCGACGGTGCGAATGCGCCCTCTGGGGCCGTCGGCTTCGAGGTCGTCGACCAGGTGGCGGGCGACCTCGACGAGCGGCTCGCCGCGATCTTCGACCGGTGCACCGGCCCGACCCTCCTCGTGGGCATGGACACCCCGCAGCTCACCGCCGAGCTGCTCTCCCCCGTGACGACCGACTGGCCGGACGACGTGGACGCGTGGCTCGGCTTCGCGAACGACGGCGGATTCTGGCTGCTCGCGCTGCGCGACCCGCGCGGCGATCTCATCCGCGGCGTGCCGATGTCGCAGGACGACACGGGCGCCCGCCAGCTCGAGCGTCTCGTCGCCGCCGGGCTCGAGGTACGGCTCCTGCCCGACCTCGTCGACGTGGACACCATCGACGATGCGCGCGCGGTCGCCGAGGCCGCGCCGCACACCCGCTTCGCCCGCACCCTCGCCGGATTCGGGGCCACGCTGTGAGCACCGCACTCGCCACCTTCGGCTCCGGCGGCGCCGAGCCCTACGCCCGCGCGCTGCTGCGCGACGACCGCACGCTCTACCTGCAGTCCGACGCGCACCAGACCACGTTCGAGATGGACCTGTCGCGCTGGAGCGAGGATGCGGATGCCACCGACGCCGGCCTCCTCGCCGGTGCGACCGGCCCCGTGCTCGACATCGGCTGCGGTCCGGGCCGCATGGTGCGCGCAGCGATGGCCCGGGGCCTCGCCGCCCTCGGCATCGACGTCTCGCAGACCGCGATCGACATCGCCCGGGAATCCGGGCTCATGGTGCTGAGGCGCAGCGTGTTCGATCCGCTCCCCCGTGAGGGGCGCTGGGGCTCCGCCCTGCTCGTCGACGGCAACATCGGCATCGGCGGCGACCCCGCCGGCCTGCTCGCGCGCTGCGCGGAGCTGATCGCGGCCGACGGCTCGGTCATCGTCGAGGTGCACGGCGAGCCCGAGCGGGACCGCACCTACGTCGGCACGCTCATGGACATGCAGGGTCACCGCAGCGCCGAGTTCCCGTGGGCGGAGGTGGGCCGCGACGCACTCGAGGCCCACGCCGTCTCGGTCGGCCTGCGCCTCGATCAGGCCTGGGTGACCGACGGTCGCGGCTTCTGCCGCCTGGCCCGCGCGTAGTAGCCCGCGATCAGCACCGCGGCGAGCGCCGCCGTGCCGAGCCAGAACAGCAGCAGGTTCGTGAGGTAGTCCAGCGGCAGGATCGTCGGGTTGTTCGTGCCGATCGACTTCTTCAGCACCTCGGGCAGCACCACGATCGCGAAGACCGAGATCACCACGAGCGCGCCCTCGACGATCGCGATGACCGGTCCCGGGATCCGCTGGGCGCGCTGCCCCTTCCGCAGTCCGAACGCGACGCCGAAGGTGATGGCCGAGATGAGGCCGTCGTGCACGACGAGCGCGAGCAGGAGCCATCCGGCCAGCCCGAGGTAGCGCTTCGGATTCACGCTCTCGATCAGCTCGACCGCGCCGAGCAGCAGCAGCGCCAGCCCGGCGAGCACGAGGATCCTGCGGGTCCACGTCATCAGATCACGTCCAGTCTCGACAACCACTTGGTCTGCAGCACGCCCGGTCGGGCCGGGGCGATCATGCGTGCCGGGTACCCGTGGTCCAGGTCCAGCACCCGCCCGTTGAGCTCCATCGCCACCAGGGTCGACGGGTCCTGCACGAACTCGCGGCCCATCTCGGTGACCCGGTAACCGCCGGACTTCTCCAGGCTGGTGAGCCGCAGGTCCTCGTCCGAATGGATGCCGACGCGCGCCATCAGGTCGCGCAACCGCACGCCTCGCCAGCTGGCCATCTGACTCCACCCCTCGACGCATGCGATCGGCAGCTGCACCTCGTGCTGCGGCATGCTCCTCAGCTCGGCGTAGGTGAACTCGCGCACGGTGTCGCCGCGGGCGATCCTGAGGGCCCAGTCGCTCCCCACGAGGTCGGGCGTGATGCGCGCCGCGCGAGCGGTGCGGTTGATCGGCAGTCCGGCCGGCCCGGTGCCCGCCTTGCGCGGCGCGAAGAGATTCAGCGGCCCGAGGAATCCGAAGGACTGGCCGGCGGTGAACGCCACCACGGCGGCGGTGGCGACGGAGAGCGTGGCGACGAAGCCCCGGCGGCTCACCCGGGCGGCCGCGCGCTCGGCGGCCGGGCGCTCGGGCGCCTCTGCGGGCGGGGGCGCGGAGTCGATCCAGTCCATGATGCGACCGGTGACGCCGTCGACCCGTCGCGAGATCGGGCCCACCGGTTCGGGCGCGACCGCGAGCTGGGCGGCGACCGTCTGCGCGGTGGGGCGGGCGTCTTCGGGATCGAGCCGCAGCGCGCCGTTCTCGTCGTAGCTCGCCTTCCGCGTCCAGTAGCGGCGGATGATCGGCAGCTTCACCGCGATATGGATCGCGAGCGAGCCGATGATCACGAAGGAGAGCGCGAAGTGGGTCTGCCGGAACGGGAAGGGGAAGAAGGCGTACGCCTGGAAGGTGTTGAGCAGCCCGGTCACGATCTGCACGATCGACGACGAGACGAACAGAGCGATCGATGCGCGCTCGGCGAGGCTGAGGAATCCGGTGATCGGGGGGTAGGCGAACAACTCCGGGAACACCGTGTAGAGCTTGCCGAGCAGCAGCGGGAAGCAGGCGATCCCCGCGGTGATGTGGATGCCCTGGGTGAGCTGGTAGAGATTCGCGGGGCTCACGGGGAAGTGCATCCACGGCTGCGGGTCCTGCAGGAAGTGGCTGTAGAGGCCGGTTCCGAAACAGATGAGGAACGCGAGCCCGAGCAGTCGGCCGACCACCACGGTCATCCGGGGGTTGCGCGAGGGCGACTGGAGCACGCGCCTCGCGTCGAGCAGTAGTCGTCGCATGCTGTCCATTCGACCATCGGGGCGCCGTTCACGGCACCGACCAAACCTTACGGTTCGGGGAACCGAATACCGTGTGGAACTGGTTCGTAGCCCGGTGCCGGGAGGATTGGACCGTGCGCACAGCCCTCGTCTCCGTCATCCTCGCCGTCATGGTGGCGCTCACGGTGTGGACGGTCGTCGGATTCAGCTACCTCGACACCCGCCCCGACGGAACCTTCATCGCCATCACCGCCGCCCTGTGGGCCCTGTTCGCGCTGGCGATCATCGCCCTGCGGAAGGTGCCGGCGAGGGCGGCCACCGTGGTCATCCTCGTGGGCTCCGTCGCGCTGGGCGGAGCCGCCATGGCCGGCCCGCCGAACACGAGCACCGACTCGGCACGGTATGCCTGGGACGGAATCGTGCAGGATGCGGGCGTCTCCCCCTACCGGTACGTGCCGGTGGATGACGCGCTCTCCTCGCTCCGGCCCGAGTGGCTCTTCCCCACCCCCGACTTCTCCACCTTCCACACGGTGTGCCACCCCGACCGCACCCACCCCACGGTCTCCGAGCCGTCGGGAGCACGGCTCTGCACGGCGATCAACCGGTCCACCGTGCCGACCATCTACCCGCCCGCGGCGGAGCTCTACTACGCCGCGGTGCGCTTCCTCGTGCCGCCCTCGGCGGAGTACTGGCCGCTGCAGCTCACGGGCGCCCTGCTCAGCGTGGCGATCACCGCCGGCCTTCTGCTCGCCCTGCGCCGACGCGGCCTCAACCCCCGCTGGGCCGCGCTGTGGGCGTGGAGTCCGCTCGTGGCCACGGAGGCCGTGACCAACTCGCACGTGGACGTGCTGGGCGCACTCCTCGCGCTCGTCGCCACCCTGCTGGTCGCGGACGGCAAGCGCTGGCGCGGTGGGATCGCGCTCGGCGCCGCGATCGCGGTGAAGCTGATCCCCGTCATCGCCGCGCCCGCGCTCCTGCGCCGCCAGCCGTGGAAGGTCGTGGCCGCGGCGGTTGGCACCTTCGCCCTGCTCTACGTGCCCTATGTGCTGAGCACGGGCATCGCGGTCATCGGCTACCTGCCGGGGTACCTCACCGAGGAGGGCTACGGCAGCGGCGGCCGGTTCGCGCTCATCTCCGCGGTCGTGCCCAAACAGGCGGCGATCTTCGTCGCCGGAGCGATCCTCGTCGCGACCGCCGTGCTGGTGTGGTGGAAGACGGATGCCGCGCGCCCGTGGCTCGGCCAGGTGGTGATGATCGGCACGACGCTGCTCGTCGTGAGCCCGCGGTACCCGTGGTACGCCCTCATGCTCGTGCCGTTCATCGCGCTCAGCGGGCGCTGGGAGTGGTTCGCGGTGCCGCTCGCGCTGACCGTGCGGCTCCTCGCGCCGGTTCCGCACCTGTTCCAGATCTCGCTCGCGGTGGCCGTCGTGGTGGTCGTGGGCGTCTCGCTGTACCGAAGGATTCACCGAGACGACACCTCCCGGTCGCCGGAGGCGGCGTACGGTGCGCCGGGGAGGCGACACGCGTGACGGTTCTGGACGAACGCCGGCAGGGGGTGCGATCGGCGACCCTCGCCTCGCCTCGCCTCGACCCGGTGTGGGTCGGCGGCGCGGGCTTCCTCGTCGCGTTCGCGTTCTCCTGGGTGCCGTCGCTGTGGTTCGACGAGGTGGCGACGGTCTCCGCGACCACCCGATCCTGGGCCGAGCTGGCGCGCATGCTCGGCTCCGTCGACCTGGTGCACGGTCTCTATTACGCGGTCATCAAGGTCTGGTTCGCAGTGGTCGGCTACAGCCCGGTCGCGCTGCGACTGCCGAGCGCCGTCGCGGTCGCGCTGGCCGCCGGACTGCTGGTCGTGCTGGTGCGGAGATTCGGATCCCGCCGGCTCTCGGTGCTCGCCGGACTCGTGTTCCTGCTGCTCCCCCGGGTCACCTGGATGGGCACGGAGGGCCGCTCGTACGCCGCCACCTCGGTGCTCGCCATCCTGCTGACCCTTGTCTTCCTCGGCGCCTCCGGTCGCACCGGCAGGGGCCGTTCCTCCAACCTGCGCTGGTGGGGGCTGTACGCGGGGCTGGCCGTGATCAGCTCGCTCACCTTCCTCTACCTCGCCCTCCTCGTGGTGGCGCACGGGGTGACGGCGCTGCTGCGATGGCAGGCGAGCGGCAGGCGGCTCGGGCGTCCGCTGCTCTGGTGGGCGGCATCCGCCGCCGTCGCGGGGCTCGTGCTCACGCCCTTCGCCCTGCTGGCGATGGGGCAGTCGGCCCAGGTGCACTGGATCGGGCCGCTCGACGCGAAGACCTGGCACGGCGTGTTCGTGGCGCAGTGGTTCTACCTCAACGACACGTTCGCGGTGGTCGCGTGGGTGGCGCTCGCGGCGGGCGTCGCGCTCGTGCTTCTGCGCCGCGGCTCGCGGCAGCTGCTCATGGTGGCGGCCCCGTGGATGGTGGTGCCGACCGTGCTGCTGATCGTGGCGTCCCTCGTGGGCGAGCCGCTGTACTCGGCGCGCTACGTGACGTTCGGCGCTCCGGCGGTCGCGATCCTCATCGCGGTCGCCGTCGATGCGCTCGGGCGACGCCGACTCATCGCCGTCGCGCTGGCCCTGGGCATCGCGCTCACCTCGCCCTCGTACCTGCAGCAGCGCGGCCCGCACGCCAAGCAGGGGGCCGCGTGGAATGAGGTCGCCGCGTTCTTCGCCGAGGAGCGCGCCGCGGAGCCGGCCGATCAGGTCGACGGCATCATTTGGGGACCGGTGCGACAGCACCGGGTCGCCACCAGCCGGGTGATCGAGTACGCCTACCCCGCGCCGTTCGAGGGCACCGTCGACATCAAGCTCAAGCAGCCCGCCGCCGAGACCGGCAGGCTGTGGGAGAGCCGGTATCTCCTGCAGGACGTGATGGATCGCTTCGACGGCCTCGACACGGTGTGGCTGATCACCAGCGACAAGCAGGACTGGCGGGCATCCGTCACGGCCAAGCTGGCGACGCTCGGCTACCACCCGGTGGGCGAATGGGCGTTCAACCGCACCAACGTGCTGCGCTACGAGAAGTAGCTAGTCCGCGATGATGCGGGCGCCGTGCACCGGCCCCGTCGCTCGCACGACCGTGAGCCGCGCCGCGCTCAGCGCGATCTGGAGCTCGAGCGCACTGTCGAGATCGGCGGCGAGGAAGGCGATCGTGGGGCCGGAACCGGAGACCATGCCGGCGAGGGCGCCGTTCTCCTCGCCCAGCTCGATCACGCGAGCCAGCTTGGGCTCGAGGTGCAGTGCCGGGGCCTGCAGGTCGTTGTGCAGCACCTCGGCGAGCATGTGCGGGTCTCCCGCGCGCAGGGCCTGGAGCACCTCGGCATCCACCTGGGGCTGCATCACCGCCGGGAAGATGTCCTGCGAATGCCGATCGCGATGCCGGTCGAGCTCGCGGTAGACCTCGGGCGTGCTCATTCCGAAGTCGGCGAACGCGAGCACCCACTGGAAGGTGCCCTTGGCGAGGGCCGGGCTCAGCTGGTCGCCGCGGCCGGTGCCGATGGCGGTGCCGCCCGTGAACGCGAACGGCACGTCCGAGCCGAGCTGCGTCGCCAGCTCGAGGAGCTCCTCGCGGGTGAGGTCGGTGCCCCAGAGGGCGTCGCAGGCGAGGAGGGTCGCCGCGGCATCCGCGGATCCGCCGCCCATGCCGCCGGCGATGGGCACGTTCTTCTCGATCTCGAGGTGCACGCCCTTGCGATAGCCGGTCCTGCGCGCCAGGAGGGTGGCCGCCTTGATGGCGAGGTTGGTGCCGTCGACCGCGAGCCCCGAGGAGTCGATGCTGCCGGTGAAACTCACCGAGAAATCGTCGGCGGCGCGGGCGCGCACCTCCTCGCTGAGCGAGACCGCCTGGTAGGCGGTGGCCACGTCGTGGTACCCGTCCTCGAGCAGGGCGCCCACCTTCAGGAAGACGTTGATCTTGCCCGGTGCCCTCGCGTGCACCACCTGTGGAGCGGCCGCGGTGGTCATGAGACCAACCTACCCCGGGACGCCGTCGGCCAGTTTCGCGCGTGCCACCCGCAGGAAGTCGTCGACCGTCAGCTCCTCGCCGCGAGCGGTGGGCGCGACGCCCGCGGCCGTGAGCAGCGCGGATGCCGTGGCGCTGTCGCCCAGGACCGCCGAGAGCGCCTGGCGGAGCATCTTGCGGCGCTGCTGGAACGCGGCATCCACCAGCTCGAAGGTGGCGACCCGCTCGGCCTCGGTGCCCGGCAGCTCACCCCGCGCGTATCGCACGAGGATCGAGTCGACGTTGGGAACCGGCCAGAACACCTGGCGGCTGACCTGGCCGGCGGTGGTCCAGGTGCCGTACCAGGCGGCCTTCACGCTCGGGCTGCCGTAGACCTTCGAGCCGGGGGCGGCCGCGATGCGCTGACCCACCTCGGCCTGCACCATCACGAGCGCCTTGTCGATGGTCGGGAAATGCTCGAGGAAGTGCAGCAGCACCGGCACCGAGATGTTGTACGGCAGGTTGGCGACGAGCGCGGTCGGCACGGCGGGCAGCTCGGTGACGGTCAGCGCGTCCTGCGTCACCACCGTCAGCTCCGCTTCTGGGGCGAGCTGCGACACCGTCAGCGGGAGCTGGGCCGCGAGACGCCGGTCGATCTCCACCGCCACGACGGAGGCCTGCGCCTCCAGCAGCCCCAGCGTGAGCGACCCCAGCCCCGGTCCCACCTCCACGACGGTCTCCCCCGCCTGCACGCCGCTCGCCTTGACGATGCGGCGCACGGTGTTCGCGTCGATGACGAAGTTCTGGCCGAGCTTCTTCGTCGGCTGGATGCCGAGCAGGTCGGCCAGGTCGCGGATCTCCGCGGGACCGAGAAGCGCGCTCACGCGATATCCGCCGGATCCAGGTCCGGCGCGGGCTCCTGGCTCACCGTCTCGGCGTCCCACCGGCCGTACACCAGCTCACTGTTCGACGAGATCTGGGCGGCCAGGAGCGAGACGTCCGTCTGCAAGAAGTCGGCCATGAACCGCAGGGTGTGCGGGAGGAGGTAGGGCGCGTTCGGGCTGCCCCGCAGCGGGGTGGGCGCGAGGTAGGGGGCATCCGTCTCCACCAGGATGCGGTCGCGCGGGATCGCGGCGAGCGCCGCCCTGAGGCGGTCGGCGTTCTTGAACGTGACCGTGCCGGGGAAGGAGAGGTACCAGCCGTTGTCGGCGCAGATGCGCGCGAAGTGCTCGTCGCCCGAGAAGCAGTGCAGCACCGTGCGCTCGGGGGCGCCCACGCGTCGGAGGGTCTGCATGACCTCGGCGTGAGCCTCCCGGTCGTGGATCTGGAGCGCAAGATCGTGCCGCTTCGCGATCTCGATGTGCGCCTCGAAGGAGCGGAACTGGGCGGATCGACCCTCCTCGCCGGTGAGGGCGAAGTCGAGCCCGGTCTCGCCGACGGCGCGCACCCGGGGGCGCGCGGCGAGTTCGTCGATCTCGGCGAGCGCGGCATCCAGCTCCCCCGCCGCATCGAGCCGGGGCGCCTCGTTCGGATGCAGCGCGACCGCCGCCAGCACGCGCGGCTCCACGGCCGCGACCTCCGCCGACCATCTCGACGTCGGCAGGTCCACGCCCACCTGCACGACCCCGCGGACGCCCACCGTCGACGCGCGGTCCAGCTGCTCGAGGTAGTCGAGCGGCTCGACCTCCCAGTGGCCGACGCGCCCGTCGAGATGATCGAGGTGCGTGTGGTTGTCGTACACGGGCACGACGAGCGGAACCGGCAGCGGCGGATACCCGTGGTCAGTCATACGAGCCATCCTGACGCACCTTCGGCGCGTCGTGCTCCGCACACGCGAGGATCAGAGAGCTACGCTCTCTTCCGCTTCGCGCTGCTCGATGCGCGGGAACAGCGACGACTCGAGCGGGGTGATCCGGCCGGAGCCCGTCCACGCCCAGGCCTCGCGCACATCCTGATCGCCGACCGCGCCGTCGCCGCCGATCGCCGCCCACAGCTTCGCCGCGGCGGCGGGGATGAACGGGGAGAGCAGCACCGCGAGGGTGCCGAGGCCGTGCACGACGGTGGCGAGCACCGTGTCGAGGCGCTCGGCGTTCGCCGGGTCCTTCGCCAGTGCCCACGGCTCCTGGAGGGTGATGTAGCCGTTCAGCTCGTCGACCAGGGTCCAGATGGCGGCCAGCGCCTCGTTGATCGCGAGGCGGTCGATGGCGGCGTCCGCGGCATCCGTCACCCGCTTCTCCAGCGCGGCGAGCGCCTCCTCGGGCGCGGTGAGCGGTCCGGGAGCGGGCACGACGCCGTCGCGGTACCGCCCCACCATGGCGATCACGCGGGAGGCCAGGTTGCCGAAGCCGTTGGCGAGCTCGGCCTGGTAGCGCGCGCTGAGATCCTCCCAGCTGAACGAGCCGTCCTGGCCGAACGTGATCGCGCGCATGAAGTAGTAGCGGAACGCGTCGGCGCCGAACGTCTCGGTGATCTGCTCGGGGGCGATGCCGGTGAGCTTCGACTTCGACATCTTCTCGCCGCCGACCAGCAGCCAGCCGTGGCCGAACACGCGGGTGGGCACGGGCAGGCCGGCGGCCATGAGCATGGCGGGCCAGATCACGGCGTGGAAGCGGGCGATGTCCTTGCCCACGAGCTGAGTCGCCGGCCAGCGGCGCTGGAAGTTCTCGTCGTCCGTGCCGTAGCCGATGGCGGTGATGTAGTTGAGCAGGGCGTCGAACCAGACGTAGAGCACGTGGCTGTGGTCCCACGGGATCTGGATGCCCCAGTCGAAGCTGGAGCGCGAGATCGAGAGGTCGTCGAGGCCCTGCTTGACGAACTGGATGATCTCGTTGCGCACGCTCTCCGGCTGGATGAAGTCGGGCTGCGTCTCGTACAGGTCGAGCAGGCGCTGCTCGAAGTCGCTCATGCGGAAGAAGTAGTTCTTCTCCTTGAGCACCTCGACCGGGCGACCGTGGATGCGGCAGACCAGCTGCCCGGCGTAGTCGCCGTCCGGGGTCTCCATCAGGTCGTCGAGCTGCTTGTACTCCTCGCAGCCGACGCAGTAGTAGCCCTCGTATTCGCCCGAGTAGATGAACCCGTCGTCGTAGAGCTTCTGCAGGAAGACGAGAACCGCCTTCTCGTGGCGTTCGTCGGTCGTGCGGATGAAGTCGTCGTTGGCGATCTCGATCGTCTTGAGCAGCGGCTTCCACGCGGTCTCCACCAGCCGGTCGGCCCACTGCTTCGGGCTGGAGTCGTTGGCGACGGCGGTGCGCAGGATCTTCTGACCGTGCTCGTCGGTGCCGGTGAGCAGCCAGGTGTCGTCGCCGGCCTGGCGGTGCCAGCGGGCGAGGACATCCGCCGCCACCTCCGTGTACGCGTGACCGATGTGGGGCACGTCGTTGACGTAGAAGATGGGCGTCGCGATATAGAACGGGGAGCGGGCGGCCATCCCCCCATCCTAAGCTCGCCGTCCCCCCATTACGCCGCCACCCCCCTTGCGCCGAGGGGCCTTAGTTTGCCGCTTTTTGCGCCCCGAAAACGACAAACTAAGGCCCCTCGGCGGAGGGTGTGGAGAGGGATCGACGCGCGGGCGCAGCCGGGGCCAGCATGGGGCGATGGATGACGCGCCGTTCTCGGTTCTCGACGGGCTCGACGCCGGGCTCACGCGCAGCAACCTCCGGAGTCCGCGGTGGGAACGCTCCGTGTACGGGGTGCGGATGACGCGCCGCGACCTCACCCTCGAGGAGCGCTGCCGCATGCTCGACGTCAGGCTCGCGGGCGCCGTCTTCAGCCACTCGACGGCGGCGCGGCTGCACGGGATGCCCGTCCCGCTGCCGATGGAGCGATCCGACCTCGTGCACATCGCGCTGCGTTCCCCGTCCCGAGCACCGCATGTGCGCGGCATCCGCGGCCACAAGATCGACTTCGAGCCGGGCGACGTCGTGCAGCGCCACGGCCTCAGTCTCACCTCGCCCGTGCGGACGTTCTTCGACATGGCGCCGCTGCTGCGGCTCCCCCAGCTCGTGGCCATGGGCGACCACCTGATCCGACGCGACGCACCGCTCTGCTCCCGGGACGACATCGCCGCCAGGCTCGCCCGCCACGCCGGGCATCGCGGCGTCCGTCTGCTGCGCATCGCGTTTGAGCTGCTGTCCGATCGCTCCGAATCGCCGCCCGAGTCGATCTTCCGGGTGATCGCGATCGTCGGCGGGCTGCCCGCGCCGGAGGTCAACCACGAGATCGTCGACAGCGAGAGCGGCACGCGGATGCGACCGGATTTTCGCTTCTCCCGCTACCGCACCCTGGTCGAATACCAGGGCGACTACCACCGCACGAAGGCGCAGTGGCGCAAGGACATGACCCGGCGGGGCCGTCTCGAGGCGATGGGATGGCGCGTACTGGAGATCAACTGGGACGACCTCCAGTCCCCCGACGAGCTGATAGCCCGCCTAACCCGCCTCTTCGCCCTCTAACCCGGCCCTGCCGTTCGTCGCGAGGGGCCTTAGATTGTCGTTTTTTCCACGCCCGAAGCGACAATCTAAGGCCCCTCGCGGTAGGGAGGGAGGGAGGGAGAATGGGGGGATGGAGACTCGCAGGATCGGCGACGTGATGGTCAGTGCGATCGGGCTCGGCGGGATGCCGATGTCGATCGAGGGGAGGCCCGAGCGGCAGCGGGCGCTCGCGACGATCGGGGCCGCGCTGGATGCCGGCATCACCCTGATCGACACGGCGGACTCGTACACGGTGGATGCCGACGGCCCCGGTCACAACGAGCGGCTCATCGCCGAGGCGCTCCGCGGTCGCAGCGAGAGGGTGCTCGTGGCGACGAAGGGCGGGCACATCCACCGCGACGGCGGCCCGTGGGACCGACGCGGCGATCCCGACTACCTCTACGCCGCGGCCCGCGAATCGCTCGACCGGCTCGAAGTGGATGCGATCGGCCTCTACCAGTTCCACCGGCCCGACCCCGGCGTGCCGTACGAGGAGTCGATCGGGGCGCTCCGCCAGCTGCTCGAGGACGGCATCATCCTCATGGCCGGCATCTCGAACGCGAACATCGAGCAGATCCGGATCGCCGACCGCGTGCTCGGCGGCCGGCTGGTCTCGGTGCAGAACCAGTTCTCCCCGGTCTTCCGGTCGAGCCTCGGCGAGCTGGAGTACTGCCGGCGGCACGAGATCGCCTTCCTGCCCTGGAGCCCGCTCGGCGGGATCGGCCGCGCCGGCGAGGTGTTCGCCGCCAACGAGGCGTTCGCGCAGATCGCCCGCGAACTCGACGTGAGCCCCCAGCAGGTCGCGCTCGCCTGGGAGCTCGCGCTCGGCGACAACGTCATCCCGATTCCGGGGGCCAGCCGACCGGAGAGCATCGTGGACTCGGCGCGCGCGGCGGACATCGAGCTCACCGCGGAGCAGCTGGTGCGCCTCAACGCCTGGCCGAGCTGACCGCCGCCCCGAACGACGAACGCGCCCCCGACCGCGATGGCCGGGGGCGCGTTCGTCGTGGTGACTAGTGCCTGCCCTGCGCGAGCAGCGTGAGCAGCGTGAACGACACCGCACCGATGCCGGTCACGTCGTCGTAGCCGCGACGCGTGGTGAGCGAGGTGTCGTGGTCGAGCGTGACGAGGTAGCTGTTGCCGCTCGTCCGGCTCGTGTAGGCGAGAGCGATCGGCGGGTTCGCCGGCAGCACGTCGCGGAAGGCGAACGGCAGCACGCGGTCGATCGCGTACAGCGTCGGGTTCGCGAACCCGATCGTGGTGCGCGTGGACTGCTGCACGATGGCGATCTGCGCCGCGGTGAGCGGGGCGGCCAGCGAGGTTCCGCCGTACGTCTCGTTGCCGAAGTCGCCGGTGGCGAGCGTGTCGTCGTCGATGATCGGGCGGATGCCGATGAGGTAGCCCGTGTACGGATCGGCGAGCGCCGAGACATCCGGCGACACCCGCTTGCCCTTGGCCAGCGAGGCCGGCACCACGCCCTTCTGGTAGGCCGGCTGCGCGAACACCGCGCTCACACCACCGCCGGCGCCGCCCGCGAAGATGCTGCCGGGCAGCGGGTCCACATAGGTGAGCGCGCCGGTCGAGCTCTTCACGATCTTGTCGAGCTGGTCGCCCCAGCCGGTCTCGTAGGCGAGCCGGCCGTTCTTGTCGATGCCGAGGCTCGTACCGCCGACCGCCGTGACGTAGGGCGAGGATGCCGGGAAGTCGGGCGAGGGGTACCCCACCGACTCGGGGTCGGCCTCGTCGCCGTTGTCACCGCTGGAGAAGTAGAGCCCGATCCCCTCGGCCGCGGCCTGGATGTGCAGGTTCTCCTGGCCCTGGATCACGTCGAGCGGGAGCGCCTCCCCCACGTCGCCGTAGCTGTTGCTCACGATGGTGGCGAGCTTCGCGTCGAGGATCTTCGACAGCGCGATGTCGAGCCCGCCGCCGCAGTTGAAGCCGCCGACGTAGAGGATCTTCGCCCCGGGTGCGATGCCGTGCACGGCCTCGACGTCGAGCGTCTGCTCGCCCTGCCATCCGCTCGGCTCCTGGCACGCCTCCTTGTCGACGAACTGCGCCGGCGTCGGCACGATCTGCGAGTAGGTGGTCAGCGCCGGCTCGCCGAGCGCCGCGGAGTAGGTGTTCACGTCCTGCACGATGGTCGGCGACGCGTAGGCGTCGATGATGGCGACGGTCTGGCCCGCGCCGTTCACGCCCGACTTCACGAGGCTGGAGACGCCGTAGGCGGAGCGCAGCTGCGCCGGCGTGTAGCCGCAGATGTAGGTGCCGACGACGGTCTTGCCGTAGGCGGCGGGCACGGTGGCGGTGTTCTCGCCCGCGTAGTGCGAGCAGGTGGTCGGCACGACCGGCGCCGCGGCCGCCTTGCGCTGGAACGTCTGCGGCTCGGTGCTCGTGCCCACGTCGCCCTGACGGATCGAGTCGGGCCGGGTGAGCAGCCGCGCCTGGTCGAGGCTCACGCCCGAGACCTTGACGCCCACGGATGCCGGCAGCGACGGCACGCTCGCGGGTGCGACGAGTCGCGTGCCCGCGTAGCTGTAGCTGTGCAGCTGGGTGGAGAACGCGGCGTCGATCTGGTCCGCGGTGCCGCGGAAGACCACGTACATGCGCGAGGCGGGAACGCCCGAGATAGTGAGGCCCTTCGACTTCAGGTAAGAGACCGTCGCATCGAGGTCGGCCTGCGTCGGCGAGAAGCGCTGGATCCACTGCGCGGGCGACAGCGTCTGGCGGTACCCCCGCGCGCCCGGCGTGGAGACCGCGGTGGCGAGCGCCTGGGCCCCCGCTTCGTCGCGGATCGGGAGGTAGATCTCACCCTCGACCGTCTCGTCGGTGGCGGCCGCACCCTGGTCGTTGGCCGCCTTGGCCCACGACGGGACGGACCCGGAATAGCTGACGCGATCGTCGGCCGATGCCGCCGTCGCTCCCGAAATACTGAGGCCGACGATGGCCAGGAAGGCCGTCGTCACCCCGATCGCCCGTCTCGTGCGTGCAGCGGCCATAGACGATGAACCTCCCCGTGTCGTTTGTCAGGACCGTATCGGGGGCGCTCTACCCCCACAAGAGGGTCACTCGTTTTCGAACGAAAAATGCTTTCTCAACGCAACTTAAGTGCGCCCTCGTACAGTTCACGGCGGCTGAGCCCCGTCGCCTCCGCGACTTCGGCGGAGGCGTCGCGCAGCCGCGAACCCGCGTCGACCAGTCGCTGGACCTGCGCGATGCCCGCATCGAGATCGAACTCGAGCGGTGCCGCCCCCTCGACCACCAGGCAGATCTCGCCGCGGACGCCGGATGCCGCCCACTCCGCCAGCTCGGCGGCGGAGCCTCGTCGCACCTCCTCGTGCAGCTTGGTGAGCTCGCGGCACACCGCCACCCGGCGCGCTGCCCCGAGCGCGGTGACCAGGTCGGCCAGCGCCTCGGCGAGGCGGTTGGGCGACTCGAAGAAGACCATCGTGCGCGGCTCGCGTGCGAGCGCCGAGAAGTAGGCCACGCGCCCCTTGCGCGGCAGGAACCCCTCGAACGTGAACCGATCGGTGGGCAGGCCGGAGAGCGCCAGCGCGGTGAGCACCGCGGACGGTCCCGGGAGTGCCGTGACGGTCACCCCCGCGGCGGCGGCCGCGGCCACGAGCGGGAAGCCTGGGTCGCTGATGGCGGGCATGCCGGCATCCGTGAGCACGAGCACGTCGGCATCGCGTGCCAGCTCCACGATCTCCGACGCCCGCTCCACCTCGTTGTGCTCGTGCAGCGCGATCAGACGGGGCCGGTTCTCGACCCCGAGAGCGCGCATGAGGTGGATGGCGGTGCGCGTGTCCTCCGCCGCGATCACGTCGGCGTTGCCGAGCGCCTCGACGAGACGGCGCGAGGCGTCGCCGAGGTTGCCGATGGGCGTGGCGGCGAGGATGAGCATGGCGCAATCCTCCCATTCGTTTCCGGTCGCCTGCCCTACGATCGACCGTGTGACTCAGGACCCGGGCTTCCAGACCGTGGTGAGCCCCTACGCCGACACGTACCGCGAGCCGGCCCCGCTCACCCGCATCGACGCCTGGTGGGGGCGCGTGCTGAGCACGCCGCTCCGGCAGCGCCTCTGGTACTGGGGCGGCCCGCTCGCCGTCACCCTGCTCGCCGCGGTGCTCCGCCTCTGGAACCTCGGCAACCCGAGGGGGCTCGTGTTCGACGAGACCTTCTACGTGAAGGACGCCTGGACGCTGATGCACCTCGGCTACGAGGCGAACTGGGAGGGCAACGCCGATCAGCTCTTCACCGCCGGGCGCGTCGACTCGTACCTCACCGGTGGCTCGTTCATCGCGCATCCGCCGCTCGGCAAGTGGGTGATCTCGCTCGGGCTCGCCGTCTTCGGCGCCCAGGACCGGGTGGGGTGGCGCATCTCGACCGTCGTCGTGGGCGTGCTGGCGGTCTTCGTGCTCGCGATGGTGGCGCGCGCGCTCACCCGATCCACGGTGCTGGCCACCATCGCCGGCTTCCTGTTCGCGATCGACGGCCACGCCATCGTGCTCTCGCGCACGGCGCTGCTCGACAACATGGTGATGTTCTTCGCGCTGCTCGGCGTCTGGGCGGTGCTCAGGGACAGGGCCCAGAGCAGCAACCGGCTCGACCGCTGGATCGCGCGCCGCCGGGAGCAGGGTCGCCCGCTCGACTGGGGTCCCGCGCTGTGGGCCCGACCGTGGCTCGTGACCGCGGGGCTGCTGTTCGGCGCGACGGCCGCGGTCAAGTGGAGCGGCTTCTACTTCCTCGCCGTCTTCGCGGTGTACACGGTGGTGGTGGATGCCGTGGCCCGCCGCAGGGCCGGCATCGGCTTCTGGGCCTCCAGCGCCATCCTCAAACAGGCGCCGGTGACCTTCCTGCTGACCGTGCCGATCGCGCTGGCCGCCTACCTGGCGAGCTGGACGGGGTGGTTCGTCACGAAGGGCGGCTACGACCGCACCTGGGCGGACGCGCCCGGCAACGCGGCAACCGGCCTGTTCGCGTGGGTGCCGCGCGCCCTGCAGAGCTTCTGGCATTACCAGACCGAGATCTACGGCTTCAACATCAACGAGCACACCCCGCACGCCTACCAGGCCAACCCCTTCACCTGGCTGTTCCTCACGCGCCCGACAGCGTTCTACTACCAGGCCATCGCGCAGGGCTCGGACGGCTGCACGTCCGCCGGCGGCTGCGCCTCCTACGTGACCTCGATCGCGAACCCGGTGCTCTGGTGGGCGGCGACGGCGGCGATCCTGTACCTCGTCTACCGTCTGGTGCGCTACCGCGAATGGCAGGTCGGCCTCATCCTCACGGGCATGGTCGCCGGCTACGTGCCGTGGCTGCTGTACGCGCAGCGCACCATCTTCCAGTTCTATGCGATCGCGTTCGAGCCGTTCATGATCCTCGGGCTCGTCGTCGTGATGGGACTGCTGCTGGGCAGCCGCACCGATCCCGCCTGGCGACGGCTGAGCGGCATCCGGCTCGTCGGCGTCTTCCTCGTCGTGGTGTCGCTCGTGAGCGCGTTCTTCTACCCGGTGTGGACGGGCGCCCAGATCCCCGTATGGTTCGCTCAGCTGCACTACTGGCTGCCCGGCTGGACCTGATGCTCCCTTACGCTTCGTGACGCCCGCGGCGGGCGGCGAACGGCGGTCCGGTAGTTTTGACCCATGGCAGACGACGGCACGACCGACCGCGAGTGGGGCTTCCGCACCCGCGCGATTCACGCAGGCAACATCCCCGACGCGGTGACGGGAGCCCGAGCCCTCCCCATCTACCAGACGAGTGCGTTCGTCTTCGACGACACCGCGGATGCCGCGTCCCGCTTCGCCCTGCAGAAGTACGGCAACATCTACAGCCGGCTCGGCAACCCCACCGTCGCCTCCTTCGAGGAGCGCGTCGCCTCGCTCGAGGGCGGCCTGGGCGCCGTGGCGACGGCGAGCGGTCTGAGCGCGCAGTTCATCACCTTCGCCTCGCTCGCGGGGGCCGGCGACCACATCGTCGCCTCCGCCAACCTCTACGGCGGGTCTATCACGCAGCTCGACGTCACGCTGCGGCGCTTCGGGGTGGAGACCACCTTCGTGAAGAGCTCCGACCCCGCCGACTACGCGGCGGCGATCACCGACAGGACCAAGCTGGTCTTCGCCGAGACCATCGCGAACCCCTCCGGCGAGATCGCCGACCTCGAGGGTCTCGCCGAGGTCGCGCACGCGCACCACCTGCCGTTCATCGTCGACTCGACGATCGCCACGCCCTACCTCAACCGGCCCATCGAGTGGGGCGCCGACGTGGTCGTGCACTCGGCGACCAAGTTCCTCGGCGGTGCGGGCACCACGCTCGGCGGCGTCGTCGTCGAGTCGGGGCGCTTCCACTGGGCCAACGAGCACTTCCCGCTCTTCGACCAGCCGGTGCCCTCCTATGGCGGCCTCAACTGGCACGGCAACTTCGGCGAGTACGCCTTCCTCACCCGCCTGCGCGCCGAGCAGCTCCGCGACATCGGCCCGGCGCTCTCGCCGCACTCCGCGTGGCTGCTCGCGACGGGGGTCGAGACGCTCCCGTTCCGCCTGCAAGCCCATGTGGACAACGCCCGCATCGTGGCGGAATGGCTGGATGCCGACCCGCGCATCGAGGCCGTCTACTGGGCGGGGCTCCCGGCCCACCCGCACTACGAGCGCGGCCTCAAGTACCTGCCGAAGGGCCCCGGGTCGGTGTTCTCCTTCGTGGTGAAGGGCGGCCGCGAGGTCGGGCAGCGGTTCATCGAGTCGGTGGACCTGGCCTCGCATCTGGCGAACATCGGCGATGCCAAGACCCTCGTCATCCACCCGGCCTCCACCACCCACGCGCAGCTGACCGAGCAGCAGCTGGTCGAGGCGGGCGTGCTGCCCGGCGTCGTGCGGATCAGCGTCGGAATAGAAGACCCCGAGGACATCGTTTACGACCTGGACAGGGCTCTGACCCTGGCGACGAAGGGCTGACCATGAGCGCTGCAGATACCACGGTCCCTGAGGTTGTCGGCGGGGCCGCTTCGAGTGCCTCAGCGACCACGGTCCCTGAGGTTCTCGAAGGGGCCATCCCGAGCACCCCAGCGAGCGACGTCACCGTGCTGCCCAACGGCCTCAGCTGCGAGCTGCCCACCGACTCCCCCCTGGCGAAGCTGCTCAAGTCGCAGCGCACGTGGGTGGGGCCTGCGGCTAAGGAGCGCCTCGGCATCCTGCGCCGGGCCAGGTCCGTGGCGATCGTGGGCGCCTCTCCGAACACCGCGCGCTCGAGCTACTTCGTGGGCACGTACCTGCTCTCGTCGAGCGACTACCGGGTGTATTTCGTCAACCCGAACGCCGACACCATTCTCGGCCAGCCGGTGTACAAGTCGCTCGCCGACCTGCCCGAGGTGCCGGACATCGTGGACGTGTTCCGCAAGGCCAGCGACATCCCGTCCGTGATCGACGAGGTGCTCGCGGTGGGCGCCACGACCGTCTGGCTGCAGCTCGGCATCTGGAACGAGGATGCGGCGCGCTACGGTCAGGAGAAGGGCCTCACCGTGGTGATGGACCGCTGCATCAAGATCGAGCACGCCCGCTTCCACGGCGGCCTGCACCTGCTGGGCTTCGACACCGGGGTCATCACGGCGCGCAAGACGGTGCGTTAGCGCTTCGCGCCTAGGCTTGGCGGATGTCGCGCCGCACCGTACTGCTCCTCCTCGCCGTCGCCCTTCCGCCGCTCGTTCTCGCGGCGGTGGGGCTCACCCACCCGATGCACCTGACCGCGTCGTCCGCGGAGTACTGGCGCAACCTGCACATCGCGATCCTGCCGGTGTTCCCGCTGCTGGGGTTCGCGCCGTGGCTGCTGGTGCGCGGCTACGACGCGTTCCTCACCTGGCTGGTCGGCATCCTCGCGTTCGTCTACGCGGCCTTCTACACGGCCCTGGACGTGCTGGCGGGGATCGGCGCGGGCGGGCTGAAGCTCGACGACATGGGCATGGCGACGGGAACGCTCTACGGTCTGGGCGACACACTCGGGTTCGTGGGCAGCGTCGCGTTCATCGCGGCGGGCGCGGTCACGGCGCTGTCGCTGGTCCGGAGGTTCGGGCCGTGGACGCTGCCGGGCAGCGCGGCCGTCATCGTGGGCGCCTTCCTGTTCCTGCAGCACCACATCTACTTCCCGCTCGGCGTGGTGGGCCAGCTGCTCATCGCGGCGGGCTGGGTGTGGCTGGTGCTGGTCACGCGGCGGGTGCTGGCGTCGTCACCCTCGCAGCCGTGACCGGTCCGCTGCCCTTCGTTACCGTCGCGCTCGTTCGAACGGGCGCGAGGATGACGACGCGGCGCGCGACTAGCGTTCCGAGAGCTCCGCGAGCGCGCCGACGAGTTCCCGCGGCTCGGTGATCGGTAGGCGGCAGACGAAGTCGCGGCAGAGGTAGGCGCCCTCCGCTCTGCGCCCCTCGAAGAGCTCGAAGCCGGCGGCCGCGAACTCCGCGCTCTGCTCCGAGGAGACCAGCACGACCACTCCTCCGCTCGGCGCGAATCCGCGTGCAGCATCGGCGGTGCCCGGCCCCACCGCGACGAGCTGCACCACCGGCGACGCGAGAGCGGACATCAGCGTGAGCGACGCACCGAACGAGATCGGCCGCGTCAGGGCGAGGGGCGCGACACCCCGCATCGCCGTCACCGCCGCCGCGCGGTAGCCGTCGCCGGCTCCGAGCAGATACAGAGTGTGCGCCGCCGACGCCATCGCGCTCAGGCCGGACGGGTACGCGCCCTCCGAGGGGTCGTTCTCGAGCGCCAGCCCCTGCGCCGCCAGCACCGGGTCGGGACCGCCGGGCACCGCGAAGCCCGCCTCGGTCGTGCACGCGTCGACCAGCGACCGGGCCACGACGGCATAGCCCGCCTCGCCGGTCGCGGCCGCCACGGCCAGCAGCCCCTGAGCGAGCATCCCGTAGTCCTCGAGCGTCGCGGATGCCGTGGAGACCCGCCCCGCCAGGGTCGCCCGAACGAGGCGGCCGTCCTCGCGCACATGCTCGCGCAGCAGCACGTCCGCGGTCTCCGCGGCGGCCGCGACCCAGTCCGGACGGCCGAAGACCCGGCCCGCGAACGCGAGGGCGCCGATCGCGAGTCCGTTCCAGCCGGTGAGGATCTTCTCGTCGAGGGCGGGCGGCTGCTGCCGTGCGCGCGCTGCGGCATCCAGCGCGTAGTAGCCGCCCTCGACCCGCTCGCCGTCGACCGTGCTCTCGCTGTCCTGTGCGGAGGCGAAGCCGCCTCCCGGGCGCCGCATCACCGTGAGTAGGAAGTCGGCGATCCCGGCCGCCACCTCCTCCATGCCCGCGCGGGCATATGCCGAGAGGAGGAGCGCGTTGTCGTAGAGCATCCGCTCGTAGTGGGGCTCGCTCCAGTCGCGGCGCGTGGCGTAGCGGAAGAAGCCGCCCTCGACGTTGTCGCGCAGTTCGGAGCCGGCCATGGCGCCCAGCGTGCGGGCGGCGAGAGCGCCGGCATCCTCGTCGCCTGCGGCGCCGCGGTCGAGCAGGAACTGCAGCACGGGAGCGACCGGGAACTTCGGGGCGCCGCCGAACCCGCCGAACTGCGTGTCCTCGTAGCCCACGAGGTCGGCCACCACACCCGCGAAATCGGCGGGCAGTTCCCCGTCGGCCGCGGGCTGGGCGTGCAGCGCCTCGGCCACGAGCGCCGAACTGTGCTCGACGTCCTCCCGATGGTTGGTCCACGCGTCCACCACGGCATCGAGCACCTGCCGGAACGCCGGGTGCCCGCCCACAGGGGTCGGCGGGAAGTAGGTGCCCGCGAAGAACGCGCGTCCCGCGGGCGTGACGAACACGGTGAGCGGCCAGCCCAGGTTCTCGGTGAACGCGCCGGCGGACGCCAGGTAGCTGGTGTCGACATCGGGATGCTCCTCCCGGTCCACCTTGATGCTCACGAAATGCTCGTTGAGATAGGCGGCGACCGCCGGGTCGCTGAAGCTCTCGCGCGCCATGACGTGGCACCAGTGGCACGTGGAGTAGCCGATCGAGACGAGCAGCGGCACGTCTCGCCGCGCGGCCTCGGCGAACGCCTCCTCGCCCCACGGATACCAGTCGACCGGGTTGTCGGCGTGCGATCGGAGGTAGGGGCTCACAGCGTCGGCGAGGCGTGCGGTCATCTCCCCAGCGTAGGCTCGGCATGTGCCCCAGACAGCCATTACCTGGATCGGCGGCCCGACGGCCCTCCTCGAATACGCCGGCCTGCGCATCGTGACCGATCCGACCTTTGACGCCCCGCAGACCTACGTCTCCCCCGGCGAGACGACCCTGGTCAAGACCGAAGGCCCCGCGATCACCCGCGAGGAGCTCGGCCACGTCGATCTGGTGCTGCTCTCGCATCACGGCCACAAGGACAACCTCGACTGGGAGGGCCTCGAGCTCATCGCGACCGGCGTGCCCACGCTCAGCACCCTCGAAGCGGCGAACGACCTCTTCGGCGGAAGCGTCATCGGGCTGGACAACTGGGAGTCGTGGTACCTCGGCGACCTCACCGTCACCGCGGTGCCGGCCCTGCACGGCCCGCCCGGTTCCGAACCGGAGGTCGGGCCGGTGATCGGCTTCGTACTCGAGGCGCCGGGTGAGCCCACCGTCTACGTGAGCGGCGACAACGCGTCCGTCCCCCTCGTGCGCCAGATCGCCGATCGCTTCGCGCCGGTCGACATCGCCATCCTGTTCGCCGGCGCCGCCCGCGTGGAGGGACTGGATGCCGCGCTGACACTGACCGCTCCGGATGCCGTGGCCGCGGCATCCGCGCTCAGGGCGGCGAAGGTGGTCGGCGTGCACACCGCCGACTGGGAGCACTTCAGCGAGACCACCACGCACCTCGAGGAGGCGTTCGCCGGCACCGACCTGCTCGTGCCGACGCCCCGAGGCGTGCGCGTCGATCTCTAGGCGCCCCGGCGGCTCCCCTCCGGCGGAGGAATGAAGGAGTGGACGTCAGGCCGAGGGAGCCCGCAGTGCGTTCGGGCGCGCCGCCGCCGTACGATTGAAGGCCATGCCTGACACCCCCGCGCCCTACGCCGGAGCGATCCGCTACCCGGAAGACCTCCCGGTCAGCCGGCGGCGGGACGACATCGCCGCGGCCATCCGCGACCACCAGGTGGTCATCGTCGCGGGCGAGACCGGATCGGGCAAGACCACGCAGCTTCCGAAGATCCTGCTGGAGCTCGGCCGCGGGAGCATCGGTCACACGCAACCACGCCGCATCGCGGCGCGCACCATCGCGGAGCGCATCTCCGACGAGCTCGGCACGCCGCTCGGCGGTCTCGTCGGATACCAGGTCCGCTTCACCGACACGGTCGGCAAGGACACCCGGATCAAGCTGATGACCGACGGCATCCTGCTGAGCGAGATCCATCGCGATCGTCTGCTGCGCAAGTACGACGCGATCATCATCGACGAGGCGCACGAGCGCAGCCTCACCATCGACTTCCTGCTCGGCTACCTGAAGCAGCTGATGCCGCGGCGACCCGATCTGAAGATCGTGATCACCAGTGCGACGATCGACCCGGAGAGCTTCTCCCGGCACTTCGCGGACGAGCACGGGGTCGGCGCTCCGATCATCGAGGTCTCCGGGCGGACGTTCCCGGTGGAGATCCGCTACCGGCCGCTGGTCGCGGACGAGACCGCCGACGACGAGGACCGCGATGACGGCGACGGCGACCGGGAGTCGGACACGGACCCGCTGGACGGCATCAACCTCGCGCTCGACGAGCTCGCACGCGAAGCCCCCGGCGACGTGCTCGTCTTCCTCAGCGGGGAGAACGAGATCCGGGATGCCGAGGAGTCGATCCGGGGCCGCAACCTCCCGGGCACCGAGGTGCTGCCCCTCTACGGCCGACTGAGCGCGGCCGATCAGCACCGGGTCTTCGAGACGAAGCGCGAGCCCGGCATCCGGAGGCGCATCGTGCTCGCCACGAACGTGGCCGAGACGAGCCTCACCGTGCCCGGCATCAGGTACGTCATCGACGCCGGCACCGCGCGCATCAGCCGCTACAGCGTGCGATCGAAGGTGCAGCGGCTGCCGATCGAGGCGATCTCGCAGGCGAGCGCCAACCAGCGGTCGGGCCGCAGCGGTCGCACCAGCGACGGCATCGCTATCCGGCTCTATTCCGAGCTCGACTACCGGAAGCGGCCCGAGTTCACCGAGCCAGAGATCCTGCGCACGAACCTCGCCTCGGTGATCCTGCAGATGATCTCGCTCGGACTGGGCGACATCGCGAAGTTCCCCTTCCTGCAGCCGCCCGACTCCCGCGGCATCAAGGACGGTCTCGACCTGCTCACCGAGCTGGGCGCGATCCGGTCGCAGAACGAGATCACCCGCATCGGCAAGCAGCTCGCACAGCTGCCGATCGACCCGCGGCTGGGCCGCATGGTGCTCGAGTCGAAGGTGCACGGCACGTCGCGCGAGGTGATCGCCATCGTGGCGGGACTCAGCATCCAGGATCCGCGCGAGCGCCCGCTCGAGAAGCGTCCGCAGGCCGATCAGGCGCACGCCCGTTTCGTGGACCCGACGAGCGACTTCCTCACCCTCCTCAACCTCTGGAACCACGTCAAAACGAAGGAGAAAGAGCTCGGCAGCAACCAGTTCCGGCGCATGTGCCGCTCGGAGTACCTGAATTACCTGCGAATTCGGGAGTGGAGCGACGTCTACCGTCAGCTGGAGCGGCAGGCCAAGCCGCTCGGCCTGCACATCGGGGCGCCCAGCGTGAACCCGACGGGCATCCACAAGTCCCTGCTGGCGGGGCTCCTCAGTCAGGTGGGCATCCGGGATGCCGCGAAGAAGGACTACGTGGGGGCGCGCCAGGTGCGGTTCAGCATCTTCCCCGGTTCGGCGCTCGCCAAGAAGCAGCCCGCGGAGGTGATGAGCGCGGAGCTCGTGGAGACCAGCCGCCTCTTCGCCCGGATGAACGCAGCGATCGATCTCGCCTGGGCGGAGCCCATCGCCGGCGACCTGGTGAAGCGCAGCTTCGGCGAGCCGCACTGGGAGAAGAAACAGGGGTCTGCGGTCGCCTACGAGCGCGTGACGCTGTACGGCGTTCCGATCGTGGCGCGCCGGCGCATCCAGTTCGCCCGGGTCGACCCCGCGTGGGCGAGGGAGCTCTTCCTCCGTCACGCCCTCGTGGACGGCGAATGGGACTTCGACCGCACGGGTGCCGCCGTGAAGGCCTTCGACGTGGCCAATCGGGCGCTGCGCGCCGAGCTGGCCGAGGTCGAGGAGCGCACCCGCAGGCGCGACATCCTGTTCGACGATGAGGCGGTCTTCGCCTTCTACGACCGCAGGATCCCGGCCGACATCGCCGACCAGCGTTCGTTCGAGACCTGGTGGAAGCGCACACGGCAGACCGAGCCCGACCTGCTCACGATGACGGCGGAGAACCTGCTGCCGGACGAGGCGCAGCGTGATGAGGTGACGGGCGCCAGCAGCGTGCAGACCGCGTACCCCGAGACCTGGCAGCAGGGCGACCAGCGGCTCACCCTGCGCTACCGTTTCGAACCCGGCGCCGAGGACGACGGCATGACCGTGCAGGTTCCTCTCGCCCTGCTCGCCTCGCTGCGGCCCGAGGGCTTCGACTGGCAGGTGCCGGGCCTGCGCGAGGAGCTCGTCACCGCCCTCATCAAGGCGCTCCCCAAGGCCATCCGCCGCACCGTGGTGCCTGCGGGCGACTGGGCGCGTCGCCTCGTCGCCGAACTCCCCGAGCAGCCGACGGATGCCTCGCTCACCTCCACCCTCGCCGCCGCGATCCAGCGCGCCACCTACACCCCGGTCTCGGCAGCCGACTTCGACCTGGATCGGGTTCCCGCGCACCTGCGCGTCACCTTCGCCGTGATGGACGAGCGCGGCACGACGGTCGCAGCGAGCAAGGATCTCGCCGAGCTGCACACGCGATTGCGGTCCAAGGTGCGCGAGAGCGTCGCCCGGGCGACGGCGACGCCGACGAACTCGCTCGAGCGGAAGGGCATCACGGCCTGGGACTTCGAGGAGCTGCCGCGCGTGCTGGACACCAGAGTGGGCGGCACCACCATCCGCGCCTATCCGGCCCTCGTCGACGAGGGGGCCTCGGTCGTCATCCGGCTGATGAGCACGCCCGCCGATCAAGCGCGCGAGATGCGGCTCGGCGTGCGCAGGATGCTGCAGCTCGCCACACCCTCGCCCGTCTCGTACGTGCAGGAGCACCTCACTACCGCCGAGAAGCTCAGCCTCGCCCAGAGCCCGTACCGCACCACCGGCGAACTGTTCGCCGACTGCCTCGCGGCGTGCATCGACTCCGTGCTGGCCGGTCACGAGGTGTGGACGCGCGCCCAGTTCGAGCGGGCGCGCGATGACGTCTCGGCCGTGGTGCTCGACGAGATGTTCCGCACGGTGTCGCTCGTGAGCCGCATCGTGCTGGCCGGTCGCAGCGCCGAGAAGGCGATCAAGGCCGCGTCCAGCGTCGCCCTGCTGAGCCCCCTCGCCGACATGCGCGAGCAGTTGGGTAACCTGCTGTATCCCGGCTTCGTCTCCGCGACCGGACTTGCGCAGCTGCGCCGCCTGCCGGTCTACCTCGACGGCATCGTCTACCGCGTGGGCAAGCTCGCCGACAACCTCGGGCGCGACCGGGTCTGGATGCAGGAGGTGCAGCAGGCCACGGAACGCTACGTCGGTTCCGGCGGCACCCTGCCCCCCTCCCCCGACGCGCCTCAGCACCTCGTGCGCGCACGGTGGCTGCTCGAGGAGCTCAGGCTGAGCCTCTTCGCGCAGCAGCTCGGAGCCGCCGAGGCGGTCTCGCTGCAGCGCATCACGAAGGTGCTCGCCGGGCCCTGAGGTGCTGCCGGGCCCTGAGGGTCTCGAAGGGCCCCTTCGAGTGCCTCAGGGACCGGGTCAGAGGTTCTCGAAGGGCCCCTTCGAGTGCCTCAGGGACCGGGTCAGAGCACCTTCGAGAGGAACGACCGGGTGCGCTGGTGCTGCGGGTTGGCCAGCACCTCGCGCGGATCGCCCGACTCCACGACGACGCCGCCGTCCATGAACACGAGCTTGTCGGCGACCTCGCGAGCGAAGCCGATCTCGTGGGTCACCACGATCATGGTCATGCCGTCTTCGGCGAGCTTCTTCATCACGTCGAGCACCTCGCCGACCAGTTCGGGGTCGAGCGCCGACGTGGGCTCGTCGAAGAGCATGAGCTTGGGGTCCATCGCGAGCGCCCGGGCGATCGCCACGCGCTGCTGCTGCCCGCCGCTGAGGTGGGCCGGATAGGCGTCGGCCTTGTCGGCGAGCCCGACGCGTGCCAGCAGCTCCTTCGCCCTGGCCGTCGCCTCCGCCTTCGACTGGCCCTTCACCCGCATCGGCGCCTCGATGATGTTCTCGAGTGCGGTCATGTGCGGGAACAGGTTGAAGCGCTGGAAGACCATGCCGATGTCCCGGCGCTGCTTCGCCGCCTCCTTCGGGCTCAGCTCGTGCAGCTTGTCGCCCTTCTCGCGGTAGCCGACCAGCGTGCCATCCACTCGCAGGCGCCCGGCGTCCACCGTCTCCAGGTGGTTGATGCAGCGCAGGAAGGTGGACTTGCCGGAGCCGCTCGGCCCGAGCAGCACCATCACCTCCCCGCGTTCGACCGTGAGCGAGATGCTCCTGAGCACCTGATTCGAGCCGAAGCTCTTCGACACCCGATCGGCCTCGACCATCGGCGCGGCGTGGGCGGATGCCGCCGGGGTGTCGATGCTCACTGGTGCTCCTTCTCGTCCGGCGCGGTCACGACGCCGATCTCGGCCGTCTCCGCCTCGACCGGCCGATCCTTCTCGCGTCGCGCGGCGCCGACGCCCCGGGAGAAGCGCTTCTCCAGGAAGTACTGCCCCACCATCAGGATCGACGTGATGGCGAGATACCAGGTGGAGGCGACCAACAGCAGCGGAACCGGAGTGAAGGTCTCGATGGAGATGTCGCGCGAGCGGGCGAACAGGTCGAAGCTGAACGGCACGGCGGTGACCAGCGACGTGGTCTTGAGCATGGAGATGAACTCGTTGCCCGTCGGCGGGATGATCACCCGCATCGACTGCGGGATCACCACCCTGCGCATCGACTGGAACCAGGTCATGCCGAGCGCCGTGGCCGCCTCCTCCTGCCCGGCATCCACTGAGAGGATGCCGGCGCGCACGATCTCCGCCAGATACGCCGCCTCGTTCAGCGCCAGGCCGATCACAGCGAGGGTGAAGAAGTTGAGCGCATCGCTCGTGGCGACGGACGCGAACGGCGGCAGGAACGGCAGGCCGATCGGCACCGTCTTGTAGATCGTGGAGAGCAGACCCCAGAAGGTGAGCTGCACGTAGACCGGGGTGCCGCGGAAGAACCAGACGTAGAACCAGGAGACCGCCCGCAGCACCGGGTTGTTCGAGAGCCGCATCACCGCGAGCAGCAGCGCGAGCACCGCGGCGATCACCATCGCCAGCACCGTCAGCTCGATCGTGACGAGCGCCGCCTGGGAGATCCTCTTGTCGAAGAGGTACTTCAGATAGATGTCCCACTGGAACGCCTTGCGGTTGAGCGCGTCCCAGAGGAACGCCGCCGCATAGACGATGATGATCGCCGCGACGAGGTTGCGCCAGGGGTGGCGCAACCTCACCGCTTTGATCGGCGAGGCGACAGCCTGGTCGGCCATTGTCAGCCCTTGGAGGCCGCGTTGATCGTGATGTCGGTGAGCGCGCCGTCGCCGACGCCCCACTTGTCGAGGATCTTCTTGTAGCTGCCGTCGGAGACCATCGACTGGAGGGCCTTCTGGATCGCCTGACCGAGCTTCGAGCCCTTGTTCACGGCGATGCCGTACGGCGCCACTTCGAAGCTCTTGCCCGCGGCCTGGAGCGCGCCCTTGGACTGGGCGATCGCGTACTCGGTGATGGGCGAGTCGGCGCTGGTGGCGTCGGCCTGACCCTGGATCACCGCGTTGGTGGCCTGGTCCTGGCCGTCGTACTTGAGGATCTGGATGGCGGGCTTGCCGGCATCCGTGCAGGCCTTCGACTTGCCGGGCACGTCCTCGGTCTCCTCGACCGTGCCGGTCTCCACCGCGACCTTGAGACCGCAGGCGTTGTCGGGGTCGACCGACTTGCCCTTCTGCGACGCCCAGAGGATGCCGGCGGAGTAGTAGTTGACGAAGTCGACCTGCTTTTCGCGCTCGGTGTTGTCGGTGAAGGAGGAGACGCCGGCGTCGTAGCTGCCACCGGTGATCTTGGGGATGATGCTGTCGAACCCGGCGATGTTGTACTTGGCCTTGACGCCGAGCTTCGCAGCGACGCCGTTGAAGAGGTCGATGTCCCAGCCGATCGCGTTGCCGTTCGCGTCCTTGTACTCGTTCGGGGCGTAGGTGGCGTCGACGCCGACCTGGATGACACCCGACTTGGCGATCGCGGCAGGGAGCAGTGCCGCGGCCGCGGCATCCTTCGAGCCCGTCGCCACCGAGGATCCTCCGGAGGGCGTGGTGGAGTTGTCCACGCAGCCCGCGAGGGCGAGAACGGCCGCGACGGCGATCGCCGGGACCAGGAGTTTGGTGCGCATTGCATTCCTTTTCTCGAGAAGAGACGGCACGCTGGTGCGACGTGCCTGCCGTGCTGGGAGCCTACCAATTACGCGCCCGGCGGCGGCACGCGGGCCGCGCGGATAATCGGCTTAAACTCCCAGCATGAGCAACGCAGTCATCGTCGACGTCGTCCGCACCGCCTCGGGCAAGGGAAAGCCGGGGGGCGCGCTGAGCGGGCTGCACCCGGTCACGCTCCTCTCGGCGGTGCTCGCCGCACTCGTCGAGCGCAACGACCTCGACCCGGCACTCGTCGACGACGTGATCGCCGGCTGCGTGAGCCAGGCGGGACAGCAGTCCGTGAACATCGCACGCAACGCGGTGCTGGGCGCGGGCTTCCCCGAGTCGGTGCCGGCCACCACCATCGACCGGCAGTGCGGCTCCAGCCAGCAGGCCGTCGCCTTCGCCGCGCAGGGGGTGATGGCCGGGGCGTACGACGTCGTGATCGCCTGCGGCGTGGAGCAGATGAGCCGCAACCCGATCGGATTCGCCACGCTCGGTGAGGACCCGTTCGGGCCGGAGGTGGCCGGCCGGTACCCCGGCGGCCTGGTGGGTCAGGGCATCTCCGCCGAACTGATCGCGGCACGGTGGGGCTTCAGCCGAGAGGTGCTGGACGAGTTCTCCGCACGGTCGCACCGGCTGGCGGCGGCATCCGATTTCTCCCGCGACATCGTCGAGGTGGCCGGTCTCCACGTGGACGAGACGATCCGGCCCGCCACCACGGTCGAGGGGCTCTCCGGGCTGCCCGCCGCCTTCCGCGACGACGCTCTCGCAAAGCGCTTCCCGGAGATCCAGTGGCGCATCACCGCGGGAAACTCGTCCCCGCTCACCGATGGCGCGTCCGCCGCGCTGATCATGAGCGAGGAGCGCGCCGCGCAGCTGGGGCTCACACCGCGAGCGCGGATCCTGCACTCCGTGGCGGTCGGCTCCGACCCGGTCGAGATGCTCACCGGGGTGATCCCGGCGACGCGGCGGATCCTGGATCGCTCGGGTCTGGGCATCGAGGCGTTCGATGCCTACGAGGTCAACGAGGCCTTCGCGCCGGTGCCCCTCGCCTGGCTCGAGGAGCTGCACGCGGATCCGGAGAAGCTGAACGCGCGCGGGGGCGCGATCGCGATCGGGCACCCCCTCGGCGCCTCCGGGACGCGCCTGCTCGCCACGCTCATCGGCACGCTCGAGAGCGACGGCGGGCGCTACGGCTTGCAGACCATGTGCGAGGGCGGCGGAATGGCCAACGCCACCATCGTGGAGCGGGTCTGACCCGGGGCAGCCCCGGCGCTACGCGGTGATCCCCTCCGACTCGTACCGCGCGACGAGTTCGCGTTTGAGCACCTTGCCGCTCGGGCCGAGCGGCAGGGTCTCCACGATCTCGACGCGCCGCGGGAACTTGTAGGCCGCGAGGCGCTCCTCGGCGTAGGCGGCCAGCTCCGCGGCATCCGCCCCCGCGCCGGGCGCCAGCACGATGCAGGCCATGATCTCCTGCCCGTGCGTCTCGTGCGCCACCCCGAACACGGCGGCCGTGGAGACCGATGGATGCGCCACCAGCACCTCCTCGACCTCGCGCGGGTACACGTTGTAGCCGTTGCGCAGGATCATGTCCTTCTTGCGGTCGACGATCCAGAGGTAGCCGTTCTCGTCTTTGCGCCCGAGGTCGCCGGTGCGGAACCAGCCGTCGACGATCGCCTTGGCCGTGTCCTCGGGGCGGTTGAGGTATCCCTTCATGAGGTTGTGCCCGCGCACGACGATCTCGCCGAGTTCGTCTGCGGGCAGCAGCTCGATGCGATCCTCCAGCTCGGCGTCCGCGATCTCCACGTCGACGCCCCAGATCGGCGTGCCGATGGAGCCGGGGATCGGATCGCGGCCCACGTGGTTGAAGCTCGCGACCGGACTCGTCTCGGTGAGGCCGTAGCCCTCGTAGATCGGCACCCCGAACTCGGCTGCGAACCGCTCGATCACGGCGAGCGGAAGGCTGGAACCCCCCGACACGGCGAAGCGCAGCTTCGGCCGCTCGGGGATGGACTTCGCCGCCTCCAGCAGGGCGATGTACATCGTGGGGACGCCCATCATGATCGTGCACTCGTTGTCGATGAGCAGGCGCAGAGCCGCCTCGCCGTCGAACTTGGGCAGCAGCACGATCTTCGCCGTCGCACGCAACCCGGTGTTGAGGGTCACGGTCTGGCCGAACGTGTGGAAGAGCGGCAGGCCGCCGAAGATGACATCCTCCGGCACCATGTCGAAGGTGTTCAGCAGCAGAGTGCTGGTCTGCTCCACCAGCGCGAAGTGGCTGCCCATGGCCCCCTTCGGCTTGCCGGTGGTGCCGCTGGTGTAGAGGATCGTGGCGGTCGCGTCCGGCTGCTGCGGCTCGTAGGTGCGGATCGGCTCCGCCTCCGCCGCGAGTGCCTCCAGCCGCTCGATCCCGTCGATCGGCTCGGGCGCCAGCACGCTCAGCACGGGAACTCCCGCCTGCGCGGCGCCGCGGGCGCCCTGCGCGAGCAGCGGCGCTGCGCAGATCAGCATGGTCGCGCCGGAATCGCGCAGCACGTACTCGATCTCGTCGGCCTTGAGCAGCGCATGGATCGGCACCACGATGCCGCCCAGGCTGAGGATGGCGTAATAGCAGCGCGGGAAGTCCGCCACGTTCGGGATCAGGACCGCCACGGGGTCACCCGCGCCCACGCCCTTTGCCCGAAGGGCACCGGCGTAGGCGCGGGTCTCATCCCACAGCTGTGCGTACGTGAGTTCCTGCGGCCCCACCTGGATCGCGATCTTCTCCGGCGTGCGGTCGGCGGATTCCTTGAGGATCGCCGCGACGGAGATGGTGGAACTGGTCGGGTCGGTCATTGTGGCCCCTGTCGTCGTTGACATGTCTGCTATTCGGAACGGTACGCGGTTCCGACCGGTCAGACCACCATTCGCAGGGACCACACGGCGTGCGGGGAGCTACTCGCTCTTCGCGCCCACCGTCGCCGACGCGTTCGACTCGTACGAGGTGTTCGTCGACTCGAAGAAGTTGACCAGCTGCAGCGTGTCGTTCGCCGCCGCCATCCACTTCGCCGGGTTCGAGACGTTGTACTCGGCCTCGAAGCCGAGCTCCTCGAGCCGACGATCGGCCAGGTACTTCACGTACTGGTTGATGTAGTTGGCGTTGAGGCCGAGGATGCCGCCGGGAAGCAGGTCGCGGTTGTACTCCTCCTCCATCTCCACGGCATCCAGGATCATCTGCTTGATCTCGGCAGCGAACTCCGGCGTCTGCAGGTCGGGGTTCTCTTCGAGCACCGTGAGGATGAGGTTGATGCCGAACTTGAGGTGCAGCGACTCGTCGCGCACCACCCAGTCCATGAGCGAACCGAAGTTGCGCAGCAGGTTGCGCTGGCGGAAGCTCAGCGCCACCATGAACCCGGAGTAGAACCAGACTCCCTCGAGGATGACGTTGTACGCCACGAGGTTGCGCACGAAGTCCTTCTTGCCCTCCGTCGTCGAGATGTCGAGCGTCTGCTCGGTCATGCGACGGATGTACTTGAGCTCGAACTCCTCCTTGCGCGCCATCGACGGCACGTCGACGTGGGAGTTGTAGGCGGCCTCGCGGTCGATCGGGAACGTCTCGAGCACGTACTCGAACGACATGCAGTGGTTGGCCTCCTCCCACATCTGCTTGGCGAGGTAGATGCTGCACTCCGCCGCGCTCACATAGGGGTAAACGCCGAATGCGAGCGCCTTGTTGACGAGCAGCTCGTTCGGGTTGAAGTAGCTCATCAGGAAGGTGACGGCGTGGCGCTCCTCATCCGTCATCTTCTTGAAGTCGGCGATGTCCTCGCCGAGCTGGATCTCGTTGGGGAACCAGGTGTTGGCGACGGCCTGGTCGTAGAGGTCCATGGCCCACTTGTACTTGATGGGCTTGAGCAGTAGGCCTTCCTGAAGGCCGGTTCCTAGGATTCCCATTGTCTTACTGGCAGCTCTCGCATTGAAGTTCGTCCATCGGATCGATAGGGACGTAGTAGTCGTCGGGGTTCATCGTCACTCTCCGCTCTTGGGGGCGAGGCCGCCGAAGCCGAAGCCGCGCTTGGGGGCTGCCGCCTCGACCGGAACCTCGGGGGTCGCGGCCGCAGGCACCGCAGCGCCGAAGCCCTTGCGGGCGCCGCTGCCGATCTCCTCGGCCTTGTTCACCTTGACCGTCGACTGCTCGGCGGTGTGGCGCGGCTTCATGTGCAGGTAGTAGGTCGTCTTCACGCCCCGCTCCCACGCCGCGTAGTAGATGTCCATCATGTCGCCGAGGTCGCGCGTCTCGAGGTACATGTTGCGGCTTATGGCCTGGTCGATCCACTTCTGGGCACGGGCCGCGACCTCGAGGAACGCGTACGGCGAGAGCTGGAAGCTCGTCTTGTACGTGGCCTTCACCGAGTCCGGGATCGCCTCGATGTCCTGGATGTTGCCCTGGCTGCGCAGGATCGTCTCCTTGGTCGAGTCCCAGATGCCGAGACGCTGCAGGTCGGCGACCAGGTTGCGGTTCACCTCGAGGAACTTGCCGTTCGAGGTTGCCCGGCTGAAGATCTGCGAGAACTGCGGGTCGAAGCCGGGCGTGGTGCCCGCGACGAGGCCGATGGATGCCGTGGGCGCGATCGCCATGAGCGTCGCGTTGCGCATGCCGCCCTTCACCTTCGCGCGCAGAGCGTCCCAGTCGAGGCGCGTCGTGCGGTTGACCTTGATGGCCTGCCCGCGGTCCTGCTCGGTCAGCGCGATCGTGTCGATCGGGACGAGTCCCTGCGACCAGCGCGACCCCTCGAAGTTCGGGTACGAACCGCGTTCCTTGGCGAGCTCCGTGCTCTCGTCGATGGCCGCGTACGAGACGTGCTCCATGATCTCGTCGATCAGGTCGTAGGCCTCTTCGCTCTCGTAGCTGTAGCCGAGTCGCTCGATCACGTCGGTGAAGCCCATCACACCGAGGCCCACCGCGCGGTTCTGGTGGTTGGAGAAGTCCGCCTCCTTCACCGAGGAACGCGTGATGTCGATGAGGTTGTCGAGCTGGCGCACCGCGAGGCGGGCGCTCTCCTCGATCTTGGCGAAATCGATGCTGAGACCCGCGGTCCCTGAGGCACTCGAAGGGGTCGCGGCATCCAGAAGGTGACGGCTGATGTTGATCGAGACCAGGTTGCAGACGGACACGTTGTCCTCGTCCTGCGGCAGCGTGATCTCGGTGCACAGGTTGGAGAGGTGGATGGTGCCGGTGTTGTTGTTGAGGGCGCGGTTGTTGATCGTGTCCTTCCAGGTCAGCCACGGGTGGCTGGTGGTCTGCAGGGAGATGAGGATCGACTTGAACTGCTCGCGCGCACCGATCTTCTTGAACATGCGCATCTCGCCGGCCTCGGCCTTCGCGATGTACTCGTTGTACCGCGCGGAGAACGCCTTGCCGTAGAGCTCGTTGAGGTCGGCGACCTCCAGCGGGTCGAAGAGGTACCAGTCGTCGTCGTTCTGCACGCGCTTCATGAACTCGTCGCTGATCCACACCGCGGTGTTCGCGGTGCGGGTGCGGCGGTACGGGTCGCCGGAGTTCTGGCGGAGGTCGAGGAACTCGGGGAAGTCGAGGTGCCAGTTCTCCATGTAGAAGCACAGGGCGCCGAACTTCTTGCCGCCGCGGCTGACCGCACGCAGGATCGAGTCGATGGTGTGCATGAACGGGATGGGGCCCGTCGAGGTGGTGTTGTTGGAGCGGATCGGCGAGCCCTGGGCGCGCAGCTTGGTGACCGAGAGGCCGATCCCGCCGGTTCCCTTGGTGAGCCACATCACGTCGCGGGTGGTCTTGGCGATGTGCTCCATGTCGTCCTGCATCTCCATGACGAAGCAGTTGGCGAGCTGAGGGTAGACGGTGCCCGCGTTGACGAGGGTGGAGCCGGCCGCGATGTACTCGAGCTGCGACATCTTCTCGTAGAACTTGAGCGCGTGCGCGGTCGGGTCGATCTCGTTGAGGGAGAGGCCCATCGCGATGCGCATCCAGAAGTACTGCGGCACCTCCAGCGCGTCGCCGTTGCGGCCCTTGATGCCGTACCGGTTGTTGAGCGTGACGAGGCCGATGTACTTGAGCAGGTTGTCGTGGCTGGGCTCGAGCGCGTTCGAGAGCACGTCGAAGTCGAACAGCTCCACCAGCCGCGGGTCGAGCAGGCCCTCGTCGACGCCGCGGCGCACGTTGGCCGCGAAGTGGGTGCGGTGCAGCTCCTTGAGCTCCGCATCGGTCTCGTAGTCGCCGAGCACCCGCTTGTAGATCGTCTTGAGCAGGAGGCGGGCGGCCACGGTGTCGAACGCCGGGTCGTCCTTCACGTTCTGCAGGGCGACCTGGATGACGGCCTCGTCGAGCTGCTGCGTGGTGATGCCGTCGAAGAGCGTGAGCTCGAGCTCCGACGCGATCTGGGTCACCCAGGTGATGTTCTCGTCGAGCCCGGCACTCGCGTGCTCGATCGCCAGGTTGATCTTGTTCGCGTCATACGGTTCGCGCGTTCCGTCGCGCTTCACCACGGTTATTGCCACAGGTACTCCACATCCATTGCGTCTCGAAGAAAGTCGCTCCTACCAGCGCTTTCCGTCCCCTGGGGCGCCCGATCGGGAGCCCGAAATGTCGGTCGAATGCATCAGACTCGGGCCCGATGGAGCGGGGCGACCGGGGAGCTGCTGTTCGGCGTTAGACCACTATATAGCGGGCCGCGGACATCGCAACAACACCACATCTAGTGGGCGTGTCATCCACAGATGTGCATAACTTCGCGGGATTCTGCACACCCTGTTAGCGGATTTCCGGCGCGCCCGCGACCGCCCGGCAGCGGGGCGGAACCGAGGATGCGAACGACGAAGAGAGGCGGGCGGGCGCGCCTAGCGGCTCGTGCCGCTGCTCTTCGAGCAGGTCTGCTGCGCGGCCGTCTGACCCGTGATCGTGGAGGGTAGGACGACGGGCGCCTGAGTGGGCGTCGTGTCCGGCGCGGGGGTCGACGTGCCCTTCTTCGTGGAACTCGGAGTCGGGGTCGGCGTCGGCGCGGTCGTCGCGTTCGGGTCCAGTTCTGCCGCGCGGCCGATCTTGCCGCTCAGCTGGATCGGCTTGTCCGCCACGAGGGCCGCATTCAGCACGCTGGCGGAGCTCGCGATCGGAATCACCCGGTTCGGGTTGGCCGGATCCGGTGCCGTCGGGTACTGCAGGAACACCACGTTGCCGAGCCCGATGTCCTTCAGCGCCAGCGCGATCGACACCATCGTGGTGGGGTTCGCCAGGAAGCTGTTCAGGCTCATGTTCGAGGCCGCCGTCTTGGCGATCGAGTAGAGCTGGATGGGGTTCGAGAGCACGCCGCCCGAGACGAGCTTGCGGGAGAGGGCCGAGAGGAAGACCTGCTGGTTGCTGATGCGTCCGAGGTCGCTGCCGTCGCCGACGCCGTGGCGGGAGCGCACGAACGCCAGCGCGTCGGGCCCCTGCAGGGTAGCGGTGCCCGCCGGGAGGTTGAGTCCCACGTACGGGTCCTTGATGGGCGAGGCGATGCAGACGGTCACGCCGCCCACCGCGTCCGACATGCCGATCACGCCGTTGAAGGTGATCTCGGCCGCGAAGGGGATCTTGAGCCCGGTCATCTGCTCGACCGTGAGTACCACGCAGTTGAGGCCGCCGCGCGAGAGCGCCGTGTTGAACATCGCCAGCGAGGTGGCGCCGGCGGTCGTGCCGTTCTCCCGCGGGCAGGCGGGCATCGGCACCATGAGGTCGCGCGGGAAGCTGACCACGGTGGCGTTCGTGTGGTCGGCCGAGATGTGCAGCAGCATCGTCACGTCGTTGTTGCCGGCGCCCGAACTCGCCGCCTGGTCGGCGCGGTTGGAGAACTGACCGCCCTGCCCCGAGCGGGTGTCCGTGCCGGCGAGCAGCAGGTTGACCCCGCCCTCGATGGCGTCGATCGACGGCGGAGGTGCGATCTTCTTGCCCGTGGAATCCCTGAGCTCGAGCCCGCCCGAGATGCTGGAGGTGACCTGCCATGCCGCGACGGCGCCGATCGAGATGGCGCTCACCAGCAGCACGGCCACCGCGATGCCCAGCAGGCGCGCGATCGTGCCGACCGGACTGGTGCGTCGCAGCCGCCCGTGACGGGTCGGCTGAGCGCCGCGCGCGTCCGCGCGAGATCCCGAGTCGTGCAGCGACATGGTCAGCTCCCATCCTGAACTCGCAAGACTCTAGCCGACCGAACTCGGGTAATTCCTGCGAACGGCCGCAGGATCAGCATTTCCTCCAGGCGGGCCACGGGCACCGGTAGGCTTGGAGCCTTGTGAACAGCTACATCGCCCTCCTGAGAACGCGCGGTGTCGCGCGCATCATGTCGGCGCAGCTGGTCGCCCGGATCCCCAACGGGATGCTCTCGCTCGCGTACCTCCTGCACATCGAGCGCCTCACCCACTCCTACGGAGCCGCGGGCCTCGTCCTCGCGGCCACCAGCATCGGCCAGGCGATCGCCGGGCCCCTCACCAGCCGGTGGATGGGGGTGTGGGGAATGCGCCGGGTGCTGGTGCTCACCATGCTCGTCTGTGCGGCGGCGGTCGGCACGATCGCCCTCGCGCCGGCCCTGCCGATCTGGCTGTACATGATCATCGGCCTGATCGGCGGACTCAGCACTCCCCCGATCCAGCCCGCCGTGCGCACCATCTATCCCAAGATGGTCAACTCGCGCCAGCTCACCCCCCTGTTCTCGCTCGACGCCTCGGCCCAGGAGGTCATCTGGGTGGTCGGCCCGGTCATCACCACGCTGATCGCCACGCAGGTGAGCACGGTGCTCGCGATCCTGGTCGCCCTCGCCTTCCTGCTCGGGGGCGGCACGTGGTTCATCTCGTCGCCCGAGCTCGGCCGCGTGCGCATCCCGCGCAGCCGCCGGAGCCTCGGCGCGGTGCTCGTCAAACCCCCGGTGCTGCTGGCGACGGTGACCGGATTCCTGCTCATCGGAGCGTGCTCCGCCATCGAGGCGGGGGTGGTCGCCACGTTCGGCAACCACAGCCCCGAGTCGGGTGTGGTGCTCGCCATCTTCTCGATCGGCTCCCTCGTGGGCGGCCTGTCGTTCGGCCACCTGCCGATCGGGCCGTGGGCCTTGGCGAGACGCGTGTTCGTGGTCTTCGTCGGGATGGCCCTCGCCGCGGCATCCCTCAACTTCTGGTGGCTCGCGGTGACACTGCTCGTCGCGGGGATCGGGATCGCGCCCGCCCTCGCGGTGATGTTCGGCATCGTCTCGGCCAGCGTGCGCTTCAGCGAGACCGCCGAGGCCTACGGATGGGTCGGCACCGGTCAGCTCATCGGCGCTGCTCTCGGCTCGGCTCTCGCGGGCTTCCTCATCGACGAATTCGCCGCCCCCGGCGCGTTCTGGGTCGCCGCCGGACTGGCCTTCTTCGCCTTCGTGGTGCCGACACTGTTCCGCGGCGCGCACCCCGACCTGCGTGGCAGGGACGCGAGCCCGCAGCCGGACACCGAGCCGGTGCCCGTGCAGCCGGGCTAGGGGTTCTGCAGCGGGCGGAGCACCTCGGCCTCGACCGCGAGCTCGGCAAGCAGCTTGGCGAGCACGGCGCTCTCCTTCTGCCCCGGCGTGAAGACGCCGTCGGCGACCTGGGTGCCGGCGAACGGCAACTCCACCTCGGCGCCGATGCGCACCAGCCCGACCCCGCTGACCACCGGCTCGAGCGCGGTGACCCCGCGCGAACCGCCGGAGACCCCGCCGTAGCTCACGAACCCGACCGGCTTGCGCCACCACTCCTGGGCGAGGAAGTCGATCGCGTTCTTGAGCGCCGGCGAGAAGCTGTGGTTGTACTCCGGGGTCACGAAGACGAAGCCCTCGGCAGCGGCGACGCGCGCGCTCCAATCGAGGGTGTGCTGCCGGGTGTACGCGCGCAGACGGGGGTGGTTCGGCTCGTCCATGAACGGCAGCGCGATCTCGGCGAGGTCGGCGAAGTCGACGTCGAATCCCGCCTCAACCGCCGCATCGCGCACCCACTGCGCGATCGGCAGACCGATCCGGCCGGGCCGCACGCTGCCCACGACGATCATGATCCTGGTCATAGCGGCCCCCGGGAGTCGAGTGATGGTTGACACATCACCCTACTCCCGGCGCAGGAGACGCCCACGTCAGTCGCGCAGGTTCTCCTTGTACTCGTTCTTGGCCTTGACCGCGTCCCGCTCGCGCTCGGCGCTCTTGACGTCGGCCTCGGCCTTGGCCTCGTCCGCCTTGTCGCTGATGCGCTCCTTGGTGTCGTCGACGGCCTCGCCGATCTTCTTGCCGGTGGCCTCTGCTGCATCCTTGGCGTCGTCGAGAAGTCCCATGACCTGCTCCTTCGGTTGTGACGGGTGTTCGGTGCGCCGCACGGTACCCGTGATCGGCGCGGGGGGCGAGGGGGTCTCGGCATCCGCACAGCTGACGAACGAAAGGTCGCCCGCGTTGGGTGGTGGGCGCACCGGTTGGCGCCTACATTCACTGCATGAAGCGACTCCCGCTCGTCACCCTCGCCCTGGCCGCATCGCTCGCGCTCGCGGGCTGCTCCGCGGGCCAGTCCTCGTCCACCGATTCCGCACCGCGATCCGCGAGCGTCGGCGGTGCGGTCGAGGCGGCGAAGCCCGCACCGGACCGTTCCGTGGTCACCACCGGCACGGTCTCGCTCACCGTCGAGCGCCCCGCTCGGGCCGCCGATCGCGCGGCATTCATCGTGGATGCCGCGGGCGGCCGCGTCGACGCGCGTACCGAGAAGGCTCCCGCCGACGGCGACCACGGCGCGGCTACGCTCACGCTGCGCATCCCGTCGGCCGCGCTCGACGAGACGCTGCGCCGCATCCGCACCCTCGGCACCGTCGTCGACGTCTCGCTCTCCGCCGCCGACGTGACCGCCGACGCCCAGGATCTCGACGCGCGCATCGCCGCGCTGAGGGCATCGACCGACCGCCTCACCGCCCTGCTCGCCCGGGCGGCCACCACGGCCGATCTCGTGGCCATCGAATCGGAGCTCACCACGCGCCAGTCCGACCTCGAGAGCCTGGAGACGAAGGCGCGCTCGCTCGCCGACCAGGTCTCCCTCGCCACCGTGACCCTCGACCTGCAGAGCGTGGCGACGGCTCCGAAGCCCGCGCCCGCGACCTTCGCCTCGGGACTCGCGACGGGCTGGGCGGCGCTCGTCGGATTCCTCGGCGCGCTGCTCGTCGCGCTGGGGGTCGCACTGCCCTGGCTGGCGCTGCTCGCCCTGATCGCCGTGGCGGCGCTCGGCGTCGTGCGGCGGGTGCGGCGGCGGCGGTCCGCCCGACCGGTCAGCGCTCCGTGAGCCTCCACACGATCTTCAGCCCCGACCAGTCCCGGTCGATTGCCGCGACCTTCACGTCGACCAGGCCGAGCGGGAGGGCGGCCGCCCGGATCACGGAGTCGCCGAGATCGCTCGTGTGACCCGCAGCCCGGCGCGGCCAGGCCGCCCAGATGGCCCCCGACGGGCGGATGCGCTCGCCGAGCGCCACGAGCGCGCCCGGCACCTCGACCGCACGTCGGAGGAAGACGATCGCGACATCCACCGGCCCGTCGTCGACCACCTCGATGGGCGGCGGATCTGCGAGCTCCCAGCCCGCCTCCGCCCCCACGAGCGCGACCCGGTGGCCGGGGCGCAGGCCGAGCTTCTTCGATTGGGGCGTCGACGATCCGGTGTCCATGGGTTCAATGATCCCCGTCACCGGCGCACACTGGGGGCATGAGAAGCTGCGGACTCCTGCTGTATCGCACCACCCCCGGTCTCGAGGTCTGGCTCGGCCACATGGGCGGGCCGTTCTGGGCGCGGAAGGATGCCGCCGGCTGGAGCATCCCGAAGGGCGAGCCGCTGCCCGGGGAGCCCGACCTCGACGCGGCGATCCGCGAGTTCACCGAGGAGATCGGTGCTCCCCCGCCCGCCGACGACTACGACTTCGTCGGCGAGTTCGCGCAGAGCGCGCGCAAGACGATCGCGATCTTCGCCGCGCGCCCGACCGCCGACGTGGTGTTCGTCGGCAGCGACGAGTTCGAGATGGAGTGGCCGCCGCGGTCGGGCAGGATGCAGAGCTACCCCGAGATCGACCGCGCGGAGTGGGTCACCGCCGAGCGCGCCAGGACCCTGCTGGTGGCCGGACAGGTTCCGGTGCTCGACGCGCTGGCGCGATCGCTCGCGGCCTAGCGGCGTCAGGCCCGATCGCCGAACTGGGCCTCGACCACCAGCGCCTCCAGCACCGGCAGCGCCTGCTCCACGAGCTCGCGGTCCCGCTCGTCGAGGGTGGCGAGCAGCGCGTTCATCACGTCGGCGCGCGCCGACCGGGCCTTGAGGATGTAGTCCATGCCCGCGGTGGTGGCCTCGATCGTGGTCGCCCTGCGGTCCTTCTTGTCCGCGGTGCGGGTGACGAACCCGCGTTCGCCGAGGTCGACGGCGATGCGTGTGATCGTCGCGGCGGCGACGCCCTCGCGCTGGGCGAGCTCGTTGAGACGCAGCGGCCCGAACTTGACCACGCTGGAGAGCGCGGAGAGCCCGCTGTGGCTGAGTCCCTCGGTCGCCCGCAGCATCCTGCGGTTGAGGCGCCCGATCACGAGCGCGAGCCGCCCCGAGACGAGGCTGAGCTGGTCGGGGTCGGTCTCGATCGTGCTGTCGGTCACGGAATCACCTTTCGACGTTGTCCCATGACGATAACGCGCGCCGGATGCCTCCGCCCCGAGGATTGGGTGGATTGGAAGGTTTGTCAGCCGAGGTCGGGCAGATCGGCCTGGTAGTCGGAGGTGTCCGCGTCGGAGGGGGCGAGCGGTGCGCCGCGGCTCGAATGCCGGGAGAGACCGAGGTCTGCGGTCTTGGCGCGCAGCAGAGCCACCTCGGCGCGGGTGTCCGGCTCGGCGTAGTCCGAGCGCGCCGGCACCACGAGCAGCTCGCTCGACGGTCCGATCACCAGGTCGGCCGTGATCATCGAGCCATCGTCGTCGATCGCCGGCAGGTGGATGACCCCCGCGAAGTCGTTCATCGCCGCCGCGGCGGCGAACTCAAGCAACGCATCCGCCGCATCGTCACTGGTGGTGAACGACTCTCCCCCGTACGAAATGGTTCTCATGTCTGACAGGGTGCCCCCGAAACGGGCACTTGTGAAGGGTCACGCACCCTGGAGTTCGCGCGGGACCACGATCACGTCGACGAGGGCGCCGTTCCGCCACACCGTGATCTCGATCGGACGGTCGATCGCGTCCTCCACCATGAGCTTCTGGACCCCGGTCGTCGAGACCACCCGCTTCCGGTCGAGCTCGACCACGACGTCCCCGGCGTGAAGACCGGCCTGCTCCGCGGGACTCCCGGCCGAGACCCCGGCCACCTGCAGGCCGGTCGCCGAGCCGATGCGCTCGGCGAGCGGGGGCGAGAGCGTGATCTGCGCTCCGGCGATGCCGAGCCAGGCGCGGCGCACGCGGCCCGTGGTCATCAGGGCCGTCACGATCTCGCGGGTCGTCGGGTTCATGGGCACGGCGAGTCCGAGTCCGACGCCCGCGACCGCGGTGTTCACCCCCACCATGCGGCCGGCGGCGTCGGCGAGGACGCCGCCGGAGTTGCCGGGGTTGAGCGCCGCATCCGTCTGGATCACCTCGTCGATCACCCTGCCGGACTGGGTGGGCAGGGAACGGCCCAGCGCCGAGACGATCCCGGCGGTGACGCTTCCCGCGAGCCCGAGCGGATTGCCGAGGGCGACCACGAGCTGCCCCACCCGCAGTCCCTCGGCCGACCCCATCTCCACGGGTGCGGGCACCTCCCCTCGCGCGCGCAGCACCGCGAGGTCGGAGAGCGGATCCCGGCCGACCACGTCGGCCGGGACCTCCGTGCCGTCCGAGAACCGGGCGGTCGCGGCATCCGCTCCGGAGACGACGTGCGCGCTGGTGAGCAGGAAGCCGTCGGCGGTGATCACGCTCGCGCTCCCGGCGCCGCCACCCCGGGGCGTGCGCACGGCCAGGCTGGCCACGCTCGGCAGGACGCGCTCCGCGACCCCGACGACGGTGCGCGAATAGGAGTCCATGAGATCGTCCGGCATGCACCGATCATCGCCCCGCGGGGGGCGTCCGCCGCCGGTGTTCGCCGTCGGCTGACGATTCACGGTGGGCCGTGACCGAAATGGGGGAAGATGGGATCGCACCCCGCCGTCCACCGAAGGGCCTCCTCCCGTGCTTCCACTGAGCATCCCCAGTCCGCCGATCGCCTGGGCGCAGTTCTCCGTGGGTCCCCTCGTGATCCACATCTACGCGCTGTGCATCCTCGCCGGAATCGTCGCGGCCCTCGTCTTCACCCAGAGCCGGATGAGCAGGCGCGGAGCCGAGCGCGGCATCGTGCTCGACATCATCATCTGGGCCGTGCCGCTCGGGATCGTCGGCGCCCGGTTCTACCACGTCTTCACGCACACAGGCGACTACTTCCACCCGGGCGCGAACCTCTGGAACGTGTTCGCCATCTGGGACGGCGGCAACGCGCTCTACGGCTCGCTCATCGGCGGCACCGTCGGCGCGATCATCGGCTGCCGGCGCCACGGCGTGCGTCTCTGGGCCTTCGCCGACGCGCTCGCGCCCGCCATGCTCGTGGCGCAGTCGATCGGACGTCTCGGCAACTGGTTCAACCACGAGCTGTTCGGTCTGCCGACCACGCTGCCGTGGGGACTGCAGATCCCGCTGCCGAACGCCGCGATCGCGAACGCCGAGAAGGCGGGGATCGTGGCGAGCAACCTCCCGGCCGACACCCTCTTCCACCCGCTCTTCCTCTACGAGATCGTGTGGAACCTCGTCGGCGTCGTCATCATCCTCGTGCTCGAGCGCCGCATCAACCTGCACTGGGGTCGCACCTTCGGCGTCTACCTGATCTGGTACGGGCTGGGCAGGAGCTGGCTGGAGGCGATCCGCATCGATCCGACCAGCGATCACGTGCTCGGTCTGCCCGCCAACGTGTTCGCCTCGTTCGTGACCATCGCCATCGGCATCGCCCTGATCGTGATCCAGACCGTGCGCCACACCGGGGTCGAGCCCTCGGTGTACCGGGAGGGCTGGGTGCCGAAGCCGGCCGCCGGCACGACCCCGGCCGAGGCGGATGCCGCGACCGCCGAACCCCGCAGCGACGACGACGCCGGCGCTACCGGTCAGACCGAGACGACCTCCGGCGCCACCACCCACTGACCGTCGGCGACCGTGTAGCGCGGCCGCGCAGGCGTGCGGGCGAGCTCGCGCACGGCCTCGACGAGAGCATCCACGTCGTCGGCGATCGTTCCGACCCCGACGCTCGCGCGGAGCGCCCCGCCGCCGGGCCGCGCCGCCAGGGAGGGCGAGCCGAATGAGCCCGCGCCCACGGTGACGCCACGCTCGGCGGCGAGCGCTGCGGCGGCGCGCACAGGGTCGATCCCGGCGATCTCGAAGCCGACGATGCCCACCGGGTCGGCGGAGTCGTCGAAGATACGGTGCACGCTCACCCCGTCCACGCCGAGCAGACCCTCGGCGATGCGGCGACGCAGCTGCACCTCCCGAGCCCTCCAGGCCGACGCGTCGAGGGACTCGAGTGCATCGACCGCCGCGGCGAGCGCGATGATCCCGAGCGAGTCGGGAGTGCCGAGAAGGCGGCCGCGCGCGGAGTCCAGCCAGTCCGCGCGGCCGACGAGGGCGCCGATGCCGTAGGGGGCGTAGGTGGTCGAGCCCGACACCGCGAGGTAGTCGACGCCGTCGGCGAGCATGAGCACGCGGTGGTGCGGGAGCAGCTGGGTGGCGTCGACCGCGAACCGGGCGCCGTACCGATGCGCCAGGGTCGCGAGGTCGCGCAGCGGAAGGCGCTCCCCGGTCACCGAGTTCGCGCCGCCCACCGCCACGAGGGACGCGCGCCGCGTCTTCAGCTCGTAGCCCAGCACCGACAGCAGTTCCGCGATGCTGCGACCGCTCGGGAGCACGCGGGCGCCCCGGGCGATCCAGGGCGCGAGTGTCGCCTCATGATCGATGTCGAGCACCACGGTCTCCCCCGGCGTCACCGAGGCCAGCAGGCCGATGGCATCCGCCGCCCCGCGGCTGAAGACCACCGCATCGTCGTGCCGGGCACCCACCCAGGCGGCGATGCGGGCACGCGCGACCCCCCGGCGCTCGGCCCCCGTCCGCGCGGCGAGGTCCACGGCGTCGACGGACCCCAGCCGGCCCAGTTCCGCGTCGACCGCCCGCGCGACCGACTCGAGCACAACGCCCCCTCCGGCGTAGTCGAGGTTCACCCGCCGTACCCGCTCGCCGCCGATCACGGGGACGACGGCATCCGCCCCCACCACACGGAGCAGCGGGCTGGTGGGCATGGCACCGAACCTAGGCGGGCGAACGCCGCGGATGCCACGGAGCCCGACACACGGCGTAATCGCGGTAACACGCGGAAATCTTGCTGCGCGGCCGGCCCATCCGGGCTATCGGCGGAGCGGATCGCCCCTCACGCGGCGAGCGACTTGGCGAAGCTGAGGTAGCCGATGCGGCGGAGGTCGCCGTCCACGTCGAAGAGCGCCCGGTAGCCGAGCGAGAGGTACAGGGCGACCGCCTCGGGCTGTCGCCAGCCCGTCGTGAGCTCGACCGCCGAATAGCCGTTCTCCCGCGCCTGCCGCTCGAGGGCGGCCATCACGCGCCTGGAGTAGCCGCGCCTGCGGTGGCCCGGGTGAGTCCAGACGCGCTTGATCTCGGCGGTCTCGGGGTCCACGCGGGTGAAGGCGCCGCCGGCCACCAGCTCCCCGTCGGAGAGCAGCACGAGGAACGCGCCGCCGTACTCCGGCGTGAACAGCTCGGCCGGGTAGCGGCTCATCTCCGCCGAGGCGCCCTCGGCGCCATAGCGGGAGCGGTAGTCCCGGGCCAGGTCGTCGATGAGAGGCTGCGCCATCGGGTCGTCGGCCGCGGTCCAGCGCTCCTCGATCAGGGTCATACCCCGAAACTACGTTCGCCACGCGGCAAAGGCAACGGGTGCGTACGCCGTTCGTCATAGAGTTCCAGCGTGCCAACGACACCCGTGCCCCAGAAGACCATCGTCATCGCCCCGGACTCGTTCAAGGGCTCGCTGGATGCCGTCGGCGTCGCTCAGGCGATCGCCGCGGGCTGGCGGTCGCTCCGACCCGGCGACAACATCCGTCTCGTCCCGCTCGCCGACGGCGGCGAGGGCACGGTGGACGCGATCGAGGCGGCCGTCGCGGGCAGCCGCCGACGCGACGCCGGCGAGGTGACCGGGCCGGACGGCAGGCCCGTGCGCGGCGAATGGCTCGAACTGCCCGACGGGACCGCGGTCGTCGAACTCGCCCAGATGTCCGGGCTGCCCCTGATGGCCCAGCTCGACCCGCTCGGCGCGACCACCTACGGACTCGGCGAGGTGATCCGCGCCGCGCTCGAGGCGGGGGCCCGTCGCCTGGTCGTCGGGTTGGGCGGATCGGCGTCGACGGATGCCGCGGCCGGCGCCCTCGCCGCCCTCGGCCTCGGCACGGCTCCCGCCGACCACGCGGAGCACCTCCGCCGCGGCGGCGGCGGCCTCATCGCGATCCCGGCCCTCGACCGCAGCGGACTCCTGCCACCCCCGGCGGGCGGCGTCGTGCTCCTCACCGACGTGGACGCACCGCTGCTCGGCCCGCGCGGCGCGGCCGCGGTGTTCGGGCCGCAGAAGGGTGCGACACCGGGCGACGTCGAACGGCTCGACGCGGCGCTCGCCCACTTCGCCCGCCTGCTCGGCGGAGACGATGCACTCCCGGGGGCCGGCGCCGCGGGCGGCGCGGGCTACGGTTTCGCCGCGGCGTGGGGCGCGACCATCGAGCCGGGAGCCGACTACATCGCGCGACTCAGCGGGGTGCACGAGCAGGTGGCTGAGGCCGATGTGGTGCTGACCGGCGAGGGGCGGTTCGACGCGACATCCGTGGGCGGCAAGCTCGTGGGTCAGGTCATCCGCATCGCCGGGCCGGGGGACGCGCGGATCGGGGTGATCGCGGGCTCTCTGGGGGCGCAGCCCACCTGGGACGACGAGCCGCTCTGGGCGATCGACCTGGTCGGGCTGGCCGGATCGACCGGGGCGGCGATGGGGGAACCGGGCCGCTGGCTGCGCGAGGCGGGGATGGCGGCCGCACGCGCCCTGGGCTGACTCAGCCCTCGGTGGTGGGCAGCGGGATCGGGTGGGTCATCGACTTGGAGATCGCGTCCCGCTCGAGTTCGAGCGAATGCAGCGTCGTGGAGTCGAGCCCGTTCGGCACGACCAGGCTGAACGGGGTGCTCAGGCCGGTCTTGGAGTGCACCACATCGGCGTAGTCGGCGGCGGCCTCCTGCAGTTTGGCGGTGGCCCGCTCCGCCTTCTTGAGCGAGACGCGGTCGCTGCCGACCACCTCGCTGTGCTTCTTGAGGGCCTTGATCAGGCTCTTGCTCGCTGCGTCGATTTTCTTGGACATACCCGCATTGTGCCCTACCGAGGTTAACGCGGCGACACCGGATTCCGGGCCCGCTCTCGCCTGAGTCGGTTGGCCCGCCCTAGCAGTTCGAACACGACCCCGAAGAGCACCACGAGCACGATGCCGACGAGGGCTCCGAGCAGCGGATTGCCGGCGAACGCGGCCCCGGCCAGCACGGCGACGAGCACGTGGTAGAGCGTGTAGACCGACGAGGCGATGAACGAGATCGGGAGGTAGCGGCGCACCGGGAGACCTCCCGCGCCCGCGGTCATCGTCACCGCCACGCGCACGAACGGCACGAACTTGGCGGCGACGAGGAACACCCCCGCCCGGCGTACCAAGCCCTCGGAGGCCCAGGCGAAGGCGCGCGCGGCGCGGGGACGGCGCATCCAGGCCCAGCGGTCGAGGCCGAGCCTGCGCCCGATGACGAAGGCGACGGCATCCCCGATCATGGTCGCGGCGACCGCCACGGCGAGCACCGCCCACGGGGAGGGGCCGTGGCCCGTGGCGCCGAGCGCCGCGAGGGTGACCACCGCGGTCTCCCCCGGTACGAACGGGAAGAAGCCGTCGACCACCAGGATGCCGGCCATGGCCGCCAGCGCCCACGGCGATGCCGCGAGCGCGAACACGATGAGGGACGGATCCGGCACGGTCACACGCTAGCCCGCCCAGGCAGATTCCCCGAGAACACGGGGTGAATGCATCCGATCCCACTCGATTCCAAACCATTTGGGCTCGGGTGGCGAACACAGTTCACAGGCACGATCCAGTCCCTCACCAAAAGGAAGAAACATCATGCGCAACTTCACGAAGGCGGCCATCGGCGTCGCCACCGCAGGTCTCCTCATCGTCGGTGCCGCAGGCATCTCGACGGCGGCGACCGCGGCTCCGCAGGCGGCCTCGAAGTCCTCCAGCATCCCGGCGCCCGTCGCCGCGGTCCCCGCCCTCAAGGGTGGCAACACGGCCGTCCTGCTGGACTCGGGCTTCACCGACGCGCTCACCTCGCTCGGCCTGACCCCCGGCGTCATCGGCACCGCGACCCTCACCGACGGCTCGGTGCACTTCCCGATCACGGGCGGCTCCGTCGTCTACTGGTCGCCGAAGAGCCACTACCGTCCGTACGTGCAGGGCATCATCGAGCACGACGGATCCGGCCTCTCCCTCACCGCGGGCAGCACCGTCGTGTCGCTGACCAACTTCACGGTCAACCCCGGCAACTCGCAGCTTTACGGTGACGTCGCCGTCAACGGCACCTCGGCCGCCGTCCAGGCCCCGCTGTTCGACCTTCACGGTGGAACGCTCAAGCCGCTGAAGCTCGAGGGTGACAACGCGATCCTGACCGGCACCACCGTGCACGTCTCCTCCACCGCCGCCGGCCTGCTCAACAAGGTGTTCAGCACCGACGCCGTCAAGGGCGGCCTGCTGGTGGGCATCGCGACCATCACGGCTCAGATCCAGTAGTAGCAGCACCCCGCACGACCGGGCGCCCCATCGCACACAGTGCGGTGGGGCGTTCGACGTCTCCGGCGCCGCGCGGTTCAGCCGAAACGGCCGCCCACGTAGTCCGCGGTCCGGCGGTCCTGGGGGTCGCCGAACATCAGCTCCGTCGGGCCGTGCTCGACGATGCCCCCGGGCTGCCCCTGCGAGGCGAGGAAGAAGGCGCACTGCGAGGAGACCCGCTGAGCCTGCTGCATGTTGTGGGTCACGATGACGATGGTGACCTCGTGCGCCAGCTCGAGCATGGTCTCCTCGATCACGCGCGTGGAGGTGGGGTCGAGCGCCGAGCACGGCTCGTCCATCAGCAGGACGCGCGGGCGGATCGCGATCGACCTCGCGATGCACAGTCGTTGCTGCTGGCCGCCGGAGAGGCCGCCGCCGGGCTGGCGTAACCGGTCCTTGACCTCCTTCCAGAGCCCCGCCTTGGTGAGCGAGGTCTCGACGATGATGTCCTTCTCGTCGCGTGAGGCGCGGATGCCGCTCAGCGTGAGGCCGGCGACCACGTTGTCGTAGATCGACATGGCCGGGAACGGGTTCGGCTTCTGGAAGACCATCCCCACATCGCGGCGCGCGTCGGTGATCCGTCGGGTCGGCTCGTAGAGGTCGACCCCGTCGAGCAGGACCTCCCCCGCCAGGGAGGCCCCCGGGATCATCTCGTGCATGCGGTTGAGGATGCGCAGGAACGTCGACTTGCCGCAGCCCGAGGGGCCGATGAGCGAGGTCACGACGCCGGCATCCATCACGAGCGAGACCCGGTCGAGCACCTTGTGGGTGCCGAACCACGCGGAGATGGAACGCGCGTCGAGGCTGGCGAGGGGCCGCGGAGGTGCGACGACGGGGGCGAGGAGATCGGTCATGGGAATCCTTGTCGGGGACGGCGGTGGTCAGGAGAGGTTGGGGAGCAGGGCCGCCGCGCAGTCGGCGACGGTCGCCCCGAGCACGAGCAGCACGGGGACGGCGATGATCCAGGCCTGCCAGCGCCCCCAGGCGACCACCAGCCAGCGGGCGGCGACCGCGGCGATGAGCAGCCACTGCAGGGCGAAGAGGAAGGTAAGGGCGGCGTTCGGATCCGACTGCATCGGAGCCTCACCCGGCGCGATCGCCTGCGTGAGCAGCACGGCCGACGGCGTCTCGCGGGCCTTCCCCACCAGATCGGCGTCGACGTAGATCACGCTGTCGGACGCGAGCGGGATGCCGCCCGCCGTCACCAGTTCGAGCCGCGAGCGGTCCGCACCGAGCTTCGCGGGCAGCCGATCCCCCGGGCGGCGGACTCCGATCACGGCGAACTTCTGCGTGCCCTGCCCGGTGGTGACCGTGATGGCGTCGCCGGGGGCGAGGCGGGAGATGCCCGAGAACGGCCCGCCGTACGCGGCCTGTCGACCGTAGAGCACGCTCAGTCCGGCCTGACCCGGGATGACGGAGTCGCGCCGATGCCCGACCCCCTGCCGCGTCACGTCCGAGGTGGTGCCCTCGCGGACCACCTCCGCGAGCCCGAGGGACGGGATGCCGATCAGCGCGATCGGTGTACCCGGCGAGACCAGGCGCCCCTTCAGGTCGAGCTGGCCGACGGGGGTCGTGGCCTGCGCCAGGGAGCTGCGGAGATCGGCGTAGCCCATCGCGTTGCTCCGGGCGTGCTGGAGCACGCCGAACAGCATGACGTGGCCGACGAAACCGAGCAGGAGGGCGGAGACGAACAGCACCCCGACCCCGACCCACCAGCGCGGCTGTCGCGGGGTGAGCTTCTCGCGCACCACGCGCCGGCGCGGTCGCGTGCGCAACCAGCGCGGGAGGCGCGCCGCCGCGGCGGGCATGCGGATCACGTCGGCGGGCGCGGTCATGTCGTGAGCTTCGCGCCGAGGATGGCGGCGAACCATCCGTTGAGCACGCCGATGAGGGCGAGAGCGCCGACGATCGCCAGCACCCCGGCGACGATGGCCCAGACGATCGGCGTCGGGATGCCGCCTGCCGCCGCCTGGCCGCTCACGACCAGGAGCGAGCCGTTCGCGACGTGTCCGGACTGCCAGCCGATCGCCTCCACGGTGTGGGCGCCGATGCCGAGCCGGCGGTCGACGCTGAAACGGCCGAACAGAACGCCGCTCGTGTCCGCCTGGAAGTCGCTGACGACGATCCGCTCCGGATACACCACCACGTGCACCAGCTCGCCCGGGGTGAAACGGCCCGCCGTGACGGCGACCCGGTCGCCGACGTGGGCCACCCGCGGGTCGATCCCGAGCTTCGGTGCGCCCACGGCCGGGTCCGCAGGAACCACCGGGGGCCCGGTGGGCGTGGGGGTGGGGGTCGGCGTGGGCGTCGATCCGCCGGAGCCCCCGTGGCCGCCATGACCCGAGGATGGGCTCGGCGAGGGGGACCCGCCATCCGGCCCGGGGATCTGCACCGACACGTTCGGCGCCGTCGTCGGAACCGGGCCCGGGTCGGCGGCGGCGGCGCCGGCGCCCGGAGCACCGAGCGCGGCGCCCAGCACGAGAAGAGCGAGGAGGCACGAGGCGGCCAGTGCGGCGAGCACGCGGTTCATCGCAGCGCACCCCGACCGGCCGACTCGAGCTCGGAGTCCGGTTCCTGTCGTGCCGCGAGAGCCTCCGCGGTCGCGGCGTCGATGGCCTCGTACATCCGCTCGCGGGTGAATCGCACGTAGCGCACCACGAGGAGCACGATCGCGAGAAGCACGAGAAGCACGAGCAGGAGGGTCACGGGCACGGCGCCGGTGAGGGTGCTCGCCGTCACGGCCCTGTACTCGGCGGCCGGGCGGGGTGTCGCAGGACTGCCGTCGGCGTGCCGGAGCGAGGAGGCCGCGATCGTGTCGGTGGGGGCGCGCGGCGTCAGCCGGACCGTCGACCAGAGCAGGAGAAGGGGCGGCACGCCGGGCGTGGTGCGGTGCACGTGCTCGGCCTGGCCGGGCAGCAGGTTGACGGCACGGCCGAGCGGGATGCTGGCGATGTGGATGCCGAACGGGCCGTCGAGCGACAGGGTCGAGGAGACGTCCACCCGGGCGTTGCCCTGGTTGCTGATGGCGTAGTCCACTCCGGCCGAGCCCGCGCCGAACGGGTTCCAGGGCGAGGTGAAGCCCGAGACCAGGCCGACCACTGCCACCTTCGGCGCGACCGGCCCGGCGATGTCGAGGTACACGCGGGCGCCCACCCGCTGGTCGAGGGTGATCGACTTGCCCTTCTTGTCGGTGCTCGGCTTCAGCACGGAAGCCACGATGCCGGCCGTGTGGTCGCCCGGGGTGGCGTCGGTCGGCACCAGCATGGTGAACGGCACGCGGGCCTGGATGCCGGGCTGCAGCGTCACGGTCGACTCCGCCAGCGTGATCCACGCGCCGGAGTCTGTGGGCTTGGCGCGGCCCGGCAGCAGGCTGAACTGGCCGGTCTGGAAGTCGTTGATGGCATCCGTCGCGTAGAGCGAGAAGGTCTCCGCCGTCGTGCCGCGGTTGGTGATGGCGACGGTGTCGGAGATCTGGGTGCCGGGCTGGGTGGCGTAGGCGAACGACGCCCGCCCGTCCGGTCCGGCGGAGCCGGATGTCTCCACGCTCCACTGCGCGGGCGCATCGCCCGAGGCGGAGGGGGCGGCGCTCGCGGAGGCGAGGGGGGACGCGGCGAGAAGACCGGCGAGCGCCAGCGCGACGGGGAGACGAAGAGCGAACATGAGAGACCTCGGGTCGGGGCGGCCCGTGGGCACGGGACCGGGCGCGTGGTGCGTCCGGTCCCGTGCCTCGCGGGGTGGAGCGGATCAGACGAGCGTCAGCGTGAGGGTCGCGCTGTACGCACCGGAGGGGGTGTTGGACGGCGCGGCCAGGTTGAGCTGGGCACCGACCTTCGTGGTGGACTTGCCGTTCACGACGGAGCCGGAGGCGAGGGTCGCCGCCGACTTGATTCCGTTGCTGGTTCCCGGCGCGGGGGCGACGGCGGCGCCGATGGTGCCGGCGTTCGTCGAGGCGTCGTTGGTGAACGGCGCCCAGCCGAGGTACTTGCCGTCGAGCACCTTGGCTCCCGAGGCGAAGTCCGTCGTGATGCCAGTCAGGCTCCACGCCGGAGCGTCGAGCTGACGGGTGTCGGTCACCGTCACGGCCGGCAGCGTGCCGGTCGCGACGAGGCTGCCACCGGTGAGCACCGCGGTGCCGAGGTCGACGGAGTTGGCGACACCCGTGAGGGTGAGCGAGCCTCCGCCGGAGTTCGGCGCGATGGTGACGGTGATGTTGGTGGTGCCCTGGTTGGACGAGATGACCACGGTGGCGACTCCCGAGACCGCGGAGTCGTTGTAGGTGGTGCCGGTGTGGATGTACTGGGCGGTGTAGGTGTACGTGCCCGGCGCCATCACCCCGGTGGTGAACGACGAGACGCCGGCGGCGATCGTGCCCGTGTTGACGACCGCGTTGCCGGAGTCGAAGAACTTCACGGAACCGGCGGCGTCGGTCGCGACGTTTCCGGCGTTCTTGACGGTCGCGGTGAGCTTGATCGTCTTGTCGCCCTGCGCCGCGCCGGTGAGCGAGACGGTCGGCGTGACCGGACCGGCGGGCACGGAGTCCGCGGTGGCCCAGGTGTTGGCGTCCACGTTCGCGACCATCGGGAGCACCAGATACTTGTCGGTGGTGAGGTTGATGGAGACGTTGGAGGCCGCGCAGTAGACGCGGATCTCCCAGTTTCCCGTGACGAGACCGACAGCGCCGAAGGCCGTGTCGTTGACGTAGGCGCTGGTGCCCGGGTTGGCGTAGGTGTCGTCCATGGCGATCGGCTGACCGTCGAGGCCGGTGTGACCGTAGTTGGTCACCGACGCGTTGCGGCTGCTCGACAGGGCGCCGAGCTTGACCCCGTTCTGGAACGCGAACGTGTCGCTGCGGCCCTGGTAGCCGGCCGGGCAGCCGACGCTCGAGGTGAGGCCGTAGAACGCGGGCTGGTCGTCCAGGTGACCGGAGGTGATGACGGGACCGATGGTGGTCACGTTCGCCTTCGGGCCGTGGAGCTGGAGCGTGCCGGTCAGCTGATCGGCGCTGGCCGACTGCGCCATGGAGATTCCGCCGAGAACGACGGCGCCGACCACGGCGACGGCCGCGAGACGACGAGAGAGGGACTTCATGTCAGTTCATACCTTTCGGGGGTGAAACGCGATGAAACGGGGGTCGTGATGACGTCGGTGGCTACTGCGTGAACGGGCCGGTGAGGGTGGTGCTGCCGCAGGTGGCACCGATCGTTCCGAAGCCGTACTTCTTGATCAGCGCGGACTGGGAGCAGACCGCGGAGCCCGATCCGACGAAGGTGGCTGCGATGGTGGAGTCGCCGAGCTTCGCGGTCGGCACCACGTTGTAGACGTTGCGCGTGATCGGGAAGGCGGTGTTGAGCACGGCGCCCGAGCCGACGGTCACCGTGTAGGGCTTGACGCCCGCCACGTTGCCGAGCTGGATGTTGCCGCGACGCTCCTGCACCGTCGACGGGAGGGACGACCAGTTGCCCTGCGCGATGTACTGCGCGATGGAGAACGGGGCGATGTCGCCGGGGCCGGTGAGGAAGGTGCCGTTGTGCTCCTCGACCGAGTTGTTCAGGTCGGTCGCGCAGCCGCCGTTCGTGATGTCGGTCTCGGTGAGTCCGAGGGTCGACAGCCAGAACTTGCGGGTGCCCGATCCGCTCTGCGGAAGCAGCGGACGGATCGTCACGTCGTTTCCGCGCGAGTCCTGGTACGAGGTCGCGGTGCAGCGGTAGATGTTGCGGAGGGTGAGCGGGGCGGGTGACGCCGAGTCCTGGGAGGCGGAGCCGATCGCGATGTCGCGCGGGAAGTCGCTCGCCGCGTTCACCGCGAACGTGACGGCGTCCTTGGCGAACGGGATGTAGGTGAGCGCCGTGCCGCTGCCCGAGGGACCGCTCGACGACCGGGCGAAGTCGACCTGCCCGCTGATGTCGACGCCGTTGAACAGGTGGCTGCCGCCCTGCGCCGAGTCGCTCAGCGCGTTGAGGCCGGCGCCCGAACCGTTCGGGCGCACGAAGGTCGCGCCCCCCGACTTGGTGACGATGGTGGCGGTACCGGTGGCGTCGTACGAGCCGAGCGCGGGGATGACGGTCGACAGACCGTTGTCCACGTCCTGGATCGTGTCGGAGCCGACACCCGCGAGCGTGCGGAAGGTGCCGCCCGCAGGGTCTGCATTGGCGGAGATCGCGCCCGCCACTGCGGTGGCCGCGCACAGCGCCACCGCGACCGCGCCGAGGCGCAGCTTGTTCTTTCTGAGCATGTTCAGCCTTCTTTGGTAATCTGCCCGTGCAATTCCGTCCGGATTCGGACACTCCCCCCTCGTCTGCTTTGCGGTTGGACGAGGGGGGATTCCTCCGTCCGGGGCATGGCGGACGGCGAAGGTCTCTGGGTCAGGGAAGCAGTCGGCGCCCCCTGAAGAGCAGGGGCGAGAAGATCGCCCCGGCGAGGCCGGTTGCGAGGGAGCCACCGAGGGCCACCTGCCCGACCGAGAAACCGCCCTGGATGCCGGGCGTGCGGCCGGGGGCATCCGAGGGTGCCGGCGTGGACGACGGCCCGGTCCCGGCGCCGCCCGCTCCGCCCGAGGTCGCGCCGCCGTCGGAGCCGAACGATCCGGAGTAGTCGTCCTGTGCCGGGCCGTTCGAGCCGCCCGTGTTCGCCGCCGGAGCCACGTAGGCGGCGATCGCCGCGGCCGCGGCCTGGGCCTGATCGGCCATCGCCTGGGTGAGCGGCACGTAGCCGGGCGGCAGCTCGCCGACCTGCGAACCGGGCTTCTGGCCCTTCGTGGTCACCTGCGCGATCATGCTCGAGAAGTCGCCGCGGGTCGCCTTGTCCGACGAGCTGAGGTTCACCGCCGCGTAGACGACGGTGCTGAGCGGATACTGGCCCGCCTTCGTCTTCGCCGGATCGATCTGCTTCACCGAGTCGACCTCGGTCGGCACGAGGGCCGAGCCGACCGCGGCGGAGATGGAGTCCGTGGTCGGGAGCACGAAGTCGGAGGAGTCGTCGAGGCGCAGCGCGGCGCTGCTCAGCGCGTACTTGACGGCGGAGGGGGCATCCGTGATCGCGATCATGAATCGCTGCCCGGGGATCTGCGCTCCCCCGCTGGTCCAGTCGCCCACCTGACCCGAGGCGTCGATCGCGGTGGGATCCCACACGGTCTTGGCGCCAGGATCGGCGCGGAACGCGGTGCGCGCCGCGATGAGGAAGTTGTCGGTGTACGGAGCGGCCTGGATGCTGCCGAAACGGTAGCGCTCCGTGCTCAGCGTGATCGGGGCGAGGCTCTCGTCCGACTTGAGGAACGTGTCCTGCCGCGCGCTGCTCAGCTGGAACGGCGAGCCGTCGACGTTGGAGAGCCCGACCGCGCGGCAGCGCGCACCGGCCCAGTCCGTGCGCGTCGCCGGGCAGTCGACCAGCGTGTATGCGTCGTTCGGAATGTACGACGGCACGATCGCGGCCGGGTTGCCCTTCGGCAGGTAGTACGGATTCACCGTCATGCCCCACGGATCGGGCGTGCCGGCCAGCCAGCTCGCCGCCTCGCGATCGCCCTGGATCCACTTCCAGACCTGCCGGATCGCGTCCGCTCCCGAGGGCCCGGGCAGCACGATCGACGGATTCGAGGCGAACTGCGCCGCGTTGGGGTTGAGCGCCTGGAAGTCCGGGTCCTGCCAGAGGTAGGCGTATTTCTTGTTCTGCACGCCGAGGTGGGCGTAGTTCTTCGACGGGTCGGAGGAGGTGGTGGGGACCTCGAACCGGTAGGACTGGGTGAGCAGCTTCGCCATGAGACGGGGCGAGAGTCTGAGGTCGGTGATCCGACCGTCGGAGCCCTCCGCGAAGAAGGCGATGTCCGCCGAGGTCAGCGCCACCGGCGCATAGGCGATCGCGGTCGAGCCCAGCTCCGCCCTGTCGAGGTCGTTGTCGAGTTCCGTCTTCACCACCGGGAAGGAGGTGAACGCGAGGTTCGCCTGCGCCTCGACGAGCTGCGAGCGGGCGACGCCGTCCGGGTTCGTGTCGAAGCTGAAGGTCGTCCGCAGGTCTTTGCAGAGCTGGGGCTGCCAGGACGCCATGGCCCCGATGAGCAGCTGCGAGCCGATCACCCGGCGCTGGGTGTCGTCGGCGGCACACACGCTGCCGGTGGGGATGAAGTCCAGCGGGATGTCGATGCGGTTGGCCCAGTACTCGCACTGGGTGTTCACCGGGCTGCCGCCCTGGATCGAGTCGGCCCTGCCGTACGCGTACGGGGTGTAGTCGTTGTCGGTCAGGTCGCTGCACGTGGAGTCGTGGCCGCCGTAGACCGTTCCCCTCGGCACGAGCACCAGCCAGCAGCGGGTGTGCCCCTGGGAACCGCAGCCGAGCTGGGGGGCCTCGTCCGAACTCTGCGTCTCGAAGTCGAAGACGCCGGTGCCGTCGGGGTTCATGCGCGCGGACTGCAGCTCGTTGCTGGTCGCCGGCCCGAAGTAGTCGAGCAGCGGGTAGACGGGGTCGGGCGAGCTCGAATCGACGACCTGCCGCCCGGTGACGGGCGCGCTGCCGAGCGGCACGAAGGGCATGTCCACGGCGTTCTGCGCGCCGGGGAGGACGTCCTTCAACGCCACGCGCGGCACGTTGTCGCGGTAGACGGTGTTGCCGAGGCCGTTGTTGTTGACGAAGCGGCCGCCCCATTCGCAGGTCTGGTTGAAGTCAGCCGCGAGGGGGTCCGGTCCGTAGCACTGCATGGCCTGCACGTAGTTCTGCGCGCTCGTCCAGGTCGCCCCGCTGGCGTCGACCTTCGCCCGGGTGCCGGCGAACCCGGTGACCTTCACCTGGATGGCCTGGTCGGCGATCTGCGCGGTCTGATCGACCGTCACCGTGATGTTCTTGAACTCGTCGAAGCTCACGCTGCGGGCCCCCGTCGAGTCCGTCCTGGCGGGCTGGTACTTCGCCAGCGCGCCGCCGTCACCCGTCCAGGAGACGGTCACCGTGGAGGATTCGTCGGCGTGGGCGGCGCCGGAACCGCCGCCGGAGGCGAAGAACAGGCCGACGACGGATGCCGCGGCGATCAGCAGGCAGAGGGCACGAGTGATCTCGGGCGCGAGTCGGGCGGCTCGTCGGGGGTGCATGCGCGTCACGTTAGGCACCATCCGTGGCGCCGGGCTCAGGAGCGCGTGCTGTACGCCCGAAGCGGAGGTTAACGTTGGGCTTCCTCGGCCGCCGCGCTCGAGGCGCGCGCGTCGGCGCACGGGCGCGCGGGGCCGCGGGAGCGGTGCGGGCGAACCGTCCGATCAGGGGCGGCACGAAGATCGCGGAGAGCACGAGCAGCACCACCCCCACCAGTGACACCCAGGCCAGCACCGGCCCGGATGCCACCGGCAGCGTGGTGGGCACGGCGTTCACCAGCACGGGAACGGCGTCGCGGGCGAGCCCGGTCGTGCCCGCCTGGGTTGTCGTGCCGGCATCCGAAGTCCCCCCGGTCGCGCCCGCGCCCGCCGAGGCGCCCGCTCCGGTGCCCGACGAGCCGGTGCCGGAACCACTCGTCGCCGTCGTCGCGACGTTCTTCACCCCGCCGGTTCCGGTGGCGCACTGCGTCGCGCCCTGCTTGTCGCAGGCCTGCGGCTGCGGCGCACTCGCGGCCAGCTTGTTGGTGCCGTCGGAGCTGAAGGTGGGGTTGTTGCACTTGGCGATGTCCACGGTCGCGGGGTTGCCGCCCGGGATCTTGCGCACCTGGTCGAGCCCTGCCGAGACCAGGTTGATGGGCAGCGGAGAGTATCCGAGCACCTCGGCCTGCTGCTGGCCCTCGCAGAGGAAGTAGTTGGTGAAGGCGGCGAGCGTGAGCCCCTTGTCGAGGGTGAACCCGTACTCGAGCGCGGTGGGGATGATCATGTAGGAGTACGACGACAGCGGGTAGGTGCGCGGGTCGGCGTTGTTGTAGACCCCGGTGAGCTGCTGGGTGAGGTAGTCGGGCGACGACTCGTCGTTGTTGATCTGCGCGCCCAGCAGGCTGACCGCCACGTTCGCGGCCGTCGGCTCGGTGTAGTAGCCGGACTTGTTCAGGATCTTCGCCACCGGCGAGCGGGAGTTGAGCGCATAGGCGTACTCGACGTAGGTGATCGCGCCCACGTACTGGGGCTGGGCGACGTAGCCGGAGACGCCGTTCGACCCGGACTGCGCCACGAACGACGACCCCGGGATCGTCGGGTAGTTGGAGGTGATCCCGCAGTTCGCCCCGCGACCGACCTTCTGGCAGAACGCGCTCCAGATGTCCGGGTACTGGCTGCGCATCCAGGCGGAGAACTGCGCGCTCGTGCCGGAACCGTCCGAGCGCACCACGGGCACGATCGGGATGGCGGGCAGCGCGAGGTTCGGATTGTCGGACGCGATGGCGGGGTCGTTCCAGCGCGTGATCGCGCCGGTGAAGATCTTCGCGAGGGTGGCGCCGCCGAGTCTCAGGTTGGTGACCTTCTTGCCTCCGATCACCAGGTTGTACATGAAGGAGGTGCCGCCCGCGACGATCGGCATGTAGGCGAACTTGCGCGCCGGGCGGGGGTCGACGCTGTCGCTGTTCTTGAGGGCGTACGGGATCTCCGAGACGGCGAAGTCGTAGCCGCCGCCCGGTTGCGCGAAGAGCTGACGCCCCGCGGAGGATCCGGCGTCGTTGTATTCGACCTTCCAGCGGTAGTTGTTGTAGACGTTGCGGATCCACTGCTGCAGCGCCACGGCCGACCAGGTGCTCCCGACGCCGGAGATCGGATAGTAGGTCTTGCCCACGTCGGCGGGCACTGCGGCCTGCGCGGAGACGGGGGCGCAGCCCAGGATCAGAGCCAGGGCGAGCAGGAGGCTCCCGACGCGGATGACGCCGGCGGAGCGTCGTGGTGCGGTCATTCCGGTGTGGCCTTTCCCTCGCGGCCGAAGAGAGCCTTCAGTCCGCCGGTGAACGTGGGGACGGGTGTACCGAGCCGGCGCGCCGCCATGCGGTAGTCGTCCTGCTTGCTGCGGGCGGCCCGCCGGCGCTGCTGCCGCGGGCTCAGGACGCCCGGACCTCGACCGCCGATGACCCGGGCGATGGCGAACAGGACGAGCACGAGGATCATCAGCACGGCGGCGCTGCCGAAGCCGCGCGAGATCATCCCGGGCTCCGGCGACTTGACGAAGCTGAAGGTCTCCAGCGGGAGGGACACCATCGCACCGGAGAACGGGTTGGAGTTGAAGTAGGTGGTGAGCCCCGCCGTGAGCAAGACCGGAGACGTCTCACCGATTCCGCGGGCCGTGCCCAGGATGATCGCGGTCGTGAGGCCCGAGCGGGCGGTGGGGAGCGTGACGTTCCACACCGTGCGCCAGCGACTCGAGCCGAGGGCGAGCGAGGCCTCCTTGAGGTTTCCGGGCACCAGGCGCAGCACGACATCCGACGACCTGATGATGATGGGGAGCATCATCACCGTCATGGCGAGCGAGGCCGCGAAGCCGGAGCGGTTGAACCCGAGGGTGAGGATGACGGTCGCGTAGATGAAGAGGCCGGCCACGATGGAGGGCAGCGCGGTCATGGCCTCCACGACGGTGCGCACCAGCCGCGAGTACCGGCCCGGGAACTCGCTGATGAACACGGCGGTGGTGAGCCCGAGCGGGATGCTGATGGCCAGTGCCATCGTGATCATGATGAGCGTGCCGGCGATGGCGTGCACGATCCCGCCCGAGGTGAGCGGATCCTTCGGTCCCGTGTGGCTCATGTCGGTGCTGAGGAAGTTGAGGTGGACCCCCGTGCCGGCGGGGCCGACGCTCACGAACGCCTCCGAGCCGCGGAGGAACGTGTACACCACCACGCTGATCAGGGCGATGAGCATCACCACGGCGAGCGAGTGCACGACCACGGCGACGACGCGGTCGCGCACCGCCAGCGACGTCTCGTCGAAGCGCACGACCACCGAGTAGATGAGCACGAAGAGGGCGTACGCGACGAGCAGGAACGGCAGGAAGCCCTGGAACAGCATCAGCTGACTCGACAGCCACGCGGCGAGCGCGATCCCGGCGACGGCCGAGCCGAGCACCGAGAAGAGGTCGGACCGGCGCAGCACACCCGGCGACCGTCGCGTCTCGGGCCCCATGAGCGGAGGCTTCTCCCCCACCACCGAGGTCGTCTCGGGCCGCTCGGTGTCGGGGATCGTGGTCAGGGTCATTGGCTCGACGCTCCCGACCGGGACCGCGAGATGACGATCGAGGCTCCGAAGTTGACGACGAGGGTCAGCACGAACAGCGCGAGACCGGCGGCCATCAGAGCGGAGATCTCGAACGGGGAGGCCTCGCTGTAGCGCAGCGCGATCAGCGCGGAGATCGAGTTGCCGCCCTTCTCCAGGATGTGCGGCTGGATCACGAAGGCCGGGCTGATGATGAGGAAGATGGCGATCGTCTCGCCGAGCGCGCGGCCGAGCCCGAGCATGGTGCCGCCGATCATCCCGCCCCGGCCGAAGGGCAGCACGACGCTGCGGATCATCCCCCACCGCGTGGCCCCGAGCGCGAGGGCGCCCTCGCGCTCGCCGATCGGCGCCTGGGTGAAGACCTCGCGCATGATCGACGAGACGATGGGCGCGATCATCATCGCGACGACCAGACCGGCCACGAACGTCGACGCGGTGAACACCGTCGGGGTCGCCAGCGGATCGTTCGGATCGAAGCTCGAGACGTGGAAGACGGGGATCCAGCCGAACACGGTCGCGATCCACTGCGAGACGGGCAGGATGCCGGGCTGCAGCAGGTAGACCCCCCACAGTCCGTACACGACGCTCGGAATGGCGGCCATGAGGTCGACGACGCTCACGAGCATGCCCTTCACGCTCCTCGGCGCGTACTCGCTGATGTACAGCGCCGTGCCGGTCGCCAGGGGCACCGCGACGACGATCGCCGTCAGCGCGATGAAGATCGTGCCCAGCAGCACGGCGGCGATTCCGAAGTGGCCCGAGTTGGGCTCCCACGCCTGCGTCGTGAGGAACCCGAGCTTCGCCACCGAGATGGCACTGAGTCCACGCGCCAGGAGGAAGACTCCGACGAGCGTCATGATGGCGAGCACGACCGTTCCGGAGAGACGGCTGACCCACGAGAACACCCGATCCTGGGGCACCGCGCGGGTGCGCAGCGAGCGTCGCGACTCGGGCGCCGCCGCGACCTCGATGACCTCAGTCGTCATGGCGCACGGACCTCGGGCGCTGCTCGACCAGCTGTCGCGCGCCCACTCCGAGCGTGGCGTGCGGGAGTCCGGCGGTGGCCAGTTGCAGCGCGTGGCGGCGCTCGCGCTCGGCGAGGTACCAGCGCGCGCACAGGGCGACCGGCACCTCCTCGAGGCTGAGGTACCAGCCGAACAGGCCGCGCCGGTCGTCGCTGACCAGCGTCACCGAGGTCGCGACGGCCGAGACGATGGCCCGGCGCGCGGACTCCTCCGCGGCCTGGAACCGGTCGAAGACCGCGGCGCTGCGCGCCAGTTCGCGGTTGTTCGCCGACACGAGGTGCCAGACCACGGCGGCGCCGTCGGGGTCGACGGTCTCGTCGACGAACTCACCGAGCACCCGGTTGCGGTGCTCTCGCCACGGCCGCAGCTTGCTGCTGCTCGCGCTGGCGAAACTGGTGAAGATTACGCGTTGACCACTCATCTTCGTGTGTCGTGTTCCTGATCGGGTGGGAGACATCCGGTCGGTGGGGGGCCGACCTACGCGCTGAAACTAAGGAGATGCTGTGAACACGCCCGCTCGGCTTCTTTCACGGCGACAAGACGGAACATGAACAACAGGCGACGGCCCGCTCACGACTCGCCCTCGGCTAGCGTGGCAGCGTGACGGATGCCCTTCGAGTGGTCGTTCTGCCCTCGCGCGGACGCGGGGCGGACCGGGCGCTGCTGGGCGGATTCGGCACGGTGCGCCAGGTCTGCCCGGACTGCGGCGGCCCGCACGGTCGTCCCACGGTGGCGGAGCCGGGACGCTGGGTGAGCCTGAGCCGGGCAGGCGGCCTGGTCGCGATCGCGTTCAGCACCGTCGGACCGGTGGGCGTCGACCTGGAGAGCCGTGCGGCGGTCGCGCGTCACCCGGTGCACGGGCTCCGGCATCCGGACGCCGCCGAGTGGGCGGCGAAGGAGGCGGTGCTGAAGGCCGACGGCCGCGGACTGCGCGTCGATCCCGCCGAGCTGACCGTGACGGACGGCCGTCTGGCCGACTGGCCCGGATGCCCGGTGCCGGTCGAGCGCGTTCGCCTGCACCGGTTCGACGCGGGCGACGATCTCGTGGGCGCCCTCGCCTGGTTCGGCGACGCCGTCGAACCGCGGATCGAGCTCAGCTCAGCGAGGGCAGAGCCTTCTCGTAGATCCAGCGCTGGATGAGCTGGCGCACGCCCTCGCCGCCGGGGGCCGCGCTGAAGGCGCCCACGACATCCTCCGGCTCGACGTGGCCGAAGCGGTGCCGCTCGGTGAGCCCGCGCAGCGCATCGAAGAACGCCGTGTCGCCGATGTGGCGGCGCACCGCGTGCAGCCCGAGCGCACCGCGCTTGTAGACGCGGTCGTCGAACAGCAGCCGCGGCCCCGGGTCCCCCACGACGATGTCGCGGGGCTGCTGGGCGAGGAGGGCGAGGTGCCGGCGGGCGAGGGCGTCGGCGCTCGTCCCCCCGCTCGCCTCCGACCACAGCCACTCGGCGTAGCAGGCGAATCCCTCATGCAGCCAGATGTGCTGCCAGCGTCGCACCGTGAGCGAATTGCCGAACCACTGGTGGGCCAGCTCATGCGCGATCAGACGGTCGTCGCCGTGTGCGCCGTCGACGTGGTTGCGACCGAAGATCGCCATGCCGTGCGCCTCCAGCGGGATCTCCAGCTCGTCTGCGGTGACGACGACGGAGTACTCGTCGAAGGGGTAGGGCCCGAAGAGCTCCTCGAACGCCTCGCGCATCCGGGCGACCGGCGCGAAGTCGGTGGCCGCCTGCCGCTGCAGCTGCGCGGGCGCGTGCACCGTGACCCCTGGCAGCTCGCGTGGGCGATAGCGGCCGATCTGCACGGTGGCCAGGTAGGTCGCCATCGGCTCGGTCACCGCGAAGGTCCAGCGGGTGCGGCTCGCCGACGCGGTCTTGGTGACGAGGCGCCCGTTCGCGACCACGTCGTAGGCCGACTCGCAGACCACGGTGATGTCGTAGGTGGCCTTGTCGCTCGGATGGTCGTTGCAGGGGAACCAGGTCGACGCGCCGTTCGGCTGGCTCGCCACCAGCACGCCGTCGGCCAGTTCCTCCCAGCCCACCTCTCCCCACTCGCTGCGCAGCGGATGCGGCGTGCCGTGGTACCGCACGACGATCTCCACCTCGCTGCCGGCCGCGATCGGCTCAACGGGCACGAGCACCAGCTTGCGGGCCGTGGAGGTGACCTTCTTCGGGCGTTCGCCGTCGATGGTGACCCTGTCCACGATGAGACCGGCCACGTCGAGGGAGAGGCGCGAGACATCCTGAGTCGTGCGGGCGGTGATCACCACGCCGGCCGTCAGACGGTTGGAACCCACCCGGTAGTCGAGGTCGATCTCGTAGTGCAGCACCTCGTAGCCGATGTTCCCGCTCGTCGGCAGGTAGGGGTCAGCCTCGAACGCGTCACTGGGGGGAGGGATCGGCGGCATGTGCGATCAAGTATTCCACGGCCCATCGCGCCACGGTGCGTCCGGCCAGGGGGCGATCGGGTTGCCGGACCAGAGCGAGCCCGCCGGCACCCGCTCCCCGCGCATGACCAGCGACGCCGGTCCCACCGTCGCCCCGCGCTCGATGCTGGCGGCAGGGAGGATCACCCCGTGCGGCCCGAGAGTGGCGCCGTCGGCGAGGCGCACCGCATCCAGCTGCATGATCCGGTCGTGGAAGAGGTGCGTCTGCACCACGCAGCCGCGGTTCACGGTCGCCCCCGCTCCGATGGTCACGAGGTCGGGCTCGGGCAGCCAGTAGGTCTCCACCCAGGCGCCGCGCCCGATCCGCGCTCCGAGGCTGCGCAGCCACACCACGAGGGCCGGCGTGCCCACCGCATTGGCGGCGAACCACGGCCTCGCCACCATCTCCACGAAGGTGTCGGAGAGCTCGGTGCGCCACACGAACGACGACCACAGCGGATGCTCCCGCGCCACGATCCTCCCGGCGAACAGCCACTTCGCGCCGGTGCTCACCGCGGCGGCGACCGCGCCCGCCACCACCATGACGAGACCGGAGAGCACGATCGCCCAGCCGATGCCCCACGCCAGCCAGATCCCGTCGAGCGCGGCCAGCACGCCCAGGGCGATCCAGCCGGTGACCAGCACGGGCACGATGCGCAGCAGCTCCCACAGCGCGCGGCTCAGCTGCAGGCGGCGCGGCGGGCGGAACGTGCGCGCCTCGTCGAAGTCGCTCACCAGCCGACGGAGCCGCACCGGCGGGTTGCCGAGCCACGACGACCCGCGTTTGGCCTTGCGCGGCGTGGCCGAGAGCACGGCGACGAGACCGTTCCTCGGCACCGAGCGGCCCGGTCCGGTGATGCCACTGTTGCCCAGGAAGGCGCGGCGCCCGATCTTGGCGCGGCCGATGCGCAGCCATCCGCCGCCGAGCTCGTAGGTGGCCACCATCGTGTCGTCGGCGAGGAACGCGCCGGGGGCGATCGTGGTGAGCCGCGGGATGAGCAGCACCGTCGAGGCCTCCACGTGCGCCCCCACCGTGGCCCCGAGCAGCCGCAGCCAGGCGGGGGTCGCGAGGCTCGAGTAGAGCGGGAAGAGGAGCGTGCGCGCGGTGTCGAGGATCCGCTCGGTGCTCCACGCCTGCCACCCGATCCGGCTGCGGACCGGCCAGTAGCCCTCGCGCAACCCGATCCCGAGCAGGCGCACGGCCGCCACCAGCAGCAGCGCGTAGGCCGCGCCCGCGACCAGCACGGCGAGCGGGAGCGCCGCGGATGCCCGCAGCACGAGCTGCCCGAAGCCCGAGGCATCCCGGCTCATGCCGGCGACGAGCGCGCCGAGCGCGAGGGCGCCGAGCACCACGCCCACGGCGGGCAGCGCCGACATCGCCACCGAGCCCAGGCCGTAGACGAGAAGCCACCGGGTACCGCGCGGCGGCCGGTGCTCCGGCCACGACCTGCGCGCCGAGCCCACCCGCGCGGCGGGAGAACCGGCCCAGCGCTCGTTCGCCGGCACCCGCCCGGAGACGGCCGAACCGGGCTCGATCTCGGCGTTCGCCCCGATGCTCGCCCCTCCGAGCAGCGTGCTGCGGGAGCCGATCGCCGCGCCCGCGCCGATGTGCACGTGAGCGATCCGCAGCGTGTCCCCGTCGATCCAGTAGCCGGAGAGGTCGACCTCGGGCTCGATCGCCGCCCGCCGTCCGATGGACAGCATGCCGGTGACCGGAGGGACGGTGTGCAGATCGACGCCCTCACCGATCCTCGCGCCGAGGGCGCGCGCGTAGTACGCGATCCACGGGGCGCCCGCCAGGCTCGCGCCGCCCACCAGGCGGGAGACCTGCTCCGCGAGCCACAGTCGCAGATGCACTCCGCCTCCACGCGCGTAGGCGCCCGGCGTCACGCCCCGCAGCAGCAGGCGGGCCGCGGCCACCGAGATGGCCATCTTGCCGAGCGGAGTCACGAGAAGCACGAAACCGACCGCGACCCACCACCACGAGAGCGTCGGCAGAATCCGGATGCCCGTCGCCCAGGAGAAGAGGTTGCCGGCGATCGCGGCGTAGACGAGGAAGCGCGAGCCGACCAGCACGTGCAGCGGCACCGCGAGGAGCGTCTGTGCGAGCCGGCTGCCCGCCGGGGTGGGGACGACCTCCCGGGCCGTCCGCGCCGCCGCGGGGGTGCGCGCGTCCAGTTCGGCGGCGAGGGAGCCGATGCGGGGGTGGTCGTAGATGTCCGCCACGCGGGTCTCGGGGAAGCGCTCCCTGATCGCGGAGACCAGTTGCGCCGCGGCGAGGGAGCCGCCGCCCTGCGCGAAGAAGTCGTCATCCGCGCTCTCGACGGGCACGCCCAGGATCGCCGACCAGGCCTCCGCCAGCCAGGCGGTGGTGGGATCGAGCCGCGCCTGCGCGCCGGTCGCGGCTCCCGGCAGCGGCCAGGGCAGGGCCGCGCGGTCGACCTTCCCGGAGGTGCGCGTCGGCAGCGCGTCGACCACCGCGATGAGCGGCACGAGCGCGGCGGGCAGCTCCTCGCGCAGCCGCTCCGTGGCCGCCGCCCGGTCGAAGTCGGGGGCGGCCGCCACATACCCCACGAGCACCTGGTTGCCCGCCGCCGTGGTCCGGACGACGGATGCCGCACCCGCGACGCCCTCGAGCGCCTGCAGTGCACTGTCCACCTCGCCCAGCTCGATGCGCCGGCCGCCGAGCTTCACCTGGTCGTCCGCGCGCCCCACGAAGTAGAGCCCATCGGGCTCGAACCGCACGAGATCGCCGGAGCGGTAGGCGCGCTCCCAGCCCAGGGCGGGGAATGGGGCGTACTTCTCCCGGTCCTTCTCGGGGTCGAGATAGCGCGCCAGTCCGACGCCGCCGATGATCAGCTCCCCCGTGCCGCCTGCCGCCACGCGCGAGCCGTCCGGGGCCACCACTGCGAGGTCCCAGCCATCGAGCGGGAGTCCGATCGGCACGGGACCACCTGCGACGAGTCGTGCGGCGCAGGAGACCACGGTGGCCTCGGTGGGCCCGTAGGTGTTCCAGACCTCACGCCCGCGGGCCGAGATACGGGAGACGAGCTCGGGCGGGCACGACTCTCCGCCGAAGATGAGCAGCCGCACTGATTCGAGCGACTCCTCGGGCCAGAGCGCGGCCAGCGTCGGGACGGTCGAGACGGCGGTGATTCCGTGGGCGATGAGCCACGGCCCCAGGTCGGCGCCGGATCGCACCAGCGAGCGCGGTGCCGGAACCAGGGCGGCTCCGTTGCGCCAGGCGAGCCACATCTCCTCGCAGGAGGCGTCGAATGCGACGGAGAGGCCCGCGAGCACCCGGTCGCCGGGGCCGAGCGGCTCTGCGGCGAGGAAGAGTCCGGCCTCGGCGTCGACGAAGGCCGCCGCCGACCGGTGCGTCACCGCCACACCCTTCGGCACCCCCGTCGACCCCGACGTGAAGATGATCCAGGCGTCGTCCTGCGGTCGTGGCGGGGTGAGGGCGGTCAGGCGTCCGGTGGTCGCGACGGCGGCCGCCTCGGGCATGGCCCGATCGGCGATCGAGGGATCCAGGGCGGTGAACCGCTCGTCTGCTCCCAGCCAGCCCACCACCGCTGCCTCGGAGAACACGAGCTCCGCACGCTCATCGGGATCGTCGGCGTCCACGGGCACGTAGGCCGCGCCGACCGCCATGGTCGCGAGGATCGAGAGGTAGAGGTCGCGCGTGCCGGACGGGATCCGGATTCCCACCCTGTCGCCCCGCCGGACCCCCAGCGCCACCAGGCGCGCGACCCGCGCGTTCATGGCACGGATCAGCTGGCGGTAGCTGATGGCGCCGTTCGCGTCTTCGATGGCCACGGCATCCGGGCTGCGGGCCGCGGTGGCGGTCAGGATGTCGATGAGCGTCCTCGGCTCCGCGCTCAGGTCTCCGCGCTCGAGAACGTCCTGCTGCACCCGCGCCTCCTCCAGCGCCGTCCACCCGACGCGCGAGCGAGCGTAGTGGAGCCAGGTGAACAGCAGTCGTCGTTCACCGGCTGTCCACTGTCGCGGCCCGCGGCGGTCATCTCGTCTGGGTACCGTCGCCCGCGTGAGGACGAGAACGATCGAGATCGACGACATCGACGACATCGAGTGGGACGACGACGAACTCGCGGCCCTGGCCCTCTTCGACGCCTGAACCCGCCGCGCGATCGGCGCGGATCATGGCGAGAGCCGGGACGGTCGCGAATGACCCGTCCCGGCTCCCGAACCGGTGTGCGTGAGGCTTACGAGCCGACCTTGAAGCCCTGCGACTTCCCGTACTTCACCAGGGAGTCCTGCCACGCCTTGAGGCCCTCGTTGAGGTCTCCGGCCTTGGCGTACTGGGCTCCGACGTCATCGCCGTAGACGCTGTTCGCGTAGACGGTGTATGGCAGGTACTTCCAGCCCTTGCTCACGTCCTTCGCGCTCTGGGCGAGCACCTCGTTGATCTTCTGACCGCCGAAGTAGGAGGGGGCCTTGTCGAGGAACGCCTTCGAGTTGAGGTCCGCCGTGGTCGACGGGAAGCCGCCGCCGTCGAGGAAGACCTTCACCGACTCCTTCGAGTTGTTGAGCCAGCGCACGAAGCCCGCGGCCAGCGCCGGGTTCTTGCTCTGCTTGAGCACCGACTGCGCACCTCCGCCGTTCTCCGAGTTGGAGACGGTGTCGCCGTAGTTCGGCAGGGGTGCGACGCGCCAGGCGCCCGCGCCGTCCTTCACCGAGGACTCCAGCACACCCGGCATCCAGGCGCCGATCGCCAGCGTGGCGATCTGCCCGTTGCCGAGCGCCTTGAACCAGTCGTCGGACCAGCCGCCGATGGGGGCGAGGAGCTTGTTCTCCACGAGCTCGTTCCAGGTGTCCGCCCACTTCTTGGTGCCGGCATCCTGCAGGTCGATCTTCACCGAGTCGCCGTCGACGGAGAACGGACGACCGCCCGCCTGCCAGATCATGCTCTGCGTGAAGCCCGAGTCACCGGTGTCGCTCGTGATGTAGGCGTTCGGGTCACCCGCGTGGATGATCTTCGCGTCGGCCACGTACTCGTCCCAGGTCTTCGGCGGCTGGAGGTTGTATTTGTCGAAGACGTTCTTGTTGTAGAAGAGTGCCATGGGGCCGGAGTCCTGCGGCAGGCCGTACAGGCCGCCGCCGACGCTCACCGAGCTCCAAGGGCCCGGGGTGTAGTCCTTCTCGAGCGAGTCGAAGCCGTACTGCTTGAGGTCGACGAGGGACTTGCTCAGCACGAACTGCGGGATCGCGTAGTACTCGATCTGCGCCACGTCGGGGGCGCCCGAGCCGGCCTTGATCGCGTTCTGCAGCTTGGTGTACTCGGTCGTGTTCGTGCCGGCGTTGACCAGCTTGACCTTGACCTTGGGGTAGGCCTTCTCGAAGGCCTTGATCTGCGCCGGCGCCTGGCCCGTCCACGACCAGTAGGTGATCGTCCCGCCCTTGGCGAGGGCGGCATCGACGTCGTTGCCTCCCGACGATGCACCGCCGCTCGAGCACGCCGCGAGGCTGGCCCCGAGCATCATGCTCGCGACGATCGCCACCGCCGCGCGCCGCACCGACCTGCTGTGAAGATACTTCATTGTGATTCCTCCATTGGTGTTCGACACGGGTCCTCGACCCTGAGGGGCGTGTGCCTGATCCAGCAGCGGCCCCCCTTCACTGCTTCACGCTTCCGGCGCTCAGCCCCGACTGCCAGAACCGCTGCAGGACGAGGAAGGCGGCCACGATGGGGATGATGGTCACGAGCGCGCCCGTGATCACCAGGTTGAAGATGGGTTGCGCCCCGACCCCGCTCGCCTGAGCCGTCCACTGGCTCAGGCCGACGGTGAGCGGGTACCACTGCGGGTCGCTCAGCATGATCAGGGGCAGGAAGTAGTTGTTCCAGGTGGCCACGATGGCGAACAGCAGCACCGTGACGATGCCCGGGGCGAGCAGCCTCAGCGCGATCGTGAAGAAGATGCGCAGCTCGCTCGCGCCGTCGATGCGGGCGGCTTCGAGCAGCTCGTCGGGGATGGCATCCACCGTGTAGGTCCAGATCAGATAGAGGCCGAAGGGGCTGATCAGCGACGGGATGATGACCGACCAGGGGGTATTGGTGAGCCCGGCCTGGCTGAAGAGCAGGAAGGTCGGCACGGCCAGCGCGGTTCCGGGGATCGCGATCGCGCCGAGCACGACGGCGAACACGGCGCGTCGGCCGGGGAAGGCGAATTTCGCCAGACCGTAGCCCGCCGCGGCGGCGAGGGCGGTCGCACCGCCCGCACCGGCGACCACGTAGAGCAGGGTGTTGGCGAGCCACTGCACGAAGATGCCGTCCCGGTAGCTGAACGTCTCGGCGATGTTGTCGAACAGGGCGAAGTGGCTGCCGAAGGCCAGTCCGAAAGTCGAGTAGAGGTCGGCCTGACTCTTGGTGGCGTTGACGACCAGCCACACCAGCGGGAAGACCGAGTACAGCACGAAGGCCACCATCACGATCGTGAGCACCACGGAGGGTCGTTCCCGGCGCACGCCCCGGCGCTCGGCTGCCGCGCTCATCGCTTCGCCTCCCTCGCGCCGCGCAGTTGCACGACGTAGGCGATCACCGCGGTGAGCAGCCCCATCACGATGGCGACGGTCGCCGAGTAGTTGAACTCCTGGCCGCCGAAGGAGAGGTTGTACGCGTAGAGGTTCGGCGTGAAGTAGGTGGTGATCGCGTTCGGGGCGACGTTCTTGAGCAGATTCGGCTCGTTGAAGAGCTGGAACGACCCGATGATGGAGAAGATCGTCGCGATGATGATCGCCCCGCGCAGCGCGGGCAGCTTGATGCTGAACACCACCCGCAGGTCGCCGGCGCCGTCGAGCGCCGCCGCCTCGTAGAGATCGGTGGAGATCACCCGCAGCGCCGCATAGAAGATGAGCATGTTGTAGCCGAGGTACTCCCAGGTGACGATGTTGCCGATCGAGCCGAGGATCCATCCGGGCGACAGCGGAGTGAGGATGTCGCCGCCGAGCGCCGAGTTGATGCTCGCCGTGAGGCCGAAGTTGCCGCTGTACATGAACCCCCACACCAGGGCGGCGACCACGCCCGGCACCGCGTAGGGCAGGAAGATGCCGATCCGGAAGAAGGCCCGGAACCGCAGGCGCGCGCTGTCGATGGCGAGGGCGGCGACCAGGGCGAGGATCAGCATGATCGGCACCTGCACGACGAGGAAGAGGGTGACGCGGCCGAATGCCTCCCAGAACTTCGGGTCGCCGAACACGGCCGCATAGTTGGCGAGGCCCACGAACACCGTGCCGCCGATGAGCTGCTCGCGGAACAGGCTGAGCCCGATCGCATAGGCCACCGGTGCGACGAAGACGCCCGCGAAGACGATCATGAACGGGGCCACGAACACCCACCCGCGCCAGTTGCGGCCCGGCCGGTGCCTACGCGTGCGAGACCCGATTCGGGCGGTAATGGACGTCGTTGTCATTGGTTGGTCCCCAGAGATGTGTTAGCGTCACCACGGTGATGGTTGACCATAGCATGTTGACGCCAACATGCGCTACCTCGGTCGAGAAGCAGGGGAATCGATGACGATGTCGAACGAGAACGGAGGATCGCCCAGGGCACCGCGCCGCGCGTCGATGCGTGAGGTCGCGGTGGTCGCCGGGGTCTCCACGCAGACCGTGTCCCGAGTGGCTCACGGCGTTCCGAAGGTGGACCCTTCCACGAGGCAGACGGTGCTCGACGCGATGAAGGAGGTGGGCTACCGGCCGAACCTCGCGGCGCGGCTGCTCCGCTCGGGCCGCGCCTGGAGCATCGGCGTGATCCTCTACGACCTGGACCGCTTCGGCAACATGATGGCGCTCGAGGCCATCGCCTCCGCCGCCACTCCCCGCGGGTACTCGCTGACCCTCGTGCCGATCGCCCGGGACGACACCGCCGCGATGCCGGAGGCGATCGAGCGGCTGCTCGGCCAGGGGGTGGACGGCATCATCGCGATCGTCGAACACACCGTCTTCGACACGGCCCTGGTGACTCTGCCCGACGACTTCCCCATCGTCATCCTCGACACCACCGCCCGCGAGGGCTTCTCGCGTGTGGACAACGACCAGGCGCAGGGCGCCCGTCTCGCCACCCAGCACCTGCTCGCCCTCGGCCACGACACCGTCTGGCACATCGCGGGGCCGACCGGCTCGGCGTCGGCTGCACTCCGCGAACGCACCTGGCGCGACACGCTCCGGAGCGCGGGGCGCGAGGTGCCCCCGGTCTTCCGCGGCGACTGGAGCGCGGCATCCGGATACCGGCTCGGGCTGGAGGTGACCGCGCGGCCGGACATAACGGCGGTCTTCGCCGCGAACGACCAGATGGCGCTCGGACTCCTCCGCGCCGCGAGCGAGTCGGGGCGGAGCGTGCCCGGTTCGCTCAGCGTGGTGGGCTTCGACGACATGATCGAATCCGCTTCCTTCAGCCCGCCCCTGACCACAGTGCATCAGGATCTGCGCGAGGTGGGGCGACTTGCGGTCGGCGTGCTGCTCGAGCGGATCGCGCAGCCGTCGTCCCCGCACGTCGCGCACCTGGTGTCGACGCTCTTGGTGGTGCGGGAGAGCACGGCACCCCCGGAACGACCGGGTCGCTAGAAGCTCCAGCCGCCCCAGCCGCGACCGAACATCCCGTCGAACTCACCCGGCGACGGTGCGCCGCGGCGGCCGGACCGCGACCCGAGGTAGGAGCTCACGACGGCAGCACCGAGATCGTCGGCCTCGGGAGCCACGACCGTGCCGCCCACCCGTCGCGCCATTGAGTCGATGAAGCGGGCGAGACCCGGATCCTCGCCGAGGCGGAAGAAGGTGGTCTTCGCGCCGAGGCGCATCGAGTTGTCCAGCTCGCGCACGGCGACGGCGACGGTGACCGGATGCGGCGGGTAGCTGAAGAAGACCTCCCCGCTGGACTCGAGGTGGGAGGTCGGCTCGCCGTCGGTCACGATGAGGAGCACCGGCTGCGCGTTCGGATGCTTGCGGAAGTGCCGGTTGGCGAGGAGCAGGGCGTGATGGAGGTTGGTGCCCTTGTCGTAGCTCGCGTCGAGCGCGGTGAGCTGCTCGATGTCGATCGTCTCGGCGTGCCTTCCGAAGCTGATGAGCTGGAGGTCGTCCCCGCGGAAGCGGCTCGTGATGAGCGTGTGCAGCGCGAGCGCCGTGCGCTTCATCGGCACCCAGCGGTTGTCCATGACCATGGAGAACGAGGTGTCCACGAGCAGAGCGACCGCCGCCTGCGTGCGCGCCTCCGTCTCCTGCACCTCCACGTCGCCGATCTCGATCCTCACCCGCCCGGTCCCTGAGGCACTCGAAGGGCCGCCCCCAAAACCTCCGGTCCCTGAGGCTGTCGAAGGGCCGCCCGCAAGACCCCCGGTCCCTGAGGCTCTCGAAGGGCCGCCCGCAAAACCCCCGGTCCCTGAGGCTCTCGAAGGGCCGCCCGCCTGCCGCGTCACCGCGTTCATGATCGTCCGCGTCACATCCCAGGGCTCCGTGTCCCCGAACGCCCACTCCCGCGTAGCCCCCGAGCGCTCCCCCGCCGCGCCCGCCTGACGCACGTCCCGGTTGCCCTGACGCCCCGATATCGTCTCCGCGACGTCTCGCAGCAGCGCCTTGCCCAGCTGACGCATCGCCTTCGGTGTGAGCTTCAGGTGCCCGTCCGACCCGCGCGCAACCGTGCCCGTGTCGCGCAGGGCCTTCTCCAGCGCCTGAAGCGTGCGCGCATCCACCGCGGCCTGATCGCCCAGCTGCCGGGACAGCGCGTCGAGGTCGAGGTCGTCGAGCCTGGACCCGTTGTAGGACTGCGCCAGCTGCTCGGCGAGCTCGTCGAGGTCGGCGATGTCCTGGAATACACCCGCACCGTCGCCGAGGCCGAGGCCCTCCTGGCCGGTCATGCTCTCGGAGCCGCCCCAGTCCTCGCCGGGCCGGAGGGAGCGGAGGATGCCGTCGAGCTGCGACAGGGAGTTCATCAGTTCGGGCGTGCCGAAGGCCTGCTGGGCGAGGGCGTCGAGCTCGTCGCGCTGCTCCTGGGTCATCGAGTTGCGCATCCGCTGGGCGGCGGCGGCGCGCTGCGCGAGCGAATCGAGCAGCTCCTCGATGTTCTGCGGCGAGTCGGGGAAGTACTCCCCGTGCTTGCCCATGAACTCGTCGAACTGCTCCGGGGTGTCCTCCCCGCGGCGATGGGCGTCGAGCAGCGCGTTGAGGTCTCCGAGCATCTCGTTGATCGCGGCCCGGTCCTCGTCGGTGGCGTTCTCGAGCGCCTGCTTCATCCCGGCGAAACGCTGGTCGAGCAGCTCGCGGCCGAGCAGATCCTTGATCTTCTCGTAGTCCGCTCGCGCCTGCGGACTCTTCCAGTCGTAGCCCGCGAGCTCGCTGACCGCGGCAGCCGGGGAGGCCGGGAGGTTGTCGAGCTGCAGTTCGGCGAGCATCCGATCGCCGTCGTCGAGGTCGACATCGCGGGCGAGCTGACCGCGCTCGGCAAGCACCGCGCGTTCGAGCAGCTGGCGGATCTCGTCGAGCGTGCCGTCGAGGTTGTGCCGCCGGGTCAGTTCGCGGCGCCGTTCGGCCACGCGGCGGGCCAGTTCGTCGAGCCCCACTCGCTCGGTCCCTGACGCACTCGAAGGGCCCCTTCGGAGGAACTCCCGCATCGCCGCTTCGGGCGAGTAGCCCGCCATCACGTCCTCGCCGATCGCGTCCAGCGCCTCGGTGAGATCGACAGGCGGTGCGAGCGGATCGGGACCGCCGTCGTACCTGCCGTACCGCGCCGCCCGGGTGAGCCTGCGGTTGGCCCTAGCCATAGATCGTCTCGCCTCCGCCGGTCTCCTTGCTGATCCGTCGCATGAGGTACAGGCCCTCGAGCGCGAGCTCGATCGCGCCGGCCCGCTCGCCGTCGTTCACGGCCCCGAGACGAGCGGCGACCTCGTCGTAGAGTTCCGACTCCCCCAGGACCGGCAGCCCGGCGAGGAAGTCGCGGGCCGTCACCTGCTCGCCCGTGGTCACCATCGCACCGCTCTCGATCGCGTCGACAAGCGCGCCGAAGTCCAGCCCCGTCAAGTGGGCGCGGACGGTCTCGGCCGTCGCCGTGCGCAGCAGGTGGTCGAGGATCTCATCCTCCCGACCCTCCTCCCCCGACTCGAACTCGATCTTGCCGCCGAGCACATCGACGGCCGTCTCGAGGTCTACGGGGCGCGCCACGGCATCCGGCTCCCCCTGTCTGCTGGCACGGTGGATCGCCGCGGCGGCGATGGTCTCGGCCCCGGCGATCGCGAATCTGGCGCTCACCCCGCTCCGCTGGTCGACGGACGACGATTCGCGCAGGGCCCGCGTGAATCGGGCGAGGATCTCGACCAGGTGGTCGGGGACCTCGGCAACGAGCGCCGACTCCTGACGGATGATCGCCACCTCGTCGGCGAGCTCGGTCGGGTAGTGCGTGCGGATCTCCGCTCCGAACCGGTCCTTGAGCGGCGTGATGATCCGTCCGCGGTTCGTGTAGTCCTCGGGGTTGGCACTCGCCACCACGAGCACGTCGAGCGGCAGACGCAGCACATAGCCGCGGATCTGGATGTCGCGCTCCTCCATCACGTTGAGCATCGCCACCTGGATGCGCTCGGCGAGATCGGGCAGCTCGTTGATCGCCACGATTCCGCGATGGCTGCGCGGAATGAGACCGAAGTGGATGGTCTCCGGGTCGCCGAGGCTGCGGCCCTCGGCCACCTTCATCGGGTCGACGTCGCCGATGAGGTCCGCCACACTCGTGTCGGGGGTCGCAAGCTTCTCGGCGTAGCGCTCCTCGCGCGAACGCCACGTGACGGGCAGCTCATCGCCGAACTCCGCCGCGCGCCTGATGCTCGCGTGGATGATCGGCTCGTACGGGTGCTCGCCGAGCTCTGAGCCCTCGATCACCGGAGACCACTCGTCGAGCAGGCCCACCATCGTGCGGAGCAGCCGGGTCTTGCCCTGCCCGCGTTCACCCAGCAGAACGATGTCGTGCCCGGCGATCAGGGCGCGTTCCAGTTGCGGGATCACCGTGGCGTCGAAGCCGTGCAGGCCGGGCCACGGGTCGCGCCCCTCGCGCAGTGCGGTGAGCAGGTTTCGGCGGATCTCTTCACGCAGCGACTCCTGCACGTGGCCCGAGGCCCGCAGCTCGCCGACGGTGCTGATAGTTGGTCGCATCACCTCTTAAACGCTACGCCCGCCCGGTGACACCTCGGCCCGGAATGGCGGAATCCGTGGGCCGGATCAGCAGGCCACGTACACGTACGAGCCGTCGCGCGGCGGCGCGAGGTTACGGTCGCGCACGATCGTGGACGGCGCGAGAGGCGCGGTCCGCGCCCGCGCGCACACCTGAGGGATGCCGCCGCGCAGGTCGTCGGCGTACTCGATGTCGAACACCCGCGCGCCGTACACGCGGGTGAACGCTCCGCATTCGCGGTAGCGGTCGCATTCCTCGGTGACGGCGAAGTCGAAGCCGATCTCGTCCCGCCCTCGCGCGCCCAGCTCGGACGTGTTCTTCTGCGCCGCGGCGAGGCCCTCCGCGTGCGCCATCCGCACCAGCGTGCGGGCGAAGGCGACCGCGTTCGCGAGCGTCAGGGCCCCTCTCGATCGGGAGTACGAGTCCAGGTTGTCGAACTCGACGGCACGGAAGCCGACCGCCGCGCATCGGCGCACGACCGGCCCGAGCCGATGCGCGATCGCCGCGCGCTTCGCCGAGGCTGAGATGTCGAAGAGATGCTCGTCCGGCCATCCGGGATCGACCAGCAGCGCTCCGGATGCCCGGTGCAGCAGCAGCGACGACGGCCAGTGAGCGCCCGGCTGGGATTGGAATCCGTTCACGTAGCAGACCCCGTAGGTGCCGGGAGCGGGGCGAGACGTGCTGTCGCGAGCGACGACGGCCGCGCCATCCGGAGCCGGGTACGCCCCGCCCAGCTGGTAGTCGAAGCGCGCTCCGGGCGGCGGGAGCTCCACGAGCGACGACTGCGCCGACGCGCACCCGCTGAGGAGGAGCGTCAGCGCGAGGATCGCCCACCTCATGCAGTGCCCCAGAAAGCGCCGACGAGCCCGACGCTGCGAAAGTACTCCGCGGCTTCGATGGGCTCGCGGCGTCGGTACCCGTGATCGAGCCGCCCTGCGTACCACTCGGAGGCGAGCGACCACAGCTGGGCGAGATCGAACACCGCGCCCTTCCCAGTGCCCGTGCGGGCGACCCAGTCGTCGACGCAGCCCTCGTCGCAGAAGATGCTCTGGTGTTCGCAGGCGTGCACGACGTCGTCCCAGACGTGCGCCATCGGTACGAGGAAGTGCGCCACCTGATCGCCGGCCGGGGGTTCGTCGGCCGCGACGACGAACGCGTGGGCCGTGCCGCAGGCCGGACACCTCGTCGCCACCAGCACGGGCGCGGCACCGGGAACGAGGTGAGGGATGGCGAACGAATCCCAGGCGCAGCCGCCCCACCACAGGGTGGTGCCGGACTTGACCGAGAAGCCGAAGTCGCGCGTCGCGAACGGATGAGCGAGTTCGATGTCGCCGTTGTCGTCGAGCACGATGTGCCGCCGGTCGTGAAGCGCTTTCAGCGCCGCGATCAGCTCGGTCTCCGTGGCATCCGTCTCGTCAGCGAGCTCCGCGCGCGGCGCGACCCGCCCCGTCGCAGCGAGCTCGCTGTAGATCCGCAGCCTGAGCGTCTCGAGGTCGATCTCCGTCATGCCCGAACCCTTCACTCGCACGTCACACGGGAACAGGATCGACCCTATTCGCATTGACATCGTGTGACGGGGCCGGCCTGGCTCGCGCGGCGAAGGGATTCTCATGACGAATACAGGACGGGTCACCTACGACTTCTCGGGCGCGGTCGTGCTCGTGACGGGCGGGGGCAGCGGCATCGGCTTGGAGGTGGCCACGGAGTTCGCCGCGGCCGGCGCGACCGTGGTGATCGCAGGTCGGAGCCAGGAACGCCTGGACTCGGCAGTCGCATCCGCGATCGGCTCGGTCTCGGCGGTCGCCGCCGACATGGGCGACAAGGCTCAGGTCGACGCGCTCGTGAAGGGCATCCTGGCCACGCACGGACACCTGGATGTAGTCGTCAGCAACGCCGCGAGCTACGTGCCCGGAGACATAGCCGACGTGAGCCTCGCTGACTGGGAACGGTTGCGCCAGACCAACATCGACGGGTTCTTCTACCTCGCGCAGGCCGCGCTCCCCGCCCTTGCGGAGAGCCAGGGCACGCTGATCGCCACGTCGAGCGTGTCTGGCCTGCGCGGCGACTGGGGGCAGGCGATCTACAACGCATCCAAGGGGGCCGTCTCGCTCTTCGTGCAGTCGCTGGCTCTGGACTGGGGACCGCGCGGCGTCCGCATCAACGCGATCGCCCCGTCGGTCACGAACACGGAGCCCGTGGCGATGATCACCGGCGACCCGGCTCTGCGGGCCCACTTCGAGTCGCGGGTGGCCCTCGGGCGCGTGGCCGAGGTCGATGACATCGCACCGGTCGTGCTGTTCCTGGCGTCGGATGGCGCGCGCTACGTCAACGGCGTGATCCTCCCCGTCGACGGCGGTACGAGCGCCTCGACGGGTCAGGCTCGCCCGCCTCAGGGGTGACCTGGAGAACGCGTCCGTCCACTGAGTCTCGCAGCCGCGACGTCCGGGACCGCGTGTAAGAGCAGACCGGACGCGAACTGCCCGACCGCACCTGAGAGGCGCCCTATCTGCCGTCGGTGTTCCCGTCGCAGAGCCGCGGGTGCCGGCTAGGTGCGGTCCCGCTGCAGCTGCGAATGCGATCCGCGGATCTCCTCGCCCCGCACCCGCGCCGTTCGTCGGGTGTCGATGGCGATGACGGTGCCGACGATCACCATCGAGATGGAGAGCGACGCGAGGGTGTCGGTGAGCCAGTGGTAGCCGAGGTACATGCGGCTGAACATCTCCGCGATCACCCCCGCCCAGGCGAGTCCGAGTCCGAGGGCGACCCCCCAGAGTTTCGAATTCCGCGAGACGATCAGGAACGCCGTGAGGATCAGGAAGTCGCTGGCGCCCAGCACGTGGCCGGAGGGAAACGAGAATGTGGTGTCGTTCCCGATCAGCATCAGCTCGGTGGGCGGCCGATGCCGGTGCACGATCTGAGCGAGCGTGGTCGCCACGATGACTCCGGTGATCATCGCCGCGGCGAGCAGGAGGGGCCGCCAGGCGTGCTTGGCGAAGAAGAGCCATACCACCGTGACGACGAGGATGATGATCGGCAGAACGACCGGCCCGAAGGTGATCGTCAGCACGATCATGACCGCCGTCGTCACCGGGGACCGCAGCGAATCGACCCAGTGCTCGACCGGATGATCCCACGCATGCACGCCCCCGCCGGTGAGCACGCTGGTCAGCACGATCGTGAAGAAGATCACTCCGAGCACGATGAGGATGCCCGACGCGAGGTAGAGCCCGCGGCGCGCCCGCGCAGGGATGTAGCGCTCCTCGACGACGAATTTCGATCGCCAGAAGCCGTGAGACTCGGATCGGGGGTTTTCGGGCATGGGTGTCTCCGCCTCCATGGGGGTTGCGCTCATAGTCGGGCGTACCGTGCCCTGAACTCGGAATAGATGCCGTAGGCGATGAACCCCGCCCCGACGACCACGAGCACGGCCACGCCGAACGGCACGCCGGCGAGTGCCCGCAGTGCGCCGTCGAGACCTGACGCCTTGCTGGGATCGACGGTCGCGGCCGCGACCCAGAACAGGATGCCGACCACGGCGAGCGCGATGCCCTCCGCCGCGTAGCCGACCACGCCGAGCACGGTCACCAGCGTTCCCAGCCGGCCCCGCGGGACGGTGATCCGCGAGAGGAAACGCCGGGAGATCCCGCGGATCGCGAAGGCGACGCCGATGGCGAAGACGACGAGGCCGAGCAGGATCAACAGGAATATCCCACCGGGCATCGAGAGGAGGCGAGCCGAAAGTCCCTGAGCAGATGCGGCGGCACTGCTCGAGGCCCCGCGGGCGAACGTGAGCGCGGTCAGGCCGACGACGCCGTATGCCGCGCCTTTGGCGATGTCGCCGATCCGTCGCGCCCACCGCCGTTTCGCGTCGCCTGCCGACGGCAGGAACGCGTGCAGGATCTGCCACAGGGCGAGCGCGAAGAGCGCGATAGCGATGACCCAGAGCAGAAGCAGGCCGCCCGGCGCCGAGGCCAGTTCTGCCAGTGCGCCCGACTGATCGGCCTCGCCAGCGGGCCCGAACGCCACGCTGATCGCGGTCACACCGATGAGGGCGTGGACGATTCCGTTGACTGCATAGCCCGCGCGAGCGGCACCCCTGAGCGGCGTGCTCGTCGCGACTTTGCGCGCGCCTCGTTGGGCGACATCAGCCATCGGGTGACCCTCTCGACACGTCTGCACTGGTGTGCGTACTGAGACACGGTAGCCGCGTCGGAGGGTCCAAAACGGGTTGGTCGAATTAGAAATCCCTCATCTTCGGGTAAGCTCCGGCGACCGCGCTACTGGTTCGCGAACGCGGCGTCGAACGACGAGTCGGGGCGCGGCCAGAGCAGCGAGCGCACGAACCCGACCGCCTCGGCGGCGCCGTGCAGCCGGTCCATTCCCGCGTCCTCCCACTCGATCGAGATGGGGCCCGAGTAGCCGATCGCCTCGAGCGCGCGGAACGCGTCCTCCCACGGCACATCCCCGTGGCCGGTGGAGACGAAGTCCCAGGCCCGGCGCGGATCGCCCCACGGCAGGTGCGAGCCCAGCACGCCGGCGCGCCCATTGCGGGGGCGCAGCCGCGTGTCCTTGCAATCGACGTGGTAGATGCGGTCCTGGAAGTCGACGATGAACCCGACCGGATCGATGTTCTGCCACATCATGTGGCTCGGGTCCCAGTTGAAGCCGAACGCCTCCCGGTGCCCGATGGCCTCCAGGGAACGCACGCTCGACCAGTAGTCGTAGGCGATCTCGGAGGGATGCACCTCGTGGGCGAAGCGCACGCCCTCGGCGTCGAAGACGTCCAGGATCGGGTTCCACCGGGTGGCGAAGTCCTCGTAGCCCGCGTCGATCACGGCCGCCGGGACCGGCGGGAACTGGGCCACGTATGGCCAGATCTTCGAGCCGGTGAAGCCGACCACCACATCCACGCCGAGTTTGCGGGCGACCCGCGCTGACCGCTTCATGTCCTCTGCGGCGCGCCGGCGCACCCCTTCCGGATCCCCGTCGCCCCAGGTCGAGGGCCTGACGATCGCCCGGTGGCGGAAGTCGATCGGATCGTCGCACACGGCCTGCCCGGTGAGGTGGTTCGAGATGGCGAACACCTGCAGACCGTGGCGGTCGAGGATCTCCAGGCGCGAGGCGAGATAGGCGTGATCCTCGTCCGCTCGCTCAAGGTCCAGGTGATCGCCCGAGGCAGCGATCTCGAGCCCGTCGTAGCCCCAGCCGGCCGCGAGCCGGGCGACCTCCTCGAACGGGAGGTCGGCCCACTGACCCGTGAACAGGGTCACCGGCCGATCGGTCGCCGCCTGGGCCGCGCTCATGCCAGCGCCTCCGCCGGGTCGATACCGGCTCGCACCATACTCGCGCGCACGTACGCGTCGGACCCGGCCAGGCGGTCGTTGATCTGCTGGAGGCTCCAGCCGGCCGTGCCGTGGCATTTGAGGCTCGCGACGCCCTCGTAGCCGACGCGACGGAGCGCCCCGAGCAGCACGGCGTGATCCAGGGTGCCGTCCGGTCGCGGCAGCTGGCGATCGCCCGGGCCGAAGTTGAGACCGTCGATGCCGTGCGCATAGCCGCGATCGATGTCCCAGATGTAGTAGTGGAACAGCCGCTTGCGCTCCGCGAGGAACGTGATCACGTCGGTGATCGACTCCTGCTCGACCCACAGGTGCGGCGGCGCGACGCAGACGCCCAGAGACGGGTGGTCGATGTCGCGGATGAGACGCTTGATCTGCGCGAGCGTGTCGACGCCCTCGCTCCAGCGATTCTGCTCATTGGCCCCCGACTCGAAGTCCGAAGAGAACGGCACCGTGAGGTGGTTCTCGACCGCGATCCTGATGCCACGGGCGGCGGCGGCCTCCACGATGGGCGGCAGGAAGCGCGAGACGAAGTCCGGATAGTCGGCCTCGCAGTCGAACACGATGGTCTCGATGCCGAGCTCCGAGGCGAACTCCACGCGCTCCAGGATCTCGTCCTGGTTCTTGCCGTAGACGGTGAGCCCCGACGGTCGCACGTTGTATTTCCCCAGCACCGCCAGGATCTCGCCGACATCGTCGCCGGGATTCACGTGGTGCGCCAGGGGCACCGCCGACGACCACAGGTTGAGGTGACGGAAGCCCAGCTCGGCGAGCGAGCGGACCGATTCCTCGAAGCCGTAGTCGTGATAGGGAACGAGTTCCGCACCGTACTTAAGCATGTCTTCTCTCCTCGCGCCGGGCGCGCCCGGCTACCACGTGAATATTGCCTTCTCGGTCTCGCGCCGATCGAACGCCGCGAACGCCTCTTCGGCGTCGTCGATGGAGAACTCGTGGCTGATCAGCTTCTCCACCGGGATCCGACGGTCGAGCACGAGCCGCACGATCGCGGCCCAGTCGCCGAGCGGGAAATACCAGCCGCCCACGACGGTGAGCAGCTTGCGGAGGATCTGGTCGCTCGGGTGGATCTCGGTCGCCCGAGACTCCCCGACGAACGCGACCGATCCCAACTTCGCCGCGGCGTCGAGCGCCGAGTTCTGGCCGGCGGGGTTGCCCGAGCAGTCGATGCAGATGTCGGCGCCGCGACCGCCGGTCAGCTCGCGGATGGCGGCCACGGCATCCACCGCGGCGCTGTTCACGATCTCGTCTGCGCCGAGCTGGTGCGCCTGGTCCAGTCGGTGGTCGACCACGTCCACCGCGATGACCCGCGCGCCCAGCGCCTTGCCGATCAGCACCGCCGCCGAACCCATGGGCCCGAGGCCGAACACCGCGACCGTGTGGCCGCCGTTCACGCCCAGCTGCTGCTGCACGTGATACTGGCTCCCGATCATGTCGGTCATCACCGCGCCGGCCGGGAACGAGAGCTCTGCGGGCAGCGGAAGGGCGTTGCGCTCCGGCAGGATGAAGTAGTCGGCGTCGCCCCCGTTCACGTCGAAGCCGAAGCACTTCCAGTCGGCGCAGAGCATGAGGTAGCCGCTGGCGCAGTACTCGCACGCGCCGCACCCGATGGCCAGGTAGCTCGCCACCCGGTCGCCGACCGCGACGGTCGTGACCGCCGAACCGATCGCGACCACCTCGCCCGCGGCCTCGTGGCCCGGCACGATCGATCCCTGCCCGGCGCCGTCGCCGCCGACGATCGGATTGCCGTAGTACAGGCTCATGTCGCTGCGGCAGATCGCCGACGCCCTGGTCTTCACGAGAACCTCGTGGGAGCCGAGGGGCGGCACCTCCAACGTCGTGACGACGACCCGCTTGTCCCCTGGCAGCAGCACTGCTTTCATGTTCTTCCCTTCTTGCATCACTTCACCGCTCCGAAGCTCAGGCCCGCAACCATCTGTCGGCGCAGCACGACCATGAGCACCAGGATGGGCGCGACGATCATCGTCGCCGCCGCGGTGATATTGCCCCAGTCGGTGCCGTACATGCCGGTGAACTCCTGCAGCCCCACCGGCGCGGTCTTCGCGTCGCTGCGGGTGAGCGACAGCGCGAAGAGGAACTCGTTCCAGGACAGCACGATCGTCAGCACCGCCGCCGTCGCGATCGCGGGCGCGAGCAGCGGCAGGATGATGCGCCACAGCACGTTCCAGCTCGACGCGCCATCCACCATCGCCGCCTCCTGGATCTCGAACGGCAGCTGGAGGATCGAGCTCCGCAGGATCCAGATCACGATGGGGAGGTTGAACGCGGCGTACGGCACGATGAGCGCGCCGTAGGTGTCCATGAGCCCCAGCTGCCCGACGAAGACGAAGACCGGGATGACGGCGACGATCGGCGGGAACATGTAAGTGGAGAGGATCCATCCGGAGATCCGTTTCCGCGCCCGGAAAGTGCGCATCGAGAGCGCGTACGCGGCCGGCACCGCGAGCACGATCGCCAGCGCGGTCGCACCGAGGCTCACCACCGCGCTGTTGAACAGCAGATGCCCGAAGCCCTCGGAGTGGCCGCTGCCCCCGGAGAGCACCGACGCGTAGTTGCGGAGCGTCGGCGTGAACAGCCAGACCGGCGGGATCGAGTTCGCGATGCCCGCCGGCTTGATCGACGTGAGCAGCATGAACAGGATGGGGATGAGCCCGATGAGCAGCCAGGCCCACAGGAAGGTCCGCCCGACGACGAGCCGGGCTCTGGACCCGATGGTGCTGGTGGATGGCAGGGACATCACATCTCCTCGGGGTCTGCGCGCCGACCGATGAGCCGGAGCATGGCGGGAATGAACAGGGACAGCACGATGAGGAACAGCACGCCCATGGCGCACGCGAGCCCGATGTTGAAGCTCTGCAACCCGACCCGGAAGATGCCCAGGTTGATGATCTCGGTGGACTCGCCGGGGCCACCGCCCGTGAGGATCTTGAACGGGTCGAACGTCTTGAAGGCCTGGATGGTGCGCAGCACTGCCGCGATCGCGATGAACGGCGCCATCGCCGGAAGCGTAACGTGGCGGAACATCTGCCACGGCGTGGCGCCGTCCACGAGCGCCGCCTCTCGGGGCTCGATCGGCTGCGCCTGCAACCCCGCCATGAGGATCAGCGTGACGAACGGCGTCCACTGCCAAAGGTCGAGGATCACCAGCATCAGCCAGGCGGTCGTCGGGTTGCCGAGCAGATCGGCTCCCTTCGCGATGCCCAGCTCACCCAGGTAGTAGCCGACCCACCCGTAGTTGGGGTTGAGCAGCTGCTTGAAGATCATGGCCGCGACGGCGGGGGTCACGGCGAACGGCAGGAGCATGAGCGCCGCGCCGACGCGGTTCGCCGGGGTCTGCGCCGCCAGCGGCAAAGCCAGCGCGAAGCCCAGCACCATCTCGAGCACGACGACGACGACCACGAAGCCGATCGTGACGAGGAAGGAGTGTTGGTTCGACGCATCCGTCACCGCCTGAACGAAGTTGTCCAGCCCGACGAAGCGCCCCGCTCCGCCGAGAATGTTGTCGTTGCGGAACGCCGAATAGAAGATGAAGATCGCGGGAGCGACGGTCAACGCGAGGAGCACGATCATCGCGGGGGCCAGGTACGCCCAGGGCACCGCCCGCCCGCCCTCTCGCCTGCGGAATCCCGCGGCTCGCCCGGCGCCAGGGGTCTGGCGCCGGGCGGGTCGAGGACCGCCTACCTCACGAACGGGTCGCGAAGGTGTAGCGGTTGTCACCATGTCATTTCTCCGATGGATTGGTTCGACTGGTCAGGATGGTCGGGCTAGCTGCCCGACTTGATGAGCGCGGCGACCTTCTGGGACGCCGAGTCGATCGCCTGTTGCGGCGTCTGGGCGCCGCTCGCCGCGTTGTTGACCGCGACGGCCACCTCGTGGCTCACCTCGGTGTAGTTGGTCAGCCGTGCTCGACCGACCCCGACCGCGAGCGACGTGCCGAGCGTCTCGTAGAACGAGGCCAGCGGGTTGTCGCTCGTGATCGCGGCGTAGACGGAGGTGCGGCTGGGGTGCAGCGACTCCTTCGTCATCGAGATCTGCTGTTGCGACGCCGTCAGCCAGCTGATCGCGCGGTACGCCCACGACTTGTTCTTGGAGTTCTTGTTGACGCTCAGCATCCAGGTGCCGAAGTGCGGACCGGCGTCGGATGCCTTCGGCACCGGCGCGTAGGCGATGTCGCCCTTCACCGTGTCGGCGAGCTTCAGGTCGTGGTAGTTGATCGTCATGGCCGTGAGCCCGTTGTCGAACGAGTCCGCCGTGGTGCCCCAGTCGGCCGAGGTGCTGCCGGGCGGCACGTCCCCGCTCTGTGCGAGCTTGGCGTAGTAGGTCAGCGCCTTGAGGCCGGCCGGGCTGTCGAAGGCGGGCTTCATGTTCTTGTCGACCAGGGTTCCGTCGCCGCCGTAAGACGCGAGGAGCGTCTTGAAGTCGTCCGTGGCCCAGTCGCCGACGCCTGCCATCACGGTCGTTCCGTACAGCTTCTTGCCGGGCTGGGTGAAGAACGCGGCGACCTGGGCGTACTCGTCCCAGGTCTTCGGCACCGTCAGGTCGCGGCCGTACTTCGCCTTGAAGTTCGCCTGCTGCACCGGGTCGTTGAACAGGTCGCTGCGGTACGCCATCACGGCCACGTTCGACTGGATCGGCAGCCCGTAGATGTCGAACCCGGCCTTAGTGATGGAGCCGAGATTCGGCTTCTCGGACGGATCAGGGTACTGCTTGATCGGCGAGGAGGCGTTGTACACCGAGGTGTCGTACAGCACCTTCGGGATGAAGTCGGTGAGGTCGGACTGCGGGCTGTCCGGGTTCAGCTTCGCGTCCTGGAGGTAGCTGCTGAGCGGCTCGAGGTCGCGCACGAGTGCGGGAGCCCACGGGGTGTCGACCACCACGATGTCGTAGTAGCTGCTCTTGGAGGCGAACTCGGAGAACACCTTCTGCTGCAGCGCGTCGTAGGGCTGGTTGTCGATCTTCAGATCGATGCCGAACTTGCTCTTGAACCCGGGCACGAGGGTGGCCAGAGCCGCCGCGTTCGCCTCGTCGGTCGTGTAGAGGAGGCGGAGTGTCTTCGGCTTCGCGGCGCCGGCGTCGGGTGACGATGATGCCGAGCATCCGGCGATTCCGAGGGTCGCCGCGAGGGCGATGGCCGCGGCCGCAACGATGCGTGATGTGCTCGCACGACGTTGTGATCGAATCATGGGGCTGCCTTTCTTGGTGTCTAGATGGACAGGGTGTTCTCGACCTGAGCCGAGCTCGCGGCGCTCACGGCAATCCAGCTGAGCTGCCTCGCTGATTGCTGCACTGCGGCCGTAAGTTGTGCGGCGCGGAGGCCGTCGTTAAAGGTGGGGACGCCATCGGCGAGCTCGCCGGTCCGGATCCCGGTGTAGACGTCGGCCACGAACGCGTTGAAGGCGTCCTGGTAGCCCTGGGGGTGTCCGGCGGGGAGCACGCTCAGCCGCTCGGCCTCCGGGTGCAGCGCGCCGGGCGCTCGCACCAGCTGCTGCGAGGTGGCCCGCCCGCCGAGCCACAGAGTCTCGGGCTGCTCCTGGTCGAAGGCGACGCTCCCCTCGGTGCCGGCGATGTCGAAGGCGAGCCGGTTCTTTCGACCCGGCGAGACCTGGCTGACCATCAGGGTGCCCAGCGCACCAGCGGCCGTCTCGAAGATCACCGTGACGATGTCCTCGGTGGCGACGCTCGCGTTGTGAGCGCGCTGGTCGAACGCCCGGCCGGTGCTCGCGCTGAGGCTGACGATCCGGTCCCCGAGTACGAACTCCAGCAGGTCGGCGAGGTGCGAGCCGATGTCGGCGAACGCGCGCGACGGTCCGCCGAGGACCTCGTCGACCCTCCAGTCGTAATCGTGCGGCGAGACCAACCAGTCCTGTGTGTAGCTGCCCTGAACGGTGAGGATGCGGCCGAGCTCACCGGTGCGGATCCGCGCCCGGGCCTCCCGCACCATCGGATAGAAGCGGTAGATGAACGGCACCGCCGTGGCGGCCCCGGAGGCCTCGGCCTGAGCGACGAGCGACTCCGCCTCGGGCAGCGACACCGCCAGTGGCTTCTCGCAGATCACGTGCTTGCCGGAGGCGAGCACAGCCCGCACGATCTCGGCATGCGTGGAGTTGGGCGTGCACACGTGAACGACGTCGACGGAGCCGTCGGAGAGCAGATCCTCCAGCGAGCCGTACGAACCCTCGACGCGCAGCGCCTCCGCCGCCACCCGTGCCCGCGGCGCGGAGGACGACGAGACTCCGACCAGTCGGGCGCCGGCCGCTCTGCCGGCGCGAGTGTGAACGCGCGCCATGAAGCCGCCACCGACGAAGGCGGCGCCGACCTGGGGCAGGTCGTCATCGACCTTGGAAAAGTGCATGACGGAAGTATGACATGAGACGGTAGACTTCTGTCAACTCAGCGACAAAAGACGATTTTTCGCTGACGTAACTGCTATTCGCGTTATTCGGATAGCCAGTGCGTTTACTATCGACACCAAACAGTCCGGGCGAGGCGGGGATGATCACGAAGTCAGCACTGGGGTTCGGCGCATACGAACTGTTCCAGCTCATGCGCGACGGAGTGCCCAGGACCCGGGCGGAGCTGGCGTCGCTGACCGGCATGGCGAGATCGACCATCGGACTGAGGATCGACTCACTCCGCGAGCTCGAACTCCTGATCCCGGTGTCGGATGCCGCGTCGACCGGGGGTCGCCCGTCCGCGCGCATCGCGTTCAATCCGAGCGCCCGGCTCGTCGTGGCGGCGGATATCGGCGCCACACACGCACGCATAGCCATCACCGACCTCGTCGGCTCGAAGCTCGCCGAGGTGCATCGTGAGATGCCGATCGGCAAGGACCCGGCGCGGGTCCTCGACGAGCTCGTGGACACGACGAACGACCTGCTCACTCGGATCGGCCGCTCGCCCTCGGAGCTCATCGCGGTTGGGATCGGGTTACCCGGTCCCGTCGAGCACCGCAGCGGACGGCCGTCCAAGCCCCCGCTCATGCCCGGGTGGGACGGGTTCGACGTCCCGGGAGCCATCCAGAAGCACTTCCCGGTGCCGGTGCTCGTCGACAACGACGTCAATGTCATGGCGCTCGGCGAGCGCGCGAGACGCACGCCCGAACCGGAGAACATGGTCTTCGTCAAGGTCGCGACCGGCATCGGCTCCGGCATCATCAGCGGGGGCCAGCTGCAGCGCGGCGAAGACGGGACCGCGGGCGACATCGGCCACATCGCCGTCGCGAGGGGCGCGGGCATCGCCTGCAAGTGCGGCAACTCGGGGTGCCTCGAGGCGGTGGCGGGCGGTCCCGCGATCGTGGAGGAACTGCGCAAGAAGGGCCTGGAGGTCGACACCATCGCGGACGTGATCGCGCTCGCCCGCGATGGTGACCTGACGGCCATTCAGGCAATTCGCCAGGCCGGGCGCGACGTCGGTGAGGTGCTGAACACGATCGTCAGCATCATCAACCCGTCGCTCATCTCCATCGGCGGGTCGCTCTCCCAGGCGGGCGAGCACCTGATGGCGGGCATCCGCGAGGTCGTGTACGCGCGCTCGATGCCGCTCGCGTCGCAGCACCTGACGATCGAGCTGTCCCACTCGGGCACCGAGGCCGGCGTGGTCGGGGCGAGCATCCTCGCGATCGAGCACGCCCTCTCGCCCGAACGGCTGGATGCCATCACCGACGGCGGGGACGAGGCAACGCCCTTTCGAACCCGCTCGGTCGCGACGGGCTGAGCGAGGTCGCGCGCGGGCGGTCAGTGCTGCGGCGGCGGGAAGGCATTGGGCACCCAGTCCATGACGGGGCGTTCCGCGAGCGCGACGATCCACTCGGCGTGAGAGCGACCGGTAGGCCGGCGGCATCGGAGCGTCGCAGATACGACACGTGCAGGAGAGGCTGGCGACGGACGGGTCCGCGGGTTTCAGCACCTACGGGTCGGTGCGCCCCAACCTGCTCACGGTCGAGATCGGCGTCAACAACACCATCCACGCCGACGAGGTGGGGGTTGCCGAGAGTCGCGTTCGATTCGCGGACCTTATCGGCAGCTTCTTCAGCCAGGGCATCTCCGGACTCGCGATCATCGGCGCCGTTCCGGTGCGAGCGGATTTCCAGCCAGGCCCCTGGTTTGTCGCGGACGCGTATCGCGAGATCTACCGCGCGGTGGCGGTGGTCTACGAGCACATCCGGAGTCGCGCAAACGCGCCGGCGAGCTAAACCGCGGCGTTTACGACGCAAGCCAGCGAATCCTGGCGCAAACGACGAATGCCCCGGCGAAACTTCGCCGGGGCATTCACACACTGTGGACCCTAGGAGATTCGAACTCCTGACCTCCTCGATGCGAACGAGGCGCGCTACCAACTGCGCCAAGGGCCCTTAAGTGCGTAGCTACGCTATCAGGTTCCGGGCCGTTCGAAGAACTCAGGATCCGCTGCGGGTCAGCTCGCCTTCGTGACCGTGCCGGCCGCGGCATCCACCACCACACTGCTGGCGTTCACCAGCGTGACCGAGGTGTTGGAGCCGAAGCTGAGCGGGTACCAGACGTAGGTCGAGTCGTTCACCGGACCGCCGTTGGCCCCCGCCCACCGGTCGCCCATGTAGAGGAACGAGGATCCGAGCTGCAGCACCCAGGCGGGCTGGGAGTGGAACGTCGTGTTGTCGCCGAGGTTCTGCAAACCCGACCATCCGCTGGCGATGCTCGTCGACGTGGCGTACTTGCCCTGGTTGGGCGACCATCCCGACTGGCCGGAGGTGAGGAGGAAGTACACACCGTTCCGTTTGAAGAGCGCGGGAGCTTCGCGGTGCTGTCCGGGCCAGAGCGTGACCACCTTCGACTCCACGTTCGTGAATGAGGCGTTCAGGCGGTAGATGGCCAGGTCGGCGTTGCCGTTGGTCACCGAGATCAGATAGGCGGAGCCGTCGGTGTCGAGGTAGACGGTGAAGTCGCGAGAATCGTTGCCCAACGGGCGGAAGCTGCCCTGGTAGGCGTACTTGCCGTCGATGGTGCTCGAGGTGGCGACGGCGACCCTCCCCGCGTTGTAGTTGCCGCCGGTCTCCCAGTGCATCCACATCACGAACTTCCCGGTCGCCGGGTTGTAGATGATCTTCGGCCTCTCCACCGTCGCGCCCACGAGGTCGGGGGAGGATGCCTGCGTGAGCCCGTCACCGCGCCACTCCCACGTCTTGAGGTCGCTCGAGCGGTAGATGGACACGGCGCGCAACGTGTTGTCGGCGTTCGTATTCTGCCCGACCCAGTAGTAGAACGAGCCGGATTTGGTGATCTCACCCCCATGAGCGTCGACCGGGTCCCCGTTGGTGCCGGTCGGTTTCGTGCCGCTCACCAGCGTGACGGGCGAGGCCGAGGCGACGCCCACACCGGAGAGGGTGAACAGCACGGTCGCAACCGCCAGAACGGCGAGCGCGGTCTTCTTCGACAGTTTCTTCATAGTCAATCCCCTTCGATTGGTAACGTTAACATAGCGGTTCGAAGCGCAGAGGGGAAGATCGAGTTCGCCTCGGATCAGGCCCGGCGGCGGGCGAGTACGGCGTCGAGATCCGTGGTGGCCGTCTCCGCGGCATCCACGTAGCCCATCCGCGCGAAGCGGCTCGGGGCGGCCGGAACCGCCGGCTCCGGACGGCGGATCGGGGTGACCTCGGGCTGGTCGAGCGCCTCACGCAGCCGGCGCTCGGCATCCACCGCGGCCTGACGCAGCTCCGCGGCGGCCTCGAGCGAGGCATCCACCGCCCGATCGATCTGGGGGCGGTTGAGGTAAAGCGGCTTCGGCACCGGCACGGGCGTCCAGGTCGAGCGGGCAGCGGGCACGGATGCTGCGGGCCTCGCCTCATCGCGCACGGCAACCGTCGGCTGCTGCTGGCGCAGACTGCGCGCGAGCTGCACCCGGGCCTTCGACACGGCGGCCATCTGCCCGAGCATCACGAGCGACCCTGTCGCCACCACGATGCCGACGGCGCCGACGGTCCACGAACCGATCGTCGCGAACTGGAACGCACCGAATCCGGTGGCCGCCAGTGACAGCAGCAGCATGAGCGAGGTGAGCGCTCTCGAACGACGCAGGCGGCGAGAGGCGGTGGAGGTCACGGCCACATCGGCGGCGAGGGCCGGCTGCAGCTCGGCGAGGCGACGCGCGGCCGCACGGGCGGTAGCGGCATCCTGAGCGCGCAGCACGGCGGCGGCACGCTGCTCCTGCTTGCGCAGCAGCTTCTCGTGGTGGGCGGCGCTGCGGGCCGTGGTCTCGGCTCGGATCTGCTCCGGAACCTCCGCGGACTCGGCCATGATGCGCAGGGTCTGCTGCAGGCGCAGCGCGTTGCGCTCGGTGGCGAGGTATTCGCGGCGGCGCAACCAGGAGGGCACGAGGTAGGCCAGCCAGAGCAGCGCGGCGAGCACGATGATCACGCTCGAACCGACTCCGTCAAACCCCATGCGCCCACGCTACGAGCCGTCAGCCGAATCGGCGGTATTAGCGCGGGTGTGTTCCCGGCTGTTTCGCCGCCTCGCGCTCGGAGTCCGGCACGACCCCGGCGCCGGCCGGCACCCGCCCGTCCAGCCAGCGACGCAGAACGCCCGTGGGCAGTTCCTCCGCGACCAGCGCGAAGCAGAAGTGGTCGCGCCAATCGCCGTTGATGTGGATGTAACGCCTGCGCAGCCCCTCGTAGCGGAAGCCCAGCTTCTCCACCACCCGCAGGCTCGGCGCGTTCTCGGGCCTGATGCAGATCTCGATGCGGTGGAGACCGACCTGGAAGTAGCAGTAGTCGCTCGCCAGCGCCACCGCGGTCGGCGTCACGTTGAGACCGGCGAAGCGCTCACTCACCCAGTAGCCGATCGTGGCGGAGGAGAGCGAGCCGTAGGTCATGCTCGAGACGTTGAGCTGGCCGGCGAACTCGCCGTCGTATTCGACCGCGAACGGCAGGCCGAGACCGGCCCGCGCGTTCGCCTGCAGACTCCGGATGCTCGACCGAACGTCGAACGACATGGCGCCGTGCGGATTGGTGGCCTCCCACTTGCGCAGCCACGAGCGGTTCTCGAGCAGTTCGCGCTCCAGCTGGCGCGCGTCCCGCAGGCGGATCGGGCGGATGCTCACCCGCCCCTCCCGCATCGTGGGGATCGGCATGGCCATCGTCAGTCGAGGCCCTTGGCGAATTCCTTCAGCCACGGCCGCAGCTCGGGGCCGAGATCGTCGCGCTCGACGGCGAGCTGCACGATCGCCTTGATGTAGTCGAGCCGGTCTCCCGTGTCGTAGCGGCGTCCGCGGAAGACGACGCCGTAGACGCCGCCCGCGATGTCGGGGTTGGCCGCGAGCGTCTGCAGCGCATCCGTCAGCTGGATCTCGCCGCCCTTGCCCGGCTCGGTGTGCTCCAGGATGCCGAAAATCTCCGGGCGGAGCACGTAGCGGCCGATGATGGCGTAGTTGGAGGGCGCGTCCTTGGTGGAGGGCTTCTCGACCAGGCCGGTGATGCGCACCACATCGTCCGACTCGGTGGGCTCGACCGTCGCGATCCCATACAGGTGAGTGAGCTTGGGATCCACCTCGAGCAGCGCCACGATCGTGGCGTTGCGGTTCGACTGCTCCTCGATCATGCGGGAGAGCAGCACGTCGCGCTCGTCGATGATGTCGTCGCCGAGCAGCACCGCGAATGGCTCGTGCCCGACGTGCATCTGCGCACGGAGCACCGCATGCCCGAGGCCGAGCGGGTCGCCCTGCCGCAGGTAGTGCACCTCGGCGAGGTCGGTGGAGTAGTTCACCTTGCGCAGGCGCTCGATGTCGCCCTTCTTGAGCAGGGTGCTCTCCAGCTCGCCCACCCGGTCGAAGTGATTCTCCAGCGCGCTCTTGTTGCGCCCCGTGATCATCAGCACGTCGGTGAGGCCGGCGGCCACCGCCTCCTCGACCACGTACTGGATGGCGGGCTTGTCGACGACGGGGAGCATCTCCTTCGGCATCGCCTTGGTCGCCGGAAGGAACCGCGTTCCCAAACCTGCTGCGGGAATGACTGCTTTGGTTATGTGGAACGCCATCTGCATAGGTTATCGGCTCCGTGCGGCACCGGCCCGCCGAAACGGCCAGCCTAGGATATGAGCATGACGGCCGACCTGAGCCACCAGAAGCGCGCGCTGCGCGCCGAACTGCGCGAACGCCGTCGCATCATGACGTCGACCGAGCGCGAGCACGCCACCTCTCTGATCACCGCCCACCTGCGCGACCTCGTGACCGCGCTCGACGCCCGGTCGATCGCCGCCTACCTCCCCGCCAACGAGGAGCCGAACATCCGCCCGTTCCTCGACTGGGCCAGGGAGCAGGGCATCCGCATCCTGTTCCCGATCTCCCGGGACGACGGGCTGCTCGACTGGGTGGTCAGCGACGGGCGGGAGGAGCAGGAGGGTCTCTTCGGCATGCCCGAGGCGGTGGGCGAGTTGCTGAGCCCGATCGCGATCAACGACGTCGACCTGATCATCGTGCCCGCGGCATCCGTCGACCGCACCGGCATGCGCATGGGCTGGGGTCGCGGCTACTTCGATCGCACCCTCGGATCGATGGAGAAGTGCCCGCCGGTCTATGCTGTGATCTTCGACAGGGAGCTGGTCGACAGCGTGCCCACCGAGGTGCACGACCGTGGTGTGGACGGCGTGGTTACGCCGAGCGCGATAGTCGACTTCTGACACCCCCGAACCGACGAGGATTGACCACGTGCCCACCTATTCCTACCGCTGTGCCGCTTGCGGCACCGAGTTCGACCAGTACCAGTCCTTCACCGACGACGCCCTCACGGTGTGCCCGCACTGCGGCGAGCCGCAGCTGCGCAAGGTCTTCAACTCCATCGGCGTGAGCTTCACCGGATCGGGCTTCTACCGCAACGACAGCAGGGCGGCCGCGGGCACGGGCGGATCGGATGCCGCGGCGGCGCCGAAGGAGAAGGCGGCAGCCGCGCCATCCACCCCCTCCCCCGCGGCAGCCCCCGCGCCTTCGTCGTCGACCGGCTCGTCGGGTTCCGGTTCGTAGCAGCCCTCGGTAGTGTCGACGTCAACTCGACCACTGAGAGGAACGCACCGATGTTCAAGGGCTTCAAGGAGTTCATCCTCCGCGGCAACGTGATCGATCTCGCGGTCGGTGTCGTGATCGGCGCTGCATTCACCGCGATCGTCACGTCGCTCGTGACCAATCTCTTCAACCCGCTGATCGGTGCCATCTTCAAGGCCTCCAGCCTCGACAAGGCTCTTGCGGTCACGATCCCCAGCGTGGACGGCAAGGGCGCGACCCTGCTGTTCGGCGCGGTCATCGCGTCGGTGATCCAGTTCCTCATCGTGGCGCTCGTGGTGTACTTCGCCATCGTGCTGCCCGTGAACCGCCTGAGCCGCATCGCATTCGCCCGCCAGAAGGCCTCAGCGGATGCGACTCCCGCCGACGTGCCGCCCACCGAGACCGAGCTGCTCATCCAGATCCGCGACCTCCTGGCCGGGGTGCCCTCCCCCGAGGGCGACCACTCCCTCCCGACCGCGCCCTCCGGCAAGCACGCCGAGTAGCTGCCGCGGGAGAGTCAGCCCCAGTGCGGGGGCTTGTCGGCGCGGAGGCGCTCGTCGTTCTCGTCCTCGGCGTGACGGTCGGGCTCCGGCTGCGGGGTCGGATCGGTGCCCGGGATGGGCCCCGTCGTCACGCGGCGGTGGGTCCGCTTCACGGGGGCTCGGTGCTTGGGCACTCTGTCCTCGGTCATCGCCCTCACCTCGAAACGAGCGGCAGCGGTTCCGTCACCGGTGCTGAGTCGACCCCCAGCATCGTCGCGATGCGCACGGCCACGGCATCCGGGTCGCTGAACAGTTCGAAGGCGTGCACCCGAAGGTAGTGCCAGCCGAGCCGGCGGAGCATCTCGGGGCGCAGCCGCAGTGACTCGCGCAGGCTGGTGCCACGCATCATCGTGTCGGTCTCGATGGTGAGGCACATGCCCTGGTGCGAGGCCACGAGCGGCAGCTTCCCCCGATGGCCGAGCGCGACGCGCAGGCCGCGGTACTCGAGCCGGCGTGCCAGATCCACCAGCATGGGGTCGCTGTCGTCGGGAATGTGGTCGATGCCGGTGCGGCCCTGGATGTCGGTGAGGATCTCCGCAAGCGCGATCGCGCCGTGCTGCATGCGGCCCTCGTCGATGTCGGCGGGCTCGAAGCAGGTGACGATCGTCATGGCGCGCCGAGCGCGGGTCATCGCCACCGCGAGGAGGCGTTCGCCGCCCTCGCGGCCGAGCGCTCCGAAGTCCGAGAGCACACGCCCGTGGGGCGTGCGGCCGTACCCGATGGAGAAGATCACGCGGTCGCGGCTCTCCGCGGCGGCGTGCTCGATGGTCATGACCGCGAACGGCTCGGTGCGGTCGCTGAGCACGAACTCGCTGAGGGCGGGATGCCCGGCCGCCGCCGCCAGGACGGCACGCTGCACGCGCACGGCGTGCTTCGCACTCGCGGTGAGCACCATGAGCGACTCGTGCGGACGCTGGGCCGCGTGCTCCACCACGAGCTGCACCGCGCGATCCACCTCCGCGTCCACGCTCTCCACCCCGCCCGAGACGGGGTCGGGCATGCCCGACCCGTTCTCCACGAAGTCCAGCCGGATGCTCGGGTGCCCGAGGAAGCTCCCCGCCCAGGGCAGGGACTCGATCTTGCCCGCGTAGAAGCGGCGGTTGACGAGCTCCGCCAGGTCTTCACCGCCGGCGCGGTAGCTGCGGGTGAGCGCCAGAGTCGGCAGCAGCGTGCCGAGGCGCGCCAGCGCCGAGTCGGCGTGCAGGGCGTCGAGGGAGACGCCTTCGGTCGGGTCGGCGTCGGTGACGGCGATCGAGAACGGGCTTGGCGTCTGCGTCACCGGGTCGCCGAACGCGACGATCTGCTTGCCCCGGCGGATGGCTCCCACGTTCTCGGCCAGGGTGGTCGCACCGGCGTCGACGATCACGATGGTGTCGAAGTGCAGCGAGTCCACGATCCCGGGCACCTCGTAGGGCGAGGCGATCCAGATCGGGGCGATGGCGCGGGAGAGGTGCGGGGCCGCCTCCTGCAGGTCGCGCGGCAGGATCTCCCCCGCGCGCAGCGCACGCTTGAGGTCGGCGGCCTCGTCCGGCCAGTCGACCAGTCCGATGCTCCAGTTCTCCGCGAGCTGCCAGGCGAGCAGCTGCGATCCGGATGCCGCGTGCGCCTCGTCGACGAGCCGGAAGTCCGCCTCCAGCCGATCCAGCACCGACGTGTTCGCCCCGAGAAGCGCGCGGTCGGTGGCGAGCAGGGAGTCGAGGGCGGAGCGCCACCAGGCGAGTTCCAGCTCCGCGGCGACCTGCTCCTCGGGCACGTGACGCGAGGCGAGGTCGTCGAGCAGCGGGTCGAGCTGCAGCTGGCGGAGCAGCCCCCGCACCTGCGCGCGCTCCTGGAGGTTGTCGAGCACCTCGGATTCGGCGGCGAGCGCCTCGAGCTTGGTCACGAGCACGTGGATCGGCGTGTGCATCAGCTGCGATTCGCGTGCGGTGTTGCCGAGCGGCTCGTCGAGGGAGGCGAGATCCTGCGCCACCAGCTGGAACGCGACCTGCACGTCGCTGATGCCGACGGGCACCTCGGGGGTGACGCCTGCGGCCACGAAGCGCTGCCAGAGCACGCGCTGACGCTGGATGCCGGTGAGCGCCTCGTGCACGTCGGGCACGTGCACCCCGGGCCGGATGTACTCGCGCGCCAGCTTCTTCAGCCTGCGGCGGTTTGAGCCGGACATCTCGGGGGCGTCCTTGCGGGGCGAGGTCGCCGCGATGAGCTCGGTGAGCGAACGATCGAAGACCACGGGCAGGAACTTGTCGAGGGTGTCGCGGATCTCCAGCAGCAGCCGCAGGTAGACGCCGAGCTCGTAGATCGTCTCGAACGGCCGCATACGGGTCTGGGCGATGAGCGCGTTCGCGCGCTCCAGCAGCCGCGGCAGCTCCGTGTGGTGCAGCTGCTGCGCGATGCCGTGGGCGCGCATCGCGGCGTCGCTGGTGGGGAAGATGGCGCCGTACCAGGGCGAGTCCCCCGGGCCGTACTTGAACTCGCCGAGCGACGCGGCCTGCACGATCGCGTCGGCCGCGCGGCGGCGGTCGTGAGCGAGCAGCTCCACCGAGGCGCGGGGCAGTCGCGCGGTGGTGGCGGGCGGCGCGGGGAGCAGGGCCAGCCGGGAGAGCTCGGAGAGGCAGTCGATGACCGAGATGCCGAGCTCGTCGTCTTTGCGCTCGACGGCGCTGCGGTAGTCGATGAGCACCTTGCGCAGGCGCACGAGCGCCTCGTCGATCTCGGCGACCTGGGGCTGCGCGGCCTTCTCGTTGCGCCCGATGGAGCGGATGACGTCGCGCCGCAGGGTGGCGGGCGACACGGCGAGACCGGCGAGCCCGACATCCCCCAGCCGCTGCGCGATGCCGAGGAGCGAGGAGCGCCGCGGGGAGACCACCAGGACTCGTTTGTTCTGGGTGACCAGGCAGCCGAGCGCGTTGACGATGGTCTGCGTCGCACCGGTGCCGGGAAGCGTCTTCACGACGACGGAGTTGCCTGCCGCGATCTGGGCGACGACGGTCTCCTGCTCGGCGTCGGCATCCAGCAGCAGGGTGTCGGTCTCGGGCGTGCGGAGATCCGGATGCTGCGGCTCCACCGGCGCGTACGCCTCCTGCACCGCCCACTTGGCGGAGGGGTTTCCGGCGAGCGCGTCGAGCACGGGGTGCTGCAGCTCTTCGGCGTCCGCGTGCATCGCGGTGGCGACGTCGGCGAAGGAGGCGACGACGAGCCGCGGCTGCACGTTGAACCAGTCGAGATGGGAGGTGAGCCCGCGGAGCCGGTCGATCACCGGGTTGGGCTTGAAGGTGCCGTCGTCATCGGCGAGCGCCGCGAAGGCGTACGGGTCGAGGGCGATCTGGAACTGCGAGAGCAGGGCGCGCGCGAGGGCGGGGTTGAGGAAGGCGTCCCCCTTGAGGCGCACCTCGAAGTCGTTGCCGTAGCGGCGGATGGCGAGCGGACGCAGCAGCACCGGCGCGCAGAACTCCTCGTCGTCGGCGTGCCACTGGGCGATGCCGATGCCGAGGTGGATCGAGTCGATTCCGCGTGCCGTCGCGAGCTCGAGGCTCTTGGCCGCGATCTCGGAGGCGGCGAGCTTCGCGTTGCGCAGCGCGAGGTCGTCGCGGATCAGCGAGGAGAGAAGGGTGGTCTTGCCGGTGATGAACTGGGCGAGGCCACCGGGGTGGGTCGCGCTCAGCTCGATGCGGGTGTTCGGCTCGTCCACGAAGTGCAGCAGCGGGGAGACGCCGCCGACACTCGCCAGCTCGTCCCGCCACCCCTGCCAGGTGGGTTCCGCCACGTTCGCCGCGGTGAACCCCGGATCGCCGAGGCTCAGGGCGTGCGGGGCTGTCACCTGCCTCTGGGGCAGGGCAGCGTCATCCGCCGGCTCCTCGAGAAGCTCGTCATTAGATCTACTGGCACGCCACACATGCGCCACCTTAAGGCCCAACGGCCCGGTAGTCGGGGACTTCCGGGGAGTTTCGCGCTCGCGCGTCAGTGTCGGGTGCGCTCCACGGCCAGGAGCACGCAGGTGCAGAGCGCGTCGATGGCCGCCTCGAGGTCCTCCATGGAGGGGAAGGTCGGCGCGATGCGGATGTTCGAGTCGCGCGGGTCGTCGCGGTACGGGAACGCCGAACCGGCGGGCGTGACGGCGATCCCGGCCTCCCCGGCGAGGGCGATGGCGAGGGATGCCGCCCCAGGCGGCACGTCGACACTGATGAAGTAGCCCCCGAGCGGCGTGGTCCACGTCGCGACGCCGGTGAGCCGCCGCTCCAGGATGGCGAGCACGGCGCTGAACCGCGGGGCGATGATCTCCCGGTGCCGCCGCATGAGGGCGCGCACCCCCTCCGCGTCGCCGAAGTGGCGCAGGTGGCGCAGCTGGTTGAGCTTGTCGGGCCCGATGGTCTGCGGGGCGGTGTGCCGACGCATCCAGTCGATGTTGGCCGGCGAGGCGCCGAAGAAGGCGACGCCGGCGCCGGGGAAGGTGATCTTGGCGGTCGAGGCGAAGACCAGCGGGCGGTCGGCATTGCCGGCACGCGCCGCGATCCCGAGCACGTCGAAGGGCGCCGGCTCGTCCTCGGTGAGGTGGTGCACCGCGTACGCGTTGTCCCAGAACAGCCGGAAGTCGGGGGCCGCGGTCGGCATCCCGGCGAGCGCCTCGACCTCATCGAGGGTGAGGGTGGTGCCGGTGGGGTTCGCGTACATGGGGACGACCCACATGCCGCGGATCGCCGGGTCGCCGGCGACGAGCTCGCGGATGGCGTCGAGGTCGAGCCGCTCCCCCAGGTACGGCACCGGGATCATCCGGATGCCGAGCGCCTCGAGGATGGCGAAGTGCCGGTCGTAGCCGGGCACGGGGCAGAGGAAGGCGAGGCCGGGCACGTCGCGCCACGGGCCGTCGCCCCCGGGAACCCCGTGGAGCAGGGCGTGCACCGTGGTGTCGTGCATGATCGCGAGGCTGGCGTTGCCGTAGGCGAGCAGCTGCTGCCACGGGATGCCGAGCAGCTCGCCGAAGATCGCGCGCAGTTCGGGCAGTCCGTCGGGGCCGCCGTAGTTGCGCAGGTCTGTGCCTGAGGCGTCGCGGTAGTCACCCTGGCCCGGCAGCGAGAGCAGGGCGTTCGACAGGTCGAGCTGAGCGGGAGAGGGCTTTCCCCTGGTGAGGTCGAGCGAGAGTCCCTGCGCCTTCAGCTCGGCGTAGCGGGTTTCGAGGTCGGTGGCGGTTTCACTCACCAGACAACGGTACCGGCACGAGCACGAATACGGGGATCTCGCGATCCGTGCGCTTGGTGTACGCCTCGTAGTCGGGCCACGCCTCCACCGAACGCGCCCACCAGACGGCGCGCTCCTCCCCGGTGGCCAGGTGCGCGACGTAGTCGCGCTTCACCGGGCCGTCCTGCAGTTCCACGTGCGGGTTGGCGACGAGGTTGTAGTACCAGGTCGGATGCGTCGGGGCTCCGCCGCGCGAGGCGACCACCGCGTACTCGCCGTCGTGCTCCACCCGCATGAGCGGCGTCTTCCGCAGCTTGCCGGACTTCGCGCCCACCGAGGTGAGCACGATGATCGGGCGCCCCTTGAGGGTGTTGCCCTCCGCACCGTTGGTGCGCTCGAAGAGGTCGAGCTGCTCGTTGGCCCAGTCGGCCGTTCCTCGCGCGTATTCGCCGGTGAGTGGCACTGTTCGTCATCCTTTCGCCGGTTAACAGATTAGGCCCGTCGCCCCGCGGATCAGGACGCGGGGCGACGGGGTTCTGGGTCAGGCCTCCGTGGGCCCGAGATCGGGGGATTCTAGGAACCGAGCGATCGGATGCGCCACCGCCTGCTGCTCGAAGACGACGAGCAGGTTCTCGCCGGCCAGCACGATCTCGCGGGGCACGTGCAGGGTGTGCTGGGGACCGCGCGACCAGTACCGGCCGAGGGGGAATCCGTTGAACCAGGCGAGCCCCTTCCCGAGAGCCCTGGTGTCGAGGTGCAGCGCGCGCGCCTCGTCGAGCGCGACGACGGCCGAGGCGAAGGCCGGTCCGGCGAGCTCCTCGACGGGAGCACCACGCCGGCTCAACTCGGAGCCCGCGAGCGCCGCCTCCACCGGGGCGATGTCGTCGAGCTCCAGCGGGGTGACGGTCCAGCGCCGCAGCTCTGCGCCGCCGAGCGTGACCGGCCCGATGAGCCCCTTGGTCTCGCCGATCAGCGGTCCGTAGCTCACTCGTCCCTGATCCTCGACGAGCAGTGACAGCACGCCGCGGCCGGCCGGGACCAGCAGGGAGGATTCGTGCTGTTCGCGTGAGAGCACGCCGATCGGGTCACCGTCGAGGAAGACCTGCACCCGATCGCGCACCTCGCCGATCGTGAGCACTGAGCGCACGGGCACGTCGATCTCGACGCTGTAGCGCACGAAGCCGGTGAACCGTCCGATGGCGTCCATCGTGGGCACGGTGTCGTGCGCACTCGACGCCGCCGCGACCGCGCTCACGTCGTCGAGGGCCACGACGGCCGAGAACGGGGCCTCGAGGGCCGGCGATGGCGACCGATCCAGCGGTCGCTCCTCCGGCACCGGCGCGTACTTCGCGATCACCTCGCGGAAGGCCCAGAACTTCTCGGTCGGGTCGCCGGCCTCGTCGAGCGGCGCGTCGTAGTCGTAGCTCGTGACGAGCGGGCGGTAGGTGCCCTTGTGGTTGGCACCGTTGGTGAACCCGAAGTTCGTGCCGCCGTGGAGCATGTAGAGGTTGACCGATGCGCCCCGGGCGAGCAGCGCGTCCAGCTCGGCGGCGGCGGCCGCGGGCGCCGTGGTGTGGTGGTGCTCCCCCCACGCGTCGAACCAGCCGTCCCAGAACTCGGAGCACATGAGCGGACCGGTGGGCTGATGCCTGCGCAGCGTCTCCAGGCGTTCGACGGCGTGCGAGCCGAATGAGCCGGTGATGTGCAGGCCGTCGAGGGAGCCGGCCGCCAGCATCCGGTCGGTCGGCTGGTCGACGGTGGTGAGCGGGACGGTCACGCCGGCCTCGCGCGCCAGGTCGACGAGCGCCTGCAGGTACGCCTTGTCGTCGCCGTAGGCGCCGTACTCGTTCTCGATCTGCACCAGCACCACCGGCCCGCCGGAGTCGATCTGGCGGGGCACGACGATCTCGTAGACGCGGCGCAGGTAGTCGCTCGCGGCGGCCAGGTACCGGGGCTCGCTGCTGCGGACCGTGAGCTCGGGGTCGCGGAACAGCCACGCGGGGAGTCCGCCCGAGTCCCACTCGGCGCAGATGTACGGTCCCGGTCGCACTATGGCGTGGAGGCCGGCGGCGTGGACCTCGTCGAGGAATCGGGCGAGGTCGAGCCCGCCCGAGTGGCGCCACGCCCCCTGGACGGGTTCGTGCGCGTTCCACGGAACGTAGGTCTCGATGGTGTTGAGGCCGAGGAGGCGTGCCTTCTGGATGCGGTCCGCCCAGGCGTCGGGGTGGATGCGGAAATAGTGCAATGCTCCCGCGATGATGCGGTGCGGTCTGCCGTCGAGCAGGAAGTCGTCGTCACCGATCGTGAAGTGGGGCATGGGGGCGGGTCCTTGGAGGGGCGTCGAGGGTGGTGGATGAGGCGACACGGGATCGACTCGACGGGAAACCCGGCTGTGTTTACGTGATCACGTTCACCGAGTACCGTAACCTGATCACGCGAACAAGCGCAAGCGCCTAACGGAAGCCGTCATGACGAATAGCACCCGATCCCGCCCGCCCCGCCCCACCCGAGGACCATCGATGGGTGACGTGGCCGCCCTCGCCCAGGTATCCAGCCAGACGGTGTCGCGCGTGGCGAACGGCCTCACCAACGTCGACGAGAAGACCCGCCAGCGCGTGCTCGATGCCATGCAGACGATCGGATACCGCCCGAACAAGGCGGCACGCGCACTCCGCCTGGGCAAGACCCTGAATCTCGGGGTCATCGTGCACGACATCGAGTTCTTCGGGAACGCCCGCACCCTCGAGGCGATCGCGAGATCGTCGTCGGCCCTCGGCTACTCGCTCTCCTTCGTCGCAGTGGGCCGCGACGACCCCGCCGCCGTCGCGGAGGCGTTCGAGCGGCTCCTCGAGCAGCGGGTCGACGGCCTCGTCATCATCACCGAACTCGAGGAGTTCGAGGCGTCGGGCGTCGTGCCGCCGAACGACGTCGCCCTGCTCTTCATCGACGGCCTCTCGGGTGACGACAGGTCGCGGGTCGACAGCGACCAGGCGCACGGAGCCCGCGCGCTCACCGAGCACCTGCTCGACCTCGGTCACGCCACCGTGCACCACATCGCCGGCATCGAGACCTCCGCCCACTCCAACGCCCGGGTCGAGTCCTGGAGGGCGACCCTCGCCGAGCGCGGCATCGAGCCGCCGCCCCTCGTGCACGGCGACTGGTCCGCCGAGTCGGGCTACCGGCACGGCCTGGAGCTGCTGAAGGACCCCTCGGTCACCGCCGTCTTCGCCGCCAACGACGCGATGGCGCTCGGGGTGCTGCGAGCCGCCCACCAGCTCGGCCGCGCCGTGCCGGGCGAGGTCAGCGTGGTCGGATTCGACGACTCGGCCGAGTCGGCTTCCTTCTGGCCTCCGCTGACGACCGTGTACCAGGACTTCGCCGCCGTCGGCCGCGCCACCATCGACATCCTCATGGCGATGATCGACGCGCCCACCCGCCCCGCCGAGCGGATCGTCATCCCCACCCGGCTGGTCGTTCGGGAGAGCAGCGGACCTGCGCCGACCGCCTAGCGGGTCTGGGCGGAGGCGGTGAACCGCACGATCTCCGCCGCCATTGCCGGCGCTTCCCAGGAGTGGTTCGCCCCAGGCAGCTCGCGCCGGATGGAGCCCGGAACCGCAGCGGTCAGCAGGTCCGCAGCGGCGTGCATGACCGGGAGCGTCTCCTCGCCGTAGAGCACCTCGACGGGCACGCGGATGCCGCCCAGCACCTCACTCAGCGGCCTCGTCTCCGTCCACGCCAGCGACTCGGCGTCCGGTCGGTTGCTCACGATCTGCGCGACGAGCTGGGGGTAGATCGGCGAGCGCCGCGCACCCTCGAGCCACTCGGGCGGCATGTCCTTCATGTACCAGGCGAGCGCGCCCTCCCGGTCGCCGGCGTCGAGGCGGCGTGCGAACTCCTCCGCGAACGCGACCGACCCGCCCTGCAGGGCGCCGATCGGCGGTTCCCACAGCATGAGGCCGTCGACCGGGAGACCCTGCGCGGCCGCGTGCAGTGCGATCGACCCGCCCGACGAGTGACCCACGAGGACGGCGCTGCCGCCCGCGGCCTCGATCAGCCCGGCCAGGGCGGCCACCTCGCGGTCGAGGTGCACGGGCCCCTCCACGGGGCTCTCGCCGCGCCCCAGTCGGTCGTAGACGACCGCCGTCACGCCGTCGGCTGCCGCGAGCTCCGCCGTCTCCGTGGTGAGCGGATCCCAGGCCCGGAACGGACCGGCACCCGCCACGAACACCACACCCGGTCCCGATCCCACGATGTCGTAGGCGACGCGGTCGCCGAGCCGGGAGGTGAGGAAGCGCGTCACGATCGTCTCGATTCTGCGTGCTGTGCGAGCTCGCACAGCGGTTCGGTGCGGGAGGAGGCCGAGGCGAGCAGCGATTCCAGGGCGGCCCGGCGTTCGGCGAGCTGCGACATCCTGTGGTCGAGCTCCGCGATCGCGGTGCGATAGGTCTCGAGCGAGGCCGGGCAGTCGTCGCCCTGCCGTCGACCGCTCACGATGCAATCCAGGAAGGGGCGCGAGCGTTCGGCGGTGATGCCCAGACGACCGAGCTCGTGGATCTGGCGGATGAGCCGGAGCTGGCCCGCGTCGTATTCGCGGTAGCCGTTGGCCAGACGACGCGCGGTCACGAGGCCCAGGGTCTCGTAGTACCGCACGGCCTTCACGGTGACTCCGGCGCGTTCCGCGACCTCCCCGATGAGCATGCAGCAAGGGTAGACCTTGACCCCGGGGGCAGGGTCTACCGTGTCGCCATGATGCTCGACGACGTGACCGATGACACCTTCTCCGACCGCGTGATCGCGGCCTCCCACGGGCGCGCCGTACTCGTGGAATTCTGGGCGGAGTGGTGCCCGCCCTGCCGCGCCCTCACCCCGATCCTCGAACAGCTCGCCGACGAGCGGGCGGAGAGCCTGACCGTGGTCCGGGTCGAAGCCGACGACAACCCGCGCACGGCGACCGAATACCGTGCGCTCGCGCTTCCCACGATGAAGCTGTTCCTCGACGGCGAGGTGGTGCGGACCATCGTGGGAGCCAAGCCCAAGGCGGCCCTCGAGGCGGAGCTGACGGAGGGGGTGAGAGGGAGCACCCGGACGCCCTAATGCCCGAGTGCTCCCTCAGCGATGCAACCCCGGCCTACCCGAAAGGCAGGGGGTGCTCCGCCCGAAGGAGCGTCCCCCTTCGCAGTCTCGTGAAAACGACTGTTTAGGTAATCATGGTGGTAATCGGATCGCCGGGCAAGCGCGGACGAGCCCCCTGCCGCCCCCAATTCGGGGGCCCGTCTGCGGGGCTCCCGGCGCCGGCGTGAAAGGCGATGCAGGCCTCCAGAAACCGCAGCTGCCGGCGGTCCAGACGCCAGGCGCTGCCGCCGCCGTCGAAGCGGATGTCGAGGCACGGGCGGATGCCCATTCCCACCGCGAGCGCGTCGTCGAACTCCCCCGCGGGCAGCCAGCCGATCCCCGCGAGACGGGCGGCCGACTCGCAGAGGTAGACGCTGTACTGGATCTCGTAGGCGGCATCCACGTCCACGTCGAGCACGTTCTCGATCTCGCCCGGTTCGAGCGCCGCCATCACCGCGCTCACCGCCGCCGAGACCGCCCGGTGCTCGTCGCGATCCAGATCGAGCATCAGATGCCCGTCGTGCAGAAGCTGGGATCTCATACCCTGTGAGACTCCGGAACGGACCGACTATGACGCGCTACCCGCCGGCGAACGGCGGGAGCACATCGACCCGGGAACCGAGAGCCCGGGAATCGTCGCGACTGACCACGCCGTCGACGAGGAACGAGCCGGATGCCAGCACGCGGGCCATGGCGTCCCCGTAGCGCTCCACCAGCAGGGCGCGCAACTGTCCCACCGTGCCCGGGCCGGGGATCGTCTCCTGCTCGAGCCCTGCCGCCTCGGCCGCGGCGGCGAAGTACCGCACCACCACCGTCTCAGCCACCGATGGCCCCCATGCTGCGGAGGGGGCGCTGGAACCCGGGGAGCGACATGCCGTGGCCGGCCTGCTTGCCCCACATCGCCGCCCGCCACCAGGTCGCGATCGTCTCGTCGCTCGCGTCGCCGCGCAGCAGCGCGCGCAGGTCGGTCTCGTCGTCGCCGAACAGGCATGAGCGCACCGTTCCCTCAGCGGTGATGCGCGTGCGGTCGCAGGCCTCGCAGAACGACCGGGTGACGGAGGCGATGATGCCGACCGTGCCCAGGACGCGGTCGTCGGCGGCGCCGAGTGGGCCGACGATCCACTCCTCGGCCGGGGAGGACGGGTCCTCGCGGTGCGGGCGGGAGAGAGTGAACCGCGCACCGAGCACATCGAGGAGCTCGGCGGCATCCACCATGTTGTCGCGCGCCCAGGCCTCGTCGGCGTCGAGCGGCATCTGCTCGATGAAGCGCAGCCGCACGCCGTTCGCGAGAGCCCATTCGAGAAGGTCCGCGGCGCCGGCGAGGGTGTCCCGCATGAGCACCGCGTTGATCTTGAGCGGTGTGAGGCCCGCGGCCTTCGCGGCGTCGATGCCGGCGAACACGGCCGGGAGGCGATCGCGGCGGGTGAGCCGGGCGAAGTGGTCGCGATCCACGGTGTCGAGCGAGATGTTGATGCGGGTGAGGCCGGCCGCCACCAGCTCGCGGATGCGGTGGTCCAGCCCGATGCCGTTGGTCGTGATCGAGATCGACGCCCCGCCCGCGACCGCCGCCGATCGCTCGACGATCTCCGCCAGGTCCGCCCGCATCAGCGGCTCGCCGCCGGTGAAGCGCACGTCGTGCACACCCAGGTCGCGCACCCCGATTGCGACCAGCCGCGCGATCTCGGCGGGCGTCAACAGGTTCTCCCGCGCGATCGCCGGAAGGCCCTGCTCGGGCATGCAGTAGGTGCAGCGCAGCGAGCACTTCTCGGTGACCGAGATGCGGAGGTCTCGCGCCGTCCGGCCGAAGCGGTCGACGAGGCCGGCGGTGTCCGGGCGGCCGTCGGTCGGCGGCATCGTGCCCGGAGCGCGGCGGATGGCCGGCATTCCGAGGGCGAGGGACGTCATTGGTCGAGCCTACGCGCGCGGAGCGGGATCGCGTCGCGCTCCGTGGCCGCGGGCGTGCGGAATTCACGCGAACGACCCTGCCCCGCGGCATCCGATCCCGCTACGCTGGGGGCACATCCTAAGGAGGCGCACCATGGCAGTCATCTCCAGGGGCTTCGGCAGTCGTCGCCGCGAGAGCGACGACTCGCTTCCGCCCGGGCAGTACCTCACCGAGGACTTCCCCGTGCTCTCCGCCGGGCCGACCCCGCGGATCGACACCGCGGACTGGGAGTTCTCGATCGTCACCGAGAACGGCGGCACGAAGTGGAGTTGGGAGCAGCTCCACCAGCTGCCGATCGAGGACATCCACACCGACATCCACTGCGTCACCCGCTGGTCGAAGCTCGGCACCACTTGGCGCGGTGTCTCGCTCGACAGCCTCTTCGCCGGCATCGAGACGAAGCACGAGTACACGATGGCCCACAGCTACGGCGGGTACACGACCAACGTGCCGCTCGCAGACCTCCTCGGGGGCAAGGCCTGGATCGCCTTCGACTTCGACGGCAAGGACCTGGACCCGGAGCACGGCGGCCCCGCCAGGCTGCTCGTTCCGCACCTCTACTTCTGGAAGAGCGCGAAATGGATCCGGGGCATCACCACGATGCCGAGGGACGATCCCGGGTTCTGGGAGCAGAACGGGTACAACCTCTACGGCGATCCCTGGAAAGAGCAGCGGTACTGGTGAGCCCGGCCGCCCAGGTCGGCATCTGGAAGGTCGCAACGGTGGTGAGTGCGCGAGCCGAGACCCCCACGGGACGTGTCCTCGAGCTCGACGTGCCCGACTGGGCCGGCAACATCGCCGGTCAGCACGTGGACGTGCGTCTCACCGCGCCCGACGGCTACCAGGCCGTGCGCTCGTATTCGCTCGCCTCAAGCGGGCCGCAGCCCCGCATCCAGCTGGCCGTCGACAAGCTGCCGGATGGCGAGGTCTCCCCCTACCTCGTCGACGACATCCAGGTCGGGGACCAGGTCGAGGTGCGCGGGCCGCTCGGCGGCTGGTTCGTCTGGCGACCCGAGCAGTCGGAGGCCGTGCAGCTCATCGCCGGCGGTTCGGGAGTGGTGCCGCTCATGGCGATGCTGCGATCGCGCGCGGCATCCGAGAACACCTCGCCCTTCCGCCTGCTCTACTCGGTCCGCGCACCGGAGGACGCGTTCTTCCGTCAGGAGCTCGCTGCGGCGCCGCCCGGCGTCGAGGTGACCTGGGCGTACACGCGGCAGACTCCGCCCGGGTGGCCGAGGGCCGCCGGGCGACTCTCCCCCGCGGATCTCGCCGAACTCACCTTCCCGCCCTCCGCGATGCCGGCCGTGTTCATCTGCGGGCCGACCGGTTTCGTCGAATCGGTGGCGAACGCGCTCGTCGCCATGGGCCACGATCCCGCGCGGGTGAAGACCGAACGATTCGGAGGCACCTGATGTCCCACGTCGACGGCAACGTGCTGGCCGGACCGCTCTCCGAGCTGTTCGAGTTCGACGCGACGAGCGCCTCGGTGCGCTGCAGCACGTGCGGCGACGTGGCCGAGCTCGCGCGGGCGATGGTCTACCTCAAGCCGCACGCCTACATCGTACGATGCTCCGCCTGCGACGGGGTGCTCATGGTGCTGCTGCAGAAACACGACGCGACCGAGATGGACCTGAGCGGCATCGCGTGGATGTCCGTTCCCGTCTAGGTCACGTTCACCCCCAGTTTTAGGGGGTTTGGAACCATGGGGACATGAAAAGGCGTAGATTGTCGGCAAGACGCGGGGGCGTCATCGGGGGGTTCGGGTCATGACCACAACGCACATCACTTCTCGCCACGAGGCGCAGGCCGCACCTGCCGCGCCCGGTTCGCGGCGCGTGCAGGGCTGGATCATCGCGCTCTCGGCCTCCGCAGTGCTCTGGACCGCCATCATCACCGGCGTGATCGGGCTCACCAACCTGCTGCGCTGAGCCTCGCCGGACCCGCTCACCGAGTCTCCCGGAGGCACGCACGTGCCTCGCCTCGCGCATTTCAGCGCGCGCTAAGAGAGCCCCAGCGACCGGTGCGAACACCGGTCCCTGAGGCTCTCGAAGGGACCACCGCGGGTCAGCGAGCGGCTGACCCGTCCGTGTAGTCCGCGTCCTGCTGCTTCCACGCGAAGAGCGCACGCAGCTCCTTGCCCGTCGCCTCGATGGGGTGAGCGGCGCCCTTGGCGCGCAGCTCGAGGAACTCGGGGGCACCGGCATCCTGGTCCGCGATGAAGCGCTTGGCGAAGGTGCCGTCCTGGATGTCGGCGAGCACCGCCTTCATGTTCTCCTTGACGTGCGGGTCGATCACGCGCGGGCCGGAGACGTAGTCGCCGTACTCGGCCGTGTCGGAGACCGACCAGCGCTGCTTGGCGATGCCGCCCTCCCACATGAGGTCGACGATGAGCTTCAGCTCGTGCAGCACCTCGAAGTAGGCGATCTGCGGCTGGTAGCCGGCCTCGGTGAGGGTCTCGAAGCCGTACTGCACCAGCTGCGAGACACCGCCGCAGAGCACGGCCTGCTCGCCGAACAGGTCGGTCTCGGTCTCCTCGGTGAAGGTGGTCTTGATGCCGCCGGCGCGGAGACCGCCGATGCCCTTCGCGTAGCTCCAGGCGAGGTCCCAGGCCTGACCGGTCGCGTCCTCCTCCACGGCGACGATCACCGGCACGCCGCGGCCGGCCTCGTACTCACGACGCACGGTGTGACCGGGTCCCTTCGGGGCCACCATGATCACGTCGACGCCCTCAGGGGCGGTGATGTAGCCGAAACGGATGTTGAAGCCGTGGCCGAACAGGATCGCCTTGCCGGGGGCCAGGTTGGGCTGGATGTCCGCGGCGTACAGCCCGCGCTGGTGCTGGTCGGGCGCGAGGATGACGATCACGTCGCCCCAGGCCGCGGCGTCGGCGGCGGAGAGCACCTCGAAGCCCGCCTCGGAGGCCTTCTGCACCGACTTCGAGTCGGGCTTCAGGCCGATCTTCACCTCGACGCCGGAGTCGCGGAGGTTGAGAGCGTGCGCGTGGCCCTGCGAGCCGTAGCCGATCACGGCGACCTTCTTGCCCTGGATGAGGGAGAGGTCGGCGTCCTTGTCGTAGAAGATTTCAGTCAATTGCCTATTCTTTCTGTTTCGGTCCCTGAGGCTCTCGAAAGGCCACGGGCATTGCTGGTCGGCCGCTTCGAGTGCCTCAGCGACCGGGGTTTTCGGCCGCTTCGAGTGCCTCAGCGACCGGGGTGTCAGTTCTTGAAGACTCGTTCGGTGATGCTCTTTCCGCCGCGGCCGATGGCGAGCAGACCGGATTGCGCGATCTCCTTGATGCCGTAGGGCTCGAGCACCCGCAGCAGCGCCTCCACCTTCGCGGTGTCGCCGGTGACTTCGATCACGAGGGCGTCGGTGGCGACATCCACGATCCTGGCGCGGAACAGCGTGGCCGCCTCCAGTATCTGCGAGCGCGTGCCGTTGTCGACGCGCACCTTGATGAGCATGTGCTCGCGCTGGACGGTCTGTGCGGGGTCGAGCTCGACGATCTTGATCACGTTGATGAGCTTGTTCAGCTGCTTGGTGACCTGCTCGAGCGGGAGATCCTCGACGTCTACGACGACCGTGATGCGGGAGAGGCCCGCGATCTCGCTGGCGCCGACGGCGAGGCTCTCGATGTTGAAGCCACGGCGGGCGAAGAGCCCGGCGACACGGGTGAGCAGACCGGGACGGTCCTCCACCAGGAGGGAAAGCACGTGGTGACTCATCGTCTACTCCTCTTCCCACTCGGGGGCGTGGTCCTTCGCGTACTGCACGTTCGAGTTGCCGACGCCCTGGGGCACCATCGGCCAGACCAGCGAATCCCGGCTCACGATGAAGTCGATGACGACGGGGCGGTCGTTCGTCTCGTTGGCGAGCTTGATCGCGGCATCCACCTCCTCCTTCGTCGTGACGCGGATGCCGAGGGCGCCGTACGCGTCGGCCATCTTCACGAAGTCGGGCACCATCGCCGTGCCGTGACCGGTGTTCAGGTCGGTGAACGAGTGGCGGCCGTCGTAGAACAGCGACTGCCACTGGCGCACCATGCCGAGCGACGAGTTGTTGATGATCGCCACCTTGATCGGGATGTTGTTGATCGTGCAGGTGGCGAGCTCCTGATTGGTCATCTGGAAGCATCCGTCGCCGTCGATCGCCCACACCGTGCGCTCCGGCTCGGCCACCTTGGCGCCCATGGCGGCGGGGACGCCGTAGCCCATGGTGCCGGCCCCGCCGGAGTTGAGCCACGAGTTGGGGCGCTCGTACTTGATGAACTGGGCGGCCCACATCTGGTGCTGTCCCACGCCCGCCGCGTAGACGGCCTCGGGCCCGGTGATCTCGCCGATGCGCTGGATGACGTACTGCGGGCTGAGCAGTCCGTCCTCGGGCTCGTCGTACCCGAGCGGGAAGCGCTCCTTGAGCTGGTCGAGTCGCACCCACCACTCGGAGAGGTCGTACTCCTTGCCCTTCGTCGCGTCGGTGAATGCGAGGGAGAGATCGGCGATGACGTCCTTGGCATCGCCGACGATCGGGACGTCCGCCACGCGGATCTTCGAGATCTCGGCCGGATCGATGTCCACGTGCACGACCTTCGCGTTCTGGGCGAATTCGGTCGGCTTCCCGGTCACCCGGTCGTCGAAGCGGGCGCCGAGCGCGATCAGCAGGTCGGACTCCTGGAGCGCCAGCACGGCCGGGACCGTGCCGTGCATGCCGGGCATGCCCAGGTTGAGCGGGTTGGAGTCGGGGAACACGCCGCGCGCCATCAGGGTGGTCACCACGGGGGCGCCCACCTTCTCGGCCAGCTCGAGCAGCTCGGCGGACGCCTTCGCGCGCCCCACGCCGCCGCCGACGTAGAACACGGGCCGCTTCGCCTCGGCCAGCAGCTGAGCCGCGGCCTGGATCTGCTTGCCGTGCGCCTTCGTGACCGGGCGGTACCCCGGAAGGTCCACCTTCGACGGCCAGACGAAGGGCGCGCTCTCCTGCTGGGCGTCCTTCGTGATGTCCACGAGCACAGGACCCGGTCGCCCCGTCGAGGCGATCTGGTACGCGGCGGCGAGCGTGGCCGGCACGTCCTCGGCGCGGGTCACCAGGAACGAGTGCTTCGTGATCGGCATGGTGATGCCGACGATGTCGACCTCCTGGAACGCGTCGGTGCCCATCAGCGTGGAGAACACCTGACCGGTGATCGCCAGCAGGGGGACCGAGTCCATGTACGCGTCCGCGATCGCGGTGACGAGGTTCGTGGCGCCGGGGCCGGACGTGGCGATGGCGACGCCGACGCCGCCGGATGCCGCGGCATACCCCTCGGCGGCGTGGCCCGCGCCCTGCTCGTGCCGCACCAGGATGTGGCGGATGGCGGTGGACGACATGAGCTCGTCGTAGAAGGGGATGATCGCGCCGCCCGGGAGTCCGAAGACATCCTTCACACCGAGCAGTTCGAGCGACTTGAGGATGGCGCCCGAGCCCGTGAGGATCTCGGGAGCCTTGGTCTTGCCCGCTGTGGGCACGGGAGTGTCCGTAGACATCATGTTCCTTGGATTAGGTGTTCGCGAAAGGTGAACGCTGACTACCCGATGCTGCGCTCATCCAGTGATGGCACCCTCTGCGGCGGAGTGCACGAGCTTCGAGTACTTAGCGAGAACGCCACGGGTATAGCGCGGAGGAAGCGGAGCCCAGCCGGAGCGGCGGGCTGCGAGCTCGGACTCGTCGACGAGTAGGTCGAGGGAGCGAGCTGCGATATCGACCCGTATTAGATCACCATCGCGCACGAAGGCGATCGGACCTGCGTCCACCGCTTCGGGTGCTATGTGGCCGATACACAGTCCGGTTGTGCCGCCTGAGAATCTGCCGTCTGTCAAGAGTAATACATCCTTGCCGAGACCCGCACCCTTGATGGCGGCCGTGATGGCGAGCATCTCGCGCATACCCGGTCCGCCCTTGGGGCCCTCGTAGCGGATGACGACGATGTCGCCCTTCTGGATCGTGCCCTCGGTCAGCGCATCCATCGCCGCCCGCTCGCGCTCGAACACGCGGGCCGGGCCCTCGAAGAGGTCGGCGTCGAATCCGGCCGTCTTGACCACGGCGCCCTCCGGGGCGAGCGTGCCCTTGAGGATGGTGAGGCCGCCGGTCTTGTGGATCGGGTTGTCGAGCGTGCGGATCACCGTGCCGTCGAGGGCGTCGGGGTTCAGCTCGGCGAGGTTCTCGGCCAGAGTCTTGCCGGTCACGGTGAGGCAGTCGCCGTGCAGGAGCCCGGCATCCAGCAGCGCCTTCATCAGCACCGGCACGCCGCCGTGGCGGTCCATGTCGGCCATGACGAAGCGACCGAAGGGCTTCATGTCGGCCAGGTGCGGCACCTTGTCGCCGATGCGGTTGAAGTCGTCGATGGTGAGCTCGACCTCGGCCTCGTGCGCGATGGCCAGAAGGTGCAGCACCACGTTGGTCGAGCCGCCCAGCGCCATCGCCACGGTGATGGCGTTCTCGAAGGCCTCGCGGGTCAGGATGTCGCGGGTGGTGATGCCGAGCTTGAGCATGTTGACGACAGCCTCGCCGCTGCGGTGCGCGAAGTAGTCGCGCCGGCGGTCGGCGCTGGCGGGGCTGGTGGAGCCGGGAAGCGACATCCCGAGGGCTTCGGCGACACTTGCCATGGTGTTCGCGGTGTACATGCCGCCGCAGGCACCCTCACCGGGCGCGAACGCGCACTCGATGCGGTGGGCGTCCTCGGCGCTCATGGTGCCCGCCTTCAGACCCCCGACCGCCTCGAAGGAGTCGATGATCGTGATCTCCTTCTCGGTGCCGTCGGTGAGCTTCACCCAGCCGGGTGCGATCGATCCGGCGTAGAGGAAGACGGAGGCGAGGTCGAGGCGCGCCGCGGCCATGAGCATGCCGGGCAGCGACTTGTCGCAGCCGGCGAGAAGCACCGAGCCGTCGAGACGCTCCGCCTGCATCACGGTCTCGACGGAGTCCGCGATCACCTCGCGGCTCACCAGCGAGAAGTGCATGCCCTCGTGGCCCATGCTGATGCCGTCGGAGACCGAGATCGTGCCGAACTGCAGCGGGTAGCCGCCGCCGGAGTGCACGCCTTCCTTGGAGGCCTGGGCGAGCCGGTCGAGACTGAGGTTGCAGGGGGTGATCTCGTTCCACGAGCTCGCGATGCCGATCTGGGGCTTCTCCCAGTCGGCGTCGCCCATACCGACGGCACGCAGCATTCCGCGGCTCGTCGTGGCTTCGATTCCGTCGGTGACGACGCGCGAACGCGGCTTCCAATCCACTGTTTCCGGCATGTAACGAGTTTAGGGCGCGCGGAGCTATGCTTCGGCCCCCTGTACCTCGTCCAACCCGGGGGACCCCTGGGGGTCACTGTTCGTGCACGTCGCCTTCGCGCAGGTCGGCGAGGAGGGCCAGGGCGCGCGCCACCTGGGCGGGGCCGGGCACGCGGAAATTCGCGAGGGAGGCGCCCGTGCCGCTCTTGAGCCCCACGTCGTCGGGGCCGAGCGCCGCGAAGGCGTCCTCGTCGGTGACGTCGTCGCCCGCGTAGAAGACGGCGGTCGCCCCCACGTAGGTGCGCAGGTGCTCCACCGCCTCCCCCTTCGTGGTCGACCGCACCGAGAACTCGAGCACGTTCTTGCCGTCCCGCACCGTCAGGTCGTGCAGCTCGGCCGCCGTCTCACTGCGCGCCACGAGGTGCGCGATCCGGCTGTTGTGCTCGCTGGCCAGCCGGGTGTGCAGCGCGAAGCCCGCCGGCTTGGGCTCGAGCCAGACCTGGTCGAACGAATCGGCGACCTCGCCGAGCACGCTGCCCAGGATCTCGACCTGCGCCCGCTCCGTCTCGTTGAGCGCCATCGCGTCGTCCGGGTTGTCGAGGCGCAGCTCGATGCCGTGCGAACCCACGAGCAGCACGTCGTCCGGCACGTCGGCGACGTGCTCGAGGCTGGCGAGCGCGCGGCCCGAGACGAGCGCCACCCGCGTGGACGGCATGCCGGTCAGACGGAGCACGGCGGATCGGGCCTCTGGCAGCGCTCGCGCCTTCTCCGGATCGTCCACCTCGGGCGCCAGCGTTCCGTCGAAATCGAGGGCGACCAGCAGCACCTTCGTGCGGGCCAGCTCGCGCAACGCGCCCACGAACGGTTCGGGCAGGCGGGAGAAGTTGGGGGGTGTGTCGACGTCGACCATTACCGGTGATCGTGCCCCTTGGCCTCGAGCGCACGGGCCCCGTGCCCGCCGGACCCGTGGTGGGAGTGGCTGCTCAGCTCGGCGAGGAACTCGCGGGACCAGCGCGCCACGTCGTGCTCGAGCACGCGCTTGCGCAGTGACCGCATGCGCGCCTGACGCTCGCGCTTCGGCATCGAGATGGCCTGCATGATGGCATCCTTCAGCCCGTCGATGTCGTGCGGGTTGATGAGCAGGGCGCGCTTGAGCTCGTCGGAGGCACCGGCGAACTCGCTGAGGATGAGCACGCCGTCGTCGTCGAACCGGCAGGCGACGTACTCCTTCGCCACGAGGTTCATGCCGTCGCGCAGGGCGGTCACCAGCATCACGTCGGCGGCGAGGTAGAGGGCCGCCATCTCCTCGCGCGGGTAGCCGTGGTGGTGATAGCTGATGGGGGTGTGGGCGATGGTGGCGTAGTCGCCGTTGATGCGCCCGACGGTGAGCTCGATCTCATCGCGCAACGCCATGTAGGCCTGCACCCGCTCGCGACTCGGGTTCGCCACCTGCAGGAGTGTGACGTCCTCCGCGGTCAGCCGGCCCTCGGCCAGCAGTTCGCCGTAGGCCTTGAGGCGGTGGCCGATGCCCTTGGTGTAGTCGAGGCGGTCGACCCCGAGCATGATGGTGCGCGGGTTGCCGAGCTCCTCGCGGATCTGCTTCGCGCGCGCCTGCACCTCGGGGGTGCGCGCGAGCTCCTCGAAGCTCTTCGAGTCGATGGAGATCGGGAAGGCCCGGGCGACCACGGTGCGGAAGCTGCCCTCCCGCTTGATGGGACCGAAGACGCGCACGCCCGGCGTGCGATCGACGAGCGGCACCTCCACCTGCGTGCCCTTCGTGACGTACCCCTTCAGCCTGCGCACCGCCCGCTGGAAGTTGCTCGCGTCGGCGATGCGCTGGAACCCGATCACGTCGGCCCCGAGCAGGCCCTCGATGATCTGGGTGCGCCAGGGCAGCTGCGAGTAGATTCCGTAGGGCGGGAACGGGATGTGGTTGAAGAACCCGATGGTGAGGTCGGGGCGCAGCTCCCGCAGCATCTTCGGCACCAGCTGCAGCTGGTAGTCCTGCACCCAGACGACGGCCTCCTTCGAGGCTGCGGATGCCGCGGCATCCGCGAACCGCCGGTTGACGTCAACGTAGCGCTCCCACCATTCGCGGTGGAAGCTCGGCGGCGCGATCACGTCGTGGTAGAGCGGCCAGAGCGTGTCGTTCGAGAAACCCTCGTAGTAGTACTCCAGGTCGAGCGCGCTCAGCGCCACGGGGACCACATGGATGCCGTCGCTCTCGAACGGTGCGAACTCCAGATCCGCCTGCCCTCCCCACCCGATCCACGCACCCTCGTTCTCGCGCATGACGGGCTCGAGCGCGGTCACCAGACCGCCGGGCGAACGCGTCCACCCTCCCTCGCCCTCAGGATCGATCACCCGGTCCACGGGGAGGCGGTTGGAGACGACGACGAAGCCGTAGTCTCCCGTGATCTCGGACTTCGCTGTGGCATTCATGGGGATTGCCACGTTACCAAACCCGCCCGGTCGGGCATTACCGTCCAGCCGCCGCACGTACCATTGCGGCATGGTTCCCACACGGCTCTACACCGGCGGAAAACTGGTGAAGAGCGACTTCCCCGTCTCCGAGATCTCCGACCACGTTCAGAAGAAGGACTGCGCCGTCTGGGCCGACTTCGTCTCCCCCACCGCGAAGGATCTCGCCGACATCGAGGAGGAGCTGAGCCTGCATCCGCTGGCGGTCGAGGACGCGATCCACGAGCACCAGCGCCCCAAGATCGACCGTTACGACACCCACCTCTTCCTCTCCGCCTATTCGGTCTCGTTCGACGACGACTCCGGCAGCTTCTCGAAGGCGGAGATCAAGGCGTTCATCACCTCGCACGGGCTCATCACCGTGCACGGACCGGACTTCGACATGAGCAAGGTGGTCGCCCGCTGGGACGCCGATCCCGACCTGGCGAAGTACGGCGTCTCCTTCCTGCTCTGGGGGCTGCTGGATGTCGTGGTCGACGACCACTTCGAGACGGTCCAGCAGCTCGACGCCGCCATCGAATCGCTCGAGGACGCCCTGTTCGACGACCGCCCGCGCGACAAGGAGGTGCAGCGGCGCTCGTTCGAGATCCGCAAGTCGCTCGTGGAGGTGCGGCGAGTGGTGGTGCCGATGCGGGAGATGCTCAACACGCTCATGCGACGCGACGTCGACGACGTGGACCCGGCGATGATCCCGTACTTCCAGGACGTGTACGACCACGTGCTGCGCGCCACCGACTCGACGGACTCGCTGCGCGACCTGGTCTCGACCATCCTGGACACCAACCTCAGCATCCAGAGCAACCGCATGAACCTCATCATGAAGAAGGTGACGAGCTGGGCGGCGATCATCGCCGTGCCGACCGCCATCACCGGCTTCTTCGGTCAGAACCTCAAGTTCGCCGGCTTCGGCACGGTGTGGGGCGTGTGGATGTCGGTGGGGCTGATCCTCGTGACCTCGGGCGCCCTCTACCTCAGCTTCAAGCGCCGCGACTGGCTCTAGCGGCGTCAGGCCCGGGTCGGCCCGGTCTCCGCGCGCCGGTTCGACGCGATCGCCGGAACGCGCGGGAGCCGCTGCACCAGGCGCGGCGCGAGGCCGATCGCGCCGGCGCGGCGAGTGCGCCGGATGGCGAGCAGAGCCACGAGCACGCTGGCGACCCCGAACGCGAGCAGTGCGGCCGCGGCTATCACCACCGAGCCCGCGGAGCCCCCGGCGATGATGCCCTGCATCCCCTGCACGCCGTAGGTCAGCGGCAGGAACGGGCTGATCGCCTGGAACGGCGTGGAGAGCAGCTGCACGGGATAGAGGCCGCCCGTCGACGTCACCTGCACCGCCAGCACGAAGAGCGAGACGACGAGTCCCGCACGGCCGAGCCCGATGGTGAGCAGATAGTGGAACGCGGTGAACGCGAGGGCCATCAGCACGGCGAAGCCGAACGTGGCGGGAAGGGCCGACCAGGCGACGCCGACGGCGACGTGCAGCAGCAGCGTGAGCAGCACGGCCTGGGCGACGGTCACCGCCGAGGCCCGCGCGAGGGTCGAGGCGACCAGGCGTCCGTTCGCGGCAGTGGAGCCGAGGGCGCGACGGGTCACCGGGCGCAGCACCAGGAACACCGCGAGCGCCCCCACCCAGAGCCCGAGTGGAACGAAGAAGGTCGCGATCACCTGGCCGATGTCGCCGATCTTGTTGGCCCGCGTCACCGTGAGCCCGATCGGGTCGGCGGCGACCTTCGCCGATGTCGCGGCGGCCGCGGAATCGGCGGCCGGCACCTGTGCCGCGCCGGACTTCAGCCCGTCGGCGAGCGAGGTCGCACCCGAGGCGAGCTGCGCGGCGCCGGACTGGGACGACGCCGCCCCGCCGGCGAGGCTGCCGAGCCCGCTCGCCAGCGACGACGCGCCTGCACGCAGACCCGACGAGCCCGCGGCGAGCTGTGCGGCGCCCGCCGCGCTCTGCGAGATGCCCGACGCGATGCCGGATGCCGCGGCCGCGTTCCCCGCGCCGGCCTGCGTGAGGCCCGCGCTCACCTGCGCCAGCTGGGCGTGGAGCGCGGCGACGACGGCCGGGTCGGTCTCCGTCTGCAGCTGGGCCGAGATGGCGGCCACCTGGGCCGCGAGGCCGGTGACGGCCTGAGCCGCCTGGGTGGCCTGGCCGGTCTTCGAATTCAGGGTGGCTAGCCCGCCGCTCAGGGAGTCCACTCCCCCGGTGTACTTCGTCACGCCGGAGGAGAGCTGCACGGCCCCGCTGTGGGAGGAGGCGGCCCCGCTGGACAGAGACGACAGGCCGCCGCTGAGCGAGTTCGCTCCGCCGGCCAGGCTGGCCGCGCCATCCGCCGCCGTGCTCAGCGACGAGCCCAGGGTGCCGACGCTCGAGAAGATGCCCGCGATGTACTGCTCCGTGACGGTCTTCCCGAAGGCGCTGACCATGCCCTGGCCGACCGCGTTCGCCACGGCGCCGGTGAGGTAGCTGTGCGCGTCGTTGGTGCGGATGGCGAGCTTCGCCTGCTGGGGCGTGCCCGACGACAGGGAGAGGATGGAGCTCGAGAAGTTCTTGGGCACGGTCAGGACGGCGTCGACCGTTCCGTCTTTGAGCGCCTTCGCGGCATCCGCCTTGTTGGTGATGGTCCAGTCGAAGCCGGCCTTGCCGCCGGTGAGTTCGGTGACCAGCTGGCGCCCGGCGAACACGGGTGTCTTGGTGCCGTCCGCCGCCGTCTGATAGACGAGCTGATCGCTGTTGACGATCGCGGCGGGCACACGGTCGATCGCGGTGTCGGAGGAGGCGAGGGCGCCCACGAACAGGCCGGCGAAGGCGAGCGGCACGAGCACGACCGCGGCGATGGCGACACGGCGGAGCCAGGTGCGGCGCGTGCTGGGGGTCGGGACGGTGCTCACAGTGCGGCTCCTTGCAGGGCGGTGAGGTCGATGACGGCGATGGCGCGTCCGTCGCTGGTCTGGGTGTCGGCCGCTCGCACGGGGTGGGGCGTGCCGACGACGATGGTGGTGGATGCCGGGGCCAGCCGGCAGACGGCCCGCAGGTACGCGGTCTCGTCGGCGGTGTCGGCGAAGGCGTCGAGCTGATCGAGCATGACCACGGGCGTCCCCTCGGCGAGGGCGGCCGCGGCGAGGGCCACGGCGCGCTCGCGCTGCGGCAGCTGGGTGACCACGCTGGTTCCCCGCACGGGCGTCGCGTCGGGGACGACGGTCGCGAGCGACGCGTTGATGCGCGCGATCCAGCGCTGCACGCGACGCCAGGCGGTGAACGACCGGTACCAGGGCTGGGTGAAGCGCATGCGCTCCTCGATCAGCTCGCGCACGGTCGCGGCGGACTCGCCGCGTTCGAGGCCGCCCACGTCGGCCATCGCCACGAGACGCGCGACCCGGCCCGACTCGGAGGGAAGCGGATGCCCCGCCACCTGTGCACGACCGGAGACCGGGTCGAGGCGGCCGCCCAGGGTCGCCGCGAGCAGCCGGCGGTCGGTCACGTCGCCGCTCGCGAGCACCAGCGCCCCCTCGGGCACGGAGAGGGTCAGCGGGCCGAGCGGATGCTCGGCGGAGCCGGCGACGAGACCGTCCAGGCTGATCGCGGAACCGCGCTGGTCGAGCGCCCAGACCACCGCCTCGCGGTGCTCGCGAAGGCGCTCCCCCTCGATGTCCATGTTGGGCAGCAGGCGCTGCAGCCACCGCGGCATCCACCAGGCGGAACGACCCAGCAGGGTCATCACGGCGGGCACCAGCGTCATCCGCACCAGGAAGGCGTCGAAGGCGACGCCCGTGGCGAGCCCGAGCGCGATCGGCTTGATCGTGCCCGAGCCCTCGGGCACGAAGGCGATGAAGACGAAGAACATGATGAGTGCCGCGGCGGTGACCACCCGGGCGCCGTTGCCGAATCCCACCTCGACCGCCTTCTTCGCGTCGCCCCCGTGCACGAATGCCTCGCGCATGCCCGAGACCAGGAACACCTCGTAGTCCATGGCGAGGCCGAAGAGCACCGCCATGAGCAGGATCGGCATGAAGCTGAGGATCGGTCCCGGGTTCTCGACGTTGAACACGGTGGAGAGCCAGCCCCACTGGAATACCGCGACGACGACGCCGAACGAAGCGAGCACCGAGAGCAGGAAGCCGACGGCCGCCTTGATCGGCACGAGCACCGAGCGGAAGACCATCATGAGCAGGATGATCGAGAGCCCCACCACGATCGCCCCGAACGGGAGGAGCGCGGCGCTCAGACGGTTCGAGATGTCGATGCCCACCGCCGTGGAGCCGGTCACCGAGATGGGGGTGTCATACCGCGCCGCGATGGAGGGTTGCAGGTCGCGGATCGACTGCACCAGATCCTTGGTGGCGGTCGCGTTCGGAGCGCTGGAGGGGATCACCTGGATGATGGCGGTGTCGAGTCCGGCATCCGGAAGACCCTGGCTCACGTAGGCCACGTCGTCGAGCGTCTTCAGCCGCGCCGAGATGGCGTTCAGATCGCCCTGGATGTCGGTGGTCTGGGTGATGTCGACGGCCACGATGAGCGGCCCGTTGTACCCGGCGCCGAATCCGCGCTGGATCATCTCGTAGGCCTGACGCTGCGTCGAGCCCTTCGGTTCTGAGGCGCCGTCGGGCAGGTTGAGGTCGAGGCTGAGCGCTGGGATGGCGAGCGTGCCGAGCACGGCGACCACCGCGAGCGTGGCGAGCACCGGGCGCTTCATCACGCCGCGCACCCAGCGCAGTCCGAGTGTGGGCTTCGAGCCCTCGGTGTGCACGGTGGCGCGCTTCCACGCGCGCGAACCCTCCTTGGGGCGCAGCCGCCCCTTGGCCAGACCGAGCAGGGCGGGCACCAGCGTGGTCGCGACGCCGATGGCCACGAGCACTGCGAAGGCGGCGCCGACCCCCATCACGCTGAGGAACGGGATGCCCACGACGAGCAGGCCGAGCAGCGCGATGATGACGGTGACGCCGGCGAACACGACCGCACTGCCGGCCGTGCCGACCGCGGTGGCGGCGGATTCCTCGGGGTCTTCGCCGTTCGCGAGCTGATTCCTGTGCCGCGACAGGATGAACAGGGAGTAGTCGATGCCGACGGCCAGCCCGATCATGAGCGCGAGCAGCGGGGCGGAACTCGAGACGGTGGTGAATGCGGAGATCGCGCTGATCCCGCCGGTGACGATCCCGACGCCGACCAGGGCGCTGAGCAGCGGCATCCCGGCGGCGATGAGCGAGCCGAAGGTGATGAGCAGCACCACGCCCGCGAACACGACGCCGAACACCTCGGTGATGGTGATGCCGAAGGTGTTGTCGGAGAAGACCTGACCGCCGAAGGCCACGGTGAGCCCGGCATCCTCACCGATCGAGGCCGTCGCCTTGATCCGGTCGAGCGTGGTGGCGCTCACGTCGCTCGACGCCCCGACGAGCTGGATCTGGGTGCGCGCCATGGTGCCGTCGGAGCTGATCGAGCTGCCCGCGTACTTCGAGTACGGGCTCACCACCGAGTCCACGCCGGGGATCTTCGCGAGCGCGGCGTCCATCTTCTCGATCGCCGCCTTGTACGGGGCGTCGTTGACGGATGCCCCGGCCGGCACCTCCACGACGGCCTGCGCGCTCGCGCCCGCCACCGACGGGAACACCGCGTCGAGGCGGTCGAGCGCTGCCTGCGACTCGGTGCCGGGGATCGCGAACGACTCCTGCGTCTGACCGCCGAGCGCGAAGCTTCCGCCGAGGATCCCGACGAAGAGCACGAACCAGACGCCGATGACGCGCCAGGGGCGGCGGTATGCGAAACGTCCGAGACGATAGAGGAGGGTGGCCACGATCTACTCCGGGGTGCGGGTCGAGACGGGAGCCAGCAGCTCCGTCATGATGGTGATGAGAGCGGCCCTGGTCTCATCGATGGGGCTGTCGAAGCCGAAGGAGTCCTGCGAGCAGAGCGTGTAGGCCGCGCCGCCCAGGGCGATGCCGAAGCGCATCTTGTCCTCGATGCTCGCCGTCGTCGCGGCGAAGAACTCGGCGAGGCGGATCACCAGTTCGTTCGCGCGGTCGATGACCGGCACGTCCACGAGCGAGGGGCCCTGGTTGATGAACATATTGACCTCGCGGCGGTGCTCCAGGATGAAGTCCACGAACTCCTCGAGGAACTGAACGCGACGCTCGGGGGTGAGCGGGCCGGCGGCGAGTTCGTCGAGGATCGCCGCCATCCTGTCGATGGCCGGTTGCACGGCCGCCTCGAGCAGGGTCTCCTTCGACGAGTAGTGGTACAGCACGCTCGACTTGGAGAGCCCGGCGAGCTCGGCGATGCGGTGCAGCGACGTGGCCGAGTAGCCCGCGGTCGTGAACTCGGCGAGCGCGATCGAGCGCAGGTCATCGGATGAGGTCGACATGCGATCGACCCTATTCTGACCGATCGGTCAGAAACTGTCCGATCGGTCAGTTTGCCAGTGAGTTGCCAGTGTTCTTGCAGCTAAGCGGCCCCCGAAAGCGGGCCGATCAGCCGCCGTGCGCGAGCGCGAGACCGAGCGTCGCCAGCACCACGGTGAGCGGGGCGGCGAGCAGACCGAGCAGCATGTAGCGCCGCCAGGAGATCTCGACACCCAGCGACACCAGGCGCTCGTGCCAGAGCAGGGTCGCCAGCGACGCCCACGGCGTGATCAGCGGGCCGGCGTTCACGCCGATCAGCAGGGCCGCGAGCCGCACCGGATCCCCGGCGACCGGCTCGAGCGCCAGATAGGCGGGCAGGTTGTCGATCGCGTTCGCCCCGACAGCCCCCGACCCGGCGAGCCGGAGCAGATCGAGCGGGGAATGACCCGTGCCCGAGACTGCGGCGAGCACCTCGCCGAGACCAAGCGCGTGCGCCGCCTCCACCACGAGGAACAGTCCGCCGGCCAGGAGCATGAGCTGCCACGGCAGCAGCCCGAAACGGAGTGCGCTGCGCCGGCGGGCGAGGAAGACGATGACGAGCACCACGGCGGCGCCGAGCGCCGGCATCCACACCGGGATCCCGGAGACCAGCAGCGGCAGCAGGGCGACGACCACGATCGCGCTCGCGACCAGCAGCACGCGATCGACCGGTTCTGCGCTCTCGCCGACCTCGTAGCGCACGAGCAGGCTGCGCCGGAAGACGAGGAAGAGGATGACGGCCGGCACCACGATCGCGATCGTCGCGGGCACCACCATCAGGGCCGCGAACTCCACCGGTGTCGTGCCCATGAGGTGCAGCGCGAGCAGGTTGGTGAGATTCGAGACGGGCAGGAGAAGCGAGGCGGTGTTGGCGATCCAGACGGTGGTGAGAGCGAACGGCAGGGGCGAGAGCCCGGCATGACGCGCGAGCAGCACCACCACGGGGGTGAGCAGCACGGCCGTCGTATCCAGCGACAGGAAGATCGTGCTGAGCACCGCCAGGGCCAGCACGAGCAGCCAGAGCAGCCAGGCGCGGTGCCGCCCCCAGCGCGCGGTGCGCTCCGCGACCACCCGGAACAGACCGGCTTCGGCCGCGAGCTCCGTGACCACGGTGATCGCGACCACGAACAGCAGAATGGGCCAGACCCGCTCCCACAGCGCGAGTGCCTCGCTGCCGGGAAGGATGCCGGTGATCACGGCGACAGCGCCTAGTACAAGGAGCGCCGCTCCGAGGATCGCAGTGCGCACGGCATCCTTTCGTCGGTGTCAACCCTAGAGCAGCAGCGCTGTGCGCTCCGGCGTTTGCGGGTAGCGTGGTGGACGACCGAATGGAGCCCCCATGCGCAAATTCCTCTTCAACGGAGCCGTGATCGGCGCCCTCTTCGGGGCGATCGGCGTGATCCAGTCCACTCGCAAGGGACCGCGCGACTGGCGGCTGGTGCTCGCCTGGATCGGGTGGGGCATCACGGCGGCGCTCGCCATCGGTTCGGTCGTCGAGGAGTCCCGCGAAGCAGACGAGTTGGAGGCCTAGCCATGATCAACCCCCTCATCCCCGGTCACAGCATCTTCGGCGTGCTGAGCGCCGTGATCGGTGGCCTGTTCTTCCTGGTGTGCGCGGCGATCGTCGTGGGCGTGCTGTTCCTGCTCGTGCGGTTCCTGCTCGTGGCGACCCGCGCAGCGCAGCTCTACGTGGCGAGGCACGAGCCGGTCGCGCCTGCCGCGAAGGATGCCGCGGCGGCACCCTCCGCGCCCGTCGCTCCCACCCCGGCGCCCGCCGCGGCCCCCGCCGCCACGACGACTCCGGCTGCGGCGACTCCGGCCACGACGACTCCGGCTGCTACGACGCCGGCCGCGACCACGTCGGCCGTCACCAAGCCCATGCCGACGACCCCCTCCGCCACGCCCAAGACGACGTCGGCCAAGCCCGCGGTCTCGCGGCCTGCGGCCACGAAACCCGCCGCCGACGCCCCCGCGGCCAGCACCAACCCGGCCACCAAGCCTCGCGCACCGCGCACGCCGAAGACGCCGCCGACCCCGTAGCGCGGGCGCGGTCAGCGCGCCAGCAGCAGCACGCCCAGCGTCGCCATGAGCACCGCGATCGCCGCGTCGAGCACGCGCCAGGCCGTCGGCCGGGCGAACACGGGGGCGAGCAGGCGCGCGCCGAATCCGAGCAGGCTGAACCACACGATGCTCGCGAGCCCCGCCCCGGCGCCGAACCACCAGCGACCCGCCCCCGGGTGGGTCGCCGCGAGGGAGCCGAGCAGCACGAGGGTGTCCAGATAGACGTGCGGGTTGAGCCAGGTGAGCGCCAGGCAGGTGAGCGCCGCAGCGAGTGCGGCGGTGGGGGCGGCATCCGCGGCCTCGAGGGGTCGGGGCCTCATGGCGCGACGCAGAGCGAACACCGCGTAACCGAAGAGGAACGCCGCTCCCGCCCAGCGCACGATCACCAGGGCGACGGGCGCCGCCTTGACCAGGGCGCCCATCCCCGCCACGCCGAGCGCGATCAGCACCAGGTCGGATGCCGCGCAGATCGCCACCACCAGGGCCACGTTGCGTCGCTCGATGCCGGTGCGCAGCACGAACGCGTTCTGCGCCCCGATGGCCACGATGAGGGTCGCTCCGGAGAGGAAGCCGGCGAGCGCGGCGGAGAGGATCACGCCTCAACGCTACGGGCAGGCGACCCCCCACCCCAGCTAATGTTTCTGATCTCTCATTAGCATTGCTTCATGGAACTCGATCAGCTCCGAACCCTCATCGCCGCCGTCGACGGCGGCAGCTTCGAGGCCGCCGCCCGGGCGCTCAGCGTGACCCCGTCCGCGGTGAGCCAGCGGATCAAGGCGCTCGAGCAGCAGGTCGGGGTGGTGCTGCTCCAGCGCTCCAAGCCGGTGCAACCCACGGAGACCGGGTTGGCCATCGCCCGACTGGCCCGGCAGGTGGACCTCCTGGAGCGGGAGGCGCTGGCGGCGCTGCATCCGCGCGGGGACGAGTGGGTGAGCCTGCCGCTCGCCGTCAACGCGGACTCGCTCGCCACCTGGGTGCTGCCCGCCCTCGCCACGGTGCCGGGCCTCGCGTTCGACATCAGGATCGAGGATCAGGATCACTCGACCACGCTGCTGCGCCTCGGAACCGTCATGGGTGCGGTCACCTCCGACCCGGAGCCCGTGCAGGGCTGCACGGTCGCACGGCTCGGCGGCATGCGCTACCTCGCCATGGCGAGCCCCGCCTTCCGCGACCGGTGGATGCCGCACGGTCCCACCCCGGAGGCTCTCGCCGCCGCCCCCATGGTCGTGTTCAACCGCGACGACGACCTGCAGCACCGGTACCTCCGCTCGCGTTCGCGGCGCGAGCTCTCGCCGCCCACGCACTACGTGCCGGCGTCGCTCGAGTTCCTGGAGGCGGTCACGCTCGGTCTCGGGTGGGCTGCCATCCCGGAGCTGCAGGCGCGGGAGCACCTGGAGTCGGGGCGTCTCGTGGTGCTGGACCGGGGGCATCCGGTCGACGTGCCGCTCTTCTGGCAGCAGTGGTCGCTCGACTCCCCCGCCCTCTCGGCGGTGGCGTCCGCCCTGGCGGCCGCGGCCCCGGCCCGCGAAGGTCGCTGAGGCCCTCGAAGGTCGCTGAGGCTCTCGAAGCGCCCGGCCCCCGGTCGCTGAGGCTCTCGAAGCGCCCGGCCCCCGGTCGCTGAGGCTCTCGAAGCGCCCGGCCCCCGCTACGCCAGAAACCCCCGCAACAGCGCCGCCGACCCGGCCAGATGCTCCTCCATCGCCGCGCCCGCCCGCTCCACGTCTCCGGTGAGGATCGCGATCACGATCGCCTCGTGCTGCTCGTTCGAGTGCTCGATGTTCGCCTGGAGCAGCGGGATCCTGTCGAGCAGCGTGTTGATGAGCATCCGGTTCTCCGCCAGCAGCGGCACCAGCGACGGCGCCCCCACGAGCTCCCCGATGGCCAGATGCAGCCGCGAATCGAGGCGCCGGTAGTCGTCCACCGGTGCCCCCGAGGCCTCCTTCAGCCGCCCCCAGAGCAGTTCGCGATCCGTGGCCGAGAGCGTGAGCCCGGCGGCTGAGCGCGCGGCCCCTACTTCAAGGATGCCGCGCAGCGCGAGCACGTCCTCGAGTTCGGCGGGCGTGAGCGGAACGGATGCCTCCGCCTCGGCATCCGGCAGGGCATCGACCACGAACGTGCCGCCGTACCGTCCGCGCCGGGAGACGAGGAACCCGGCCTCGGAGAGCTCCCGGATCGCCTCCCGCACGGTGTCGCGGCTCACGGAGAAGCGGGCGGCGAGATCCCGCTCCGGTGGAAGCGCCTCCCCGGGCGCCACGATGCCGAGCCGCACCGCCTGCAGCAGGCGCGCGACCGTCTCCTCGAAGGCGTTGCCCGCCCGCACCGGGCGGAACAGGGCGTCCCCCGCCGTCGTCATCAGAGGGGGGTTACGTAGGCCGCGCTGATCCCGCCGTCGACGAGGAACGTGGAGCCGGTGATGAACGACGCGTCATCGCTCGCCAGGAAGGCGACCGCCGCGGCGAGCTCCTCCGGCTCGGCGAAACGCCCCTTCGGAATGTGCACGAGGCGTCGCTGGGCCCGCTCCTGATCCTTGGCGAACAGGTCCTGCAGCAGCGGCGTGTTCACCGGCCCGGGGCACAGCGCGTTCACGCGGATGCCCTGGCGTGCGAACTGCACGCCCAGTTCGCGGCTCATGGCGAGCACCCCGCCCTTCGACGCGGTGTAGGAGATCTGGCTCGTCGCCGAGCCCAGCACCGCCACGAACGAGGCGGTGTTGATGATCGAGCCCGACTGCTGCGCCACCATGTGCCGCAGCGCCGCGCGCGAGCACAGGTACACCGACTTGAGGTTGACGTCCTGCACCCGCTGCCACGCGGGCAGCTCGGTGGTCTCGATCGAGTCGTCGTCGGGAGGCGAGATCCCCGCGTTGTTGAAGGCGATGTCCACCGAGCCGTAGGTGGCCTGCGCTGTGTCGAACAGCGCGTCCACCTGCGCCTCGTCGGTCACGTCGACCTGCACGAAGAGGCCCTCCACCTCCGCCGCCGCGGCCGCACCGGTCTCCGGGTTGAAGTCGCCGATCACCACCCTCGCGCCCTCCGCCGCCAGCCGCCGGGCCGTGGCGAGGCCGATGCCGCTCGCACCCCCGGTGACGACGGCGACCTTGCCGGCGAGGCGCTGCGTGAGGTCGATCCTGGTGATTGCCATGCGTGTTCCTGTCAGTCGGTTGCGATGAAGACGTTCTTGGTCTCGGTGAAGGCCGCTGCGGCGTCCGGCCCGAGTTCCCTGCCGAGCCCGCTCTGCTTGTAGCCGCCGAACGGGGTGGAGTAGCGCACGCTCGAGTTGGAGTTCACGGAGAGGTTGCCGCTCTCCACTCCCCGCGCCACGCGGATGGCCCGGCCCACGTCGCGCGTCCAGATCGAGCCGCTCAGCCCGTAGATCGAGGCGTTCGCCAGGGCGATGGCGTCCGCCTCGTCGTCGAAGGGGAGCACGCTCACCACGGGCCCGAAGATCTCCTCGGTCACGACGCGATCGTCTCGCGAGCCGGGCAGCAGCACCGTGGGCGGAAACCAGAAGCCCGCGCCATCCGGAGCACTCCCGCGGAACGCGACCTGCCGATCGTCCGGCACGAACGACCGCACCTTCTCCAGGTGCGCGGCGGAGACGAGCGGCCCCATCTCAGTGGATTCCTCCCCCGGCGCCCCCACCCGGTACCCCTGCACCGCCGGCTCCAGAAATTGCAGGAACTTCTCCATCACCGAGCGCTCCACGAGGATCCGCGAGCGCGCGCAGCAGTCCTGTCCTGCGTTTTCGAAGACGCTGGAGGGGGCGGATGCCGCGGCCTTCTCCAGGTCTGCGTCGGCGAACACGATGTTGGCGCTCTTGCCACCCAGCTCGAGGGTGACCGCCTTGACCTGATCCGCGCAGCCGGCCATCACGCGTCGGCCGGTGGCGGTGGATCCGGTGAACACGATCTTGCGTACGTCGGGATGCGACACGAAGCGTTCGCCCACCACCGAGCCCTGGCCGGGGAGCACCTGGAACAGCCCCTCCGGCAGACCCGACTCGAGGGCGAGCCCGGCGAGACGGATCGCGGTGAGCGGCGTCCATTCGGCCGGTTTCAGCACCACCGCGTTGCCCGCGGCGAGCGCAGGCGCGAAACCCCAGCTCGCGATGGTCATCGGGAAGTTCCACGGCACGATCACGCCGACGACTCCGAGCGGTTCGAGGAAGGTCACGTCCAGGCCGCCGGCGACCGGGATCTGCTGCCCGAGCATCCGTTCCGGCGCCGCGGAGTAATAGGTGAGCACGTCGCGCACGTGCCCCGCCTCCCAGCGCGCCTGGGAGATCGGATGCCCCGAATTCAGCACCTCGAGCCGCGCGAGCTCCTCGTTCGCCTCGCCGACCGCCGCGGCGAACCTCCGCAGCGCGTTCGCCCGCTCGACGGGCGCGAGCGCCGCCCAGGTCTTCTGGGCGTGCAGGCCGCGGGCGACCGCGTCGTCCACCTCCTCGACGGTGCTGTGCGGGAGCGACTGGAATCCCTCGCCGGTCGCCGGGTTCACCAGCGTGATCGCGCTCATGCCCGCGTCCTCTCGCGCGCCGCGTCGACGAGCCCGGCGAACAGCCTGAGGTCGTCGGCATCCTCCTCCGGATGCCACTGCACGGCCACGCCGAACGAGGCCGACGGCAGCTCGACGGCCTGCACCGTGCCGTCGTCGCTCCGCGCGGTGACGACGAGCCCTTCGGCGAGGCGGTCGACGGCCTGGTGGTGGTAGGACTTCACGTCAAGGGTCGCCGCGTGCTCCAGCAGGGCGGGCACGACGCCGTCGCGCTCGACGGAGACCTCGTTCACGGTGAATCGGCCGCCGCCCGCGTTGTACCGGTCGGAGCCCACCACCTCGGGCAGGTGCTGATGCAGCGTGCCGCCGAGGGCCACGTTCAGCACCTGCAGTCCGCGGCAGATGCCGAGGAACGGCAGGTCCCGCTCGATCGCGCCCGCGAGCAGCGCATCCTCCCAGGCGTCCCGGTCGAGTCGCGGCTCGTCGGTGAGCGGGTGAGGCTCCTGGCCGTAGCGGGCGGGGTCGACATCCTTGCCGCCGGTGACGATCAGCCCGTCCAGGCCGTCGAGCACCCGGGAGACGATGGATGCCGACACCGGCTGCGGGGGCAGCAGCACCGCGATGCCTCCCGCACGGGTCACCGCGTCGAAGTACTGCCGCGGCAGGAACGCCGCCTGAACGTCCCATACGCCCGTCTGCGCGCGCTCCAGATACGTCGTCAACCCGATCAGCGGAGCGCCGGTCGCCGAGGCACTCGAGGCGGCCCCTTCGAGCACCTCAGGGACCGGACTCTCAGAACCGCTCAAAACCACGCACCCGCTCCCAGTCCGTCACCGCGGCGTCGTACGCCTTCAGTTCGATGCGCGCGTTGTTGAGGTAGTGCTCCACCACCTCCGGGCCGAAGGCCTCCCGCGCGATCTCGGAGGCCGCGAACAGCTCCGCCGCCTCGCGCAGCGTCGTCGGCACACGCGGGGCGTCGCTCGCGTAGGCGTTGCCTTCGAACATCGGCTCGAGCTCCAGTTCGTGCTCGATCCCGTAGAGCCCGCCGGCGATGAGCGCCGCGGTGGCGAGGTACTGGTTCACGTCGCCGCCGGGGACACGGTTCTCCACCCGCATCCCGAGTCCCGTGCCCACCACGCGCAGGGAGCACGTGCGGTTGTCGAGTCCCCAGGCCACCGCGGTCGGGGCGAAGCTCCCGTCGACGTAGCGCTTGTAGGAGTTGATGTTCGGCGCGAAGAAGAGGGTGAGTTCGCGCATGGTCTTCAGCTGGCCGGCGAGGAAGTGCCGGAACAGCGTCGACATCCCGAGCTCGTCGTCCGGGTCGGCGAACACGGCGCTCCCGTCCGCTCCACGGAACGAGATGTGGATGTGACACGAGTTGCCCTCGCGCTCATTGAACTTGGCCATGAACGTGAGCGCCTTGCCGTGCTTGTCGGCGATCTCCTTCGCCCCGTTCTTGTAGATCGAGTGGTTGTCGCAGGTCACCAGGGCGTCGTCGTAGCGGAAGGCGATCTCCTGCTGCCCCAGGTTGCACTCCCCCTTCACGCCCTCGCAGTACATCCCGGCGCCCTCCATCGAGACGCGGATGTCGCGCAGTAGCGGCTCCATCCGTGTCGAGGCGAGCAGTGCGTAGTCGATGTTGTAGTCGCTGGCGGGTGTGAGACCGACGTAGCCGCGGCTCCAGGCGTCCCGGTAGCTGTTGTCGAAGACGATGAACTCGAGCTCGGTGCCCACGAAGGAGGCGAGCCCTCGGGCCTCGAGTCTGCGCAGCTGCGTCTTGAGGATCTCGCGGGGCGACGCCGTGACAGGCGTCTCGTCGAGCCAGGTGAGGTCGGCCATCACGAGCGCGGTGCCGGGCAGCCACGGAACGAGCCGCAGGGTGGAGAGGTCGGGGATCATCGCCATGTCCCCGTAGCCCTTCTCCCAGGAGGAGATGGAGTAGCCGTCGACCGTGTTCATCTCCACGTCGACGGCGAGCAGGTAGTTGCAGCACTCCGCGCCGTGCCGCGCGATCTCGTCTTTGAAGAGCCGCGCCGACGCCCGCTTGCCCACCAGTCGGCCCTGCATGTCGGTGAACGCCACGATGACGGTGTCGATCTCGCCCGCATCGATGAGGGATTCGAGCTGCTCGATCGTGAGCATTCCGGTGCGGGTTGCCTGCATGCTGGCCCCTCCAGTTCGGGTCGATTTCGACCATTACACCACGAGCGGACTAACCCGATCAGCAGTCACTGTAACAAGCTATTTACATCCAAAGGTAGACACCAGGTACCAATAAACGCCATGCTCTCGATAACCTGCGGCGGCAGGCGACCCCCCACTTTTTCCGTCCTGGAGGAATGCATGGCAGAGAACTCGGTGTCCGGCGTCACATACACCAAAGCAGAGGCGGGCTACTTCGAGAAGAGGAGCCTCAAGCGCTCCGCCGGATTCTGGGGGATCTGGGGGCTCGGCATCGCGGCCGTCGTCTCCGGAGACTTCTCCGGCTGGAACTTCGGGCTGGCGACCGCCGGCTTCGGAGGGATGACGATCGCCGTCGTCATCGTCATCGTCATGTACTTCGGAATGCTGTTCTCCATCGGCGAGATGTCGGCGGCGATGCCGCACACCGGCGGTGCGTATTCCTTCGCGCGGGCCGCGCTCGGCCCCTGGGGCGGCTTCGTCAACGGGCTCGCCGAGTCGATCGAGTACGTCGCGACCACGGCCGTGGTGGTCTACTTCTCCGCCTCCTACGCCGACAACATCACCTCGGATCTGCTCGGCTGGCACCTTCCAGGGTGGGCCTGGTGGATCATCCTCTACGCCGTCTTCATCCTCCTCAACTCGGCCGGGGCGAGCGTCTCGTTCAAGTTCGCCATCGTGGTGTCGGTGATCTCGCTGGCCATCCTCGCGGTCTTCGTGGTGCTCGCCTTCGCCAACGGGGCCGTGCACTTCGACAAGCTGTTCGACACGAAGGTTCAGCCGGGCGGCTCCACCTTCCTGCCGGGCGGTGTGCTCCCGATCATCGCTGCCCTGCCGTTCGCCATGTGGTTCTTCCTAGGCATCGAAGAGCTGCCGCTCGCCGCCGAGGAGGCGCACAACCCGGCCAAGGACATCCCCCGCGCCGGCATCTGGGCGTACATCACGCTCATTGTGAGCGGCGTCGTCATCTTCGTGGTCAACACCGCGGTGACCGGCTCGACCGCCATGGGCACCTCGGCCGAGCCGCTGCTCGACGGCTTCCGGGCGTTCCTGCCGAAGAGCGCGGCGGCCGTGCTCGCCCTGTTCGCCCTGATCGGGCTGCTCGCCTCGCTCCAGGGGATCATGTTCGCCTACGGCCGCAACATGTACTCGCTCTCGCGGGCCGGCTACTACCCGAAGTTCCTTTCGCTCACCGGCAAACGGCAGACTCCCTGGGTGGCCCTGCTCATCGGCGCGGTGATCGGATTCATCGCCCTCGCCGTGGTGGATGCGACGGGCGGCGCCGGCAGCGCGGCGGGCGCCATCGTGCTGAACATCGCCGTGTGGGGGGCCGTGGTCTCCTACATCCTGCAGATGGTGTCCTTCGTGATCCTGCGCAAGAAGTTCCCGAACGCGAAACGGCCCTACAAGAGCCCGGTCGGCATCCCGGGAGCCGTGGTGGCCGGGGTCATCTCGCTGCTGATCTTCATCGGATTCCTGTTCTTCAACCCGGCGTTCCTCCCGGCGATCGTGGCGATCATCATCGTCTACGTGGTGGGGCTCGCCCTCTTCGCCCTGTTCCGCCGCAACAGTCTCGTGCTCTCGCCCGAGGAGGAGTACGCGCTCTCCGGCGGCCTGCACGGCGACCCGCAGGTGGAGGGCTACGACGCCATGGAGGAGGAAGTGTTCGACGGGGAGAAGTAGACCTCCGATCGCGCGTTCGGGCCCCGGATTTCCGGGGCCCGAACCCGGTTAAGCGGAGTGTCGGACCCCGGTTTCCGGCAGCGGTAACCGACAATGAGCGTGTACGAGCTCCACTGTCGAAAGGCCGTTCATGATGAACTTCTCGCGGAAGCGCAATCGTGCGCTGACCCCGGCCCAGACGGAGGAAGTGCAGAAGCTGGCGTACGAGCTCGTTCGCGAGCGTCTGACGAAGGCGTTCGGGGTCGACGGCATGTGGTCGGTGAACCTCCGCAGGAAGGGCGACACGGAGGTTCTGTTCGGCGCAACGGTGGCCGAGACCCTCGCCCACGACATCGCCGCCCAGCTCGGGCTCCCGGCCCCCGCACGGATGCCGGCGCACGAAGCCACCCCGGTGGCGAGCCCCTCACTCGAGCCGATGCCGCTCATGCCCGCCGTTCAGCCCACCCACGTCGAGGTCATGGACGACCTCGAAGCCGCTCAGGCGCACGCGGCCTGAGCCGATCCGCTAGCCGGCGGCTGTCGATCAGACTGATCGCCGCCGCTCCCTGGCAGTCGCGGCGGCGATCGGGTCTGGTCTCGAGTACCCGATTCGAGACGAACCTGGACGACGTCGGATGCTGCGCCCCCGCGCTGCGATCACGACCCAGGAGACCCCGGAAGACGTATGCCCCCGGCTATCGGTCTACACGGTAGCAGCGCGCCGCCGCCCTGTCCCCGCCCCCGATCACCCCAATTGTGGGGCAGAGCAGACCGCCGTTCCCTGAGGCTCTCGAAGCGTCCGGTCCCTGAGGCCCTCGAAGGGTCCGGTCCCTGAGGCTCTCGAAGTGCCCGGTCCCTGAGGCTCTCGAAGGGTCCCCGCCGGGACCCTCCCCCACGCGCCACACCGTTTGTCGGGGGCGATGTACCGGCCGGCACGTGGAGGAGGGTGTTCGACCCGCCCCTCGGGGCACGGGCGGGAAGTCGAGAGCGGGGACATCGACACCATAGCTGCTTTATGCCTCACTGTTCAAGACCCTTCTAGCGGCGGCCGTCATTAAGACGCTCGCGCCCCGCCCATCGCGCTCACGGCCCCGCGAGCACCGTCAGCTCCTGACGTGCATCCCCTGACAAGGCGCCGCCGCTACGTAGTCGGAGCGACACCGCGCCGTGCCATCGGGGCCGAGACCGCAGCACCGTGGGGCTTCCCTACGTAGTCGTCCGATTCGGCTGGTCTAGTGGACCGCGGAGGCCCTCCTATGGGTCACGTGATCGAGCCGCCGTGCGCTGTGGGAGTAGTTGATGTTTCGTCGGGTGATTGCTTCACTGGTCGCGGCCGCCGTCGTAGCCGGGGCCCTCGTGGTCGGGGTGACGTCCCCTGCAGACGCTGCGCCCCTGCCGCCGACGCCGCCGGCACCCGGAGCGCCGGTGCTCGGGCAGAACGTCATCCATCTGCGCCTCCCCGATCCCGAAGCCCCCGGGCTGCACCCCATTGCGCAGAAAGCGCTCAGAGCGGTGGGCGATGCCACGCTCGACGTCTACGAGATCTCGCCGGGCGTCGGGGTGACGCCGACCTGGTTCACGGGTACAGAAGGCCCCATCCCCTCGTCGAAGTGGACCGCCGACCCCGACCCGCAAGGCTTCCTCAACGAGACGAAGTGGAAGCTCGATCGCGTGCTGTCATCCCCGCGCGGCAAAGTCATGGTGGAGAGCGTGCCCGATGTGCAAGGGCCCGGGTCGAAAATCCTCTTCCGAAACCAGGATGGAACTCCGTCGTCGATCAAACTGCTCATAAGCGGGGGCGACTCCGAGTTCTCCACCATCCTCGGATTCCCCGGCGAAGCCGCTGGACTCATCACCACCAGCGCCACGTCGAGATCGGTGTACCCGGAGCTCGGTCCCGATGGAACACCGCGGTTTCGCGTGGTCGCACCGGAGCTCGCATTTGCACACGAGTTCTACCACGCCGTTCAGAACCTCGCGGGAGCGAACCTGTCGGGCGTGCGCCTCCCTGAGTCGGTGGGCGTTCCGTTCCAGCCGAAGTTGATATCGATGGATGCCTCAGGAACGCGGTTCATCGGCAACGAGAACACGGTGTTGACGATCAGGGCATTTCTCGATGAGGTGTTCACCCACGGTGGGGGCGCATCGACGCTCGCGAGGGAGGTGCTGGTGCCGCGGTGGATTCCCGAAGCGGAGTGGGATCTGGCGACGACCCACCCAGGGATGCGCAAGATGGCGGAGCGGGCTCTCGTGGCGATGGAGGCGGATCGGCCCAACACCGCGGCGTGGGCGCGCGCGGCGTCTGCTCGCATGAGGCTGGCCTTCAAGCCGCCGACGGAGGCGGCGATCGCGCGCGAGCTCGGGCTCCCCAACCGCTCGACCTACGTGGGCGATGTCGTGGGCAAACTTCCCAACGGGAAGGTCGCTCTGACGTGGAACACGAAGCGGGTGATCCCCGCGTCGCAGATGACGCTCGCGGATCTGAACACTGTGGCTCCGTCCGATGTGGTGGCGAACAAGATCATCGACGTGAAGAAGCTCACGCCGTCGGCCCCTTCGGGAGCTGCGTCGGGTTCGGCGGCGGGGGCGTCGGGTTCGGGTTCTGGGGCGGGTTCGGGTGTGGCGTGTGTTGCGGGGTGTGGTGTGGTGGCGGTGGAGGAGTT